>NZ_JBHVVP010000007.1:0-310121 GCF_042882605.1 Streptomyces sp. NPDC058198
GCGCGCCCCGCCGCGAGCAAGCGGCGGGGCGCGCTGCTCGCTGTCCGGCGGCCGGCCGCGCCGGCCGCCCCCTGCTGGTCGCTTGCGTGATCAGTTACGTAAGCTCGCGTCCTCCCGCGCGTCACCGAACTCCTTTACGCTCCTCCACGGTTGACATGCCCAAGACATGCGCAACGGGAGGAACAAGGAATATGGCAAAGCTCCTTCGCACCACGGTGGCGGCCGGTGCCGTCGCAGTGCTCGCTCTCGTCACCACCCCGGCCCACGCCGCCGACCCCGCTCAGCTGCCGTACTCCTCCACCACCGGGGTCGGTGTCCACAACGCGTACGTGAAGACCACCTTCCCCTACTTCGCGGACGCGCTGGACTCCGGTGCCGGGATGCTCGAACTCGACGTATGGACCAATGTGTTCGGCGCCTCCTGGCGCGTGTCGCACGACAATCCGATCGGCAACGACAACAACTGCGTGAACGCCGCCAACGCGAGCGGGCTGCGCACCGGTGCGCAGAACCGCGATCTGGCCGGCTGCCTGGCCGACATCAGAGCCTGGCACGACGCCAACCAGGGCCACCGCCCCATCGTCCTCAAGATCGAGCTGAAGGACGGATTCCAGGGAAAGTCGGGACGCGGCCCCGCCGCCCTCGACGCGCTGCTCGGCAGTAAGCTCGGCGACGCGCTCTACCGCCCGGCCGACCTGGTGGGCGGTCACAGCGACCTCGACCAGGCCGCCCAGGCCGGCGCCTGGCCCACCCGCGCGCAGCTGGCCGGCAAGTTCATCGTCGAGCTCATCCCCGGCACGGTCGAGGAGCAGAACCCGCTCGACACCCTGTGGACCGACCGTGAGTACGCCACCTATCTGCGTGACCTCAAGGTGGCAGGACGGCTGAGCGAGGCCGCGGCCTTCCCCGCCGTCCACGGCGTCGCGGCCGGCGATCCCCGCACCCGGTACGCGGACGCGTCGATCAGGCCCTGGTTCGTCTTCTTCGACGGCGACGCCTCCGGCTACGCGGCCAGTGGCTTCGACACCGCCTGGTACGACCAGCGCCACTACTTCCTGCTGATGACGGACGCGCACAACGTGGCGCCCGCCATCGACGGCACCAGCCCCACCGAGCAGCAGGCCCGCGACCGGCTGACGCTGCTGGCCCAGCGGAACGCCAGCCTGATCTCGGCGGACTGGCACGCACTGCCGACGGTGCTCTCGACCGTCGTCCCGCGCGGCACGGCCCAGTAGCGGTGCGGATCCCGGGACCGGCGCGATGCCGGTCCCGGGTCCTCAAGGAACGAGGCGTTTCTTAAGAACCGAGGCGGCCCGTAAAGACCGAGGCACCGCACGTCCGGCGCGGCCCGACACGCTCAGTCCTGTGGTCCCGCGTCCCGGCCGTGGGCCGCCAGCACCGTCCCGACCGTGTCCGCCTCCGCCGCCGGTTTGTCCTCGCGGTAACGGATCACCCGGGCGAAGCGCAGCGTCACCCCCGCCGGATAGCGGGACGACCGCTGCAGCCCGTCATAGGCGATCTCGACCACCAGTTCAGGACGTACGGTCACGGTGAAGCCGTCGTCCCGGACCGCCAGTTCCCCCAGGCGCTCGGTCTGCCACTCCAGCATCGCGTCCGTCAGCCCCTTGAAGGTCTTGCCGAGCATCACGAACGAGCCGTCCCGCCGCCGCGCGCCCAGATGCAGATTGGAGAGTCTGCCGGTGCGCCGGCCATGGCCCCACTCGGCGGCCAGCACCACGAGGTCCAGGGTGTGCACCGGTTTCACCTTCAGCCACCCCGCGCCGCGCCGGCCCGCGCTGTACGGCGCGTCGAGTCCCTTGACCACCACCCCCTCGTGTCCCCGCTCCAGGGTGTCCCGCAAGAACTCCTCGGCGGCGCGTCCGCCGTCGTCGGACCGGCCGGCGACGACGATCCGCCGTACCCGCATCGGCTCCGGCACCAGCCGGGCCAGCGCCTCGTACCGGTCCGCGCACGGCAGATCGAGCAGATCCTCGCCGTCGGCCGCGAGGATGTCGAAGAAGACGGGGGAGAGCGGCACCGCCGCGGCGGCCGAGCGCACATCGGTACGTGAGCCGACCCGGCCCGCGACCTCCTGGAACGGCCGGGGCCTGCCCTCCTCGTCCAGCGCGATGACCTCCCCGTCCAGCACGAAGCGGTCGCCGTCCAGTTCCCGCGCGACCGCGGTCACCTCGGGCAGCCGGTCCGTGATGTCGTCGAGCGTGCGGGTGAAGATCCGTACCGTGGAGCCGTCCCGGTGCACCTGCACCCGGATGCCGTCGAGCTTCTCCTCGACGGCGCAGCTCCCGAGCCGGCCGATCGCCTCCGTGACACCTCCGGCGCTCTGCGCGAGCATCGGCAGTACGGACCGGCCCACGGTCAGCTGGAACTCCTCCAGCACATACGGGCCGTCGGCGAGCAGCCGCTCGGCCACCCGCTGCAACGAGCCGGCCAGCATCACCGCCCGCCGGACGGCGCCGGCGGCAGCGCCCGAGGTCTCCGCGAGCGCCTCCACGGCGACGGCGTCCAGCGCTCCCTGGCGCACCTCGCCGGAGATCAGCCCCACCAGGAAGCGCTGCTCCTCGCCGGTGGCCGCGCCCAGCAGTTCCTGCACCAGCCGTCGGCGCTCGCCCTGTGCGCCGGGGCCCGCGACGGCCGCGAGGGCGCTGAAGGTGTCGTCGACCTTGTGCACGGTCAGCGTGGCCCGGTCCGCCGCCGGGGGCGGGTCCTTCAGGGCGTTCCAGCCGACCCCGATCCGGCCCTGGGGCAGCCGCCCGGCCAGATAGGGGATGACGACGGGCACGTCCTCGGGACCGGCCGTACGGAAGAGTCCGGCCAGCAGGGAGATCTTCCGGGACCTGGCCGACGTCTCGGCGACCTCCCGGGAGACATGGGCGAGCGGTGCCAGCAGCATGCAGCCATCGTGCTACGCCGGGCGCGGGTTCGCCCGGCAGGCGCCGGCGCGCACCATTCCGGGCGCGCACCATTTTGGGCGTGCGAAGGACAGCCGCGCGCGTGGGCTCCTTCGCGTCCGGCGCGGGAGCCCGCACACTTCTGTGAGGAGAGTGACCGGCCCCGCCCGGCCAGGGCGGACCTCCGAGAGGGACAGGCCCCGGCACCCGTCCCGCCCCGTGCACCGCGCACAGCCGGGCGGCCATACTGGACGGGCCGGGGAGGGCGTAGCGAGGCGACGGGGGCGACAGCACGCGATGGCGGAGACCAGGCTGATCCAGGGCCGCTACCGGCTGCTCGATCTGATCGGGCGCGGGGGGATGGGAGAGGTGTGGCAGGCGCGCGACGAATCGCTCGGCCGGCGCGTCGCGGTCAAGTGCCTCAAGCCGCTGGGACCTCAGCAGGACCACTCCTTCACCCGGATCATGCGCGAGCGGTTCCGCCGTGAGGCGCGGGTCGCGGCGGCTCTCCAGCACCGGGGTGTCACCGTCGTCCATGACTTCGGCGAGGACGAGGGCGTCCTCTATCTCGTGATGGAGCTGCTGGAGGGACGCAACCTCAGCCAGCTGCTGGAGGACAACAAACAGCTGCCCCTGCCCGTGCCCGATGTCGTCGACATCGCCGAGCAGGTCGCCGACGCCCTCGCGTACACGCATGAACAGGGCATCATCCACCGCGACTTGAAGCCCGCCAACATCATGCGGCTCACCGACGGCACGGTGAAGATCTGTGACTTCGGCATCGCCCGCCTCGGCCACGACATCGGCTTCACCTCGCGGCTCACCGGCACGGGCATCGCCATGGGCACCCCGCACTACATGTCGCCCGAGCAGATCGGCGGCGGCCATGTCGACCACCGCAGTGATCTGTACTCGCTGGGGTGTGTGCTGTACGAGATCGCCACCGGCGCACCGCCGTTCGACCTGGACGACGCCTGGGCGGTGCTGGTCGGCCACCGCGACACCGTGCCGGAGCCGCCCCGTACACACCGCTCCGACCTCCCCGTCTTCTTCGACCGGATCGTCCTCGATCTGCTGGGCAAGACGCCCGAGGAGCGGCCCGCCGACGCGGGGGACCTCCGGCGCAGGTTCGGCGCCGCGCGCCCGGCCATGAGCCGTCACCACTTCGTGGCCGTACCCGCTCCGGACGAGGGCCGGGCCCCGTCCCTCTCCGGGGTGCCCGGGCCGTCGGCGAGCGAGTCCCGGCTGCCGTCCTGGACCTGGGGCATGACGACAGGACACAAGGCGACCGGCGTCTCGGTCCCGCGGCCCACCCCGCCCGACCACACCGCCGGCCTGACCGGCGAGTGGACCAGCCCGGCGGACCCGCGCGCCGCCGCCCGTACCTCCGCCGGCTCCGCGCGGCCCACCCCGTCGCCTGAGCATCTCGCCGTCCTCACCAGCAGACACAACGCCGGTCTGAGCCTCGGCCGGCTGGGCCGCTGGGAGGAGGCGGGCGAGGTGCACCGGGCGGTCGCCGCGGAGCGCGAACACACCCTCGGCCCCGATCACCCGGACACCCTCGGCAGCCGGTACGAGGTCGGGTTCACCCTCAGCAGGACCGGGCGGACGGCGGACGCGCTGCGTGAGTTCACCCGCGTCGCCGAGGGGCGCGAGCGGACCCTCGGCCCCGACCACCCGGAGACGCTCGCCGCCCGCCAGGAGATGGCGTACGTCCTGGGGCAGCTCGGCCGCCACTTCGAGGCCCACCAGGCGTTCGCGGCGGTGCTCGCCTCCCGCGAGCGCACGATGGGGCCCGACCATCCGGACACCCTGCGCTGCCGCCACAACCTGGCGTACAACCTCGGCAGGCTGGGACGGCTCGACGACGCGTACCGGCTCGCGCACGAGGTCGCCGCGAGCCGCTCCCGGGTGCTCGGCGCCGGCCATCCCGACACCCTGGTCTCCCAGTACGAAGTGGCCTACGCGCTCGGCCGGCTGGGCCGCTGGCCCGAGGCGCTGGCGGGCTACCGGGAGGTGGCCGCGGCCCGCGCCCAGGCGCTCGGCCCCGACCACCCCGACACGCTCGCCGCCCGCTACGAGACCGGTATCAGCCTGGGCAGCCTCGGCCGCAGCGCGGAAGCCCTGGAGCTGTACAGGGCCCTGGCCGACGACCGCACCCGTGTCCACGGACCGCTGCATCCCGAGACCCTGCGGGCCCGGCACGGCCTCGGCGTCAATCTCGGCCGGCTCGCCCGCTGGGCGGAGGCCCTCGCCGAGGCCCGCGCTGTCTGCGCGATCCGCGAACGGGTCCTGGGCCCCGACCACCCCGACACGCTCGTCAGCCGCCGGGAGATCGCCGTCGGCCTGGGCTGGCTGGGCCGCTGGCCCGAGGCGCTGTCCGTCTACCGCCAGGTCGCGGGAGCCCGCGACCGGATCCTGGGCCCCGCCCACCCGGACGCCCTGGCCAGCCGCAACGACGAGGCGCACTGCCTGGAACGGCTGGGCAGGGGAGCGGAAGCGGCGGAGCTGTACCGCCAGGTGGCCGCGCTCCGGCAGCAACCCGGCGCGCGGGGCGGCTGACGGCAGGGCGGCGACCCGGGCGGCAGGGGTGCGACCCGTCGGCCTCCGGCCACGGCAGCCGCGCACCCTTGGCTTCGCGATCATCCTCGTGCTACCAAGGGCCATGCCCGCACATGTCTCGTACGACGTCGTCATCGTGGGCGGCGGCCACAACGGTCTGGTCGCCGCCGCTTATCTCGCCCGCGCCGGGCGCTCCGTTCTCGTGCTGGAGCGCCTGGGGAACACCGGAGGCGCGGCGGTGTCCAGCCGCCCCTTCGCGGGGGTGGACGCACGGCTCTCCCGCTACTCCTATCTGGTCTCCCTGCTGCCCGAGAAGATCGTGCGGGAGCTGGGTCTGCGCTTTGCCGTGCGCAAGCGCACCGTGTCCTCGTACACCCCGCAGGGTGGCGGCGGACTGCTGGTGGGCGAGGGGCGTACCCGCGCTTCCTTCGCCGCTCTGACCGGCGGCGAGGCGGAGTACGCGGCCTGGCAGGACTTCTACGCGATGACGGGGCGGGTCGCCGAGCGGGTCTTCCCCACGCTCACGGAGCCGCTGCCCACCCGCGAGGCCCTGCGTGAACGGATCGGCGACGAAACCGCCTGGCGGACGCTGTTCGAGGAGCCCATCGGGGTCGCGATCGAGGAGCGGTTCAGCGATGACCTCGTACGCGGCGTGGTGCTGACCGACGCCCTGATCGGCACCTTCGCCGACGCCCATGAACCGTCGCTCGTGCAGAACCGCTGCTTCCTCTACCACGTGATCGGCGGCGGCACCGGCGACTGGGACGTGCCCGTCGGCGGGATGGGCGCCCTCACCGACGCGCTGGCCGCCGCCGCCAGGTCCGCGGGCGCGGAGATCGTCACCGGGCACGAGGCGACCCGGATCGACACCGACGGACAGCGCGCCGAGATCTCGTTCCGTACGGACGACGGAGGCGGGGACACCGGCGCCGGGGACAACGGCGGCGCGAGCGGTACGGTGACGGCCCGCCAGGTCTTGGTGAACGCGTCGCCCCAGGCCCTCGCCGCACTCCTCGGTGAGGAGCCCCCCGCCGCCGCCGAGGGCGCCCAGCTCAAGATCAATATGCTGCTGAGCCGGCTGCCGCGGCTGCGTGACCGGTCCGTCGATCCCCGCGAGGCCTTCGCGGGAACCTTCCATATCGCCGAGGGCTACGGGCAGTTGGCCACCGCCTACCAGGAGGCGGCCGCGGGCCGGCTGCCGAGCGCCCCGCCGTCCGAGATCTACTGCCACTCGCTTACGGACCCGTCGATCCTCGGCCCCGAACTCGCCGCCCAGGGCTACCAGACGTTGACCCTGTTCGGACTGCACACCCCCGCGCGGCTGTTCGCCCAAGACAACGACGCCGTACGCGCGGAGCTGCTCGCCGCCACCCTCGCCCAACTGGACGATTGCCTCGCGGAACCGATCGCCGACTGTCTCGCGGTGGACGAGGACGGCCGTCCCTGCATCGAGGCGAAGACCCCGCTCGACCTCGAACGTGAACTGCGGCTGCCCGGCGGCCATATCTTCCACCGCGACCTCTCCTTTCCCTACGCCGCCGAGGGGACAGGACGCTGGGGCGTGGAGACGGCGCACGCGAACGTGCTGCTCTGCGGCGCGGGCGCGGTCCGCGGCGGCGGGGTCAGCGGAGTGCCCGGCCACAACGCCGCGATGGCGGCGCTGGGGCGGTGAGCACGGCCGCCGCGCGGACCGACGGTGATATCGAGCGGGCCGGCGGTGGCGTCAGGCGGGCCGGCGGTGGTGTCGAGCGGTCCGGCGGTGGCCTCAGCCGGTCCGGCCGTGGTCTCAGTCCGCGGACGTCACCCAGCCGGACGCCTCGATACGGTCCGCGTCCCCCTGCCGCGCCTCGTCGAAGACGGTACGGCTGCCGTCCTCGACCCGCAGCCCCTCCACGTACGCGCCCCGCCCCACATACCGCCGGTCCGTCGTGTATCGCCAGCGCAGCCGTACCTCCGCGCCGCGCCAGGCGGCGAGGTCCGCGGACAGCCGGTGCCAGACCCGGCCCGACCAGCCGGTGGCCGTGCCCGCCGGATGGGTCCGCTGCTCCTGCCCCGTACGTACGGTCGTGAAGGGCACCGGCCGCCAGCTCGACCCCGCGTCGGCCGAAGCCTCCAGGAACAGCGCGTCGCTCCCGGGCTCGGTGTCCCACCACAGGGAACAGCGCAGCCGCGCGTGCCCCGAGGCCGGCACGACCGGGGGCAGCGTGAGCGTGGCCGTCGTGCCGCTCGCCATGCCGGAGAACCAGGCGGTACGGCCCCGCTGGGGCCGGACCGCGACCGCGCGCGCCAGCCGGTCGGCGGCCGCCACCCGCGGCCCACTGCCGGAGCGCCAGCCACGTACGGGATGAACGGAGTTGCCGAGCACGATCAGGAAGGAGTCGGTCGTCGGGTCGAGGACGAGACTGGTGCCGGTGAATCCGGTGTGGCCCGCCGTGCGCGGAGTGGCCATCGCGCCCATGTACCAGTGCTGGTAGAGCTCGAAGCCCAGACCGTGGGAGTCACCGGGGAAGCCGGTGTTGAAGTCGGTGAACATCAGCTCCACGGACTCCGGGCGCAGGATCCTGGCCCCGCCGTACGCGCCGCCGTTCAGGAGCGTACGGGCGAGGATCGCGAGGTCCCAGGCACAGGAGAAGACACCGGCGTGGCCCGCGACCCCGCCGAGGCTGTACGCGTTCTCGTCATGGACCTCGCCCCAGACCGGCCCCCGGTCGAGACCGGACCACGGCGGCCGCGCGTCCTCGGTGGCGGCGATCTTCGGCTTCCAGGAGGCGGGCGGGTTGTAGCGGGTGCGGTGCATCCCGAGCGGAGCGGTGATCCCGGTCCGGAGCAGGGCGTCCAGCGGGTGCCCCGTGAGGTGCTCCAGGATCAGCTGAAGCGAGATCAGATTGAGGTCCGAGTACAGATAGACCGTGCCGGGCGGATGCGCGGGCGCCTCGTTCCACAGGAGCTGGAGCTTGCCCTCGCGGGTCGGCGCCGCGTAGAGCGGAATCCAGGAGCGGAAGCCGGACGTATGGGTCAGCAGCTGGCGCACCGTGATGTCCTGCTTGCCGCCGCCCCCGAACTCCGGGAGGTACGTGGTGACTTTCGCCTCCAGCTCCAGCGCGCCGCGCTCGATCTGCTGGACGGCGAGGACCGAGGTGAACAGCTTGGAGACGGAGGCGAGATCGAAGACCGTGTCCTCGGCCATCGCGATCTGCCGGTCGGCCGGGAACTCCACTCCGGTGTCGGACTTCTCGTCGTACGCCGCATAGCGCACGGCCGTGCCGATCGCCCGGTGCAACGCCACTGTGCCACCCCGCCCGGCGAGCAGCACGGCCCCGGCGTACCAGGGGTGCGCGGGGGACGGGCCGAGGAAGGCCATCGCGTCGATGACCAGCCGCTCCAGCTGACCGGGGATCAGCCCCGCCCGCTCGGGGGTGCCCCGCCGCAGCGTCCGCCTCCCGGAGCTGGGCCCCCGGCCCGAACGTGTCCCGGCCCCGCAACCCGGTCCGGCCGTCTCGGCGCGGGGCGGGCCCGCGGCGAAGGGAATCGGTGCCACCAGGAAGCCTCCCCCTTGAAAGTATCTTTCGGGATCTAGATCAACGGCTGAAACTTTCTTGCGGGACGCGGGTGCTGTCAACCCCTTTACTACATGCGGCCCGGCGGTCCCGGAGACGCGCGTGCCGTCTGGCGCAGCCCACCGCGCGTGCCTCCGCCGCCTCTGGCAGCGTGTGCCGCATGAGTGCGAGCACCGGCATCAGGTCGCTGACGTCCCAGTGGACCGTGGTGGTGCCCCTGCTCGCGATCGTCGCCCTGGTGCTCAGCTGGGGGCGGCAGCTGCCCGGCTTCGCGGTCGGGCTGGTCGCCCTGTGTCTCGCGGGCGCGGTGCTCGCCGCCGTGCACCACGCCGAAGTCGTCGCCCACCGGGTGGGGGAGCCGTTCGGCTCGCTCGTCCTCGCCGTCGCGGTCACGGTCATCGAGGTGGCGCTGATCGTCACCCTGATGATCGACGGCGGTAGCAAGACCGCCTCGCTCGCCCGGGACACCGTCTTCGCCGCCGTCATGATCACCTGCAACGGCATCCTGGGCCTGTGCCTGCTGGTGGGAGCGGTCCGCAGCAGGGTCGCCGTGTTCAACGCCGAGGGCACGGGCGCCGCACTGGCCACCGTCGCGACGCTGGCCACCCTCACCCTCGTCCTGCCGACCTTCACCACCAGCAAGCCAGGACCCGAGTTCTCGCCGGCCCAGCTGGCCTTCGCCGCGGTCGCCTCGCTCGCGCTGTACGGGCTGTTCGTCGCCGTACAGACCGTGCGCCACCGCAACTACTTCCTGCCCGTCACCCAGGAGGGTGAGGTACGGGAGGAGGACGCGCACGCACCGCTGCCCAGCCGGCGTGCGACGACCCTGAGCCTGGTGATGCTCCTCGTGGCGCTGGTCGCCGTCGTCGGGGACGCGAAGGCGGTGTCCCCCACCATCGAGTCGGGGGTGGAGTCGGCGGGGCTGCCGCAGGCCGTGGTCGGTGTCGTCATCGCCCTGCTGGTGCTGGCGCCCGAGACGCTCGCCGCCGTCCGCGCCGCCCGCCGCGAGCGGGTACAGACGAGCCTCAACCTGGCGCTGGGCTCCGCGATGGCCAGCATCGGGCTGACGATCCCGGCCATCGCGCTTGCCACCATCTGGCTGAACGGACCGCTGGTGCTGGGGCTGAGCGCGACCCATATGGTGATGCTCGCCCTCACCGTGGTGGTGGGCGCCCTGACCGTGGCCCCGGGCCGGGCCACGCTGTTGCAGGGCGGGGTCCATCTGGGGATCTTCGCCGCGTTCGTCTTCCTCGCCATCAGCCCGTGAATTCCGTCCGGTGTCCGTGCTCTTGACCCGCCGTACGGCTCCACGGAGGATCGCGCCATGAACGCCGAGGAGAGCGCCGAGGGCAGCATCGGGGACAGCATCGGGGAGACCGCCGCGAACCGCGCCCGGGACGACATGTTCCCGGACCTGCTCGACAGCACCGTCGACGGCGTCGTGCGCCGCAGCGCCGCACGGATCCCGGACCGCGTCGCCGTACGGTACGCGGACCGCGTCTGGACGTACGCCGAGCTGGACGCGGCCGTCTCCACCGCCGCCGCCCTGCTCAGGGCCCACGGGCTGGCCGACGGTGACCGGGTCGCGGCCTACGGACACAACTCGGACGTGTATCTGATCGCCTTCCTCGCCTGCGCGCGGGCCGGGCTCGTCCACGTACCGGTCAACCAGCACCTCACCGGCGACGATCTCGCGTACCTCGTCGCGCAGTCGGGCAGCGCCCTCGTACTCGCCGACCCCGCCCTCGCCGGACGGCTCCCCGCAGGCGTACCGGTCCGCGCCCTGCGGGACACCGACGACTCCCTGCTCACCGCGCTGGACACCCCGAAGCCGTACGAACGCGAGGGCGACCCGGGCGACCTGGTCCAGCTCCTCTACACCTCGGGCACCACCGCGCTGCCCAAGGGCGCGATGATGACGCACCGCGCCCTGGTCCATGAGTACGCCAGCGCCCTCACCGCCCTGGATCTGCGCGAGACCGACCGGCCCGTCCACTCGCTGCCGCTCTACCACTCCGCGCAGACGCATGTCTTTCTGCTGCCGTATCTCGCGGTCGGCGCGGAGAACACGATCCTGGACGCACCGGATCCGGTGACGATCTTCGATCTGGTGGGCGCGGGCCGTGCGGACAGCCTCTTCGCGCCGCCCACCGTATGGATCGCCCTGGCCGGCCACCCGGAATTCGCCGCACGCGACCTCAGCGGGCTGCGCAAGGCGTACTACGGCGCGTCGATCATGCCGGTGCCCGTACTGGAACGGCTGCGGGGCCGGCTGCCGTCGCTCGCCTTCTACAACTGCTTCGGGCAGAGCGAGATCGGTCCGCTCGCCACCGTCCTCGGCCCTGACGAGCACGAGGGCCGGATGGACTCCTGCGGCAGGCCCGTCCGCTTCGTGGAGGCACGGGTCGTCGACGAGAACGGCAAGGAGGTCCCTGACGGCACGGCCGGCGAGGTCGTCTACCGGTCTCCGCAGCTCTGCGAGGGCTACTGGGCCAAGCCGGTGGAGACGGCGGAGGCCTTCCGCGACGGCTGGTTCCACTCCGGCGACCTCGCGGTGCGGGACACCGAGGGCTTCTACACCGTGGTCGACCGGGTGAAGGACGTCATCAACTCCGGTGGCGTGCTGGTCGCTTCGCGGCAGGTCGAGGATGCCCTCTACACCCATCCGGCCGTCGCCGAGGCCGCCGTCATCGGACTGCCCGACGACCGCTGGATCGAGGCCGTCACCGCCGTCGTCGTCCCGCGCGGCGAGGTCACCGAGGCCGAACTCCTCACCCACGCACGCGAGAAGCTGTCCCACTTCAAGGCCCCGAAGCGGGTCCTGTTCGTGGCGTGGCTGCCGCGCAACGCCAGCGGGAAGATCCTCAAGCGTGAGCTGAGGGAGCGCTTCAGCGCGTCCTGAGGTCCACGCCCCGGCTTCCTTCCCTACGCCCCGTTCGCCGCGCCCTCTATGACTCTTGGTGGTGACCTCAGTGCCGGATCAGGCCGCCGACCGGGACGGGAGCGACGTGGCCGGTTGCCGGAACGGTCTGCGCCAGGGCGAGGCCGATGTCAAGCAGCGAGGATCGGCCGAGGCGAGCGATGTCGGGGACCGGAGTCCAGACCGACTCGGCGGTTTCGCCGTTCGGCTCAGGCCGGAGTTCGCCGCCGGTGATGCGGACCTGGTAGAAGATGCCCACATTCTGGAGCTCGGGCCGACCGGGCAAGCGGCGCTCTGCCGCCGGGATCACCCGTGAGTCCACGCCCAGCAGGCGTTCAACCACAGCATCCAAACCGGTCTCCTCGGCGACCTCCCGGATCACCGCGTCGAACGGATCTTCCGCGTGCTCGACCCTGCCGCCCGGAAGAGTCCACGTCTTCTCGCCGTCCGGCCGCACGGCATGAGCGAGCAGCACCCGCCCGTCCTCGATACACACGGCGTACGCCGCCAGTCGAAAATCCATCCCCGGAGGCTATCCAGGCATGGGCCGACCTGCCGCAGCGGCTGTGGCGGCTCACGCAGATGCTGCTCCGCTAAATTAGGGCTGAGATTGGACGACCTTCTTCCGCGTCCGCGAAGGTCTCCGGTGACGAGCAGCCCTGGCGTCCGCTGGTGGGTACGTACTTCAGTCGCGCGGCGCGGCCCAAACGTCTGGAGTCAGTCATGAAGCCGAATCGCTCCATTCCGGCGTCGACGGTTATCCCCGTCCTGATCTATCCCGATGTGCGCGAGGCGGTCGCCTGGCTTGGTGCAGCCTTCGGGTTCGCCGAGCGGGTGCGGATCGGCGAGGACCACCGCGCTCAGCTCAGTTTCGGCGATGGTGCCGTGATCGTCGGAGATGTACGACATGATCGCCGCCCGCCACGCCCCGGCGAGGTCACACACTCGGTGACGGTGCGTGTGGAAAACGTTGGCGCCCACTACGAGCGGTCCCGAGACCATGGCGCACGCATCATCATGGAACCGACCGACTTCGAGTACGGCGAACGGCAGTACACCGCCGAGGACCTTGCGGGCCACCAGTGGACGTTCTCGGAGACGCTCGCAGATGTTGCCCCGGAGGAATGGGGCGGAACGTCCGTCGCCACCGATTGACGCATCCTTGGCGTCGCTGCGTGGCGATGTGGGTGGCGAGCCGCGTCTCCGCAGGTAGGCGCGGTTCGCGCGGGAGCCGTACGCCTTATCGGCGCGACCTTGTCCGGCCGGGTGCGCGGTCGGCCCAGGCCGGGGCGGGGCACCCGGACGGCCTCCAGGCGCCGTCGCGCTGCCAGCGCCGGAACAGGTCGTAGGTCCGGTCCCACGAACCGTACCGTTCTGGTTCGCCACCTTATGCCGTCGACCAGTTGCCCGCCGTGACCATGTCGGCGGCCGGCCCGACTTCTTGCCCACCGGCAACAACGGCGGCTCAAGTCGTACGTGACTCGGGGAAATCATGCAGTACTGGCCGCCGGCCGCGCCGATAGTCTCTCCGGAACAGACCCGACGAACGGTGAGTAGCCAGTGATCCGAGACCTTCACAACGTCCGGTTGCAGCCTGCGGAAGGCGGCACCACGCCACTGACCGAGGAGGAAGAGCAGCGTGCGCGGGCGGTGTTGTTCAGTGATCTCGGCAACGTGATCGCCGAACGGGGCTGGGTCCGGTTCCCCGCGTACTCGCCGGAGGAGCGCCGCCGGCTGGTCGATGTCGCGCACCGTCTCAGCTCTCATTGGGGGCAGCAGGTGTACGTCGAGGCCGAGGATCAGTGCGCCCTGAAGCTCTATCTCGCCGGACACGGGCCGCAGTTGGCGAATCCGCCGCTGCCGCAGGCGTAGGGCGGGTCCACGCCGGTGGACGGCCCGGCTCGATGGCGCGCACGAAGTCGATGGCCTCGTCCGTTCATCCGGTGCGGAAAGCCGTTGCCGTGATCGTCGGCGGGCTGTGAGGATCGCGCCATGCCCACGTTCAGCGCGCACGACGGAACGGAACTGGCCTATCGCCTCCTTGGGGAGGGCGAGCCCCTGGTGTGTCTGCCGGGCAGGCCGATGGCGTCGGCGGCGTATCTCGGCGACCTGGGTGGACTCTCCGCCCACCGGCAGCTGGTGCTGCTCGATCCACGGGGGACGGGCGGCTCCGCGGTGCCGGACGACCCGTCGACGTACCGATGCGACCGCCAGGTCGACGATGTGGAGGCGCTGCGCTCCCACCTCGGCCTGGATCGCTTCGACCTCCTCGGGCACTCGGCGTCCGGGAATCTCGCCACCCTCTACGCGGCCCGGTATCCGCGGCGGCTGAGGTCCCTCATCCTGGTGACCCCGGGGATGAGGGCGGTCGGGATCGAGGTGACCGAGCAGGACCGGCGCGAGGCCGTGGACCTGCGCGTCGGCGAGCCCTGGTACGCGGCGGGCCTGGCCGCCTTCGAGGAGGTCGTACGAGGGCGGGCGACGCCCGAGGCGTGGGACAGCCTGGCGCCCCTCGGCTACGGGCGCTGGGGCGACGCGGCCAGGGCCCACGCCGCGTCCACCGACGAGCAGCGGAACGGGGAGGCGGCGGCCGCCTTCTACGGAGACGGCGCGTTCGACCCGGACGCGACGCGGGCGGCGCTCGCCGCGGTGGACACGCCGGTGCTGGTGCTCGCCGGGGAACTGGACGCCGGGCCGCGGCCTGAGCGGGCCCGTCAGCTCGCGGAGCTGTTCCCGCAGGGCTCGTTCGCCGTACAGCCCGGCGCGGCGCACTACCTGTGGCTGGACGGCGCGGGGGCCTTCGTCCGTACGGTCGCGGCCTTCCTGGATCCCGGCGTACACAGCGTGGCGGTGAACGGCGTCCGGCTCGCTCATCGCGTCTGGGGCGCCGAGGACGCGGAGCCGGTGGTGCTCGTCCACGGGCGCTGCGGCAGCGGCCAGGACTGGACCGAGATCGCCGAGCGGCTCGCGGGCAGGCGTCGGGTCATCGCCGTGGATCTCAGCGGTCACGGGTTGAGCGACTGGCCGGGCGACTACTCCCTGCCGGGGTACCGCGACGAACTGCGCGGTTTTCTGGCGGCCCTCGGTCTGGCGGGCGTGGATGTCGTCGCGCACTCCATGGGCGGGTTCGCGGCGTATCTGCTGGCGCAGGAGTCACCCGAGCTGTTCCGCAGGCTCGTCCTTGAGGAGAGCCCGCCGCTCTTTCCGCTGGATCCGCCCCGGCCGCCGGCCGAGCGGCCGGGGGGCGAGCCGGGTTACGACTGGGCTCTCGTACCCTCCATCGACGCCCAGCTCAATGAGCCGGACCCGCGGTGGCGGGAGCGCTTCGACCGCGTCACGGTGCCCGCGCTGGTCATCGCGGGCGGCGCCGACAGCCATATCGCCCAGGAGAAGTTCGCGTGGATGGCGGACCGGATCCCGGACTGCCGGCTGGTCACGATCGAGGCCGGCCATCTGGTGCACAGCATGCGGCCGGCGGAATTCCTGGCGGCGCTGGAGGAGTTCGGAATCTGATGGGGTGTGGGCCGTGCCCTTCCTCCGCGGCCTGTCCGGGACCGGCGGCGCTCGCTAGTCTGACCCCGGACGACGCAGCGGGAGGAGCAGGACGTGGCCGAGAGCACCACCACCCACCAGCCGCTTTCAGGCTGGGACAAGCCGGATCTCGATCTGAGCAACGCGGACTGGCAGTCGGGCAGCACAGGAACGGGCGACGTCCAGATCGCCTTCGTCGAAGGCTTCATCGCCAT
This sequence comes from Streptomyces sp. NPDC058198, assembly GCF_042882605.1. Taxonomy (NCBI): domain Bacteria; kingdom Bacillati; phylum Actinomycetota; class Actinomycetes; order Kitasatosporales; family Streptomycetaceae; genus Streptomyces; species Streptomyces sp. NPDC058198. Next base: position 15,695 of record NZ_JBHVVP010000007.1, read on the forward strand.
GCGGAACAGCGGCCGGCCGGAGAGCCCGTCGCTGATCTTCAGCCCGGCCGAGTGGCGGGCCTTCGTGATCAACGCGCGTGACGGGGAGTTCGACCTCACCTGACGGGCGAGGAGGCCGGCGGCAGGGGGCCGGACCCTGCCGGTGCCCCAGGTGTCCGGACCCTGCCGGTGACCTGGGTCCTGTCCGGCGGAGGGCTCGATATGGCGCGGAGGGGGCGGCGGGCTCCGGCGTGCCCCCAACGCCCGCGAGGGCGTGTCACATGCGCCCCGTTCGTACCGTCCGCACCACCCGCACCACCCGTCACGACGTGCTGAAACCGGTCCGCGCGGCCCCGCCCGCAGCCGCTTGAGAGACGGTCCACCCGGCTCCGGAGGAGCGGCGCGAACACGTACCATGGTGGGATGTCCTTCCTCCGCCGCCGCAGCGCCGCCACACCCGCCGGCCCGGACTTCGATGTCCTGGCCATGGACCCGGGTGACTGGCCCGGAAACCTGGGCGCCGGTCTGCTGCCCGCGCCCGACGGCAGCTGCCAGGGTGTCTTCCTCCGGTACGACCTGTTCGGCGGCCGTGGCCCCGCGATGATCATCGGCAATCTGCCGGAGGGCTCCCCGGCCCGTGATCTCGAGGACGGACAGATCCCGTTCGAGGTGGCGCAGCTGCTGCTGGCGCTGGAGAACGAAGAGCCTGTCGAGGTCGTCGCCGTCGAGGACATCCCGGTGATGCAGGGGGACAATCTGCTGATCGTCCACCGTCTGAAGCTTTCCGAAAGCCGCATCTCCTGCGTGCAGTTCGACCGCAGCGACAATGTCCTGGTCACCATCGCCAGCTGGGACCGGCCGATCACCGACGATCTCTACGCGCTGCTGAAGCCGCTGCCCGCGGAACTGTTCCAGCAGGGCTGACCGGCGGGGCCGGCCGGGGCTGACCGGCAGGGCCGGTCCGGCCGACTGAACCGAGGGCCGAGGGTCGAGGGCCGAGCACGGCCGCCCGGCGAATTTGTCATGTCCCTTGCCAATTCAGTCATCGGACTTTTAACGTGACTGGCCATGACTCCTGGGATGAGCCGCAGAACCACAATCAAGTCCGCAATCGGGGTAACAGGCGCCCTGGCGCTGGGTATTCCGGTCATGTCCGGAACCGCCGCCGCTGCCGACCCCTCCGATGAATTGACTCTCTGGTACGAAACACCCGCAGCCGACTGGGAACGCGAGTCGCTCCCCATTGGCAGCGGTGCGCTCGGCGCGAGCGTCTTCGGAACGCTCGCCACCGAGCGGCTCACCTTCAACGAGAAGAGCCTGTGGACCGGCGGTCCCGGCTCCGGGGGCGGCTACGACCACGGCGACTGGACCCAGCCCCGGCCCGGTGTCCTCGCCTCCGTCCAGCAGCGCCTCGACTCCGAGGGAAAGCTCACCCCGGAGGCCGTCGCCGCCGAGCTCGGCCAGCCGAAGCGCGGCTTCGGCGCCTATCAGGTCTTCGGCGATCTGGAGCTGGCCGTTCCCGGCGCGCCCACCGGCCCCGACGGCTCGTACCGGCGTTCCCTCGACATCGCGTCCGCCGTCGCCGGAGTCGCGTACAGCCACCAGGGCGTCGCGTACACCAGGGAGTTCTTCGCCTCCTACCCGGGCAAGGTCATCGCGGGACGGTTCGCCGCCGACCAGCCGGGAAAGATCGGCTTCACCCTGCGCTACACCTCACCGCGCGACGACTTCAGCGCCACGGCGAGCGGCGACCGGCTCACCGTGAAGGGCGCGCTCCAGGACAACGGGCTGCGGTTCGAAGCCCAGATCCGGGTACGCACCGACGGCGGCAGCGTCAGCGCGGGGGCGGACGGCACGCTCACCGTCAGCGGCGCCGACCGGGCCTGGTTCGTCCTCGCCGCGGGCACCGACTACGCCGACACCTATCCGGACTACCGGGGCGACGACCCGCACGCGGCCGTCACCGGCGCGGTCGACGCGGCCGCCGGCCGCTCGTACGACGATCTCCGCGCCGACCATGTGAGTGACTACCGCGCCCTTTTCGACCGGGTCTCGCTCGACATCGGCCAGCAGCTCCCCGATCTGCCCACCAGCAGCCTGCTGACCCAGTACACCGGCGGGACGAGCGCCGCCGACCGGGCGCTCGAAGCGCTCTTCTTCCAATACGGGCGCTATCTGCTGATCGCCTCGTCACGCGCGGGCTCGCTGCCCGCGAACCTCCAGGGCGTGTGGAACAACGTCACAGAACCGCCCTGGTCGGCGGACTACCACGTCAACATCAACCTGCAGATGAACTACTGGCTCGCCGAGGTCACCAACCTCGCCGAGACCACGGCCCCCTACGACCGCTACGTCGAGTCGATGCGCGCACCCGGCCGCCGCACCGCACAGGAGATCTTCGAGTCGGACGGCTGGGTCGTGAACAACGAGACCAATCCGTACGGGTTCACCGGCCTGCACAACTGGGCGACGTCGTTCTGGTTCCCCGAGGCCGCCGCCTGGCTCACCCAGCAGATGTACGACCACTACCGCTTCAACGGCTCCACCGACTATCTGCGCTCCACCGCCTACCCGGTGATGAAGGAGGCCGCGGAGTTCTGGCTCGGCTTCCTGCGGACCGACCCGCGCGACGGGAAGCTCGTCGTCACCCCCAGCTACTCGCCGGAGCACGGTGATTTCACCGTCGGCGCCGCGATGTCCCAGCAGATCGTCCACGATCTGTTCACCAATACGCTGGAGGCCGCGCAGACCCTGGGGGACGACCCCGCTTTCCGTACCCGCCTGGAGGACACCCTCGGCAACCTCGACCCGGGGCTGCGTATCGGCTCCTGGGGCCAGCTGATGGAGTGGAAGACCGACGTCGACAGCCAGACGGACGACCATCGCCATGTCTCGCACCTCTTCGGGCTCCACCCGGGCCGGCAGATCGAAGCGGGCAGCGAGTGGGCGGAGGCCGCCAAGGTCTCACTGACCGCGCGCGGCGACGGCGGCACCGGGTGGAGCAAGGCGTGGAAGATCAACTTCTGGGCACGGCTGCGTGACGGCGACCACGCCCACAAGATGCTCTCCGAGCAGCTCAAGAGCTCGACCCTGCCGAACCTCTGGGACACGCATCCGCCGTTCCAGATCGACGGCAATTTCGGCGCCACGTCGGGCGTCGCGGAGATGCTGGTGCAGAGCCAGCACGGACCGGTCGAGGTGCTGCCCGCACTGCCCGCCTCCTGGCCCGACGGCCAGGTGACCGGGCTCCGGGCGCGCGGCGGCGTCACGCTCGATCTCGTCTGGTCCGGCGGCCGGGCGAGCCGGATCGCCCTCCACGCGAGCCGTACGACGGACCTGACCCTGCGCAGCACCCTGTTCCCGGGGGGCGAGCACACGTTCAGGGCGAGCGCCGGACAGACCTACGTCTTCCCCGACGCCTGAGAAACGCCCTATGAGAGGTGGCCCCGCCCGTGCCGGGCGGGGCCACCTGCCGTACCCGCCTCGAAGATCGCGCGCCCCTCCTGCGGAACCCGGCGGCATCCCGCAAAATGGATCCACGACTGGGGGCCCGCATGCCGGCCGTCCGACCCGCTGCCGGACCTTCATCGAGCGAAGGGACAGCATGGACAGCAACGCTCTGACGCCCGACGTCCTGCGGGAGCTGCGCGCGCCGCGCCCGTATCCGGCTGTATCCCTGACGATGCCCACACACCGGCGCGAGCCACGCAGCGAACAGGACGTGGTGCGGCTGCGGAACCTGCTCGCGGAAGCCGGCCACAGGCTGGACGCCGAACCGCAGCTGGACAAGCGGGCGCGCGCCGCGGTCAAGGAGCAGCTCGGCCGGGCCGTAGCCGAGGTCGACCTGCTCCACAAACTCGACGGGCTGCTGATCCTCGCCGACGCGCAGGAGCACCGGATCTGGTATCTGCCGCGCGAGGTGCCCGAGCGCGTCGTCCTGAGCGACACGTATCTCACCCGGAATCTGGTGGCCGCCACCGCGCAGTCCCGGCCGTACTGGGCACTGGCGGTCGCCGCCGACCGCGCCAAGCTGTGGAGCGGCTCCGGCGAGTCCCTGCACGGGCACCGCGGGGACGGCTTCCCCATGACCCCGCCCGAGGAGAGCTGGGACGTCGAGCGTGAGGAACGGATCGGCGACACGCCGAGCACCTTCACCGACGAGGAGACGCGCCGGTTCCTGCGGTCCGTCGACACCGCCATGGGCAAGGTCCTGTCGTGCCGGCCCCGGCCGCTCCACCTGGTCGGCCTCGCGCCCGCCCTCGCCCTGCTGGAGGAGGTGGGCAACGCCAGCCACACGGCCGTCGGCCGGCTCGTCAAGGGCGGTCTGGCGGACGGGCCGGCCCCCGTGCTGCTGAAGGAACTGCGGCCCGTGATCGAGGAGTACGCGCGCCGCGAGAAGGACGAGGTGCTGACCCGTCTGGACGAGGCGAAGGGCCGGCGCACCTTCGCCGCGGGACTCGACGAGGTGTGGGAGTCGGTGCGCGAGAAGCGGGCGGATCTGGTCGCGCTCGAAGACCACTTCCGGCGTACGGCCCGGGTCAGCGACGGCCATCTGGTCCCCGTCGACGACCCGCCCGTGGCCGGCCCCGATGTCCGCGACGACATCGTCGACGAACTGGTGGAAGCGGCTCTGGACAGCGGCGCCGAGGTGGTGTTCCTCCCGGACGACACCCTCGCGGGGCACGACCGGATCGCCGCCGTACTGCGCTACTGACGCACCGCGCACCCTGACCCACCGCGCCCACCGGCACAGGCAGCGGCCGGGCGCCACCGGCCCCGGAGCGTGTGGCGAAAGTCCCGCTACGTTCGCAACACGCCCCGGGCCCGTGACGCCCGGCCTCCCAGCTCCTAGCTCCTGCGGTCAGCGGCGCGTCGGCCGCACCTCCACATCGGCCGCCTTCACATAGCCGATCCGGTGCCCGAACTGGATCTCGTAGTACATCTCCTTGCCCCGCACCACCTGGTGTCCCGTGGTGTCGAAGGTCGGGGCGAAGTAGTACTCGCCCGGCGCGAGGTCACCCACCACATACCGCTGGCCGGCGAGCACCTTGTACGGCAGCGCGGAGACCGTCTGCACCGGAACGCCCGCGGGATACGCCGACGCCTCCGGGTAGGCGCGCCCGTACACCGGCACCTCCGCGACCCCCGCCTTCGGCGTCAGCACCGACGCCTTGGCGCCCACCGCCGTCGGCTGCGTACGCGGGTTGTGGAACCACGCCTTCTGGCCGAGGTACCAGATCGCTGTCCAGTCGCCCTCGCGCCCGGCGACCGCGTACTGCTGGCCGGTCGAGGCGCGGGCCCCCAGGTCATTGACGTCGGTCGTGGAATCCTGGCCGCCGGGGCGCAGCCCGATGTCCTTCACCAGCGGCGCGTTCTCGTCCGGCGCGGTGCGCAGCCGTACGGCGCCCGAGCCGTGCGGGGCACAGGCCTCCCCGGCCTTCTCGCACCCGGTGTACGGCGGCTTGTGGGCCGCGAAGTCGGGCCGGATCGTCACCGCTTCCGCGTTCGCGCCCGCCGTCGGGACGAACGGCTTGCCCAGCAGCTGGAAGTAGTGCGCCCAGTCCCAGTACGGGCCCGGGTCCGTGTGCATCCCCGGGATCGTCGCGGTCGTCGTGCCCGGCACATTGTCGTGGCCGATGATGTGCTGCCGGTCCAGCGGGACGTCGTACTTCCGCGACAGGTACTTCACCAGCCGCGAGGACGTGCGGTACATCGCCTCCGTGTACCAGGCGTCCGGCGAGACGAGGAAGCCCTCGTGCTCCAGACCCACCGACTTGGCGTTGATGTACCAGTTTCCGGCGTGCCAGGCGACATCCTTGGCCGGCACATGCTGGGCGATGTGCCCGTCGGACGAGCGCAGGGTGTAGTTCCACGACACATAGGTCGGGTCCTGCACCATCGTGAGGGTGGTGTTCCAGGAGCCCTCGGTGTCATGGATGACGATGTAGTCGATCGACTGGGACGTCGGCCGCTCCGCCTTGTCGTGGTTGCCGTAGTCGCCGTCGCCGAACTCCGCGTACGCCGCCGGGATCCACTCGCAGGCGACCGAGCTCGGGCACTCGGTCTCTCCCGCCCTGGCCTTGCGCAGCCCGAGCTGTGCGGCCTGGGAGATGTCCGGCGAGATCTGCGGGGCCGCGTGCAGTGCCACCTGCTGGCCGCTGTCCGTGGTACGCCGCTGGCCGTCCTTGATCACCGCGTACACATCATTGGCGTAGGTGGCGGCGGTCGCGGAGTCGTCAGCCCCGGAGAACCGGGCGACCGCTCCGTACCATTCGGCCGGATCGCTGCTCAGCGGCTCACCCAGCTCCCGCTGGGCCGCGGCCAGCAGCGCCGCGCCGCCCCGCACATTGGCGGCGGAGCTCTCGCGCAGCTCCTTGGCGGACAGCCCGGTCAGCTTGGCGGCGCGGTCCAGGGTGCGCAGCCGCGCGGGGAGTTCCGACGTCTTGGGCAGTACGGCCTCGGTGACCGTCTTCACCTTGCGGGAGGTGTCGCCGCGCGGGTCCTCCGTGCCCTCCGAGTGGTGCGGTGCCTCGGCGAGCGCCGTCCTGGCGTCGGTCAGATGCATCGGGCCGTAGCCGCCGGTGACGCTGGGCGCCCCGCTGTGCGTGTCCCAGCGGGACTGGAGATACGAGACACCGAGCAGCACACTCTGCGGCACGTGGTACCGCGCGGCCGCCGCGGCGAACTCACCCTGCAGGGTGCCGGACCGGGGCTGTTCTGCGGTGGCGGAGGGACCGGCCGAGACCAGTGGCAGCAGCAGGGCGGCGGACGCCACGACGCCTCCTGCTCTCAGCGCGCGCCCGCGGCGGGTTCTCGGGCATGGGGGGACGGAACCTTGCAATGCAGCCTCCAGTGACGGGTGGTGCGCGAAGGGCCTGCGGAGGGCCGAGTCGACTACAGGGGTATCGGCTTCCGCACGATCCGTCAATCATGCGCCACAGCAAGGATTTCGCACGTCAGCACGGGTTCGCGGAGTTTCGCGGCGGTGGGGCCCCGGCCTGCGGCGCGTCAGTGGAGTGAACCAATGAAGGTATACGGTCCGTCGCTCGACGGGCGCGGAGGCCGCCCCGGCGGCGGGGGCGCCGGCCTCGCGAACGCGCGGTGCGCCCCGTGTGTCGGCACGGAGCCCACAGCGCCGTCTTCCCCCCGGACAGCCTCTGGGCCGGCCGGGTCAGCGCGTGCCGACCGCGGCCCGCACGGCCCGCCGTGCCATGGCGCAGTCGTCGTGCAGGCGCCGCAGCAGCAGCCGCTGCTCCTCGCCCGCCGACAGACCGCTCTGCCGGGGCGGGGACTGGGCAGGGGGCGAGCCCGTACCGGGGGAGGGCTCGCGCATCGCGCGCTGCACCGCCGTCTCGTACATCCGGATCTCCCTGGTCAGTACGAGCATCAGGTTGACCAGGAACGCGTCCCGCTCCGCCGGCCCGTTGGCCTGGGCGAGCTGGCTGATCTGCCGCCGCGCCGCCGGCGCGTACCCGAGCACCGCCCACAGCGTCGCCAGGTCGTACCCGGGCAGATACCAGCCCGCGTGCTCCCAGTCGACGAGCACCGGGCCGGCCGGGGACAGCAGTATGTTGGAGAGCAGGGCGTCGCCGTGGCAGAACTGGCCCATCCCCTGCCGGCTGCCCGCGAGACCGTGCAGCAGCTTCTGCAGATCATCCAGATCGCGGTCGGTGAACAGGCCCAGCTCGTGATAGCGGGCGATCCGCGGTCCGTACTCGAGCGGCGCGTCGAACAGTCCGGCCGGCGGCCGCCAGGTGTTGAGCCTGACGATGGCGCCGAGCGCGGCCCGCAGATCGGCGCGCGGCGGAGCCTCCACCGGATGGCGGGCCAGCGCCGCCGCACGGCCCGTCATCCGCTCGACCACCAGCGCGCAGTTGTCGGGGTCCGCGGCGATGAGCCGGGGCACCCGCACCGGCGGGCGGTGCCGGACGAAGGAGCGATAGGCAGCTATTTCGTGGCGGAACCGCTCCGTCCATACGGGGGAGTGGTCCAGCAGACACTTGGCGACCGCGGTGGTGCGCCCGGTGGATCCGACGAGCAGGACGGAGCGCCCGCTGCGGCGAAGCACCTGCACCGGATTGAACTCCGGACAGATCCGGTGCACGGCGGTGATCGCCATCCGTAGCTGCGCGCCGTGAGGGCCGGACAAGTCGATCCTCCCGCTGAGCGGTTGGGTGACTGTCCCCGCCCTGAACCGGGTCCGGCCGGCGTGCGCGGGGTCGAGATACGGTCCGCTGCCGGGCGCGACCGTACGCTGCGTCCGGGGCGGGGCGGACACGGAGGACGATGCTGTGTACATGGGCGATACAGATCCCTTCGTGCGCCGATGAGTTACGTGCGCCGTCCCGTCCCGGCGACTGGTCCGCACCCTGGGGAGTACGTCCGGTCGCCGGGACGGGGTGGCGCGTTCCTACCCGACACCGGCGAGCGGGTGGCACACCATCTGGCGCACCCTGGCGAAACCCTGGCGAATAGTCGCTCAGCATCTGACAGGGGGTTAGTGTCAACCCAGCCGAGAACCTGGGGGCTTGACGTGAGCGGAGAACCCAACACCCGTCTGTCGGATCTGTTCGGCCTGGCCGGCTGGTCCAAGGGCGAACTCGCACGGCTGGTGAACCGGCAGGCGGCGGCCATGGGCCACCCGCAGCTGGCCACCGACACCTCGCGGGTGAGGCGCTGGATCGACATGGGGGAGACCCCGCGCGATCCCGTGCCGAGAGTGCTGGCAACCCTGTTCACCGAGCGGCTCGGTCGTGTCGTGACCATCGAGGACCTCGGGTTCGTCAGGAACGGGCGCGCGGGAAAACGACAGGACGCCGGGAAGGCCGACAACCCCGACGCCCTGCCGTGGGCGCCCGACCGGACGGCAGCGGTCCTCACCGAATTCACGGGAATGGACCTCATGCTCAACCGCCGCGGCTTGGTGGGCGCGGGTGCCGCGCTCACCGCAGGTTCCACACTCAGCAGCGCCATGCATGACTGGCTGCACTCCGACCCCGCACTCTCGTCCGACGCCCCCCGGCTGGACGATCCCCTGCCCGCAGAACCCGCCGGGTTCGACCGTTACGAGGCCGCCCCCATCGGGTCGCAGGAGATCGAGGCGCTGGAGCATTCCGTCGAGGTGTTCCGCGCCTGGGACGCCGCCCGTGGCGGCGGACTCCAGCGCAAGGCCGTGGTGGGCCAGCTCAATGAAGTGGGCGGCATGCTCGCCTACCGTCACCCCGACCATCTCCAGCGGCGCCTGTGGGGCGTCGCCGCCAACCTCGCGGTACTCGCCGGCTGGATGTCCCACGACGTCGGCCTCGAACCCACCGCCCAGAAGTACTTCGTCATCGCCACCCATGCGGCGCGCGAGGGCGGCGACCGTCCCCGTGCGGGCGAAGCCCTGTCCAGGGCCGCCCGGCAGATGATCCATCTGGGCCGGCCCGACGAGGCACTCGATCTGATGAAGCTGGCCAACTCGGGATCGGGCGCGGAAGCCCTGCCCCGTACCCGCGCCATGCTGCGCACGATCGAGGCCTGGGCCCAGGCGTCCATGGGACGGGGGCAGGCCATGCGCCGGACCCTGGGCGAGGCGGAGGAGCTCTTCGTCTCCGACAAGGGGGATTCCCCGTCGCCCTGCTGGATGCAGATGTTCGACGAGGCCGATCTCCACGGCATGGAGGCGCTGGCCTTCCGTACCCTCGCCGAATACGAACCCTCGGCGGCGAGCATCGCGCAGCGCCATGCCAAACAGGCGCTGGAGCTGCGGATCGGCGGCCGGCAGCGGTCCAAGATCTTCGACTACATCTCGCTGGCGTCCGCCTGCTTCATCGCGGACGACCCGGAGCAGGCCGACGGCTATGCCCGGCTCGCGCTGGTGTCGATGGGGGAGACCTCCTCGCACCGCACCTGGGACCGGCTGCGGGAGATGTACCGGCTCACCGGCCAGTACGCGGACTACCCGAAGATCGAGAATCTGCGCGAGGAGATCGAGCTGTCCCTGCCGAAGAATCGCGCCAAGAGGGCGAGGAACGCCGCTATTTAGGGCGTCCCGTGCCCCTCCCGGCACCGTGTGCCGCGTCGACGTTCACCCGCCGATTCTGGCGGCCGTCACAGAGGCGGCGTCCGCGCGCCCGTCATCGCCAGGAGCCGCCCGCTCCGGGCCCGTGGTGTCACCGTCGCGCCCCGTCCCGTCGCGGAACAGCAGCGGGGCGCGGCGCTGCGCGGTCCGAACGAGGGACCGTAATAACTGTGGCACAGGCGTACGGGGTCCGTACGGGATTCGGCGATACTCGATCCGATGGTGCTTCTGGCATATGCCACAGGCCGTACGAATCCCGGGTGCCCCCACCGGCAGCGGGTGTTCCCGGCCGTCAGTGCGACGTCGGCGGCTCTTCCATCGCGCGCTTGAGATTGCGCAGCGTGGTCCGGATGTTCCGGGTCTGGAAGGCGGCGAAGGTGTGGCCCCGGGTGGCGATCCGGTCGAACGCGTTCGCCACGGCGTCCGGCCAGGAGCGCCGGTCGTCCGTCCAGGTCTCGGTGACACGGGTGCCCCCGGGCACGGGCTCGAACCGGTACTCCCAGGTGGCGATGGGGCCCCGCAGCCGTGGCGTCCGCATGCCTATCGCATGGACCCGGAAGGCGAACCGTTCCCCGGGATCGGCGGCGGTCACCGTGCACCGCGTGGTCCAGCGCGCGGGACCACGTTTGTTGTGGCCGTCGAAGACCGTCCCGACCGTCGCCTCCCGCTCGTCATGGACGGTCGCTCCGAGATTCTCCGGACTCCACCGGCCCATCAGGGAAGGCCTGCTGACCTGTCCGTAGACCGTGGAGGCGTCCGTCGCGATGACGATGGAGTCGGAAACGGTGAACGTGCGAGGCATGGAATCTCCGATCGTGTGCCGACGACAGTAGCGGCCTCGCGCGCGGGCGGCACGGACGTCGGCGGGGCCTGCCCGCTTCTCGTCCGTGCCGCGCCGTGGCACCCCCGTTCATGACCGCCCGCCAGGGATTACGGGACAGCCCTCAGCCTGCCAGCGGCAGGAGCTTCCGCGAGGGCACCGCCTTCAGCAGTTCCGCTCCCACCGGCTCCCCGCTGTCCGCGTCGAGGAAGCTGACGCGGACGAGGGGGTCGCCGGGGGTGTCTCGGCTGGATGTGGCGTCGAGTGCGAACACCACGGAGACCGGCCGGGCGCCCTCCTGTGTCCCGTACACGCCCGAGAACAGGAGAAAGCGCCAGCCGCCCTCCTCCCAGTGATCCAGCAGAGCCGACCGGACGACGGGTGAAGCGGCCTGCCAGGCAAGGGAGTTCTCCAGCAGTTCGACGCTCGCCGCGACCGGTACCCGGTCCTCTGTCGCGGTGCCGAAGAGCGGATGCCCGAAGACGCGCAGCCTCGCCCGGCGCAGCGGCAGCAGCCACCACCGGTCGAGATCGGCCGAGAGTGCGATCAGGACGACCGCGGCCGTGGCCAGGAACCCGAGCGAGCCGGCGGGCCGCTCGGAGACCGTGGACCACCAGGTGCCGTTCGCCATGGCCGCCGTCACCCCGCTCACCAGCACCACCGCGGCACGCGCGAACGCGCGCCAGGTGATCGGTGTGTCCTCGTTCGCCGAGCAGCCGCAGGAGGACTCCGGCGCCAGCGCCCGCCCGTAGCCGAGATAGCCGAGAAAACCCACGCCGAGGACGGCGGCGGCCGCCCCCGGCACCGGGTTCGTCGGTACGGCCAGCAGCCCCGCGGCGATGAGGAGCTCTCCGGCGCCGACGCCGCGCAGCACCAGCGCTGCTCGCTCGCTGCTGCTCAGCATGCGGGCCAGCGCCGTCTTCGGCGCCTGCAGAACGGTGCCCCGGCTGAAGAGCTTGACCGCGCCGGTCCACCCCAGCAGACCCGCGAGGACCAGCGGGGCGAGGCTTGTCGTCAGGGAGAGCATCTCAGTGCCCGACCGAGATACGGACGACGTCCACGGAGTTGTCGGCCGGCCGCCAGGCCCCGAGGACCTGGGCACTCTGCCCGATGCGCAACTGGGACAGGTCGGACGTGAGCGCGCGGCCCGCGTAGGAGGCGTTCGTGGTGTCCGGGAGGATGCGGCCGACGAGTTCGTGCTGACCGTGGGCGAGGTGCAGCCGGTCCTTCCCGATGCCACGGATCCGGGCGTCGAGGTTCACGATGTTCACCCACACCGCGTCGGCGGCGACGGTGCCGTCGGGCATCGGTACGCCGCGGGCGTAGAGCCCGTCGCCGATCTCGATCTCTGCGGCCGTGGTGGCGCGGACCTTCCACACACTGGTGGCGTTGGTCATCTGGACGCGGGAGCGGTCGCCGTAGGAGCCGGCGACCTCCAGGACGCTGCCGGTGATGCCCGTGATCCGGCCCTCCACGAAGGAGGACTTCGCGATGGCGGGGTCGAGTGACGGCTCGGCGGCGAAGGCGGCGTCGGCGTCGATGCCGCCGAGCGCGGTCGCGCCGATGATGGTGGCGCCGCTGAGGGCGGCGGTGGTGAGGAAGCGCCGGCGGCCGAGGTCGCGGCTGTTGTCCTGGCGAGAGGTCATGACCGGATCGCTCCTCACTCGTAGATGTAGACCGGCAGCTTGCCGGAGCTGAGGTTGCCGAGGACCGAGAAGGCGGCCGGGGTCAGGTCCAGGACGCGGTTGGTGCGGCACGCGCCGTTGCAGCAAGCGGCCTCCCCGCACCACTCCTTGGTGCGCGGTCCGCAGTCGGTGATCGTGATGCACACCGTCGCACCGGAACACTGGTGCTTGACGTTCATCACGGCACCGCAGCCTCTTCGGGGGATGTTCTCGCCGCACAGGTCGGGCCGGGTGATGTCCCAGCAGGCCTGTGACGCGTTGGGCCAGGCGCCGTGGTTGGCACTGGACCGGCAGTTGCCGCAGGCGCCGCCTCCGGCGCTGCCGCACGGACCCCACGAGGATCCGCAACAGAACCAACTCGTTTCACCAGCCCACAGGCTGGTCGATCCGCAAGCCATCGTGTCGCCTCCATGATTGACGAGAGCATGACAAAAACGCGCGAAGGTCGTGCGCCGAAACAGCCCAATGATGAGGGTGTCTACGCGCGTTGGCTAGTGCCGCGACCGGGAATGTTTGCCCGTCGAGGAGCGGCGGCCGGTGCGTGCGATCGCAAGGCGGCCGGAGGCCCTTGTAGCGGAGCTACTCGGGTCTTTGGCCAACGCGGCGAGCGTGCGTGCTGGGCGTCGCGACGGGGCAAACGTTTCCGGGAGGGGCACTAGAGGGCCCGGACATCGGGGCGGCGCGAGCTCGCTGATGCGGAAGGAAATCGGCTCCGGCCGTTCCTGCCCGCCGCGATGTCCGGCGCCCTACTCCGTGGGCAGCCGGTGGAGCGCCACCAGCAGCCGCCAGATCCGCACCGCGATTCCGTCCGGGGTGTCCTCGATCAGACCGTGCAGCCAGTCCGCCAGCACCCCCGTGAAGGTGGCGGCCACCGCCGAGGCGATCAGCTCCGGGGCGGGCGCCCCGGCCAGGGCGCGCTCGGCGCGGCTGCGCTCGCGCAGTTCGCGGTGGAGCAGTTCGCCCAGCGGGCCGCCGCCCCCCGGTCGCAGCAGCGACCGGTAGAGCGCGGCGTGCGGGGTCAGGCCGGTGAAGAACGAGCCGAGCGCGGGCGGCGGTACGCGCGGATCGGGGACGCCCCGCCACGCGTGCAGGGCGTCCACCGCGTCCCGTACCACCTCCGCACAGGCGTCGACGGCCAGCGCCCGCAGATCGGTGTAATGCAGATAGAACGTGGCCCGGCCCATCCCCGCGCGGCGCACCAGCTCGGCCACACCGACCTCTTCGAGCGGCCGCTCCGCGCAGGTGTCGAGGAGCGCCTGCCGCAGTCTGGCCCGGGTCCTGGCCGTACGGGGATCGCCCGCGGGTCCGCCGCCCCCGCCGGGTGTGTCCGCCGGCGCGCCGCTCAATCCGCCGCTCATCCCGCCGCCAGGACGGCGGCCAGGGTGATCGCGCCCGGCAGCGCCTGGACGAGCAGGATGCGCCGGTTCGCGGTGACCCCGCCGTACACACCGGCGACGACCACGCAGATCAGGAAGAATATCTGGACGCGGTACCCCGTCGGGTCGGCGGCGATCAGGCCCCAGAACAGACCGGCGGCCAGGAAGCCGTTGTAGAGACCCTGGTTGGCCGCGAGGGGCGCGGTCGCGCGGGCCATGTCGGCATCGAATCCGGAGAGCCCGCGACCGGGCTTCCGCTCCCACAGGAACATCTCCAGCACCATCACGTAGACGTGGAACACGGCCACCAGGCCGACCAGGATATTCGCGGCTGTCTGCATGATCGGATCTCCTACGCTCGCTCAACTGGACAGGTGTCCATGAAGTATAGACACCTGTCCAGAAGATCGGGCCCGAAGTCGCTACGGCAGCCGGAAAGCGTCGGCCAGTGCGTCGAGTTGGGCCGTCAGCAGCGTCCCTGCCCGATGTCCCATCCCCGCGTACTGGCCGGACACCTCCAGGCTGACCGCGCCGTGCAGTTGGGTCCAGGTCAGGACGGCTCCGGCGAGCGCCGTGCCGGAGCCCGGGTCCTGCGCCCCCAGGCCGGTGTGTTCCCCGAGCCAGTCGGCGACCGCCCCGTCCCGGCGTACCCACGCGTCCATCTCGGCGACGACCGGGCGTACGGCATCGGTGGGCGAGGCCCCGGCGAACACCCTCAGGAGCGGCCCCAGGGCGGCCCGCGCCCTCAGCAGGGTGTCGGGGGGAGCGGCGTATCCGGGGACGGGTGTGCCCTGGATCAGCTGGTAACGGTGCGGCTCGGCCACGGCCCAGTCGCGGTACGCGCCGGCGAGGACATGCAGCGCGGCGCGGGCGTCCTCGCGCGGCGCGCTGTCCGTGGCGTGCTCGACGGCCAGGGCCACCTCGTCGTACGCGTCCCTGATCAGGGCGCTGAGCAGATCGTCACGGCCGGCGAAGTACCGGTAGAGGGCGGGGCCCGAGAGGCCCATGTCCTTGGCGATGCGGGTCAGCGCCACCGACTGCACGCCCCCCTCGGCGAGCTGCTGGAGCGCGGCCGCCTTGATCTCCGCGCGGGTCTGCTCGCGGTAGCGCGCCCGGGGGGTCTGGGTCTCGCCGGCCATGGTGTCCTCCTGTATCCGTGACGGTGTCTAACGGATGTTACAGGGCATAGGTCAGCCACTTGCAATGCGTCATAGCAAGAGTTACGGTCCATAACAGAAGCGAGGGTGTGTCAGTCCACCAGGGTTTGCGCGCCACTCCGTCCGATCGAGAGGAAATCGCCATGTCTGCCGCCGAAAGCAACCTCCATGTCGTGCTGGGCGCCGGCCCCGCCGGCACCACACTCGCCGCCGAGCTCGCCCGCCGCGGCCACGCCGTACGGCTGGTGGACCGCGCGGGGTCGGGCGACGCCCCGGAAGGCGTCCAGCGGTTCGCGGCCGATGTGAGCACGCCGGAAGGGGCACTGGCCGCCGTGGCGGGCGCCGCCGTCGTCTACCACTGCGTGAATGTCGGCTATCACCTCCAGGTCGAGGTGATGCCCCGGATCCAGCGGGCGGTGCTGGCCGCGGTGGAGAACACCGGCGCGCGCCTGGTCGTCCTGGACTCCCTGTACCCGTACGGCGAGACACGGGGCGACGTGATGACGGAGGACACCCCCTGGCGGGCGACGACCCGCAAGGGCCGGATGCGGGCGCGGCTCGACGAGGTCTATCTCGCGGCGCACCGCGAGGGGCGGGCCCGGGTCGTCCTCGGCCGGTCTGCCGACTTCGTCGGTCCCGGAGTGCTCAACTCGACACTGGGCGGGGCGGTCTTCCCGGCCGCCCTGACCGGCGGCGAGGTCCTCGGTCTCGGCGATATCGACCTGCCGCACAGCTATACGGACATCGGCGATGTGGCGGCCGGACTGGCCACGCTCGGTGAGCGCCCGGAGGGCGACGGACGGGTCTGGCATCTGCCCACCGCGCCCGCGGTCACCACCCGCGAGATCCACACGATGATCCAGGAGCGGGTGGGCGGTCCCTTCACGACGGTCGTTCTCGCCGAGTCCCGCCCCTTCGGGCCGTTCGACGAGGTCTTCATGGACGAATACGCGGAGATGTTCTACCAGCACACCGAGCCGCAGATCGTGGACTCGTCGGCCTTCGAGCGGACCTTCGGCGTACGGCCCACCCCGCTGTCCGTGACCCTGGACTCCACGCTCGACTGGTACCGCGGCCTGCTCGCCCTTCCACGGGGCTGACGCGGCGTGCCGGGGCAAGCCGAAGCCCCCAGGAGAAGCGCGTCCTGGGGGCTCGGGCCAACATTTCCCCGGTGGGGGCGCTTGGAGTTAACCCGGCACAGTCTGGCACCGGGGATGATCAGGTACGGGCGTGCCGCGCCGCGCTCACCAGATGGACTCGACCCATTCGGGGTGGTCGATGAACGGGTTGCGGTTGTGCTGGTACTGGTCAAATATGACCTGGTTGCGGCGCTGCTCGAAGGAGTCCGGCGGGTCCTCGTCGTTCCACTGCTTCAGCACGGACAGTTTCCCCATGGCGGGGCTGGAGCCGTTGTTGACCCTCTCGTTGGGCTCGAGGTCGGCCCAGGAGTCGTCGCCCTCGTACCGCACGGCCATGTAGAGGATCATCCGGGCGACATCGCCCTTCACCGCGTCGCGCGGCTCGAAGGAGTCGGAGTCGGTGTAGTTGCCGGGTGCCCCGGAGACCGAACTCCCGCCGTTGTCGAAGTCCTTGTTCCCCCGGATGGAGTTCACCTGGACGTCTTCCGGCCGCAGGTGGTGGATGTCGGTGCCCGGGCCGGCCGAGGTGCCGAAGTTGCCGTGGGACTGGGCCCAGACGTGCTCACGGTTCCACTGGCCCACGTTGCCGCCGTTGCTCGACTTCGACTGGGACCTGCCGGTGTACAGCAGGATCACGTTCGACGAGTTCGCGGGGTCCTGGTCCGTGACCTTCAGCGCGTTCCAGACCTGGTCGTAGCTGATCTTCGACTGGGTCTTGATGATCGTGTGCAGGCTCGCCTTGAGCTGCGGTCCGGTCTTGCCGAGGGCGGCCTGGTAGTACGTGTCGTCCAGAGCGGCCGTGGCCGAGGCCGAAGCCGTGGGGGCGGCCGCGGACGGGGTGACGGCCGGTGCGGCGGCCGCGGTGGTGGCGAGCACCGCGGTGGCCGCGCAGACGGTCAACAACGTGCGTCGGGTGAGACGTTGGCGACGGGCCATGTGAGGGCTGTCCTCTCCGGGGGACCATCTCGGCGCGCGGTCACGGGGTGGGGACGGGCGCTGTCGTGGTCGTGAGGTAACGGTTCAGCGGGAGCCTTCCACAGGACCCGTGGAGCTTGTGTGAACATCAGGCGTCAGTCATGTGCAGGTCAAGTCAAGGCGGGGATCGGTGGCCGGTCGCCCGGTTGCGGAGGGTCTGCGTTCATATGGATGAGCGGCGGACACAAATCTGCCCAACTTTGGTCCATACCAGCTTCTTGACGGCCCCTTGGACCCTTACTTAAATCAAGTATTGAATTAAGCGCCTGAGATGGTCCCCTGGACCTCTCGGCGTGCAATGTCATGCGCATGACCCCCCATGTGAAGTGATGTGATGACTGTGCGAACCCCCCTGGGGCGCCGACTGGCCCTGTCCGCTCTCGCTCTCCTGTGCTGTTCCGGCGTGCTGGCAGCCGTGCCGGCAGGAGCCGCCGCCGCGCCTGAGCCGCGTACGAAAGCGGCCGCCGCGGCCGCCGCGGTGACGTTCACCGACGACTTCAACGGTCCCGCGGGATCGGGTGTCGACGGCGGCAAGTGGCAGATCGAGACCGGCGACAACGTCAACAACCACGAGCGGCAGTACTACACCGCCGGCAACAACAACGCCGCGCTCGACGGCCAGGGCAACCTGGTCATCACCGCGCGCAAGGACAACCCCGGCAACTACCAGTGCTGGTACGGGCGGTGCGAGTACACCTCGGCGCGGCTGAACACCTCCGGCAAGTTCACCTCGACGTACGGACGGGTCGAGTCGCGGATGAAGATCCCGCGCGGCCAGGGCATCTGGCCCGCGTTCTGGATGCTCGGCAGCGACATCGGCAACGTCGGCTGGCCCAACAGCGGTGAGATCGACATCATGGAGAACGTCGGCTTCGAGCCCGGCACCGTCCATGGCACCCTGCACGGCCCCGGCTACTCCGGCTCGGGCGGCATCGGCGCCGGCTACACCCTGCCGGGCGGACAGGCGTTCGCCGACGCCTTCCACACCTTCGCGATCGACTGGTCGCCCAACTCCATCAAATGGAGCGTCGACGGCAACGTCTACCAGACCCGGACGCCCGCCGACCTCGGCGGCCGGCAGTGGGTCTTCAACAAGCCGTTCTTCATCATCCTGAACCTCGCGGTCGGCGGCTACTGGCCCGGCGACCCGAACGGCAGCACCCCCTTCCCGTCCCAGCTCGTCGTCGACTACGTGCGCGTCAGCACGAACGACGGTGGATCGGGCGGATCGGCCGGCACGATCACGGGTCTGGGCGGCAAGTGCGTGGACGTGGCGGCGGCCAGTTCGGCCAATGGCACTCCGGTGCAGCTGTACGACTGCAACGGCTCCGCCGCCCAGCAGTGGAGCGTCGCCGCCGACGGCTCGCTCCGTGCGCTCGGCAAGTGCCTCGACGTCAAGGACAACAGCACCGCGGACGGCGCGCAGCTCCAGATCTGGGACTGCAACGGGAGCGCCAATCAGCGCTGGGCCCTCCCGGACGCCCGTGACGTCGTGAACATGCAGGCCAACAAGTGCATGGACGCGACCGGCAACAGCTCCGCCAACGGCACCCGTCTGCAGATCTGGACCTGCACCGGAGCCGGCAACCAGAAGTGGACGGTGAACCGCGCATGACCTCCGTACGCAGACCCTGGAAGCGCCTCAGATCCCTCGCCCTGCTGGCCGCGCTGCCCCTCGCGCTCGGCGCCTCCCTCCTCACCACGCCCACCCCCGCCACCGCGGCGGTCGCCGCGGTCGGCACGATCACGGGTCTGGGCGGCAAGTGCGTGGACGTGGCGGCGGCCAGTTCGGCCAATGGCACTCCGGTGCAGCTGTACGACTGCAACGGCTCCGCCGCCCAGCAGTGGGACGTCGCTTCCGACGGCTCGATCCGCGCGCTCGGCAAGTGTCTCGACGTCAAGGACAACAGCACCGCGAACGGCGCGCAGCTCCAGATCTGGGACTGCACCGGCAGCGCCAACCAGCGCTGGAGCGTCTCGGCGGCGCGGGACATCGTGAACACGCAGGCCAACAAGTGCGTGGACGTGACCGGTAACAGCTCCGCGAACGGCACCCGTCTGCAGATCTGGACCTGCACGGGAGCGGCCAACCAGAAGTGGACCGCGCCCTCGGGCGGCGGCGGCACCCCCGGGCCCAGCGGACCCATGGCCGTCGCGCCGTATATCTACAACGGCTGGGGCAGCCCGCCGAACCCGACCACGGTCATGAACGCGACCGGCGTCAAGTGGTTCACGCTGGCCTTCGTGCTCAGCAACGGCTACTGCAACCCCCAGTGGGACGGCGGACGGCCGCTGACCGGTGGTGTGGACCAGCAGACCATCAACACCGTGCGCGGCGCGGGCGGCGATGTCATCCCGTCCTTCGGCGGCTGGAGCGGCAACAAGCTGGAGAGCTCCTGCTCCAGCGCGGGTGAGCTGGCCGCGGCGTACCAGAAGGTCATCAACGCGTACGGCCTCAAGGCGATCGACATCGACATCGAGGCCGCGGCGTACGACAGCCCCACCGTCCAGCAGCGGACCGTGGACGCCCTGAAGACCATCAAGGCCAACAACCCCGGCATCAAGGTGTACGTCACCTTCGGCACCGGCCAGAACGGCCCGGACACCAGTCTGATCAATCGCGCGGCCTCCGCCGGCCTGACCGTCGACAGCTGGACGATCATGCCCTTCAACTTCGGCGGCGCCGGGCAGAACATGGGCACCCTCACCACCCGTGCCACCGAGGGTCTGAAGACCGCGGTCAAGAACGCGTACGGGTACAGCGACGACCAGACGTACCGCAGCATCGGCATCTCGTCGATGAACGGCATCACCGACAACAACGAGACGGTGACCGTCGCGGACTTCCGCACCATCCTCGCCTACGCCCAGCAGCACCACCTCGCCCGGCTGACCTTCTGGTCGGTCAACCGCGACCGGCCCTGCACCGGCGGCGGAGCCGACACCTGCTCCGGCGTGAGCCAGCAGGCGTGGGACTTCACCCGCGTCTTCGCCCAGTACACCGGCTGACCGGGCGAGGAGACACCGTGAACACACTCTCGTACGGCGGCGGAACCCTTCGCCGCCGCTACCGGCGCCTGTCGCCGGTCACGCTCGGGCTGACCGTGCTGGCCCTGGTCCTGTCGCTGGTCTCTCTCGACCAGCGGGAGGCCGCGGCGGGTACGGCCGCCGCCGCGGCCCTGCCCACCGGCTGGGTCACCGTCACCAACAAGGCGAGCGGCAAGTGCGTGGACGCCCGCGCCGCCGCCACCGGTAACGGCACCGCGGTGCAGCAGTACGCCTGCAACGCCAGCCTCGCCCAGAACTGGAGCCTCACCGCGACCAGCGGCGGCTATGTCAGGTCCGGCAACCGCAACGCCGACAACCAGGTCTGGGACGTGAAGGACGTCTCGGTCGCCGATGCCGCCGCGATCCAGCTCTGGACGTACAGCAACGGCAACAACCAGCAGTGGCTGCCGGTGGCGGAGGCCGACGGCGCGTACCACTTCGTCAACCGGAACAGCGGCAAGTGCCTCGATGTGCCGAGCGCCTCGACCGCCGACAGCGTCCAGCTCCAGCAGTACACCTGCAACGGCTCCACCGCCCAGTCCTTCCGGGTGGAAGCCGCAGACCCGGCGCCGCCCGCGGGCACGCCGGATCTTGGCCCCAATGTCGTCGTCTTCGATCCCTCGATGTCGGCCGCCTCGATCCAGAGCCGGGTGGACGCCACCTTCCGGCAGCAGGAGACCAACCAGTTCGGCACCCAGCGGACGGCCTTCCTGTTCAAGCCCGGTACGTACGACGCCAATGTGAATGTCGGCTTCTACACCCAGGTCGCCGGCCTCGGGCTCTCCCCGGACGACGTCAACATCCGGGGCGCCGTCCATGTCGAGGCCGACTGGTTCCCGCCGCAGAACGCCACCCAGAACTTCTGGCGCAGCGCCGAGAACCTGTCCGTCACTCCCACCACGGGCACCGACCGGTGGGCGGTCTCGCAGGCCGCCCCGTACCGCCGGATGCATGTCCGCGGCGATCTCGCGCTGGACGACGGCGGCTGGGCCAGCGGCGGGTTCATGGCCGACACGAAGGTGGACGGTCAGGTCAGGTCCGGCAGCCAGCAGCAGTGGCTGTCGCGCAACACCGAATGGTCGAGCTGGAACGGGTCGAACTGGAACATGGTGTTCGTCGGAGCGCAGAACGCGCCCGCGAACAGCTTCCCCAGCCCGCCCTACACCACGGTCGACCAGACCCCGCAGATACGGGAGAAGCCCTTCCTGTACGTCGACGCGGCCGGCGCCTACAAGGTGTTCGTCCCCGCGCTGCGTAACAACTCCAAGGGAACGACCTGGTCGGCCGGTGCTCCGGCGGGTACGTCGATCCCGCTGGACCAGTTCTACATCGCCAAGCCCGGCGCGACGGCCGCGGACATGAACGCCGCACTGGCGCAGGGCAAGAACCTGCTCGTCACGCCCGGTGTCTACCACCTCAACCAGACCCTGAAGGTCACCCGGTCCGACACCGTCGTCCTCGGGCTCGGCCTCGCCACACTCATCCCGGACAACGGCATCACCGCGATGTCGGTCGCCGATGTGGACGGAGCGAAGGTGGCGGGCCTGCTCATCGACGCGGGCCCGGTGAACTCCCAGCGGCTGATGGAGGTGGGCCCCGACGGCTCGAACCAGAGCCACGCGGCCAACCCGACCTCGCTGCACGATGTGTTCTTCCGCATCGGCGGCGCGGGCGTCGGCAAGGCGACCACCAGCCTGGTGGTGAACAGCCGCAATGTGATCGGTGACCATATGTGGATCTGGCGCGCCGACCACGGCAGCGGGGTCGGCTGGACCACCAACACCGCGGACACCGGTCTGGTCGTGAACGGCGCCGATGTCACGATGTACGGCCTGTTCGTCGAGCACTACCAGAAGCATCAGACGATCTGGAACGGCAACGGCGGCAAGACGTACTTCTACCAGAACGAGATGCCGTACGACCCGCCCAACCAGGCGGCCTGGATGAACGGAAGCACTCAGGGATACGCCGCCTACAAGGTGGCCGACTCCGTGACCAGTCACCAGGCGTTCGGACTCGGCAGCTACTGCTTCTTCAACGTCAACAGCAGTGTGACGGCGGAGCACGCGTTCGAGGTGCCCAACAATCCCAATGTCCGGTTCCGCAACATGGTGTCGGTGTCCCTGGGCGGCACGGGGACCATCCGGCATGTCATCAACGACAGGGGAGGTCCGTCGAACTCGGCCACGAACGTGGCCAATCTCGTCAGCTACCCCTGACGGATGATCCGCATGCCCCGGGCACCCGCGCGACGTGGGGTGCCCGGGGCATCCGGCGTTCCGTGGCCCCCCGCGGAGCGTGCCCGGGCGAGCCGGGCGCGCTCCGCGGGGTGAAGCTGGAGGAGTCACCACACTCCGCGCCCGGCTTCAGGAGGCAGCTATGCCAGTCACCAAGGTCTTCGTCACGGGCGGCTCCGGCTATGTCGGCCGCCACACCGTCGCGGCGCTGCTCGGGCGCGGTATCACCGTCACCGCTCTGGCCCGCAGCGACCGGTCCGCCGAGACCCTCTCCCGGCTGGGCGCGGAGCCCGTACGCGGCACGCTCACCGACACCGAGGTCCTGCGTGAGGCGGCATCCCGCGCGGACGGCGCGATCCACCTCGGTGTGGACTACTCGGAGGGGACGGCGGCCGCCGACCGCGTGGCCGCCGACGCCCTGCTGGACGGCGTGGGCGGCGGGCCGTACGTACACACCGGCGGGGTCTGGGTGTACGGGGACACGGACGGCGTAGTCGACGAGGACGCGCCGAAGAACCCGCCGGCGGTCACCGCGTGGCGGCTCGCCACCGAGAAGCACATCCTCGCGCGCGCGGCCACCGGGGCGCACCCGGTGATCGTGATGCCGGGCGTGGTGTACGGCGACGGCGGCGGGCTCGTCGAGATGTACTTCGCCGGCCCGGCGCGGGAGACCGGGGCGGTGCCCCTGATCGGCGACGGCGGCAATCACTGGGCGGTCGTCCATGTCGAGGACATCGCCGAGCTGTACGTTTTGGCCCTGGACGCGGCCGCCGGATCGCAGTACGCCGGCGTCAGCGAGGAGCACCCCACCCTGGCCGGGATCGTCGAGGCCATCGGCCGCTCCGCGGGCTGCCCCGGCCGTACGGAACCGCTGACGCCGGCTCAGGCGGCCGACCGGATGGGCCCGATCGCCGAAGCCTTCGCGCTCGACCAGCGGATGACCGGAGCCCGCGCCCGCCGCGAACTCGGCTGGAAGCCCCAGCACACGGACGCGCTCACGGAGCTGGCCCGCCCGCTCCCCACCTGACCCCACGGGGAGGACGGACTCGCTTCACCGGGGGTGGGAGCGATCCGGGTGTCCAGCGGTGCGTAGCGTTCTCCAGGGGGCCGGCGGAGGCTCACTCAGGGGCCGGCTCGACCTCCAGGAAGCGTCGTCGCCGGGGGCCGCGGTACAGGAGCGCTTCCCAGCCCAGGCGCTCCAGCGCGGCCGCGCACCCGGTCAGCGCGCGTTCCTCGTCCTGGGCGGCTCCGCTGCCGTGCGGGCCGAGCCACTCCACGTGTACGGCTCCGGCCCGCTCACCGGGACGTACGCGGAAGCCGGTGGCCATCCGCTGCCCGGCGTCGTCCGTGGCCGACGGCGCGAGGCCGGACGCCTCCAGCGCGAGCGCGACGGCCCGTACCGGTCGCTGCCGCTCCCACTGCGCCGGAACGGCCGCCGGATCACCGGCCCCGGTGTTCGTCAGGCGGCGGATCTGCAGCAGCCCTTCGAACGCGACCCGGACCTCCGCGGCCCGCGCCCGCGCCGTCACACCGGACACCGGACCGTCGCCGGTCGCCGCCCGGAAGCCGCCGTTCCGTTCCGTCTCTTCTTCAGCTGCCATCGTCGGTGCCGCCGTCGCCTCTCCGCCGCGCGGGCCCTTTCCCTGCCTGTCAGACCCTGTCCGTATGTCCCCCGAAGACTCTCTCAGCCGGCCGGTGTTCCGGGCGCCTGCCAAGGAATGTCTGCAATTTGCGTAACTGATCTTCATTTTTTGCGTGGTCGGTTGGTAGGTTGGTGGCGTGAAGAAAAGACTCTCTCAGGTGGCCGAGTTCGCCGGCGTCAGCGAGACAACAGCGCGACGGGTGCTCAACGGGGCGACGGATGTGGCGCCCGCGACCCGCGACGCGGTGCTGACCGCCATGGATGTCTGCGGTTTCGAGCGGCCGCGCCAGTTGCAGCGGGAGCGGGCGGCCCTGGTCGGGCTCGTGGTGCCCGACCTGCAAAATCCGATCTTCCCCGCGTTCGCGGAAGCGCTGGCGGGACTGCTGAACAAGCGCGGTCTCATCCCGGTGCTCTGTACGCGGACGGCCGACGGGGTCTCGGAGGCGCACTACATCGACATGATCCTCAAGCAGAACATCGGCGGGATCATCTTCGTCGGTGCCAGTTACGCGGACGCGGGACCGGAGCAGGGCCGGGCCCTGCGCGAGCGCCAGGTGCCGATCGTGCTGGTCAACGCGGCGGACGAGAACTTGGGTGTCGCCCAGGTGTCGATCGACGACGCGGCCTCGGCGGAGCAGGTGCTGGGTCATCTCGCGTCGCTGGGCCATGAGCGGATCGGTATGATCCTGGGCCCGGTCGGCCATGTCCCCTCGGCCCGCAAACTCGCCGGCTACCAGGCCTTCTACGGTCGCGGGAACGGCCTGGAGGGGGACTGGCGCAGGCTGGTCGCGCACGGCCTGTTCTCGATGGAAGGTGGCGCGACGGCGCTTCCCCGGCTGCTCGCCGCGGGGGTCACGGCGGTGGTCTGCGCGAGCGACGCGCTGGCTCTCGGCGCGATCCGAGCCGCCCGCCGCCAGGGGCTGCGCGTGCCGCAGGACCTGTCCGTCGTGGGATTCGACGACTCCCTGTACATGGTGGCGACCGACCCGCCGCTGACCACGGCCCGCCAGCCGGTCCAGGCGATGGCCGCCGCCGCGGTCGCCTCGCTGACCTCCCAGATGAAGGGGCACGCGACGGCGGGGGAGCTGATGCTGTTCGACACCGAACTGATTGTGCGCAGCTCAACGGCGCCCCCGGCCCGTCCCGGGCGCGATTGACGACACCGGCGGTGGCGCTCGCCGCCGCCGGCCGTCACTGAGGGGCCCGGCCGTCCGCCGGGCCCCTCTCCGCTGTCCGCGACCACGGTGCGCGAAACCCCGGCCGTCTCCGGTGCTGTGACGGTGTGTTACGGGCGCAAGCGTCAGAGATTAAGTTCTTGCGCAGAGTCATTGACTTCTTGCGGCGGGAACTTTTACTGTCAGCGCCGTTGAGACGACGCAGGGCACCAGCCCGTCGCACGTCTCACGCAAACCGTTTGCAGACCTCGCTGCCCGCGACCGGGCGAGGCGTCTGCTGTCGTTGTCAGGAAGGCATGGGATCCCCATGGTTGGCATAGCAAGACGTCAAGCGCTCGGCCTGGCCGTGGCCACCGCGCTGTCCCTCGGTCTCGCCGCCTGCGGCAGTCCGGCGGAGCCCTCGGGGGTGGGCAAGGACGGCGTGGTGACCATCAGCGTCAACGGCATGCCCACGAAGACCCAGCCGGCCGACCGCAAGGACTTCGAGGACCTCGTCAAGGAGTTCGAGGCGAGCCATCCGAAGATCAAGATCGATGCCCGTGAGGGCCAGATGGATCCGAAGACCTTCGCGGCGAAGCTGGCCGGCGGCCAGCTGGAGGACGTCTTCTACGTCTACTTCACCGACCCGGCCGGTCTGATCCAGCGTCACCAGGCCGCCGACATCACCCCGTACCTGAAGGGCGTGCCGTACCTCCAGGACGTCCGCCCCGAGCTGCAGGACGTCTTCAAGGACGCCGACGGCAAGATCTACGGTCTGCCGACCGGCAACTACTCGCTCGGTCTGCTCTACAACCGGGAGCTGTTCAAGAAGGCCGGGCTCGACCCGGACCGGCCGCCGGCCACCTGGGACGAGGTGCGTACGGCCGCCAAGAAGATCAGCGGACTCGGCGACGGCACCGTCGGCTACGCCGACTACAGCAAGAACAACCAGGGCGGCTGGCACCTCACCTCGTGGATCTACTCCATGGGCGGCGAGGTCGCGACACAGCAGGACGGCACATGGAAGGCCGCGTTCAACAGTGACGCCGGCCGTAAGGCGCTGCAGGCGCTGCACGACATGCGCTGGACCGACAACAGCATGGGAACCCGCCAGCTGCTGGAGATCGGCGACGTCCAGAAGATGATGGGCGCGGGCAAGCTCGGGATGTACATGGCCGGCCCGGACAACATCCCCACCATCGTCAAGCAGTTCGAGCGGGAGTACGACGAGTACGGTCTCGCCGCGCTGCCCGGCACCGCGACCCTCGGCGGCGGCGACGGCTTCATGTTCAACCCCAAGGCCTCGCCGGAGAAGATCAAGGCCGGTCTTCAGTGGATCCAGTGGAAGTACCTCAACCCGGACCGCGAGGAGAAGAACGTCAAGAAGTTCTCCGGCCTCGGCGTCCCGGTCGGCCTGCCGCAGCCGAACCTCTTCGGCGGCGCGGCGCAGGCCAAGAACGACGCCATCCACGCCAAGTACGCCAATGTGCCGCAGCAGAACTACAAGCCGTTCGTCGACCGCAGCCCGGAGGTCGCGGTGAAGGTCGAGCCGCCGAACGCCCAGCAGCTTTACACCGTGCTGGACGGCGTCATGCAGGCCGTGCTGACGAAGAAGGACGCGGACCTCGACGAGCTTCTCGCGACCGCCGCGAAGAAGGCCGACACCATCCTCGCGACGGTCAGGTGAGCTGACCGACCCGGCCGGGGCCGGCGGAGCACAGCCCCGCCCGCCGGCCCCCCACCCGGACCCCCGCACCGGCCCGCAGGAATCGAGTTCACCATGACGGCCCACCCGCTGACCCCAGCACGCGACGCGTCCGCCCCGGCGGCGGACACGGAGAGCGCGATGCCCCGGAACATGAAGCCCCGGAGCACGGCGCCCCGTAAGGGGACGCCCCGGAAGACGACCGCGCCCGCCGCGCCCGGCCGCAGGTCACGCCGTATCCGCGAGAACCTGGTCGCGTATCTCTTCCTGGCCGCCGGCCTCGTCTGCTTCGCGCTCTTCGCCTGGTACCCCATCGTGCGCGGCGTGCTGCTGGGCTTCCAGCAGGTCACCTTCGCGGAACCCGCCCGGTGGGTGGGCCTCGACAACTTCCAACGGCTCTTCGACGACCCGCTGTTCGTCACCGCCTGGCAGAACACCGGCTGGTTCACGCTGCTCGCGCTCGTCTTCGGGTTCGCCGCGCCCTTCGCCACCGCCGTCGTCCTGAACGAGCTGCGCCACGGCACGGCGTATCTCCGGATGACCGTCTATCTGCCGGTGATGCTGCCCCCGGTCGTCACCATGCTCCTGTGGCGCTGGTTCTACGATCCGGGACCGGGGCTCTTCAACAGTGTCCTGGAGGTCTTCCACCTCCCCGCCCAGCAGTGGCTGGAGTCGGAGAACCTGGCGATGGTCTCCCTGGTCCTGGTATCGACCTGGGCCAACATGGGCACCACCACGCTGATCTACCTCGCCGCGCTCAGCGGTATCCCCGGCGAGCTGTACGAGGCCGCCGAACTCGACGGGGCGTCGATCCGGCAGCGCCTGTGGCACGTCACCGTCCCGCAGATGCGCTTCATCCTGATGATCACGCTGCTGCTCCAGATCATCGGCACGATGCAGGTCTTCGTCGAGCCGTTCGTGCTCACCGGAGGCGGTCCCGACGACGCCACCGTCACCGTCCTGCTGCTGCTCTACCGCTACGCGTTCGTCTACAACGACTTCGGCCTGGCCAGCGCCATGAGCACGCTGCTCTTCGTGGTGCTGGGTCTCTTCGCGGGCGTCTATCTGCGCCTGACCCGCACCAAGGGCTGAAAGGAACCTCCCATGGCCGCCGAGACCGCCGTACGCACCCTGATAGCGCCGACCGAGATGAACCGCCGCACCGGCAGGTTCCTCCACCGCTTCGTCCTCACCGCGACGCTGACCGGATTCACCCTCGCCTTTGTCTTCCCCCTCTACTGGATGGCGACCGGCGCGCTGAAGTCGTCCGCCGAGCTGGCCGACCCGGACCCCGGCCTCCTGCCGCAGACCTGGCAACCGGAGAGCTACACCGAGGCCTGGACGAACGTCGGACTCGGTCAGTACTTCCTCAACACCTTCGTGCTCGCCGCCGGCGCCTGGCTGTTCCAGCTGGTGGTGGACGTCGCCGCCGCCTACGCGCTCTCGAAGCTGCGCCCGGCGCTGGGGAACGTGGTCCTCGGCATGATGCTGGCGACCCTCATGCTGCCGGTCTCGGCGCTGCTCGTGCCCACCTATCTGACCGTCGTCGATGTCCCGCTGGTCCATCTCAATCTCATCAACACGCCCTGGGCGGTCTGGCTCCCCGCCTGCGCGAACGCCTTCAACATCTTCATTCTGAAGCGGTTCTTCGACCAGATCCCCGCCGAACTCCTGGACTCCGCGCGCATCGACGGCGCGGGCACACTCCGGGTCCTGGTCTCCGTCGTGCTGCCGCTCTCCCGCCCGGTGCTCGCCGTGGTCTCCATCTTCGCGGTCGTGGGGGTCTGGAAGGACTTCCTCTGGCCGATGCTCGTCCTGCCCGACCCGGCGAAACAACCGATCACCGTGGCGCTCAACCGGCTGTCCCTGGACATGCCCGCCAACCAGCTGCTCGCGGGCATGGTCATGGCCAGCATCCCGCTCCTCGTCCTCTTCCTGATCTTCCAGCGCAGCATCATCGCGGGACTCACGGCGGGCAGCCTCAAAGGCTGATCCCCCGCCCCCGGATCCCGCTTCCCCCCTCATGCCCCTCATGGAAGGACACACCGTCGTGTCATCTGCACCGAGAACGCGACCGCCATCCCTACGACTGATCCCGGCTCTGCTCCTGTCCCTGCTGTGCGCCCTGCTGTACGGGCCGCTGGCCGCGTCCGCGCACGCCGCCGACGCCACGCTCGAAGCGGAGTCGGCGGCGCTCTCCGGCGGCGCGGCCGTCTCCACCGAGCACCCCGGCTACACCGGCAGCGGATTCGTCGGCGGCTACACCGACGGCAACAAGGGCCGCGCCTCCACCTCGTTCACCGTCCGCTCGGCGGCGGCCGGCGCCGGATCCGTCGCGATCCGGTACGCGAACGGCACCACGGCCACCATGACGCTCAGCCTGTACGTCAACGGGGCCAAGGTCCGTCAGATCAGCCTCCCAGCCACCGCCAACTGGTCCACCTGGACCACGCGCGACGAGCCGCTCACCTACCAGCAGGGCGCCAACAGCGTCGCCCTGACCTTCACCACCGCCGACAGCGGCAACATCAACCTCGACAACATCACGCCCACCACCCCCACGGGCACCACGGACCCGCCGCCCTCCACCCTCACCCATCAGGCCGAGGGCGGCTACTTCTCCGGCGGCGCCGCCGTCGCGACCAGCGCCACCGGCTATGACGGCAGCGGCTACCTCACCGGCTTCACCACCGCGGGCGCCCGCTCCGTGTTCTCCGTCAACGCGCCGTCCGCCGCGACCTATCCGGTGGTCGTGCGCTACCGGACCCCCGACAGCGCCGCCGCCACCATCAGCCTCACCGCCAACGGCACCAAGGTCCGCCAGCTCTCGCTGCCCGCCACCGCGGGCGCCTGGAAGTCCGTCTCCACCGACGCGCCGCTGCGCGACCGGCTCAACACCCTGACGCTGCGCACCGAGCCGGGCGACAACGGCAATCTGCAGCTGGACGGCATCACGGTCACCGGCTCGTCCGCGAACAGCTCGCGCGGCGCGACCGTCCCGTACACGGCGTACGAAGCGGAGAGCGGCTCCACCAACGCCTCCACCATCGGCCCCGACCGTACCTACCTCACCGTTCCCTCCGAGGCCTCGGGCCGCAAGGCCGTCGTCCTCGACCAGACCGGCGAGTACGTCCAGTTCACCCTGACGAAGCCCGCCAACGCGCTGACCCTGCGCTACTCGGTGCCCGACAACACGCCCGCCGCCACCCTGAGTGTCTACGCGGGCGCCGGCCATGTCCGTGATCTCGATCTGACGTCCAAGTACAGCTGGGTGTACGGCGCGTACCCGTACACCAACGATCCGTCCCAGGGCTCGGGCCACCACTTCTTCGACGAGGCCCGCGCGACGATCGGGAGCTTCCCGGCCGGCACCGTACTGAAGTTCCAGAAGGACGCGGGCGACACCGCGGCCTCGTACACCCTGGACCTCGTCGAGACGGAGACCGCACCGGCCGCCCTGGCCATGCCGGCCACCGGCTTCGTCTCCGCCACCACCCTGGGGGTCACCGCCAACGACGGCAGCGACGACACCGCCGCCCTCAACTCGGCTGTGTCCACCGTGAAGTCGCAGGGCAAGGGGCTGTGGCTGCCCGCCGGTACGTACAACATCTCGGCACACGTCAACCTCACCGGGATCGCGCTGCGCGGCGCCGGCGAGTGGTCAACGGTCCTGCGTGGCAGCAACGGCAAGGGCGGGCTCTTCGGCCGGGGCGGCACCAGCACCGTCCAGGACCTGACCATCGCGGGCGATGTCAGCTACCGCGACGACGCCAACTTCGACGCGGCGATCGAGGGTGACTTCGGCAACGGGTCGACGTTCCAGAACATCTGGATCGAGCACACCAAGGTCGGACTCTGGATCGACGCCCCCACCAACGGCCTGTACGCGAGCGGCCTGCGCATCCGCGACACCTTCGCGGACGGGGTCAACCTCCACAAGGGCACGGCCAACACCGAGCTGTGGAACTCCAGCATCCGCAACACCGGCGACGACGGTCTGGCGATGTTCTCCGAGGGCCAGGCGGTCAGCAACAGCGCCTTCCGCTTCAACACCGTCCAGGTCCCGCTGCTCGCCAACACCGTCGGCATGTACGGCGGCAACGCCAACCGGGTCGAGGACAACATCCTCGCCGACACGGTCACCGCCTCCGCGGGCATCGCGATCAGCAGCCGCTTCGCGCCCGTTCCGTTCAGCGGCACGACCTCGGTCCAGCGCAACACCCTCCAGCGCACGGGCGGGTTCGAGCCCAACTGGCAGAGCAAGTTCGGCGCGCTCTGGATCTACGCCGACTCCTCCGACATCACCGCCCCGGTCCTCGTCCAGGACATCGACATCCTCGACAGCACCTACAGCGGTGTCCTGCTCTCGTACCAGAAGACGATCAGCAATCTGACGCTGAAGAACATCAAGATCCAGAACACCGGCGCCTACGGCATAGAGATCATCTCCGGCGGCTCAGGCACCTTCTCCGGTGTCACGGTCACCGGCGCGGCCTCCGGCGGCCTCAGCAGCACCGGCGGCTTCACCATCACGCGCGGCGCGGGCAACAGCGGCTGGTAGCCACCCCCACGCGCGCCTCGGTGCGGGCCCGCACGGACGGGCCCGCACCACCCATCGAGCAAGGAGCTCCTGTGACCCACTGGTGGCGGCATGCCGCGATCTACCAGATCTACGTACGCAGCTTCGCGGACGGCAACGGCGACGGCATGGGAGACCTGGCCGGAGTCCGGGACCGGCTGCCCTATCTGCGGGAACTGGGCGTCGACGCCCTGTGGTTCACCCCCTGGAACACCTCCCCGATGGCCGACGGCGGTTACGACGTCGCCGACTACCGGGACATCGACCCCCTCTTCGGCACCCTCGCCGAGGCCGAGCGGCTCATCGAGGAGGCACACGACCACGGTCTGCGGGTACTGGTCGACCTGGTCCCGAACCACTGCTCCGACCAGCACATCTGGTTCCAGGAGGCAGTGGCGGCAGGACCCGGCTCACCGGCCCGTGAGCGCTTCTGGTTCGTGCCGGGCCGCGGCGAGGACGGAAACGAGCCGCCCAACGACTGGCAGTCGTACTTCGGCGGCCGCGCCTGGACCCGGATCACCGAGGCGGACGGCACGCCAGGGCCCTGGTACCTGCACATGTTCGCGCCTCAGCAGCCCGATCTGAACTGGGAACACCCGGAGGTACGGGCCGAGTTCGAGGACATCCTGCACTTCTGGCTGCGGCGCGGGGTCGATGGCTTCCGTATCGATGTTGCCCACGGCCTGGCCAAGAAGGCAGGGCTGCCCGACGTCGGCCACGCCCCCGACGTCACCGACCTGCCGTACCAGGACTGCGACGAGGTCCACGACATCTACCGCTCCTGGCGCAAGATCCTCGACGGCTACGACGGCGACCGGATCTTCGTCGGGGAGGTCTGGCTGCCCACGGCCGAACAGTTCGCCCGCTATCTGCGCCCCGACGAGCTGCACTCGGCCTTCAACTTCGACTTCCTGTGCTGCGCCTGGGACGCCACCGCCCTGCGCGGCGTCATCGACTCGACCCTCGCCGCGCACGGTCCGGTCGGAGCGCCCCCCACCTGGGTGCTCTCCAACCACGACACCATCCGGCACGTCACCCGCTACGGCCGCGAGGACACCTCCTTCGACATGGGGGACAAGCGCCTGACCGACCCGAGCGACCGGGCCCTGGGCCGCCGCCGGGCACGGGCCGCCGCGCTGCTGACCATGGCGCTGCCCGGCGGGGTCTACGTCTACCAGGGCGACGAACTGGGACTGCCGGAGGTGCAGGACCTTCCCGACGAGCTGCTCCAGGACCCGACCTTCGTACGCTCCGGGGGAACGGACCGGGGCCGGGACGGATGCCGTATCCCGCTCCCGTGGCGCAGCGGCAGCGACTCGCTCGGCTTCTCACCCGACGGTGCCACGGCGGATCCCTGGCTTCCGCAGCCGGGTGACTGGGCCTCGCTGACGGCCGACGCCCAGGAGGGCGATCCCGAGTCCTTCCTCACGCTGTACCGCGCGGCCCTGGCCCTGCGCCGGGCGCGGCTGACCGGTCTCCCGGAGACGCTGTCCTGGGTGGAGACCGGCCCGGGGACGGTGTGCTTCGACCGGTCCGACGGCTTCCGCTGCCTGGTCAACACCGGTGCGGCGGCGCTCCCGCTGCCGGCCGGAGCGACCGTACTGCTGAGCAGCGCGCCGCTGGAACGTACGGCGGACGGCGTGACCATGCCCGGGGACAGCTGTGTGTGGCTGAGCATGGCGTAGCGCGCGGCAAGAGACCCCGACCGGACGGGGGGCGCCGATCGGGGCCGTTGAGGAAGGGTGCGGATGGCGGTCGCCTCGCGGCGGTAGGCTCCGTGGGGCTTCAGCCTAACGATCTTCCCCACAGGCAATTCTTATGTGGGGCCCGGGGACACAGTTCCATCCACACCCTCAAAGCCTTCAACGGTGTGCGACGGGCGAATGTTCCCGAATGTCGCTGTCGGCCACCTGTCCGACGACCAGTGCCGCGCGGGGTGACGGTTCCCCCGCCGGCGCCGGTCACCGGGTCGGCATCGAACCGCGGAGTGGCGGCGGGATAACGGGGAGCCGGGCCCGATGGGCCCGATGACATTGATGAGCTGCGGGTTTGGCTCCAGGCGGCTTCGTCCGAGCCGCTATACACGCCGTGTATACGTCGTGTGTATAGTGCGGGTATGCCATGCGGCCATGCCCTGTCCGGGCCACTGATCCGCGTGGCATAGCGGCCGACCGACCCCGTGCCGCTTTCACCGGCGGCGCCCGTGTGCCCCGCCGGCTCCCACACACGCCCCGCGCCGGGCTCCGTGCTGCCCCTGTGCGGCCCTCGCGGCGGCGGCTCACCCGTCGGAAGAGGGATGTGTCATGCCATGGAAGATATCGACGGTCCGGCGCCGGACGGCCGCCGCTCTGGTGGCGGTCGTGTCATGGAGCCTGGCGCTGAGCGGCTGTACGTCGTACGACACCACCTCGCCCCGTGACGCCAGGAGCCACCCCTCGGACGACGCGAAGGGGGAGAGGGGCGCGGTCGACTGCGGCAAGGAACGTTGTATAGCCCTCACCTTCGACGCCGGGCCGGCCAAGGACACGCCCCGGCTGCTGGACATACTCAAGGAGAAGAAGGTGCCCGCGACCTTCTTCCTGCTCGGCAAGAACCATGTGGTCAAACACCCTGACCTCGTCCGCCGGATGGCGGCGGAGGGACATGAGGTGGCCAACCACACCTGGACCCACCAGATCCTGACGGAGCGGGACGCCGACGAGGTACGCGAGGAACTCTCCCGCACGCAGAACGCCATCGAGAAGATCACCGGCCACAAGCCCACGCTGATGCGTCCGCCTCAGGGCCGCACCGACGACCAGGTCGCGGAAGTGAGCCGCGACCTCGGCCTCGCACAGATCCTGTGGAGCGCCACC
Organism: Streptomyces sp. NPDC058198; assembly: GCF_042882605.1. Classification (NCBI taxonomy): domain Bacteria; kingdom Bacillati; phylum Actinomycetota; class Actinomycetes; order Kitasatosporales; family Streptomycetaceae; genus Streptomyces; species Streptomyces sp. NPDC058198. Next base: position 50,109 of record NZ_JBHVVP010000007.1, read on the forward strand.
GCGAAGGACTACTCGACGACGGACTCGGCCCTCATCAAGAAGCGCGTCCTCGACCAGGCGGACCGCGACGGCATCATCCTGCTGCACGACATCTACGCCGGCACCGTGCCCGCCGTCCCCGGAATCATCGATGAGCTGAAGAAGCGCGGCTACACGTTCGTCACGGTCCCCCAGCTGATGGCGCCGGGGGTGGCGGAGCCGGGGAAGGTGTACAGACCCTGACGGCGGGCGCCGACCCGGGCCATACGGATGGCCGTGCGGCGCGGCTGCCCCGGCTCCGGGCGAACCGACTCTAACGTCAGGGTAGAGATCGGCGGCCCGCAGCGGCGCCGCGGGCACGGAGCGGAAGGGTCAGGACCCCAGGCGTGAACTCCCAGCACATGCGAATCGGTGAGGTGTCCGCACGCACCGACATGTCTCTGCGCACCATCCGGCACTACGAGGAGACCGGGCTCGTCACCCCCTCCGCCCGCTCGCAGGGAGGCTTCCGTCTCTACACCGAGTCGGATGTGGCCCGGCTGATGGTCATCCGGCGGATGAAACCGCTCGGATTCTCGCTGGACGAGATGCGCACCCTGCTCGCGGCCACGGACCGGCTCGACGCCGACGAACCGCCGGACGCGGACGAGCGGGACGAACTGCTGGCGCGGGTGGGCGTCTTCGAACGGGCCACCGCCGACCGGATGGCCGATCTGCGGACCCAGCTGGCACGGGCCGAAGAGTTCGCCGCCACACTGCGCCGGCGGACCGCGCGGGTCACGCGGGGCGCGCGGCTCGGCGGCTGACCGCCCCCCGGCGCGTACGCGACCCGGCGAGCTCCCCGGCGGCCCCGTCGGCGGTGGCGGCGGCACGGGACGGGTCGTACGGTGAAGGGGCGAGTGACTCGATGACCCGCGGGGTCGGACGGGTGGCAGCGACATGACGAACAACGAAGAGCGGCTGGGCGGGATCATCTGCAGTCACCTCGCGGAGGTCGGGCCGGTGACCGCGGACAGCAAGGACAGCTGCCCGGAGTGCGTCGCCCTCGGAGACAGCTGGGTGCATCTGCGGGAGTGCCAGGGCTGCGGGCACATCGGCTGCTGCGACTCGTCCAAGAACAAACACGCGACGGCGCACTACGGCGCGTCCGGGCATCCGCTGATCCGCTCCTACGAGCCCGGCGAGGGCTGGTGGTGGTGCTACGAGGACCAGGTCGTCTTCGAGGTCGAGGGCGTCCCCCCGGTGCGCACGGCCTGACCCCTGCCACCACGACCCGGGCCACTACGCGACGAGACCCGGGCCGCTACAGCCCGGGTCTCGTCGCGGCGGGGTGGTTCAGCCCGACGTGACGGTGAACAGAGCACCGTCCGGATCGCGCAGCGTGGCCTCCCGCGGATCGGGCGTTGTCCCGTCGGAGGAGGTGACGAGCGCGCCATCGGCCTTGAGTGCCGCCGCGACGGAATCGGACACCTCGGGCACCCGGAAGTAGACGTGCCACCGCGGCCGGATCTGCGGGTCGGGCGTGGCCTGTACGGCGCCGCCCCGGATCTTGGCGACCACCTGGTCGTCCTGCCGCAGCACCGCGTGATCGCCTTCGTGCGCGAGCGTGAAGCGGCCCTCGGCCTCCGGCGCCCAGCCGAGGACCTGGCTGTAGAACCGGGCCGCGTTGGCCATGTCGCGGGTGCGCAGCTCCAGCCAGGCCGGCGCGCTGCCGCGTCCCACCGTCCAGTCGGTGCGCACGGCGCCTTCCCAGATGCCGAACGCCGCCCCGTCGGGGTCGGTGGCCAGCGCGGCACGGCCCGACTGGAAGGCCAGCGGACCCACCGCCACCGTGGCGCCCCGTTCCCTGATCCGGGCCGCGGCCTCGTCCACATCGGCGACGGCGAAGTACGGCGTCCAGGAGACGGCGACCTGCAGCGAACCGGCCAGCGCCCCGATGCCCGCGACGGGCAGCCCGTCGGTCAGCGCGACACAGAAGTCGTCCCCCAGCCCCGCCGGCCGGTAGGTCCAGCCCAGGACGTCACCGTAGAAGGCCTGAGAGGCGGACAGCTCACGCGAGAGCAGGGTTACCCAGCATGGAGCCCCGGCCACCGATTGTGAGTCCATCTTGTCCTGCTCCACACCGCTCACTCCGCCCTCGTCCGAACTGCTGTTGCCACTACGTGTTGCCGCGATTGGCTGCCTTTACTCTGCCAGGCCGCAGGCCACTTGCCCGCCGCGGGCGGTCGCGCCGGGGTCCGCCGGGCGCGGACCCCGGCACGGGTCAGCGCCCGGCGTTCGCGAGCGCCGCGTCGGCCTTGGCGCTGGTGGGCTGCCACAGAGTGGTGACCGGCTCCCAGACCCGGATACCCGCGGGCCATCCCAAGGAGGCCGCGTAGAACCGCGCGCCGAGGTGCGACGGATCACCCGCGACGGTGATGTACGCGACCGTACGGGCATCCTCGGCGGCTGGGTCTACCGTCCGCACCGCGGCGTACGCGGACGTGCCGGCGGCGAGCCGGTAGGGGGCGCTCTCCGCCGGCGGCACGGGCTGGGCCGCGCCGTCCAGGTCTCCGAAGGTGACGGTGGGGATGTGGTCGACGACGCAGGCGCGGCCGCCCTCGTTGGTGATGCTGATACGGACCACGTTCGCCGCGCCGGACCGCGTGGCGGTCACGTCGATGGAGCCCTCGCGGCACAGGGCGGCGGCCGCCGGCGCGGAGACGGCGGCCGAGGCGCCGGTGGCTGTCAGGAGCACGGTGAGGGCGGCTGCCGCCGAGGCGGCGAGGGCGGGACGGATACGCATGGGTGTTTCCCCGTTTCGGTCGATCGCTTCGACGGCAACACAGCGCCGGACACGAGTGGTTCCAGCATTGGTCGTGCCGTGATGCCTGCCTGGAATGACACGCGGCGGGGCCCGGTGGTTGTACGAACCGACAACATTCGATCACCGAATGCCCCTCCGTCATCCGTGTGGGTGACGGTGCCTCAGTCACGCTCCCGCGACCGCGCCCCCGCCGTCGGTGCCGTCGGTGGCGGCCTGCTCGGGGGTCCGCTCCCGGCCGCCGGGGTGGCGGTGGCGCCAGAACCAGAACGCGGAGGTGGACACGAGGGCCCAGCCCGCCATGACGGCGAAGGGAAACACATGCTGCGCGTCGCCGAAGTACACGGCGGTGTGCTGGGCGTTGACCGAGGCGCCCGGCGGCAGCCAGCGGCCGATGTGGCCGAGCACCGACGGCAGCAGCGGCCAGGAGACCGCTCCTCCTGAGGAGGGGTTGCCCAGCAGCACCATCAGCCCCCAGGTCGGGAGCATCGCCCAACGCCCCATGAAGGTGTTGAACATGGTGAAGACCATCCCGGAGGTGAACATCGTGAACGCCAGAATCAGCCACGACTCGACGAAGGGAAGTCTGAGCGCGCCGAGCCACCAGTCCACCACCGCGGCGATGGTGAAACCGCCGAGCAGGGCATAGGCGAGGGTGAAGGCGATCCGTTCCGCCGGGTTGAGGCCGCGCGCGTGGACGCTCGCCTGAATGGCGCCGACGAATCCGATGATCACGGCCGCGAGCGAGATGTAGAAGAGCGCCAGCCCGCGCGGATCCCCCTTCTGGAGGGGTTTGATGTCGCGGATCCGCACGGGGATCTTGGCGGATCCGGCCACCGTGGCCGCCGTTTCCGTGAGCACTTGCGCCACGGACGCTCCGGCGGCGCCGGCCACATCGAATTCGACCCCGCCGGGACGGAACGTCAGGATCGCGAACACTTCCTGTTGTTCCACCGCGTGGCGCGCGGCAGCGTCCGTGGCATAGCGATGGAGTTCGAGCGAGGCGTTGAGCCCCTTCTGCATGCCGTTCACGAAGGCGGTGGCGGGTGCGGAGCCGGTGGGCCCCACCACGGCGGCGGGGATGCGGCGCGGCGTCGGGTTCGCCATGTTGTAGGTGTAGGAACCGGCGAAGAGCCCGGCCGCCGCGGCGAGGATGAACAGCAGCACGACGGCGGGCAGAAAGGGCGACGCCGTGAAGGCGGCCCACCTCTCCGCGATGGTCCGATGTCCGCCGCGCGTGGCGCCGGAGCGTGGGTGATCCTCGTGATCCGCATCCATGAAAGCACCGTAAAGCACGCATATCGGAATGCCGATGTGCTGCCTGCGCGCCCGGCCGGTGGCAGGCGGGGGAGGCCGTTGCGGGGGCTCAACGCAGCAGCAGCTGAAGGCCGCCGAGGACGGTCGCCGCGATCACCAGCCGCTCGAAGAGCCGTTGGTCGATCCGGTTCACACAGGCCTTGCCGAGGAAGGCGCCGGGTATGACGAAGAGCACCAGAACGGCGTCCAGCAGCAGGGACCGCCCGTCGATCAGGCCGAGACCCACACTGAACGGCACCTTGGAGGTGTTGACGATCAGGAAGAACCACGCCGAGGTGCCCAGGAAGCCCAGCTTCTGAAAGCCCGCCGAGAGCAGATACAGCGACATGACGGGGCCGCCCGCGTTGGCGACCATGGTGGTGAACCCGCCGAGCACACCGTACGAACGGGCCTTCAGCCGCCCGCCGGACGGCCCGGGAACGGCGGACGGCCCCGCTCTCTCCCGCGCTTCCTGCCCGCCCCGCCCGTCCTGGTCGTTTTTGCTGTCCTTCGCGCCGTCCGCCGCGCCGCGCCGCCGCCACATCGTGACTCCGGCCATCAGCAGCAGAATCGCTCCGATCGAGGTACGGACAGCGGCGTCGTCGGCCCAGAGCAGGAACACCGTGCCCACCACGACACCCCCGGCCACCGCCGGGAAGAGCCGCCACAGGGTCGGCCAGTGCGCGTGCCGCCGGTACGTGAGCACGGCGAGCACATCGCCCGCTATGAGAATCGGCAGCAGCACGCCCGTCGACTCACGGGCCGGCAGCACGGCCGCGAATACGGCCAGGCTGACCGTATTCGCGCCGCTCACCGCGGTCTTCGAGAAGCCGACGAGCGTCGCCGCCGCGGCGAGCGCGGCCCATCCCCACCAGGTGATATCCATACCGGCAACCGATGCTATGCCTCGCGCCCGGCGCGGTGCGGGGCGGGCACCACGCGCGAGCGCCGGGCACGGAGAGCGGACGGCAGGCCTCAGACAGGCACGGGCCGCGGTACGGGGGCCTCCAGCCGGCCACTGCGAGCCAGCGCGAACACCGCTCCCGCGCAGGCCAGTCCGGTTCCGGTCAGCGCGGTCCAGGGCAGCCACAGGGCGTGCTCGCGCTCCGCGACGTCCCAGAGCGCGCCGATGGCCAGATTGCCGAGCGTGATGCCCAGCCCCGAGACGGTGTTGTAGAGGCCGTAGTGGGTGGCGACCAGACGGTTGCCCGACAGGGCGACGACCGTGTCCATCTCGAAGGGGTAGACCACCGCGCTCCCGACGGCCAGTCCGACCACCGCCGCCACCAGGGCCGTGAGAACCCCCAGGCGCGTCATGCGCCCGTCCCCGGCCGGCACCAGCGCCAACGGGAGGAACGCGAGACCCATGACGGCGAGCCCCCGTACCAGCGCCCCGTGCGGACTCCAGCGGCGCGTGGCCCAGCCCGTCAGCCGCAGTTGCCCCACCACCGCCACGGCGGCCGAGATCACGAACAGCGCGCCCGTCGCCTTCGCACCGGCCGGCCCCAGCGCGTCGGCGGCGGCCAGCGGCAGTGCCAGATAGACCTGGAAGGTCAGTACGTACGAGCCGATCATGGCGACCGAGAACAGCAGGAACGGCCGGTTGGCCAGCACCGTACGCCACTGCGCGGGCAGCTCCGCCGGACCGTCGCCGGCGTTCCCACCGCCGCCGCGCGCCGGCAGCGAGCGCCACTGGAGCAGGGTCAGCGCGGCGAAGACCAGCGCCGCGACCGTGCACACCAGACGGAAGTCGGCGGCGAGCAGTACGAGGCCGACCGGCGGGCCCAGCAGCATCCCGGCCTGGTAGTAGACATTGAACGTCGCGAACGCCTCGACCCGTCGCTCTCCCGCCTCGGCCGCCAGATAGGCGCGGACCGCCGGGTTGAACAGAGCGCCGGCGAACCCCGTCGCCGCCGAGGCCACGATCAGCGCGGGCAACTGGTCCACCCAGCCCAGCAGCGCGAACCCGCCCGTGCGCAGCAGACAGCCGGCCATGATCGGCGCCTTGTAGCCGAAGCGGTCGGCGAGCGTGCCGCCGATGAGGAACATGCCCTGCTGGGAGAGGTTGCGTACGCCGAGCACCAGGCCGACCGCCCAGGCGGCCAGCCCGAGTCCGCCGGCCAGATGCGCCGCGAGGTAGGGCATGAGCATGTAGAAGGCGAGATTGATGGCGAACTGATTCGCCATCAACAGCCGCGCCGCGGGCGGAAAGGAGCGGGTGGAGGCCCACAGGCCCACCGTCGGAGCCTTCACCGGGCCGCTCCGGCGGCCGGGGCGGCGCCGCTGCCGGCAGATCCGGTCGCGGCGAGCGGGTCCACCACCGTGGTGCAGCGCGTCCACCGGGTGACGGTGTGATCGCCGGGATGCGCGATCTCCTGCGGATGGTCGGCGGGCCGGTGTCCCAGCAGCCGGTGCTCACGGCAGTACGCGTCGTCGTACACGGTCCCGATGTACCGCTGCGGACCGTCGGGGAAGACCGCCACGATCCGCTCCTCCGCCGGCCGGACGGCGGCCAGCCACCGCGCGACCAGGGCGACCGCCCCCACACTCCAGCCGCCGGTGGCGTAGCGCGCCCTGGCCAGCGACCGAGCGGCCCAGACCGCTTCCGGGGCGGCCACCCAGTGCACCTCGTCGAAGAGGCCGTACGCGACATTGCGCGGATGGATACTGCTGCCCAGGCCGCGCATCAGCCGGGGCGCGGCGGGCTGACCGAAGATGGTCGAGCCGGTCGTGTCGACCCCCACCACCCGCAGGTCCGGGAAGAAGCCGCGCAGGACCGAGGCGATGCCGGCGGAATGCCCGCCCGTCCCGACACTGGCGACCAGGGTGTCGATGCGGCCCAGCTGGGCCACGAGTTCGTGCGCCAGCGGACGGTACGCGGCCACATTGTCCGGATTGTGGTACTGGTCGGGGCACCACGCGTCCCGATGGACGGCGAGGAGCTCCTCCACCCGGCGGCGCCGCGCCTGCTGCCAGCCGCCGACCGGATGCGGTGTCCGTACCAGCTCGATGTCCGCGCCGTACGCGGTCAGCAGACCGGTCATCAGCGGTTCCATGCCGGGATCCGTGACCACGGTGACCGGGTGGCCGAAGGTCACTCCGGCCAGGGCCAGCCCCAGACCGAGGGTGCCGGAGGTGGATTCCACGATCCGTGCCCCGGGCAGCAGCTCGCCGCGCTCCCGGGCGCGCGCCACCATGTAAAGGGCCGTACGGTCCTTGATCCCGCCGGGGTTGCTGCCCTCCAGCTTCGCCCAGAAGCCGCGGCCGGACGCCGTGAACGGTTCACCGACCCACAGGGTGGGGGTGTCGCCGACCAGCGCCGCCGGGCTGTGCGCCGGCTGCAAGGGCGAGGTCAGCAGCTGGGCGGGGGAGTCGGGCACCCGCGCGGAGGCAGGTGCGGTGCACATGGGGGCGGAGGCCACAGGGGCGAGGGACATGGGGGTCGAGGACACATGGGCGGGGGAGATGCCGAAAGAGTTCATTGCGCTGTTCTCCTGAGGCCGGGCGCGCGAAGGCGCACCCCGGCCGGGATGGTGGGAAGAACGGTCAGAGAGCCGGCGGGGCCACCGACAGCACGAGCGCGCGAAGCCGCTCGCGCGCCGTCAGAAGCCCGCGGACCGTCATCAGTTCCGCCACACACCCAGGGCCGCACGCCGCCGGTGGTCCGTGCCCCGTCCCGCGCCGGCGCCGGCGCCGTAGCGCCCCGAGCGGGCGGGAAGGGCCACGGGATTCCGTACGACGGCGTCCTCGGCGGTCGTCCCGTGTGCCGCGGGCGGTACGGCGGACTCGTCCGTACGCTGCGTCAAGACGCTCGGCTCGTCCACGTCGGTGCAGGACGCCGCCCCATGAGCGGCCCGTCCGGTACAGGCGATCAGCACCACGGGCGCCGGCGCGTACCGAGGCGGCGCCGAGGAGGCCGAGGAGGCAGGGCCGTGCGCGCATCCCAGGACATGGAGCAGCGCGGTCAGTACGGCGAACAGCGCGACGAGGGACCTCGCCCCGCGCCTGCTGATCGCATGTCCGGCCGTATCGCTCACGTGACGCAGCGTATGCGATCGGTCGCCTAAAGTTCTCGTGAGGTTCTCGGGGACAGGCGCACGTTTCTGGACGATGATCAGTTCGAGAGACTGAGCCAAGAGACTGAGCCGAAAGACCGAGCCAAGAGGTGGATGCAATGAGTGTGGAGCGGCCGGCGGCCTTCGATTCGGGCGTGGCCCATCCCGCACGGGTGTACAACGTCTGGCTGGGCGGCAAGGACCACTACCCGGCCGATCAGGAGGCCGCCGAGCTGGCGGCCGCGGCCAATCCCGGAATCGTCCCCGCCGTCCGCGCCAACCGCGCGTTCCTCGGCCGGACGGTCCGTCATCTCGCGGGCGAGGTAGGGATCCGGCAGTTCCTGGACATCGGCACCGGCATTCCCGCCGCGCACAACACCCATGAGGTAGCCCAGTCCGTCGCCCCGGACTCCCGGGTCGTCTACGTGGACAACGACCGGATCGTGCTCGCCCACGCCCGTGCACTGCTCGTCGGCACGCCCGAGGGACGGACCGACTACATCGAGGCCGACGCCCGCGACGTGGAGACCATCCTCGCCGAGGCGGCGCACACGCTGGACTTCAGCCGGCCGGTGGGTCTGATGCTCGTGGCGATCCTTCAGTACATCCCGGACGCCGACGACCCGTACGGGACAGTGGCCCGCCTGCTGGACGCGCTGCCGTCGGGGAGCCATCTGGTGATCTCCCATCCGGCGTCCGACATCACCGCCGACGAGGTGGCGCAGTCGATGCGGGTCTACAACGAGCGCGCCGCCGCGCACGGCGCCGCCACGCCCCGTACCCATGACGAGGTCGCGCGGTTCTTCGACGGTACGGAGCTGCTGGAGACCGGAGTCGTATCCCTGCCGCACTGGCGGCCGGGGCCGCACGACGTGGTGTCCGACGCCATCCCGATGTGGGGCGGAGTCGCCCGCAAGCCCTAGCCACGAACCGCGAACCGCGAACCGTGAAGCGCGGACACGGCCTCGGACACGGACACGGCCCCCGGATTCCTCACGGAGTCCGGGGGCCGTCCGCAACCGCCTCGGTCGGCTTCGCTCAGCCCGTGAACTCGGCGAAGATCCGGCTGAACTCCCAGCGCTCCTGGTCGACGCCGGAGCAGGTGTCGTCGTTGGGGTAGGCACCCGGGCACGGCCGGTCGCGGTTGACCGACCAGAAGGAGAGCCGTGCCAGGTGGTGCTCCTGGGCGTAGTCCTTGATGGCCGTGAAGTCGTCGGTCGTCACGGTCTCTTCGACATCGGTGATGCCGTTCATCGAGGACAGCCCGCTGTGGCCGTACGCCTCCGCGTCGCTGTAGCCGTAGGCGTCCTTGACCGCGTTCTTGAGCCCGTCGGTGGCCTGCTTGGTCAGCTCGGCCATGTTCTGGCCCGCCCCGCCGAAGTCGAACGGCATGATCGTCCAGCCGTCGACCTCCAGACCGGAGTCGGCGGCGCGCCGGATCATGCTGCCGTCGGGGCCGGACTGGTTACTGGGGAAGGTGACGTACGTGACGAGGCCCGCGTTGTCGGCCTTGACCTGCTTCAGCGCGTCGATCGTCTTCTGCTGGACCGCCGGGTCGTTGTAGGCGTCGCCCTCGATGTCGATGTCGATCGCCTTCAGGTCATAGGCGTCGATGACCTTCTGGTACGCACCGGCCAGTGCGCCGGCGTCCGCGCACCGCTGTTCCAGCTTGGCGCCGCTCGCGCCGCCGAAGGAGGGCACGACATCGCCGCCCGCGCCGCGCACCGTGTCGACGGTCTCCTGGTCGACGCCGCCGGTGAGCGGACGGCTGCCGTCCCAGCGCGGGTCGCAGTCGCCGCTGTCCAGGACGAATGCCATCGTGAACCAGCTGACCCCGGTGGCGTTCATGACCTCGATGGGGTCCGGCGGATTTCCCCAGCCGTTGTACAGGTAGGGCGCGACGGCCTGCGGCGCCGCGGCGGGCCGTACGCCGTCAGTAGCCGTGTAGGCACCGGCCGACGCGGTGGTACCGATGGCGACGGCGGCCGCGCAGACCGCGATGGCGGATCCGCGCAGGAGGCGCCGCTTCCTGGATCGCGTTCCAGGGCGTGCTGAGGTGCTCATGTGGGGGGCCTTCCTGTGTGGGGGAGGGAAGGTGTGGAGCGGGCGGGCCGCGCGTCCGCCGACCTGACGTGGATGGCGGAGATCGCCCAACTGGCCCTGCTCCATGATTAATTCAAGGCTTGAGTTAACTCGTGAGGCAGATGAGCGTCAAGGGGGTGGATGGCTATGGCATGTATGCGTTTCCTCAAGGCGGCGACCGTCGCGCCGGCGGTCAAAACGGGAGGACATCGGTCGCCGTGATCCGTAATCTTCTCGGTGCTGTACGACGACCGAGCGGGATTCTCACGAGTTGACGGGCATGGAAAAGCACATGGAAGCTGTCGGCCGACCGATCGTCGAGCTGCTGGCCCGGTACCGCACGCAGGACTACGCCGAGGCCGCCGACGTCGGCCGCGTACGTGAACTCGCCGAGACCGCCGCCGACCCGTGGCTGCGCTCGATCCCCCTGCATGTGACGGCATCCGCCCTGATCGTGCACCCCGGGAGCGGACGGGTGCTGATGCGCTGGCACGGGCGGCAGCAGTCGTGGCTGCAGGTGGGCGGTCACGGAGACCCCGGCGAGACCGACCCCCTCGCCGTCGCGCTGCGTGAGGCGGGCGAGGAGACCGGCCTCGGCGACCTGGCGCCCTATCCGGACGCGTCAGTCGTGCAGGTGGTGATCGTGCCCGTCCCCGCCAGGGGCGACGAACCCGCGCACGAACACGCCGACCTGCGTTTCGTCCTGGCCACGGCCGAACCGGACACGGCACGCCCGGAGACGGCCGACGCGCCTCTGCGCTGGCTGACCCTGTCGGAGGCGAAGGAGGCCACGGCCGAGGACAACGTCCGCGAAGGGCTGCGACGCGTGGAGAAGCTGCTGACGGGGACACCGCGCGACTGACGGCTGGACGGGGGCGGCGCGGTCCTGTTCTCCGAACGGGCCGGTCTCACCCGGCGGTCCCGGCCGGCGGGGCGTCCGGCAGGGGCGCCAGGACGAAGACGCAGGCGGCGCTCGTGACCAGCGTGGCGGCCAGAGCCACCACACCCGCCACCGTCACCTGCAGCAGCAGCGCACCGGTGGCCGCTCCGCCGAACATGGCCAGCAGCGAACCCACCCTGCGATGCGGCTTGGCGCCGGTGCCCGCCCCGAGCACACTCTCCGCACTGAGCCCGGTGAGGGTCTGGGTGAGCACGGTCGTCGTGAGATCCCTGGGCGCCAGCAGGCGGACGGTCGCGTTCTGCAGACCGCAGCAGGCGCCGAGCAGGGCGATGACCCCGAACTTGAGCCCGCCCCCGGCCCGCAGAACCCCGGTGCCGAGCAGGACCGCCGTCAGGACGAGTCCGGCGGCCTGACCGCCGAAGGCCACGCCGAGCCAGAGCCGTGGCCGGTGGCCGAAGTTCTTGCTGAGCTGGCCGCCCAGGAACGCACCCAGCACGAAGGCCCCCATGGCCACGATCGGCGCGACCACGGGCAATCCGGAGTTGTGCGACACGGAGAACCCGAGAAAGACGACGTTGCCGGTCATGTTGGCGACGAAGACGTGTCCCAGCCGCAGATAGCTCACCGCGTCCACCAGGCCGGTCGCGAAGGTCATGACCAGCAGCGCCCCCACGGCCCACCGCCGCGACACGGGAAGATTCTCGGGCACGGGCCACCTCCCTTCCTCCGGGCTTCCCGCGGGCTTCCCCACGGATCTCTTTCCGAGGCGTACGGCCCTGCTCACACGCGGTAACCGAGTCAACACACTAGCCCCGGCGTACGCGCTCACCCGTTCTCACCAGGCGTGTCAGCGCCGGCGGTGACATCCGGCCGCGGTGCCCCGTTGCCCGGGCTCGCATGCCAGAGTGGCGCGAGCGACAACGTGAGGGGCATGGCCGCCATGCCCGGACGCAGCGGAGGAGAACACAGTGCCTGTGACGAACTGGGCCGGCAACATCACCTTCAACGCGGCACGCGTGCACACCCCTTCGTCCGTCGAGCAACTGCGGGAGATCGTCGCCGGCAGCCGTTCGGTGCGCGCGCTGGGCAGCGGCCATTCCTTCAACAGGATCGCGGACACCCGCGGCGACCTGGTCTCCGTGGCGGGGCTGCCCAAGACCGTCGAGGTCGACGAGGCGGCCGCCACGGTGACGGTCGGCGCGGGCCTGCGGTTCGCCGAGTTCACCGGCGCCGTGCACCGGGCGGGACTGGCCCTGCACAATCTCGGCTCGCTGCCGCACATCTCGGTCGCCGGAGCCTGCGCCACCGGAACGCACGGATCGGGCGTCGGCAACGGCACGCTCGCCTCGGCGGTACGCGCGCTGGAACTCGTCACCGCGGACGGCGGGACGCTGACGCTCGAACGGGGCGAGGAGGACTTCGCGGGGGCGGTGACCTCCCTGGGCGCGGCCGGCATCGTCACCCGTATGACGCTCGACCTCGTGCCGGGCTACGACATCCGGCAGTGGGTGTACGAAGGGCTCCCGTACGGGCGGCTGCGCGAGCGGTTCGACGACGTACTCTCCGCCGCCTACAGCGTGAGCCTCTTCACACGCTGGCGGACCGACGCGATAGAGCAGGTGTGGCTGAAGCAGCGGACCGGTGACGGCGATCCGGGGCCCGCGCCCGACGCCTGGCTCGGTGCCGTGCTCGCGGACGGCCCCCGGCATCCGGTGCCCGGCATGGCCCCGGAGACCTGCACGGAACAGTCCGGGGTCGCCGGGCCGTGGTACGAACGGCTGCCGCACTTCCGGCCCCAGTTCACCCCGAGCAGCGGGGAGGAGCTGCAGAGCGAGTACTTCGTCGCCCGGGAGGACGGTCTCGCGGCCTTCGACGCACTGGCCCGGATCAGGCACCGGATCGCGCCGGTCCTGCAGATCGGTGAGATCCGTACCATCGCGGCGGACGACCTGTGGCTGAGCCCGGCGTACGGACGCGACTCGGTCGCCTTCCACTTCACGTGGTTCCCGGACACCGCGGCCGTGACGCCGGTGCTGGGGGCCATCGAGGAAGCGCTCGCGCCGTTCGCCGTCCGGCCGCACTGGGGAAAGCTCTTCACGACGAGCCCGGAGCGGGCCAGAGAGCTGTACGAGCGGTACGCGGACTTCGAGAAGCTGACCGCGAGGCTCGATCCGCGGGGCACATTCCGTAACGATTTGATAGAGCGCTACTTCCCCGGCGGCCGCGGATAGCGGGGGTGTCGCGCGTAGGATGCCGGGCGTCTCAGGTTTTTGTCACGGATCGTTTACCTGGGAGATAGCCGCTTCTCAGTTTGTCTTTCTACCCTCGCGCCATGTCCAGGCCCAGGTTCTTCCCGCACGCCCTTACCTATGTCCGGCGCCGTCCGTCGCTCTGCGTCTCCGCCGCCCTGGTACTCCTCCTGGCCGGATGGGCGGTGGCGGGCGGTCTCCATGTGATCGCCCGGGGCGACTCACGGGCCGTGCCGATGCTGTCGCCTTCGCCCTCGGCCTCACCCTCGGCCCCAGCCTCACCACCGCCTTCACCCTCGCCTTCACCCTCGGAATCCGTGGGCACCATGCGGTTGGACGGAGTCGGCCAGTCGACCGAGGCGGATCCCGACCAGGTCCTGGCCGAGCGGCTGGCACCGATTCTGAAGACCACGACGGCCTCCCTGTCGGTGGCGGTGCTCGATCTGGAGAACGGCCACCAGGCGCGGTACGGCGTACGCACCGGGACGACATACGACACGGCGAGCATCGTCAAGGTCGACATCCTGGTGGCTCTGCTGCTCAAGGCGCAGGACCAGGACCGCCGGCTCACGGCGCAGGAGAAGACCTACGCGGTCTCGATGATCCGGGTGAGCGACAACGCGTCGGCGGACGCGCTGTGGAGCGCGATCGGCGGGGCGCCCGGTCTGGACGCCGCGAACCGCCGGCTCGGGCTGACCGGAACGACGGCCGGGAGCAACGGGCTGTGGGGGCTGACGCAGACCACCGCGACGGACCAGGTGGCGCTGCTGTCCGTCGTGTTCGGCGAGGACTCCGAGCTGGCCGCGGCGTCGCGGAGCTATGTGCGGGAGCTGATGGGCGGGACAGCGGAGGGCCAGGACTGGGGTGTGTCGGCCGCGGGCACGGCCCCGGAGCTGAAGAACGGCTGGCTGCCGCGGACCGCGACCGGTCTGTGGGACATCAACAGCGTCGGGCGGATATCGGTGGACGGGCACAGCTGTCTGCTGGCGGTGCTGTCGGGAGGCAGCGTCAGTAAGCAGGCCGGGGTCTCGCTGGTGGAGAAGGCGGCGAAGGCGGCGGCCGCGGTGATTTCGGCCTAAGGTTGGCGGATTTACGTCGGAATGATCCTCGTATCCGTACCTCGCGGACCGCGGAAATGCGGCAGGCTGGTCGCGTGAGCGCGAACTCGGACGAGGCAGCAGACGAGGTATTCGACGATGCGGCGGCCAGACGGCTGCTGGAGCTGGGACAGCGTGAGGAGGCGCTGCGACGTAAGTATCCGGTGGACGGGCCTGTCTGGGAGCGCATGTCGGTCTCGCACTACACGGCGTACGCCGCGATGCTGCACGAGGACCGGGGCTGGCGGCAGCTCTTTCCGGCCGTTCCCGCCGAGGACGAGGCGCGGATGGATCTCCGCGACGTACTGCGCGTACGAGCCGCGGACGGGGGAGAGTTAGGCCCGCGCTTCGCACGCGCCGCCGATGCGGTCGCGCACGGCGAGGATCAGGTGATCATCGGCGGGGATGTGTACCGCATGGTGCGGGTCGAGCAGACGATCATCATGACCGGCCATGGCCCACAGCCACCGCAGCCGCGGGACCAGGAGTTTCCCGAAGTGCTCGACGAGCGTCCCGGGCCCAGAGGGCCGGGGCTGGCACTCGACGAATAGGGCGCCGGACACGCTTTGACCGGGTCATGCCCGGCGTGCCACCACCAGGACGCAGCGGGGGGTGCCGTCGGGCAGGTGGCCGAGGTCCGTCAGTGGGCGGAGCCCGGTCGTGAACCCTGCCCGGGCCAGTTCGTCCAGTACATCCGCAAGCCGGAACGTGCGGTAGTACATGACGAAGCTCGGGTGCCACAGCAGATTGCGCAGACGCATCGCCGTGTCGAATCCCCAGAGCGTCCAGTAGAGCTTCGAGCCGACCCGGGGCGGGGCCGGGACCGGAAAGACGAACCGGCCGCCCGGCCGGAGCGCCGCGTGCGCCTGGGCGAACAGCGCGGGCAGCTCACGGGGGAGGAAATGACCGAACGCCCCGAAGCTCACGGCCAGATCGAAGGCCGGTGCGAAGGGGAGGGCGCGCGCGTCGGCCCGTACCCAGTCCACCACCGGTGCGCCCGGGACAGCCGGGAAGGCGGACCTCGCGGCGGCCAGCATGCCCGCGCTGAAGTCGACGCCGGTGACCCGCTCCTCGCACAGCTGCCGCAGCACCCCCACGCCGGCGCCGGTCCCGCAGCAGATGTCGAGCCCCGTACGGAACGGCCCGAGCGGCCGGACAGCGCTTACCACCGCGTCCAGCAGATGGTCAGGCGTCCGGAACGGCGTCCGGTCGAATTTCGGAGCCAGCAGGTCATAGCCGTGCTCGATGGACGAGAGCGCCTGCACGGCGAGTTCGCGAAGGGTCGGGCCCTGAGGGGTGAACATCAATGATCAGAGTAACGACTTAACCGGACGCGTCGACGTGGCCCTGCCCGAGCCGTCGGCGGTCTCAGGAGACGCTGACCCACCTGGTCCTGCCGCGCGTGGTGTGGTCCCCCGCCGAGCAGCCTTCATGAGATCGCAATGCTGTGATCTCGACAGATACCCCCCTGAAGTGCGACTCTCCCGCCATGCGCCTCACCGCCCGGAGCCTTCTCCCCGCCCTGTTCGTCATCGCCCTCACCGCCGCCACGGGCTGCGCCCCGCAGGAGACGTCGTCCACCGACACGTCGTCCGCCGGCGCTTCGGCCGCCGCGTCGTCCTGCGACAAGGGCGGGCCGGCCACCCAGGTGAAGGGGAAGCTGACGGTCGGGACGGACAAACCGGCCTACGCGCCCTGGTTCGTGGACGACGATCCGGCGAGCGGCAAGGGCTTCGAGTCCGCCGTCGCGTACTCCGTCGCCAAGGCCCTCGGCTACGAGAAGGACCAGGTCGTCTGGCAGACCGTGCCGTTCAACAACGCGTTCGCGCCCGGTGAGAAGAACTTCGACTTCGACATCAACCAGGTCTCCATCAGCGCCGAGCGCAAGCAGGCCGTCGACTTCTCCTCCGGCTACTACGAGGTCCGCCAGGCCGTCGTCGCGCTGAAGAAGTCCCCGTACGCCAAGGCCACGAGCGGCGCGGACCTCAAGGGGGCCAAGCTCGGCGCCCAGGTCGGCACCACCAGCCTCGACACGATCAACGAGGTCATCAAGCCGTCCCAGCGGCCCGCCGTCTTCCAGAAGAACGACTTCGCCAAGTCCGCCCTGCGCAACGGCCAGGTGGACGCCATCGTCGTCGACCTGCCCACCGCCTTCTACATCACCTCGGCCGAGGTGCCGGACGCGCGGATCGTCGGCCAGTTCGCCGATGCCGGCAGCGCCGCCGAGCAGTTCGGACTCGTCCTCGACAAGGGCAGCGCGCTCACGGCCTGCGTCACCCGGGCCGTCGACGGGCTGCGCGAGGACGGCACCCTCGCCGCCCTGGAGAAGCAGTGGCTGTCCGACGCCGTGGACGCCCCGGTGCTCAAGTGACCTCGGAGACCGTCCACGAGCGGAAGGACGCGGGCAGGGACGAGGACGCGTACACACCGTCGGCGCGGCGGATCGAACGGGAGCGGTACAAACGCGTCCGCGCCCGCCGTGCCACCGCGGTCGCCGCGCTCTCCACCCTGGTGACGGGCGTCGTGCTGTTCCTCGTCATCACCGGCTCTCCCGGCTGGCAGCGCACCCGCGAGACCTTCTTCAGCGCCGAGTACGCCCGCATGGCGCTGCCCCAGGTCCTCGACGGCCTGCTGCTCAATCTGCGGCTGCTCGCGGTCTGCGGAGTGTGCGTCCTCCTGCTCGGACTGCTGCTGGCCGTCGCCCGTACCCTGCGCGGCCCGGTCTTCTTCCCCGTCCGCGCGCTGGCCACCGCGTACACCGACTTCTTCCGTGGGCTGCCCCTGATCATCTGCCTGTTGATGGTCGTCTTCGGGGTGCCGGCGCTGCGCCTGCAAGGCGTCACCACCGATCCTGTGCTGCTCGGCGGCACCGCCCTCGTCCTGACCTACTCCGCGTACGTCGCCGAGGTCTTCCGGGCCGGCATCGAGTCCGTACACCCCTCCCAGCGGGCGGCGGCCCGTTCGCTCGGGCTGTCCAGCGCCAAGACGCTGCGGTACGTCGTCCTTCCACAGGCGGTACGGCGCGTGGTGCCGCCGCTGCTCAACGACCTGGTGTCGCTGCAGAAGGACACCGGCCTCGTCTCCATCGCCGGCGCCGTCGACGCCGTCTACGCGGCCCAGATCATCGCCGGAAAGTACTTCAACTACACGCCGTACGTCGTCGCGGGCCTCGTCTTCGTCGCACTGACGATCCCGATGACCCGCTTCACCGACTGGGTCACGGCCCGGATGGACCGCCGGCGCGCGCAGGGAGGAACCGTATGACGGCCGACCACATCCCTCCGAAGGCCGGCGACGCGCCCGTGCTGCGCCTGGACTCCGTACGCAAGACCTTCGGACGGGACCGGGTCGTCCTGCGGGACGTCACCCTCGACGTGGCACCGCACACCGTGACCGCGCTGATCGGCGCCTCGGGCTCCGGTAAGTCGACCCTGCTGCGCTGCGCCAATCTGCTGGAGGAGATCGACGACGGGGCGATCTTCCTCGACGGCGAGGAGATCACCGATCCGCGGGCCGACCCCGACGCGGTGCGCCGCCGCATCGGCGTCGTCTTCCAGTCGTACAACCTCTTCCCGCACATGACCGTCCTGCAGAACATCACCCTCGCCCCGCGCCGGGTCCTCGGCGTCCCGCGCGAGGAGGCGGAGGAACGGGCCCGCGAACTGCTCGTCCGCCTCGGCCTCGGCGACAAGGCGGCGGAGTACCCGGACCGGCTCAGCGGCGGCCAGCAGCAGCGCGCCGCGATCGTACGGGCCCTCGCGGTGCGCCCGCGGCTGCTGCTCCTCGACGAGATCACCGCGGCGCTCGACCCCGAACTGGTCGGTGAGGTGCTGTCGGTCGTACGGGACCTCAAGGGCGAGGGGATGACGATGGTGCTGGCCACGCACGAGATGAGCTTCGCCCGCGAGGTCGCGGACCAGGTGTGCTTCCTGGACGGCGGTGTCGTGCTGGAGCGGGGCACGCCCCAGCAGGTGTTCGGCGACCCGCGGCAGGAACGTACGCGGCGGTTCCTGCGGCGGATCGTCGAGGCGGGCAGGCTGTGACCCGGCCGGGCGTCTCAGCGTCGCGCCCCCAGCCGCACCGGCAGCGTCGCTGAGCTGTTCGAGAACAGCGAGGGCACCGGGATCAGTTCGTCCGGGTCGACGGCGAGCGCGAGGTCCGGGGGTCCTGAACCCGGCGGGGGGTGAAGGTCTGGGTGACCAGGGTGCGCAGCCTGCGGTGCTCCTGGCCGTCGGCCGTCACCATATCGGTGACCTTCACCATGCCGATGAGCGGCCGGCCGTCCGCTGTCTCGCCACGGACGATGGCGTTCCAGTGGGGATCCGGGCCGGACGGCTCATGAGGCGGCGCCCGCTCTCTCCGCGGCGCGCATCGCGCCGAGGCTTGTCACATAGGCGACAAGGCCGATCAGCGCGTCCACCGACGGGATGTGTTCCCGCGCGTCGCACGTCACCACGGACGTCTGCTCCGGCGCCACGGCCGCGCCGGCGCTGACGCGCGTGACGGGGAGCACCGACGCGGCCAACGCGGCGAGGGTGACCAGCAGAGCCGCCGGCCAGAGCAACTGCCCCCGGCGGGACCGGGGGGCGGGCGCGGGGGAACGTGCCATGGAGAACCTTCGAGTTGTCTGAAAATCATGGTCCGGCGGACTGTCGCCCGGGGTGGTCACGGGAAGCGGAGCCGGTGCGGTGCTGGTACGACGGCCAGGTGTGGGGGCGTCGGGCGGCGGGCTCCATCCGCCCCGCCGCGGCCATGCACCTTGATCATGTAATGAACTACCTCTTCACCGGGGGTTGTTGGGGGATCGTATATCCGGCAGTCATATCCGGAAGTCGGTTCCCGGCCACGCCGCGGTCACCCCCGCGGCGCACGGCCGGGTCGTACCCGGTGAGGCATGACGGGTGATTCGTGGGGCAGCGGAGAGTCGTGTTCACTTACGGTGAGACCCTGTCGGGGCCCCGCGGCGAGGGCCCCACGGTGCCCGCGCGTGCGGGAAGCGGGGCCTTCGTACACGGCGAAATGGGCGGCCAGTGGTTCTGAAGACGTTCAGGTGGGCGTTCCTCGTCACCGCGCTCGGCCTGGCGGCCGGGGGCCTCTACGACGGATGGGCCGCCTTGGGGATCGTCGCGGTCCTGGCCGTCCTCGAGATCTCGTTGTCCTTCGACAACGCGGTGATCAACGCCGGAATCCTGAAGAAGATGAGCGCCTTCTGGCAGACGATCTTCCTCACGATCGGCGTGCTGATCGCGGTCTTCGGGATGAGGCTCGTCTTTCCCGTCCTGATCGTCTCCCTCACCGCCAAGATCGGCCCCGTCAAGGCGGTGGAGCTGGCCCTGAACGACAAGGAGCGCTATCAGCAGCTGGTGACCGACGCGCACCCGTCGATCGCCGCCTTCGGCGGTATCTTCCTGCTGATGATCTTCCTCAACTTCGTCTTCGAGGACCGGGAGATCAAGTGGCAGGCCTGGCTGGAGCGGCCACTGGCCAAGCTCGGCAAGGTGGACATGCTCGCGGTCTGCATCGCGCTCATCGTGCTGCTCATCGCGGCCATGACGGTCGCCACCCATGCCCATCAGCACGGCGGCCAACACGCCGACAAGGCCCAGACGGTGCTGACCGCCGGGCTCGCCGGCCTCATCACCTATCTGATCGTCGGCGGTCTCTCCAGCTTCTTCGAGAACCGGCTCGAAGCGGAGGAGGAACGCGAAGAGGCGGAGGAACGCGCGGAGAGGGCCGCCGGCAGGAACGGCTCCGGGGCCGCCCTCACCGGCAAGGCGGCGTTCTTCATGTTCCTCTACCTGGAGGTCATCGACGCGTCGTTCTCGTTCGACGGTGTCATCGGTGCCTTCGCCATCACCAACGACATCGTGCTCATGGTCCTCGGTCTCGGCATCGGCGCCATGTACGTCCGGTCGCTCACGGTCTACCTGGTCCGGCAGGGAACCCTCGACGACTACGTCTACCTGGAGCACGGCGCGCACTACGCGATCGGCGCGCTCGCCGTGATCCTGCTGGTCACCATCCAGTACCAGGTCAGCGAGATCATCACCGGACTGGTCGGCGTCGTCCTGATCGGCTGGTCCTTCTGGTCCTCGGTCCGCCGCAACCGCCGCGAAGACCGGCCGGACACGTCCTGAGGCGTGCCGTCAGCCGGTGGTGATGGTGAACAGACCGCCGTCGGGATCGCGGAGGGTGGCCTCACGCCCGGTGGCGGAGGTGGCCGGGGAAAGGACGACGGTGCCTCCGGCGGCGCTCGCGGCCTTGACGGAGGCGTCCACGTCCGGCACATGGAAGGACACATGCCAGCGGGGCCGGATCTGCGGGTCGGGCGCGCTCTCCACCGCTCCGCCGCGCAGCGCGGCGACCGTGTGCGAATCGTCGCGTACCAGCACCTGCCCGTCCTCGTAATGGACCTCGCAGCTGTCCTTCTCGTCCGAACCCCAGGTGAGGACCTCGGCGTAGAAGATGGCGGCGGCGAACGCGTCCCGGGTACGCAGCTCCAGCCGGGCGGGCCCGCTGCCCAGCCCCACCGACCAGCCCGGGATGATCCGTCCCTCCCAGAGGCCGAACACGGCGCCGTCCGGGTCGGCGGCGAGCGTGGCCCGGCCCGTGTTCATGCTGAGGGGCCCCACGGCGACGGTGGCACCCCGCTCGCGTACCCGGGCGGCGCTCGCGTCCGCGTCGTCGACGGCGAAGTACGGAGTCCACGCGACCGCGGCCTGGAGGCTGGGAGCCAGCGCCCCGATGCCGGCGACCGGCGATCCGTCGGCGAGCGCGACGGTGAAGTCCTCGCCCAGGGACGTGGGCCGGAAGGTCCAGCCCAGCGCCGTGCCGTAGAAGTCCTGGGCGGCCTGGAGGTCACGGGCCATCAGACTCACCCAGCACGGGGCCCCGGATACGGACTGACGTGACGCCGACATGGCTCTGGACCACTCCATTCTTCCTGGTGGGGCCGCCCTGGCCGCCGCTCTCCATACTTCACCCCACCGTGCCGCTCCGCGCGCCGGTACGCGTGTGGCCCGTGCGGGACGCCTCAGGCCCGGGCCTGGGGGAGCATCCCGGCGCGCAGCCGGGTGAGGATGCGGGTGAGCAGCCGGGACGCGTGCATCTGGGAGATGCCGAGCGCGGCGCCGATCTCGGCCTGCGTCATCTCCGCCCCGAAGCGCATCGCCAGGATGCGGCGGTCGCGGTCGCCCAGTTGGGCCAGCAGGGGCTTGAGGACGTGCAGGTTCTCCACGGCTTCGATCGCCGGGTCCTCCTCGCCGAACCGGTCCGCGTACGCGGAGCCCTCGCTGTCCCCGGGGCGGCCGGGCAGATCCAGGGATCCCGCGGTGTGGCCGTTGCCGGCCTTGATCGCCTCACCGACCTGCTCGCCGCTGAGCCCGAGGTGCTCCGCGAGTTCGGCGTGGGTCGGCTCGTGGTCCAGGCGCTGGGAGAGCTCGGTGGTGGCCGCGGTGAGGGCGACGGCCCGCTCCTGCAGTGCGCGGGGGACATGCACCGCCCAGCCGTTGTCGCGGAAGTGCCGCTTGATCTCACCGGTGATGTAGGGGACGGCGAAGGTCGCGAACTCCACCTCGCGCGAGAGGTCGAAGCGGTCGATGGCTTTGATGAGACCGATCGTCCCGACCTGGACGATGTCCTCCATGCCCTCGTGCCGGCGGCGGAACCTGCGCGCCGCGAACCGCACCAGCGTCAGGTTCAGTTCGACGAGGGTGTTGCGCGTGTACTGGTGCGCGTACGTGCCCTCCTCCAGGCCGCGCATCCGGTCGAGCAGCACCCTGGACAGCGCCTTCACATCGGTCGGCGCCGCCTCGGCCGGCCCGGTCACCGCCCCGTGTGACATCCGCGTCTCCTCCGCATGGCCGTGATCATCCGCGCCCGCCCGCCCCGGGCGACCATGTTCACGCCGACAACGTCCCCATCCCGGCCAAGGACCACCCGGGTGGGTGCACACCGGCACGCGGCGGTGGCGCTGACCCGGATCCTCAGCCCATCGCGCGGTCGAGGTTGATCGCCGAGCTGATCAGGGCGAGATGCGTGAACGCCTGCGGGAAGTTGCCCAGATGCTCGCCGGTCAGCCCGATCTGCTCGGCGTACAGGCCGACATGGTTGGCGTAGGTGAACATCTTCTCCAGTGCCAGCCGCGCCTGCTCCACCTCGCCGGTGCGGGCGAGCGCCTCCACCCACCAGAACGAGCAGATGGAGAACGTGCCCTCGGTGCCGTCCAGGCCGTCCGGGGCCTGCTCGGGGTCGTACCGGAACACCAGGCTGTCCATCACGAGCCGGCCGGCGATGGCGTCGACGGTGGACCGGAACCGCGGGTCGACCGGTGAGACGAACTTGACCATGGGCATCAGCAGCAGGGAGGCGTCCAGGATGCACTCCGGATGGTGGTCGGCGTCAGCGGAGAGACGCTGTACGAAGGTGCGGGCCCGCGGATCCCAGCCACGCGCCATGATCTCGTGGTAGATCTTGTCGCGCGTGGCGCCCCAGCGGTTCAGATCGCCCGGCAGACCGCGCTGGCGGGCCATCCTGATCATGCGCTCGAACGCGACCCAGCACATGAGCCGCGAATAGGTGTGGTGCTGCTCCCCCGCCCGGGTCTCCCAGATGCTCTGGTCGGCGCTGTCCCAGTTCTCCAGCAGCCATTCCAGGATGGCGCACAGGTCGATCCAGCTCTCGTGCGAGATGCCCACGCCGTACTTGTTGAACAGATAGACCGAGTCGATCAGCTCACCGTAGATGTCCAGCTGGCGCTGGCCGCTGGCGTTGTTGCCGGTACGCACCGGATGCGAGCCCCGGTAGCCCTCCAGGTGCCCGAGTGTCTCCTCGGGAAGACTGGCGTGCCCGTCGATCGAGTACACGACGTGGAGCGGGCCGTCGTCGCGGTCGGTCGCGGCGCGCAGCCGCTCGGTCAGCCAGTCCATGAACCCCTGCGCCTCCTGCGTGAATCCCAGCCGCAGCAGTGCGTACAAGGAGAACGCGGCGTCCCGGATCCACACGTACCGGTAGTCCCAGTTGCGCGCGCCGCCGACCTGCTCGGGCAGCCCGAGCGTCGGCGCGGCGACGATGGCGCCGCTCGGCTCATGGGTCAGCAGCTTGAGGGTCAGCGCGGAGCGGTGGACCGTCTCGCGCCAGCGGCCGGTGTACGTGGACTGGCTCAGCCAGCGACGCCAGAAGACCACGGTGGCCTCGAAGAGCTCTTCCGCGGCGGCCGCCTCGTCCGTGCCCGCGCCTGTCCCCGAGGCGGGGTCCTCGTCCTCGCCGTCCGTCTCGAGGACGAACAGCGCGGTCTCGCCCTCGGTGAGGTCGAACTCCGCGTGGGCGTCGGCGTCGTCGAGGTCCAGATCGATCGAGGACCGCACGGAGAGCGTGAGCGTCTCGCTGGCGAACCGCACGCCTTGCGGCATCCGCTCCAGCCGGTGCCGCTCGCGGCCGTAGTCCATCCTCGGCGCGATCCGCACCGCCAGGCGCATCCGGCCACGCACATTGACCACCCGGCGCACCAGGCGCTGCCGGTGCCGCGGGTCCTGTTCTCGCAGGACCGGCATGAAGTCCTGGACCTCCACGATGCCGTCGGCGGTGAGCATTCGGGTGATCAGGATGTTCGTGTCGGGGAAGTAGAACTGATTGCGGGTGGCGACCTGACACACCGGCACGATCTCCCAGAAGCCGCCGCGGTCCGTGTCGAGCAGCGATCCGAAGACGCTGGGGGAGTCGAAACGGGGAGCGCAGAACCAGTCGATGCGACCGTCGGTACCCACCAGCGCGGCGGTACGCAGATCCCCGATCAGCCCGTGCTCGGCGATGGGCAGATAGTCCTCACGCTGCTCGTCACGCTCGCGCTCGCCCTGTGTCGGATCGCAGGGTTCGGTGGTGTCCTGATCGTGGTCGTTCATCCTTTCGAGTCTCGCTCACCGGACGGAGACGCGCATGTCGGTGCGGGCCTCCCGCCACGGGCGTCACGGGCGGTGGACGCGCAGGGCCTCGACCTCGTACGACATGGCTGTCACGCCGCGCTCCGGCGCCGGGTGGTACCGGCCGGCGCAGACGGAGAGATTCACGATGAGGTAGGCGTGCCAGTCACGGCCCACGCCCTTGGTGTCGGCGAAGGCGCGGACGCCGTTGACCCACCAGACGACTGACCTCGCCCCGAACTCGACCTTCAGGTCCAGCCACGCACCGGGCCGGATCGACGCGTCGGTGTAGTAGCTCCCGCTGCCGTTCACATGATTCGACAATTCCAGCAGGTTCGGGTTGTCGGGGTGGTACTCGAAGACATCGATCTCGTTCCTGCCGTCCCGCCAGGTCCAGATGGCGGGCCAGGCCCCCATCTCGGTGGGCAGCAGTACGCGGGCTTCGAGGATGTCGCCGGCGCGGACGGTGAATTCCTCGGCGCTGCCTTCGGTGGTGAGCAGACCGGTGTTCCACTTGCCGTCGGGACGGCGGGACGCCCGGAAGACACCGCTGCGGCTGTATTCGGCGTCGGGCACGAGATAGTCGAGCTTGTTGTCCCCGGGATTGACCGGACCGCCGCCCGGATACGCCCATGAGCGGCCGGCGACCCACTGTTCCGGCGACGAGAAGTCGGCCGTGAAGCAGGGCTCCCCGCTCGGCACCGGCGGACCGCCGGGCGTTGGCACGGTCGGTGCCGGCACGGTTGGCGTCGGCACGGTCGGTGTGGGCCTGGGCCTGGGCCGGAGCTTCTGTGTGAGCCACTCCAGCAGCTCGGATCCGCGGTGGCTCATGGCGTCCCTCTTCCCCGAGGCTGAGGACATCTCGTGGCGGACGGGCCCTCGGCTTCCCAAGGAAGTCCGGATCCGCCGCTGTTGGACAGGCTAGGGAGGCATGCCCGGCCCCGGGGCCGACGCGCCGTCCCTCATCCGGCTGACACCCGAACGAGTGAAGCCCGTCAGCTGTCGGCCGCTCGGGGAGAGGCGCTCCGCGGTGCCTGCCGTCGCACCCGGGCGAGCATGAGGACGGAGGCCACCGCGGCGAGGGCGCACCAGGTGGAGACGAACTCCAGCCGCCAGAGCGCCGCGCAGAGTAGGGCTCCGGCCGCGACCACCACGCCCAGCAGCCGTACCGGGGGATCGCCCCCGAGGAGCAGCGAGCCGATGGTGGCGAGGAGATAGCCCGCGACGATCAGCGGGACGATCAGCGGGGCGTCCGGCAGATCGAGGGCGTAGCCGACGGTGTGACTGCGGACGTCAGCCGTCACCGTCCCGGTGGCGAGGCAGTACGCGAGGGCCGCGGCGGTGACGAGCCCGGCGACGGCCGGCACCACCAGCCGGCGCCGCGCCCGTGGCGGCGCGGCGAGCAGCACACCGAACGGCACCCACACCGCCAGCACGGGCAGAGCGATGACGGCCCAGGCCAGGGTGGCGGGGCCGGTGCCCCCGCCGGAACGCCACACCACGGATTCGACGATCTGGTGAGCTCCGAGGAGCAGCGGCAGCGCGGCGAGGGGCAGATCGCGGGCCTGGCGCCGCCGCACCACGCACGCCACACAGGCCACACCGATCGCGGCGATACCGGCGCCCGCCACGAGATCGGCCGTCGCACTCCAGCACATGACGCCATCCAGAGCACCCGGTAGTCACGAATCGTCGGTCGACGCATGTCACCGTACGGGGCCCGATCTGATTCTGCCGTCCTGACACGGAGAAATCTGTTGTGGCCGCAGTAGACATGCGGCGCTGACGTGGTTAGAGTTTCTCGTGTAGCCAACGAAGTCAGTGATCGCGGCAGAGACGTACCGGCACGAGCGGTGCACGGCACGGCAGTGGAGTTCTGGGGCCATGAGGTGATGGAGGTCCCCGGGCTGATTGCCGGGCCGGACGGCCCCAGGGCCGCCGAGTGGCACCGCGAGAGAAACGCAGGGTACGGACCAGCCGGAACACCCGGAGATCACCAGATCAGAGAGGAGTGGAACACCATCAGGATGGTCCGAGCGGGTTGCAGTCCGCTCGGGTACCGCAGGTCCCGGATTGGCAGGTGGTTTACCGTCACGCATCCGCGATCCCCGCACCTCCCACCCCTCGGGCGGACGTGCGGAAACAGACAGCCGGCGCACAGAGCCGGTAGATGGTGTTGAACCCCTCGGGGCCCTGGTGCCATACGGCACCGGGGCCCCTCGATGCGTCCCAAGAAGAGGTGCAAGTGCCCCCAGATACCCAACCGCGCGCCACCGACCGTTTTGACGATGATGACTATCCCGCCTACACCATGGGCCGGGCCGCGGAGATGATCGGCGCCACGCCCGCCTTCCTCCGGGCCATCGGCGAAGCCCGTCTGATCACCCCGTTGCGCTCCGCCGGCGGCCACCGCCGCTACTCCCGGTACCAGCTGCGCGTCGCCGCCCGGGTCCGCGAACTCGTCGACCAGGGCACCCCGGTCGACGCCGCCTGCCGCATCGTCATCCTCGAAGACCAACTCGAAGAAGCCCTGCGGCTCAACGAGACGCTGCGCGACGCCCCCGCCGAGCCGGGAGGGACCGGCACCGGTCCGTGACATCCGAGCACCGGAAGTGAATATCTATTGCCGCTGGTGCAGAAATTGACTCCATGCGTGGTGAGAATTTATGGCCTGACAGGCAGAGCGATAACACCTGCCGTGCCCGGCCGCTTGCACCGTGCTACTGTTGATCTCAGTTGCAGTTGTGGTTCCCAAAGACTTCAAGTGCTCTCGTCGGCGTTCGGTGTCGATGAGCGCGCTTTTGTATTTCCGGTGCTTTCTTCCGGACGGGATAATCATGCGGCGATGCGGGGTTCGCACAGTGCGGACCTCCGGGCAATGCCCCGAAGGAGATCAGACATGGCCAGTGGCACCGTTAAGTGGTTCAACGCGGAAAAGGGTTTCGGCTTCATCGAGCAGGACGGTGGCGGCGCTGACGTCTTCGCCCACTACTCGAACATCGCCGCCTCCGGCTTCCGTGAGCTGCAGGAGGGCCAGAAGGTGAACTTCGACGTCACGCAGGGCCAGAAGGGCCCGCAGGCCGAGAACATCGTTCCCGCCTGACGCTGAACCGTACAACGTAGCTGGGGCCCGCTCCTTGGGATGCGGGCCCCAGCTACGTTGCTTTTTGTATGGCGTATTTATTCGGCTCGATCTTGCGATTCTTTGTGCGGTTGTTCCTGCCAGGAATTCTCGATACGTGCCGCATCGAGAAAGGTTCTCAGTGAACCGCACAGCACGCACGAACGACCGTTATTCCCGCACTCGCACTGGCGGGTCCGCCGGCTCTGGCGGCTACGGGGGCTCCGGTGGCTCCGGCAGGGGTGGCCGCTTCGGCGCCCAGGCCTCGGGCCGCTCGGCTGGACAGGGCCGTTCGGGAGCCCCCGGCCGCTCCGGTGGCAACGGGGGCCGGTCCGGCGGCAACAGCCGTCGCCCCGCCGCGCTCCAGGGAGAGTTCGCTCTTCCGGTCACCATCACTCCGGCCCTGCCCGCCGTCGCGTCTTTCGCCGAACTGGGCCTGCCGCCCGAGCTGCTGAAGATGCTCACCAGCCTCGGTGTGAACGAGCCGTTCCCGATTCAGGCGGCGACGTTGCCGAATTCGTTGGCGGGCCGGGATGTGCTGGGGCGGGGGCGTACGGGGTCGGGTAAGACGTTGGCTTTCGGGTTGGGTCTGCTGGTCCGTACGGCGGGGCAGCGTGCGCAGCCGAGGCAGCCGGTGGCGCTGGTGCTGGTTCCGACGCGGGAGCTGGCGCAGCAGGTCACTGACGCGCTGACGCCGTATGCGCGGTCGTTGAAGTTGCGGCTGGCGACGGTGGTGGGTGGTATGTCGATCGGGCGGCAGGCCAGTGTGCTGCGTGGCGGGGCCGAGATTGTCGTGGCGACGCCGGGGCGGCTGAAGGATCTCATCGAGCGGGGTGACTGCCGGCTGGACCGGGTTGCCATCACGGTGCTGGACGAGGCCGATCAGATGGCGGACATGGGTTTCATGCCGCAGGTCACGGCCCTGCTCGACCAGGTGCGGCCGGAGGGGCAGCGGATGCTGTTCTCGGCCACCCTCGACCGTAATGTCGACCTGTTGGTGCGCCGTTACCTGCACGACCCGGTGGTCCATTCGGTCGATCCGTCCGCGGGTGCTGTGACCACGATGGAGCACCATGTGCTGCATGTGCACGGCGCGGACAAGTACGCGACGACGACCGAGATCGCGGCCCGTGACGGCCGGGTCCTCATGTTCCTGGACACCAAGCACGCCGTCGACCGGCTCACCGAGCACCTGCTGAACAGCGGGGTACGGGCCGCTGCGCTGCACGGCGGCAAGTCCCAGCCCCAGCGCACCCGGACGCTGGCCCAGTTCAAGACGGGTCATGTCACAGTGCTGGTGGCCACCAATGTCGCGGCCCGGGGCATTCACGTCGACAACCTGGACCTCGTGGTCAACGTCGACCCGCCCAGCGACCACAAGGACTACCTGCACCGCGGCGGCCGCACCGCCCGCGCCGGCGAGTCCGGCAGTGTCGTCACGTTGGTCCTGCCCAACCAGCGCCGCGACATGAGCCGTCTGATGGCCGACGCCGGGATCACCCCGCAGACCACCCAGGTCCGCTCCGGCGAGGCCGAACTCAGCCGCATCACCGGCGCCCAGGCCCCCACCGGAGTCCCCGTCACCATCAGCGCACCGGTCACCGAACGCCCCAAGCGCGGTGCCTCCTCGGCCCGTGGCCGCGGGCGGGCCGGCCAGTCCCGCCGGTCCTCCGCCTCGTCCCAGGCGCGTACCGCCGCCGCGCAGCGTCAGTCCCCCCGCAGCAGCGCGGCCTGACCAAGGAGACGAACGAGCCCCGGTACCAGCTGGTACCGGGGCGGGACGAGAGGCTCGGAACGGTCGGCGGCGGACGGACTCAGCCGTCGGAGTAGCTGAAGTCTCCTACCGTCCAGGCGCCCACATCCTCGATGGCGATGCGGTACATCCCACCGGTCTCGGGAATGCCGACACTTCCCTGGAGGATCCTCGCGACATGGAAATGCAGATGGGTGGGCGGCTCACTCCGCTGTCGCACGTGAGGGTCTGAGCCGGCCGACATGAAGATGGCGGAGAACGGTCCGAGACGCTCCGAATCCTCCAGCACCTCGGCGACTCGCTGCCTCCATACGGTCTCCGGCGCCAACCGTCCAGTGATGACGGCACCTTGGACGACCACGGTGAGGGACATCTGATTGCATTGCTCGGACTCCACCGTGGTGGCGATGTCAACAAGCAGATCATCAGGCTTCGACATGGGCGCCGACTCTACTACGCGGGCAGGGCCGTACGTGGTCGTGGGAAGCTCCGCCCTGACGGGGCGACAGTCCCCGGCCCCGGTCAATCGCGTGCGAGAGTCCCGAGGAGCGCTGACGCGGTCTCGAGCGGGCTGAGGGTCGCGGCGGTGGCCGGGACGGGGGCGGCGTGGCAGGTGAAGCCGAGGCGGGTCAGCGCCCTGGTCACCTCACCGGAGGTGAAATCGCGGCGGTCCTGCCGGGTGATCACTTCGCCCACCTGCTTGACGGGGTAGAGCCGGCGGCCAATGGCAACGGACTCACCCGTGATGGGTTCGGGCTTGATGCCCTTCATCGACTGCTGCACCTCGCTCTTGACCAGCTCGAAGGGGAAGCGGGCGATGACGCAGCGCATAGTGCCTCGGTGGGAAGAAGGGGAAATCCTGAAACCTCAGCATCCCACACGATGCCTCGGTCGGGAAGCCGGGTGTTTCCGCCGGGCGCCCATAAAAGGCCGCCCATAAGTGCTGTCGTGATTGGTGCTGCCGGAAATCAAGGAGCATTTACCGCCTGGCTTTCAGGGAAGCCGCCGCGAGAAGGTGATCTGCTCCAGGTGGTAGTAGCTGGCCACGCAGGAGGCCGGCCAGGGCTTGCGTCCGTTGGCGCCGAACGGTTCTCCCATCCCCCTGATCGACAGCGGTGTGTACGGGAGGACCCGCGCGCCGTCCGCCGCCCGCGCACGCAGCCACTGATCCTGGTGATCCCATTTCTGGGCCCGTACGCGCATGTCGTCCCCCAGCTGCCCCAGGGGGGCCACGAGTCCGGCGCACACGATGGCGCACGCCGCCGCGCCGGCCGCCGTCGCCACGCCCGTACGCCTCCCGCGCCGTCGCAGCGCACGCCCCAGCAGGGCGCCGGCGCCCATGAGCAGCACGACGTACAGCAGGAGGTAGTCGTTCCAGGTCCGCGTCGCTGTCACCACCCGTGAGCCGAACATGGGGTACGTGATGACCGTGCACAGATAGCCGGCGGCGAGGAAGGTGAGGGCGCCGACGGCGGCCAGGAAGAGAGGCCGGCACGGGAGCAGGAGCGACGCGCGCGGTGCCCGGCTCCTGGCCAGCAGACCCAGCAGCACCCCTGCCGCCACCGCCCCGGCGTACTGCCAGGTCATGAGGAGGCTCTCCAGGATGTCCGTGAACGCGCGCAGTGATGCCGTCAGTGACTCGGGCGCGAACATCGACGTGGTCTGCGCGCCGTAGCGTTCGCGGCGGTTGCGCGACCCCGGGGACGTGAGCAGGACAAGCGTCCCGATACCGACCCCGGCGACCCCGGTCAGACACCAGGCACGCGCGAAGCCCCGTACCCGCGGGGTGAAGATTCCGCGGCTGATCAGAAGAACGGCCGAGAGCACCACCAGGGTGACCACCGACGCTTCCTCGGAGAGCGTGCCGATGAAGGCCCCGACGACGAGCGCGGCGGTGAGAGCGGCGATCCGTCCCCCGCGTGACCGCGCCCACAGCAGGGGAATCGCCGCGGCGCAGGCCAGTACGGGCGCCGCGGTGTGCGACACGGAGGAGGCGGGCCAGTAGAAGGTCTTGTACGTGTTGGGGGTCGCGAAGAGGAAGACCGCCGTCATCATGGACGCCACGAGCAGGGGGATCCCGCGCGGCGCCGTCCGGCCGGCCATGCGCAGCAGCCGGACGGTCACGGCCCACAGCAGGCCCAGCATGACCACACCACTGATCACACCGAACCACTGGTGGCCCGCGACCCCGAACTTCGCGTACACCCCGACCAGCAGGCCGTTGCCGAGGCGTCCGTTGTCCGCGTAGTAGAACTTCTCGATCAGCCCCGAGATGCCGGTGTCCCGCACGCTGGGCAGGAAGCACCACTCGTCGGCGCTGGGGCGGACATGACGGCCGAGCCACGAGGCCATGCCGAGAAGCCCGAGCGGCAGGAGCGAGAGGCACACCGGCCAGAACGCCGTCCACGCGCGTACGGATCCCCGGTGGCCGTTCCCGCCCGGCCGGGCTCGCTCGCCCGGCTGTCTCGGGATGGTGACGCTCGATGCGCCCGCGGCCATGTGCACCACTGCCTTTCGGTTTGGTTCGAACCGGCCTCGGCGGCCGCGCCGGAGGTGATGGCCCACCGCGCGAGCAGGAACGAGAGCGGTGTGACGAGCACACCGGCGGCGACGGCGGCGACGTTCTCGTCCACGCCCAGCCTGCTGACGGTGATCTGGAGCAGGACCCCGGAGGCCACGAGATTGACCGCGCCCGACAGGGGATACCGGGCGAAGGCACGCCAGGTCGGCCGCGTCCGGCACGTGATGTACGAGTTCAGCAGGAACGATCCCGTAATGCTCACCAGGTATCCCAGTACATGGGCGGCCAGATAAGGGATCCAGACATTTATCGAGGCATAGACCGCGAAGTAGACAGCTGTGTTGGCGACGCCGATCACCGTGAAACCGGCGAACTGGCGCAGTGTGCGGGACCTCATGGCTCCGAACGCGCCTGCGCGACGGTCGTCGATGACGGGCCGCCGGCCGGGAAGGCCGCGCGGGTCTCATTCGTTTCGCGGACCACATAATGAGGGCGCCGTTTCGCCTCGTGATAGATCCGTCCCACGTATTCCCCGATGATGCCGAGCGTGGCGAGCTGAATTCCGCTGAGCGCCACGACGGCGGTCATCAGCGTGGTGTAGCCCGGTGCGTCTACCCCGTTCAGCGCGACGTTCATGATGATCCAGAGGGCGTAGACGAGCGCCGACAGGAAGAGACAGAGGCCGGTGTGGATCGCCAGGCGCAACGGCCGGCTGTTGAACGAGAGCAGTCCGTCGATTCCGTAGTTGAGGAGGTTTCTGCCGCCCCACTTGGAATGCCCGGCCGCCCGCTGGACATTGCGGTAGGTGAAGCTGGCCGTGTCGAAACCGATCCAGGAGAAGATTCCCTTGGAGAACCTGTTGCTCTCGGGCAGCGACAGCACACTGTTCACCGCGCGGCGCGACAGCAGTCTGAAGTCTCCGGCCCCGTCGACGACATGGACCTCCATGCAGCGGCGGACCAGCCGGTAGTAGGCCAGGCTGAGCGCCGTACGCAGGGCGTTTTCGCCCGCGCGGTCGCGCTGGGCGATCACCTGGTCGTAGCCGTGCCGGTGCAACTCCAGCATGCGGGGGACGAGTTCGGGAGGGTGCTGCAGATCGGCGTCCATGAGGACCACCGCGTCGCCCCGGGACATACGGAGCCCCGCGAGCATCGCGGCTTCCTTGCCGAAATTACGGCTGAAGGAGGTGTAGCGGACTCGCGGATCCATTCTGGCGAGATCGCTCAGATGGCCTCTGGTCCGGTCGTTGCTTCCGTCGTCGACGTAGCAGATCTCAAATGTCTGCCGGGTTGGTTCGAGGGCGGTGATCAAAGCTTTGTGGAAGGTCCTGATCACCTCGCTCTCGTTGAAACACGGTACGACAACCGAAACCTGAAGCATTGTCATCTCACTCCACGCGACCGCGAAATGCCAGGAGTCCAAAGGCTATGACCGCCCTCTTCTTCCTTGTTGACATTCGAGTTGACATCCGACGTTGATCGTCTTGTCTCCACCATAGAATTTATCGATCCCCCGTCAAGCGTCGCGGCGGCACGGCGTAAACGCCGTGAGGATGTTTCTTTGGGATGATCTGATTGTCGGTCTGAGATACGTTGTGAGGACTGGCCGGTTTCGCACGATGTGCGAGAGTGTGTCGGTCGGACCGACGTGTCGGCGGACGCTGTGTCACACCGTGTAGGCGCCTCGCGCGGATGATCGCGCCAAGCCTTGAGTTGTTGTGATGTTGAGCACAGTGGTTATCCCTGGAGCCGGGTCAGCATTTCATGCACATGACAGGTCGATATCGCTTATGTGATCCCGCGATGGAGGTCCTGGGAAGTGCCGGTGCTACGTCCCCATACAGCAAACCTCCCACTACGCACCGTGCGAAAAGGTATACGCAAGGTGACGTGTTGCTCAGTGTGACCGGTTGACCCCGGGGAAGCCGGGCCAGTTAACTACCGGCCGGTACCCCCCACATCGATCCGGGAGACTTCATGCGGATGCCGGACCCCGGCGAGTCCATTGGCTTCTCGCTGACACATTCGGTCATCGCGGTCAACCCACTGCACCGCCCGTCGCCACGGCTCACCGCCGTCGCCGCCCGCGCGGGAGCCGTCAGTGTGCTGGAGCTGTCCGTCGGCGATCCCAGGGATGTCGCCGACACACTGGACCGCACCTGCCGCTGGTCGCCGCTGCCGTTCGGAGTGCGGATACGGCCCGGTTGCACCGTGACCGCCGCCGACCTGCCCGAGCCCGTGGACACCGTGCTGCTCGCGGACCCCGGGCGGTCGCCCGCGGAGTTCGCCGGCCGCCGTGTGCTGGTGGAAGTGACCGACCGGGCGGGCGCGCGCCGTGCCGCCGGGGCCGGAGCCGCCGGCCTGATCGTCCGTGGCGCCGAGAGCGGGGGACGGGCCGGCGAACTGAGCACCTTCGTCCTGCTCCAGCAGGTCCTGGCGGATCCGGACCTCACCCTGCCGGTCTGGGCGTGCGGAGGCATCGGGCCGCACACGGCAGCCGCCGCCGTCGCCGGGGGCGCGGCGGGTGTCGTGCTCGACACCCAGCTCGCGCTGTTCGACGAAGCGGGGCTGCCGACGGACATCACCGGCGCGCTCACCGGGCTCGACGGCTCGGAGACCGTGCTGCACCACGGGACGCGCGTACTGCGCCGCCGTGGCCCCGGCGCCCCCGAACTCCCCGCCGACCCGGACGAGTTCGCGGCCAGGATCGGCAGCGACGACCTCCGGACGCAGTTCCTTCCGGTCGGCCAGGACGCGTTCCTCGCCGCCACCTTCGCCGAGCGCTGGAAGACCGTGGGCGACGCGGTCCGGGGCATCAGGACGGCGATGACCGCCGCGATCGAGGACGACGGGCCCGCCGCGGCGCTGGCCGCCGGATCGCCGGGCGCCAGGGCGCTGGGCACCCGACTGCCGGTCGCCCAGGGGCCGATGACCCGCGTCAGCGACCAGCCCGAGTTCGCCGCCGCCGTCGCGGCCGGGGGCGGGCTGCCGTTCCTCGCGCTGGCGCTCGCCGGCGCCGACCGGACCCGGTCGATGCTGGAGCGCACCCGGGACGCCCTCGGGGACGCCCCGTGGGGCGTCGGTGTGCTCGGCTTCGCCGACGAGGAGATCAGGGCCGCGCAGCTGGAGGTCGTCCAGGAGCTGAAGCCGACGCACGCGATCATCGCGGGCGGCAGGCCGGCCCAGGCCGCCGCGCTGGAGGCGGAGGGGATCACCACCTTCCTGCACGTCCCGTCACCGGGACTGCTGCGGCAGTTCCTCGCGGCCGGCGCGCGCACCTTCATCTTCGAGGGCGCCGAGTGCGGCGGACACGTCGGGCCGCGCAACAGCTTCCCGCTGTGGGAGGCCCAGACGGACGTCCTGCTCGACTTCGTGGCGGAGGCCGGCGACGAGGCGGCCGCCGAGCTGACGGTGCTGTTCGCGGGCGGCATCCACGACGAACGCTCAGCGGCGATGGCCGCCGCGCTGGCCGCCCCGCTGACCCGCGCCGGAGTCGCGTTCGGCGTGCTGATGGGCACCGCGTACCTCTTCACCGAAGAGGCAGTGGCAGCCGGAGCGATCCAGCCGCTCTTCCAGCGGCAGATCGTCGCCGCCGAGCGGACCGACCTGCTGGAGACCGCGCCAGGACACGCCACCCGCTGCGCGCACAGCGCCATCACCCAGGACTTCGCGGGCCTCAAGGACGAACTGCGCGGACAAGGCGTGCCCGACCGGGAGATCTGGGAACAGCTGGAGCGGTTCAACGTCGGCAGGCTGCGGCTGGCCAGCAAGGGCATCGAGCGGGTCGGCGACGAGCTGCGGCCGGTCGACGAGGCCCGCCAGGCCGACGAAGGCATGTTCATGGCGGGCGAGGTGTGTGTGCTGCGCGACGCCATCACCACCGTCGCCGCGCTCCACACGTCCGTCGCCGACGGGGCCGCCGCATGGCTGCGCACCCGGGCCGCCGCACTGCGCGCCGGACTCGGCCTCGGCGATACGGCCGAGGAACCGGCGCCCGAGCCGCTGCGCATCGCCGTGGTGGGCATGGCGGGCATGTTCCCCGGCGCCCCGGACCTGGCCGAGTTCTGGGCCAACATCCTCGCCGGCAAGGACTGCGTGACCGAGGTCCCGGCGCACCGCTGGGACGCGGAGCAGTACTACGCGCCGGACGGCGACGGCGAACGCACCCCGTCGCGCTGGGGCGGCTTCCTGCCCGAGATCCCCTTCGACCCGCTGCGCTACGGCATACCGCCGGCCTCACTGGCCAGCATCGAACCGGTGCAGCTGCTCGCGCTGGAGGCCGCACGGCGCGCGCTGGCCGACGCGGGGTACGCCGGTGAGACCGACCACGCCCGTACCTCCGTGGTGTTCGGCGCCGAAGCGGGCAGTGACCTGTCCAACGCGACCACCCTGCGCACGGTGCTGCCCGGGTACGTGGGCACCATCCCGCCCGCCCTCGACGAGCAGCTGCCCCGGCTGACCGAGGACTCCTTCCCCGGCATGCTCGCCAACGTCATCGCCGGCCGGATCGCCAACCGGCTCGACCTCGGCGGCGCCAACTACACCGTCGACGCGGCCTGCGCGTCCTCACTCACCGCCGTGGACGTCGCCTGCAAGGAACTGGTCACCGGCACCAGCGATCTGGTGCTGTGCGGCGGCGCCGACCTGCACAACGGCATCAACGACTATCTGCTCTTCTCCTCCGTGCACGCGCTGTCCCCGTCGGGCCGCTCGGCCACCTTCGACGGCGCCGCCGACGGCATCGCCCTCGGCGAGGGCGTGGCCTGCGTGGTGCTCAAGCGGCTGGCCGACGCCGAGCGCGACGGCGACCGGATCTACACCGTGATCGACGGCGTCGGCAGCGCGAGCGACGGCCGCGCCCTGGGCCTGACCGCACCTCGCCCGGCCGGACAGCGCGCCGCGCTCACCCGGGCCTACCGCAACGCCGGAGTCTCACCCGCCGACGTCGGTCTGATCGAGGCGCACGGCACCGGCACGGTCGTCGGCGACCGCACCGAACTGGCCACACTCACCGAGGTGTTCGCCGAGGCCGGTGCCCAGCCCGCCAGTTGCGCGGTCGGATCGGTGAAGTCCCAGATCGGACACACCAAGTGCGCCGCCGGACTGGCCGGGCTGATCAAGACCACGCTGGCGCTGTACCACGGGGTGAAACCGCCGACCCTGCATGTGCGGCAGCCCAACGCGGCCTGGGACGGCGAGAGCAGCCCCTTCGTCTTCCACACCGCCGCCCGGCCCTGGGCCACCGAACCGGCGGACCGGATCGCCGGGGTGAGCGCCTTCGGCTTCGGCGGTACGAACTTCCATGTCGTCCTGCGCGCGTACGACCAGCCGCCGCCCGCGCACGCGCTGAACGCGTGGCCGGCCGAACTCTTCACCTTCCGCGGCCGGGACGCCGCCGCGGCCCGGCGGGCCGCGCGCGCCCTGCTCGACCTGACGGAACGCGGCGGCCAGTGGCGGCTGCGTGACTACGCCCGTCATATGTCGCGCCGCAGCGACCAGGCGGCCGTCCGCGGCGAGTCCGTACTGATCGCCGTGGTCGCGGACAACCTCGCCGGGCTGCCCGAGCTGCTGCGCCGCGCCGCCGACGGGGAGCACGCGCCGGAGGACGGCATCTACGCGGCCGTCGCCGTCGCCGAGGGCTCTGCCGAGGAGACCGGGACCGGCGCGCTGGCGTTCCTCTTCCCCGGACAGGGCAGCCAGCGGCCCGGCATGCTCGCGGAACTGTTCGTCGCCTTCCCCGAGTTGCAGCGCTACCTCCACCTCGGCGCACGCTGGGCGGAGGCGCTCTACCCGCCGGCCGCGTTCGACGAGGAGGGGAAGGCCGGCCAGCTGGCCCATATCACCGACACGGCCGTCGCCCAGCCCGCACTCGGCGTCGTCGAGCTCGCGGCCGCCGAACTGCTCGCCTCGGTGGGCGTACGGCCCGCCATGGCCGCGGGTCACAGCTATGGCGAACTGGTCGCGCTCGGCGTGGCGGGAGCGCTCGCGCCGCAGGACGTGCTCACCGCGAGCGCCGCGCGCGCCGAGGCCATCCTGACCCAGGTCGAGGGGCGCGACGCCGGCACGATGGCCGCCGTCACCGCCACGCCCGAGCAGGTCGAGGAAGTACTCCGGCTCGCCGGTCTCGACGAGGACGTCGTCGCCGCGAACCGCAACTCGCCCGTGCAGACCGTCATCTCAGGACCCACGGAGCCGGTGGCCGTGGCGGTCTCGCGGCTGCGCGACGCCGGTTACCCGGCCAAGCCGCTCCAGGTGGCCTGCGCCTTCCACAGCCCCCTGCTGGCCGGCGCGGGCGACGCCTTCGCCGACAGCCTGGACGGCATGACGGTGTACGCGCCCGCGTTCGACGTCTGGGCCAACCGCACGGCCGCGTCGTACCCCGCCGAGCCGGCGGCCGTACGGGCCGGGCTCGCCGCACAGATCGGCGCGCCGGTCCGGTTCGCCGAGCAGATCGAAGCCATGTACGCCGCGGGCGCCCGCGTCTTCGCCGAGGTCGGTCCCGGCCGCGTACTGAGCGGGCTGGTCGCCGCCGTGCTCGGTGACCGCCCCCACCGCACCGTCGCGCTGGACGGCGGCCGGGGAGCCGGGCTGACCGGCTTCCTCACCGCCCTGGCCCAGCTCGCCGTCAGCGGCGCCGATGTCCGCACCGGCCGGCTCTTCCAGGGACGGGACGCGGTCGACCCGGAGACCGCGGTCGCCGACCGGCCCGCCGGCTGGACCGTGGACGGCCAGCTCGTCCGCCGCGCCGACGGCACCATCCCGCCCAACGCCCTGCATCCCGCCCGACCCGTTACGGAGCTGATCGTGCCGGAGAACCACGCCCCCCACGGCGCCGCAGTGTCCGGTCCGGACGCCCTGGTCGCCGAGTTCCTGCGCACCAGCCGGGACTTGGTCGCGGCGCAGCGTGACGTCATGCTGCGCTACCTGGGTGGTCCCGAGACCGTCCCCGCCTACCAGGCCCCCGCCTACCAGGGCGTCGCTTACCAGGCCGTCGGCTACCCGGCGGGGCAGCCCGCGGCCGTCCCCGCCGCGCTGCCCGCGCCCGTCCCGCAGCACGTGCCCGTCGCCCCGGCGCCCTCGCCCGTGACGGAGCCGGTCGCCGCCGTCATGGACCTGGACACGGTGCTCGCGTCGGTGCTGGCGGTGGTGGCCGAACGCACCGGCTACCCGGTGGACATGATCGAGCCGGAACTCGATCTGGAAGCCGATCTGAGTGTGGACTCGATCAAGCGTACGGAGATCGCGGGCGAGCTCGCCGTCCGGCTCGGCCTGCCGATGGACGCCGGCGCCGATCTCGAGGGGCTCAGCGCCGCGCGCACCGCGGCCGGCATCGCCGAGCTGCTCGTCACCCGGCTCGCCGGCCCGGGCGGGGCGGACGACGGCCCCGCCGGGGCCCCGGCGGCCGAGCAGCCCGCGCCCGCCGGCGCCGAGGCCGAGATCGTGCCCCCGCAGCGGCTGGAGTTCACCGAGGCCCCGCTGCCCGAGGTGACCGGCGTGATCGAGAGCGGCAGTACGGTACTGCTGCTGGGCGGCGGCGAACTGGCCCCGGTGCTCGCCGAGCGGCTGCGCGCGGCCGGCGCGCTGCCCCAGCTCGTGCCTGCCGGAGAACTGCCGCAGGCCACCGCGGACGCCGTGCTCTTCCTGGACGCCCTCGACGCGGCGGACGCGCCCCTGCCTGAGGCGTTCCCGCTGTTCCAGACCGTGCTGGCCGGCGCGCCGCGCAAGCTGATCGCCGTCGAGCGCAGGACCGAAGGCGCCGCCAGCGGGCTGCGCGGCTTCTTCCGCAGCGTCGACCGCGAGTACCCGGACCTCTCCGCGACCCTGGTCGAGGTGGCGCCGGGCGCCGGGCCGGAGGCGGTGGCGGGGGCGCTCGTCACCGAACTCGCCGCCACGGACCGGGAACCGGTCGTCCTGACCGACGGGGGCAGCAGGCGCGCTCTGCGGCTCACC
Source organism: Streptomyces sp. NPDC058198 (assembly GCF_042882605.1). Lineage (NCBI taxonomy): Bacteria > Bacillati > Actinomycetota > Actinomycetes > Kitasatosporales > Streptomycetaceae > Streptomyces > Streptomyces sp. NPDC058198. The sequence goes on from NZ_JBHVVP010000007.1 coordinate 89,832, forward strand.
CTCACCGACCTGGGCACGCTGGGCTCCACCGGCGCGGGCCCGGCCGGCGACGGCGTCGCCGAGGCCGAGGCGGCCGGGCTCGACCGGGAGTCGGTCGTCCTGCTCGTCGGCGGCGCCCGCGGGATCACCGCGCGGTTCGCCCGTACGATCGCCGCCGCGAGCCGGTGCCGTATCGAACTCATGGGCCGTACCCCGGTGCCCGCGGGCACGGAGGACCCGGCGACCGCCGGCGCCGCGGACCGCGACGCGCTGCGGGCCGTCTTCCTCGGCTCGGGCATGACCTCGCCCGCCGACGTCGAGCGCCGGGTGTCCGCTGTACTCGCCGAGCGCGAGGTGCGCGCCACGCTCGCCGGGCTGCGGGCGCTCGGCAGCGAGGTGCGCTACCACTGCGTCGACGTGCTCGACACGGAGCTGGTGGGGGCCGCGGTGAAGGACATCCACGCCGAGCACGGCAGGCTCGACGGCGTGGTCTACGCGGCCGGCGTCATCGAGGACAAGCTGATCGCGGAGAAGCCGGTCGAGTCGTTCCGCCGGGTGTTCACCACCAAGGTGGGCGGCGCGCGGGCGGTGCTCGACGCGGTCGACGCACTGCCCACCGGGCCGCGCTTCGCGGTGCTGTTCGGCAGCATCGCGGCGGCGCTGGGCAACCGCGGCCAGTCCGACTACGCGGCGGCCAACGACGCGCTGGAGGAGCTGGGGCGCCGCTGGTCCACCGAGGACCGCCGCGGCCTGACCGTCCACTGGGGGCCGTGGGCGGCCTCGGAGACGAACGGCGGCATGGTCACCCCGGAGCTGATGCGCTCGTACGCGGCCCGTGGCATCAAGCTGATCGACCCCGAGGAGGGGCCGCTGAGCCTGCTGCGTGAACTCGCCTGGGGCGCTCCCCAGGTGCACGCGGCGGTCTACACCGCCTCGGGCTGGTGACCCGCATGCCCTCCAGCACGCCGGTCGCCATCGTCGGCATGGCCGCGTTCTTCCCGGGCGCCAGGAACCTGGACAGCTACTGGCACAACATCGTCAACGGCGTCGACGCGATCACCGAGGTGCCCGCCGACCGCTGGGACGAGGAGTTCTACGCGCCCGACGGGCCCCGGCGCAGTGACCGGGTGTACTGCCGGCGCGGCGGATTCGTCGACCAGGACGCCGAGTTCGACGTCGCCCGGTTCGGCATCATGCCCACCTCCGTGCCGGGCACCGAGCCCGACCAGCTGATCGCGCTGGAGGTGGCCCACCAGTCCCTCGCGGACGCCGGTGGCGAGCCGGTGCTCCCGGCCGACCGGCAGCGCGCCGGGATCGTCCTGGGCCGGGGCGGCTATCTGACGCCCGGTCTCGTCCGGCTCGACCAGCGGGTGCGTACCGCCAACCAGGTGGTCCGTACGCTCCGCGAGCTGGCGCCCGAACTCGGCGACGACCGGCTGGAGGAGGTGCGGTCGGCGTTCGCCGCGCAACTCGGCCCGGAACGGCCGGAGTCGGCCATCGGGCTCGTACCCAACCTGGCCGCCTCACGCGTCGCCAACCGGCTCGACCTGCGCGGTCCCGCCTACACCGTCGACGCCGCGTGCGCGTCCTCACTGGTGGCGGTCGACCACGCCGTGCGCGAACTGGCCGCCGGACGGTGCGACGTCATGCTGGCCGGTGGGGTCCACCACTGCCACGACATCACACTGTGGAGTGTGTTCAACCAGCTCGGCGCGCTGTCGCCGAGCCAGCGGATCCGCCCGCTGCACCGCGACGCCGACGGGGTGCTCATCGGCGAGGGCACCGGCATCGTGGTGCTCAAGCGTCTCGCGGACGCCGAGCGCGACGGGGACCGGATCTACGCCGTGGTGTCCGGGACCGGAGTGGCCAGCGACGGCCGCTCGGCCAGCCTGTTCAACCCCGATCCCGGCGGCCAGGTGCGCGCGGTCCGGCAGGCGTGGGACGCGGCGGGACTCGACCCGCGCGCGGCGGACGCCATCGGGCTGCTGGAGGCGCACGGCACCGCCACCGCCGCCGGTGACAGGGCCGAACTGGCCACCATCACCGAGGTGTTCGGGCCCGCTGTCGGTGAGCGGGCCGCCATCGGCTCGGTGAAGTCCATGATCGGCCACACCATGCCCGCCGCGGGGATCGCCGGACTGATCAAGGCCGCGCTCGCCATCCACCACGGTGTGCTGCCGCCCACCCTGCACTGCGACGAGCCGAACCCCGCTTTGGAGGCCACCAGGTTCGTCCCGCTGGAGCGGGCCAGGCCCTGGACGGAGTCCGCCAACGGCGCGCCGCGCAGGGCGGGCGTCAACGCCTTCGGTTTCGGCGGCATCAACGCCCATGTCGTACTGGAGCAGCCGGCCACCGCGCCGGCCGCACGCACCGCCCGCACGACGGTGAGCGAGCCGGAACGGGTACTGCGGCTCGCCGCGGCCGACCCGTCCGCACTGGCCGCGCTGCTGGACGCCGACGACTCCGCGGTGCTGGCCGCCGGGCTCGACGAACGCGCCCCGGCGGCGGGACCGGCCAGGCTGGGCATCGTCGACCCGACCGCGCGCCGGCTGAAGCTGGCCAGGAAGGCGGTGGGCAAGGGCGCCGCCTGGCGCGGCCGCAGCGATGTGTGGTTCAGCCCCCGCCCGCTGCTCGGCGAGGCCGGTGGCAGGACCGCGTTCGTCTTCCCCGGCCTCGAAGCCGAGTTCGAGCCCCAAGTGGCCGAACTGGCCGAGCGCTTCGGCCTCGCGTGGTCGGCCGGCGAGGACGCCAGGGTCGGTGACGTGGGGCGGCACGGCGCGGCGGTGTTCCAGCTCGGCAGGCTGCTCGACACCTCGCTGCGCAGGCTGTCCGTGGTGCCCGACGCGGTCGCCGGGCACAGCGTGGGGGAGTGGACCGCCATGGCGTGCGGCGGTATCCACTCCGCCGACGAGGTCGACACCTTCCTGGCCGGCTTCGACCCGGACGCCCTGCGCGTGCCCGGCGCGGCCTTCGCCGTCCTCGGCATGCCCGCGGAACAGGTGCTCGCCGAACTGGCCGGCCGCGGCGACGTGGTGCTCTCGCACGACAACGCGCCGAACCAGTCGATGATCTGCGGCCCGGAAGAGGCGGTCGGCGAGCTCGTCCAGCGCTTCAGGGCCCGGGGCGTGATCGGCCAGGTGCTTCCGTTCCGCTCGGGCTTCCACACCCCGATGCTCGCGCCGTACCTCGATCCCATCCGGCGGGCCGCGGAGACGTACACCCTGCATCCGCAGTCCACCCCGGTGTGGTCGGCGACGACCGCCGCCCTCTACCCGGACGACCCCGCCGCCGTACGGGAGCTGTTCGTCCGGCATCTGCTCGAACCGGTGCGGTTCCGGCTGCTGATCTCCGCCATGCACGACGCGGGCTACCGCGCGTTCATCCAGCTGGGCGCCGGTCAGCTCGGCTCGCTGATCGACGACACCCTGGCCGGCAAGGACCGGCTGGTCGTCTCCGCCCACTCCCCGGCCAGGGACAGCCTCGCGCAGCTGCGCCGGGTGGTCACCGCGCTGTGGGTGGACGGCGGGACGCCCGACGCAGGGCCGCTCCTCGGACCCGTGTCCACGGTGTCCGCCACGGCCGCCAGGACATCTGGGCCCGGGGTCAGGCTCGACCTCGGCGGGGCTCTGGTGTCGCTGCCCCCGCAGGCCAGGAAGGCCCTCGCCGGGACCGTGACCCGCGCTCCCGCCCCCGCCGTCGCCGACGGCGGAGCGCTTGACCTGCTGGGACAGGCGGGCGCCCGGTTCCCGGTGGCGGCGGAACTGTCCGCGCTCCTCAACGACACCGCGTCCCTCGCCAACGAGCTCATCGGCGCCGGCGCGGCGCGCCGGGCGGCTCCGCCGGCCCGCCGCATCCCGCCGCGGCCGCCCGTGCGGCCGGCGCCGGGCCCGGCGCCGGTGCCGTCGGTGCTGCGCGTGGACGTCGAGGAGATGCCGTACCTCCTCGACCACTGCTTCTTCCGGCAACGGCCCGGCTGGCCCGACGAGGCCGACCGGTGGCCGATCGTGCCCGCCACCACGGTGATCGGGCATCTCATGGAGATCGCGGAACGCGCCGTGCCCGGCATGCGGGCGGTCGCGGTGCACGACGTACGGCTGCTGAAGTGGATCGAGGCCATGCCGGCCGTCGAGGTGCCGGTGGCGGTACGGCAGGTCGCGCCCGACCGGGTCGAGGTCAGCCTGACCGGCTACTCGCGGGCGGTGGTGGAACTGGCCCCCGGTCATACCCCGCCGCCGGAGCCGTGGCCCGTCGACCCGGCCGCCGAACGCGTCCCCGAACTGCGGGCCGAACAGCTCTACTCCGAGCGGTGGATGTTCCACGGGCCGCGCTTCCAGGGCGTCAGCGAGCTGACCGCCATCGGTGACCTCCACGTACGCGGCATCATCACCGCGCCGGAGGCCCCCGGCGCCCTGCTGGACAACGTCGGGCAGCTGCTGGGCTACTGGATCATGGCGACGCTCACCGAGCGCACCACGGTCTTCCCGGTACGCATGGACCGCATCCGCTTCCACGGTCCCGATCCCCGGCCGGGGGAGCGGCTGGTGTGCTCGATCCGCATCACCGAGGTCACCGACAGCACCCTCACCGCGGACATGCAGCTGGTCCACGACGGCCGGGTGTGGGCGGAGTTCACCGGCTGGCAGGACCGCCGGTTCGACACCGATCCCAACATCCGCGAGGTGGACCGCTTCCCCGGTGACCACACGCTGTCCACGCCGCAGCCCGGGGGCTGGACGATGGTGCACGAGCGCTGGCCGGACCTGGCGACCCGGGAGCTGATCATGCGCAACATGCTCGGCGGCGCCGAGCGTGCCCGGTACGACGAACTGCCCCCGGTCCGCAGGCGCCAGTGGCTGCTCGGCAGGGTCGCCGCCAAGGACGCGGTGCGCGGCCTGCTGTGGCGGGAGGGCGCGGGCGAGGTCTACCCCGCCGAGGTCGCCGTACGCAACGACGACGCGGGACGGCCCCTGGCGTACGGCGTGCACGGGCGCGAGGTGGGCGAGTTGACGGTGTCCCTCGCACATCGCCGGGAGACGGGGGTCGCCCTCGCCGGCCGCGGCCCGTGCGGGATCGACATCGAGGAGATCACCGAACGGCCCAGGGCCACCGCCGAGATGGCCTGCGACGCCGGGGAACTGGCCCTCCTCGACGGGCTGGTGGCCGGTTCGGCCGACAGCGGGCCGCTGTGGTTCACCCGGTTCTGGGCGGCCAAGGAGGCCGTCGCCAAGGCCCGGGGCACCGGGCTGCGCGGCCGCCCCGCCGAATACCGCGTGGTGGCCGCGGACGCCGACCGGCTCCGCGTGCTGACAGAAGGCCGGTCGTACGAGGTACACGTCCGGCAGGTGACCAATCCACCGGGACTGCCCGAGCGACGGTACGTCGTCGCCTGGACGACCGATGACAACGAGACAGGAGAGCGGGAATGAGCACTGAGGCGATCGGGTTCGCGGCCGCGGAACAGCGGGAGCGCACGCCACTCGGCCCCGATGATGCCGCTGTGCTGGCGGACATCACGGGCCTGCTGCGGGAACTGCTGGAGGAGGACGGCCTCGACGACGCCGAGATCACGCGGGAGACCACCTTCCACGACGACCTCGAACTGGAGAGCATCGACCTGGTGACGCTCGCGGGGAAACTGCGCGAGCACTACGGGGAGCGCGTCAACCTCGCGCTCTTCATCGCCGATCTCGACCTCGAAGAGATCATCGCGCTCACCGTCGGCGAGCTCGCCGACTACGTCGTGGCGTCGCTGCGCGCCACCGAGCAGGGCTGAGCCGATGAAGATACGCACCGGAGAGATCACCACCCATGTGCAGCGGCTCCCCGCGGCGCACCCGCCGGCCGACGGCGCCGAGCCGTCCGTCGTGGTGTTCGTCCACGGCCTGCTCACCGACAGCCTGGCCAGCTACTACTTCACCCTCGGCCCGGCCTTCGCCGCCGCCGGCTTCGACGTGATCATGTACGACCTGCGCGGTCATGGCCGCAGCGACCGGCCGCGGACCGGCTACCGGCTGGAGTCCTTCGTCGACGACCTCGCCGGGCTGCTCGACGCGCTGGGCGAGACCCGCCGGGTCCATGTGGTCGGCAACTCCTTCGGCGGTACGATCGCCACCGCGTTCGCCGCGTGGCACCCGGACCGGGTCGCCACCGTCACCATGATCGAGTCCGAGCCGCCGGTCGCGGAGTGGACCCGGCACATGGCCGACGGCCTCGCGGACGCCAAGAACCAGCTCGCCCGCGAAGAGGTCATCGGCTGGATCTCCGCCAACCACGGCGCGCACACCGCCCGGCTCTCCCGTGGCGCCAGCCGCATCCTGCGGACCACCACACTCGCCGAGGACGTTCCGGCGGGACGTGTCATCAGCGACGACCTGGGTGACCTCGGCTGCCCCGTGCTGGCGATCTTCGGTGACGAGTCGGGACTGAGCGCCCAGGTCTCCTCCCTGGAAGCCAAGCTGGCCCGGTGCCGCACCGTGGTCCTCGCCGAGCAGGGGCACTCCGTCCTGGTGGAAAGGACCGACGAGACCCGCGAACTGATCCTGGAGTGGGTACGGGAACACGTGCCGGCCGAGGCGGTGCGGTGACCCGCTTCCTGCTCGTCGTCCCCCCACTGGTCGGGCACATCAACCCCCTGGTGGGGGTCGCGCGCGAACTGGCCGGCCGCGGCCACCAGGTGGCGTGGGCGGGCCACGCCGACCAGATCCGCCGCCTCGCGGGCGAGGACACCGCGGTGTTCGACTGCCCGATGCCCGAAGGCGGCCTGAGCCGGCCACCGGGCATGACAGGACCCGCCGCGTTCCGGTTCCTCTGGGCGGAGTTCTTCGTACCGCTGGCCGATCTGATGGCGCCGGGTGTCGACGCCGCGATCGACGCGTTCCGGCCGGACGTCGTCCTCACCGACCAGCACGCCGTGGCGGGCGCGCTCGTCGCCGAGCGCCGTGGGATCACGCATGTCACCTCCGCCACCACCTCGGCCGAACTCATCGACCCGTTGGGCGGGTTGCCCAAGGTGGGCGCCTGGCTGAGTGAGCTGCTCGGCGCCCTGCGCGGACGGATCGGAGACCCGGAGCGGACGGGCGACCCGCGGTTCTCCCCGTACGGCGTCATCGCGTTCACCGGGCGCGAGCTGCTCGGGGACGCGCCGCTGCCGCACGAGCGGGTGCATCTGGTCGGACCGGCCATCGCCCCTCGCTCGGACCGCTCGGACTTCCCCTGGGAGTGGCTGGACCCGGAACGCAGCACCGTCCTCGTCTCGCTCGGCACGGCCAACGTGGACGCGGGCGGCCGGTTCCTCGCGGAGGCGGTCACCGCGCTCGACCGTCTCGGCGACCGGGTGCAGGGCGTCGTCGTCGACCCGGGACATACCCTCTCCGACGTGCCGCCCGGCGTACTGGTGCGCGAGCATGTGCCCCAACTCGACCTGCTGGCACTGGCCGACGCCGTGGTCTGCCACGGCGGACACAACACCGTGTGCGAGTCGCTGTGGCACGGGCTGCCGCTCGTACTCGCCCCGATCCGCGACGACCAGCCCATCGTCGCCGGACAGGTGGTCGACGCGGGCGCGGGTGTGCGGGTCCGCTTCAGCCGGGTGGACGCCACCCGGCTGGGCGCCGCCATCGAAACCGTACTGGACGGGAGCGGTGGCCACCGGGCGGCGGCCGAGGCCATCGGCCGTTCCCTGCGCGCGGCCGGCGGCCAGGTGGCCGCCGCCGACCACCTCGAACAGATCGCGGCGCGGCACACGCATGTCCCCGCACCCCACTGAACATCTCCCGCCCGCGACCCCGGGACCTCCCATGACAACCGCTTCCGAATCCGCCGCGACCGACCGGTCCCGCCCACCGGCGGGGGCCGACGCGGCGCCGCCGCCCTCCCCGCCTCCCGGGACGGCCCCGCTGCGGGTGCTGCTGCGCTACGCGCGCCCGCACCGGGCGGTGCTGTTCGCCACCCTGCTCCTGGTCCTGGCGGCCAGCGCCGCCGGGCTGGTGCAGCCGCTGGTGGCGCAGCACGTACTGGAAGGGCTGAGCGACAGCCGCGGCGTGCTCGGCCCTGTCCTGCTGCTCGCCGCGCTGGTCGTGGTGGGCGCCGGGCTCACCGGGCTGCAGTCGTGGTGGCAGCAGCGCACCTCGGAACGCGTGGTCCGGCAGATCCGCCGCGACCTGGTGTTCCGGCTGGTCCGGCTGCGGGTGCCCGAACTGGACCGCCGTCCCCCGGGCGACCTCATCGCCCGCGTCACCTCCGACAGCGCCCTCGTACAGAACGCGGCCACGGAGGGGCTGGTGATGGTCGCCAACGGGGTGCTCAGCATCCTGGGCGCGGTGATCCTGATGGGCGTGGTGCACCTCGGACTGCTCGCGGTGACCGCCGGCGTACTGCTCGCCGTCGCCCTGGTCATGGTCCTCATCCTGCCCCGGATCCGCGAGGCGGTGGCCCGTGGGCAGGAGTCCGTCGGCGCGGTGGGCGCCGCGCTCGACCGTACGCTCGGCGCCGCCAGGACCGTGAAGGCCAACGGCGCGGAACGCCGGGAGACCGCTCTCGCCGGAGAGGCGATCGAGGGCGCGTACCGGGCCGGTCTGCTCGGCGCCCGCTATGTGGCCATGGTGAAGGTCCTGTCCGGGGTGTCCATCCAGGCGGCGTTCCTCGCCGTGCTCGGGGTGGGCGGAGCCCTGGTGGCCTCCGGCGAGCTCGAAGCGGCCGCGCTGATCGCCTTCCTGCTGTACGTCTTCTACCTGGCGAGCCCGATCGGCTCACTCGTGGCCGGCCTCAGCATGCTGCAGCAGGGGCTCGGCGCCGTCGGCCGTATCGAGCAGGTCAAACACATGCCGGTCGAGGACGACGTCGACGTGCCCGACCGGCCCGCGGGACCACGCGGGCCCGGCGCGCCACCCGTCGAGTTCAGGGAGGTCCGGTTCTCCTACCCGGACCGAGGTCCCGCCCTGCGCGGGATCTCGTACACGGTCCCCGGCGGCACCCAGACCGCCCTGGTCGGACTCTCCGGCGCGGGCAAGACCACCATGTTCGCCCTGCTGCAGCGCTTCCACGAACCGGCGGCGGGACAGATCCTCATCGACGGGGTGGACATCGCCACGCTGCCCCGCGCGGAGGTGCGCCGGCGCATCGCCTATGTGGAGCAGGAGTCGCCGGTCATGGCGGGCACCATCGAGGACAACCTCCGGTACGCGGCGACCGACGCCTCCCCGGAAGACATCGCTGAGGTCCTGCGGCTGACCCGACTCGACACACTGATCGACCGTCTTCCGGACGGGCTGCGCACGGAGGTCGGCAACCGCGGTGTCACGCTGTCGGGCGGCGAGCGTCAGCGGCTGGCCATCGCGCGGGCCCTGCTGCGCCGGCCGGAGGTGCTGCTGCTCGACGAGGCCACCGCCCAGCTCGACGCGAGCAACGAACGGGCGCTGCGGGACGCGGTCGACCAGGCGGCCAGGCGCTGCACCGTGATCCTCATCGCGCACCGGCTGTCCACGGTGACCGAGGCGGACCAGATCGTGGTGCTCGAACACGGTCTGGTGCGGGCCGCGGGAACCCACCGGGAGCTGGTGGATGCCGATGTGCTCTACCGCGAACTCGCCTCGTCCCAGATGCTGGTCAGCGCGTCGAGCACCGGCGTCGGCCAGAGCGGTGACATCGGCCAGAGCGGTGACATCGGCGAGAGCGGTGACATCGGCGAGCTCGCCGAGGCGCCGCGTTGACGGACCGACAACGACAGTGAGGGCGTTCCGCAGACGATGCGGAACGCCCTCACCTATTCAGTCAGCTTGCTTGATCATCCGGTCAGACCGTTGAGGGCGGCGAGGTAGCCGTCCCGGTGGCCCGCGGCGTTCGGGTGGTAGGACTCATTGATCTTGTCCCATTCGAGGCTGGTCACCCAGGTCGAACCACTCGAGCAGATGGTGTGCGGGTCGAAGACCGGCCGCGCGTCGAGGAATGTGAAACCGGCCTCGGCCGCCCGGGCGGACATGATATCGGCCAGCGTGTCGGCTGCCGAGTTCATGGCCGTGCGTTCTTTGTCACTCAGACCGAAAATTCCGCAGGAACCGCTGATGGTGTAAAGCCGCGGATAACCGACGACAATGACTCTCGCATTGGGGGCGGCCGCACGCACGGCGGCGTAGGTCTGCGAGAGCGCGGGGGACAGATACGCCGCGGCGGCCTGCTTCGCGAGGTCGACCCCGTTGAGGCAGTCCTGGTCGTCGATGGTGAGGATGCAGTTCGTCAGTACGTCGACGAAACCGACGTCATTGCCGCCCACCTGCAGCGTCACCAGTGTGGTGTCTGCGGTCAGCTGGGGAATCTGCGAGCTGAGGACGTCGGCCGTGGTCGCGCCCGAGCACGACGCTTCCACGAACGCGGTCGACGGGTGCTGGGCCGCCCACAACCGGGAATAGGTGAGCGGGCCACGGCGGCACGCGTCGTCAGGGTTGTCGTAGGTCCAGGTGCCCGGGGCGACGGCGTAGGAGTCACCCAGGGCCACGTACTTGCCGTCGGCCGCTTGCGCCGGGGCCGATATCGTGATGGCCGCGGCGAATGCCAAGAGGACGGCGAAAAGTGGCTTTAATGAGCGCACGGAGATGCTTCTCCAATGGTGGGGGGACATGGACTCCACCTGGATATCAGCTCCGTGTGTCTTGTCATGCTCACTTCAAAGAAAAAATGATTACGATTCAGCTTTCACGGCGCTGTCGAATGCGGGATGTGGATGGCGGTGGCCACCAGGCCGCGCGCGGCGTGCCAGCGGCCCGAGAATCCGTCGAGGGTGCGGCCCCCGACCACCGGGCCCGGTACCAGGAGCCGGGCGTGGAAGGTCCGGCCGAGCGGATCGATGGCTATCTCCGCCTCGCTGAAGTCCAGCTCGCGTCCGGTGAGGGGGTACCACACCTTGAAGACGCTCTCCTTGGCGCTGAAGAGGAGCCGGTCCCAGCTGACCCCGGCATGACGCGCCATCAGGAAGTCCATGCGCGAGGACTCGTACGGCAGCGCGATGGAGTCCAGCACGCCCGGCGGCAGCGGCTTGTCGGGCTCCGCGTCGATGCCGACCGCCGCCGTCCCGGCCGACCTGGCCACGACCGCGGCGCGGTATCCCTCGCAGTGGGTCATGCTGCCGACGAAGCCCGCCGGCCACTGCGGCGCACCCCGTGGGCTGGGCAGCAGGGGCACGGGAGGCTGCCCCAGACGCAGCAGCGCGCGCCGGGCCAGGAACCGTACGGTGGTGAACTCCTGCTGCCGCGTCAGGACCGACGTCGCCACGACGGCGCGCTCCTGCGGGAACAGCTTCTCGTCCGGCTCCACCACACGGTCGTCGTACGCCACCTCCGTGACGACCGAGGCGGGCAGAATCGCCTCGATCACCGGACGCCCCGGCCGGCCGGGGCGGGCAGCACCTGACGCAGCGGCAGCCGTGGCGGCCGCTTGCGCCATTCGCGCGGGTAGCCGACCGAGACCTCCTCGAAGCGCACTCCGTCGTGCCAGGTGACCCGGGGGATGTGCAGATGCCCGTAGATCACCGCGGCGGCCCGGAAGCGCACATGCCAGTCGGCGGTCAGCTCGGTGCCGCACCACTGGGCGAACTCCGGGTAGCGCAGTACCCGGGTGGGGTCGCGCACCAGGGGGAAGTGGTTGACCAGGACGGTGCGCAGGGCCGGGTCGACGGCGGAGAGCCGGCGTTCGGTCTCCGCGACCCGGGCCCAGCACCAGGCGTCCCGGCCGGCGTAGGGCTCCGGATGCAGGAAGTACTCGTCGGAGCAGACCACCCCCGCGTCGGTGGCGATACGCAGCGATTCGGCCGTGGTGGTGGCGCCCGGCGCCCGGAACGAGTAGTCGTACAGCACGAACAGCGGAGCCACCGCCACCGGGCCGCCGGCGCCGCGCCACACGGGATAGGGGTCCTCGGGCGTGGCGACGCCCAACTCCCGGCACAGCTCGACGAGATGGAGGTAGCGCTTCTCCCCGCGCAGATCACACGGGTCCTGGGGGTGGGTCCACAGCTCGTGGTTGCCCGGCACCCAGATCACCTTGGCGAAGCGGTCGCTGAGCAGCCGCAGCGTCCATTCGATGTCGGTGTACTTCTCGGCGACATCGCCCGCGACGATCAGCCAGTCCTCGTCCGATTCGGGTCGCAGCGTCTCGACCAGCGCGCGGTTCTCGTCGTAGACGACATGCAGATCGCTGACGGCCAGGAGTTTTCCGTCGGGCACAGTTCCGTCCTTCTCGCTCGGGCTCGGACGCCTGACCGGGCCGGCCTCGGGTGCTGCGGGATCAGTCGCCGGCCGGCAGCCCGGCGCGCGGCGACTCATGGGCGCGCGCGGCATGCAGTCGGGCGTAGGCACCCTGGTGGTGGATCAGTTCGTCGTGGGTGCCCTGCTCGACGATACGCCCGGACTCCATCACCACGATGACATCCGCGTCACGGATGGTGGACAGCCGGTGTGCGATGACAAAGCTGGTCCTGCCCTCGCGCAGGGTGTTCATCGCGCGCTGGATGAGGACTTCGGTACGGGTGTCGACCGAGCTCGTCGCCTCGTCGAGCACCAGGACCGCCGGCTTGGCGAGGAAGGCCCTGGCCACCGTGATCAGCTGCTTCTCGCCCGCGCTCACACCGGCCGACTCGTCGTCGAGCACGGTGTCGTAGCCGTCCGGCAGGGTACGGATGAAACGGTCCGCGCAGGTGGCGCGGGCCGCCGCCACGATCTCGTCGCGGGTCGCCCCGGCGTGTCCGTATGCGATGTTCTCGGCGATCGTGCCCCGGAACAGCCAGGTGTCCTGGAGCACCAGACCGAACTGTGCCCGCAGGTCGTCGCGGGTCATCGACGCGATGTCCGTCCCGTCGAGCAGGATGCGGCCGTCGCCGACCTCGTAGAACCGCATGAGCAGATTGCCCAGCGTGGTCTTGCCCGCGCCGGTCGGTCCGACGATCGCCACGGTGCTGCCGGGTTCGACGGTGAGCGAAAGATCCTCGATCAGGGGGCTCTCGGGGGAGTAGCGGAACGAGACCCGGTCGAACCGCACCCGGCCGCCGGCCCGGCCCGGCCTGACCGGGCGCTCCGGGTCGGGGCCCTGCTCCTCGGCGTCCAGGAGGGTGAAGACCCGGGCGGCGGAGGCGATCCCGGACTGGAGGCGGCCGGCCACGCTCGCGACCTGGACGATCGGCTGGCTGAACTGGCGGGAGTACAGGATGAACGCCTGGACGTCCCCGAGGCTCAGCGAGCCGTTCACCACCTTCCACGCGCCGACCACCGCGACGACCACATAGCCGAGGTTGGCGATGAACATCATCGACGGCTCGATGGTGCCCGAGGCGAACTGGGCCTTCCTGCCGGCGCGGAACAGCGCCTCGTTGTGCGCGTCGAAGTGCCGCTCGGCCTGTTCGCGCCTGCCGAAGCCCTTGACCAGCGAATGGCCCGTGTAGATCTCCTCGACATGCCCGTTCATCGTGCCGGTGGCGGCCCACTGGTCCGCGAACCGGGGCTGGGCGCGCTTGCTGATCCAGGCCGCCAGTACGGCCGACACGGGCACGCTCGCCAGCATGATCAGGGCCAGGGACGGCGAGATGACCAGCATCAGGATCAGCATCGTCACGATGGAGAACACCGAGGTGATCAGCTCGGCGAGGGTCTGCTGAAGCGTCTGCTGGAGGTTGTCGACGTCGTTGGTGGCGCGGCTCAGCACCTCGCCCGCCGGATTGCGGTCGAAGTAACGCAGCGGCAGCCGCGCGAGCTTGTCCTCCGCCTTCTCCCGCAGGTCGAAGACCACCCGCTGTACGACGGCCGCGATCAGCCGCCCCTGCGCGAGCATGAAGAGCGAGGCCGCGACGTAGAGGACGAGCAGGATCAGCAGCACCCTGCCGACCTCGCCGAAGTCGACGCCGGGCGGGCCGGAGCCGACGGCGGCGCCGGGAGCGTGGCCGATGACGCCGTCGACGATCAGATCCGTGGCCCTGCCGAGGAGCAGCGGGCCGAACGCGTTGAGCGTGATCCCGCCGATGCCCAGGGCGAGCGCCAGCGAGATGAGGGAGCGGTGCGGCCGGAGCAGGCCGAGGAGCCGGCGGCCGGGCCCGCGCGTCCCGGGTTCGCTACGGCTGCCGGGCGAGACCATCGACGGCCTCCTCTTCGGTGAGCTGGGAGAGCGCGATCTCGCGGTACGTCGTGCTGTCACGCAGCAACTCGGCGTGGGTGCCGGTGTCGACGACGCGGCCCTCGTCGAGGACCACGATGCGATCGGCGAACCGGACGGTGGCGACCCGCTGGGCGACCGTGATCACCGTCGCCCGGGCCGTCTCGGGCGCGAGGGCGGTCCGCAGCGCGGCGTCCGTGGCGTAGTCGAGCGCCGAGAAGCAGTCGTCGAAGAGGTAGATGTCGGGCCGGCGCAGCAGGGTGCGCGCGATGGCCAGGCGCTGGCGCTGCCCGCCCGAGACATTCGTGCCGCCCTGAGCGATCTCGGCGTCCAGACCGCCGGGCATGCGCTCGACGAACTCGGCCGCCTGAGCGATCCGGAGGGCCTGCCACAGCTCCTCGTCGGTGGCGTCGGGATCGCCGAAGCGGAGATTGGTCGCGACGCTGCCCGAGAACAGGTACGGCTTCTGCGGTACGAAGCCGACGGCGCGGCTGAGCACCTCCGGGTCGAGCTCCCGTACGTCGACGCCGTTGACGCGCACCGAACCGTCGGTGACGTCGAACAGCCGGAGGACCAGGTTGAGCAGCGTCGTCTTGCCGCTGCCGGTGCTGCCGAGGATCGCCACGCTCTCGCCGGGACCGGCGGTCAGGTCGATCCCTTGCAGTACGGGCTTCTCCGCGCCCGGGTAGCGGAACTCCGCGGCGCGCAGGACGAGATGCCCGGAGGCGGCGGGCGCGGTCCCGGCCGGCTCGGCCGGCGGGGTGACGCTCGTCGGGGTGGTGAGGATCTCCTGCACGCGTGCGGCGGACACCTTCGCGCGGGGCACCGAGAGGAACACGAACGCGACCATCACGACCGACATCAGGATGAGGGAGAGATAGCTGAGGAACGCGCTGATCGCGCCGATCCGCATCGTCCCCGCGTCGATCCGGTGCGCGCCGACCCAGAGGATGGCGACCATGAACGCGTTCATGAGCAGCAGCACCACGGGGAGCATGGTCGCGATGAGCCGGCCGACGCGCTGCGAGACCTCGAAGAGTTCGGTGTTGGTCCGGGCGAACCGCTCGCGTTCGTAGGCGTCCCGGACGAAGGAACGCACCACGCGGACCCCGGTGATCTGCTCGCGCAGCAGCCTGCCCAGCCGGTCGAGGTATGTCTGCATCCGCTCGTAGAACACCCCCATACGGGCCAGGAGCAGACCGAACGCGACACCGACGACCAGGACGAGCAGCACCAGGATCAGGGCCAGCGGAACATCCTGCTGAAGCGCCAGCGCGACGCTGCCCAGGCACATGAGGGGCGCCGACACCACGATGCCGAAGCCCGACAGGGCCAGGGTCTGTATCTGCTGGACGTCGTTGACCGTCCGGTTCATCAGCGACGGCGTGCCGAAGCGGCCCACCTCGCGGGCCGAGAAGTCCAGCACCCGGCGGAAGACGACGGAGCGGATGTCACGCCCCATCGCCATCGCGGTGCGCGAGCCCAGCGACACCGCGCCGACGGCCGAGACGATCTGTACGAGCGCCACGGCGATCATGATCGCGCCGACCCGTGTGATGTAGCCGCCGTCCTCTCTGACCACACCGTTGTCGATGAGCGCGGCGCCGAGGGTCGGCAGCAGCAACGTGGCGAGGATCTGGGCCAGTTGCAGGAGGACCAGCAGAGCGGCCGCTCGCCTGTAGGGACGTACATGGGTACGCAGGAGTCTGAACAGCACGGAAAGACACTCCGGTTGACAGAGCCGGCCCGGACGCCGACGCACACAGTGCACCGCACGGGACGCCCGAAAATTACTAGTGTTCTCCGCTTCCCGCTTTCCGGCCGGCGGCGGGACTCAGGAATTCCCTAGTATGCCGGGGATTTCTTGACACCGTGGTCGGCGGCTTGCGAGCGTGCCGATGTCTATCGTCCGGACAGAAGCGTATTCGATGCAAGGTCGTCGACCGAGCTCTGCGTTTGGACGGTCTCTCCGTGGTCGAGAAGGGGTTGGAATGTCCAAGCGTGCGCTGATCACTGGAATTACCGGGCAGGATGGATCCTATCTGGCCGAGCACCTGCTCTCGCAGGGCTACCAGGTATGGGGATTGATCCGGGGCCAGGCCAACCCGCGAAAGTCGCGGGTCAGCCGGCTCGTCTCGGATCTGTCCTTTGTCGAGGGCGATCTCATGGACCAGGCCAGCCTGGTGTCCGCTGTCGACACCGTGCAGCCGGACGAGGTCTACAACCTCGGCGCCATCTCGTTCGTGCCGATGTCGTGGCAGCAGGCCGAACTGGTCACCGAAGTCAACGGAATGGGCGTGCTCCGCGTCCTTGAGGCGATCCGCATGGTGAGCGGCCTCAACAGCTCCCGCACCGCCGCGGGCACCGGCCAGATCCGCTTCTACCAGGCGTCGTCCTCGGAGATGTTCGGCAAGGCGGCCGAGACCCCGCAGCGCGAGACGACGCTCTTCCACCCGCGCAGCCCGTACGGCGCCGCCAAGGCGTACGGGCACTTCATCACCCGTAACTACCGTGAGTCCTTCGGGATGTACGCGGTCTCCGGGATGCTCTTCAACCACGAATCTCCCCGCCGCGGTTCGGAGTTCGTGACCAGGAAGATCTCCCTGGCGGTCGCCAGGATCAAACTGGGACTCCAGGAGAAACTGCACCTGGGGAACCTCGACGCGGTACGCGACTGGGGCTTCGCCGGCGACTATGTGCGCGCGATGCACCTCATGCTCCAGCAGGACGACCCGGACGACTACGTGGTGGGCAGCGGCACCATGCACTCGGTCTCCGACGCGGTGCGGATCGCCTTCGAGCATGTGGACCTCAACTGGGAGGACTACGTGGTCATCGACCCCGAGCTGGTCCGCCCCGCCGAGGTGGAGATCCTCTGCGCCGACAGCAAGCACGCCCAGACCCAGCTGGGCTGGAAGCCCTCCGTCGACTTCCCCGAACTGATGCACATGATGGTCGACGCGGACCTCGACCAGGTCTCCCGCGAACACCGGTACGGGGACCTTCTGCTGGCCTCCAGCTGGTAGTGGACCGCAGGACCGCGAAGAACTAGGGAATTCCCGTCGCGGTCGCGACGACACTCGCCACATGGCTTCCCCCGTAATCGGCCGTGAAGCCATGTGGCTTTCTCATTAATTGCATTGCACGACGAGCGCGAGATGTCCGGCGTGATTCATGTTCGGCCGCTGGCTGTCGAGATGGGTTGAGTTGAGATGGACAACGAACAGAAGCTCCGGGACTACCTCAAGCTTGCGACCGCCGATCTCCGACGGACGCGGCAGCGGGTGAGTGAACTCGAGACATCGGCTCAGGAGCCGATCGCCATTGTCGGTATGACCTGCCGCTATCCCGGGGGAGTAAGCAGCCCCGAAGACCTGTGGCGGATGGTCGAGGCCGGCGAGAACGGCATCTCCGAGTTCCCCACCGACCGCGGCTGGGACGCCGAGGCGCTCGCCTCGTCCAGCACCACCTCCGGCGGCTTCCTGCACGAGGCGCCCGACTTCGACGCCGACTTCTTCGGCATCTCGCCGCGCGAGGCCGTGGCGATGGATCCGCAGCAGCGCGTCGTGCTCGAATCCGCCTGGGAGGCCTTCGAGCGCGCGGGCATCGACCCGACCTCCGTCAAGGGCAGCCAGACCGGCGTGTTCATGGGCGCGATGGCCCAGGACTACCGGGTCGGGCCCGCCGACGGCGCGGAAGGATTCCAGCTCACCGGCAACACGGGCAGCGTCCTGTCGGGGCGGATCTCCTACTCCTTCGGCACGGTCGGCCCCGCCGTGACCGTGGACACCGCCTGCTCGTCGTCCCTGGTGGCCGTGCACCTCGCCGCCCAGGCACTGCGCGCGGGGGAGTGCACCCTCGCGCTGGCCGGCGGCGTCACCGTCATGTCCAGCCCCGGTACGTTCATCGAGTTCAGCCGCCAGGGCGGACTGTCCGCCGACGGCCGCTGCCGCTCCTTCGGCGACTCCGCCGACGGCACCGGCTGGGCCGAGGGCGTGGGCATCCTCGTACTGGAGCGGCTGTCCGACGCCCGAAGCAACGGCCACGAGATCCTCGCCGTCGTGCGCGGCAGCGCCGTCAACCAGGACGGCGCCTCGAACGGCCTCACCGCGCCGAACGGCCCGTCCCAGCAGGAAGTCATCCAGCAGGCCCTGATCAACTCCCGGCTCTCCGCCGACCAGATCGATGTCGTCGAAGCACACGGCACCGGCACCACGCTCGGCGACCCGGTCGAGGCACAGGCCCTGCTGGCGACCTACGGCCGCGACCGCGACGAGAGCCGCCCGCTGCTGCTCGGCTCGGTCAAGTCCAACATCAGCCACACCCAGGCCGCGGCCGGTGTCGCCGGCGTCATCAAGATGGTCATGGCGATGCGGCACGGCGTGCTGCCGCGGACGCTGCTGGCCGACGAGCCCTCCTCGCACGTCGACTGGACACAGGGCGCGGTCAAGGTCCTCACCGAGAACGCCGCGTGGCCCGAGACCGGAGCGCCCAGGCGGGCGGCCGTCTCCTCCTTCGGCATCAGCGGCACCAACGCGCACACCATCGTCGAGCAGGCCCCGGAGCCGGAGGCGCCCGAGGCGGCGGACGGCGCGAACGCCGAGCCCGGCGTCGAGCCCGGTGTCGTACCCGTGCTGCTGTCCGGGCGGACCCCTGACGCGCTGCGGGCACAGGCCGCCGGTCTGCTGTCCGCGCTGGACGCCGACGCCGCGACTCCCCTCCTCGACACCGCCTTCTCGCTGGCCACCACCCGGGCAGGCTTCGAGCACCGCGCCGTGGTCATGGCCGCCGACCGCGACGCCGCGCTCGCCGGACTGACCGCCCTCGCCGAGGACGCGCCGGCGGCCGACCTGGTACAGGGCTCCACGCAGGGCGCCGCGCAGGGCGACGGCAAGCTGGCGTTCCTCTTCACCGGCCAGGGCTCCCAGCGCCTCGGCATGGGCCGCGAACTGTACGGCCGCTTCCCCGTGTTCGCCGAGGCTCTCGACGCGGCGCTCGCCGAGCTGGACCAGCGGCTGGACCGTCCGCTGCGCGACGTGCTGTGGGGCGAGGACGCCGACACGCTGGACCGTACCGAGTACGCGCAGCCCGCGCTGTTCGCCGTCGAGGTGGCGCTGTTCCGCCTCGTGGAGTCCTGGGGCATCAAGCCCGACTACCTGACCGGTCACTCGATCGGTGAGATCGCCGCCGCCCATGTGGCCGGGGTGCTCTCCCTCGGCGACGCCGCCGCGCTCGTCGCCGCCCGGGGCCGGCTGATGCAGGCCCTGCCCGCCGGCGGCGCGATGGTCGCCGTACAGGCCACCGAGGACGAGGTCACGCCGCTGCTGGCCGGCCACGAGGACCGGGTGTCCCTCGCCGCGGTCAACGGTCCGACGGCCGTCGTCCTCGCCGGCGACGAGCACACGGTCGGCGAGATCGCCGCCCGGCTGGAGGCCGACGGGCGCAAGACCAAGCGGCTGCGGGTCTCGCACGCCTTCCACTCGCCGCTCATGGAGCCGATGCTCGACGAGTTCCGCGCCGTGGTCGCGGGACTGTCCCTCCAGGCCCCGCTGATGCCGTTCGTCTCCAACGTCACCGGTGAGCCCGCGACGGTAGGACAGGTGACCTCCGCCGACTACTGGGTGGACCATGTCCGCCGCGCCGTCCGGTACGCGGACGGCGTCGACTGGCTCCTCGGCCACGGCGTCACCACTTTCCTGGAACTCGGTCCCGACGGCGTCCTGTCCGCCATGACCCAGGACGGCGTCGACGCGGCGGGCGCCGACGGCGCCGCCGCGCTCCCCGTACTCCGGGCCGGCCGCCCGGAGACCCACACGATCACCACGGCCCTGGCCGGTCTGCACGTCCGGGGCGTCACCGTCCGCTGGGACGACTACTTCGCGGGCACCGGCGCCCGCCGCGCCGACCTGCCGACCTACGCCTTCCAGCGCCGCAGGTACTGGCCCAAGGGCACCCAGGGACACACCGCGGACCTGCGGGCCGCCGGACTGGGCGCCGCCCACCACCCGCTCCTCTCCGCCGCCGTCTCCCTGGCCGACTCCGAAGGCGCCCTGCTCACCGGCAGGCTCTCGCTCCAGTCCCACCCGTGGCTGGCCGACCACGCCGTACGCGGCACCACGCTGCTCCCCGGCACCGCCTTCCTCGAACTGGCCGTCCGCGCCGGTGACGAGGTCGGCTGCGACCGGGTCGAGGAACTGACCCTGGCGGCGCCGCTGATCCTCCCGGAGCAGGGCGGCATCCAGGTCCAGCTGTGGATCGGCAACCCCGACGACTCCGGCCGCCGCACCGTGAACGTCTACTCCCGCCCCGAGGGAAGCGACGAGAACGCGTGGACCCGGCACGCCACCGGCGTGCTCGCCCTCGGCGAGCAGCGCTCGGTCCTCGACACCGCCGTGTGGCCCCCGGCCGGCGCGGAACCGGTGGGCATCGACGGTCTCTACCGCCGGCTGGCCGAGGACGGTTTCGGGTACGGCCCGGTGTTCCAGGGCCTGCGGGCCGTCTGGCGCCGGGACGACGAGGTGTACGCCGAGGTCGTGCTGCCCGAGGGCGGCGAGGCCGACGCGGACGCGTTCGGACTCCACCCCGCGCTGCTGGACGCGGCGCTGCACGCCGCCTCCTTCGTCGAGCTCGGTGCGGAGAGCCACGGCGGACTGCCCTTCTCCTGGGAGGGTGTGTCGCTGCACGCGACCGGCGCCTCCGCGCTGCGCGTACGGCTGTCCCCGGCCGCCGAGGACGCGGTGTCCCTCACCGTGGCCGACGCCTCGGGCGAGCCGGTCGCCTCCATCGACTCGCTGGTGCTGCGCCCCGTCGCGGCCCAGCAGTTCGGCACCGTCGCCCTGGTCGGCAGGGACGCGCTGTTCGGCCTCGACTGGACGCCGGTGCGGACCGGGACGGCGGCCCCCGGGCCGGTGGCCCTGGTCGGCCCCGACGTGTTCGGACTCGCCGAGGACCTGGCGCCGGTGAGCACCGCCGTGACCTACCCGGATCTGCTGTCGCTGGCGGCGGCGGAGTCCCCGGTCCCGGATGTCGTACTGACGGCGCTCGCCGGTGAGTCCGGCGACGGCGCGGCGCGGTCCGCCCACGCGCTGGTGGCGGACGCGCTGGCGTCGGCCCAGGCGTGGCTGGCGGACGAGCGGTTCGCCGACGCGCGGCTGGTGTTCGTGACGCGGGGTGCCGTCGGCGGCCGTGACGTGGCCGCGGCCTCGGTGTGGGGCCTGATCCGCTCCGCGCAGGCGGAGCACCCCGGCCGGTTCGGCCTGGTCGATCTGGACCCCGAAGCGCCGGCCGCCCTGCCGCCGCGGGCTCTGGGCGTGGCCGAGCCGCAGTTGGTGGTCCGCGGCGGTGAGGTACGGGCCGGACGCCTGGTGCGCCGGCGGACGGCCGGCGGCGCGGGCGTGGGCCCGGTCTGGGGCGCCGGCGGCAGTGTCCTGATCACCGGTGGTACGGGTGGTCTGGGCGCGGTGCTGGCACGGCACCTGGTGGCGGAGCACGGCGTACGGCGGCTGCTGCTGGTCAGCCGGCGGGGACGGGCCGCCGAGGGCGCCGAGGAGCTGGTGGCCGAGCTGGAGCTGCACGGCGCCGAGGTCGCGGTCGAGGCATGCGATGTCGCCGACCGCGACGCGCTGGCGGGCCTGCTGGCCGCGCACCCGGTCTCCGCCGTGGTGCACACGGCGGGGGTGCTGGACGACGGCGTCATCGGTTCACTGACTCCGGAGCGGCTCGACACGGTCCTGCGGCCGAAGGCCGACGCGGCCTGGAACCTGCACGAGCTGACCCGTGATCTCGACCTGTCCGCGTTCGTGGTGTTCTCCTCCGTGGCCGGCGTGTTCGGCAGCGCGGGCCAGGGCAACTACGCGGCGGGCAACGCCTTCCTGGACGCGCTCGTGGAGCGCCGGCGGGCCGAGGGCCTGCCCGGCTCCTCCCTGGCCTGGGGTCCGTGGGACCGTACCGGCGGAATGACCGGCGGTGTGACCGACGCGGACATGGAGCGGATGGCCCGCGCGGGCATGCCGCCGCTGTCGGTGGAGCAGGGTGTCGCGCTGTTCGACGCCGCGCTGGCCACCGGTGAGGCGGCGGTGGCGCCGGTGCGGCTGGACCTGGCGGTGCTGCGGGCCCAGGGCGAGGTCCCGCCGCTGCTGCGGACGTTGATCCGTACCCGCTCCCGCCGGGCCGCGGTCGCCGGCTCCGCGACGGCGAGCGATCTCGTACAACGGCTGAACCGGCTCGACGAGACCGACCGGCACGACATGCTGCTGGACCTGGTCCGCGCGCAGGTCGCGCTCGTACTCGGCCACGCCAGTGGTGCGGACATCGACGCGGAACGCGCGTTCCGGGACCTGGGCTTCGACTCGCTGACGGCGGTGGAGCTGCGGAACCGGCTCAACACCGTGACCGGGCTGCGGCTGCCGGCCACGCTCGTCTTCGACTACCCGACCGTGCGGAACCTCGCCACGTACATCCTCGACGAGCTGCTCGGCTCGGACGCCGCGGCGCCCGCCGCCACCCGGACCGCGGCGGTGGCCGACGATCCGATCGTGGTCGTCGGCATGAGCTGCCGCTACCCCGGCGGGGTGACCTCACCGGAAGACCTGTGGCGGCTGGTGACCGAGGGCGCTGACGCGATCTCCGGATTCCCGGTCAACCGTGGCTGGGATGTCGAGTCGCTGTATCACCCGGACCCGGACCACGCCGGTACGGCCTACACCCGCTCGGGCGGATTCCTGCACGAGGCGGGCGAGTTCGACCCGGCGTTCTTCGGGATGAGCCCGCGCGAGGCGCTGGCCACGGACTCGCAGCAGCGCCTGCTGCTGGAAGCGTCCTGGGAAGCGGTCGAGCGGGCGGGTGTCGACCCGCTGTCCCTGCGGGGCAGCGCCACCGGCGTGTTCGCCGGCGTGATGTACAGCGACTACAGCGCCGTGCTGGCGAGCCCCGAGTTCGAGGGTTTCCGGGGCGGCGGCAGTTCGGCGAGTCTGGCCTCGGGCCGGGTGTCGTACACGATGGGCCTTGAAGGCCCGGCCGTCACCGTCGACACCGCGTGCTCGTCCTCGCTGGTCGCCATGCACTGGGCCATCCAGGCCCTCCGCTCGGGCGAGTGCTCGCTCGCCCTGGCCGGCGGCGTCACCGTGATGTCGACGCCCTCGGTGTTCGTGGACTTCTCCCGGCAGCGCGGTCTGTCGCCCGACGGCCGCTGCAAGGCGTTCTCCGAGTCGGCCGACGGTGTCGGCTGGGCGGAGGGCGTCGGCATGCTCGTCCTGGAGCGGCAGTCCGACGCGGTGCGCAACGGCCACCGGATCCTGGCCGTGGTGCGCGGCTCCGCGGTCAACCAGGACGGCGCGTCCAACGGCCTGACCGCCCCCAACGGTCCCTCGCAGCAGCGGGTGATCCGGCAGGCGCTCGCCAGCGGCGGACTCACCGCGGACGAGGTCGATGTCGTGGAGGCGCACGGCACAGGCACCACCCTGGGCGACCCGATCGAGGCCCAGGCGCTGCTGGCCACCTACGGCCGGGACCGTGACCCGGAGCGGCCGCTGCTGCTCGGCTCCGTGAAGTCCAACATCGGCCACACCCAGGCCGCCGCCGGCGTCGCGGGTGTGATCAAGATGGTGATGGCGATGCGGCACGGCACCCTCCCGCAGACGCTGCATGTCGACGCCCCGTCCTCCCATGTGGACTGGACCGAGGGCGCGGTCGAGCTGCTGACCGAGCCGACCGCCTGGCCGGACACCGACCGCCCCCGGCGCGCCGGTATCTCCTCGTTCGGCATCAGCGGTACGAACGTCCACACCATCATCGAGCAGCCCCCGGCCACCCGCGCCGAGGCGCGGACCACCTCGCCCCGCGAGGCCGGAGCCGTACCGTGGCTGATCTCGGGCCGGACCCGCGACGCCCTGCGCGGCCAGGCGGCGCGGCTGCTGTCCTACGTACAGGCGCAGCCCGAACTCGACCTGGTCGACGGCGCGTTCTCGCTGGCCACCACCCGTTCGCAGTTCGACAGGCGCGCGGCCGTGGTGGCGCAGGACCGTACCTCGCTGGTGAGGTCGCTCAGCGCGCTCGCCACCGGCAGGACCGACGCCGGGGTGATCGAGGGCGAGGCCGCACGGCGTGGCAGGACCGCCCTGCTCTTCACCGGCCAGGGCAGCCAGCGGCCCGCCATGGGCCGTGAACTGTACGAGCGCTTCCCGGTGTTCGCCGAGGCGCTCGACGAGGTGTTCGCCGAGCTCGACCCGCTGCTCGACCGCCCGCTGCGCGAGGTGCTGTTCGCCGCCGAGGGCACGGCCGAGGCCGCACTGCTGGACGAGACCGGCTGGACGCAGCCCGCGCTGTTCGCCATCGAGGTGGCGCTGTTCCGTCTCGTACGGACCTGGGGCGTCAAGCCCGACTTCGTGGCCGGCCACTCGATCGGTGAGATCGCGGCGGCCCATGTCGCGGGCGTGCTGTCGCTGGCCGACGCGTGCGCCCTGGTCGCGGCGCGCGCCACGCTGATGCAGGCGCTGCCGGCCGGCGGTGCGATGGTCGCGGTGCAGGCCACCGAGGACGAGGTCGTCCCCCTGCTGTCCGAGCGGGTGTCGATCGCCGCCGTCAACGGCCCCACGTCGGTCGTCGTCTCCGGGGACGAGGACGCGGTCCTGGACCTCGCCGCCTCGTTCGGCTCCCAGGGACGCAAGACCAAGCGCCTGCGGGTGAGCCATGCCTTCCACTCGCCCCGTATGGCCGCGATGCTCGACGCGTTCCGCGAGGTCGCCGAAGGACTGACCTTCACGGCGCCGGACATCCCGCTGATCTCCAACCTGACCGGCCGGCAGGTCACGGACGAGCAGGTGCGCTCCGCGGAGTACTGGGTCGCACAGGTGCGGGAAGCGGTCCGCTTCGCCGACTGCGTACGGACGCTGCGCGACGCGGGCGTCACCACCTTCCTCGAACTGGGCCCCGACGGACCGCTGTCCGCGATGGCCCAGGACACCCTCGGCGACGACTACGACGCCGAACTGGTCCCGCTGCTGCGCGCCGGCCGCGCCGAGGAACTGGCCGTCACCACGGCGCTCGCCCGGCTCCAGGTGCACGGCGTCGCCGTGGACTGGCCGGCCTACTTCGCGGGCAGCGGCGCCCGCCGGGTGGACCTGCCCACCTATGCCTTCCAGCACGAGTTCTACTGGCCGCAGCTGCCCGCGCTCCCCGCCGCCGCGACCGCCGACCCCGCCGACCAGCGTCTGTGGGCCGCCGTGGAGCGCGGCGACGCCGACGAACTGGCCACGATCCTCGGACTCGGCGAGCAGGAGCACTCCTCCCTCGGCTCCCTGCTGCCCGCACTGACCTCCTGGCGCCGCGGCAAGCAGGAGAAGACCCTGCTGGACTCGCTGCGCTACCGGGTCGAATGGACCGGTCTGCGCAAGCCCGCCGCCCCGGTGCTGGACGGCACCTGGCTGCTCGTCAGCAGCGAGGAGACCGACGACACCCTCTGCGACGATCTGGCGGGCGCGCTCAGCACGCACGGCGCGCGGGTGCGCCGTGTGGTCCTGGACGCGTCGTGCGCCGACCGTGGCGTGCTGGCGGCGCGGCTCGAAGGCACCGAGGACTTCGACAGCACGGCGAACGTGCTGTCCGTTCTCCCGCTGGACGAGCGCCCGAGCGACGCGTACGCGCCGCTCACCACCGGGCTCGCGCTGACGGTCGCGCTCGTCCAGGCACTGGGCGACACCGGGTCCGGGGGACGGCTGTGGACGGCCACTCGGGGCGCCGTGTCGACCGGACCCGCAGACCCGGTCACCCGGCCCGTCCAGGCCGCGGCCTGGGGGCTCGGCCGGGTCGCGGCCCTCGAACACCCCCAGAGCTGGGGCGGTCTCATCGACCTGCCGGCCACGCTCGACCAGCAGGCCGGACAGCGGCTGGCGGGCGTGCTCGCCACTAAGGACGCCCCCGACGGCGAGGACCAGGTGGCGCTGCGCGCCTCCGGGGTCTCCGGCCGCCGCCTCGTCCGGCACACCGTCGACGCACTGCCCGCCGCCCACGAGTTCACCGCACGGGGCACCGTGCTGGTGACCGGTGGCACCGGCGGCCTCGGCGCCGAGGTGGGCCGCTGGCTGGCACGCTCCGGCGCGCAGCACCTGGTCCTGACCAGCCGCCGCGGCCCGGACGCCCCCGGCGCGGCCGAACTCCGCGCCGAGCTGGAGGAGCTGGGCGCCCGCGTCGAGATCGTCGCCTGCGATGTCTCCGACCGCGACGCGCTCGCCGCCGTACTGGACGGGATCCCGTCCGAGCTGCCGCTGACCGGTGTGGTGCACACCGCGGGCGTCGGCCACTTCGGACCGCTGGAGCAGCTCAGCCTCCCGGACTTCGCCGAGCTGACCTCGGCGAAGCTGGCGGGCGCGGCCCATCTCGACGCCCTGCTCGGCGACCGCGAACTGGACCTCTTCGTCCTGTTCGGCTCGATCGCCGGCGTCTGGGGCAGCGGCGGCCAGAGCGCGTACGGCGCGGCCAACGCCTACCTGGACGCCCTGGCCGAGCACCGGCACGCCCGTGGACTCACTGCCACCTCCGTGGCCTGGGGTCCGTGGGCCGAAGCGGGCATGGCCGTCGACGAGACGGTCTCCGGAAGCCTGAAGCGACAGGGCCTCGGCTTCCTGGACCCCGGTCCCGCGATGACCGAACTCCGCCGCGCGGTCGTACGGCGGGACGTGACCGTCACGGTCGCCGACGTCGACTGGGACTGCTACGCGCCGGTCTTCACCTCGGGACGGCCCAGCGCGCTGCTCGCCGGCCTGCCCGAGGTACAGGCGCTGACGAGCGGCGCCGAGCAGGACACGGCCGGTGACGCCTCCGAGTTCGTCACGCGCGTGCGCGCCCTGGCCGAGCCCGAGCAGGACCGGCTGCTCGCCGACCTCGTCCGCGACGAGGCGGCAGCCGTGCTGGGCCACAGCTCCGCCGACGGCGTACCGGAGGGGCGTGCCTTCCGCGACATCGGCTTCGACTCGCTGACCGCGGTCGAGCTGCGCAAGCGGCTGTCCACCGTGACCGGCCTGACCCTGCCGAGCACGATGGTCTTCGACTATCCGACCCCGCTGGAGCTGGCGCGGTATCTGCGCTCGGAGATCCTGGGCGCCGTGCTGGAGGTGGCAGGACCGGTCGCCACCCTGGCGGCCGACGACGAGCCGATCGCCATCATCGGCATGAGCTGCCGCTTCCCCGGCGGAGCCGGCTCGCCCGAGCAGCTGTGGGACCTCGTCACCAACGGCGCGGACGCCGTGACGGAATTTCCCGTCAACCGAGGCTGGGACGCCCAGGGACTCTTCGACCCGGACCCGGACCGGCAGGGCAGGACCTACTCGACGCAGGGCGGATTCCTGCACGAGGCCGACGAGTTCGACCCGACGTTCTTCGGCATCTCCCCGCGCGAGGCACTGGTGATGGACCCCCAGCAGCGGCTGCTGCTGGAGACCACCTGGGAGTCCTTCGAACGCGCGGGCATCACCCCCGGCGCGGCACGGGGCAGCCTCACCGGCACCTTCATCGGATCCAGCTACCAGGACTACGGCATGGGCGCCGGCGACGGCGCCGAGGGCCACATGGTCACCGGCAGCAGCCCGAGCGTGCTCTCCGGGCGGATCTCGTACGTATTCGGTCTCGAGGGCCCCGCGGTCACCGTCGACACCGCGTGCTCCTCCTCTCTCGTCGCCCTGCACCTCGCCTGCCAGTCCCTGCGCAACGGCGAGTCCACGCTCGCCGTCGCGGGCGGCGCCACGATCATGACCACGCCCGCCCCCTTCGTCGCGTTCAGCCGGCAGCGGGCGCTCGCCCAGGACGGCCGCTGCAAGGCGTTCTCCGACGACGCGGACGGCATGACGCTCGCCGAGGGCGTCGGCATCCTGCTGGTCGAGCGGCTCTCCGACGCCCGGCGCAACGGTCATCCGGTCCTCGCGGTGATCCGTGGCTCGGCGATCAACCAGGACGGCGCGTCCAACGGACTCACCGCGCCCAACGGTCCCTCGCAGCAGCGGGTGATGCGACAGGCCCTGGCCAACGCCCGCCTCTCCCCGGGGGACATCGACGCCCTGGAGGCCCACGGCACCGGTACGCCCCTCGGCGACCCGATCGAGGCGCAGGCGCTGCTGGCCACCTATGGCAGGGACCGCGACCCGGAGCGCTCCCTGCTGCTCGGTTCGGTCAAGTCCAACATCGGGCACACCCAGTCCGCCGCCGGAGTCGCGAGCGTCATCAAGATGGTGATGGCGCTGCGCAACGGCGTGCTGCCGCGGACGCTGCACGCGGAGACTCCCTCGTCGCACGTGGACTGGTCCTCGGGCGCGGTACGTCTGCTGTCCGAGGCGGTCGCATGGCCCGAGACGGGCCGGCCGCGCCGTGCGGCGGTGTCGTCGTTCGGGATCAGCGGCACCAACGCCCACACGCTGCTGGAGCAGGCGCCCGTCGAGGAAGAGACCGAGGAGACCGGGTCCACGGTCGAGCCGGTGCCCGTCGCGGGCGGCGTGGTGCCGTGGGTGGTGTCGGGCCGTACCGGGTCCGCCGTACGGGAGCAGGGGGCACGCCTGCTGTCGTACGTGGAGACCGCGGGATCCGCGTCGAGGCCGCTCGATGTGGGCTTCTCACTCGTCTCGTCCCGCTCCGTCTTCGAGCACCGGGCCGTGGTGGTCCCCGCCGAGGACGCGGACCCGCTGACGGCCCTGCGCGCGATCGAGCACGACGGACCGTCGTCCGTGGTGGCCCGGGGTGTGGCCGATGTGGAGGGGAAGACGGTGTTCGTCTTCCCGGGTCAGGGTTCGCAGTGGGTGGGGATGGGGGCTCGTCTGCTGGACGAGTCGCCGGTCTTCGCCGAGCGGATCAGTGAATGTGCGGCGGCGCTGGGCGAGTTCACCGACTGGTCGTTGGTGGATGTGCTGCGGGGTGTCGAGGGCGCGCCGTCCCTGGAGCGGGTGGATGTGGTCCAGCCCGCGTCCTTCTCGGTGATGGTGTCGCTGGCCGCGCTGTGGCGCTCGCGCGGCGTCGAGCCCGCGGCCGTCGTCGGCCATTCCCAGGGCGAGATCGCGGCCGCTGTCGTCTCCGGTGCGCTGTCCTTGCAGGACGGCGCGCGGGTGGTGGCGCTGCGCAGCCAGGCGATCGGCCGGCGGCTCGCCGGACACGGCGGAATGATGTCCGTGGCGCTGCCCGTGGCCGACGTCGAGAGCCGGCTGGAGGCGTGGTCGGGCCGGGTGTCCGTCGCCGCGGTCAACGGCCCGCGCTCGGTCGTCGTCTCGGGTGAGCCGGAGGCCCTGGACGAGCTGTCCGCCGAGCTGACGGCCGAGGACATCCGGGTCCGCCGGATCGCGGTGGACTACGCCTCGCACTCCGCCCAGGTCGAGGACCTGCGCGACGAACTGCTCGACGTGCTGGGGCCGGTACGCCCTCAGGTCTCCGAAGTCCCGTTCTTCTCGACGATGACGGGCGCGTGGCTGGACACCGACGGGATGGACGCCGGGTACTGGTTCCGCAACCTGCGGCAGCGGGTGCTGTTCGCCGACGCGGTACGCGACCTGCTGGACGCGGGACACCGCGCCTTCATCGAGGTCAGCTCGCACCCGGTGCTCACCATGTCGGTGCAGGACATGATCGACGAGACCGGTGAACCGGGCGTCGCGACCGGCACGTTGCGCCGGGACACGGGCGGCGTGTCGCGGTTCCTGCTCTCGGCCGCCGAGGTCTTCGTCCGTGGCGTCGACGTCGACTGGGCGGGCGTTTTCGCGGGCACGGATGCCCGGCGGGTGGACCTGCCCACCTACGCGTTCCAGCACGAACAGCTGTGGGCCATACCGCCCGCGCCCGAGAACGCCGTCGCCGCCGACCCCGCCGACGCCGAGTTCTGGGCGGCGGTGGAGCAGGAGGATCTCTCCGCGCTGTCCTCGACGCTGCGTACGGACGAGGGTTCGGTGGCCGCCGTGCTGCCGGCGCTGTCGTCCTGGCGCAGGTCGCGCCGGGACCGGTCGACGGTCGATTCCTGGCGCTACCGCGTGTCCTGGTCCCCGGTGAGCACCGTTCCGCAGAAGTCGCTCTCGGGCGCCTGGCTGGTGGTGTCCGCCGAGGGAATCGACGACGCCGAGGTCGTCGACGCACTGAGCGGCCACGGCGCCGAGGTCCGGCGTCTGGTGCTGGACGAGTCGTGTGTCGACCGTACGGTCCTGGCGGAGCGGCTGGCCGGGACCGGCGAGGTCGCCGGAATCGTGTCCGTGCTCGCCGGGGCCGAGGAGCCGGGCGAGCAGTATCCCGGCCTCTCCCTCGGGCTCGCGCTGACGGTCTCGCTGGTGCAGGCCCTGGGCGATACCGAGACCGGCGCCCCGCTGTGGTTCCTCACCCAGGGCGCGGTCTCCACGGGCCGTTCCGACGAGGTCACGTCCCCCGTCCAGGCTCAGGTGGCCGGGGTGGGGTGGACGACGGCGCTGGAGCATCCGCAGCGCTGGGGCGGGGTCATCGATCTGCCGCAGACGCTTGACCAGCGGGCGGCTCAGCGTCTGGTGTCCGCCCTGGCGGGCGCACTGGGCGAGGAGGACCAGCTCGCCATCCGGTCCTCCGGCGTCTTCACCCGCCGTATCGTCCGCGCCGCGGCCGGCCGGCAGGGCCCCTCCCGGGACTGGACGCCGCGCGGCACCACCCTCGTCACCGGCGGCTCGGGCACCCTCGCCCCGCATCTCGCCCGCTGGCTGGCCGGACAGGGCGCCGAGCACCTGGTGCTGACGAGCCGTCGGGGCATGGACGCTCCTGGCTCCGCCGAACTCGTCGCCGAACTGGCCGAGCTGGGCACCGAAGCCACCATCGCCGCCTGCGACGTCACCGACCGCGAGGCCGTGGCCGCGCTCCTGGCGGAGCTCAAGGCCGAGGGACGGACCGTACGGACCGTCGTGCACACCGCCGCGCTCATCGAGCTGTACTCGCTGGCCGAGACCGGCATGGACGCCTTCTCCCGCGTCATGCACGCGAAGGTGGTCGGCGCCCAGGTCCTGGACGAACTGCTCGACAACGACGACCTCGACGACTTCATCCTCTACTCGTCCACGGCCGGCATGTGGGGCAGTGGCGCGCACGCCGCGTATGTGGCGGGCAACGCCTACCTCGCCGCGCTCGCCGCCCACCGCAGGGCCCGCGGGCTGCGCGCCATGTCGCTCTCCTGGGGCATCTGGTCCGACGACCTCAAGATCGGCCGCGTCGACCCGCAGCTGATCCGCCGCAGCGGCCTGGAGTTCATGGACCCGCAGCTGGCGCTGAGCGGACTGAAGCGGGCCCTGGACGACGACGAGACCGTCATCGCGGTCGCCGACGTCGACTGGGACACGTACTACCCCGTCTTCACGTCGAGCCGTCCCACGGCCCTCTTCTCCGAGGTCCCCGAGGTCCGCAGGCTCACCGAGGCCGCCGAGCAGACCACCGGCACCGTCGTGGAGGGCGAGTTCGTGGCGCGGCTGCGCGCGCTGTCCGCCGCCGAGCAGGAGCGGCTGCTGCTGGAGGTGGTCCGTACCGAGGCCATGGCCGTTCTGGGGCTCACGTCCGCCGACGCCCTGCCCGACCAGCGCGCCTTCCGTGACGTCGGTTTCGACTCGCTGACCGCCGTCGGGCTGCGCAACCGCCTCGCGTCCGTCACCGGGCTGACGCTGCCGACGACCATGGTCTTCGACTATCCGAGCCCCGCCGCGCTGGCCGGCTTCCTGCGGTCCGAGCTGGCCGGGGCGCAGCCCGCGACCGGCGCCCCCGCCGTCGTCGCGTCGGCCTCCGCCGCCGACGACGACCCGATCGCCATCATCGGCATGAGCTGCCGCTACCCCGGCGGGGTCACCTCGTCGGAGGAGCTGTGGAAGCTCGTCCTGAACGGCTCCGACGCCATCTCCGGCTTCCCCGCCGACCGTGGCTGGGACGCCGAGGGCCTGTACGACCCGGACCCCGACCGGTCCGGCAGGACCTACTCCGTCCAAGGCGGATTCCTGCGCGACGTCGCCGACTTCGACCCCGGGTTCTTCGGCATCTCGCCGCGTGAAGCGGTGTCCATGGACCCGCAGCAGCGCCTGCTGCTGGAAACGTCCTGGGAAGCCTTCGAACACGCCGGAATCGACCCGGCCTCCCAGCGCTCCAGCCTGACCGGCACCTTCATCGGCGCCAGCTACCAGGACTACACCTCCGGCGTGGCCAACGCCGCCGAGGGGTCCGAAGGCCACATGATCACCGGCACGCTCTCCAGCGTGCTGTCGGGCCGGGTGTCCTACCTCTTCGGCTTCGAGGGCCCCGCGGTCACCCTCGACACCGCCTGCTCGTCCTCGCTCGTCGCGCTCCACCTGGCCTGCCAGTCGCTGCGCAACGGAGAGAGCTCCCTCGCGCTCGCGGGCGGCGTCAGCATCATGTCCACCCCCAGCGCCTTCGTCGGCTTCAGCCGGCAGCGGGCGCTCGCGGTCGACGGCCGCTGCAAGGCCTACGCCGAGGCAGCCGACGGCATGACGCTCGCCGAGGGCGTCGGCCTGGTCCTGCTGGAGCGCCTCTCCGAGGCCCGGCGCAACGGCCACCAGGTGCTGGCCGTGGTGCGCGGCTCCGCGGTCAACCAGGACGGCGCGTCCAACGGACTCACCGCCCCGAACGGCCCGTCGCAGCAGCGGGTGATCCGGCAGGCCCTGGCCAACGCCGGACTCCGGTCCCGCGAGGTCGATGTCATCGAGGGCCACGGCACCGGCACCGCGCTGGGCGACCCCATCGAGGCGCAGGCCCTGCTGACCACGTACGGACAGGACCGGGATCCCGAGCACCCGCTGCTGCTCGGCTCGGTCAAGACCAACATCGGCCACACCCAGATGGCCTCCGGCGTCGCCAGCGTCATCAAGATGGTCCACGCCCTCCAGCAGGGCATCGTGCCGAAGACACTGCACATCGACACACCGTCCTCGCACGTGGACTGGTCCTCCGGCGCCATCGATCTGCTGACCGAGCAGACCACGTGGCCCGAGACCGGCCGCCGCCGCCGCGGCGCCGTCTCCTCGTTCGGCCTCAGCGGCACCAATGTGCACACCATCCTGGAGCAGGCTCCCCCGGAGGAGCCCGCCGAGCGGCCGGCACCCGAGCGGGAGCCCCGTCCTGGCATCATGCCCCTGCTGGTCTCCGCCCGGAGCGAGGCGGCGCTGCGCGCCCAGGCCGGCCGGCTGCTGTCCCTGGTGGAGGAGCGGCCCGACGCGCACCTCACCGACCTCGCCTTCTCGCTGGCCACCTCCCGTTCGAGCCTGGACCGGCGGGCGGCCGTCGTGGCGGAGGAGCGCGACGAACTGCTGCGCGGTCTGCTGGCCCTGCGCGACGGACTGCCGGGCCCCGGTGTGGTCCAGGGCAGCACGGGCCGCGGCCGTACCGCGTTCCTGTTCAGCGGACAGGGCAGCCAGCGTCCCGGCATGGGCCGCGAGCTGTACGAGCGGTTCCCCGCCTTCGCCGACGCGCTCGACGCCGTACTGGCCCGGGTCGACGGTGAGCTGGACCGGCCGCTGCGCGAGATCATGTTCTGCGAGGCGGGATCCACCGAGGCCGCCCTGCTCGACCGGACCGAGTACGCACAGCCCGCGCTGTTCGCCGTCGAGGTCGCGCTGTTCCGGCTGGCCGAGTCCTGGGGCGTCACCCCCGACTATCTGGCCGGGCACTCCATTGGCGAGCTCGCCGCCGCGCACGTCGCGGGTGTGCTCTCCCTGGAGGACGCGTGCGCCCTGGTGGCGGCACGCGGCCGGCTGATGCAGGCACTGCCCGCGGGCGGCGCGATGATCTCCCTCCAGGCCGCCGAGGACGAGGTCCTCCCGCTGCTGGCGGGAATCGAGGACCAGGTGTCGATCGCCGCCGTCAACGGCCCCGCCTCGGTGGTCGTCGCCGGAGCCGAGGCCGCCGTCCTCGACCTCGCCGCCCGCCTCGGGGCCGAGGGACGCAAGACCAAGCAACTGCGGGTGAGCCATGCCTTCCACTCGCCGCTCATGGACGCCATGCTCGACGACTTCGGCCGGGTCGCGAGCGGCATCACGTACCACCCGCCGGTGATTCCCTTCGTCTCCAACGTGACCGGTGAACTCGCCACCGACGACCAGGTGTGCTCCCCGGAGTACTGGGTCCAGCACGTCCGCCGTGCGGTCCGCTTCGCCGACGGGGTGAGCTGGCTGTCGGAGCGGGGCGGCGTCCGTACGTTCCTGGAACTCGGCCCCGACGGGGTGCTCTGCGGCATGGCCCGCGAGAGCCTCGCCGACGCGTCGCGCTCCGCGCTCCTTCCGCTGCTGCGCGGCGACCGTCCCGAGGTACGGGCCGTCCTCACCGCACTGGCCGGCGCGCACGCGCACGGCGTGGACGTCGACTGGTCCGTCTTCTTCGCCGACACCGGAGCCCGCCGGGTCGAGCTGCCCACATACGCCTTCCAGCGCGAGCGGTACTGGCCCGAGGCCCCCGCGCAGCAGGCGGGACCGCAGTCGGCGGAGAACGCGCTCGACGCCGAGTTCTGGTCGGCGGTGGAACGGGACGACGTACGGTCCCTGGCCGCCTCGCTGGACCTGGACGACGACACCGTCACCGCGATGGTCCCGGCCCTGACCGCCTGGCGCCGCCGCCGCGGTGAGCAGTCCGCGGTGGACGCCTGGCGCTACCGCGTCACCTGGAAGCCGCAGACCGGCTCCACCGCGCCGACCGTGCTGTCAGGGCGCTGGCTCGTCCTGACCCCGGCCCGCGCGGAGGACGCCGCGTGGTCCGCCGAGGTCGTCGGCGCCCTCGGGACGCAGACCGTCACGGTCGAGGTCACCGAGGTTGACCGCGCCGCGCTCGCCGCGCGACTGGAGGCACTCGGCGCCGAGGACGGCGGCTTCACGGGCGTCCTGTCGCTGCTCGCCCTCGCCGGCTGCGAAGGCGTCGCGCACTCCGGTGTCCCCGCTTCGCTCGCCCTGACGACCGTCGCCGTACAGGCGCTCGGTGACGCGGGGATCGACGCACCGCTGTGGAGCGTCACCCGCGGCGCGGTGTCCGTCGGCCGCTCGGAGCATGTCGTCAGCCTCGACCAGGCGGCCGTCTGGGGACTCGGGCGCGTCGTCGCGCTCGAACATCCCGGCCGTTGGGGCGGCTCCGTCGACCTGCCCGAGCAGCTCGACTCCCACGCCGGCCGCCGGCTGCGCGGCGTCCTGGCCGGCGCCGCCGGCGAGAACGAGGCTGCCGTACGCGCCTCCGGCGTGTTCGTACGCCGCCTCGCCCACAGCCCCGCCGCACCGGCCACGGCCGGGCGCCCGCTCGACGCGTCGGGCACCGTGCTGATCACCGGAGGCACCGGCGGCCTCGGCGGGCATGTCGCCCGCGGGCTCGCCCGCTCCGGCGCCGGACATCTGCTGCTCACCAGCCGACGGGGCGAGGACGCCCCCGGCGCCGACGAGCTGCGCCGCGAACTCACCGAACTCGGCGCCCGGGTCACCATCGCCGCCTGCGATGTCGCGGACCATGACGCCCTGGCCGCCCTGCTCGCCTCCGTCCCCGAGGACGCGCCGCTCACCGCGGTCTTCCACACGGCCGGTGTCGTCGTGGACAGCGTCGTGGACGCGCTGACGGCGGACAACTTCACTCCCGTACTGCGCTCCAAGGTCGTCTCCGCGCGCAATCTGCACGAGCTGACCGCGGACCTCGACCTGTCGGCGTTCGTCCTCTTCTCCTCCACGGCCGGCGTCTTCGGCGCCGCCGGACAGGGCAACTACGCCGCGGCCAACGCCTATCTCGACGCCCTCGCTGAATACCGGCGCGCACACGGCCTGACGGCCCTCTCCGTCGCCTGGGGCCCCTGGGCCGGATCCGGCATGGTCGCCGACGCCGCGGAGATCGAGAGCCGGGTGCGGCGCGGCGGATTCGAGCCGCTGGCGCCGGAACCCGCCGTCCGCGCCATGCTCCAGGCCGTCGAACACGACGACACGGCCGTCGCGGTCGCCGACATCGACTGGAGCCGCTTCCTCCGCGCGTTCGCCTCGACCCGCCCCCTGCCGCTCATCAGCGACCTGCCCGAGGTACGGCAGGCCGCCACCGCGTCGGTCGGGGCGGCCGCCGGGGAACCGGAGCTGCGCCGGCGGCTCGCGGAACTCCCCGAGGCCGAGCGTGGCGGCTACGTGCTCGACCTGCTGCGCGCCCAGGTGGCCGCGGTGCTGGGGCACTCCGACGCCAGGAACATCGAGGACGACCGCGCCTTCCGCGACCTGGGCTTCGACTCACTGACGACGCTCGAACTGCGCAACGGGCTCGCCGCCGTCACCGGGCTGAGCCTGCCCGTCTCCCTCGTGTACGACCTGCCCACCCCGCGCGAGATGGCGGAGTTCCTGCTCGCCGAGCTGGTCGGCTCGCTGCCCGACGCGTCGGCGGCGCTCCCGGTCGCCACCGGCCGGCCGGTGGACGACGACCCGATCGCCGTCGTC
The DNA here is from genome assembly GCF_042882605.1 of Streptomyces sp. NPDC058198. NCBI lineage: Bacteria > Bacillati > Actinomycetota > Actinomycetes > Kitasatosporales > Streptomycetaceae > Streptomyces > Streptomyces sp. NPDC058198. The sequence continues at coordinate 126,338 of NZ_JBHVVP010000007.1, forward strand.
GGCATCAGCTGCCGCTTCCCCGGCGGGGTGTCCTCGCCGGAGGAGCTGTGGCAGCTGCTCCAGGACGGCGGGGACGGCATCTCCTCGTTCCCTGCCGACCGCGGCTGGGACATCGAGGCGCTCGGAGCGGGCGCCTCGGACACCCTCGACGGCGGATTCCTCACCGGGGTCGCCGACTTCGACGCCGGCTTCTTCGGCATCTCGCCGCGTGAGGCCCTGGCGATGGACCCGCAGCAGCGGCTGCTGTTGGAGGCGACCTGGGAGGCGCTGGAGCGGGCCGGTATCGACCCGTCAGGACTGCGCGGCTCCACCACCGGCGTCTTCGTCGGTACCAACGGCCAGGACTACCCCACCCTGCTGCGCAGGTCCGCCTCCGACGTGCAGGGCTATGTGGCCACCGGCAACACCGCCAGTGTCATGTCGGGCCGGCTCTCCTACGCGCTCGGCCTGGAGGGCCCGGCGGTCACCATCGACACCGCCTGCTCGTCCTCGCTGGTGGCGCTGCACTGGGCCGGCAAGGCGCTCAGCTCGGGGGAGTGCTCGCTGGTGATCGCGGGCGGCGTCTCCGTGATGTCGAGCCCCGACTCCTTCGTCGAGTTCAGCACCCAGGGCGGGCTGGCCCCCGACGGCCGGTGCAAGGCGTTCTCCGACAGCGCCGACGGCACCGCCTGGTCCGAGGGCGTCGGCATCCTGGTGCTGGAGCGGCTCTCCGACGCCGTACGCAACGGGCACGAGGTGCGCGGCGTCATCCGCGGCACCGCCGTCAACCAGGACGGCGCGTCCAACGGGCTCACCGCCCCCAACGGCCCCTCGCAGCAGCGGGTGATCCGGCAGGCGCTCGCCGACGCCGGACTGGCCACCGCCGACATCGACGCCGTCGAGGCGCACGGCACGGGCACCACCCTCGGCGACCCGATCGAGGCGCAGGCCCTGCTGACCACGTACGGCCGGGACCGCGAGCGCCCGCTGCTCCTCGGCACGGTCAAGTCCAACATCGGTCACACGCAGGCCGCGGCGGGCGTCGCGGGTGTGATCAAGATGCTGATGGCCATGCGGCACGGCACCCTGCCGAAGACCCTGCACATCGACACCCCGTCGGCGCACGTCGACTGGTCCGCGGGGGCCGTGTCACTGCTGCGCGAGCCGCAGGCGTGGCCGGAGACCGGTCGGCCGCGCCGGGCCGGCGTCTCGGCCTTCGGCGTCAGCGGTACGAACGCCCACGTCATCGTGGAGCAGGCACCCGCCGTCGAACAGCCCCCGGCCGACCCGGAGACCGCCGCCCCGGCCGTCGCGCCGACGGTCGTGCCGTGGATCGTGTCCGGCAGGACCCGTGAGGCGCTCCAGGCCCAGGTCGAGCGGCTCACCTCCTTCACCGAGCGCCACACCGGGCTCTCGCCCCTGGACATCGGCCACTCGCTCGTGTCGGACCGTACGGCCTTCCCGCACCGCGCGGTGCTGCTGGCCGGGCCCGACGGCGTACGGGAGGCCGCGCGCGGCGTCGCGAGCCGCGCCCCCGGCAGGACCGCGTTCCTCTTCTCCGGCCAGGGCAGCCAGCGGGCCGCCATGGGACGGGAGCTGTACGAGCGGTTCCCCGTCTTCGCCGAGGCCCTCGACGCGGTGCTCGCCCATCTGGACACGGAGCTGGAATTCCCGCTGCGGGAGGTGCTGTTCGCCGAGCCGGGCACCTTCGAGGCGGAACTGCTGGACGAGACGGGATGGACCCAGCCGGCCCTCTTCGCCGTCGAGGTGGCGCTGTTCCGGCTGATGGAGTCGTGGGGCATCACCCCGGACTTCGTGGCAGGACACTCCATCGGTGAGATCACCGCCGCCCATGTGGCGGGCGTGTTCCCGCTCGAGGACGCCTGCCGGCTGGTCGCGGCGCGCGCCTCGCTGATGCAGGCCCTGCCCCAGGGCGGCGCGATGGTCGCGGTGCAGGCCACCGAGGACGAGGTCACCTCGCTGCTCGGTGAGCATGTCTCGATCGCCGCGGTCAACGGCCCCGAGGCGCTGGTCATCGCCGGTGCGGAGGACGCCGTCCTGGAGATCGCCGACCTCTTCGCCGCGGACGGGCGCCGCACCAGGCGGCTGCGGGTGAGCCACGCGTTCCACTCGCCGCTGATGGACCCGATGCTCGCGGACTTCGCCCGGGTCACCGAGGGCCTCGCGTTCGAGGAGCCCCGTATCCCCGTGGTGTCGAACCTGACCGGTGAGGTCGCCACGGCGCGGGAGCTGGGCTCGCCCGCCTACTGGGTGCGGCACGTACGGGAGGCCGTCCGGTTCGCCGACGGTGTCCGCACCCTGCGGGACGCCGGCGTCAGCACCTTCGTGGAACTCGGCCCCGACGGCGTGCTCTCCGCCATGGCCCAGCAGAGCCTGGAGGGCGTCGAGCCCGCCCCGGCCGTGGTGCCCCTGCTCCGCAAGGCCCAGGGCGAGGAGGCGGCCGTGGCCGCCGCGCTGGCCACCCTGCACACGCACGGAGCGGACCCGCGGTGGTCCGCGTTCTTCGCGGGCACCGGCGCGCGCCGCGTCGAGCTGCCGACGTACGCCTTCCAGCGCGAGCGGTACTGGCCCGAGCCGGCGGCCCCGGCCGCCGTCGGTGCCCCGGACCCGGTGGACGCCGAGTTCTGGTCGGCCGTGGAGCGGGAGGACCTGGAGTCGCTGGCCGCCTCGCTGGACCTGGACGGCGACACCGTCACCACGATGGTGCCCGCGCTCTCCGCGTGGCGCCGCCGCAGGGGCGAGCAGTCCGCGGGCGAGAACTGGCGCTACCGCGAGAGCTGGACGCCGCTCACCGCACCGGCCACGGCCGCGCCGTCCGGCGACTGGCTGGTCCTCGTGCCGGCCTCCGGCGCCGAGGACACCTGGATGTCCGACGCCGTCGCGGCACTGGGCGCACGGGCGGTACGGGTGGAGGCCGACGCGGCCGACCACGCGGAGCTGTCGCGGCGGCTGGCGACGGCGCGCGAGGACGGGACCGGTTACGCCGGTGTCGTGTCGTTGCTCGCCGCCGCCCGCCCGGATGCGGAAGCCACCGGTGCGCATCTGCCGCAGGACCTGGCGTGGCCGACCGCGCTGCTGCGGGCGCTGGACGAGGCGGGGATCGACGCGCCGCTGTGGTGCGTCACGCGGGGCGCCGTCTCCGTGGCCCCGTCGGAGCACCTGGTGAACGCCGGACAGGCCGCCGTATGGGGCCAGGGGCGGGTCACCGCACTGGAACACCCGGACCGCTGGGGCGGACTCGTCGACCTCCCCGAGGCCATCGACGCCCTGACGGGCGCCCGCTTCGCCGCGGCCCTGGCCGGCCAGGACGGCGAGGACCAGATCGCGGTCCGCGCCACCGGGGCCTTCGGCCGGCGGCTGAGCCGTACGGCACCGTCCCCGGCGGGCGGCTCGTGGCGGCCCACCGGCACGGTCCTCGTCGTCGGGGGTACGGGAACGATGGGCGCCCGCGCCGCCCGCTGGCTGGCCCGCGAGGGCGCCCAGCACCTCGTACTGACCGGCCGTCAGGAGTCGGACCTGACGGGCGCGGCCGCGCTCGAAGCCGAACTGACGCGGCTCGGCGCCACCGTCACGGCCGCCGTCTGCGAGGTGTCCGACCGCGACGCGCTGACCGCGCTGCTGGCGGCGATCCCCGAGGACAGGCCACTGACCGCGGTGATCCACGCCGAGGAGGCCGCCGGCGACACCGGCTCCGGAGCCGCGGCACTGTCCGCGGCGCTGGCCGGAGTCGTCCAGCTGGACGCCGTCCTCGGCGACCGGCCGCTGGACGCGTTCGTCCTGTTCGGATCGATCGCCGGAGTCTGGGGTGTCCGCGGCCAGGAGACACAGGCGGCGCTCGGCGCGTACGTGGACGCCGTCGCACGCCAGCGCCGTGACCGGGGCGCCACCGCCCTGTCGGTCGCCTGGGGCGCCTGGACGGATGCCGTGGACCGCACCATGGCCGCGCATCTGCGGATGAACGGACTGCCCGTGATGGACGCCGACGCGGCGCTCGCCGCGCTCGGCCGCACCCTCGCCGACGGCGAGAGCGCGGTGACCGTCGCCGACGTGGACTGGGAGACCTTCGCCCCCGCCTTCACCGAAGGCCGCCGCAGCACCCTGCTGGCGGACCTCCCGGAGGCCCGCGCCGCCATCGCCGCCGCCGAACGCGAGCGCCGGGACGAGCAGTCCGCCGCCGGCACCTACCGGCAGGGGCTGCTGGAACTGCCCGAAGCCGAACGGGCGGACGCGCTGCTCTCCCTGGTCACCGGGAAGGTCGCCGTGGTCCTGGGACACGCGGACGCCGGCGTGGTCGAGTCCGACCTGCCGTTCCGTGACCTCGGGTTCGACTCGCTGACCGCCGTCGACCTGCGCAACCAGCTCATGGCCGCGACCGGCCTCAGCCTGCCGGCCACCCTTGTGTTCGACCACCCGACCCCGGCCGAACTGGCCGGTCATCTGCGGACCGTGCTGCTCGGCGAACTGCCGGACGTCGCGGCGCCCGTGGCGGCCTCGGGTCACATCGGCGACGACCCCATCGCGATCGTCGGCATGGCCTGCCGCTATCCGGGAGGCGTCGGTTCCCCCGAGGACCTGTGGAAGCTCGTCACCGAAGGGACCGACGCCGTCGGTGAGTTCCCCACGGACCGCGGCTGGGACCTCGACACCCTGCTCGGCGGCGGAACGGAGGGCGGCCGCGGACGCAGCGCCACCGGCCACGGCGGCTTCCTCTACGACGCGGCCGACTTCGACCCCGGCCTGTTCGGCATCTCTCCGCGCGAGGCCATGGTGATGGACCCGCAGCAGCGCATCGTGCTCGAAGCCGCCTGGGAGGCGCTGGAGCGGGCCGGTATCGACGCGGCGACGCTCCGCGGGAGCGCGACCACCGGCGTCTACGTCGGCGGCGGCAGCGGTGACTACCGGCCGCCGAAGGAGTTCGGACAGTGGGAGACGGCCCAGTCGGCGAGTCTCCTGTCCGGCCGGCTGGCGTACTCCTTCGGCCTCCAGGGGCCCACGGTGTCGGTCGACACGGCATGCTCCTCGTCCCTGGTGGCCCTCCACCTGGCGGCGCAGGCACTGCGTTCGGGAGAGTGCTCGATCGCGCTGGCCGGTGGGGTGACCGTCATGGCCACCCCGGTGGGCTTCGTCGAATTCACCGCCCAGGGCGCGCTGTCCTCCGACGGCCGGTGCAAGGCGTTCTCCGAAGTGGCGGACGGCACCGGCTGGGCCGAGGGCGTGGGCATGCTCGTCGTTGAGCGGCTCTCCGACGCGCGGCGCAACGGCCACCACGTCCTGGCGGTCCTGCGCGGCTCCGCCATCAACCAGGACGGCGCCTCCAACGGACTGACCGCGCCGAGCGGACCCGCGCAGCAGCGGGTGATCCGGCAGGCGCTCGCCAACTCCGGCCTGGCGCCCGCCGATGTGGACGCGGTGGAGGCACACGGCACCGGAACCAAGCTCGGTGACCCGATCGAGGCGCAGTCCCTGCTGGCCACCTACGGCCAGGACCGTGACCCGCAGCGCCCGGTGCTGCTCGGCTCGCTGAAGTCCAACATCGGCCACACCCAGGCCGCTTCCGGCGTCGCGGGTGTGATCAAGATGGTGATGGCGATGCGGCACGGCACCCTGCCGAAGTCGCTCCACGCGCAGCCGCCGTCGTCGCACGTGGACTGGACGGCGGGCGCCGCCCGGCTGCTCACCGAGCCGGTCGCCTGGCCGGACGCGGGCCGCCCGCGCCGCGCCGGAGTCTCCTCGTTCGGCGCCAGCGGTACGAATGCGCACGTCATCCTGGAGCAGGCACCGTCGGCCGACGCCGACACGGCTCCCACGGCCCCCGAAGGGGCCGCACGCGAGGCGGGAACGCTGCCGGTGCTGCTGTCCGGAAGGACGGAGAGCGCGCTGCGCGACCAGGCCCGCCGACTGCTCGCCCAGGTGACCGCGCACCCGGACACCGCCCTGGCCGATCTGGCCTTCTCGCTCGCGACCACCCGCTCGGTCTTCGAGCACCGGGCCGCCGTCACCGTCACCGAACGCGAGGGTCTGCTCGACGGCCTCGCGGCGCTGGCCGAGGGCAGCACCGTCCCGCACGTGGTCGAGAACCAGGTGGAACGGATCGGCAAGCGCGCGTTCCTCTTCTCCGGCCAGGGTTCGCAGCGGCTGGGGATGGGCCGGGAACTGTACGACGGCTTCCCGGTGTTCGCCGAGGCGCTCGATGCCGTACTGGCGCGGCTGGACGGTGAGTTGGACCGTCCGCTGCGTGAGGTGATCTGGGGCGAGGACGCCGATCTGCTGAACGAGACGGGCTTCACCCAGCCGGCGCTGTTCGCCATCGAGGTGGCGCTGTTCCGGCTGGTGGAATCGTGGGGTGTGACGCCGGACTTCGTGGCCGGTCACTCGATCGGTGAGATCGCCGCCGCGCATGTGGCGGGGGTGTTCTCCCTGGAGGACGCCTGCCGCCTGGTGGTGGCGCGCGCCGGGCTGATGCAGGCGCTGCCGTCCGGCGGTGCGATGGTGGCGGTACAGGCGACGGAGGACGAGGTTCTTCCGCTGCTGTCCGAGCGCATCTCCATCGCCGCGGTCAACGGACCGACATCGGTGGTGATCTCCGGCGACGAGGACGTGGTCCTGGAGGTCGCGGCCCGGCTCCAGGAGCAGGGCCGTAAGACCAGCCGGCTGCGCGTCTCGCACGCCTTCCACTCACCCCTGATGGACCCGATGCTGGCGGACTTCCAGCGGGTCGCGGAGAGCCTGGCCTTCCAGGCGCCCCGGATCCCGGTGGTGTCCAACCTGACCGGCGGCCTCGCGACGGCCGACGAGCTGTGCTCCGCCGCCTACTGGGTGCGGCACGTACGGGAGGCCGTCCGGTTCTCCGACGGCGTACGGACGCTGGCGGACCGCGGCGTGACCACGTTCCTGGAACTGGGTCCGGACGCGGTGCTCTCCGCGATGGCCCAGGAGTCGGCGCCGCAGGGCGCGGTGGCCGTGCCGGTCCTGCGCAAGGGCCGCGGCGAGGAAGCCACCCTGGTGACCGCGTTCGCCCGGCTGCACGTCCACGGGGTGAGCCCGAGGTGGTCCGCGTTCTTCGCGGGCACCGGCGCCCAGTGGGTGGACCTGCCGACCTACGCCTTCCAGCACGGCCGGTTCTGGCCGGACGCCCTGCCCGGTACGGCCGGCGCGGCCGCCTCGCAGGAGTCGGACGCGACCGACCGCGCGTTCTGGGAGGCGGTGGAGCAGGAGGACTTCGCCTCCCTGGAATCCGTCCTGGACATCGAGGGCGACACGCTGTCCAAGGTGCTTCCCGCGCTGCTCGACTGGCGCAGGCACCGCCAGGACGAGTCGGTCGTGGAGGGCTGGCGGCACCGGATCGTATGGAAGCCGCTGGCCGGCGCCACCACCGCCAACCGCAAGCCGCTGACGGGCACCTGGCTCGCCGTGGTCCCCGAGGAACAGACCGAGGACACCTGGGTCCGCGCCGCGCTCGACGCGCTGGGCACCACGGTGGTACGGGTAGCGGCCGGCACGCCGGACCGGGCCACGCTCGCCGGGGAACTCCGCGCCCTCGCCGAGGACGCGCGCGCCGAGGACGGCACGGCCTTCGCCGGAGTCGTCTCGCTCCTGGCGCTGCGGGACACCACGGCGGGCAGCGTGCCCGAGGGCGTCGCCCTCACCGCGGTGCTGCTGCAGGCGCTGGGTGACGCCGGGATCGACGCCCCGCTCTGGGCCGTCACCCGGGGTGCGGTGTCCGTGAACCGCGCGGACACGCCACACAACCCGCTCCAGGCCGCCGTCTGGGGCCTGGGCCGCGTCGCCGCGCTGGAGTACCCCGAGCGCTGGGGCGGTCTGATCGACCTCCCCGAGGAGCTGGACGAGCGGACGGCCGCGGGCCTCGCCGGAGCGCTGGCCGGGACGGACGGTGAGGACCAGATCGCCGTACGGGCCTCCGCGGTCCTCGCCCGCCGGCTGGTACAGGCGCCCGGCAAGCACCCCGCCCGCGTATGGGATCCGAAGGGCACGGTGCTCATCACCGGGGGCACCGGCGCCCTCGGCGCCCATGTCGCCCGCCGGCTGGCCAGGGACGGCGTCCAGCACCTGGTGCTGCTCAGCCGCCGCGGCCAGGACGCACCGGGCGCGGCCGGCCTGCGGGCCGAACTCGACCGGCTGGGCACCGGCGTCACCGTCGCCGCGTGCGACGTCGCCGACCGCGCCCAACTCGCCGCCGTACTCGCGGACATCCCGGCCGAGCACCCGCTGACCGGCGTGGTGCACGCGGCGGGTGTCCTGGACGACGGCGTGCTCGACCGGCTCACCCCGGAGCGGTTCGAGGCGGTCTTCCGCTCGAAGGTGACCTCGGCCTTCCTGCTCGACGAGCTCACCCGTGATCTGGACCTCACGGCGTTCGTCCTGTTCTCCTCCGCCTCCGCGGCCGTGGGCAACCTCGGCCAGGCCAACTACGCGGCGGCGAACGCGGTACTCGACGCACTGGCCGAGCGGCGCCGGGCGCTGGACCTCCCGGCGACCTCGATCGCCTGGGGCGCCTGGGGCGGCGGCGGAATGGCCGAAGGGGCCGGGGCCGACGAGGCCGCCAAGCGCGCCGGGGTCGGCGCCATGGACCCGGAGCTGGCCTGCGAGGCACTCCTGCGGCTGGTCATGGGAACGGAACCGACGGCGGTGGTCGCCGAGGTCGCCCTCGAACGCTTCGTGGGCGCCTTCGGCGCGGCCCGGCCGAGCGCCCTGCTCCGGGAGTTCCCCGGATACCGGGACATGGTGGCCGCGACGGCCGCGGCGCCCGAGAGCGGCGCGGGCGAAGCCGGCCTGCGGGACCGGCTCGTGGGCATGCGGGCGAACCGGCGCCTCGAAGTGGTCGTGGATCTGGTCCGTACCCGGGCCGCCCAGGTACTGGGCTACCCGGACACCGACGCCGTCGGCGCCGAACGGTCCTTCCGTGACCTCGGAGTCGACTCGCTCGGAGCCGTCGAGCTGCGCAACCAGCTCAACGCGGCCACCGGCCTGAGCCTTTCCGCGACGCTCGTCTTCGACCATCCGACCCCCACGGCCCTCGGTGAGCACGTGCTCGGGCAGCTCGTCCCCGACGAGGGCCCCGACGCGCGGACCGACGCGGAAGAGGCGGAGATCCGGGCCCTGCTGGCCTCCGTACCGCTCGCACAGCTGCGGGACATCGGCGTACTGGAGCCGCTGCTCCAGCTGGCAGGGCGGGGCGGGACGGCCCCGGCAGAGGACGACGAATCCGACGAGTCCATCGACTCGATGGCCGTGGCAGACCTGGTGCGGGCCGCGCTCAACGGCCAGTCCGACCTGTAGCGCGAGAGTGACGGAGCAGACGATGAATGCCCCCACCGAGAATGCCCCTACCGCGGGTGTCGTAGAAGCACTCCGCGCCGCGATGAAGGAGGCCGAGCGGCTCCGGCGGCAGAACCGCATGTTCGTCGCCGCGGCCAAGGAACCCATCGCCATCGTCGGAATGAGCTGCCGGTTCCCCGGCGAGGTCTACTCCCCGGAAGGCCTCTGGGACCTCGTCGCCTCCGGCACCGACGCCATCTCCGGATTCCCCACCGACCGGGGATGGGACCTGGACGCGCTGCGCGACAGCTCCACCGACGAGCGCGACACCTCCGTCAGCCAGCAGGGCGGATTCCTCAGCTGCATCGCCGACTTCGATCCCGGCTTCTTCGGCATCTCGCCCCGCGAGGCGGCCACCATGGACCCCCAGCAGCGGCTGCTGCTGGAGACCACCTGGGAGGCCATCGAGCGGTCCGGTATCGACGCCACCCGGCTGCGGGGCACCCGTACCGGAGCGTTCATCGGCACCAACGGTCAGGACTACGCCTACCTGTTGGTCAGGTCGCTGGACGACGCGACCGGCGATGTCGGCACCGGCATCGCCGCCAGCGCCGTGTCCGGCCGGCTCTCGTACACGCTCGGTCTCGAAGGCCCCGCGATCACGGTCGACACCGCGTGCTCGTCCTCGCTGGTCGCCCTCCACCTGGCCGTGCAGTCGCTGCGCAACGGCGAATGCGGGCTGGCGCTCGCCGGCGGCGTCAATGTGATGTCCACCCCCGGCTCGCTGGTCGAGTTCAGCCGCCAGGGCGGTCTGGCACGCGACGGCCGGTGCAAGGCGTTCGCCGAGTCGGCCGACGGCACCGGCTGGTCCGAGGGCGCCGGCGTCCTGATGCTGGAGCGCCTGTCGGACGCCCAGCGCAACGGACACCCCGTCCTCGCCGTGGTCCGGGGCTCCGCGGTCAACCAGGACGGCGCCTCCAACGGCTTCACCGCGCCCAACGGCCCCTCACAGCAACGCGTCATCCGGCAGGCGCTCGCCAACGCGGGCCTCTCCCCGGCCGATGTCGACGCGGTGGAGGCGCACGGTACGGGCACCCCGCTGGGCGACCCCATCGAGGCGCAGAGCCTGCTCGCCGGCTACGGCCAGGACCGCGAGCGGCCGCTGCTGCTCGGCTCGGTGAAGTCCAACATCGGGCACACCCAGGCCGCTTCCGGCGTCGCGGGCGTGATCAAGATGGTCATGGCGATGCGGCACGGCGTGGCGCCGAAGACCCTCCACGCGGACGAGCCGTCGTCGCACGTCGACTGGTCCGCGGGCAAGGTCGAGCTGCTCACCGAGGCGCGCGCGTGGCCGGACGCGGGCCGTCCGCGCCGTACGGGCGTGTCCTCGTTCGGGGTCAGCGGCACCAACGCACATGTGATCATCGAGCAGGCCCCGGCCGCCGAGGCCGCCCCCGCCGAGCGGGAGGAGACCGCCCCCGCCCGGGAGGCCACCGCCCTGCCGTGGGTCATCTCGGGACGGACCGCCGAAGCCCTGCGGGACCAGGCGACCGTTCTGCTGAGCCGGCTGGAGCGCGAGCCCGGCCTGCGCCCGGTGGATACGGCACTGTCCCTGGCGACGTCCAGGGCGAGCATGGAGCACCGCCTCGCCGTCGTCGCGGACGGGACCGGCGAAGCGGGCCGCGAGGCGCTGGAGGCATGGCTCAGGAACGGCGCGGCACCGGGCGCGGTCGACGGCACGGTCGCCGGACGCACGAAGTACGCGGTGCTGTTCTCGGGCCAGGGCTCGCAGCGGCTGGGCATGGGCCGTGAGTTGTACGACAGGTTCCCGGTGTTCGCCGAGGCGCTGGATGCCGTACTGGAGCGGCTGGACGGTGAGTTGGACCGTCCGTTGCGCGACGTGATCTGGGGCGAGGACGCCGACCTGCTGAACGAGACCGGCTTCACCCAGCCGGCCCTGTTCGCCATTGAGGTCGCTCTCTTCCGCCTGATCGAGTCGTGGGGTGTTTCCCCGGACTTCGTGGCCGGCCATTCCATCGGTGAGATTGCCGCCGCGCATGTGGCGGGGGTGTTCTCGCTGGAGGACGCGTCCCGTCTGGTCGCGGCCCGCGCGAAGTTGATGCAGGCGTTGCCGTCCGGCGGTGCGATGGTGGCGGTCCAGGCCACCGAGGACGAGGTCGTCCCGCTGCTGTCCGACCGTGTGTCGATCGCGGCGGTCAACGGCCCGACGTCGGTGGTGATTTCGGGCGATGAGGATGCGGTCCTGGAGGTCGCGGCGCGGCTGGCGGAGCAGGGCCGTAAGACAAGCCGGCTGCGTGTCTCGCACGCGTTCCACTCGCCGCTGATGGACCCGATGCTGGACGAGTTCCGCGCCGTCGCCGAGACCCTGACCTATGCCGAGCCGTCCGTGCCGGTGGTGTCGAATCTGACCGGCGGTCTGGCCTCGGACGGGGAGTTGTGCTCGGCGGAGTACTGGGTGCGGCATGTCCGGGAAGCTGTCCGGTTCGCGGACGGTGTTCGGACGCTGGGCGAGCAGGGTGTGACGACGTTCCTGGAGCTGGGCCCGGACGGCGTGCTCTCCGCCATGGCCCAGGAATCGGTCCCGAGCGGCGCCGTGACCGTACCGTCGCTCCGCAAGGACCGGCCCGAGGAGACCTCGGCCGTCACCGCACTGGCCCACCTGCACGTCCACGGTGTACGGGTGGACTGGCCGGCGTTCTTCGCCGGAACCGGCGCCCGGCAGGTCGATCTGCCGACCTACGCCTTCCAGCACGAGCGGTTCTGGCCGAAGGTGACCTTCCAGCCGGCCGACGCCGCCGGTCTGGGCCTGACCTCCGCCAACCACCCGCTGCTCGGCGCGGCCATGTCCGTGGCGGGCTCCGACGAACTGCTGCTGACCGGCACGCTGTCGCTGGCCACCCACCCGTGGCTGGCCGACCATGTCGTCAGCGGGATGGTCTTCTTCCCCGGCACCGGATTCCTGGAGCTGGCGATCCGCGCCGCCGACCAGGCCGGCTGCGACCGGGTCGAGGAACTGATGCTGGCCGCCCCGCTCATTCTGCCCCGCACCGGCGCGGTCCAGGTCCAGATCTCCGTCGGCGGCGCCGACGACGACGGCCGCCGTGAACTGCGCTTCTACACGCGCCCGGCCGACGCGCCCGACGACGAGTGGACGCTGCACGCCTCCGGGCGGATCGGCAACGGCGAGCGCCTGATCGACTTCGACGCGTCCGTATGGCCGCCCAAGGGCGCGACCGTGGCGGACGTGGAGGGTCTCTACGACCGCTACGCGAGCAACGGGCTGGAGTACGGTCCCGTCTTCCGCGGTCTGCGCGCGGTCTGGCGCCGGGGGGAGGAGATCTTCGCCGAGGTCGCGCTCGACCGTGACGTCAGCGACGCGGACTCCTACGGGGTGCACCCGGCGCTGTTCGACTCCGTCCTGCACAGCACGGTGTTCACCAGCGCGGACGGTGACGACCGCAGCCTGCTGCCGTTCGCCTGGAACGGCGTGTCGCTGCACGCCTCCGGGGCGTCGACCCTGCGTGTCCGGGTCACCAGCAACGGCCAGGACTCGGTCCAGTTGGCCGCGGTCGACATGCGGGGCGAACCGGTGATCTCGGTGGAGTCGCTGGTCCTGCGGGCGGCCGGGCCCCAGCCGGCGGGCACGGCCCGCCGCGACGAGCTGAACTCGCTGTTCCGTGTCGACTGGGTGCCGGGAACGCCGGAGAAGGTGTCCGAGGACACCACCTGGGTGGTGCTCGGCCAGGACGAGCTGGGCCTGACGGCCGCGCTCGGTTCGACAGCCGCGGTCCGGCTCCGTCCTCCGGTGGCCACGCTCGCGGAGCTGGCCGGATCGGCCGCCGGTGATGAAGCGCCGGTGCCGCAGGTCGTGGTCGTCCCGCTCACGGGCGACAGTACGCGCGGCGCCGAGTCGGCGCACGAACTCGCCCGTCACGCGCTGGCGTTGGTGCAGGAGTGGCTGGCCGAGGACCGGTTCGCCGGTTCGCGGCTGGTGTTCGTCACCCGGGGCGCCGTCGAGGACGGAGCCGAGGATGTCTCCGATGTCGCCGCCGCCTCGGTATGGGGTCTCGTACGGTCCGCGCAGGCGGAGAACCCCGGCCGGTTCCTGCTGGTGGACGTGGACGCTTCGGCGGACTCGGCGGCCGTACTCCCCGGTCTGCCGGGGCTGGTGGACGCCGAAGAACCGCAGGCCGTGGTCCGCGCGGGCACGCTGCGGGTCGGCCGGCTCGCCCGGCTGGAGTCCGGTACGGGGCTGGTGCCGCCGGCCGGGGTGCCGTGGCGGCTGGGCAGCCGGGCCAAGGGCAGCCTGGACGGGCTGACCCTCGCTCCGTTCCCCGAGGTCCTCGAACCGCTGACCGGCCGCGATGTACGCATCGAGGTCCGCGCGGCCGGGGTGAACTTCCGTGATGTCCTCAACGCCCTGGGCATGTACCCCGGCGATGCCGGGCTGTTCGGCTCCGAGGCGGCCGGCGTGGTCGTCGAGACCGGGCCCGAGGCGACCGAACTGCGGGTCGGCGACCGGGTCACGGGCATGCTCTTCGGCGGCTTCGGCACGCATGTCGTGGGCGACGAACGCCGCATGACCCCCGTACCGGAGGGCTGGTCGTGGGAGACGGCGGCTTCGATGCCGCTGGTGTTCCTGACGGCCTACCACGCCCTGGTGGAGCTCGGCGGGCTTCAGCGCGGTGAGAAGGTGCTGATCCATGCCGGCGCCGGTGGTGTCGGGATGGCGGCGATCCAGGTGGCGAACCATCTGGGCGCCGAGGTGTTCGCGACCGCGAGCGAGGGCAAGTGGGAGGTCCTGCGGTCGTTGGGTGTGGCGGATGATCACATCGCTTCGTCGCGTACGACAGACTTTGAGGCGGCTTTCGCCGGGGTCACGGAGGGCCGGGGTGTCGATGTCGTACTGAACTCGCTGGCCGGTGAGTTCGTGGACGCGTCGCTGCGGCTGGTCGCGCCCGGCGGCCGGTTCCTGGAGATGGGCAAGACCGACGTCCGTGACGCGGCGGACCTGCCCGACGGCGTGAACTACCGTTCGTTCGACCTCGGTTGGGTGGAGCCCGAGGGTATCCAGCGGATGCTGGTCGCGTTGATGGAGCTGTTCGACCGGGGTGTGCTGGAGCCGCTGCCGGTCCGTTCCTGGGATGTGCGCCGGGCGCGCGACGCGTTCCGGTTCATGAGCATGGCCAAGCACGTCGGCAAGATCGTGTTGAGCATGCCCCCCGTGTGGGACGCCCATGGCACGGTCCTGATCACCGGCGGTACCGGCGGTCTGGGGGGCGTGCTGGCACGCCATCTGGTCGCCGAACGCGGTGTACGGCATCTGCTGCTGACCAGCCGGCGGGGCATCGAGGCTCCGGGCGCGGCCGAACTGGCCGCCGAGCTGAGGACGCAGGGCGCCGACGTATCGGTCGCCGCGTGCGATGTGGCCGACCGGGAAGCGCTGGCGGGGCTGTTGGCATCGGTTCCGTCCGAGCATCCGCTGACCGCCGTGGTGCATACGGCGGGTGTGCTGGACGACGGCATCATCGGCTCGCTGACCCCGGAGCGGCTGGCCACGGTCCTGCGGCCGAAGGTCGACGCCGCCTGGAACCTGCACGAGCTGACCCGGGACCTCGACCTCGCCGCGTTCGTGGTGTATTCGTCGACGTCCGGCGTCATGGGCGGCCCCGGACAGGCCAACTACGCGGCGGGCAACGCGTTCCTCGACGCCCTCGCCGCCCACCGGCGCGCCCAGGGCCTGCCCGCGCTCTCGCTGGCCTGGGGCGCCTGGGAACAGGGCGTCGGCATGACCAGCACCCTGGAGGACCACGACGTACGCCGGGTCAGCGGCTCCGGGATGCCGCTGCTGTCGGTGGAGCAGGGCCTCGCCCTGTTCGACGCCGCCACGGGCAGCGACGAGGCACTGGTCGTCCCGCTCGGCATCGGCGGCGGCGCGATCCCCTCGGCGGCCGGAGTCCCGGCCATCCTGCGCGGGCTCGTACGCACCGGCCGCCGCGCCGCGAAGAGCGGCGCCGCCGGCGTGTCCCGGGCGGGCCTCGTCGAGCGGCTGGCCGCGCTGGGCGAGAACGAGCGCCCCCGCCTGCTGATCGACCTGGTCCGTACCGAAGCCGCCGTGGTGCTCGCGCACTCCTCGCCCGAGGCCGTCGTCGCGGAACGGGAGTTCCGCCAGCTGGGCTTCGACTCCCTGACCGCCGTCGAGCTGCGCAACCGGCTGTCCTCGGCCACCGGTCTGACGCTGCCCGCCACCCTCATCTTCGACTACCCCACGCCCACCCGGCTCGCCGGATATCTGCTCGACGAGCTGGTGGGCGCGGACGACATCGCGGCCGTCACCGCACGCGAGTCGGCCGACAGCGCCGATGCCACCGACGATCCGATCGCGATCGTGGGGATGAGCTGCCGCTTCCCCGGCGGAGTGGAATCCCCCGAGGGCCTCTGGGACCTCGTCCTCTCCGGCGAGGACGCCATCTCCGGCTTCCCCACCGACCGTGGCTGGCAGGCCGACTCGACCATCGGCGCCACCGAGGGACAGGGCGGGTTCCTGCGCGACGTGGCCGACTTCGACGCCGGGTTCTTCGGAATCTCGCCGCGCGAGGCCCTCGCCATGGACCCACAGCAGCGCGTGCTGCTCGAAGTCTCCTGGGAAGCGGCCGAACGCGCCGGAATCGACCCGGCGACCCTGCGCGGCAGCCGTACCGGCGTCTTCGTCGGCGTGAGCGGCCAGGACTACGTCGGCCTCGTCATGCGCTCGAAGGACGACATGGCGGGCCACGCGACCACCGGCCTCGCCGTCAGCGTCGTGTCGGGCCGACTGGCGTACGCGCTCGGCCTGGAGGGCCCGGCGATGTCGGTCGACACCGCCTGCTCCTCGTCCCTGGTGTCACTGCACCTCGCCGCCCAGGCGCTGCGCAGCGGTGAGTGCTCGCTCGCCCTCGCGGGCGGTGTGACGGTGATGACCACCTCCGCGAACTTCGCCGGATTCTCCCGTATGGGCGGGCTGGCCGGCGACGGCCGGTGCAAGGCGTTCTCCGACTCGGCAGACGGCACAGGATGGTCCGAGGGCGCGGCCGTGCTGGTCATGGAGCGGCTGTCGGACGCCCGGCGCAACGGGCACAAGGTCCTTGCGGTCGTACGGGGCAGCGCGGTCAACCAGGACGGTGCCTCGAACGGTCTGACGGCGCCGAACGGCCCGGCCCAGCAGCGCGTCATCCGGCAGGCGCTGGCCAACGCGGGCCTGGCCCCGGCCGAGGTGGACGCGGTGGAGGCGCACGGCACCGGGACGCCGCTGGGCGACCCGATCGAGGCGCAGGCGCTGCTCGCGACGTACGGGCAGGACCGCGAGCTCGACCGGCCGCTGCTGCTGGGCTCCGTGAAGTCCAACATCGGTCACACACAGGCCGCCGCGGGCGCCGCCGGGCTGGTCAAGATGGTGATGGCGCTGCGGCACGGAACGCTGCCGCGGACACTGCATCTGACGGAGCCGTCGTCGCACGTCGACTGGACAGCCGGCGCCGTGGAGCTGCTGGCCGACAACACCGCGTGGCCGGAGACCGGGCGCGCGCGCCGGGCCGGTGTGTCGTCCTTCGGCATCAGCGGCACGAACGCGCACGTGGTCCTGGAGCAGTCCGACCCGGCAGATGACGCCGCGGACCGTTCGCCTGTCACGCCGGACGTGGTGCCCCGCGCCGTGCCCTGGCTCGTGTCGGCCAAGAACGAAGCCGCCCTGGACGGACAGATCAGCCGGATACGGGCCTTCGCGAGGCAGCACCCCGGGCACTCCCCGGTGGATGTCGGGTTCTCGCTGGCGACCGGCCGGTCGGCGTTCGAGCACCGCGCGGTACTGCTGGCCACCGGCGAGGGCGTCGCGGACATCGCCCGGGGCATGGCCACCGAGCGGACATCGGCGGTGCTGTTCTCCGGTCAGGGCAGTCAGCGGCTGGGGATGGGACGCGAGTTGTACGAGCGGTTCCCGGTGTTCGCCGAGGCGCTGGATGCCGTACTGGCGGGGCTGGACGGTGAGTTGGACCGTCCGCTCAGGGACGTGATCTGGGGCGACGACGCGGAGTTGCTGAACGAGACCGGCTTCACTCAGCCGGCCCTGTTCGCCATCGAGGTCGCTCTCTTCCGCCTGGTGGAGTCGTGGGGTGTGACGCCGGACTTCGTGGCCGGTCACTCGATCGGTGAGATTGCCGCAGCCCATGTGGCGGGGGTGTTCTCGCTGGAGGACGCCTGCACGCTGGTGGTGGCGCGGGCGAAGCTGATGCAGGCGCTGCCGTCCGGCGGTGCGATGGTCGCGGTCCAGGCGACGGAGGACGAGGTTCTTCCGCTGCTCTCCGACCGTGTCTCGATCGCCGCGGTCAACGGCCTGACGTCCGTGGTGATTTCGGGCGATGAGGATGTGGTCCTGGAGGTCGCGGCCCGGCTGGCGGAGCAGGGCCGTAAGACGAGCAGGCTGCGCGTCTCGCACGCCTTCCACTCGCCGCTGATGCAGCCGATGCTGGACGAGTTCCGCACGGTGGCCGCCGGTCTGTCGTTCCAGGAGCCCGGCATCCCGCTGGTGTCCAACCTGACCGGCCGGCTCGCGTCGGCCGAGGAGCTGTGCTCGGCGGAGTACTGGGTCCGCCATGTCCGGGAGGCCGTCCGGTTCGCCGACGGCGTACGGACCCTGGCCGATCAGGGCG
The DNA here is from genome assembly GCF_042882605.1 of Streptomyces sp. NPDC058198. Classification (NCBI taxonomy): domain Bacteria; kingdom Bacillati; phylum Actinomycetota; class Actinomycetes; order Kitasatosporales; family Streptomycetaceae; genus Streptomyces; species Streptomyces sp. NPDC058198. Next base: position 144,319 of record NZ_JBHVVP010000007.1, read on the forward strand.
TCGGTACGTTCCTGGAGCTGGGCCCGGACGGGGTGCTCTCCGCCATGGCACGCGAGTCCCTGCCCGGCGACGCCGAGGTGGTTCCCGCGCTGCGCAAGGACCGCGACGAGGAAGCGGCGCTGATCACCGCGCTGGCGCGGCTGCATGTGGCCGGCGCCCCCGTCGACTGGACCGAGGTGTTCGCGGGAACCGGTGCCCGGCAGGTGGATCTGCCGACCTACGCCTTCCAGCGCGAGCGGTTCTGGCCCGAGGTGGTCGGCGCCGCGCCGGCGGACGGTACGGATCCGGTCGACGCGGAGTTCTGGGCTGCGGTGGAGCGGGAGGATCTGGAGTCCCTGTCGTCCAGCCTGGACGTGGACGGCGATTCCCTCGGGGCCGTACTGCCCGCCCTGTCGTCGTGGCGGACCCGGCGCAAGGCCCGGTCGGCCGTGGACGCGTGGCGCTACCGCGCGAGCTGGAAGCCGCTGAACGCCGACAGCTCCCAGGACACCCTGTCGGGGACCTGGCTGGTGCCGGTCCCGGCCGGAGGTGACGACGCCTGGGTGACGTCGCTGATCGCGGCGCTCGGCCCGGCCGCGGTGCGGGTGGACATCGGTGACGCCGACCGTGACCGTACCGGCCTCGCCGAGCGGCTGTCCGAGGCGGCGGCTTCGAGCGGCGCGGACATCGCGGGTGTGGTGTCGCTGCTGGCCCTGGACGAGTCGTCAGGACCCGCCGGGGTGCCCGGTGGCCTGGTGTCCACCGCCACCCTCGTACAGGCGCTCGCGGACACGGGCCTCGCGGCCCCGCTCTGGGCGGTCACCCGGGGCGCGGTGTCGGTCGGCCGCTCCGAGCCGCTGGTCAGCCCGGCGCAGGCCGCCGTGTGGGGCCTCGGCCGCGTCGCCGCGCTCGAACACCCGCGTCTCTGGGGCGGGCTGGCCGATCTCCCCGAGGAGCTGGACGACCGGTCCGTACGGCGGTTCGTCGCCGTGCTGGCGGGCCGGAGCGACGAGGATCAGGTCGCCGTCCGCGCGTCGGGCGTGTTCGGCCGGAGGATGGTGCCCGCGCCCACGGCGGAGACCGTGGGGGAGCGCGAGGGACGGTGGGAGCCGTCGGGCACCGTGCTCATCACCGGCGGTACCGGCGCGCTCGGCGCGCGGGTGGCCCGCCGGCTGGCGAGCGAGGGCGCCCGCCATCTCGTACTGCTGAGCCGCCGTGGCCCGGACGCCCCCGGCGCGCGGGAACTGCACGCGGAGCTGACGGACCTCGGCGTACAGGTCACCCTCACCGCCTGCGACGCGGCCGACCGGCAGCAGCTGGAGCGGGTGCTCGCAGCGGTCCCGGAGGACTGCCCGTTGACCGCCGTGGTGCACACGGCGGGTGTGCTGGACGACGGCGTGCTGGCCGGTCTGACGCCCGAGCGGTTCGAGACGGTGTTCCGGCCGAAGGTCGCGTCGGCCCTGCTGCTCGACGAACTGACCCGTGATCTGGATCTTTCGGTGTTCGCGCTGTTCTCGTCGGTGGCCGGCGCGGTGGGCAACCCCGGCCAGGCCAACTACGCGGCGGCGAACGCGGTGCTCGACGCACTGGCCGAGCGGCGGCGGTCGCTGGGGCTCCCCGCGACCTCCATCGCCTGGGGCGCGTGGGGCGGCGGCGGCATGGCCCGCCAGGCCGGGATCGACGACACCGCCGGCGCACCGTCGGGCGCGCTCGGCCCTGAGCAGCCGCCGGGTCTGCTCGACCCCGAGCTGGCGCTCTCCGCGCTGTCCCGGGTCGTGCGGGAGCCGGAACCGACCGCGGTCCTCGCCGATCTGCAGCAGCCGCGTCTCCTCGAAGCCCTGCTGAGCCTGCGGCCCAGTCCGCTGCTGGCCGACCTGCCCGAGGCCCGTCGCGCCCTGAAGATGGCGCGGGAGGCACGGCAGGAGAGCGAGTCGGCCGCCTCCGGGCTGCGGGAGCGGCTGTACGGAGCGTCGGAGGGCGAGCGCGTCGCCGTGCTGCTGGCCGCCGTCCGTACCCAGGCCGCCGCGGTGCTCGGACACGCCGGCGCCGAGGCCATCAGGGGCGACAAGGCGTTCCGTGACCTCGGCTTCGACTCGCTGACCGCGGTGGAACTGAGCAACCGGCTCTCGCAGCTCACCGGTCTGGCGCTGCCCGCCAGCCTGGTGTTCGACTACCCCACCCCGCGGGCGCTCGCCGGCCATCTGATCGCCGAGCTGCTCGGCGAGCGGACCGGCCTCGACGCCCCCGCCCTCACCCCCGCCGTCACCCCCGGCGTCGCGGACTCCGACGACCCGATCGTGATCGTCGGCATGGCGTGCCGGTTCCCCGGCGGGGTGCGCTCGCCCGAGGACCTGTGGCAGCTCCTGGCCGACGGCCGGGACGGGATCGCCGAGTTCCCCACGGACCGGGGCTGGAACCTCGATGTCCTGGCCGGCGACGGCCAGGGCCGCAGCGCGACGCGGGAAGGCGGATTCCTCTACGAGGCCGCCGACTTCGACCCCGGCTTCTTCGGGATCTCGCCGCGTGAGGCCCTCGCCATGGACCCGCAGCAGCGCCTGCTGCTGGAGGTGGGCTGGGAGGCCTTCGAGCGGACCGGCACCGACCCGGCCTCGCTGCGCGGCAGCCGGACCGGTGTGTTCGTCGGCACCAACGGCCAGGACTACGCCAACCTGATTCTCCGGGCCAGCGAGGACGTGGAGGCCCACGCCGGCACCGGTCTCGCCGCGAGCGTCATCTCCGGCAGGCTCTCCTACGCCTTCGGCTTCGAGGGCCCCGCGGTCACGGTGGACACCGCCTGCTCCTCCTCCCTGGTGGCGCTGCACTGGGCCGCCCAGGCGCTGCGCGGCGGTGAGTGCTCCATGGCGCTGGTCGGCGGGGTCACCGTGATGACGACCGCGACGAGCTTCGCCGGGTTCACCCGGCAGGGCGGTCTCGCCCCGGACGGCCGCTGCAAGGCGTTCTCCGACTCGGCCGACGGCACCGGATGGTCGGAAGGCGTCGGCGTGGTCGTCGCCGAGCGGCTGTCGGACGCCCGGCGCAACGGTCACGAGATCCTGGCCGTCCTGCGCGGGTCGGCCATCAACCAGGACGGCGCGTCGAACGGTCTGACCGCCCCGAACGGCCCCTCCCAGCAGCGGGTGATCCGTCAGGCCCTCGCCAGCGGCGGTCTGACACCCGCGGATGTGGACGCCGTCGAGGCGCACGGCACCGGCACCACGCTCGGCGACCCCATCGAGGCGCAGGCCCTGCTCGCGACGTACGGGCGTGACCGCGACCCGGAGCGGCCGCTGCTGCTCGGGTCCGTGAAATCGAACCTCGGCCACACCCAGGCGGCCGCCGGCGTCGCAGGCGTGATGAAAATGATCCTGGCGCTCCGCAACGGCCGGCTGCCGCGGACGCTGAACGTGAGCGAGCCCTCGACCCGGGTCGACTGGTCGGCGGGGGCGGTGGAGCTGCTCACCCAGCAGGTGGAGTGGCCGGATGCCGACCGTCCCAGGCGTGCCGGGGTGTCGTCCTTCGGCATCAGCGGCACCAACGCGCATGTGATTCTGGAGCAGGGCCCGCCGGCCGAGGACACGGCCGAGCGGCCGTCGGCCCCCGCCGTGACGCCGACGGCGGTGCCGTGGCTCGTATCGGCCACCAGCGAAGCCGCGCTGGACGGGCAGCTGGAGCGGCTGCGGTCCTTCGTGGCCGAGCGCCCCGGGCTGTCCCCGGTCGACATCGGGTTCTCGCTCGCCACGGGCCGCTCGGTGTTCGAGCACCGAGCCGTGCTGACGCATTCCGGCGAGGGAGTGGCGGAGGTCGCCAGGGGAGTGGACACGGAGCGGCCCGCCGCGGTGCTGTTCTCCGGTCAGGGCTCGCAGCGGCTGGGGATGGGCCGGGAGCTGTACGAGCGCTTCCCGGTCTTCGCCGACGCGCTGGACGCCGTACTGGCGCGGCTGGACGGTGAGTTGGACCGTCCGCTGCGCGAGGTGATCTGGGGCGACGACGCCGATCTGCTGAACCGGACCGCGTTCACCCAGCCCGCCCTGTTCGCGATCGAGGTGGCGCTGTTCCGGCTGGTGGAGTCGTGGGGTGTGACCCCGGACTTCGTGGCCGGTCACTCGATCGGCGAGATCACCGCAGCGCAGGTGGCGGGGGTGTTCTCGCTGGAGGATGCCTGCCGTCTGGTGGCGGCCAGGGCCCGGCTGATGGAGGCGCTGCCCCCGGGCGGCGCCATGATCGCGGTGCAGGCCACCGAGGACGAGGTCGCCCCGCTGCTGTCCGACCGGGTGTCCGTCGCGGCGGTCAACGGACCCACCTCCGTCGTCCTCTCCGGCGACGAGGAGCAGGTGAGGACGGCCGCGGACCTCCTGGCGGCCGAGGGACGCAGGACGTCACGGCTCTCGGTCAGCCACGCGTTCCACTCGCCGCTGATGGACCCGATGCTGGACGAGTTCCGCGCCGTCGCACGGCGGCTGGCCTTCCAGGCGCCCCGTATTCCCGTGGTGTCGAACCTGACCGGCCGGCTCGCGTCCGCCGAGGAGCTGTGCTCCGCCGAGTACTGGGTACGGCATGTCCGCGAGGCGGTCCGCTTCGCCGACGGGGTGCGGACCCTCGCAGAGCAGGGCGTCGGTACGTTCCTGGAGCTGGGCCCGGACGGGGTGCTCGCCGCCCTGACCCGCCCCTGCGTGCCGGCCGAGGCCGTGGTGGTGCCGGTCCTGCGCAAGGGCCGCTCCGAGGAGCTGACCGCCGTCACCGCGCTGGCCCGGGTGCACGCCAACGGGGTGACGGCCGACTGGGCCGGGATCTTCGCCGGCACGGGCGCGCGCCGGGTGGAGCTGCCGACCTACGCGTTCCAGCGTGAGCGCTACTGGCCTTCGGTGTCGGTGGCCGCGGGAGACGCCTCGGGGCTCGGCCTGGTGGCCGCGGGGCATCCGCTGCTGGGCGCGGCGATGACGGTCGCCGGTTCGGACGAGACGGTGCTGACCGGCCGGCTGTCGGTCCAGTCGCACCCCTGGCTGACCGGCCATCAGGTGCTCGGCAGGACGGTGTTGCCGGCGGCGGCCTTCGCCGAGCTGGCCGTACGGGCCGGTGACGAGGTCGGCTGCGACCGGGTCGAGGAACTGGCCGTCGCGGCGGGTCTGGTCGTGCCCGAGCAGGGCGCGGTGCGCGTACAGGTGCGGGTGGGAGCCGCCGACGAGGCGGGCCGCCGCTCGCTGCATGTACACGCGCGTCCCGACGCCGCGGCGGACCTGCCGTGGACCCTGCACGCCAGTGGAGTACTGGCCGCCGGTGACCGTAGGCCGGAGGCCGAGTTCGACACGGCGGTATGGCCGCCGGCCGGCGCCGAAGCCGTACGCCTGGACCTGGACCCGGACCTGGATCCGGACCCGGACGGCGCTGCCCAGCGGCTCGGTCTCCGGGCGGCCTGGCGGCGGGACGGCGAGGTGTTCGCCGAGGTGGAGCTCGCCGAAGAGGCCCGTACGCACGGGGCCTTCGCGATCCATCCGGCGCTGCTCACCGCCGCCGTCCGCGCGGCCGGCCTGCTGGACACCGACGGCGCGGCCGCCGGAGCGGAGCCGTCCGAGTGGCACGGACTGACACTGCACGCCGCGGCCGCCACGACACTGCGCGTACGGCTCACCCCGGCCGGCGAGGACACCGTGTCGCTGGCGGCGGTCGACGAGGAGGGCGCACCGGTCCTCTCGGTGCGCTCCCTGACCCTGCGCCCGGTCACCGAAGCGGAGACCGCCACGGCTGCCGACGAGGACGCCTCGCTGTTCGGCGTCGAGTGGGTGCCCGCGCCGGTGTCTCCCGCGTCCCCGGCCGGCATCCGGTGGGCGGTCGTCGCCACGGACGCGGCGGGGCCGTCCGGCGCGCTGGAATCGATGGGCGGCCTGTCCGCCGTACGGGCCGGCTCGCTGGCGGAACTCCTCGACGCCGAGGGCCCGGTGCCGGACGTCGTGCTGGCCCCGGCCATCCGTGACCTGACCGGCGCACCCGAGCCGGTCCCCGGGGCCGTACGGACCGTGACGACCGCCGTCCTGGACCTGCTGCGGGAGTGGACGGCCGATCAGCGGACCGCCGGATCCCGGCTGGTCCTCGTCACCCGGGGCGCGGTCTCGGCCGGGGACAAGGACGTACCGGACCTGGCCGCCGCCCCGGCGTGGGGCCTGGTGCGCTCCGCGCAGTCGGAGAACCCCGGCAGCTTCCTGCTCCTCGACCTGGACGACACGGACGCCCTGCCGGCCGCTCTCCGCGCCCTGCCGGGACTGCTGGACGCCGGTGAGACACAGGCGGCGCTGCGTGGTGGCGAGATACGGGTGGCCCGGCTGGCCCGGCTGCCGGAACGCGCCCCGGCGGCCCGGAACGCGGCCCGTTCGTGGGACCGCGACGGTACGGTCCTGATCACCGGCGGCACCGGCGGCCTGGGCGGTGAGCTGGCCCGGCACCTGGTGGCCGGACACGGCGTCAAGCACCTGCTCCTCGTCGGCCGCCGCGGACCGGACGCGCCGGGCGCGGCGGACCTGCGGGCGGAACTGACCGCCCAGGGCGCCGAGGTGACCGTCGCCGCCTGCGACGTCGCCGACCGTACGGCGCTGGACGCGCTGCTGGCGGCCGTACCGGCCGAGCACCCGCTGACCGCCGTCGTACACACCGCCGGGGTGCTGGCCGATGCCACGATCGGCTCGCTGACGCCCGGACTGCTCGACCGGGTGCTGCGGCCGAAGGCGGACGCCGCCTGGCATCTGCACGAGGCGACCCGCGACCTGGACCTGGCGGGCTTCGTCCTGTACTCCTCGGTCGCCGGAATCACCGGCGGCCCCGGCCAGGGCAACTACGCCGCCGCCAACACGTTCCTGGACGCGCTGGCCCGTCACCGCGCGGGCCTCGGCCTGCCCGCCCTGTCGCTGGCCTGGGGCCCGTGGGCCCGCAGCGGCGGCATGACCAGCGGTCTCAGCGACACCGACATGGAGCGGATGTCCCGCTCGGGCATGCCTCCGCTGCCGGTGGACCAGGGCCTCGCCCTGTTCGACGCCGCGACCGTACGCGACGAAGCCCTGGCCGTTCCGGTACGGATCGCCGCCGGAGCGGGCGCCGCCACGCCGCGCGACCCGGGCGAGGTCCCCGCGATCCTGCGGGGGCTGCTGCGGACCCGGCGCCGCACGGCCGCCGCCGCACGGGGCGGCGCCACCGGTCTCGCCCAGCGCCTCGCGGGGCTGGGGGAGGAGGAGCGCGAGCTGCTCCTCGTGGACCTGGTGCGGGCCGAGACCGCCGCCGTACTGGGGCACACCACCCCGGACGCGATCCCGGCCGACCGCGACTTCAGCCGGCTGGGCTTCGACTCCCTGATGGCGGTGGAGCTGCGGACGCGGCTGACCGCGACAGCGGGGGTGCGGCTCTCCGCCACCCTCGTGTTCGACCATCCCACGCCGGTCGCCGTCGCCCGGCATCTCGCGTCCGCGCTGCTGGGTGAGGCCACACCGGCCGCGAGCCCGTCCCCGCTGGCCGAACTCGACCGGCTGGAGGCGGCGCTCGCCGCGGGCGTGCTGGACGAGGTCACCAGGTCCGGGGTCGCGGGACGGCTGCGGCACCTGCTCGCGAGGTGGGACGGATCCGACCCCGAGACCGACGAAAACGCCACTACGGAACGGATCGAGGCTGCGAGTGCCGATGAGGTCCTCGCCTTCATCGACAACGAGCTCGGCCGGTCGGCGGATTCCTGACCGACGGACTCCTGACCGACGTACCGACGGTCGAACTCCCTTCGCGCTCGAAACATCTGAGGAAGGTTCACGGACGATGCCGGACGAAAAGAAGCTCGTCGAATACCTGAAGTGGGTCACGACGGACCTGCACCAGACCCGCCAACGCCTCCAGGAGGCCGAATCCGGCCGCCACGAGCCGGTGGCGATCGTCGGGATGGCGTGCAGGTTCCCCGGCGGGGTCCGGTCCCCGGAGGACCTGTGGGAACTGCTCGCCTCCGGCCGGGACGCGATCTCCGGGTTCCCCGCCGACCGCGGCTGGGACCTGGAGGCGCTCGCCGGTGACGGGGAGGGACACAGCGCCACCCAGGAAGGCGGCTTCCTGTACGACGCACCCGAGTTCGACCCCGCCTTCTTCGGGATCTCGCCGCGCGAGGCGCTGGCGATGGACCCCCAGCAGCGGCTGCTGCTGGAAGTGTCCTGGGAAGCCATCGAGCGTACGGGCATCGACCCGGCCGGGCTGCGCGGCAGCAGGACCGGGGTGTTCGTCGGCACCAACTCCCAGGACTACGCGCACCTCGTCCTCGCCTCGCAGGACGACATGGGCGGCTACGCGGGCAACGGCCTCGCGGCCAGCGTCATGTCCGGCCGGCTGTCCTTCGTCCTCGGTCTCGAAGGGCCCGCGGTCACCCTCGACACCGCCTGCTCCTCGTCGCTGGTGACGCTGCACCTCGCCGCGCAGGCCGTACGGAACGGCGAATGCTCGCTGGCGCTGGCCGGCGGGGTGACCGTGATGACGACCTCGTCGAGCTTCGCCGGGTTCAGCCTGCAGGGCGGCCTCGCCCCCGACGGGCGCTGCAAGGCGTTCTCCGACGCGGCGGACGGTACCGGCTGGTCCGAGGGCGTCGGCATGCTGGTGGTCGAGCGGCTGTCGGACGCCCAGCGCAACGGGCACGAGATCCTCGCGGTGCTGCGCGGCAGCGCGGTCAACCAGGACGGCGCGTCCAACGGGCTCAGCGCCCCCAACGGCCCTTCGCAGCAGCGGGTGATCCGCCAGGCCCTGGCCGGCGCCGGGCTCTCCCCGGCAGACGTGGACGCGGTCGAGGCCCACGGTACGGGTACCACCCTCGGCGACCCGATCGAGGCCGGGGCCCTGCTGGCCACCTACGGGCAGGACCGCGACCCGGAGCGCCCGCTGTGGCTGGGCGCGGTCAAGTCGAACCTCGGTCACACCCAGGCGGCGGCGGGTGTCGCGGGCGTGATGAAGATGGTGATGGCGCTCCGCAACGGCGTCCTGCCCGAGACACTCCATGTGGACGCGCCGTCGTCGCACGTGGACTGGTCGGCCGGCGGCGTACGGCTGCTGACGAAGCCGGTGGAGTGGCCGGAGGGCGACCGGGTGCGCCGCGCCGGCGTCTCGTCGTTCGGGATCAGCGGCACCAACGCGCACGTACTCATCGAGCAGGCCCCACCGGCCGAGCCCGACGCCGCCGCGCCCGCCCAGGCGCCGGCCGCGCCGCCGAAGGCCGTGCCGTGGCCGGTGTCGGCCAGGAGCGAGGCCGCGCTCGACGCCCAGCTGGAGCGGATCCGCTCCTTCGCGGACGCCGGCCCCGGCCGGAACCCGGTCGATGTCGGCTTCTCGCTCGCCACGACCCGGTCCGCCTTCGAGCACCGGGCGGTGCTGCTGGCGTTCGGCGCAGACGTCGTCCAGGCGGCGCGCGGCGTGGCCGCCAAGGGCCCGCTGGCGGTGCTGTTCTCGGGCCAGGGATCCCAGCGGCTCGGGATGGGCCGCGAGCTGTACGGCCGGTTCCCCGTCTTCGCCGAGGCGCTGGACGCCGTACTCACCCAGCTGGACGGGGAGCTGGACCGTCCGCTGCGGGACGTGATCTGGGGCGACGACGCGGTCCTGCTCAATGACACCGGCTACACCCAGCCGGCGCTGTTCGCCCTTGAGGTGGCGCTGTTCCGGCTGGTCAGGTCCTGGGGAGTCAAGGCGGACTTCCTGGCCGGTCACTCGATCGGTGAGATCACGGCCGCCCATGCGGCCGGGGTGTTCTCGCTGGAGGACGCCTGCCGCCTGGTGGCCGCCCGGGCCCGGCTGATGCGGGCGCTGCCGGCCGGCGGGGCGATGGTGGCCGTACGGGCCACCGAGGACGAGGTGACCGCGCTGCTGGACGACCGGGTGTCGGTCGCCGCGGTCAACGGCCCCGACGCGGTGGTGATCTCCGGCCACGAGGACGCGGTGCTGGAGATCGCGGAACGGCTGGCGGCCGAGGGACGCAAGACCACCCGGCTGTCCGTCAGCCACGCGTTCCACTCGCCGCTGATGGAACCGATGCTCGACGAGTTCCGCGCGGTGGTGGAGGGGCTGTCGTTCCAGCAGCCGACCGTACCCGTCGTCTCGAACCTGACCGGGGACCTGGCCCCGTCCGACGAGCTCGGCTCCGCCGAGTACTGGGTCCGGCACGTCAGGCAGGCGGTCCGGTTCGGCGACGGGGTGCGGACGCTCGCCCGGCGCGGCGTGAAGACCTTCCTCGAACTGGGCCCGGACGGGGTGCTCTCCGCCCTGGTGGGGGAGTCCGTGCAGGACCCGTCCGTCACCGCGGTGCCGGTCCTCACCAAGAACCACCCCGAGGAGAGCGCCGCCGTCACCGCGCTCGCCGGGCTGTACGCCCACGGCGTGGCCGTCGACTGGGCCGGGCTGTTCTCCGGCACGGGCGCGCGCCGGGTGGACGTGCCGACGTACGCCTTCCAGCGCGAGCGGTTCTGGCCCACGGTGCGGATGCCGGCCGGCGACGCGTCGGGCCTCGGCCTGGTCGCCGCGGGGCACCCGCTGCTGGGCGCGGCGATGATGATGGCCGGGGCGGACGAGACCGTACTGACCGGCAGGCTGTCGGCGCAGTCGCATCCCTGGCTGGCCGACCATCGGATCTCGGGCCGGATCGTGCTGCCGGGCACGGCCTTCGCGGAACTCGCCGTCCGGGCCGGGGACCAGTCGGGCCAGGACCGGGTGGCGGAACTGACGCTGCTCGCCCCGCTCGTGCTGACCGAGCGGGACGCGGTCTCGATACAGGTGCGGGTGGGCGCGGCGGACGAGTCGGGGGGCCGCGAGCTGACCATCCACTCCCGCCCCGACGGCCGGGACGCCCAGGACGGACAGCCCTGGACGCTGCACGCCCGCGGTGTGCTGACAGCCGGCGGACCGGCGGGTGAACTCGCCGGGGACAGCGCCGGATTCGACACCGCCGTCTGGCCGCCGCGCGACGCTTCCCCCGTACCCCTGGACGGTCTGCACGCGCGGCTCGCCGACGCCGGACTGGCCTACGGGCCGGTGTTCCAGGGCCTGTCGGGCGTATGGCGGCGCGAGAGCGAGGTCTTCGCCGAGGTGTCGCTGCCCTCGGCGGCCGACGACGCCGCGGCGTTCGGTATCCACCCGGCGCTGCTGGACGCCGCGCTCCGGGCGGCGGGCGCGCTGGACGCCGACGGCGCCGCCACCGTCCCCGTGTCGTGGAGCGGTCTCACCCTGCACGCCGGCGCCGCCTCCGCCCTGCGGGTACGGATCACCGCGGCCGGTCCCGGCGAGGTGGCGCTGACCGCCGTCGACGCGACAGGCGCCCCGGTGCTCTCGGTGGACTCGCTGGTCCTCGGCCCGCCCTCCGGGGAGCCGCAGGCGACGCCCGCCGGCAGCGGCCCCGAGCGCGGTTCGCTGTTCGCCGTCGACTGGGTGCCCGCCGCGGTGGATCCCGCGTCCGTCACCGGTACCCGGTGGGCGGTGGTCGGCGCGGACGAACTCGACCTGGGCTACGCGATGCACCGCGCGGACGAGACCGTCAGCGCGTACGCGGACTCCCTGACCGGCGCGGTCGGCGACAGCGGGGTCGCCCCCGATGTCTTCCTGGTGCCCGTCGTCGGCGACGCGGACCAGGACCGGCCCGCGTCGGTGCGCGCCCTGACGTCCTGGGTGCTCGGCCTGATCCAGGAGTGGCTGAACGAGCCGCGGCTGGCGGGATCGCGGATGGTCTTCCTCACCCGCGGTGCGGTCGCCCTCGACGGCGAGGACGTCCAGGATCTGGCCGCGGCCGCCGTATGGGGTCTGGTGCGGTCGGCGCAGACGGAGAACCCGGGCAGCTTCCTGCTGGTCGACATGGACGACACGTTCCTGTCGGCCGGGGTGCTGCCGGGCCTGCTCGCCCTCGACGAGCAGCAGATGGTGGTGCGCTCCAACACCGTCCGCGTCGGACGGCTGACGCGGCTTCCCGAGAGCGGGGACGCCTCCCCGGCCGGGGGCGCGGGGCCGGCCTGGGACCGCGAGGGCACCGTACTGATCACCGGTGGTACCGGTGGCCTCGGCGGGGAGCTGGCGCGGCACCTGGTCGCCGAGCACGGCGTACGGCATCTGCTGCTGGCCAGCCGGCGCGGACCGGCGGCGCCGGGCGCGGCGGAGCTGCTCGCGGCCCTCGCCGAGCAGGGCGCGGAAGCCGCCGCGGTCGCCTGCGACCTGGGGGACCGGGACGCGGTGACCGCGCTGCTGGCGGGTGTGCCCGCCGAGCGTCCGCTGACCGCGGTGGTGCACACCGCCGGGGTGCTGGGCGACGCGCTGACCGGCTCGCTGACGCCGGAACTGCTGGAGCGCGTGATGCGGCCGAAGGTGGATGCCGCCTGGTATCTGCACGAGGCGACCCGCGACCTCGACCTGTCCGCGTTCGTGCTCTACTCCTCCATCTCCGGTGTGCTGGGCAGCCCCGGCCAGGGCAACTACGCGGCGGCCAACGCGTTCCTCGACGCGCTCGCCCAGCACCGCGCCGGCCTGGGGCTGCCCGCGGTGTCCCTCGCGTGGGGGCCATGGGAGCAGGGCAGTGGCATGACCAGCCATGTCAGCGCCACCGACCTGGAGCGGATGGCCCGCGGCGGTATGCCGCCGCTGGCCATGGAGCAGGGCCTCGCGCTCTTCGACGCCGCCACCGCCCGCGGCCGTACGACGGTGGTCCCGACCCGGCTCAATGTGGCCGGACTCCAGGAACAGCAGGCGCTGCCGGCGCTCTGGCGCGAGCTGGTGCCCCGTACCCGGCGCTCGGCCGCCGCGGCCGACCGCTCGCCGGTCACCCTGCGGGAGCGGCTGCGGCACCTCGGCGCGGCCGAGCAGGAGAACCTGCTCATCGAACTCGTGGTGGGCTACTCCGCCGGTCTGCTCGGGCACCGCGACCCCAGCGGGGTCGACCCCGAACGCGGCTTCCTGGAGCTGGGCTTCGACTCGCTGGTCTCCGTCGGGCTGCGCAACCAGCTCTCCGACGCGCTCGGCCTGCGGCTCCCCAGCTCGGTGGTGTTCGACAACGGGACGCCCATGAAGCTCGCCCGCTGGCTGCACGGCGAGCTCGCGGGACAGCTCGCCCCGTCCACCGCGAGCGGCACCTCCGCCGCCGCCGCGCGGCCGGCCGCGAGCATGGACGAGACGCTGGAAGGTCTCTTCTACGCCGCGGTCAAGGGCGGGAAGATGGTCGAGGGCATGCGCATGCTGAAGGCGGTCGCCAACACGCGGCCCACCTTCGAGACCCCCGCCGACCTGGAGGAACTGTCGGCGCCCGTCGTCCTGGCGGACGGCCCGAGCAACCCGAGGCTGGTCTTCGTCAGCGCCCCCGGCGCCACCGGCGGCGTCCACCAGTACGCGCGCATCGCGGCGCACTTCCGCGGCAAGCGGCATGTCTCCGCGCTGCCGCTCATGGGGTTCGCCCCCGGTGAGTCGCTGCCGGCCACCAGCGAGGCCGCGGCCCGCATCGTGGCGGAGAGCGCCTTGCACGCCAGTGACGGCGAACCCTTCGTCCTGGTGGGGCACTCGACGGGCGGCTCGCTCGCCTATCTGGCCGCCGGGGTGCTGGAGGAGACCTGGGGGATCACGCCCGAGGCGGTGATCCTGCTGGACACCGCGTCCATCCGCTACCGGGTGGGCGAGGGCAAGGACCTGGACAGGACCACCCGGTACTACCTCGCCGACATCGACTCGCCGTCGGTGACGCTGAACAGCGCCAGGCTGTCCGCGATGGCGCACTGGTTCATGGCGATGACCGACATCGAGTCGGTGCCCACCAGCGCGCCCACGCTCCTCGTCCGGTGCATGGAGTCGCTGGACGGCTTCCTGTTCGACACCGCGGGGGTTCCCGCGAACGAGATCCGTGAGATCGAGGCCAACCACCTGTCGCTCGCCAAGGAACACTCCGCGCTGACCGCGCGGACCATCGAGGAGTGGCTCGACGGCCTGCCGGCCACCGAGGCGTAACCGTGCGGTCCTGGCGGCGGGGCCGCGCCGCCGGGACCGCACGCACCGACACACACCGGGGGCCGCCCCGGCCCGGTCCCGGTCCGTGGGCGGTCGGGGCCCAGCACACACGCACCACCGTCCAGAGGAGAATCCCCATGACCACATCCCAAGAGCTGCCCTCGCTCAAGGGCCAGCAGCAGTCCGTGCTGCGGCTGAGCCCGCTGCTGCGCGAGCTCCAGGCCGAGAACCCCGTGTGCAAGGTGCGCACCCCCGCCGGTGACGAGGGATGGCTGGTGACCCGCCACGCCGAACTCAAGGAACTGCTCCGCGACGAGCGGCTGGGACGGGCGCACGCCACCCCGGCCACCGCCCCGCGCTATGTCCACAACCCCTTCCTCGACATGCTCGTCAGCGACGACGCCGAACTGGCCAGGAAGCTGCACACCGAGACCCGGGCGCTGCTCACCCCGAACTTCTCGGCCCGGCGCGTGCTCAACATGATGCCGAAGGTGGAGGCCATCGCCGAGGGCGTGCTGGCGAACTTCATCGCCCAGGGCCCGCCCGCCGATCTGCACAGCCAGTTCTCGCTGCCGTTCTCGCTGGCCGTCCTCTGCGAACTGATCGGCGTCCCCACCGAGGACCACGGTCTGCTCGTCAGCCATCTGTCCCGGATGGGCGGTCTCGACGACCCGGACACCGTCCAGGGCGGGCAGCAGGACCTCTTCGGCTACCTGGTGGAGCTGGCCGGCCGGAAGAGGGCCGAGCCCGGCGACGACGTGATCTCACGGCTGTGTGTGAGCGAGCCCTCCGACGAGCGTATCGGGCCGGTCGCGGCCGGGGTCCTGTTCGCCGGACTGGAAGCCGTCGCCAGCCATGTCGACCTCGGCGTGGTGCTGTTCACCCTCTACCCCGAGCAGCGCGCGGCGGCCATGGGCGACCCGAAGCTGATGGCGGGCGCGGTGGAGGAGATCCTGCGGTCCGCCAAGGCCGGCGGCTCGGTGCTCCCGCGGTACGCCACCGACGACGTGGAGATCAGCGGCGTCACCATCCGCACCGGTGACCTGGTCCTGCTGGACTTCACCCTCTCCAACTTCGACACGCGGGTCTTCGACGAACCCGAGCTGTTCGACATCACCCGGTCCCCCAACCCGCATCTGACGTTCGGTCATGGGATGTGGCACTGCATCGGCGCCCCGCTGGCCCGGATGCAGCTGAGGACCGCGTACACCCTGCTCTTCACCCGGCTGCCCGAGCTGAGCCTCGCGCTCCCGGTCGAGGAGCTCCAGGTGCTGGGCGGCCAGCTCTCCGCCGGCCTCACCGAGCTGCCGGTCAGCTGGTAGCGCGGTCCCGCGCGACAGCGCCAACGGGCGCTGCCCCCACCGACGGTGGGGGCAGCGCCCGTTGTATAGGCGGGAGCCGCTCAGCTCTCCCGTACGGTGATCGCCTGTGACGGGCAGATCAGGCCCGCCTGCCGCGCCGCGTCCCGCGCCGGATCGTCCGACGGCTCCTCCAGGACCATGACGATCCCGTTGTCGTCCTGGTCGAAGACATCGGGAGCCGACAGCACGCACTGTCCCGCTCCGACACAGCGGTCGGTGTCCACGCTGATCTGCACCATCATTCCTCCGTCGGTTGCTTACGGTCTTGCCGGGGGCCGCCCATGATCGCCTGCCGGTCCTACCAGCGGACGGGCAGCTCGTGCAACCCGTACAGCACTCCGTCGTACTTGAGCGGCAGTTCTTCGACCGGCACCGCCAGCTCCAGCGAGGGGATCCGCTCGAACAGCGTCCGGTAGGCGATGTCCATCTCGACCCGGACCAGATTCTGTCCGAGGCACTGGTGCACGCCATACCCGAACGCCACATGCGAGCGGGCCGACCTGCCGGGGTCGAACTCGTCGGGACGGTCGAAGACGGTCCCGTCATGGTTGGCCGCGGCCACCAGCGGCACGATGCCCTCGCCCGCCTTGATCAGCTGACCGCCGATCTCCACATCCTCGACGGCCACCCGGAAGGCCACCAGGTCGGCCACCGAGTAGTAGCGCAGCAGCTCCTCCACCGCCCGCTCGTCGCCGATCCACTTCGGATTGGTCAGCAGGGTGACCACCCCGAGGCCGATGTTGTTCGCCGTCGTCTCGTGCCCCGCGATCAGCAGGAGCATCGACACGCCGGACAGTTCCTGCTTGCTCAGCGTCCCCTCGCCCAGCAGTTGACTGATGAGGTCGTCGCCCGGCCGCTTCTGCTTGATGGTGATCAGCCGGTTGAGATAGCGCAGCAGCGCCATGGACGCCGCCTGGCGCTGCTCGTCCGTGGAGGTCAGCGTGACCAGGACCCGGGTCTTCGTCTCGAAGAAGTCGCGGTCCGCGTTGGGCACGCCGAGCAGACTGGAGATCACCAGCGACGGCACGGACAGCGCGAAGTCGGCGATCAGATCGGCGGTGTTGCCCGCCGCGAGCATGGCGTCGATGCGCTCGTCGACGATCTGCTGGATCGCCGGCCGCATCTCCCTGACCTTGCGCACCGTGAACTCGGGAATCAGCGTCTTGCGGAACCTGCCGTGCTCCGGCGGGTCCAGCGCCACGAACCAGCCGGGCACCTCGTCCTGGGACGGGACACCGCCGGTCTTCGCCGCCCGGGGGAAACCCGGGTGCGAGGGGTTGGAGCTGATCCGCGGATCGGTGAGCACCGTACGTACGTCTTCGTGCCGCGTCACCAGCCATACCCGGACCCCGGAGGGCAGCGTCGTCTGTACGAGGCCGTCCTGCGCGCGGAAGTCCGCGTACTCCGGCGGCGGAAAGGTCTGGCCGGGCCGCCGCAGCGGGAAGGCGACCGGGCACCTGTCAGTAGTTGTCATCTTTTAGGTTCCTCTGAGGATCGGAACTTCCCGTGTCGTCCGTGTCGTACTCCCTCGCGGGGCTCACGAGGCGCCGTAGAACGCACGGACCTTCTCCGTGATGAATTCCTGGTCGTCCTTGGTCAGCCCGGTATGGGTCGGCAGATAGAAGCCGTCCTCGCTGAAACGGCTGGCGTTCAGCGACGGCCAGTCCGCGTCGTAGTAGCCGGGCTGCCGGCTCATCGGCTTGAAGAACAGCCGGGTCTCGACGCCCTCGGCCGCGAGGAAGGCACGCAGCTCCTCACGGCGTTCCGCGCGCAGGTCGTACATCCACAGCACGTCGCGCGGCGGCATCAGCGTGATCCCGTCGACGCCCCGCAGCCCCTCGTCGTAGCGCCGCTCGATCTCCCGGCGGGTCTCCAGGATCGAGTCCAGCTGCTCGGTCTGCGCCAGGGCGACGGCCGCCTGCATGCTCGTCATACGGAAGTTGTAGGCGAGCTTCTTGTGCAGGAAGCTGTGGTCCTTGGTGAAGGCCATCGCGCGCAGATGGGCCATCTGCTCGGCCAGCCGCTCGTCATTGGTGAGACAGACACCGCCCTCGCCGGCGGTGATGATCTTGTTGGCGAAGAGCGAGAAGCAGGCGATGTCGGCGACCGGCCGTACGCCGTGCGCCTCGGCGGAGTCCTCCACGACACGCAGGTTGTACTCGTAGGCGATATCCATGATCTGGTCCATGTCGCACCGCCGCCCGTAGATGTGCACGGGCATGATCACCTTGGTCCTGGCGGTGATCTTCTCCTCGATGAGCGAGACATCGATGTTCAGGTCGTCCCCGCAGTCCACGAAGACGGGGGTCGCGCCCACATAGGTGACCGCCCAGGCACTCGCGATCATCGTGAACTCGGGGACGATCACCTCGTCGCCGGGACCGATGCCGAGCGCCCGCAGGGCAAGGGTGAGCGCCGTCGTACCCGAGGAACAGGCGACGCCGTGCGCCACCCCGTTGTACCGGGCGAACTCCTCCTCGAACCGCCGGACATAGGGCCCCTGCGACGAGATCCAGCCGTCGCTGACGGCCTCGGTCACATACTCGAGCTCACGCCCGCCGAGCCAGGGTTTGGAAACCGGATGGGTGAAAGACATGGGATGCCCCGATCAGTGAGTAGCGGGTGCTGTGGCGAGTACCGGGAGGCCGAGCAGCAGGTCCGCCGCCGAACTCCGGCCGCCCGCCGCGCGCAGAAGCTCTCCGAAGTGCTCCGCGCGCTCGCGGAACGCGCTGTCGTCGAGCACCCGGGTGAGCTTGTCGTACACATCGTCCGGATCGACGGTCTCCGGACGGTCGAGGGTCAGGCTGACGCCGAAGTCCTGGCCGCGGACGGCCTGGTCGTCGCAGTCCACCCAGAGCGGCCGCACCACCAGCGGCTTACCGAAGTACAGCCCCTCGTGATAGCCGTTGCCGCCCGCGTGGGTGAAGAAGACCTTGACGTTCGGATGGGCCAGGACATCGAGCTGCGAGGGAACCCAGCTCTCGATCCGCAGATTGTCCGGCAGATCCTCCGGCAGCAGGTGCTGCTGTTCCCTGGGCAGTTTCCACAGGACCGCGTGCCGGTCCGACAGCCGCCGTGTGACCTCCACCAGCGCGCCGACCTGCTCACGCGTCAGCCTGGTGATCGTGCCGAACCCCATGTAGACGACGGAGTCCTGGGCGGCGAGCCAGTCGGAGAGGCCGTCGTCGTCCGGTGCCTGCGGCAGCGGCGGCACCATGGCGCCGACCAGTCGCATCTTGTCCGGCACGGGGAAGGGGTAGTCCAGTTCGGGCACCGAGTAGCACAGCACCATCTCGGCATGGTCGATCCTGGCCATCATCGCGCGTGCCTCGGGCGCGATCCCCAGCTCCTCGCGGATCTGGTTGTCCTCCTCGACCACCTTCCGCATCGAAGAGGTCATGAACATCCCCAGCGTCCGCAGCCGGAACAGCTGGTTGGCCACCCGCTGCGGGAAGCTCATGTCCAGCGGAAGACCGGAGTGCGGCACCGGGAAGCCGCCCGGGGTGTAGGACTTGGCGAAGGGCACGTGCGACGTGAGCACATTGCTGGGCACGAACGGCACGCCCAGCACGAAGGGAATCTTCTTGGTGATGGCCAGTTCATAACCGAACTGGCACATGCTCTCGATCACCATCAGCGCCGGCTTGACCTCGTCGACGACGGCTTCCAGACGCCGGTACTTCTCGACCCGCGACCGCGGCGCGAACGAGTGCTTGATGACCGCGCGATGCGCCTTGAACCGCGAACGCTGGGTCACCTCCCGATACGTCTCGTCGTCCCAGGTGACGGCCGACATCTCGGACACGACCTCGCCGAGGGACGCGAACTCGACAGGGGTTTTGACTTCGACCGCTCCGATATCGGAGCGTCCTTTCTCATCCGTCGCGAACCACAGGTCTTCCACTCCGCGACGTGACAATTCCTCCGCCAGCACGAGCAGCGGGTTGAGGAGACCGCTTTCGGCATAGCTGACGAACAGGATCGGCCGCCGAATCGAGTCCATGGACAACACCCTTCGGAAGTGGCAGTCCGATGGCTCGGTGCCACGCGTACACACACGGCCGGTCGCCGGGTGGCCGCGTTCATCGCCGCCGCCCCCCGGTCCGCGCCGTCCCGAGGGGACCGGCGCCGGCCGGCATCGACGGGCGCGCCGCGCGATGAAGCGGGACAGTAACTTGGTCTCACACCACGTTCCGGAGAATCCCTAGTCTTCGTGCCGTCCCGCGACTTTGTGCGTGCTGTACGAGCCGTCCGCGCGCCGCCGCGCAATGACCGGCGGGGGATCCGGCGAATTCCTTAGGGAAAAGTACAGCCTTGCCGCCCATACGATCCGGCACGGAGAGATGTCCGTGGCCCGACTTTCCCTAGGGGTGTGCAACGTGATGACGATCGGAGCCGACGAAGACCCGGTAGTGGTCGTCGGGATGGCGTGCCGCTATCCGGGCGGCGTGCGCTCCCCCGAGGAGCTGTGGGATCTGGTCCTGACGGACCGCGACGCGATCTCCGGCTTCCCGGCGGACCGCGGCTGGGACCTGGACACGCTCGCCGGCGAAGGACCCGGCCGCAGCGTGACCCGCGAGGGAGGATTCCTCCACGAGGCGGCCGACTTCGACGCCGGCTTCTTCGGTATGTCGCCCCGCGAGGCGGTGTCCACGGACCCGCAGCAGCGTCTGGTGCTGGAAACGTCGTGGGAGGCCGTCGAACGGGCCGGGATCGACCCGCTGTCGCTGCGCGGCAGCAGGACCGGCGTGTTCGTCGGCACCAACGGCCAGGACTACGCCACCGTCACCCAGCGCTCGCGGGAGGACCTGGCAGGCCACGCCATGACCGGCCTCTCGCCCAGCGTCGCCTCCGGGCGGCTCGCCTACACCCTCGGTCTCGAAGGACCGGCGATCACGGTGGACACCGCTTCCTCCTCCTCGCTGGTGGCCCTGCACTGGGCGGCGCGTTCGCTGCGCTCGGGGGAGTGCTCGATGGCCCTGGCCGGGGGCGTCACGGTGATGTCCACCCCGGTGGGATTCGTCGGCTACTCCCGGCAGGGCGGCCTGGCACCCGACGGCCGCTGCAAGGTGTTCTCCGACGACGCGGACGGCACCGCCTGGGCCGAGGGCGTGGGCATCGTGGTGCTGGAACGCCTGTCCGACGCACGGGCCAACGGGCACCCCGTCCTCGCCGTCATCCGCGGCTCCGCCACCAACCAGGACGGCGCGTCGAACGGGCTGACCTCACCGAGCGGCCAGGCTCAGGAGCGGGTGATCCGTCAGGCGCTGGCCGATGCGGGCCTCTCCCCGGCCGAGGTCGACGTGGTGGAGGCGCACGGCACCGGTACGAAGCTCGGCGACCCGATCGAGGCGCAGGCGCTGCTGGCCACGTACGGCCAGGGCCGCGCCCCCGGACGCCCGCTGTGGCTCGGCTCCCTCAAGTCGAACATCGGGCACGCCCAGGCGGCCGCCGGTGTCGGGGGCGTCATCAAAATGGTGATGGCCATGCGGTACGGGCTGATGCCGCGCACCCTGCATGTGAACAAGCGGACGTCCCAGGTGGACTGGGCGAGCGGCGCCGTGGAGTTGCTGACCGAGCCGGTCCTGTGGGGCGAGGACGGGCGTCCGCGCCGGGCGGGGGTGTCGTCCTTCGGCATCAGCGGCACCAACGCCCACATGATCATCGAGCAGGCCCCGGCGGCCGAGCCGCGGACAGGCCCGCCCGCCCCGCCCGCCAGCGAGCCCGAAACGGCGCCCGCCGTCGTGCCATGGCTCGTATCGGCCAGGACCGAGGCGGCCCTCGACGCCCAACTGGCCCGCCTCACCTCCTTCGTGGACGGCCACCCCGGGCTCAGCCCGGTGGATGTCGGCTTCTCGCTGGCGACGGGCCGGGCGGCGCTGCGCCACCGGGCCGTGCTGCTCCCCTCCCTCGCGCCCGGCGAGGCGCGGAGCGTGGGCGAAGCGGCCCGCGGCGTGGCCGGCGACGGCGCCACAGCGGTGCTCTTCCCCGGCCAGGGCAGCCAGCGGCTCGGTATGGGACGCGAACTGTACGAGCGTTTCCCGGCGTTCGCCGACGCCCTGGACGCGGTGGAGTCCGAACTGAACGCGTACCTCGACCGCCCGCTGCGCGCGGTCATGTGGGGTGACGACCCGGAGCGGCTGAACCGTACCGGCTGGACCCAGCCCGCCCTGTTCGCCATCGAGGTGGCGCTGTTCCGCCTGATGGAGTCCCTCGGCGTACGCCCCGCTGTCGTGGGCGGCCACTCGATCGGCGAGATCGCGGCCGCGCATGTGGCCGGAGTCTTCTCGCTGGCCGACGCCTGCCGGCTGGTCGCGGCGCGCGCCTCACTGATGCAGGCGCTGCCCCCGGGCGGGGCGATGGTGGCCGTGCAGGCCGCCGAGGACGAGGTCCTGCCGCTGCTCGCCGGGCGCGCGGACGAGGTGTCCGTCGCCGCGGTCAACGGACCCGAGTCCGTGGTGGTCGCGGGCGAGGAGAGCGCGGTCCTGGAGATCGCCGCACACTTCACCGGACTGGCGCGCAAGACGAACCGGCTGTCGGTGTCGCACGCCTTCCACTCCCCGCTGATGGATCCGATGCTCGCGGACTTCCGGCACGTCGTGGAGGGACTGGCCTTCCACGAGCCGGCCGTACCCGTGATCTCTAATCTCACCGGCGAGCTGTCCACCGGGCAGCTGAGCACCCCCGAGTACTGGGTGGAGCATGTACGGCAGGCGGTCCGCTTCGCCGACGGGATCACGGCGCTCCTGGACGAGAACGTGGACGTCCTGCTGGAACTGGGGCCCGGCGGCGTGCTGTCCGCGATGGCCCAGGGCAGCCTGGGCGAGGCGGCCCCGCGCATGACCGTCGTGCCCGCTCTGCGCAAGGACCGTACCGAGGAAACCGCCCTGGTCACCGCGTTGGGCCGGCTGCACACCGCCGGTGTGCCGGTCGACTGGCGCAGCTTCTTCGCGGACCTGGCGGCCCGGCGGGTCGATCTGCCGACGTACGCCTTCCAGCACGAGCGCTTCTGGCCGGCCGCGCCGGCGGACGGCACCGGCGGCTCCGGCGCGGGCGCGACCGGCCACCCCCTGCTATGCGCCACGCTGGAACTCGCCGACGGCGAGGGCCTGGTGTTCACCGGCACCCTCTCGGCGCGCTCGCACCCCTGGCTGGCCGACCACGTGATCGCGGGGCGGATCCTGCTGCCGGGCACGGCCTTCCTGGAACTGGTCGTCCGCGCCGGCGACGAGGTCGGCTGCGACCGGATCGAGCAGCTGGTCCTGACCGAACCCCTCGTCCTGCCCGAACACGGCGCGGCCCGGATCCAGATACGCGTCAGCGCGGCGGACGGGATCGGCTGGCGCGTCGTCACCATCCACTCCAGGCCGGAGGGCGCGGTGAACGAGCCGTGGACGCAGCACGCGACCGGTGTGCTGACACCCGGCTCGGACGAGACCGCGCCGGAGCCCGGACTCGGCGCGGGCGTCTGGCCGCCGGAGGGCGCGGTGCCGGTGGACCTCGAAGACCACTACGAGCGGCTGGCCGACAGCGGCTTCGACTACGGCCCGCTCTTCCAGGGGCTGCGGGCGCTGTGGCGGCGCGGCGACGAGATCTACGCCGAGGCCGCGCTGCCCTCCGGGGTGCCGGACGCGGAGTCGTACGGTCTGCATCCCGCCCTGCTCGACGCGGCCCGGCACGCGGCCATGACGGACGGCGGCAGTCTCCCGCTCTGCTGGCAGGGGGTGTCCCTGCACGCCTTCGGCGCCTCGGCGCTGCGGATACGGCTCTCCCCGCGCGACGACGACGCGATGTCGCTGCTGGCCGCCGACGTCTGCGGGGCGCCGGTGCTCTCGGTCGAGGCGCTGCGCGTACGCCCGTTGTCGGAGGAGGAGAAGGCCCCCGCCCTGCGGGAGGCCCACAGCGGGACCGCGACACCGGCCGAAGGACCGCGGACCACCCGGCCGGCGGCGGCGAAGCCCGGCATGGCGGGCAGCGAAGCGCCCACGCTGGTGACCCGGCTGGAAGGCATGCCGGAGAGCAAGCGGGCCCGCCATCTGCTGGATCTGGTACGGACCGAGGCCGCCGCGGTGCTCGGCCACGGCAGCCCGGACGCCGTCGGCGCCCAGCAGGTCTTCAAGGAAATGGGATTCGACTCACTGGCGGGGGTCGAACTCTGCGACCGGCTCAATGCCCTCACCGGCCGGCGGCTCCCCAGCACGCTCGTATTCAACTTCCCGACCCCGGTTCTGGTGGCCGAGTATCTGTCGGCCAACCTCACCGCCCCCGCCACCGCCGCGACGGGTTCGGCGGACGACGAACTCGCCAGGTTCGAGGCTGTCATGCAATCAGTGCCGGCGGACGGTTCCGAACGCCAGGGGATCGCGGACCGCCTGGAGAAAATCGTTTACACGCTACGACAATCCGCGCCATCCGCAATGCGCTCTTCGGGCGAGGACATCGAGACGGTGTCGGTCGACAGGCTGCTCGACATCATCGATGAAGAGTTCGAAACCACATAACGAATTGTTGCTTTCGTTCGCGACCCGATGATGAGGACGGACCGGTGCCAGAAGACCAGCAGGACAAAGTCGTCGACTACTTGAGGCGGGTCACCTCAGATCTCCGCCGCGCGCGTCAGCGCATCGGCGAACTGGAACTCAAGAACAACGAGCCCATCGCCATTGTGGGAATGAGCTGCCGCCTCCCCGGCGGCGTCCGCTCCCCGGAGGCCCTGTGGGATCTCGTCGATTCCGGTGGCGACGCCATCTCCGGATTCCCGGCGGACCGCGGCTGGAATCTGGACCGGCTCACCGGCGACGGAGAGGGCAGCAGCGCGACCCACGAGGGCGGCTTTCTCTACGAGGCGGCGGAATTCGACGCCGGATTCTTCGGTATCTCCCCGCGCGAGGCCCTCGCGATGGACCCCCAGCAGCGGCTGCTGCTCGAAGTGTCGTGGGAAGCCCTCGAACGGTCCGGGATCGCCCCGAACTCGCTGCGCGGCAGCCAGGCCGGTGTCTTCGTCGGCGCCTACCACTGGGGACAGCCGTCGGCCGGAACGGCCGGAGAGCTCCAGGGGCACGCGCTGACCGGAACCGCGGCCAGTGTGCTGTCGGGCCGGCTCGCCTACACCCTCGGGCTCGAAGGCCCCGCCATGACGGTCGACACGGCCTGCTCCTCCTCGCTGGTCGCGCTGCACGTGGCGGCGCAGTCGCTGCGCAACGGCGAGTCCTCGCTCGCCGTCATCGGCGGCGTCACGGTGCTGTCGGAGCCCTCGGTCTTCGTGGAGTTCAGCAAGCAGGGCGGGCTGGCGCCCGACGGCCGCTGCAAGGCGTTCTCCGACGACGCGAACGGTACGGGTTGGGGCGAAGGCGTCGGCGTACTCGTCGCGGAGCGCCTCTCGGACGCCCGCCGCAACGGGCACCAGGTCCTCGCCGTACTGCGCGGCTCCGCCGTCAACCAGGACGGCGCGTCCAACGGGCTCACCGCGCCCAACGGCCCCTCGCAGGAGCGGGTGGTCCGCCAGGTCCTCGCGCAGGCCGGTCTGTCGACGGCGGATGTGGACGCGGTGGAGGCGCACGGCACCGGCACCAGGCTCGGTGACCCGATCGAGGCGCAGGCGCTGCTGGCGACGTACGGCCAGGACCGGGATCCGGAGCGCCCGCTGTGGCTGGGCTCGCTCAAGTCCAACATCGGTCACACGCAGGCGGCCGCCGGTGTCGCCGGGGTCATCAAGATGGTGATGGCGCTGCGCAACGGGGTGCTGCCGCGGACCTTGCATGCGCAGTCCCCGTCGTCGCAGGTGGACTGGTCCTCGGGCGCGGTGCGGCTGCTGTCGGAGGCCGTGGAGTGGCCGGAGACGGGCAGGCCGCGCCGGTGCGCGGTGTCGTCGTTCGGCATCAGTGGAACGAACGCCCACGCGCTGCTCGAAGAGGCGCCGGCCGCCGAGGAGGCCGAGCCGCAGGCGGAGCCGGTGCCCGTCGCGGGCGGCGTGGTGCCCTGGGTGGTGTCAGGTCGCGGCCGGTCGGCGGTACGGGACCAGGCGACGGCTCTCGTCTCCTGGGCGGAGACCGGTGCGGAGACCGGTCAGCAGCCGCGGCCGGCCGACGTGGGCTTCTCGCTGGTCTCGTCGCGGTCGGTGTTCGACCACCGCGCCGTGCTGGTCGGCGAGGACCACGACGAACTCCTGGCCGGAGCCCGCGCGCTGGGCGCCGCCGAGTCCTGGGCCGGCCTGGTCGACGGTGTGGCCGATGTGGAGGGGAAGACGGTGTTCGTCTTCCCGGGTCAGGGTTCGCAGTGGGTGGGGATGGGGGCTCGTCTGCTGGATGAGTCGCCGGTCTTCGCGGAGCGGATCGGTGAATGTGCGGCGGCTCTCGGCGAGTTCACCGACTGGTCGTTGGTGGATGTGCTGCGGGGTGTCGAGGGCGCGCCGTCCCTGGAGCGGGTGGATGTGGTCCAGCCCGCCTCCTTCTCGGTGATGGTGTCGCTGGCCGCGCTGTGGCGTTCGCGCGGTGTCGAGCCGGACGCCGTGGTGGGGCACTCACAGGGCGAGATCGCGGCCGCGGTGGCCTCGGGCGCGCTGTCGTTGGAGGACGGCGCGCGGGTGGTGGCACTGCGCAGCCAGGCGATCGGCCGGCGACTGGCGGGGCATGGCGGAATGATGTCGCTCCCGCTGCCCGTGGCCGAGGTGGAGAGCCGGCTGGAGGCGTGGTCGGGCCGGGTGTCGGTCGCGGCGGTCAACGGCCCGCGCTCGGTTGTCGTCTCGGGTGAGCCGGAGGCCCTGGACGAGCTGTTCGCGGAGCTGACGGCCGAGGAGGTGCGGGTCCGCCGGATCGCGGTGGACTACGCCTCGCACTCCGCCCAGGTCGAGGACCTGCGCGACGAACTCCTGCGTGAGCTGGGGCCGGTGCGTCCGCGCGTCTCCGAGGTGCCGTTCTTCTCGACGGTCACCGGTGACTGGCTGGACACCGAGCAGATGGACGCCGGGTACTGGTTCAGCAATCTGCGCCAGCGGGTCAGGTTCGCCGACGCGGTCCTCGACCTCCTGGGCAGCGGGCACCGCGCCTTCGTGGAGGTCAGTTCCCATCCGGTGCTGACGATGTCGGTGCAGGACATGATCGACGACGCGGGCGAACCCGCTGTCGCCACGGGGACGTTGCGCCGGGACACGGGTGGTCTGTCGCGGTTCCTGCTCTCGGCCGCCGAGGTCTTCGTCCGTGGCGTCGACGTCGACTGGGCGGGTGTTTTCGCGGGCACGGACGCCCGGCGGGTGGACCTGCCCACCTACGCGTTCCAGCACGAGCGTTTCTGGAACATCCCCGACGTGCTCGACCAGGTCGCCGCGGTCGATCCCCTGGACGCGGCGTTCTGGGCGGCGGTGGAGCAGGAGGATCTCTCCGCGCTGTCCTCGACGCTGCGTACGGACGAGGGCTCGGTGGCCGCCGTGCTGCCGGCGCTGTCGTCCTGGCGCAGGTCGCGCCGGGACCGGTCGACGGTCGATTCCTGGCGCTACCGCGTGTCCTGGTCCCCGGTGAGCACCGTTCCGCAGAAGTCGCTGTCGGGCGCCTGGCTGGTGGTGTCCGCCGAGGGAATCGACGACGCCGAGGTCGTCGGTGCACTGAGCGGATCGGGCGCTGAGGTGCGGCGTCTGGTGCTGGACGAGCCGTGTGTGGATCGTACGGTCCTGGCGGAGCGGCTGGCCGGGAGCGGCGAGGTTGCCGGAATCGTGTCCGTGCTCGCCCGCGCCGAGGAGCCGGGCGAGCGGTACCCCGGCCTGTCCCTCGGGCTCGCTCTGACGGTGTCCCTGGTCCAGGCCCTGGGCGACGCCGGAATCGGCGCCCCGCTGTGGTTCCTCACCCAGGGCGCGGTCTCCACGGGCCGTTCCGACGAGGTCACGTCCCCCGCGCAGGCTCAGGTGGCCGGGGTGGGGTGGACGACGGCGCTGGAGCATCCGCAGCGCTGGGGCGGGGTCATCGATCTGCCGCAGACGCTTGACCAGCGGGCGGCTCAGCGTCTGGTGTCCGCTCTGGCGGGCGCGCTGGGCGAGGAGGACCAGCTCGCCATCCGGTCCTCCGGTGTGCTGACCCGCCGTATCGTCCGCGCCGGCGCCGGCCGGAAGGCCTCGTCCCGCGACTGGAAGCCGCGCGGCACCACGCTCGTCACCGGCGGCTCGGGCACCCTCGCCCCCGGCCTCGCGCGCTGGCTGGCGGCGCACGGCGCCGAGCATCTGGTGCTGGTGAGCCGGCGGGGCATCGAGGCCCCCGGCGCTCCGGAACTCGTCGCCGAACTGGCCGAGCTGGGCACCGAAGCCACCATCGCCGCCTGCGACGTCACCGACCGCGACGCGGTGGCCGCACTCCTGACGAACCTCAAGAACGACGGCCGTACGGTCCGTACGGTCATCCACACGGCCGCCGTTATCGAGCTGTACTCGCTGGCCGAGACCAGCATGGAGTCCTTCTCCGACGTCGTGCACGCGAAGGTCGCCGGCGCCCGGCACCTGGACGAGCTGCTGGACGACGAGGAGCTGGACGACTTCATCCTCTACTCGTCCACGGCCGGCATGTGGGGGAGCGGTCACCACGCCGCGTATGTGGCGGGCAACGCCTACCTCTCCGCCCTCGCCACCCAGCGCCGGGCCCGTGGCCTGCGCACCACCTCGCTGCACTGGGGCAAGTGGCCCGACGACATCGAGCGCGAGCTCGCCGACCCGCACCAGATCCGCCGCAGCGGTCTCCAGTACCTGGACCCGCAGCTGGCGCTGAGCGGGCTGAAGCGGGTCCTGGACGACGACGAGACCGTCATCGGGGTGACGGACGTCGACTGGGACACGTACTACCCCGTCTTCACCTCCGGCCGCCCCACGCGCCTCTTCGACGAGGTGCCCGAGGTACGACGGCAGCTGGCGGAGAGCGCCGAACAGGGCGGCGCGGGGCCGGAGATGAGCGATCTCGCGGCGCGGCTGCACGAGCTGACCGCCCCCGAGCAGGAACGCCTGCTGCTGAATCTCGTCCGTACGGAGGCGGCCGCCGTCCTGGGCCACGCCTCCGCCGAGGTGTTCCCCGAGCGGCGCGCCTTCCGGGATATCGGCTTCGACTCGGTCACCGCGGTGGACCTGCGCAACCGCCTTGTGTCGGCCACCGGTCTGAAGCTGCCGTCGACCATGGTCTTCGACTACCCCAGCCCCGCCGTGCTGGCCGGCTTCCTGCGGTCCCAGGCCGTGGGTGACGCGCAGGCGTCGTCGGCGGCGACCGCGTCCGCCGGTACCGACGCCGACGACGAGCCGATCGCCATCATCGGCATGAGCTGCCGCTACCCCGGCGGCGCAGGCTCCCCCGAAGAGCTGATGCGACTCGCCCTCGACGGCGCCGATGTCATCTCGGAGTTCCCGGCCGACCGTGGCTGGGACGCCCAGGGGCTCTACGACCCCGACCCGGACCGGCAGGGCAGGACCTACTCCGTCCAGGGCGGATTCCTGCACGAGGCGGCCGAGTTCGACCCCGGGTTCTTCGGGATATCGCCGCGTGAAGCGGTGTCCATGGACCCGCAGCAGCGCCTGCTGCTGGAGACCTCCTGGGAGGCCTTCGAGCGCGCCGGAATCGAGCTGGACTCGCTGCGCGGCAGCACCGCCGGTACGTTCATCGGCGCCAGCTACCAGGACTACTCGTCGAGCGTGCAGAACGGAGCCGAGGGCTCCGAGGTGCACATGGTCACCGGCACGGCGGCCAGCGTGCTGTCGGGCCGGGTGTCCTACCTCTTCGGCTTCGAGGGCCCCGCCGTCACCGTCGACACCGCCTGCTCGTCCTCGCTGGTCGCGATGCATCTGGCGTGCCAGTCGCTGCGCAGCGGCGAGAGCTCGCTCGCGCTGGCCGGCGGCGCGGCCGTGATGGCCACCCCGCACGCCTTCGTGGGCTTCAGCCGGCAGCGGGCGCTCGCGCTCGACGGCCGCTGCAAGCCGTTCTCCGAAGCCGCCGACGGGATGACGCTGGCGGAAGGCGTCGGCGTCGTCCTGATGGAGCGCCTCTCGGACGCGCGGCGCAACGGGCACCGCGTGCTCGCGGTGGTACGCGGCTCGGCGATCAACCAGGACGGCGCGTCCAACGGACTCACCGCGCCCAACGGCCCCTCGCAGCAGCGGGTGATCCGCCAGGCGCTGGCCAACGCCGGTCTGTCGACGGCGGACGTCGACGCCGTGGAGGCACACGGCACCGGCACCAAACTCGGCGACCCGATCGAGGCGCAGGCACTGCTGGCGACGTACGGCCAGGACCGGGATCCGGAGCGCCCGCTCTGGCTGGGCTCGCTCAAGTCCAACATCGGGCACACACAGGCAGCCGCCGGGGTCGCCGGGGTCATCAAAATGGTGATGTCCATGCGTGACGGTGTCCTTCCCAGGACGCTGCACGCGGGCACTCCGTCGTCACACGTCGACTGGACCGCGGGCGCGGTGGAACTGCTGCACGAGCAGACCGCGTGGCCGGACGCCGGCCGCCCGAGGCGGGCCGGAGTCTCGTCCTTCGGGATCAGCGGCACCAACGCGCATCTCATCCTGGAACAGGCCCCCGCGGCCGAAGAGCCCGCCGAAGAGCCGGGCGAGGAGACGCCGGACGAGCCCGGACAGGACGCGGCACACGAAGGCGTGCTGCCCTGGCTGATCTCGGCGAAGTCCGACGGAGCGCTGCGCGAGCAGGCGGCCCGGCTGCTCGCCCACGCCGACGCCGACCCTCTCCTGTCGCCCGCGCGGGTGGGCTGGTCGCTGGCGACCGGCCGGTCCACCTTCGCCCACCGCGCGGTGGTGCTCGGCGAGAGCAGGGACGACTTCCTGCGCTCCCTGGACGCGCTGGTCACCGAGCAGAGCGCCGCGGGCGTGGTGCGCGGGGTGGCGGACGAGGACGCGGCCGGCGGCCCGGTGTTCGTCTTCCCCGGCCAGGGATCCCAGTGGTGGGGGATGGGCCGCGACCTGCTCGCGAGCTCCGACGTGTTCCGGGACACCGTGGACGCGTGCGCCGAGGCGCTGGCCCCGTACATCGACTGGTCGCTGCACGACGTGCTGGCCGGTGAAGGAGACCCGGCCCTGCTCGAACGGGTGGACGTGGTCCAGCCCGCGCTGTTCTCGATGATGGTGGCGCTGTCCGCGCTCTGGCGCTCCTACGGCGTCGAGCCCGCGGCGGTGGTCGGCCACTCGCAGGGCGAGATCGCCGCGGCGTACGTGGCCGGCGCGCTGACCCTGGAGGACGCCGCGGCCGTCGTCGCACTGCGCAGCCAGGCCCTGCCCCGTCTTTCCGGCCTGGGCGGCATGATGTCGGTGGCCGCTCCGGTCGAGCGGGTGACGGCCCTGCTGGAACCCTGGAGTGAACTCCTCTCGGTGGCGGCGGTCAACGGCCCCTCCTCGGTCGTCGTGTCCGGCGACGCCCGGGCCCTGGACGAACTGCTCGCCGCGTGCGAACAGCAGAACGTCCGCGCCCGCAAGGTCTCGGTGGACTACGCCTCGCACGGGGCGCACGTCGAAGCGGTACGCGACGAGCTGTCGCGAGTGCTCGCCACGGTCCGCTCCACCTCCCCCCGGGTGCCCTTCTACTCGACGGTGACCGGCGGCCGGCTGGAGACAGCCGCGTTCGACGGCGACTACTGGTACACCAACCTGCGGCAGACGGTACGGATGGAGGAGGCGACCCGGGCGCTGCTGGCCGACGGGCACCGGGTCTTCATCGAGGCCAGCCCGCATCCCGTGCTGGCCGGGCCCATCCAGGAGACCCAGGAGACGGTGGCGGAAGCCGCCGGATCCGCGGTGGTCCTGGGGTCGCTGCGCCGGGACGAGGGTGACACCGGGCGCTTCCTGGCCTCCCTCGCCGAGGCGCATGTGCACGGGACACCGGTCGACTGGCGCACGGCGTTCCCGGCCGGCGGTCTCACCCCGGTGGAGCTGCCGACGTACGCCTTCCAGCGCCGGCGCTACTGGCCGGAGCAGAAGCCCGTCGAGAACGGCGGCGCGGCCGGCACCGACGCGGACGCGGCGTTCTGGCGGCTCGTCGAGAGCGAGGACCTGGAGTCCCTCGCCGACGAACTGGGCGTCGGAGCCAACGGTGAGCGTTCCTCGCTCGGCGCCGTACTGCCCACGCTCTCGGCCTGGCGCGCCAAGTCGCGGGAGCGCTCACTCGTCAACGAGTGGCGCTACCGCGTCGACTGGACCCGGCTGAGCGAGCCGGCCGCCGGCCCTGCCGAGGGCCGCTGGCTCGCGGTGGTCGCGGCAGGCGGGGCCGACGACCCGTGGGTCTCCACCGCGCTCGCCGCGCTCGGCCGGGACACGGTCCTGTTCGAAGCCGGGACCGAGGGCGCCGACCGCACCGTCTGGGCCAAAAGGCTCACTGAACTGACCGCCGACGGAGGCGAGTTCGCGGGCGTGCTGTCGCTGCTGGCCCCCGTCGAGGAAAGGCACCCGGACTTCGGCTCGGTGCCCGGCGGGCTGGCCCTGACACTCACCCTCGTCCAGGCACTGGGCGACGCCGGGCTCGACGCACCGCTGTGGTGCGTCACCCGCGGCGCCGTCTCCGTCGGCCGGGACGACCGGCTGACCAGCCCGGTGCAGGGCGCGCTGTGGGGCCTCGGCCGCGTGGTCGCGCTGGAGCACCCGGACCGCTGGGGCGGTCTGGTCGACCTCCCCGAGGCGGTGGACGCGCGGGCCGTGGCCCGGCTGACCGCCGTACTGGCCGGCCTCGACGGTGAGGACCAGGTCGCCATCCGACCCTCGGGTGTCTACGGACGCCGCATGGTGCACGCCGCGCCCGCGGTCGCCGCCCCCGAACGCCGCTGGCAGGGCCGCGGTACGGCACTGATCACCGGCGGCACCGGCGGTATCGGTGGCCGGGTCGCCCGCTGGATGGCCGAGCGCGGCGCCGAACACCTGGTGCTGACCAGCCGCCGCGGCGAGGACGCGCCCGGCGCGGCCGAACTGCGCGCGGAACTGGAGGAACTGGGCGCCCGGGTCACCATCGCGGCCTGCGACGCCGCCGACCGCGCGGCGCTGGCCGGCGTACTCGCGGCGATCCCCGCCGATTCCCCGCTGACCTCCGTGTTCCACTCCGCAGGGGTGGCGGACGGCGACGACACCGTGCGGTCACTGACGCTCGGACAGCTCGACGCGCTCATGCGGTCGAAGCTGACCGCCGCCCTGCATCTGCACGAACTGACCCGCGACCTCGACCTGGACGCGTTCGTCCTGTTCTCCTCGGGCGCGGCCATCTGGGGCAGCGGCGGCCAGCCCGGATACGCGGCGGCCAACGCGTTCCTCGACGCCCTGGCCGAGTACCGCAGGGCCGAGGGCCTCACCGCCTCGTCCGTCTCCTGGGGCACCTGGGCCGAGGTCGGCATGGCCACGGTCTTCGAGGTCCATGAGCGGCTGCGGCGCCAGGGCGTACGGGCGATGGAACCGGCGCCGGCCCTCGCCGCCCTCCAGCGGATGCTGGAGGACGACGACACGGCCCTCACGGTGGCATCGATGGACTGGGACGTGTTCACCCCCAGCTTCACCGCGACCAGGCCCAGCCCCCTGCTGGCCGGAATCCCGGAGGCCGGCCAGGCGCTGGCCACCGGGAACGGCCTCCCCACCGGCGACACCGACGCCGACGTACCGCCGCTGCGGCGGCGGCTCGACGCACTGCCGACCGCGGAGCGCGCCCGCGCCCTGCTCGAAGCGGTACGCGCCGACGCGGCGGCGACACTCGGCCACGACGTGGCCGACGCCATCCCGGCGACCCGGGCCTTCCGCGACGTCGGGTTCGACTCCGTGACGGCGGTCGAGCTGCGAAACCGGCTGCGGACCGGCCTCGGCCTGCCCCTGCCGGCGGCGCTGGTCTTCGACCACCCGACCCCGGCCGCACTCGCGCAGCATCTCGCCCCGCTCCTCTTCGGGGCCGTACCCGCGCAGGACGCGGACCGGGCGAACGACCCGGAAGCGCGCATGCGCGACGTCCTCGCATCCGTCCCGATCAGCCGACTCCGCAAAGCGGGCCTGCTGGACATGGTGTTGAAACTCGCCACCGCCGACGACGCCGAGGCCCCGGGCCCGGTGGCCGACGGCGGGAGCGACTCGCTCGACGACATGGACGCGGAAAGCCTGCTGCGGCTCGCCACCGAGAACTCGGCGAACTGAAAGAGATCTGGAGAGAACGATGAGCACGTCCCCCAATAAGTATGTCGAGGCGCTGCGGTCGTCCCTGAAGGAGATCGAGCGGCTCCGTCAGCAGAATCAGCAGCTGGTGGCGGCTGCGGAGGAGCCCATCGCCGTCGTCGGAATCGGCTGCCGCTACCCGGGCGGGGTGACCTCCCCCGAGGCCCTGTGGGAGCTGGTCGCCGAGGGCCGCGACGTCATGGCCGGCTTCCCCGCCGACCGTGGCTGGGACCTGGACCGCCTCGCGGGGGACGGCCCCGGCCGCAGCCTGGCCCGGGAGGGCGGGTTCCTCTACGACATGGCGGAGTTCGACCCCGGGTTCTTCGGGATCTCTCCCCGTGAGGCCGTCGCCATGGACCCCCAGCAGCGGCTGCTGCTCCAGGTGTCCTGGGAGGCGCTGGAGCGGGCCGGGATCGACCCGGCCACGCTCCGCGGCAGCCGGGCGGGCGTGTTCGTCGGCACCGCAGGGCAGGACTACGGCTCGGTGGTCAAGGCGTCCGACGAGGACATGGAGCTCTATGCCACGACCGGGCACGCCGCCAGCGTCATCTCGGGCCGTCTCTCCTACACACTCGGCGCCGAGGGGCCGGCCGTCACGGTCGACACGGCCTGCTCCTCCTCGCTGGTGGCGCTGCACTGGGCGGCGCAGTCCCTGCGCAACGGCGAGTGCACGATGGCCCTGGCCGGCGGGGCGTCCGTGATGGCCACGCCGGGCCCCTTCGTCTCCTTCACCGCGCAGAACGGGATGGCCGCCGACGGCCGGTGCAAGTCGTTCTCCGACGACGCCGACGGCACCGGCTGGGGCGAGGGCGCCGCCGTCCTCGTACTGGAGCGGCTCTCCGACGCGCAGCGGGCAGGCCATCCTGTCCTGGCCGTACTGCGCGGCAGCGCGATCAACCAGGACGGCGCGTCCAACGGCCTGTCGGCCCCCCACGGCCCCTCGCAGCGGCGGGTCATCCGCGCCGCCCTGGAGAACGCCCGGCTGGCGCCCGGCGACGTGGACATCGTCGAGGCGCACGGTACGGGTACGACGCTCGGCGACCCGATCGAGGCGCAGGCGCTGCTGGCCACCTACGGCCAGGACCGCGAGCGCCCGCTGCGGCTGGGCTCCGTCAAGTCGAACATCGGACACACACAGGCGGCCTCGGGCGCCGCGGGTGTCATCAAGATGATCATGGCGATGCGGCACGGGCTGATGCCGCGCAGCCTGCACGCGGCCGAGCCGTCCGCCGACGTCGACTGGACCACCGGCTCGGTGGAGCTGCTGAACGAGCCCGTCGAGTGGCCGGAGACCGGACGGGCCCGGCGGGCCGCGGTCTCCTCCTTCGGAGTCAGCGGCACCAACGCGCATGTGATCCTTGAGCAGGCGCCGCCGGCGGCCGCGAAAGCCGTCGCCGAGGACGCCGTGGAACCGGGCGTCATCCCCTGGGCCATCGCCGGCAGGACCGCGGCGGCGCTGGAGGCCCAGCGCGCACGACTGCTCTCGTTCATCGAGCGGAACCCGGGCATCCGGCCGGCCGATGTGGGCTTCTCCCTCGCCGTGGGCCGCTCGGTCTTCGAACACCGGGCCGTCCTGCTCGCCGGGGACACCGACGCCACGGAGGTCGCCCAGGGCGTCGCCGGCGAAGGCCCGCTCGCCGTACTGTTCTCGGGCCAGGGCTCCCAGCGGCTCGGCATGGGCCGTGAACTCCACGCGCGCTTCCCGGTGTTCGCCGAGGCGTTCGACGCGGTCGCCGACGCACTCGACGCGCACTCCGACCGTCCGCTGCGGGACATCGTCTGGGGAACCGACCCCGCGGAACTGGGCGAGACCCGCTGGACCCAACCGGCGCTCTTCGCGATCGAGGTGGCGCTGTACCGCCTCGTCGCGTCGCTCGGCGTCACCCCCGACTTCGTCGGCGGCCACTCCATCGGTGAGATCGCGGCCGCCCATGTGGCCGGCGTGTTCCCACTGGAGGACGCCTGCCGCCTCGTGACGGCCCGCGCCTCGCTGATGCAGGCCCTGCCGCGCGACGGCGCCATGGTCGCCATACGGGCGACCGAGGACGAGGTCGCATCGCTGCTCACCGACCGGGTGTCCATCGCCGCGGTCAACGGGCCCGAGTCCGTGGTGATCGCGGGCGACGAGAGCGCCGTACTGGACATCGCCGCGCACTTCGAGACACAGAAGCGGAAGACCAGCAGGCTGCGCGTCTCGCACGCCTTCCACTCACCGCTCATGCAGCCGATGCTGGAGGAGTTCCGCGCCGTCGCGGAGGGCCTCACGTACCAGGAACCCCGGATCCCGGTGGTGTCGAACGTGACCGGCCGCATCGCCGCGGTCGAGGAGCTGTGCTCCGCCGACTACTGGGTCAGGCACGTACGGGAGGCCGTACGGTTCGCCGACGGCGTCCGCACCCTCACCGGACGAGGCGTCACCACCCTGCTGGAACTGGGCCCGGACGGGGTGCTCTCCGCCATGGCCCAGGACTCGCTGCCGGACGGGGCGGCGATCGTGCCGCTGCTGCGCAAGGACCGCCCCGAGGAGCTCGCCGCGGTCACCGCCCTCGCGCAGGTGCACGTCCGCGGCGCCACCGTGCGGTGGGCCGGGCTCTACGCCGGATCCGGCGCCCGGCAGGTGGACCTGCCGACCTACCCCTTCCAGAACCAGCGCTACTGGCCGGCCGCCTCCCTCAACAAGGCCGGCGACATGCGCGCGGCGGGCCTCGGCTCCGCCGGACACCCCCTGCTGGGCGCGGCCGTCGAACTGGCCGACGGCGAGGGCGCCCTGTTCACCAGCCGGCTGTCGGTGCAGTCCCACCCCTGGCTCGCCGACCACGGAGTGCGGGGCCGGGCCCTGCTGCCGGGAACGGCCTTCGTCGAGCTGGCCATCCGCGCCGGTGACGAGGTCGACTGCGACCGGGTCGAGGAGCTGACCCTCGCCGCGCCCCTGGCATTCCCCGAGCACGGCGCCGTACAGCTCCAGGTCCGCGTCGGCGCCGCCGACGCCGCGGGACGCCGCCCGCTGGGCATCTACTCGCGCGCCGAGGGCGTCGTGGACCTCCCCTGGTCGCAGCACGCCACCGGCGTACTGGCCCCGGGCACACCGGCCGCGGACACCACGGACCCCGGCTTCGATGCCACCGTCTGGCCGCCGCCCGGCGCGGAACCCGTCGACCTGGACGGCTGCTACGAGCGCCTCGCCGGACTCGGCTTCGACTACGGCCCGGTCTTCCAGGGCCTGCGCGCCGCGTGGCGGCGCGGTGACGAGGTGTTCGCCGAGGTCACCCTGCCGGACGGCGCCGATTCCGAGGCGAGCGCCTTCGGTCTGCACCCGGCGCTGCTCGACGCCGCCCAGCACGCGGCCGCCTACACGGACCTCGGCGCCATCAGCCGGGGCGGCCTGCCGTTCGCCTGGGAGGGTGTGTCGCTGACCGCCTCCGGGGCATCCGCGGTGCGCGCCCGGCTGTCCCCGGCGGGCGAGGACACGGTGTCGATCGCGGTGTACGACGCGGCAGGCGGCCCGGTCCTCTCCGTGGACTCCCTGGTCTCCCGCTCGATGCCCGCCGAGCGGCTGCACGACACCGGCGCGGTACACCGGGACTCGCTGTTCCGCGTGGAGTGGACCAAGGCCAAGGGCTCCACGCCGTCCGGCCCCGGCCCGGTGGCCGTGGTGGGCGCGGACACACTCGGCGTGGCCGGCGCCCTGCACACCGCCGACGCGCCCGTCACGGTCCACCCCGACCTGGCGTCGCTCGCGGCGGCGGACGGCCCGGTGCCCGGCGTGGTCATGATCGCCGCGGTCGGTGAGCCCGACGGCTCCGGCGACGGCGTCGTGGCCTCGACGCACGCCCTCGGCGCCCTCGTCCTCGGACACGTACAGCAGTGGCTGGACGAGGACCGGTTCGCCGACGCCCGCCTGGTGTTCGTGACCCGGGGCGCGGTGGACGGAGACGACCTCGCCGCCGCCTCGGTCCACGGACTCGTACGGACGGCGCGCACCGAGAACCCAGGACGCTTCGGTCTCCTGGACCTGGACCCCGGCACGGCCTCACTCCCCCCGGAGGCCGTGCCGGCTGTACTCACCTCGGCCGCCGTGACGGACGAGCCGGACCTCGCGGTACGGGGCGGCGAACTGCTCGCCGCCCGCCTGGCGCGCGTCCCGGTCCCCGACGAGCCGGCCGGCTGGGACGCCGACGGCACGGTACTGATCACCGGAGGCACGGGTGGCCTGGGCGGTGTACTGGCCCGGCACCTGGTCGCCGAGCGGGGCGTACGGCACCTGCTGCTCGTCAGCCGCCGCGGCCTCGCCGCCGAAGGAGCAGGGCAGCTCGTCGCCGAACTGACCGAGCAGGGCGTCGAGGTGACGGTCGCCCCCTGTGACGTGACCGACCGGGCCGCCCTCGCGGAGCTGCTCACGACCGTTCCGGCCGAGCATCCCCTGACCGCCGTCGTCCACACCGCCGGTGTGGTCGACGACGGCGTGGTCGGCTCACTGACCGCCGAGCGACTTGCCGGTGTACTGCGGCCGAAGGTCGACGCGGCGTGGAACCTGCACGAGCTGACCCGCGGGCTCGACCTCGCCGCCTTCGTGGTGTTCTCCTCCGTCGCCGCCACCCTCGGCAGCCCCGGACAGGCCAACTACGCCGCCGGAAACGCCTTCCTGGACGCGCTCGCCACCCACCGGCGGACCGCCGGACTGCCCGGCCTGTCCCTCGCCTGGGGCCCATGGACCCAGAGCGTCGGCATGACCAGGACACTCACCGACATCGACGTGGAACGCATCGCACGCTCCGGCATGCCGCCGCTCTCCGTCGAGCAGGGCGTGGCGCTGTTCGACGCCGCCCTCGCCACCGGCGCCGCCGCCGTGGCACCCGTACGCCTCGACCTGCCGGTCCTGCGCGCCCAGGGCGACATCCCGGCGCTGCTGCGCGGCCTCATCAGGGCCCCGGCCCGGCGCGCCGCCGCCCAGGTCTCCGAGACGGCCGGCGGCCTCGCCCAGCGCCTCGCCGGACTGAACGGCGCCGAGCGCCGCGAGATCCTCCTCGATCTCGTACGCGGCCAGGTCGCGCAGGTACTGGGACACGCCGACGCGGCGGAGGTCGAAGCGGCCCGCCAGTTCCAGGACCTCGGCTTCGACTCCCTGACGGCGGTCGAACTGCGCAACGGCCTGAACACCGTCACCGGCCTGCGGCTGCCCGCGACCATGGTCTTCGACTATCCGACGCCGAGCGCGCTCGCCGACCATCTGCGCGACGAACTCCTCGGCGGCGAGGCGGAAGCACCGACCGTACCGGTCCGCGCCCTGCCCCCGGTCACCGACGACCCCATCGCGATCGTCGGCATGGCCTGCCGCTACCCCGGCGGGGTGACATCGCCGGAAGACCTGTGGCGGCTGGTCACCGAGGGCGCCGACGCGATCTCCGGGTTCCCGGCCAACCGTGGCTGGGACATCGACGGACTCTACGACCCGGACCCCGACCGCCCCGGCAGGACCCATGTCCGCGAAGGCGGATTCCTGCACACGGCGGGCGACTTCGACCCGGACTTCTTCGGGATGAGCCCCCGTGAGGCGATGGCCACGGACTCGCAGCAGCGCCTGCTGCTCGAACTCTCCTGGGAGGCCGTCGAGCGCGCCGGCATCGACCCGGTGTCGCTGCGCGACAGCCAGACCGGCGTCTTCGCCGGCGTGATGTACAACGACTACGGCCCGCTGCTCACGGGCGAGGAGTACGAGGCATTCCGCGGCAACGGCAGCGCACCGAGCGTCGCCTCCGGCCGGGTCTCCTACACCCTCGGTCTCGAAGGCCCCGCCGTCACCGTGGACACCGCGTGCTCCTCCTCCCTGGTCGGCATGCACCTCGCCGCACAGGCGCTGCGCGCCGGTGAATGCTCGCTGGCACTGGCCGGCGGTGTGACCGTGATGTCCACGCCGAGCACGTTCGTCGAGTTCTCCCGGGCGCGGGGTCTGGCCCCCGACGGCCGGTCCAAGGCGTTCTCCGAGTCGGCCGACGGGGTCGCCTGGTCGGAGGGCGTCGGCATGCTGGTGCTGGAACGCCTCTCGGACGCGCGGCGCAACGGCCACCAGGTGCTCGCGCTGCTGCGCGGCAGCGCGATCAACCAGGACGGTGCGTCGAACGGCCTGACCGCGCCGAACGGTCCCTCGCAGCAGCGGGTGATCCGCCAGGCGTTGGCGAGTGGCGGCCTTTCGGCCGATGACGTCGATGTGGTGGAGGCGCACGGTACGGGCACGACTCTCGGTGACCCGATCGAGGCGCAGGCGCTGCTGGCGACGTACGGCCGGGACCGTGATCCGGAGCGGCCGCTGCTGCTGGGCTCGGTGAAGTCCAACATCGGTCATACGCAGGCGGCCGCAGGTGTCGCGGGTGTGATCAAGATGGTGATGGCGATGCGGCACGGAGTGCTGCCGCGGACGCTGCACGTGACCGAGCCGTCGACGCATGTCGACTGGACCGCGGGCGCGGTGGAGCTGCTGAGCGAGCAGACCGCCTGGCCGGAGGCCGGACACGCGCGACGCGCCGGTGTGTCGTCGTTCGGTATCAGCGGTACGAACGCGCACGTCATCCTGGAGCAGGCGCCCACGGTGATCCAGGGAACGGTGCTGGACGGCGCAGCCGCCACTCCGGTGGCGGAGCCGGGTGTGGTGCCGTGGGTGCTCTCGGGCAGGACGCCGGAGGCGCTGGCCGCTCAAGCGGCGCGGCTGCTGTCCGCCGTCGAGTCGGAGGCCGGGCAGCGGCCGGTGGATGTCGGGTTCTCGCTGGCTACGGGCCGGTCGGTGTTCGACCACCGCGCGGTGGTACTGGCGGGCGATCCCGCGGACGCGGTCCGTGCGCTTGCGGCGCTGGCGGCCGGCGGGGCGGATGCCTCGGCGGTATCGGGCTCGGTCGCCGGTGGCAAGCGCGCGTTCCTGTTCTCGGGCCAGGGTTCACAGCGGCTGGGGATGGGCCGGGAGCTGTACGACCGCTTCCCCGTCTTCGCGAAGGCGCTGGATGCCGTACTGGCCCAGCTGGACGGTGAGTTGGACCGTCCGCTGCGTGAGGTGATCTGGGGCGACGACGCGGAGCTGCTGAACGAGACGGGTTTCACTCAGCCGGCGCTGTTCGCCATTGAGGTGGCGTTGTTCCGGCTGGTGGAGTCGTGGGGTGTGACGCCGGACTTTGTGGCGGGTCATTCGATCGGTGAGATCGCGGCGGCTCATGTGGCGGGGGTGTTCTCGCTGGAGGACGCGTCGCGTCTGGTCGCGGCGCGGGCGAAGCTGATGCAGGCGCTGCCGTCCGGTGGTGCGATGGTGGCGGTGCGGGCGACGGAGGACGAGGTTCTTCCGCTGCTCTCCGACCGTGTGTCGATCGCGGCGGTCAACGGCCCGACGTCCGTGGTGATTTCGGGCGACGAGGACGCGGTGCTCGCGGTCGCGGCCCGGCTGGAGGAGCAGGGCCGTAAGACAAGCCGGCTGCGCGTCTCGCACGCGTTCCACTCCCCGCTGATGGACCCGATGCTGGAGGAGTTCCGCGCGGTGGCGGAGGACTTGGTCTTCCAGACCCCGCGTATCCCCGTGGTCTCGAACCTGACCGGCGCTCTGGCCTCGGACGGGGAGCTGTGCTCCGCCGCGTACTGGGTGCGCCATGTCCGGGAGGCCGTGCGCTTCGCGGACGGTGTACGGACGCTGGGCGAGCAGGGTGTGACCACATTCCTGGAGCTGGGCCCGGACGGCGTGCTCTCCGCCATGGCTCAGGAATCGGTGCCGGACGACGCCGTGACCGTACCCCTGCTCCGTAAGGACCGGCCGGAAGAACTGGCCGCTGTCACCGCGCTGGCGCGGCTCCATGTGCGGGGCGTCCCGACCGACTGGGCCGCCGTGTTCGCGGGGACGGGCGCGGCGCGGGTGGACGTACCGACGTACGCCTTCCAGCACCAGTGGTTCTGGCCGGCGGGGCCGCAGTCCGGCGCGGGTGACGTACGCGCGGCGGGGCTGGGCTCCGCCGGACATCCCCTGCTGGGTGCTGCGGTCGAACTGGCAGAGGGCGAAGGAGTGCTGTTCACCGGCCGGCTCTCCGTCCAGTCGCATCCGTGGCTCGCCGACCACGCGGTACTCGACCGGATCCTGCTGCCGGGAACGGCCCTGCTGGAGCTGGCCTTCCGCGCCGGTGACGAGGTCGGCTGCGACCGCGTCGAAGAGCTGACGCTCGCCGCGCCGCTCACGCTGCCGGAGCACGGTGCGGTCCGGGTCCAGGTGCGCGTCGGGGTCGCGGACGACACCGGCCGGCGCTCCGTCGCGGTGCACTCCCGGATCGACGGCGCCGACGAGCGGTCGTGGACGCAGCACGCGATGGGCGTACTGACCGTGGCCGGCCAGGTACCGGCCGACGGATTCGACGCCACGGTGTGGCCGCCGACCGGCGCCGAGCCCCTGGACGTCGAGGGGTGCTACGAGCGCTTCGCCGAGCTCGGGTTCGGCTACGGCCCCGTCTTCCAAGGGCTGCGGGCCGCCTGGCGGCGCGACGGCGAGATCTTCGCCGAGGTGAGCCTCCCGGAGAGCGCGGAAGCCGACGCGGCCGCGTTCGGCCTCCATCCCGCTCTGCTCGACTCCGCTCTGCACGCCTCGCTCCTCGCCGGTGATGGCGAGGACGGCAACGGCGGTCTGCCGTTCTCGTGGGAAGGCGTGTCGCTGTACGCGACGGGCGCTTGTGCCCTGCGGGTCCGGATCGTCCCGGCCGCCGGCCGGGACGCGGTGTCGATCGCGGTCGCCGACACGTCCGGTGCCTCGGTCGCCTCGGTCGATTCGCTGCTCGTACGAGCCGTGTCGAGTGAGCAGCTGAGCGAGGACGCCGCGCTGGCCCGGGACGCGCTGTT
Source organism: Streptomyces sp. NPDC058198 (assembly GCF_042882605.1). Lineage (NCBI taxonomy): Bacteria > Bacillati > Actinomycetota > Actinomycetes > Kitasatosporales > Streptomycetaceae > Streptomyces > Streptomyces sp. NPDC058198. Next base: position 186,613 of record NZ_JBHVVP010000007.1, read on the forward strand.
CGGACTGGACTGGGTTCCCGTGCCGTCCGGTTCCACCGTTCCCGAGACCCTCGCCCTGGTGGGGCCTGATCCGCTCGGGCTCGCCGGCGGGGTGGCCGGGTCCGGCGCCCGCGTCGAGACGTTCACCGATCTGGCGGCGCTGGCAGCGGGGGAGTCCCCGGTGCCCGGCGTCGTCCTGATCGGCGTGACCGGTGCGAACAGCACGGACGGTGCCGGGGTGGCGGAGTCCGCCCATACGCTGACGGCCGACGTGCTGGCGTCGCTCCAGGCGTGGCTGGCCGAGGACCGGTTCGCCGGGTCGCGGCTGGTGTTCGTGACGCGGGGCGCCGTGGCGGCCGGTGACGAGGATGTCTCCGATGTCGCCGCCGCCTCGGTGTGGGGTCTGGTCCGGTCCGCGCAGACCGAGAACCCCGGCTGCTTCGGCCTGGTGGACCTCGGCTTCGCGGACGACGCCGTCGCACGGCTCGTGACGTCACTCGGTGCGGACGAACCGCAGGTGGTGATCCGCGACAGCGGAATCCAGGCAGGCCGGCTCGCGCGGCTGGACTCCGGTACGGGGCTGGTGCCGCCGGCCGGGGTGCCGTGGCGCTTGGACAGTAAGACGAAGGGCAGCCTGGACGGGCTGACCCTGGCGCCGTTCCCCGAGGTCCTCGAGCCGCTGACCGGCAGCGATGTACGGATCGACGTGCGCGCGGCCGGGGTGAACTTCCGCGATGTCCTCAAGGCGCTGGACATGTACCCCGGTGACGCCGGGCGCATGGGGCGCGAGGTCTCGGGTGTGGTGACCGCGACCGGACCCGATGTGACCGGGCTGCGGCCCGGCGACCGGGTCACCGGCCTGGTGTCCGGTGGCTTCGGCTCACAGGTGGTGGGCGACGCACGGCTCCTCACCCGGATGCCCGAGGGCTGGTCGTGGGAGACGGCGGCTTCGATGCCGCTGGTGTTCCTGACGGCGTACTACGCCCTGGTGGACCTCGGTGGGCTTCAGCGCGGTGAGAAGGTGCTGATCCATGCCGGCGCGGGTGGTGTCGGGATGGCAGCGATCCAGGTGGCCAATCATCTGGGCGCCGAGGTGTTCGCGACCGCGAGTGAGGGCAAGCATGACGTTCTGCGGTCGTTGGGTGTGGCGGACGATCACATCGCTTCGTCGCGTACGACGGACTTCGAGGCGGCTTTCGCCGGGGTCACGGACGGCCAGGGTGTCGATGTCGTACTGAACTCGCTGGCCGGTGAGTTCGTGGATGCCTCGCTGCGGCTGGTTGCGCCCGGCGGCCGGTTCCTGGAGATGGGCAAGACCGACATCCGCGACGAGGCGGACCTGCCGGAGGGCATGGACTACCAGTCCTTCGACCTCGGTTGGGTGGAGCCCGAGGGTATCCAGCGGATGCTGGTCGCGTTGATGGAGCTGTTCGACCGGGGTGTGCTGGAGTCGCTGCCGGTCCGCTCGTGGGATGTGCGGCAGGCCCGGGACGCGTTCCGGTTCATGAGCATGGCCAAGCATGTGGGCAAGATCGTGCTGAGCATGCCGCGGGTGTGGGATGCCGACGGCACGGTCCTGATCACCGGTGGTACCGGCGGTCTGGGGGGTGTGCTGGCACGCCATCTGGTCGCCGAACGCGGAGTACGGCATCTGCTGCTGACCAGCCGTCGCGGCATCGAGGCTCCGGGCGCGGCCGAACTGGCCGCCGAGCTGACGGCGCAGGGCGCCGACGTATCGGTCGAGGCATGTGATGTGGCGGACCGCGCGGCGCTGGCAGAACTGCTGGGAGCGGTGCCGTCCGGGCATCCGCTGACCGCCGTGGTGCATACGGCGGGTGTGCTGGACGACGGCATCATCGGCTCGCTGACCCCCGAGCGGCTCGACACGGTCCTGCGGCCGAAGGCTGACGCGGCCTGGAACCTGCATGAACTGACCCGGGACCTCGACCTCGCCGCCTTCGTGGTGTTCTCCTCGGTCTCCGGCCTGATCGGTGGCGCGGGACAGGGCAACTACGCGGCGGGCAACACCTTCCTGGACGCGCTCGCCGCGCACCGGCAGGCCGAGGGCCTGCCGGGCGTCTCCCTCGCCTGGGGCGCCTGGAACCAGGGCGCCGGCATGACCAGCGGTCTCGGTGAGGCCGATCTCCGGCGGGCGGCCGAGGCCGGAATGCCTCTCCTCTCGGTCGAACAGGGCGTGGCCCTGTTCGACGCCGCGCTGGCCACCGGCCGGGCCGCGGTGGCGCCGGTGCGACTGGACGTGGCGACGCTGCGTACGCGGGGCGCCGTCCCGCCGCTGCTGCGGGGTCTGGTCCGTACGGGCTCCCGGCGCACCGCGGTCGCCGGAGCGGGAACGAGCGCGGACGCCGGTCTGGCGGAGCGCCTGAGCCGGCTGGAGCGCGCCGAACGGCGTGAGACGCTGGCGAATCTGGTACGCGGCCAGGCGGCCATGGTGCTCGGCCACGCGAGTGGTGACGGGGTCGACCCGGCACGGGCGTTCCGGGATCTGGGGTTCGACTCGCTGACGGCGGTGGAGCTGCGGAACCGGCTCAACACCGCGACCGGGCTGCGGCTGCCGGCCACGATGGTCTTCGACTACCCGACGGTCGGGGCGCTGGCGGACCATCTGCTCGAAGAGCTCCTCGGCCCGGACGCGGCCGCGGCCGCGGTGCCGGAACTCTCGCGGGCTCTGCTCGACGACGACCCGGTCGTGGTCGTGGGCATGAGCTGCCGCTTCCCCGGCGGCATCGGTTCGCCGGAGGACCTGTGGCGGCTGGTCACCGAAGGCGCCGACGTCGTCACGGACTTCCCGGTCAACCGTGGCTGGGACGTGGACGCGCTGTTCAACCCCGACCCGGACCACATGGGGACGTCCTACACCCGCTCGGGTGGATTCCTGCACGACGCCGGCGAGTTCGACCCCGACTTCTTCGGGATGAGCCCGCGCGAGGCGATGGCCACGGACTCCCAGCAGCGACTGCTGCTGGAGACGTCCTGGGAGGCGATCGAGCGGGCCGGTATCGACCCGGTGTCGCTGCGCGACAGCCAGACCGGTGTCTTCGCCGGTGTGATGTACGGCGGCTACAACACCACGCTCAGCGGCAAGGAGTTTGAAGGCTTCCAGGGCCAGGGCAGCGCGCTGAGCGTGGCCTCGGGCCGCGTCTCGTACACCTTCGGGTTCGAGGGCCCCGCCGTCACGGTGGACACCGCCTGCTCGTCGTCCCTGGTCGCGATGCACCTCGCCGCACAGGCGCTGCGTGGCGGTGAATGCTCGCTGGCGCTGGCCGGCGGTGTCACCGTCATGTCGATCCCCGACACCTTCGTGGAGTTCTCGCGGCAGCGGGGCCTGGCCCCCGACGGCCGGTCCAAGCCGTTCTCCGAGTCGGCCGACGGCGTCGGCTGGTCCGAGGGCATCGGCATGCTCCTCCTGGAGCGGCAGTCGGACGCCCTGCGCAACGGCCACGAGATCCTCGCGGTGCTGCGCGGCTCCGCGGTCAACCAGGACGGCGCGTCGAACGGTCTGACCGCGCCGAACGGTCCCTCGCAGCAGCGGGTGATCCGGCAGGCCCTGGCCAGCGGCGGTCTGTCGCCCGCCGATGTGGACGCGGTGGAAGCGCACGGTACGGGCACCACGCTGGGTGACCCGATCGAGGCGCAGGCACTGCTCGCCACCTACGGCAGGGACCGCGAACAGCCGCTGCTCCTGGGGTCGGTGAAGTCGAACCTCGGCCACACCCAGGCGGCCGCGGGCGCCGCGGGTGTGATCAAGATGATCATGGCGATGCGGCACGGAGTGCTGCCGCGGACGCTGCATGTGACCGAGCCGTCCTCGCACGTCGACTGGTCGGCGGGCGCGGTGGAACTGCTGCGGGAGAACACCGCCTGGCCGCAGAGCGACCGTGCGCGGCGCGCGGGTGTGTCGTCGTTCGGTATCAGTGGTACGAACGCACACGTCATCCTGGAGCAGCCGGCGACGGTGATCCAGGGGACGGTGGTGAACACCGCTGACGCTCCTGCGGTGGAGCCCGGTGTGGTGCCGTGGGTGCTGTCCGGCAAGACGCCGGAGGCGCTGCGCGGCCAGGCGGCCCGGCTGCTCTCGTACATCGAGGCACGGCCCGAACTGAGGCCGCTGGACGTCGGGTTCTCCCTGGCCACGAGCCGGTCGAGGTTCGAGCACCGAGCGGTGGTGCTGGCCGGTGACTCCGTGGACACGGCACAGGTACTGGCGGCGGTGGCGGTCGGCGAGCCGGATGTCTCGGCCGTGTCCGGTTCGGTGATCGGCGGCAAGACGGCGTTCCTCTTCTCCGGTCAGGGCAGTCAACGGCTCGGTATGGGACGCGAGTTGTACGAGCGGTTCCCGGTGTTCGCCGAGGCGCTCGATGCCGTACTGGCGCGGCTGGACGGTGAGTTGGACCGTCCGCTCAGGGATGTCATCTGGGGTGATGACGCCGACCTGCTGAACGAGACGGGCTTCACCCAGCCGGCGCTGTTCGCGATCGAGGTGGCGCTGTTCCGGCTGGTGGAGTCGTGGGGTGTGACGCCGGACTTCGTGGCCGGTCACTCGATCGGTGAGATCGCGGCGGCTCATGTGGCGGGGGTGTTCTCGCTGGAGGACGCGTCCCGTCTGGTGGTGGCGCGGGCGAAGCTGATGCAGGCGCTGCCCTCGGGCGGTGCGATGGTCGCGGTGCAGGCGACGGAGGACGAGGTTCTTCCGCTGCTGTCCGAGCGCGAAGCCCAGGTGTCGATCGCCGCGGTCAACGGTCCTTCTTCGGTGGTGATCTCCGGCGACGAGGACGTGGTCCTGGAGGTGGCGGCGCGGCTGGAGGAGCAGGGCAGGAAGGCGACCTGGCTGCGCGTCTCGCACGCCTTCCACTCGCCGCTGATGCGGCCGATGCTGGACGAGTTCCGCGCTGTCGCGCAGACCCTGACCTTCGCCGAGCCGTCGGTTCCGGTCGTGTCGAACCTGACCGGCCGGCTGGCGTCGGCCGAGGAACTGTGCTCGCCCGACTACTGGGTGCGGCACGTCCGGGAGGCCGTCCGGTTCGCCGACGGCGTGCGGACCCTCGCCGATCAGGGCGTCGGCGTGTTCCTGGAGCTGGGCCCGGACGGGGTGCTCTCCGCCATGGCCGGGGAATCGGTGCCCGACGAGGCCGTCACCGTGCCGGTGCTCCGCAAGAACCGGCCCGAGGAGACCTCCGCGGTCACCGCCGTGGGCCAACTGCACACGCACGGCGCGCTCGTGGACTGGACCAGGTTCTTCGCCGGGACCGGCGCGTCCCGCGTGGATCTGCCCACGTACGCCTTCCAGCACCAGCCGTTCTGGCCCGGGGGCGTACGAGGCGGCGCCGACGCGGCCGCCATCGGGCTCATGTCCGCAGGACACCCCCTCCTCAACGGCGTTGTCGAACTGGCCGAGGGCGAAGGCGTGTTGTTCACCGGCCGGCTGTCGGTGCAGTCGCACCCATGGCTGGCCGATCACGCGGTGCTCGGCCGGATCCTGCTGCCCGGTACGGCGCTGCTGGAGCTGGCGATCCGGGCCGGCGACGAGGTCGGCTGCGACCGGGTCGAGGAACTGACCCTCGCGGCGCCGCTGGTGCTGCCGGAGCGCGGCGCCGTGCAGACGCAGGTACGGGTCGGAACCGCCGCCGACGAGACCGGGCGGCGTACCCTCACCGTCCACTCCCGTCCCGAGGGCGCGATCGAGTCACCGTGGACCCAGCACGCCATGGGCGTACTCGCCGTCGGCGCTTCCGCCGCGTCCGCCGACTTCGACGCCACGGTCTGGCCGCCCGAGGGCGCCGAACCGGTGGATCTGGACGGCTTCTACGATGCCCGGGCCGCCGACGGTTTCGCGTACGGTCCGGTGTTCCAGGGACTGCGGTCCGTGTGGCGACGCGGCGGCGAGGTCTTCGCCGAGGTGAGCCTGCCGGACGGCCTCCAGGACGAAGCGGAAGCGTTCGGCCTGCACCCCGCGCTGCTGGACGCCGGGCTGCACGCGGCCTGGTTCACCGGTCCGGATCAGCGGGCCGGTGTGCCGTTCTCCTGGAGCGGCGTCTCGCTGCAGGCGTCCGGGGCCTCGGCCGTACGGGTCAGGATGACCCGCGACGCCGACGGAGCGGTCTCGATCGCTCTCGCCGACACCACGGGGGCGCCGGTCGCGTCGGTGGAGTCGCTGGCGATGCGGGCGCTGTCCACCGAGGCGCTGAGCGACTCCGCGGCGTTGACGCGGGACGCCCTGTTCCGGCTGGACTGGACTCCGCCGGCCGCGCCCTCCACCGACGCCCCGCAGACGGTGACGGTGCTCGGCCCGGACACCGTGGGTCTGGTGACAGCCCTGCGTGACGCGGGTGTCGAGCCGGACATCCACCAGGAGTTGATGGCTGCGGCGGCCGGAGATACTCCGCTGCCCGGCGTCGTACTGATCCCCGTGGCCGGGGAACCGACCGCGGACACCGCCGGCTCGGTGCGCGCACTCACCCACCAGGTCCTGGCGCAGCTCCAGGCGCGGCTGGCCGAGGAGCGGTTCGCCGCATCCCGCTTCGTCTTCGTCACCCGTGGTGCTATGGGCGGCCGCGATGTGGCGGCGGCCTCGGTGTGGGGTCTCGTACGGTCCGCGCAGTCGGAGAACCCCGGCTGCTTCGGACTGGTCGACCTGGACGTGGACGAGTCGGCCGCGCTGCCGCTGTGGGCCCTGGAGGCCGATGAGCCGCAGGTGGTGGTCCGGGACGGTGAGGTCCTGGCCGGGCGCCTGGTGCGCAGGCCGGCAGCCGAATTCGATATGACCCCGGCGTGGGGCGCCGAGGGCAGCGTGCTGATCACCGGTGGTACGGGTGGTCTGGGCGCGGTCGTCGCGCGCCATCTGGTGGCGGAGCACGGCGTACGGCGGCTGCTGCTGGTCAGCCGGCGGGGACGGGCCGCCGAGGGCGTCGAAGAGCTGGTGGCCGAGCTGGAGCTGCAAGGGACCGCGGTCGCGGTCGCGGCCTGCGATGTGGCCGACCGGGACGCGCTGGCGGACCTGCTGGCCGCGCACCCGGTGTCCGCCGTGGTGCACGCGGCGGGTGTGCTGGACGACGGGGTGGTCGGTTCGCTGACTCCGGAGCGGCTCGACACGGTCCTGCGGCCGAAGGTCGACGCGGCCTGGCATCTGCACGAACTGACCCGGGACATGGACCTCGCCGCTTTCGTGGTCTTCTCCTCCGCGGCGGCCACCTTCGGCAGTCCGGGGCAGGGCAACTACGCGGCGGGCAACGCGTTCCTGGACGCGCTGATGGAGCGCCGGCAGACCGAGGGCCTGCCCGGGACGTCCCTCGCCTGGGGCCCGTGGGACCAGCCCGGTGGCATGACCGGGACGCTCGCGGAAGCGGACACCGACCGGATGGCGCGCTCCGGCGTGCCCCCGCTGCCGGTGGAGCAGGGTGTGGCGCTGTTCGACGCGGCGCTGGCCACCGGGGACGCCGTACTCGCGCCGGTCCGGCTGGACCTGCCGGTGCTGCGTGCCCAGGGTGAGGTGCCGCCGTTGCTGCGGGCCCTGATTCGGACCCGGTCCCGTCGGGCGGCGGTCGCCGGATCGGCCACCGCCGCGGGACTTGTGGAGCGGCTGGCCGGGCTTACGGCCGTGGAGCGTCAAGAGGTGCTGCTCGACCTCGTACGCGGGCAGGTCGCCCTCGTACTGGGACACGCCGACGCCGAGGCGGTCCATCCGGGCCGCGCGTTCCGTGAGCTGGGCTTCGACTCGCTGACGGCGGTCGAACTGCGGAACCGGCTCAACACCGCCAGCGGGCTGCGGCTGCCCGCCACGATGGCCTTCGACTATCCGACGGTCCAGACACTGGTCGACCATCTGCTCGACGAGCTGCTCGGCTCGGACGCGGCGGTGGCCGCGCCCGCTGCCACCCGGACCGCGGCGGTGGCCGACGATCCGATCGTGGTCGTCGGGATGAGCTGCCGGTATCCGGGCGGGGTCGGTTCGCCGGAGGATCTGTGGCGGCTGGTGACCGAGGGCGCCGACGCGATCTCCGGATTCCCGGTCAACCGTGGCTGGGACGTGGACGGGCTGTTCCACCCGGACCCCGACCACATGGGTACGTCCTACACGCGTTCGGGCGGGTTCCTGCACGAGGCGGGGCAGTTCGACCCGGCGTTCTTCGGGATGAGCCCGCGTGAGGCACTGGCGACGGACTCGCAGCAGCGGTTGCTGCTGGAAGCCTCGTGGGAGGCGATCGAGCGGGCGGGGATCGACCCGGTGTCGCTGCGGGGCAGCGCCACGGGTGTCTTCGCCGGTGTGATGTACAGCGACTACACCGCCGTACTGGCGAGCCCCGAGTTCGAGGGCTTCCAGGGCGGTGGAAGTACGAGTCTGGCGTCCGGCCGGGTGTCGTACACGCTGGGTCTCGAAGGCCCGGCCGTCACCGTCGACACCGCGTGCTCGTCGTCGCTGGTGGCGATGCACTGGGCGATGCAGGCGCTGCGCAGTGGTGAGTGCTCGATGGCGCTGGCCGGCGGGGTGACGGTGATGTCGACGCCGACGGTGTTCGTGGACTTCTCCCGGCAGCGCGGCCTGTCGCCCGACGGGCGGTGCAAGGCGTTCTCCGAGTCGGCTGACGGTGTCGGCTGGTCCGAGGGTGTCGGCATGCTGGTGCTGGAGCGGCAGTCGGACGCGCTGCGCAACGGCCACGAGGTTCTGGCCGTGGTGCGCGGCAGTGCGGTCAACCAGGATGGTGCGTCGAACGGTCTGACGGCGCCGAACGGTCCCTCGCAGCAGCGGGTGATCCGGCAGGCGCTCGCCAGCGGCGGACTCACGGCGGACGATGTCGATGTCGTGGAGGCGCACGGCACGGGCACGATGCTCGGCGACCCGATCGAGGCGCAGGCGCTGCTGGCCACGTACGGGCGCGACCGTGATCCGGAGCGGCCGCTGCTGCTCGGCTCGGTCAAGTCCAACATCGGTCACACGCAGGCCGCCGCCGGCGTCGCCGGGGTGATCAAGATGATCATGGCGATGCGGCACGGAAGCCTGCCGCAGACGCTGCACGTCGACGCCCCGTCCTCCCATGTGGACTGGACCGAGGGCGCGGTGGAACTGCTGACCGAGCCGACCGTCTGGCCGGAGAGCGACCGTGCGCGACGAGCGGCCGTGTCGTCGTTCGGTATCAGTGGTACGAACGCGCACGTGATCCTGGAGCAGCCGGCGACGGTGATCCAGGGGACGGTGGTCGGCAAGGCCGATGCTCCGGGTGTGGAGCCGGGTGTGGTGCCGTGGGTGCTGTCGGGTAAGACGCCGGAGGCACTGCGGGGCCAGGCGGCGCGACTGCTCTCCTTCATCGAGGCGCGGCCGGAGCTGCGGCCGGTGGATGTCGGATTCTCGCTGGCCACGGGCCGGTCGGTCTTCGACCATCGGGCGGCAGTGCTGGCGGACGGCTCCGCGGACACGGTACGAGCCCTGACGGCGCTCGCGGCCGGTGAACCGGACCCGTTGGCCCTCTCCGGCTCGGTCACCGGTGGGAAGACGGCATTGCTCTTCTCGGGCCAGGGCAGTCAGCGGCTGGGGATGGGCCGGGAGTTGTACGAGCGGTTCCCGGTGTTCGCCGAAGCGCTCGACTCCGTACTGACCCGGCTGGACGGTGAGTTGGACCGTCCGCTCAGGGACGTGATCTGGGGCGACGACGTCGACCTGCTGAACGAGACGGGCTTCACTCAGCCGGCGTTGTTCGCGGTTGAGGTGGCGTTGTTCCGGCTGGTGGAGTCGTGGGGTGTGACGCCGGACTTCGTGGCCGGTCACTCGATCGGTGAGATCGCTGCCGCGTATGTGGCGGGGGTGTTCTCGCTGGAGGACGCGTCGCGTCTGGTGGTGGCGCGCGCGAAGTTGATGCAGGCGCTGCCGTCCGGCGGTGCGATGGTCGCGGTACGGGCGACGGAGGACGAGGTTCTTCCGCTGCTGTCCGACCGTGTGTCGATCGCCGCGGTCAACGGTCCGTCGTCGGTGGTGATTTCCGGTGATGAGGATGTGGTCCTGGAGGTCGCGGTGCGGCTGGAGGAGCAGGGCCGTAAGACGAGCAGGCTGCGGGTCTCGCACGCCTTCCACTCCCCGCTGATGCAGCCGATGCTGGACGCGTTCCGCACCGTCGCGCAGGGACTGGTCTTCCGGACGCCTCGTATCCCGGTGGTGTCTAACCTCACCGGTGAGACGGCGACAGCCGAGGAGCTGTGCTCCGCCGACTACTGGGTGCGGCACGTCAGGGAGGCGGTCCGGTTCGCCGACGGGGTGCGGTTCCTGGAGGGCGCGGGCGTCAGGAAGTTCGTGGAGCTCGGGCCGGACGGGGTGCTCTCCGCCATGGCGCGGGAGTCCACCGCCGACGACACGCTCGTGGTGCCGGTGCTGCGCAAGGACCGGCCCGAGGAACTGTCCGCCGTCACCGCGTTGACGCGGCTCCACGTCCAGGGCGTTCCCATGGACCGGGCCGCCGTGTTCGCCGGATCCGGTGCGTCGCGGGTGGATGTGCCGACGTACGCCTTCCAGCACCAGTGGTTCTGGCCCGCCGGCCCCCTGGGCGGCGCGGGTGATGTGCGGGCGGCCGGTCTCGGTTCGGCCGAGCACCCGTTGCTGGGCGCCGCGGTCGAACTGGCTGAAGGTGAAGGCGCGTTGTTCACCGGCCGGCTGTCGGTGCAGTCGCATCCGTGGCTGGCCGACCACGCGGTCATGGACCAGATCCTGCTGCCCGGTACGGCGCTGCTGGAGCTGGCGTTCCGGGCCGGCGACGAGGTCGGCTGCGACCGCGTCGAGGAGCTGACGCTCGCCGCGCCGCTCCTGCTTCCCGAGCAGGGTGCGGTGCAGGTGCAGGTACGTGTGGGCGTCGCTGACGAGGAGGGCCGACGCTCGGTCGCGGTCCACTCCCGGCTCGACAGCGCCGACGAGCGGTCCTGGACGCAGCACGCGACGGGTGTACTCGCTGTCGGTGCTTCCGGCGCGTCCACCGACTTCGATGCCACGGTCTGGCCGCCCACGGGCGCCGAGACGCTTGATGTCGAGGGCTGCTACGAGCGGTTCGCCGAGATCGGCTTCGGTTACGGTCCGGTGTTCCAGGGGCTCCAAGCCGCCTGGCGGCGTGGCGGTGAGATCTTCGCGGAGGTGAGCCTCCCGGAGGACGCCGACGCGGCCGCGTTCGGTCTGCACCCCGCCCTGCTCGACTCCGCGCTGCACGCTTCCCTGCTCGCCGGTGACGGCGAGGAGGGCAACGGCGGTCTGCCGTTCTCGTGGGAGGGCGTCTCGCTGTACGCGACGGGCGCGTCGGCCCTGCGGGTACGGATCGCTCCCGCAGGCAACGACGCGATATCGGTGACGGTCGCCGACACGTCCGGTGAGCCGGTCGCCTCGGTCGACTCCCTTCTCGTACGGACCGTGTCGAGCGAGCAGCTCCGTGGGGCGGCGGGGCCGGCCAGGGACGCGTTGTTCGGCCTGGGCTGGGTGCCGGTGGCTGTTCCGTCCGAGGCCGTGTCCGGTGCGGTCGCGGTGGTCGGCCCGGATGCTCTCGGCCTGGCCGAGGGCTTGGAGGGGACGGGCGTCACGGTCGGTACGTACCCGGATCTGGCGTCGGCGGCGGGGGAGTCCCCGGTGCCGGACGTGGTGCTGGTGGGTGTCGCCGACACATCCGACGGTCAGGTGGCGGAGTCCGCGCACGCGCTGACCGCCGACGCGCTGGCGTTGGTGCAGGAGTGGCTGGCCGAGGACCGGTTCGCCGGTTCGCGGCTGGTGTTCGTGACGCGGGGCGCCGTGGCGGCCGGTGACGAGGATGTCTCCGATGTCGCCGCCGCTGCGGTGTGGGGTCTGGTGCGTTCCGCGCAGACCGAGAACCCGGGCTCCTTCGGCCTGGTGGACCTCGGGTCCGATGAGCCGACGGCCGTACTGCCGCGGGCTCTCGGCGCGGATGAACCACAGCTGGTGATCCGCGACGGTGGCATGCGTGCCGGGCGCCTCGCCCGTATGACCGTCGCCGAGCCGGAGGCGGGCGCGGCGTGGGACGCCGAGGGCACCGTATTGATCACCGGTGGTACGGGCGGTCTGGGCGGTCGGCTGGCGCGGCACCTGGTGGCTGGGCGAGGCGTACGGCACCTGCTGCTGGTCAGCCGAAGCGGTCTGGCGGCCGAGGGCGCCGAGGCACTGGTCGCGGAGCTCGCCGAGCAGGGCGCCGAGGTCTCGGTCGCCGCGTGTGATGTGGCGGACCGGGAAGCGCTGACGGAGCTGTTGGCGTCGGTGCCGGTGGACCATCCGCTGACCGCTGTGGTGCATACGGCGGGTGTGCTGGACGACGGCGTGATCGGTTCGTTGACGCCGGAGCGGCTCGATACGGTTCTGCGGCCGAAGGCGGACGCGGCCTGGCATCTGCATGAACTGACCCGGGATCTCGATCTGGCCGCGTTCGTCGTGTTCTCCTCGGTCGCCGGCGTGTTCGGCGGCGCGGGCCAGGGCAACTACGCGGCGGGCAACGCCTTCCTGGACGCGCTCGCCGCGCACCGGCAGGCCGAGGGCCTGCCGGGCCTGTCGCTCGCCTGGGGCCCGTGGGAGCAGGGCGCGGGCATGACCAGCGGTCTGGCCGGCCGTGATCTGCGCCGGGCCGAGGACGCGGGCATGCCGCTGCTCTCGGTCGAACAGGGGATGGCCCTGTTCGACGCTGCGCTGGCCGGCGGCGAGCCGCTCGCGGTACCGGTGAGGCTGGACCTGCCGGTGCTGCGCGCACAGGGCGTCGCCCCGGCGCTGCTGCGGGGGCTGATCCGTACGCCTTCGCGCCGGGCCGCCACGACGGGATCGGGCGGGGACGCCGGCCTGGCGCAGCGGCTGAGCCGACTGAACCTGGCGGACCGACAAGAAGTGCTGCTGGATCTCGTCCGTGCCCAGGCGGCTCTGGTGCTGGGCCACGCGAGCGTCGCCGACATCGACTCGGAGCGCGCCTTCCGTGATCTGGGGTTCGACTCGCTGACGGCGGTGGAGCTGCGGAACCGGCTGAACACCGCGACCGGACTGCGGCTGCCGGCCACGATGGTCTTCGACTACCCGACGCTGACGGCGCTGGCGGACCATCTGCTGGACGAGCTGCTCGGAGCCGAGGCCGAGGTGGCGATCCCGGTGTCGTCCCTGCCGCCGATGGCGGACGACCCGATCGTGGTGGTCGGGATGGCCTGCCGGTATCCGGGCGGGGTGGCCTCGCCGGAGGATCTGTGGCGGCTGGTCACCGAGGGCGCGGACGCCGTCTCGGACTTCCCCGCCGACCGTGGCTGGGACGTGGACGCACTGTTCCATCCCGACCCCGACCACAGCGGGACCTCTTACACCCGTTCGGGTGGGTTCCTGCACGAGGCGGGGCAGTTCGACCCGGCGTTCTTCGGGATGAGCCCGCGTGAGGCCATGGCGACGGACTCCCAGCAGCGGCTGCTGCTGGAATCGTCGTGGGAGGCCATCGAGCGGGCCGGTATCGACCCGGTGTCGCTGCGCGACAGCCAGACCGGTGTCTTCGCCGGTGTGATGTACAACGACTACGGCACCACCCTCAACGGCAAGGAGTTCGAGGGTTTCCAGGGCCAGGGCAGCGCGGGCAGCGTGGCCTCGGGCCGGGTGTCCTACACCTTCGGGTTCGAGGGCCCCGCGGTCACCGTGGACACCGCGTGCTCGTCGTCGCTGGTTGCGATGCACTGGGCGATGCAGGCGCTGCGCAGTGGCGAATGCTCGCTGGCGCTGGCCGGCGGTGTGACGGTGATGTCGACTCCCGGCACCTTCGTGGAGTTCTCGCGGCAGCGTGGTCTGTCGCCCGACGGGCGGTGCAAGGCGTTCTCCGAGTCGGCCGACGGTGTCGGCTGGGCAGAGGGCGTCGGCATGCTGCTCCTGGAGCGGCAGTCGGACGCCCTGCGCAACGGCCACGAGATCCTGGCCGTCGTGCGTGGCTCCGCGGTGAACCAGGACGGTGCGTCGAACGGTCTGACGGCGCCGAACGGTCCCTCGCAGCAGCGGGTGATCCGGCAGGCGCTGGCCAGCGGCGGTCTGTCGCCCGCTGATGTGGACGCGGTGGAGGCACACGGTACGGGCACCACGCTGGGTGACCCGATCGAGGCGCAGGCGCTGCTCGCCACCTACGGTCAGAGCCGTGAGCCGGAGCGTCCGCTCTGGCTGGGCTCGCTCAAGTCGAACATCGGGCACACCCAGGCGGCTGCCGGTGTCGCCGGGGTCATCAAGATGGTCATGGCGCTGCGGCATGGAGTGCTGCCGCGGACGCTGCATGTGACCGAGCCGTCCTCGCACGTCGACTGGTCGGCGGGCGCGGTGGAGCTGCTGAGCGAGCAGACCGCCTGGCCGGAGGCCGGTCGGGTACGGCGTGCGGGTGTGTCGTCGTTCGGTATCAGCGGTACGAACGCGCACGTCATCCTGGAGCAGCCGGCGACGGTGATCCAGGGAACAGTCGTCGGCAAGGCCGATGCTCCGGCGGTGGAGCCGGGTGTGGTGCCGTGGGTGCTGTCCGGCAAGACGCCGGAGGCACTGCGGGGCCAGGCGGCGCGGCTGCTCTCCTTCATCGAGGCACGGCCCGAACTGCGGCCGCTGGACGTCGGGTTCTCCCTGGCCACGAGCCGGTCGAGGTTCGAGCACCGAGCGGTGCTGACCGGCGACCCGGCTGAGGTGGCTCGTGCGCTGGCGGCGGTGGCGACCGGTGAGCCGGACGCCTCGGTGGTGTCCGGTTCGTCGGGCGGCGGCAAGCGCGCGTTCCTGTTCTCGGGTCAGGGCAGTCAGCGGCTGGGGATGGGCCGTGAGTTGTACGAGCGGTTCCCCGTGTTCGCCGAGGCGCTCGACTCCGTACTGGCCCAGCTGGACGCAGAGTTGGACCGTCCGCTCAGGGACGTGATCTGGGGCGAGGACGTCGACCTGCTGAACGAGACGGGCTTCACTCAGCCGGCTCTGTTCGCCATTGAGGTCGCTCTCTTCCGCCTGATCGAGTCGTGGGGTGTTTCCCCGGACTTCGTGGCCGGCCATTCCATCGGTGAGATTGCCGCCGCGCATGTGGCGGGGGTGTTCTCGCTGGAGGACGCGTCCCGTCTGGTCGCGGCCCGCGCGAAGTTGATGCAGGCGTTGCCGTCCGGCGGTGCGATGGTGGCGGTCCAGGCCACCGAGGACGAGGTCGTCCCGCTGCTGTCCGACCGTGTGTCGATCGCGGCGGTCAACGGCCCGACGTCGGTGGTGATTTCGGGCGATGAGGATGCGGTCCTGGAGGTCGCGGCGCGGCTGGCGGAGCAGGGCCGTAAGACGAGCAGGCTGCGGGTCTCGCACGCCTTCCACTCCCCGCTGATGCAGCCGATGCTGGACGAGTTCCGCACGGTCGCGGAGAGCCTGGCCTTCGCCGAGCCGTCGGTTCCGGTGGTGTCGAACCTGACCGGGCACCTCGCGACGGTCGAAGAACTGTGCACGCCCGACTACTGGGTGCGGCACGTGCGCGAGGCGGTCCGCTTCGCCGACGGCGTACGGACCCTCGCCGACCAGGGCGTGACCACGTTCCTGGAGCTGGGCCCCGACGGTGTGCTGTCGGCACTGGCCGCGGAGTCGGTGCCGGACGGCGCGGTGACCGTACCCGTGCTGCGTAAGGACCGGCCCGAGGAGACCACGGCTCTCGGCGCACTGGCCCAACTGCATGTGCGCGGCGTACGCGTGGACTGGCCGGCGTTCTTCGCCGGAACCGGCGCGCGGCAGGTCGATCTGCCGACGTACGCCTTCCAGCACCAGTGGTTCTGGCCGACCGGTTCGCACGGAGTGGCGAACGCGGCCGCGGTCGGGCTGACCTCCGCCGAACACCCCCTGCTCAACGGCGCCGTCGAACTGGCCGAGGGTGAGGGCGTGCTGTTCACCGGCCGGCTGTCGGTGCAGTCGCATCCGTGGCTGGCCGACCATGCCGTCATGGGCAGGATCCTGCTGCCCGGTACGGCGCTGCTGGAGCTGGCGTTCCGCGCCGGTGACGAGGTCGGGTGCGACCGGGTGGACGAGCTGACTCTCGCGGCGCCGCTGGTGCTGCCGGAGCACGGCGCCCTGCAGACGCAGGTACGGGTCGGCGTCGCCGACGACACCGGGCGGCGTACCGTCACGGTCCACTCCCGTCCCGAGGGTGCGGCGGACGCGTCCTGGACGCAGCACGCCATGGGCGTACTGGCCGTCGGTGCTTCCGGCGCGTCCACCGACTTCGACGCCACGGTCTGGCCGCCCGCGGGCGCCGAGACGCTTGATGTCGAGGGCTGCTACGAGCGGTTCGCCGAGATCGGCTTCGGTTACGGTCCGGTGTTCCAGGGGCTCCAAGCCGCCTGGCGGCGTGACGGTGAGGTCTTCGCGGAGGTGAGCCTCCCGGAGGACGCCGACGCGGCCGCGTTCGGTCTGCACCCCGCCCTGCTCGACTCCGCGCTGCATGCCTCGCTGCTCGCCGGTGACGGCGAAGAAGGCAACGGCGGTCTGCCGTTCTCCTGGCAGGGCGTCTCGCTGCACGCGACAGGCGCTTCGGCGCTGCGGGTACGGCTCACTCCCGCCGGTAACAACGCGCTGACGATCGCGGTCGCCGACACCAGCGGTGAGCCGGTCGCGTCCGTCGACTCGCTGCTCGTACGGACCGTGTCGAGCGAACAGTTGAGTGATAACGGAGCGGTCGGCAGGGACGCGCTGTTCCGGCTGACCTGGATCCCCGTGCCGGACGAGCCGCTCGGTTCGCAGTCGGTCGCCGTGCTCGGTGCCGGCGCGTCGGCTCTGGCCGACGCGATGGCGGAGGCCGGCGTGGCCGTCGAGGCGTACGCCGACCTGGCGGCGCTGACGGCGGGGGAGACCCCGGTGCCGGACGTGGTGCTGGTGGGCGTGACCGGTGAGACCGAAGGCCGGGTGGTGGAGTCCGCGCACGCGCTGACCGCCGACGTACTCGCGCTGATCCAGGGATGGCCGGCCGAGGAGCGCTTCGCCGGCTCGCGCCTGGTGTTCGTGACACGCGGCGCCGTCGCCGACGGCGGCGAGGAGGTCACGGACATCGCCGCGGCCTCGGTATGGGGTCTGGTGCGGTCCGCGCAGACCGAGAACCCCGGCTGCTTCGGCCTGGTCGACCTCGGCTCCGACGAGGCGTCGACGGCGCTGCTGCCGCGGGCTCTCGGTGTCGACGAGCCACAACTGCTGGTCCGCGACGGCGGAATCCGCGCGGGACGGCTGGCCCGGGTGCCCGTCGGCGACATCCGGGCGGATCACGCCTGGGATGCCGAGGGCACGGTGTTGATCACCGGCGGTACGGGCGGTCTGGGTGGCGTGCTCGCGCGGCACCTCGTGGCCGAGCGTGGTGTGCGGCATCTGCTGCTGGCGAGCCGCAGGGGCGCGGACGCGCCGGGCGCGACGGAGCTGGTGGCGGAGCTCACCGCTCAGGGCGCCGAGGTCACGGTCGCGGCGTGCGACGTCGCCGACCGGAGCGCGGCGGCCGGTCTACTGGCCGGTGTGCCAGCCGGACACCCGTTGACCGCCGTGGTGCATACGGCGGGTGTGCTGGACGACGGCATCATCGGATCCCTGACTCCGGAGCGGCTCGACACGGTCCTGCGGCCGAAGGCCGACGCGGCCTGGAACCTGCACGAGCTGACCCGTGATCTCGACCTGTCCGCGTTCGTGGCGTTCTCCTCCGTGGCGGGTCTGTTCGGCGGTGCCGGGCAGGGCAACTACGCCGCCGCGAACGCGTTCCTGGACGCGTTGGCGGGCCGTCGGCGGGCCGAGGGCCTGCCCGGTGTGTCGCTGGCCTGGGGCCCGTGGGACCAGTCCGGCGGAATGACCGGAAGCGTGACCGAGGCGGACATGCAGCGGATGGCCCGCTCCGGTATGCCGCCGCTCTCCCTCGACCAGGGCGTGGCGCTGTTCGATACGGCGCTGGCCACCGGCGAGGCCGTGCTGGCGCCGGTGCGGCTCGACCTGCCGGCGCTGCGTGCGGGGGGTGAGGTCCCGCCGCTGCTGCGGGCGTTGATCCGTACTCGCTCCCGTCGGACCGCCGTGGCCGGATCAGCCACCGCCACCGGGCTCGCGAGCCGGCTGGCCGGGCTCGACTCCGTACAGCGGCAGGAGGCGCTCCTCGACCTCGTACGGGGTCAGGTCGCCCTCGTGCTCGGCCACACCGGTGCGGCAGCCGTGGACGCCGCCGCACAGTTCCGGGACCTGGGATTCGATTCGCTGATGGCGGTCGAGCTGCGGAACCGGCTGTCCACGGTGACCGGGCTGCGGCTCACCGCCACATTGATCTTCGACTATCCGACCGCGACGGCGTTGGCGGACCATCTGCGTGACGAGTTGTTCGGAACGGAGGCCGACGTGTCGGTCCCGGTCCGGCTGCTGCCGCCGCCGGCCGACGATCCGATCGTGGTCGTCGGGATGAGCTGCCGGTATCCGGGCGGCGTCGGTTCGCCGGAGGATCTGTGGCGGCTGGTGACCGAGGGCGCCGACGCGATCTCGGGATTCCCGGACAACCGCGGCTGGGATGTCGAGTCGCTGTATCACCCGGACCCGGACCACGCCGGTACGGCCTACACCCGCTCCGGCGGGTTCCTGCAGGACGCCGGCGCGTTCGATCCCGCGTTCTTCGGGATGAGCCCGCGTGAGGCCATGGCGACCGACTCCCAGCAGCGGCTGCTGCTGGAAGCGTCGTGGGAGGCGGTCGAGCGGGCCGGTGTGGATCCGGTGTCGCTGCGGGGCAGCGCGACGGGCGTGTTCGCCGGTGTGATGTACAGCGATTACGGCACCACGCTCAACGGCAAGGATTTCGAAGGCCATCAGGGTCAGGGCAGCGCGGGCAGCGTGGCGTCGGGCCGGGTGTCCTACACCTTCGGGTTCGAAGGGCCCGCGGTGACGGTGGACACGGCATGCTCGTCGTCGCTGGTGGCGATGCACCTGGCGGCGCAGGCGCTGCGCGGTGGCGAATGCTCGCTGGCGCTGGCCGGTGGTGTGACGGTGATGTCGACTCCCGGCACCTTCGTGGAGTTCTCGCGGCAGCGTGGTCTGTCGCCCGACGGACGGTGCAAGGCGTTCTCCGAGTCGGCCGACGGTGTCGGCTGGGCGGAAGGCGTCGGCATGCTCGTCCTGGAGCGGCAGTCCGACGCCCTGCGCAACGGCCACGAGATCCTGGCCGTGCTGCGCGGCAGTGCGGTCAACCAGGACGGTGCCTCGAACGGTCTGACCGCGCCGAACGGTCCCTCGCAGCAGCGGGTGATCCGGCAGGCCCTGGCCAGCGGCGGACTCTCCGCCGACGAGGTCGACGCCGTGGAGGCGCACGGCACGGGCACCACACTCGGTGACCCGATCGAGGCGCAGGCGCTGCTCGCGACCTACGGCCGGGACCGTGATCCGGAGCGGCCGCTGCTGCTCGGCTCCGTGAAGTCCAACATCGGTCATACGCAGGCGGCTGCCGGTGTGGCGGGTGTCATCAAGATGGTCATGGCGATGCGGTACGGAACGCTGCCGCGGACGCTGCACGTCGACGCTCCGTCCTCCCATGTGGACTGGTCGGCGGGCGCCGTGGAGTTGCTGACGGAGTCCACCGAGTGGCCCGAATCCGACCATGTCCGGCGTGCGGGTGTGTCGTCCTTCGGGATCAGCGGTACGAACGCGCACATCATCCTGGAGCAGCCCGCGTCGGTGGCCGAAGCCGCTGCCGAGCCCGCCGGGGCCGAGCTGCCCGACACGGTGGCGCCGTGGGTACTCTCGGGCAAGACGGCGGACGCGCTGCGGGAACAGGCGGCCCGCCTGCTGTCCGCTCTTGAGACGCGGCCGGAGCTGCGTCCGGTGGATGTCGGGTTCTCCCTGGCCACGAGCCGGTCGAGCTTCGAGCATCGAGCGGTGGTGCTGACGGGTGACCCGGCCGACATGGTGCGGGCGCTGGCGGCGCTGGCGGCCGGCGAGCCGGACCCGCTGGCCGTCTCCGGCGCCGCCACCGGCGGAAAGACGGCGGTGCTGTTCTCCGGTCAGGGCAGCCAGCGGCTGGGGATGGGCCGCGAGTTGTACGAGCGGTTCCCGGTGTTCGCCGAGGCGCTCGACTCCGTACTGGCGCGGCTGGACGGCGAGTTGGACCGTCCACTGCGTGAGGTCGTCTGGGGCGAGGACGCCGAGCTGCTGAATGACACGGGCTTCACCCAGCCCGCGCTGTTCGCCATTGAAGTGGCGCTGTTCCGGCTGGTGGAGTCGTGGGGTGTGACCCCGGACTTCGTGGCAGGACATTCCATCGGTGAGATCGCCGCGGCCCATGTGGCGGGGGTGTTCTCCCTGGAGGACGCGTCCCGTCTGGTCGTGGCGCGGGCTTCGCTGATGCGGGCGCTGCCGGCCGGTGGCGCGATGGTGGCGGTGCAGGCGACCGAGGACGAGGTGGTCCCGCTGCTGTCCGACGGCGTCTCGATCGCCGCCGTCAACGGTCCGGCCTCCGTGGTCGTCTCCGGGGCCGAGGACGCCCTGCTCGACGTCGCGGCACGGATCGAGGAACTCGGCAGGAAGGCGACCTGGCTGCGCGTCTCGCACGCCTTCCACTCGCCGTTGATGCAGCCGATGCTGGAGGAGTTCCGCGCGGTTGCGGAGGGCCTGGTCTTCGAGGCGCCGCGTATCCCGGTGGTGTCGAACCTGACCGGGGGCCTGGCCTCGGCCGAGGAGCTGTGCTCGGCCGAGTACTGGGTACGCCACGTCCGGGAGGCGGTCCGCTTCGCCGACGGCGTACGGATCCTCGCCGACCAGGGCGTGACCACGTTCCTGGAGCTGGGCCCGGACGGGGTGCTCTCCGCCATGGCCCAGGAATCGGTGCCGGACGGCGCCGTGACCGTCCCGGTCCTGCGCAAGAACCGGGACGAGGAACTCACCGCCCTCGCCGCCCTGGCTCAGGTGCACGCGCACGGTGCCACGGTCGACTGGAGCGGGTTCTTCACCGGAACGGGCGCGCGGCGGGTCGAGTTGCCCACGTACGCCTTCCAGCACCAGTGGTTCTGGCCGGCGGGATCGCGGTCCGGCACCGGTGACGTACGCGCGGCGGGGCTGGGCTCCGCCGAGCACCCGCTGCTGGGCGCGGCGGTCGAACTCGCCGCAGGACAAGGCGTGTTGTTCACCGGCCGGCTGTCCGTGCAGTCGCATCCGTGGCTGGCCGACCACACGGTCATGGACCAGATCCTGCTGCCCGGTACGGCGCTGCTTGAGCTGGCGATCCGGGCCGGCGACGAGGTCGGCTGCGACCGCGTCGAGGAACTGACCCTCGCGGCCCCGCTGCTCCTGCCGGAGCGCGGCGCCGTGCAGGTGCAGGTCGCGGTGGGTACCCCCGACGAGTCGGGCCGCCGCACCGTGGGGATCTACTCCCGGCCCGAAGGCGCGACCGACGCGCCGTGGACCCAGCACGCCACCGGCGCGCTGGCCGAAGGCGCCGGGCCGGAGAACACCGGGTTCGACGCCACGGTCTGGCCGCCGAAGGACGCGGAGGTCCTGGACCTGGACGGCTGCTACGAGCGGTTCGCCGAGATCGGGTTCGCCTACGGCCCGGTGTTCCAGGGGCTCCACGCCGCCTGGCGGCGTGACCGCGAGGTCTTCGCGGAGGTCAGCCTTCCGGAGGACGCGCAGGGCGACGCGGCCGCGTTCGGTCTGCATCCCGCGCTGCTCGACGCCGCGCTGCACGCCTCGCTGCTCGCCGGTGACGGCGAGTCGGGCGGCGCCGCTCTCCCGTTCTCCTGGGAGGGCGTCTCGCTCCGGGCGAGCGGCGCCGCCGCGCTGCGGGTACGGATCGCTCCGGCCGGGGACGACGCGATATCGATCGCGGTCGCCGACACCTCCGGCGCCTCGGTCGCCTCGGTCGACTCGCTGCTCGTACGGGCCGTGTCGAGCGAACAGCTGAACGCAGCCACCGGAACGGGCAAGGACGCGCTCTTCGTACAGAACTGGATACCGGTGCCCGCCGCAGGCCAGGCCGGGTCCGGCACACCGAGCGCCGGTCCGGTCGCCCTGGTGGGGCCGGATCTCCTCGGACTCGCCGCCGGCGCGGCCGGATCCGGTGCGCTCATCGAGACGCATGCCGACCTGGCGTCGCTGGCCGCGACGGATGCCCCGGTGCCGGGTGTCGTGCTGATGCCCGTCCTCGGCGACGCGGCCGACACCGTGCCCGGATCGGTACGGTCGCTCACGTCCCGGACGCTGGAGCAGCTTCAGCGGTGGCTGGACGAGGACCGGTTCACCGGGTCGAAGCTGGTGTTCGTCACCCGGGGCGCGGTGGCCGTGGACGGCGGCGGTGTGGCCGATCTGGCGGCGGCTTCCGTCTGGGGCCTGGTGCGGTCCGCGCAGTCGGAGAACCCCGGCTGCTTCGGTCTGCTGGACCTCGACCCCGCCGACGGCGCCGAGCGGCTTCCGCTGGCGCAGGCCCTTGGCTCGGACGAGCCGCAATGGGCGCTGCGCGGCGGTGAGCTCAGGGCCGCGCGGCTGGACCGGGCGTCACTCCCGGAGCCGGTCACCGGCGACGCCGGGGACGATGGCGATGGCTGGGAGCGGGGCGGCACGGTGGTGATCACCGGCGGCACCGGTGGTCTGGGCGGTGTGCTGGCCCGGCACCTGGTCGCCGAGCGCGGAGTACGCCGTCTGCTGCTGCTCAGCCGCCGAGGTCTCGGCGCGGACGGTGCGGAAAAGCTCGTCGAGGAGCTGGAACTGCTCGGCGCCGAGGTCACGGCCGCGGCCTGTGACGTCGGCGACCGGGCCGCCCTGGCCGAGGTCCTGGCGGCGGTGGACCCGGCGCGTCCGGTGTCGGCGGTGGTGCATGCCGCCGGCGTGCTGGACGACGGCGTGATCCGTTCCCTGACCCCGGCGCGGCTGGACACCGTACTGCGGCCGAAGGTCGACGCGGCCTGGAATCTGCACGAACTCACGCGGGACCTCGACCTCTCCGCGTTCGTGGTGTTCTCGTCCGTGGCAGGCGTGTTCGGCGGCGCCGGGCAGGGCAACTACGCGGCCGCGAACACCTTCCTGGACGCGCTGATGGAACACCGGCGGGCCGAGGGACTGCCGGGCGTGTCGCTGGCCTGGGGTCCGTGGGATCAGGCCGGTGGGATGACCGGCGGCGTCACCGAGGCGGACATGCGACGGCTGGCCCGCTCGGGTATGCCGGCGCTCTCCATCGACCAGGGTGTGGCGCTGTTCGACGCGGCGGTCACCGCCGCGGCGGCGCTGGTGCTGCCCGTACGGCTGGATCTGCCGGCAATCCGGGCGCAGGGCGAGATCCCGGCCCTGCTCCGGGGTCTCATCCGTACGCCGGCCCGGCGGTCCGCGACGGCCGCTCCGCAGACGGCCGACTCGCTCGCACAGCGGCTGACCGGACTGACCGAGGAGGAGCGCCGCGACGTTCTTCTGAAGCTGGTCCGCGACCAGGCCGCCGTGGTGCTCGGACACGCGGACGGGACGGCTGTCGGGGCCACCCGCCAGTTCCAGGAGCTGGGCTTCGATTCGCTGACGGCGGTGGACTTCCGGAACCGGCTGAACACGGCCACCGGGCTGCGTCTGCCGGCCACCCTGTTGTTCGACTACCCCACCCCGGCCGATGTCGTGGACCATCTCCGCGACCAGCTCGTGACCGAGGAGGCCACCGGGGCGGGATCGGTTCTCGCCATTCTCGACCAATTGCAGAAGGCGATGACGGAGATGACCGTCGACGCCCAGGAATACAAGCATGTCGCCGGACGAATCGAGGTACTCAGGACGAAGTGGGCCGCACTGCGGAAGGAGTCGGCGAACGGCAGCGGCGAATTCGACCTCGAAGCGGCGTCGGACGACGATGTGTTCGCGCTTCTCGACGACGAGCTCGGCCTGTCCTGACCTGGCCCGTGCCCACCTCCGGACGCCTCCGGAGGACACCCCCGACGCCTGGCCGGAATGTCATCCGGCCGGGCGCCGGAGGTGGGGGAAGGGGTAAGCGGTGTCACCCGGGACCGCGGAGAGACTAGGGAATTTCCCACTGTCCGTCCTAGTGAAATGGGGTGGTCGGTCACCGGGCCGGCGACGCTGGTCGGCGTTACACGCGGTGTGAGCGGTATATCCGCTCTGTCTTTCGGGGCAAGCGGCGAACAGCTGTATGGTCCGGATCGCTCGGCCTACCGCTAGGAGGATGCAACACGATGACGACGTCCACCGAGGAGAGCCTTTGGGCGCGGCGCTTCCACCCGGCGCCCGACAGCGCGAGACAGCTCTTCTGTTTCCCCCACGCGGGTGGCTCGGCGTCTTTCTACTTCCCCGTGTCCGCTCAACTGTCGTCCGTGGCCGAGGTGTTCTCGGTGCAGTACCCCGGCCGCCAGGACCGGCGCAGGGAGACCAGTCCCGGTGACATCGGGGCCATGGCCGACCAGGTCTACGAGGCGCTGCGCGAACAGCTCTTCGCACGGCCGACGACATTTTTCGGACACAGTATGGGCGCGACGATCGCTTTCGAGGTCGCGCGGCGGTTCGAGGCGGAGGGTGGCGAGCTCTCTCGGCTGTTCGCCTCGGGGCGGCGCGCGCCGTCGCGTTTCCGGGACGAGGATGTGCACCGGCGCAGTGACGACGGGATCGTCGCGGAGCTGAAGCTGATGTCCGGTACGAATACGGCGCTGCTCGGCGACGAGGAGATCCTGCGCATGATCCTGCCGGCGATCCGCAGCGACTATCAGGCCATCGAGACCTATCGCTGCGAGCCGGGGACGGTGGTCCGGGCCCCGGTCTCCGTGCTGACCGGGGACAATGACCCGAAGACCTCGCTGGACGAGGCCGAGGACTGGCGCGGGCACACCAGAGGATCGTTCGACCTGAAGGTCTTTCCCGGCGGGCATTTCTATCTGACGTCCCAGGCGCCCGCCGTGATAGCGCTCCTGCGGGAACACCTGGCCACCGTGGCCTAGTTGAGCCCGGCCGACCTCACCCCCGTGGACCGGCCGTGCGAAGGTCCGGCATCGGCTGTGCGTGATCCGCTCCCCGCGGGGTAGTGCCCAGGTATCGATAAGTCGATCACTCGTTCAAAGGCGTACGGTGCCACCGATTGTTCCTGGACTTCGTAGGCTGCACGGTCCAACGATCATGTAACCTCGCGCTCTCGATCGTGGTGTTTCAACTTTTCCGTGCGGGACGTGTCGACGAGTCAGTGCACCTGTTGTGTCCCCGAGAAGCGAGGAGACCTTGATGCTGGATCAGGCCGATCTCACCGGTTTGTCCAGCATTCTGGTCGGTCGCGCCGAAGAGCTGCGGGTGCTGAACCGCCACGCCGAGGCGGCGCGGGCGGGCCGCGCCGGACTGGTGATCCTGTCCGGCCCGGCCGGCATCGGGAAGACCAGCCTGCTGCGCACCTTCCTGGCCGGCGAGGCGTGCCGGAACATGACCGTGCTGTACGGGGCCTGCGGCCATGTCATGGCCGGCTCGGGATACGGCGGCGTCCGGGAGCTGTTCGGCCCGCTGGGGCTCAGCGGCGAGGACGCCGAAGACTCACCCCTGCTGCACGGTCTCGCGCGTCGCGCGCTGCCCGCGCTCACCGAAGGACCGCTCAGCCAGGTCCCGTTCGGCGCTCCGGCCGCCTATCCGGTGCTGCACGGGCTGTACTGGCTCGCGGCGAATCTGATGGCGGACCGTCCGCTCGTGCTGGTCCTCGACGACGTGCACTGGTGCGACGAACGCTCCCTGTGCTGGGTCGACTTCCTGCTCCGGCGCGCGGACGACCTGCCGCTGCTCGTGGTGCTCGCGCTGCGCGGCGAGACCGAACCCGTCGCCCCCGCCGCCCTGGCGGAGATCGCCGCGCAGCGCCGGCCCACCGTGCTGCGCCTGGCGCCGCTGACGCATACGGACGTCGGCGAGATGGTGCGGCAGATCTTCTCCTGTCCCGACGAGACCCCCGCCGTGCCGCACGCCGGGGACGCGGCCAGAACCCCCGCCGAGATCTGTGCGGCGGCGCTCGCGTGCACCCCCGTCGAACGGACCTTCACCGAGCGCGCCACGGCTGTCTCCGGCGGCAACCCCCTCACCCTCAGCCGGCTGCTGGACGCGCTGCGCGCCGAAGGTGTGCGGCCGGACGAGAAAGGGGTGCGGAGAGTCGCCGAGGTGGGCGGTCAGGTGATCGCCCTGTCCGTACGGCGGCTGCTGGACCAGCAGCCGCCCTGGGTGCGCGATGTGGCCAGGGCCGTCGCGGTCCTCGGCGAGGAGTCGGCCGGCCTGGTCGGCACGCTGGCCGACGTGCCCCCCACGCTGGTGGCGCAAGCCCTGCTCATCCTCCGGCGCGCCGAGGTGATCGCGTCCGACCGGGCGGATCTGGTCCACGACGTGGTGCGCTCGGCCGTACTCGAACCGGTCGGCGCCGAGGCGCTGGCCGACCTGCGGACCAGAGCCGCCCTGCTGCTCAGCGACGCCGGCCGGCCCGCCGAGGACGCCGCAGGCCAGCTCATGCTGCTGCCCTCACTGCCTCAGCCGTGGATGCCGGGCGTCCTTCGCGACGCGGCGGACCAGGCCGGGAGCCGGGGCGCCCCCGAGGCCGCGGTGCGCTATCTGTACCGGGTGCTGGAAGTGGAGCCGGACAGCGTGTCGTTGCGCGTCCAGATGGCCAAGTCGCTGGCGGAGGTCAATCCGCCGGAGGCCATCCGGCTGCTGGAGGAGGCGCTGGCGCGGTCCCGCGACATCCGCACCAGGGCGACGGTCGCCGTCCAGTACGGGATGACCTGCCTGGCCGTACAGGAGTCACCCGCCGGGGTACGGGTTCTCGAGGAGGCCCTGGAAGCGCTGGAGGCCGGGCTCGGGCCCAGCTCCGACCCCGCCGACCGCGAACTGCGCACCCTTGTCGAATCGGTTCTGCTGATCGTCGGGGCGGACGAGAAGGTGACGATCTCCGCGGTCCGTGACCGGGCCGCGCGACTGACCGCCCCGCCCGGCGACACGCCCGCCCAACGCCAGATGCTCTCGATGATGACCGTACTGACCGCGATGGACGGCCGCTCCGCAGAGCAGACGGTCGAACAGGCCCGCCGGGCACTGCGGTTCCCGGGATTCGAGCTGGAGAGCTGGTCGCTGATCACCTCGTCGTTCGCGCTCAGCCTCGCCGACGAGGTGGGCGAGGCGCTGGACGCGCTCGACCGCATGCTCCAGTACGGCCAGGACAACGCCGCGGTCTGGACGTATGTGCTCGCTCTGTCCACCCGCGCTCTGCTGCTGCACAGTATGGGCGCGATCCCCGACGCGCTGGCCGACGCCCAGACGTCGATCGAGATCATCGGCCAGGAGAGCTGGGGCGACAGCGCGGCGCTGCCGCAGACCGCGCTCGCGACCGTGCTGGTCGACCGGGGCGAGCCCGAACGGGCCGAGGAACTGCTCACCGGGATCAAGCGGCCGCGCCTGGACCGGTTCGTCATCGAATACCACTGGCACCTGATGGCCCGCGCCCGCGCCCGGCGGGCGCTCGGCGACCCGGAGGCGGCGCTCGGCCTGTTCCTCCAGTGCGGCGAGTCCCTGGAGAAGGCCCGGTTCACCAACCCGGCGTTCCTGCCGTGGTGGGCGGAGGCCGCGTGTCTGCTGGCGGTCATGAACCGGGCGGACGAGGCCCGGGAGATCACCG
The DNA here is from genome assembly GCF_042882605.1 of Streptomyces sp. NPDC058198. Taxonomy (NCBI): domain Bacteria; kingdom Bacillati; phylum Actinomycetota; class Actinomycetes; order Kitasatosporales; family Streptomycetaceae; genus Streptomyces; species Streptomyces sp. NPDC058198. The sequence goes on from NZ_JBHVVP010000007.1 coordinate 214,167, forward strand.
AGTACGGCAGTGAGCTGGCCCGGCGGTGGGGAACACCCCGCGTACTGGGCCTCGCCGCGCTCGCCCACGGGGTGATCACTCCCGGCGGGGCGGGCGTCGACCTGCTCACCGAAGCGGTCCGGATCCTGGCCGACTCGCCCGCCAGGGCCGAGCACGCCAAGGCCGAATACCTCCTCGGCCGCGCGATGCTGAAGACGGGCGACCAGCGCGCCGCCCGCGAACATCTGCGCACCGCCGCCGACCTCGCCCAGCGCTGCGGGGCGCTCGCGCTCGCCGGCACCGCACGCAAGCTGCTGGTCACCGCGGGCGGCAGGATGCGGAAGATGAGCGCCTCCCCCCTGGACATGCTGACCGGAATGGAACGCAGGGTGGCGGGCCTGGCCGCGGAGGGGGCGAGCAACCGGTCCATCGCGGAGTCCCTCTTCGTGACCGTACGGACCATAGAAACGCATCTGACGAGCGTGTACCGGAAGCTGGGCGTCAGCCGGCGTACCGAACTCGGCTCTGTCCTGCACACCCCCGACATCCCCGACAGACAACCACCTGGCTGGGCGTTCGAGTCACGCCGGCGAAGCTGAAGCGACCTGAGCGAGGCGGTGCGCGTGACTGGCCGGGGTGATGAAAGTCCGAACCTGAGAACCATGGAGTCGACGTACGGTCCGAGCCTTCGCCGGGGTGCGATACCGCTGCTGGAGCGCCGGCCCGAGCAGGCGGTGCTGGCCTCGGTGCTCGCCGGCCTGAGCGGGGGGCGCGCGGCGTTCGTGACCCTGACCGGCAGGGCCGGCCACGGGCAGAACGCCCTGCTGCGGTGGGCCGCCCGGCTCGCCAGGGACAGCGGGCTGCGGGTGCTGCGCGCACGGGCCACCCCGGCCGAACGCGAGCTGCGCTACGGCGTGATCGTCCAGCTCATGACGCCGGCGGACGGGCCGGCCTGCGCCCTCCTCCAGACCCTGATGGAGCATCAGCCGTGCGATCCGCCCCCGGGCATTGACGAACTCCTGCGCTTCGCGCGGGACGTGCCCACGGTGCTCGTGATCGAAGACACCCAGTGGCTGGATCCCGCCTCCTTGAACTGGCTCAGCTCGCTCGTCGGGCGGCTGACGCCGGACCTGCCGGTCGCGGTGCTGGCGAGCGGCAGTGATGTGTCCGCCAGGGGCGAGGACTGGCTGACCGTGCTCCCGCAGACCCCGACTCCGCAGACCTCGCCTGCGTCGGCCCCGACCTCGCAGACATCGGCCCCACCGTCCTCCGTCACCATGAAGCGGTTCGTGCTGCCGGGCCTGAGCGAGCGCGGCGTCGCCGCCGCGGTGGAGCTGATCTGCGGCGCCCCCGGCGACCAGCGGTTCACCGCGGCTGCCACCGATGCCACGGCCGGCAACCCCGCCGTACTGAGCGATGTACTGCGCCTGTTCACCGACCGGGGCCACGCGCCGGTCGCCGACCGGCTGCCGGAGCTGCACGCGATCATCGCCGCCGTCGTCGGCGACCACACGACCCGCGCCCTGAACGTCCTGCCCGGCGAGGCGTCCACGCTCCTGCGGGCGCTGGCCGTCTGCGGCGACCTGCTGAACTTCCCCCTCGTACGCGAACTGGCCGGACTGCGGTTGGTACGCGGGCAGGAGCTGCGGGCGACGCTGCGGGCGGCCGGTCTCACCGTCTCCGTCGGAACGAGGGAGCACCTCCGCTTCCCGGCGATGCGGGCCCGCGTGCTGCAGGACATACCCACCGACGAACGGGCCGACCTGTACGCCCGCGCCGCCGACCTGGCGCACCGCGCGGGCGCCAACGACGAGGACATCGCCCATCTCCTGCTGCGGTCACCGCCTCTCGGCGCCCCCTGGGTGATCCCCGTACTGCGCCGGAGCTTCTCCGCCGCCCAGCGGAATGAAGACCACCGCGGCGCGGGCGCCTATCTGGTCCGCGCGCTGCGCGAACCGCAGGAACCGTACGAACGCGCCCTGCTGACCCTGGAGCTGGCCGCCGCCGAAGCGGTGGCCGTACCCGAGGCCGGTGACCGCCGGCTCGGCGAACTCGCCTGCAGCGCCGGCCCCGCCGCCGCCGGGCTGAGAGTCCGCGCCGTCGACCTCGGACTCGCCCGGGGCAACTACGACTGGGTACGCCGGGCGGCCGCCGAAGCGCTGCCCCACGCCCGGTACAGCGAACGGGACGGTCTGGTATCGCTGTTCTGGCTGGCCGATCAGGCCCGCGACGACACCGAGCCGATGGTGCCCGAGGTGCCCGCCCTGCCCGACCGTCCCGTGTCGCCCGCGCAGGCGGGCGTACGCGCCTGGCAGCTCGCCGTCCGGGGCGACGACCTGGCCACGACCAGGGTACTGGCCCGCGCGGCCCTGGCCGGTGACGGCCCCGACGGCGCTCTGGTGGTGCCCCGGCTGGCCGCCTGCCGGGCCCTGATCGTGACCGACGACTACGAGGAGGCGGGAGCCGAGCTCGACGCGCTGCTCACCGTGGTCCGGCGCGGTCATCTCAGGGCCGCCACCGCCCGGATACTGACCCTGCGGGCCGAACTCCATCTGCGCTCCGCCAGGATCGACGCCGCCGAAGCGGACCTCGAAGCAGCCGAACGGGCTCTTCCGCTGGCGAGCTGGCACCCGCTCATCGCGCCGGGCCTGACGGGCCTGCGCATTTCGACCGCCGTGGAAGCCGGCCGCTACGAATACGCGAGGTCGCTCGCCGCCGCGCCCACGCCCCCCGGCGCGGAGGACGGCGTGGCCTGGGCCACCCTCCTCTTCGCCCGGGCGCGCGTCGCCGCCGTCGACGAGCGGTGGGCCGAAGCCATGGAGCTGTCGAAGGAGAGCGGCCGACGGCTGCTGCGCCGACAGTGGAGCAACCCGGCGCTGCTGTGCTGGCGCCCGCTGGCGGCCGAAGCCTGCCTGGCCCTCGGCGACCGCGAGGAAGCGGCGAAGCTGAGCCGGGAGGAGCTGACACTGGCCCGCCGGTGGGGCACGGCGGGCGCGATCGGCATGGCAGAACTGTGGACCGGGCCGATGACCGGCGCCGGCGGCAGGCCCGTGGTCAGAGCCCGTGAGGCGCTCCGGGTCCTGCGTGACTCACCCGCCCAACTGGCCTGCGTGTGGGGGCTGGTCCAGCTGGCCGCCGCCGAACTGGAGGAGGGCGACCGCCGCGCGGCCGCACGCTCCATGGCCGAACTCTCCGCGTTCACCACGGCCCATCCGGCGAGCCGTCCCGCCGAGTGCGTACGCCGCCTCACCGAGCGGCTGGAGAAGCCGGCCAGGACGCCGCTCCCGGCCCTGCCTCGCGAATGGCTGACACTCTCGGAGGCCGAACAGCACACCGCGACCTTCGCGGGGCGCGGCCACGGCAACCGTGAGATCGCGGAACTGCTGTCGGTGAGCCGGCGCACGGTGGAACTGCGCCTGAGCAATACGTACCGGAAGCTGCGTATCACCGGGCGTGAGGAACTGTGCGCACTGGTGCGGACCATGGAAGGACGGCCGAGCGATGCTCCTTGAGCGGGACACCGAACTGGCACGCGTGGACGCCGCCCTGAGAGCCGCCGACTCGGGCACGTCGTCGCTGATACTGGTGACCGGCCCGCTCGGCATCGGACGGTCCGCACTGCTGCGGCAGCTGCCCGGCCTGGCCGCCGGTGAGGACGTACGCGTCCTGCGCGCGAACGCCGCGCCGATGGAACAGGACTTCGCCTTCGGCGTGGTGCGGCAGCTGTTCGACAGCCTGCTGACCGGCGCTCCTGAGGACGACCGCGAGCGCCGGACGCCGGAGGCCGATCACATCACCCGGCTGCTGGCCGCCGACACCACGCCGTCCGGCGGCGGCCGGACCGGCGCCGCGTCCGAGACGATCCTGCTCGGCCCGCGGTCACTGCTCGCGGACGCGGGACCGCACACCCGGCTGCTCATCCTGGTGGACGATCTGCAGTGGGTGGACGTCCCCTCGCTGCGCTGGCTGGCCCACTTGGCCAAACGGCTGAACGGACTGCGCGCCGTGCTCGTCTGCACGCTCCGCGACGGAGACGAGAGGGCCTGCCACCCCTTGGTGCGCGAGGTCGCCGACACGTCCACGCAGGTGCTGCGCCCCGCACCGCTGTCGCTCGACGCCACCAGGACCCTGATCCAGGAGCAGTACGGCAGACCGGGACACGAGGAGTACGCCCGCGCCTGCCACGAGGCGTCCGGCGGCAACCCGCTGTTCCTGATGTCCGTACTGCTGGGCATGGAGGCCAGAGGCTTCCCGCCGACCACCGAACACAGCGGCCCCGCACGCTCGTTGCGGCCCTCGGGCCTGCGCGAGCGGCTGGCGAGCTTTCTGCGGACCCAGCCACCGGCGGTACGCGACCTGGCAGCGGCCGTCGCGGCCTTCGGCGACCAGGGCGACCCGGCGCTCATCGAGCAACTGGCGGGACTGGACGAGAACGGCTTCGGCGCCGCGCGGCGCGCGATGTACGACATGGGGCTGCTGGCCGACGCGCGCGAGCCGCGCTTCATCCACGGCGTCGTGCGCGACGCGGTCGAGTCGTCGATGAGCGCCTCGGAGCGCGAGCGCTCACACACCGCCGCCGCTGACCTGCTGTACCGGTGCGGCCGGCCGGCCGAGCAGGTCGCCGCCCATCTGCTGGCCGTGACCACCGACTGCCGCCCCTGGTCAGTGGTGGTGCTGCGCGCCGCGGCCGACACCGCGCTGCGCCGGGGCGCCCCGGAGACCGCGGCTCGCTATCTGCGCCACGCGCTGCTGCACCACCACGCCCAGGACGAGCGCCGGGCCCGGCTGCTGATCGACCTGGCCACCGCGGAGCGCGGCTACGACCCCGAGGCGTGCGAACGGCACATCACCCAGGCGACATCGCTGCTGACCACGGCCAGGGACCGGGCCGCCGCCGCGCTGCGGATCCCGCCGGCCCTCCTCGCCAGGGCGTCCCCGCTGGCCACGGGCCTGCTGCGGCGGTCCGCCGCGGAACTCGGCGCGCCCGCCTCCTTGGACGGACCGGCGCGCGAGATGGCCCTGCGTATCGAGGCACGGCTTCGGCACCACGGCCACGAGAGCCCGGGTGAGCTGGCCTCGGCAGCCGAACGCCTGCGTGAGATGGGGGAGGAACCGTCGCTCGGCTCCGCCGCCGAACGCGAACTGATGGCGGTCCTCCTCTGCTCGGGGACGCTCACCGGCCGGCTCTCCGCCGCCGAGGCCGCCAGGACCGCCAACCGCATCCTGGAACGCGAACCCGCCGCTTCGGCACGCGCGCACACCGCGCTGCCGCTGGTCGTGATCACGCTGTTCGCCGCCGAATCCGTACAGGGCGTCGATTCCTGGCTGTCGACCGAGCAGCAGACCCGGCGGCAGAACGCGACCGGCGCCGACGATGTGCTCCTCTTCGCCGAGCGGGCGCTCGTCCTCGTCTCGCAGGGCAGGCTGACCCAGGCGCGCGAACATGTCGAGCGCGCCATGGGACTGGCCGAAACGGACTGGCGCGAGATGTCCGTCATCGCCCTCTCCTCGGTCGCGCTCGAACTGCGCGACCCGGCACTCAGCGAACGGATCCTGGCCAGGGCCCGTGGACGCCGCTCGGCCGGCCTGGCCCTGGCGGCGACTCTGCAGATCCTCCAGGCGTCGGTCGACGCCCAACGAGGTCTGCGGGCCAGGGCCCTGGAGAGCCTGCTCGCCTGCGGCCGGCAACTGGACGGCTCCGGCTGGCAGAACTCGGCGCTCTTCCCGTGGCGGCCGCACGCCATCGGCCTCCACCACCGGCTCGGCGACTCCCGCTCCGCGCTGCGCCTCGCCGAAGAGGAACACGCGTGGGCCACGGAATGGGGAGCGCCCACCGGACTCGGCCGGGCGCTGCGGCTGAAGGGCTGGCTGCACGGCGGCGAGGGCGTCCCCCTGCTGCGTGAGGCGGTCGAGGTACTGCGCGGCTCGGCGTACGAGCTCGAACTCGCCAGGACCCTGGTGCTGTTGGGCCGTCAGCTGGGCAACGGCCCGGAGGCGGAGGCGGCGCTACGGGAGGCGGGCGCGCTCGCCGCGGCCTGTGGCGCTCCCTGGCTGGTCGAGCGGGCCGAGCTCGGCCTCGGCACCGCCGCTCCGCCACGGAAGGTCGTGCTCACCCGCAGTGAGCGCCGAGTGATCTCCCTCGTCGGCCGCGGCCTGACCAATCAGGAAATTGCGGGCGAACTCGGGGTAAGTTCCCGCGCCGTTGAGAAACATCTTACGAATTCCTACCGGAAGCTCGGCGTTTCGGGCCGGCATGAGCTCGCGGATGCTCTGCCCGCCTAGTCGAGGCGCATATGCGTGAGCGCTGGTCTATGGGCGCGGTGGGGTTCTCCGGCGGCCGTGTCCGGCGGTCCGGCGCGCGTTCGGCGAAGAAACCTCAAGGGAACCTCAAACGCGACTCAATTGTGTGGATGCGTCCGAATCGACCGGACGGACATGCCGAGTTCGGCTCCGTAGGTGTCGGCATTGCGGACCGTACCTTCGGGGGGTGCGACCACAGCTTTAGCCAGCAGAACATGGACGTTGTTGACGTGCAACTGCAAATTACCTAGTCTCAATTTGGTAAATGGATAGACCGGTCGAGCGGGATGCGTGAGGCCGGATACTGGCGCCATCGGGCGCGTAACGTCATTGCATATTCCGAAGAATCCGGGGGAACCGAAAGGATGGCGGTCTCGTGGAGATTGCTGCACTTGCAGATTCGGCGCAGGTCACAACCAGCGAACTCATACCTGACCAGATCGGGCGCGGAGGCGCCCGGCAGTTCGACCAGCTGGGGCTGTGCGTGGCCTCGCTCGACCCGGCTCTGACCATCCAGCAGGCGAACCAGGAGTTCTTCCGCCAGTTCGGCGACTCCTCGGCGGGCGTCTGCGGTCGCAGCTTCCGCGATCTGGTGCATCCCAGCGTCCAGCAGCCACTGATGCGCCAGTTCACCCGACTGATCGAGGGGAAGCGCCAGCGGTTCGCCTCACATGTGGTGGCCGTGGGGCCGGAGGACTCCGCATTCGCAGGCACGCTCACCGCTGCGGCCGTGAGTGGGGAGACCCCCGATGTGGCGGCGATCCTGGTGCTCATGCGTTCGACGAAGGGCGCCGACGACGCGGGTGTCCTGACCAACCAGAAGAAGATCCTTACCGAGATCGACGCGCGCATTCTTGAAGGTATCGCCGCAGGTCTTTCCACGATTCCGCTGGCCTCGCGGCTCTATCTGAGCAGGCAGGGCGTTGAGTACCACGTAACCGGCCTGCTCCGGAAGCTCAGGGTTCCCAACCGGGCCGCCCTGGTCTCCCGTGCCTATTCCATGGGCGTCCTGAACGTCGGCACCTGGCCGCCGAAGGTCGTTGAAGACTTCATCAAGTGAGCCGGGGGGTGGCCGGCCCCCGACCGCCCCCCGACTCACGCGGACCCGCACACCGCCCGCCGGACGGTGGCGCCCTGTCGAAGGGCTCCACGGTTTCGGCGGGCTTCTGCGTTCATCCCTGGATCGTGCGGGGGCGTGCAGGGGCGTGCGGGGGGTCATGCGCGGGTAAAAATTCCGGCCGCGGACGTCCGCTTCAGCTGTCGCGTTGTCTGTTTGTGCGGTGATTAGTGATGATCATGCAGTGCGGGCGGGGCCGCCGTGGGGTGAGCGAGGCGGCACGGGATAACGCGCCGGTGGCGTCCAGGTGTATGCGATATTTCGCGAGATGGCGTGCGGGAAGCCTTTCGCGACACCTGTGTGACGCCCGTACTTTGCGGAGATCGCTGCGGCCGCGCAAATTACGCCCCGAAGGGTGTTCCCATTGTCGCGAGTTAGAATTAAAGGATTGCCGTGTGGTTTTGGCCGTCGTGACTGTGGTTTTACTGCCCGACTGTTTCGGTGATTTCATCCGGGGCACCCGCGGCCGGGATGCGGGCAACACGGCGGTATCCGAGGAGTGCGATGCGCGTAGACCTGCTTCCTTCGCCGGTGCATTCCTGCTATTTCCCGCACCCGCCATTCATTCCCGGCATTGACACCCGAATCCGGACCGACAGCGCCCGCGGGCGCACACGGGGCGCCATGCGGGCATCTCATGGCCATCTCGCGGGCCCGGCGGCCCGCCGCGTGGTAGAAGTGGCGCGGGGCGCGGCACACGGTCGTGGGCAGGAGCGGGGGAATGGTGCGGGGGCGACGACGGCTTCTCAGTTTCAGTGACGCGGTGGCGGTCCTGGGTGGGGACGGCGCGGCGCTGGCGGCCGCCGACCAGGCCCTTGGCGGCGCGCTGTCGATGGCGACGGGCGGGGTCAGTGACACGGTGCTCAGCGTGTTCGACGCCCAGGGGCGATTACTCCGGCTCGGGCGCGATCTGACGAGCGGGCTGCGCGACCGTCTGGGCTCGTCGGAGCGGGCCGAGCGCACGGAACGGCTCGCCGCGGCACACGCGGTGCTCGTGGTCACCGCCTACTTCGAGGCCTTGGGCGACCTGGAACTGCCCCTCGCCCTGCGCGCCATGGAGCTCACCCGGAGCGAGCAGATCCGGCTGGCCGGAGGGGACGACGCCGCGCAGGACTTCATTCGGACGCTGGTCGCCGCAGCCGTGCCACAACCCGCCCCGCACGTACCGTACGAGCAGGTCCTCCATGAACTCCATGTCTGGTACGCGCAGCTCTCGGAACGGCTGGAGCGCTTCGCGCGCGGGCTGGCGGCCTGGGACGGGCTGACCGAAGCGCAGCGCCAGGAGACCGCGTCGGCGCTGACGCGGCATCTGATCCCGCTGGCGACCGGGCGCTACGAGGAGCTGTACGCGCGACTGGCACTAGAGGTGCCCGAGTTCGGTTTCTGGTCCGGCCAGGTGGAGCACCAGGCCACGCGCGCCGGTCTGCGCCAGGCACTGACCGGCATCGAGACCGCGCTCGCGGGCCTCAGCGCCGTACGCCCCCTCACCCAGGTCGCCGCTTCTCTCGCCACCGGATACCGGAAGGCGCTGCTGCGGCCGATCCTCGCCGAGGGCGATGCCCCCAGCGGCGTACACCTGCCCCTCCTCGGCGAGGGCTATGTGGACCCCGACTTCCGGGTACGGGCCGTGCCCGACGGCCCGGGCGGCCCGGCGGACGAGGACTGGTGGGGCGCCGCGCCGGTACGCTCCGACCTCACCGAGTATCTGGCGGGCGCTCTCACCTCCGTCGCCTCGGACAGCGCGCCGCTGCTCGTCCTGGGCCAGCCCGGCGCCGGAAAGTCCGTACTGACCAAGATCCTCGCGGCCCGGCTGCCCGCAGCCGGGTTCCTGCCGGTCCGGATCATCCTGCGTGAGATTCCCACCGACGCCGACGTACAGGACCAGATCGAGCACGCCGTGCGCGCCGCGACCGGCGAACGGGCTTCCTGGCCCGAACTGGTCAGGTCGGCCGAGGGGGCCGTCCCGGTCCTTCTCTTCGACGGCTTCGACGAGCTTCTCCAGGCCACCGGTGTCAGCCAGTCCGACTACCTGTTACGAGTGGCCCGCTTCCAGCAGCGCGAGGCCGACCAGGGCAGGCCGGTGCTCGCCCTGGTCACCAGCAGGACCGCGGTCGCCGACCGCGCCCGCTGCCCGGAGGGCACCGTGGCGCTACGCCTCGAACCGTTCCGTACCGAGCACATCGAGACCTGGCTCACCCTCTGGAACCGCCTCAACGCCCCGGACCTCGCGGCCCAGGGGCTCAGGCCGCTGCCCGCCGAGGTGGCCGGCCGTCACGAGGCCCTCGCCTCTCAGCCGCTGCTCCTGCTGATGCTCGCCCTGTACGACGCCACGTCCAACGCCCTCCAGCGGGGAGCCACGGGCGACGAACCCCTGGGTGAGGCGGAGCTGTACGAGGAACTGCTGACGTCCTTCGCCGTCCGCGAGGTCGGCAAGGGCCACCAGCCACTGACGGACCGGCAGCTGGCGGACCGTGCCGAGCAAGAGCTGCAGCGGCTCTCCCTGATCGCCTTCGGCATGCTCAACCGGCACCGTCAGTGGATCACCACCGCCGAGCTCGAAGAGGACCTGACCGGACTCCTCGGCCGCGCCGAGACGGCGCAGGCGGACCTGCGGGCGCCGCTCAACCAGGCCGAGATCGCGCTCGGCCGGTTCTTCTTCGTCCAGCGGGGCCAGGCGGTCAGGGACGACCAGCGGCTGACGACGTACGAATTCCTGCACGCGACCTTCGGCGAGTACCTGGCCGCCCGGCTCGCCGTACAACTTCTCCAAGGTCTCGCGGCCCAACGGCCGGCCCTCGCCCTCGGCAGGATCTCCGTCGACGACGACCTATTGTACGTCCTGCTGTCCTACGCGCCGCTCTCCTCCCGTCAGATGCTGAGGTTCGTCGACGCCCGCATCCGTCGCCTCACCCCGGAGGACCGGAGCCGGCTCGGCGCACTCCTCGTCACCGTCATGGCCGACCACCGCGACCGCACGGAGCACAAGTTCGCCACGTACCGGCCGTCGCAGCGCGCCACCTCCTCGCGCCACGGCTTGTACGGCGCGAACTTGATGATCCTGACGGTCCTGGTGACCGGGGGCACCACGACGAGCGAGGTGTTCCCCGAATCCGGCGATCCGGTGGGCACCTGGCACCGCCACGCGCTGCTGTGGCGGTCGGCGTTCACCGAACCGGAGTGGACCGACTTCTCGCTGGCCATCAGGGTCGGCCAGACCTGGAGCGGCGACCGGAGAGAGCTGACCGTCCTGCCGGGGAGTCCTGTTGGATCTCCTGTGCCGGAACCGGTGGACCCCCACTGGCTCTACGGCTACCCGCCGGGCCATGAGATCCGTACCCGGGGAATGGACTGGTCCCGTACCTACTGGAACCGGATATGGCACAAGATGTCTCTCTCGGGCGGCACCAACGACTCCGTCGTCCTACATGCCCTCGAACCCGTGTTCCAGCGACTTGGACCGTCCCTCACCACCTTCTTCAGCTCACCCCATGGCAGTGCCGAGTCAGTCGCTCACCACCTGATCGAGCTGTGGCTGGCGAGCGGTCTGGGCGCGTCGGAGGATGAACTGGCCACACTCTACGAGCGGTGTGCCGATTTCCTGCTCCCGTGGTGGTCTTTTCTGGACCATGAGACCGGTCGCCGGGTGACCCGGCTTGTCTGTCGGCAGTTGGTCATCGACGCCGGCAGGCTTCCCCCGGACGTGGCCGCCCGGGTGTTGCTCACGCTATCCGTGGGGGACGACGACCCGCACACGCGGGAACTGGTGGTGCGCGCCGCCATGGCCGCGCTGCGGAGGCATGGTCCGGCCGAGGTCCGGGAAGGGCTCCGGGCGCAGCTGGAGTCGGACATCGCCATCCTCGTACGTACGGATCCCGCCCGAATACTGGCGCTCTGGGGGGAGGCCGAGGATCCGGAGCGGACCCGTGAATGGTTCGGCGCGAGCCCTCTGGAGGCGTTGCGTGGCATGTCCGCGGACGAGCTGAGGGAGCTCCCGCCCGAGCTCCTGCGGCGCGTGCGGGCACTTGCCGCTCCCGACGACCCGGCCCCGCCCGCGTCGGCCTGACGTCCGCCGGCCCGGCGGACGTCAGGCGCAGGGATTCCAGTCCGCTCTTGTTGTGGACATGCCAGGATCGCTACGGTGGCCCGGGTCGCGTCGCTCGGACACGATCCGCACCAGATCCCGATGTGCCCGGCCGTTCCGCCCCGTGTGCGTGCCGGGGTGATCCGCCCGGCCCGACGAAAGAGACTGTGGATGCGTCAGAGACGGCAGCGACAGCGTTGGTTGAGCGGACTCGTGGCAACGCTCGCCTGTGCGGGACTGGCGGTGAACACCTCACCGGCCGGGGCGGCCGACAGCCAAAAATCCACGCGCGTAGCGTCCGGTGGGATCACCTGGCCGGCGAACCTCACCCGTATCGACGCCGACGACGTGAACGTGCGCTACGCGCAGGGTGCGCTGCGGATCCGGCAGCAGGACTTCCACTCGGCCTCCGCGGGCACCGAACAGGGTTACGGCACCCAGGTGCTCGCGCCCAAGAAGCTCGACCGGCCCGTCAACCGCGTCCAGGCGGAGCTTTCCGCGCGGGTGCCCTCCGGGGCTCGCGTGAGCGTCGATGTCCGCGGGCGCGCCGAGGACGGTTCCTGGACGGAGTGGCGCGAGGCGGCGGGGACCGCGGCGGCCCTGCCCCGTACCGTCACCACCGTGCAGGCCCGGATCACGATCTGGGACAAGGACGGGACGGCGCGGATCCAGGGACTGCGGCTGACGGCCGACCGCGGCCCCGAGCCGCGGACCGAGCAGCGGGCCGCCGCGTTCAGCGCTCGCGTCTTCGCGACCCGCGAGGGGCTCGTCGGCGGAACGACCGCCAACGGCCACATCATCAAGCCGAACGACCACTTCGTCGCCCTGCCCTCCAGGCGCGGCCTGTCGCCGAACGGCAGCAGCCAGTACTCCGTCCAGGTCTGCGGCCCGGCGCGCTGCGAGACCGCCCCCGTCTGGGACGTCGGCCCGTGGAACACCCGCGACGACTACTGGAACCCCTCTGCGACCCGGGAGAGCTTCAAGGACCTGCCGCAGGGCAAGCCCGAAGCGCAGGCGGCGTACGAGAACGGCTACAACGGCGGTCTCGACGGCTCGGGCCGGCGAGTGGCCAACCCGGCCGGGATCGACCTCGCCGACGGCACCTTCGCCAACGTCGGCCTGTCGGACAACGGCTGGGTGACCGTCACCTATCTGTGGACCGGCAGCCAGACCGGCAAGACCTTCCCGACCTGGGGCACCGACGTACGCATCCGTCAGCAGGCGACGACGGCGTCCGCCGAGGTCGGACGGCTGGCCGGGCCCACGCAGGTCAACGTCCAGTGCCAGGTCCACGGCCAGCGGATCACCGTGGACGGCATCACCAACGACGCGTGGTCCTATCTGCCGAGTTACGGCGGCTACATCTCCAACATCTTCATCGACGTGGCCGACTCGTGGCTGCCCGGCGTCCCCCAGTGCTGAACGCCGCCCGCACTCTCCCACCCGGAAAAGGAGTAGTCCGTATGCACCGCAGACGGCTGTTGTCCGTCCTCGTCACCGGCCTTTTCGCGATAGCCGGCCTGACCGCCGCTCCCGCCCAGGCACAGAGCCGGCCCGGCCCGGAGGCCACGCTCGCGGCCCCGAACTTCAAGGCGCCCTACCCGTGCGGCCAGAAGTGGACCTTCAGCCACCACTCCGCCGAGGTCCGCCGGGCACTGGACTACGTCCGCGCCGACGGCGGCTCGACCGCGGGCACGCCGGTCCTGGCCTCCGCCGCCGGGACGGCGACGCGGATGTCGGAGCCCAGCGGCGCCGGCAACTACATCGTCATCGACCACGGCGGCGGCTGGAAGACCTACTACTTCCACCTGGCCTCGTACTCGGTGTCCAGCGGCGCCTCGGTCGGCCAGGGACAGCAGATCGGTGTCACCGGCTCCACCGGCAACTCCAGCGGAGCGCACATCCACTACGAGCAGCTACTCAACGGAGTCGGCCAGAACATCGTCATCAACGGTGCCGGACAGCCCTACCCGTCCCAGTACAACCAGTCGTACCTGACCAGTGACAACGGCTGCGGTGGCGGCGGCAGCACCTTCCGCACCTGGGGCACCGACATCCGCGTCCGCGCGGACGCCCGCCTGAACGCGGCAGTGGTCACCATCCTCCCCGGACCGACCAACGTCACGGTGGTGTGCCAGAAGCAGGGCGACACCGTCACGGCCGAGGGCTACACCAACAACTGGTGGAGCAAGCTCCGCGACCAGGGCGGCTTCATCTCCAACATCTACATCGACCACCCCTCCGCCCAACTCCCGGGCGTCCCCGCCTGCTGAGCCCCGGCCCTTCCCGTCCCCACCGCCCCGGCACCCGGCGCACCACACACGCCACGCGCCGGGGCGGCCAGGGGGCCTCTCTTATCCGCCGGCGACGAGCACCACGTCGCGGTGGACGACGCGCGGATGGTCCGCGACGACTTCCAGCACCCACGTTCCTGCGGCGGAGACCAACTCACCCCGCAGGTTCCCGGCGCCGTCCGGCGTCAACGGCACCTCCGGAGTCTCCGGCTGTCCTGGTGCGCTCAGACGGACTCGGACCCCTCGGTCCGCCTCGGCACCGACGGCTACGATCTCGAACGGTTCGCCCTCCACCGCGAGATCGGGTACCTCCACGCCGAAGTCGCTGCCCCCAGCCAGTGTCGCTCGTGCGGACTTCCCCTGAAAGATGTTCACGAGTTGCATCTCGACCGACTCCTCGCCGGCCATCCCGGCGTGCCGGTAGCCGTTCCAGATGGCATCGCCCATGTCGTCCAGCGCCCACTTCGCGAACGCCGACTCCTCCGGAACGGTGCCGTCACCGGTCCACTCCTGGTCATCGTTCAAGGAGATGGGGAAGTCGAGCTTCTCCGGCGCCAGGATCACCCCGTGCACGGTGGGGTGGTTACGGCCGCCGAGGGCGTAGACCTTGTAGGGGCGCTTCCCGTCCGCCTCGTTACGTTCCTGGGCATCGGTGAACTCGCGTTGGAAGGCGAACACGTCCCGCACGAGTTCACTGCCCAGTTCCGGGACGGTGACGTCTTCGAGCGGCTGGAGGCGGGTCTTCCCCGGCTCTCTCACCGCGTCGTACACAGGAAGCAGTTGCGCGATCGAGGGGAAGGTCCTGCACAGTTCGGCGACTTGGGGGTTGTAGCGCTCGGCGACCTTGCCGATCACCAGGTCGCGGACCGGCCCCTTCCCGGGGTGAGGATCAATCGCGTGACCCGTGAGGAACTTGACCGTCTTGGCCGCGCCCCGGTGTGGCGTACCGATGGTCACCAGAGTCCGTGCGATCTCCCGGCCACCCAGCACCTCCAGGTAGTAGCGGGCGATCAGGCCGCCCATCGAATGGCACAGGAACACCACCTTCGGCTCGTCATGTCCCGGATACAGCGTCCTGGCCCGCTCCCGCCAGAGACTCAGCGCCCGCTCGACCTTCTCTTGGAGATCGGCGGCGGAGAGCCGGTTCGACAGTCTCCAGTCGTACGGGAAAGGCAGGAACTGATCCTTGTGGAGTCCTTTGAGCGCGGGCCGGACATCCGGGTAGCCCGGGGTGATGCCGATACGAGATGCGAGCGCGGTGAAGAGGCCGGGAAGAGCGTCGGGGGCCTTGATGAGGTGATCGGCGCGCAGCGCGTGTGGTCCCTCCGGCCTGGCGTCACCGATGCCGGGCGGCAGCTGGAAGTCTTTCAAGAGCCTTCCAGGGTGGCGGAGTTGCAGGAGCGCCTGCTTGGACAGCTCCCACATGTCCTTGCCGTCACGCGTCAGCCGGCTGCCCGTAATACCGGGAACGAACACCACCAGGTCGTGTTTCATAGGGGAATTCCCATCCTCCGTGGATTGTCGACGGTGTCCGAGGACCACCCGCCGGGGCTGGAGCGGACCAGGTCACCCAGCCCTTAGCTGAACTGGAAAGAACTGATGCCCATCCGCTCGGCGAGGCGCTTACGGCCCAGGAACAGCTGGTCACATCGGTTGCGCCCCTGGAGCATCAGCGTGATCCCGCTGTCGTCGAACGCGGCAGCGGCGCGCTCCACCTGGTAGCCGCGATCCGGTACGTCCCCCGGGGACAGCCACCGCTTTCCCACCACGTCCCATATCGCCACCGCGGTGGATCCGCCACCGCAGACCAGAAGCAACGGACGCCGCCGGCCGCCGGTGAACACCAGGGACGTCGCCTGCGAGAAGTCGCCCTTCAGTTTGTCGCCCTCCGGACGCGAGCGGTCGCATCGGGCCACACGGACCCGCCCGTCGGACGACAGCCAGGCCAGGAGCGGAACGAACTCCGTGCCCTCCAGGTGCCCGCCCACCGCCACCGCCTGGGCCTGGAGCGGTGTGCGTACGGTCCTGACGACGGGGGAGCCGTCGAGGCGGGACAGTTCCCACAGACCGATCGATGTCACGCCGTTGGCCGCCAGCCAGGTACGGCCGTTCGCGGACACCGAGCCGGTCCAGTCGATCGACGCGCCGCCCTGGAGCGACATCGGGCTCACGGGTCGCCACTGCCGGGTCTGCCCGGCTGCCGTGGCCCAGCACCGCAGTTCCTGGCCGAGCGGCGCGAAGGCCAGCATCTGGCCACCGACGACCGCCACCCCCACCGCGGACACGGATTCGCCCGGGTCGGCGCCCATGTCGAACTCGTCTTCCTTCACTGGTGCCTTGAGGTCGTCCGCCACTCGCCAGATGTGTACGGTTCCACCGGTGACGGACGCCACGGTCCAGCACGCTCCGGTGCGCAGCGCGGATACCGCGGTGACCTGTTTCGGATGGCCGTCCAGTACCAGCGGCGCTGCGGCTTCACGACTGTCGTTGGATCGGTGGAGGGTGAGCAGGACGGTTCTGTGCGAGACCCGGCACAGCAGGTGCCGCCCGTCGTCGCCGGTCGCCAGATGAACGATGACGCGTTCGCGGTGGGGTCTGCCGCGGGCTCCGTCGCCGCCAGCTTGGCCGGGCGTGGTCTGCAGCACACGCACGGCGGATCCGTCGGCCACCGCCAGCCGTCCCGTGCCCTCGGGATCGAACGCCAGTGACGCGTGCTGGTCGCCGGCGGAGAAGCTGAAGTACGGGTGCTGGTCGGCGATTCTCCGTACGCGGATCCTTCCCTGCTCCTGGATGGCGAGCAGCGGTGTGTCCCCGGCGTGACCGACGGCGATCCCCCGGGCTCCGGATTCGATCTCCAGGGCGTGTTCGACGACCGGCTGCCCGTAGCCCTCGGCTGTCAGCCGCCAGACGCGGACATGTATTCCGTCGGCCGCGGCCAGCCAGGCACCGTTGTCGCCCTGAACCACCGCGGCGACCGCGAGCACCGGTTCCACGTCCTGCGCCAGGAGGGTTTCCGGGCCCAGGGGCGAATCACCCTCCCGCGGCCGCCAGGCGAACTCGTGCAGTGTGACCGTGTCATGGCCGCCGGCAAGGAGGAAATGCCGGTCGGCCAGGGGAAGCAAGGTGACGCGGCGGGCCCTGACGGGGATCAGGGCATGGCGGAGTCCCCGCGTCGACGGCCCTGCCTCCACCGGCCATTGCCATAGCCAGACGCGGTGTCCGTCAGCCGCCGCCACGTGGGCCGTTCCACCGAATTCGGAGGCGGAGAGGCTGTCCGGCGAGCCGCCCCAGAAGAAGCTTTGCCGGGGCAGCCGTCTGTTGCCGGGCCAGATGTGTACGTTGCTCCCGTCAAGGCCCACGACGGTCCGGCGATGACCGCGTCCGAGCTCCGCCACATTGCGCAGGGGGACTCGTCCCGTCCCGGGATCCGACTTGGGCTGGTGCACTCGTACGCGTCGGCCCGTGTCGGCCAGGTGGGTGACGATCTCGCCGCGTCCCGATGCGGAGATCAGTCCGCCGGCGGCCGGGGACCAGGAAACCGCGCACGCTCCTCCCGCCGGCCCCTGCCAGCTCTGATGGAACGGCTCCGGTCCGGCGTCCGTCCAGATGTCCTTCCACAGCACGGACGGCGGCGGTTCCATGTGGTCGAGAGCCCTGGGGTGGCCTGCCAGCGCGGTGGCGCTGAGCAGAGCCCACCGGTCCGCGGCGGCGGGCCGGTGACGGAATGTGCCGGCCACCCGCCGGTACAGATCGGCCCGGTCGCTGTCCGGCACGAGCGGAACGACCAGGGGCAGCATGACGTCGGGGTCGGCGTGCAGGAGATAGTCCGCCGTGTTGATCAGATACTCCAGTTCCCCGGGACCGCCGAGTGCCGCATGTGCTCCGAGATGCCGTTGGATGTAGGTGCCCGCGCTGCCCCAGTCCTCCTGGCAGAGTTCGTTGAGAGCCGCGAAGACGGTGCTGTGCCACGCACGTTGCTCGGCCGCGGTGTCCGCCAGCAGGTGGGAGCCGAAGCTCGGATGCTGGAATCGGTAGATCTCGTCTCCCTCGTCGTCGGCCACCTTGGTGATCAGTGAACCCCTGGCGATGCGCGGCAGGTTGCGCAGCTGCTGATCGGTGAGTTTCCTGGACCCGTCCCTGCGCAGGGCATTGGCCATGGCCAGCCAGACGTCCGTGAGAGGCAGCCCAGACCCTTGTGCCAGGGCGAGAGGGCGGAGCAAGGGTTCCAGACCGTAGCTCCCGTCGGGGTCCAGATGCCGGATCTCGGCGGTTATACGCTCCTTCAGCTGAGCGTTTCCGGCGTGAAGGAAGTCATCGAGGCGGTCCGCCGACAGCGGTGTCCGCAGGCCCGCCAGCGCCCGCGCGGACAGATCGGCGACGAGGAACAGTCTGCTGCTGTGTCTCGCGATGCGTGTCGCGGCACGGCTTCGTTCGCCGTCCGCCTCGGGCCGTGCGTAGGGCGACCCTTCGGCGCTCAGGACCGCTTCGGCGTATCGTGCGATGTCCCCGTCCGCGTCCTTGTCGAGATCCAGCGCGAGGGCGGGCACGGTCTGGTCCAGCGCCTCGTACAGCGTCTCCTCCAGCACCCGGCCCGGCAGGACGCGACGGGGCTGTACGCGCGTTCCCACAAGGACCTTGACCCCGGGAGAGGCGGCCAGCCGGTTGAGGAGATCCCGCGCGATGTCATGGGCCTGACCGGCGGCTGCCTCGTCCAGACCGTCGAAAACCAGATTGAGGACACCGGCTTTCTGGGCGAGGGCCGCCACCTGCGCGACGCACGCGTCAGGGGTCAGATCACCGTGGGCCGGCGGCTCGATACCGAGGGGCTCCAGGGCATGGCAAAGGTCGGCACACAGTTCGTGCAGAGTCTTGCCGAAGCAGGGCAGTGCCGCGTGGATGGAGCCGGGGCGGGGCTGCGCGTCCAGGGGCGGCGGAGAATCGAGGCTGTCGAGATACCGGGGGATGGAAAGGTGCGCCAAGCGGCTCAGAAGCGTGGTCTTGCCGGAACCGGCAGGACCGGTGACAGCGAGCAGACCGCTCGCATGCGACTCCTGCCATTTCACCATGCGGCTCAGGGCCGTGAGGCGGCCGGTGAACTGGAGCATGCTTCTGGTTCTCGCGTCTCCGGCGAGCGAACGGACAAATCGGCTGTCGAGCTCTTCGAGGAACGTGGCGTCGTGCTCAGCAGGCCGCACCGCCGTGCGCGGCAGCCGGCCCTCGTTGAAGTAGGGGTTGTGCAGGAACGCTCCGTCGAGCAGCCGGATCTCGGCGAAGGCGGGTAATCGGCTGGGGTCCTCGACGCCGTCGTCTGCCGCCGCGGAGTTGACCGCCTTCATCAGATACGAGAATGGCACGTACGGAACGCTCTCCTGGAACGGGTGCACACGCTCGTCGACCATGGTCGCGGGATCGTCGAGGACCGCTTCGAGCCAGTCGGCCCACTGCCCTTCATCGACGGTGCGCTCCACACCCGCGGTGCAGACCAGTGCGAAACCCGAACCGGCCGCCTCTTTTCCCGTGAACTCGTTCACGAGGAACCTCTGCCGGATCCACGCCAGCAGGCTCTGGGAGTAGCAGGCGTCGATGACGATCAGCACCTCGGACGTCTGGCTTTTCAGGCGGCCGACGAGACTGTCGACATTCACGGACCTGGCCGGGACGACCGTGTCACCCGGGCCGTCGAGATAACTGTCCCCGCACGCCAGGTAGTAGTCGTCTTGCTGGGACAGACCGTGGCCGGTCCAGTAGAAGATCTTGCGCAATGCCTGGTACCGCTCGAACTGAGTGATACCCCGCTCCACATCCTCGTGCGTACCGGTTCCCTCCAGCCTCTTCGTGACACCGAAGCCAAGTCGCCCGCACGCGCGCATGAACCCCTCGCGCGCCTTCTCCACGTGCCCCCGATCGCGTCGCCCCGCGCCGTAGCTGCCGATGGCGAACGTGCCGGCGAAGCCGGCCTGGCGCTGTTCCTCACGGTCGAGGTACATGGACATGAGGTCTCTCCCGGGGTCACTTATATGATGGCGCATCACGTGTGATGCGCATCACCACACACGATTGGTCGAGAGCAGGGGGAACGATTTCATGACGCAGCGGGACAGGTTCACGGTTGCGGGCCGGCAGACCGGCTGTCATGTCTTCGAAGGCGAAGGAACGCGGCCCATCCTGGAGAAGAACCTGCGGGTCCGCTACAACCCGAAGCAGGTGGAGTTCCCGGACGAGATCGGCCAGTGGCGGCGTGAGGTCGAGGAGGAGCAGAAGCGCGCGGAGGCGGCGGGGGAGGCGCACCGGTGGAACAACCCGCGGTTCGCCGTGGAGAGGCTCGTCATCCGGCGGACCCACACACTGGAGGACCCCGGCGCCACACTGACCCTGTGCGACGCCGACTACTACGATTTCCTCGCCACCTCCATCAACCTCGACCGCAAGCGGGCGAACGGCGTCACGCTGCGCGAGGAGTACCTGGAGCGCAGGGATCCGGTCGACGCCCCCGCCTTCATGTTCTGCAGTCTCGGGGTGAACGTCGCGGTGGAGACCGGCCGTGACCACAAGATGCTCTTCTCCCACCGCAGCGCGCTGGTCGCCGGGCCGAACAAGCAGAGGTGGAACTCGTCCGCCAACGAGGGCCTCGCACGCAATCACGACCTGCCCGAGGACGGCTCCGCCATCAGTCTCCATGCCGTCGCCCGCCGGGCGTTGAAGGAGGAACTGGCCGTCCACGCGGGGGACGAGGTCGATCTCGAACTCCTCGGGTTCGGCCTGGACCTGCGGAACAACCAGTGGGCGGCCTTCTTTCGCGCGGTGCTGAAGGACCTCGGCGAGGACGAGCTGCGCGACCGCTGGACCAAGGGCGTCGAGGACAAGTGGGAACACGACAAGCACGCCTTCGTGCCGGCGGACGCCGAGTCGATCCTGCGCTTCATTCTCGATCAGCCGGAGGAGCACTGGACCCCATGCGCTCCCGCGTTGTTCTACCTGGCGCTGGTCCGCGGCGCCGTGCTCGCGCGCGGCGGCGACCCGGCCGGACGCCTGGACGTGGAAGCGGTGGAACGCCGCTTGATGCGGGACAGGGAGCAGGACGACGCCTGAGGGCGGGGCCTCTTCGGGCGGTCCGCGTGTCAGGCGGAGCCGCGGCGGACCAGTTCGGTGGGGAGGATGACCGTGGAGGTGTCCTCCCCGCCGATCTGCGCGAGCAGCACACGCACCATCTCCGAGCTGATGCGGTCCCAGGGCTGGCGAATCGTGGTGAGGGCCGGCCGGGTGTCCAGGGCCGCGGGGGAGTCGTCGAAGCCGCCCACGGCGACATCGACGGGCACCCGGCGGCCGGCGTCCTGGAGTGCGGTGAGTACGCCTTGGGCCATGAGGTCGGACGCGACGAACACCGCGTCCAGATCCGGTGCGCGCCGCAGCAGTTCCGCCGCGCAGGACTCGCCGCTGGCCCGGCTGTAGTCCCCGGAGGCGATGAGCCGTTCATCCGCCTCGATGCCGGACTCGGCGAGGATCTCCCGGTAGCCGGCGAGCCGTTCGGTGCCGCCCGGGGTGTCGAGCGGGCCGGTCACGGTGGCGATGCGGCGGCGTCCGCTGCGTACGAGATGGCGCACCATCTCCCGCGCGCCGTCCCGGTCGTCGGCGGCGACGTAACTGACCTTCGAACTCTGCCCGAGGGGTTTGCCGCAGGCCACCAGCGGGACGCGCGCCGCGCGCAGTTGCTCGGCGACCGGGTCTCCGGAGTGGCTGGACACCAGCAGCACCCCGTCGACATGGCCCGCGGTGATGTACCGCGTTATCCTGCGCCGTTCGTCCTTCGTCCCCGCGATCATCAGCAGCAGCGGGATGTCGTGTCCCGCCAGCGCCTGGGTGCAGCCGCGCAGCAGTACGTTGAAGTTGGGGTCCTCGAAGAACCGCTCCTGCGGCTCGGTGAGCAGGAAGGCCACCGAATCCGAACGGCCCGTGATGAGGCTGCGTGCGTGCCGGTTGACGACGTACCCGGTCTTGCGGATCGCGGCGTTGACCGCTTCCTCCGCCGCCGGGCTCACATAGTGGCCGCCGTTGAGGACGCGCGAGACGGTGCCCCGGGAGACACCCGCTTCGCGCGCCACGTCGTGGATCGTGGGCGGCTTGCGCCGGCCGTTGCTGCCCGTGCGGCTCATACCTGTCGTTCTCTCATGATCGTGCCTGTCGCGTCAGGACTTTACGGCCCCGGACAGCAGATCCAGACTCCAGAACCGCTGGATGACCAGGAACAGCGCGATCAGCGGCAGCACCGCGAGCAGCGCACCGGTGATCACCAGAGTGTAGAGGGCGGGGGTGGTGGAGCCCTGCTGGAGCAGGGTGTAGAGGCCGAGTGTGACGGGGAACTTCCGGTCGTCGCCGAGCATGATGTACGGGAGCAGGAAGTTGTTCCAGATGGCGACGAACTGGAAGAGGAACACCGTCACCAGGCCGGGCAGCATCATCGGCAGAGCCAGCGACCGGAAGATCCGCCACTCGCCGCCCCCGTCCATCCGGCCCGCTTCCACCACATCGAGCGGTACGGACGCCGCCGCGTAGATCCGGGCGAGGTAGACGCCGTACGGGGAAAGGATCAGCGGGAGCAGCACCGACAGATAGCTGTCGGCCAGGTCGGCCTTCGCCATCAGCAGGTACTGCGGTACGGCGAGGACGACCGGCGGCATCAGCACGCCCGCGAGCAGCACATTGAAGATGCTCTCCCGGCCCCGGAACCGGTAGATCGCGAGCGCGAAGCCGCTGAGCGCGGACACCCCGGTCGACAGCAGGGCGCCGAACCCGGCGTAGAAGAGCGAGTTGAGCATCCACCGCCAGTACACGCCGTCGCGGTAGGCGGACAGGTCCGCGACGTTGTCGGTGAAACCCGTGCCGGGCAGGAAGGTGAAGGTGGAGAACAGCTCCCGCCCGGACTTGGTGGAGGCCATCACGATCCAGGCCACGGGCAGCAGGCAGTACACGGCGCCGAGCAGCAGCGCGACGGTCGGCACCCAGGCGATACGGCGCCGGTGCCCGTCGCGGGTGCGGGCGATGACAGCGGTCACTGGGTCTCTCCCCGGTTCGAACGGGAGCCCACGGTCCTGAGGAAGCCGAAGGACAGCGCGAGGGTCACGACGGCGATGACCACGGAGGTGGCGGCCGCCGAGTAGATGTCTCCCTTGACGAAGGCGTCCTGATAGACCTTCATCAGCGGGGACCAGGTGGTGGACAGCGAGTTGGTGAGCGGCTTGAGGGTGGTGGGCTCGCTGAACACCTGGAGCGTCGCGATGATCGAGAAGAAGAAGGTCAGCACCAGCGAGGGCACGACGATCGGGATCTTGATCCGTAGGGCTGTCTGGAGCTGTGAGCAGCCGTCGAGCCTGGCCGCCTCGTGGATCTCGGCGGGGATGGAACGCAACGACGTATAGATGACGATCATGTTGAAGCCGGTGCCGCCCCACAGGGCGATATTGGCCAGGGCCGCGTAGAGCGGCCCGCCGTCCAGCAGATCCGGCTGCGGCAGGCCCGCCCTGTCCAGCAGGTAGTGGAACGGGCTGACGTCAGGAAGGTAGAGGAAGCCCCACATCAACGCGGCGATCACGCCCGGGACGGCGTACGGCAGAAAGATCGCGAGCCGGGAGAAACCGCTGAGCCGGGTGCGCTCGGCGTCCAGCATCAGCGCGAGGACCAGAGCGAGCCCGAGCATCGCGGGCACCACGATCGCCCCGTAGCCCAGCACCCGTATGGAACTGGAGAGCAGTTCGGAGTCGGACAGCGCACTGGTGTAGTTCGACAGCCCCGCCCATACCTCCTCGCGTGCGCCCGCGCCGAGCCCCAGTCCCTTGACCTCGACCTTGCGAAGGCTCAGGAAGAGGGCGTAGCCGATGGGCAGTGCGAAGAAGAGCGCGAACAGGACGAGGGCGGGGAGGAGGAACGCGTAAGGGGCGTTGCGTACGCGCCGGCCGGCCATCACCCCGCGACCTCGAAGCCCTGCTTCTTGAGGTCGGCGACGGTGGCCTGCTGCATGGCGGTGAGCGCCGCGGTGAAGTCCGACCTGTTCTTGGCGGCGGGGGCGAAGGAGTCCCGGAAGACGGTGTACGCGACGTTCACGTTCGGACCCCACGCGGAGGGTGCGGTGGTCTTCGCGATCTCGGCCGCCCGGGCGTAGAAGTCCGGCTGGTTCGGGAAGTAGCCGGGGGCCGCGCTGAGCGCGCCGCCCGTCTGCGCGGCGGTGGCGGCCGGGTAGATACCGCTCTCCTTCACCAGCGCGGCCAGCGCCTGGCTGTCCGTGTTCAGCCAGCTCGCGAACTGCGCGGCGGCCTTCTTGTGCGGCGAGTCATTGGTGACCCCGGTGGACGATCCGCCCCAACTGCCGGTCGCGGACTCTCCCTCGCTCCACTGCGGCAGCGGGGCCATCGCCCACTTGCCCTTCGTGTCCGGCGCCGCGGTGACCAGGGTGCCGGGTGCCCATACGGCGCTCACCCACGCGATCTGCTTGCCCGTGTTGAGTGCCTTGTTCCAGGCCGGGGTGTACATGGGCTGGTTGTCTATCGCGCCTTCCGCGACCAGGCCGCCCCAGAAGCTCGCGACCTTCTTCGTGGTGGCGTCGTCGATGCCGACCTTCCAGCTCTCGCCCCCCGCGGTCCACCACTTGGCGCCCGCCTGCTGCGCGAGGCCGGCGAACAGCCCCGGGTCGTTGCTGGAGAACGTGGTCAGAGCCTTGGACGGGTCCTTCTTCTTCAGTGCGCGCGCCGTACCGGCGAACTCGTCCCAGGTGGTGGGAACCGTCAGCCCGTACTTCTTGAAGAGGTCCTGGCGGTAGTAGAACATCATCGGCCCGGAGTCCTGCGGGACCGCGTAGACCGCGTCGGTGCCGAGCGTGGTCTGCTGCCAGACCCCCGGCGCGAACTGGCTTCTGGCGTCGGAGACTTCGCCGGATATGTCCGCCAGGACGTCATTGCTGACGAGCGTCGGGAGGGCCTGGTACTCGGCCTGCACCAGGTCCGGGGCCTTCTTCGCCTTGGCCGCGGTGATGATCTTGGTGACCAGGTCGTCCCCGGAGGCCTGCTTCTTGACCGTGACGGTGATGCCGGCCTTCTTGCCCTCCGTGGAGTTCCAGAGGTCGGCGACCTTGTCCATGCCGGGTGCCCAGGCCCAGTAGCTGAGTGAGACGGGGCCGGTACTTTCCTCGTCGCCGCTGCCGGAACCGCAGGCGGCGAGGGTGGTCGCGCCGAGCGCGATGGTGAGGGACGTGGCCACGAGGCGTCGGTGCGTCGTGAATTGCATGGTGATTCTCCCCTGACGAAGGTCCCCGGCACGAGTGCGGCAGACCGGCCATGCTCTGTGAGCGTTCACAGTAGAGAAACGTCCCGGACACTTGTCAATGGTTGTTCGTGTGCGGTTATGTTGGATCTGCGTCACCGACCATGTGTGTGCACGTTCCCACAATGACGCAGTCATCCCCGCAGGCAGCACAGGAGGCATCCATGCCGGAGACCGCACCCGAGGGCCTCGAAGGGCTCGCGTTCGGCGGAGACTACAACCCCGAACAGTGGCCGGAGGCCGTCTGGCAGGAGGACGTCCGCCTCATGCGCGAGGCCGACGTCACCCTGGTGAGTCTCGGCATCTTCTCCTGGGCGCTGCTCGAACCCGAGCCGGGCCGCTACGACTTCGGCTGGCTCGACAGGATCATCGCCCTCCTGCACGAGAACGGGATCCGCATCGACCTGGGCACCCCCACCGTCGCCCCGCCCGCGTGGTTCTACCGCGCCCACCCGGACGCACTGCCCGTGAGCCGGGAAGGCGTGCGGTACGAATTCGGCTCGCGCGGCGCGATCTGCCACAGCTCACCGGCGTACCGCGAGGCAGCGGGGGCGATCACCGAGCAGCTCGCCCTGCGCTACGGCAGCCACCCGGCGCTGGCGCTCTGGCACGTCCACAACGAGTACGGCGTTCCCGTCGGCGCCTGCTACTGCGCGAACTGCGCCGTCCACTTCCGCCGCAGGCTGCGCGCCACGTACGCGACCGTCGACGCGCTCAACGAAGCCTGGGGCACCGCCTTCTGGGGCCAGCGCTACGGCTCCTTCGACGAGATCGAGCCGCCCCGCGCCACCCCCACCGTCTGCAACCCCGCGCAGCGCCTCGACTACGCGCGCTTCGCCGACGCCACCATGCGGGAGAACTTCGTACGGGAACGCGACCTGCTGCACCGGCTCTCCCCGGGCATCCCCGTCACCACCAACTTCATGACGGCCCTCAGCCAGTGCGACTCCGTCGACTACTGGGCCTGGGGACGCGAGGTCGACCTGGTCACCAATGACCACTACCTCATCACCGACGGCCGGCGGACCCATGTGAACCTCGCCATGGCCGCCGACCTCACAAGGTCCGTGGCCGGCAGCGCCCCCTGGCTGCTGCTCGAACACTCCACCAGTGGGGTCAACTGGCAGCCGCGCAACCCGGCCAAGGCCCCCGGCCAGATGGCCAGGAACAGTCTCGCCCACGTGGCGCGCGGTTCCGACGGCGCGATGTTCTTCCAGTGGCGTCAGTCCCGGCGCGGCGCGGAGAAGTTCCACTCGTCGATGGTGCCGCACGCCGGCACCGACAGCCGCGTCTGGCGCGAGGTGGTCAGGCTCGGCGCGGATCTGGACCGGCTGGCGGCGGTGCGCGGTACGAGAACGGTCGCCGATGTCGCCATGGTCTGGGACTGGCAGTCCTGGTGGGCCCAGCGGCTGGAATGGCGGCCGAGCGAGGACCACGACGCCCGCGAGCGGGCCGACAGCTTCTACGAGACGCTCTACGACCGCCACCTCACGGTCGACTTCGCCCACCCGGAAGCCGATCTGTCGGGCTACCCGCTCGTCGTGGTGCCCGCCCTCTACCTCGCCTCCGAGGCCACGGGACGCAATCTCCGTACCTACGTCGAGAACGGCGGCACCCTGGTCGTCTCGTACTTCTCCGGAATCGTCGACGAGCACGACGCCGTTCACCCCGGCGCCCACCCGGGCGTGCTGCGTGAGGTCCTCGGCCTCACTGTCGAGGAGTTCTCACCCCTCGGCGCGGGCGAACGCGTCCGGCTCACCGCGGCCGACGGCGCGGAGCTGACCGGAGACGTCTGGAGCGAGTTCGTGGTGCCACGGGGCGCCGAGACGATCTGGACGTACGCCGACGGGCTGGTCGCCGGACAGCCGGCCATCACCCGGCACCGGCTGGGCCGGGGGACAGCCTGGTATCTCTCCACACGCCTCGGCCCCGACGCCCTCGACACGGTCCTCGGCGCCGCCGCCGAGGACGCCCGCCTGGCGCCGCGCACCGATCTGCCGCGCGACGTCGAGGTGGTACGCCGTACCGGGGAGGGCGGCACCTACCTCTTCGCCCTCAACCACACCGGAGCGGACACCAAGGTGCCGCTGTCCGCCCACGGGACCGAACTCCTCACCGGCGACCGGGCCGCGGGCAGGCTCGCCCTCCCGGCCGGAGCGGTACGCGTCGTGAAACTCGACGACTGAGCCCCGGTCGTCCGAGTCCCGGTCTTCACACCCCGCTCCTCCCGCCCCACCCCACCCGCCTCGCTCATCCGGTCGAAGGGACATCGACGATGCACACCGCACACCGCATACGCCGCACACCGCTCGGAGCGGTCGCTCTCTCCGCGCTCGGCGCGCTGCTCCTCACCGCCCTGCCCGCTCAGCAGGCCCGAGCGGCCGACGGCCCCGGCAACGCCGGGTTCGAGACGGACGGAACGGGGACGAGCACCCCGGCCGGCTGGAGCACCCGGTCGGCGGCCAGCCAGGGCAACGCCTCCTTCACCGAGAACGGGGGCCACAGCGGCAGCCTCCGCCTCACCCACTGGTCGGCCTCGGCCTACCGGACCCAGACGTATCAGCGCCTCTCCGGTCTGACCGACGGCACCTACACGCTCAGCGTCTGGGTCCGCTCCAGCGGCGGCCAGAACTCCGCCTACATCGCACTGCGCGACTGCGGAAGCGCCGACCGGCGCACCGATCTGCCGCCCACCCCCGACGGCGAGTGGATCCGCGTCGTGACCTCGGTGAAGGTACGCGGCGGATCCTGCACCCTCAGCCTCAACTCCGACGCGCACGCCGGGCAGTGGGCCAACTTCGACGACATCGGCTTCACGGCCGGATCGACGGGCCTGGACGTCAGGGGCGGAGACCTGTCGACCCTTGCGAAGAACGAGGCGTTCGGAGCCACCTACCGCACCGCCGGCGGAGTGCGGCAGGACCCGCTGCGCATTCTGCGTGGCGCCGGGATGAACTACGCCCGGCTCAAGGTCTGGGTGAACCCGGCCGACGGCTACAACGACAAGAAGCATGTCCTCGCCGTGGCCAAAAGGGCCAAGGCCGCGGGGATGAAGCTCCTGGTCGACTTCCACTACTCGGACGGCTGGGCCGACCCGGGCAAGCAGAACAAACCGGCCGCCTGGGCCACACACTCGTACAACCGGCTGCGCACCGACGTCTACGACCACACCTTCGATGTCCTGAACGCCCTCAAGGCACAGGGCACCACCGCCGACATGGTCCAGATCGGCAATGAGATCAACGGCGGCATGCTGTGGCCCGACGGCTCCACCGACGACTGGACGCGGCTCGCGGGGCTGCTCACCTCCGGGGCCCGGGCGGCGAAGGCCGTCTCGCCCTCGACCCAGGTCGCCCTTCATCTGGCCGAGGGCGGCGACAACGCCGGCACCCGCTGGTGGTTCGACCAGGCCGTGGCGCACCAGGTGCCGTTCGACGTGATAGCCCTGTCGTACTACGGCTACTGGCACGGCCCGCTGTCCGACCTGCAGACCAATCTGGACGATGTGTCGGCCCGCTACGACAAGCCGGTGCTGGTGGCCGAGACCGCCTACGCGCACACCCTCGCCAACGATGACTTCCTGGAGAACAACGTCTCCACCGCCGACCAGCTGGTACCGGGCTACCCGGCGACCCCGGCCGGTCAGGCGGCCAACCTGCGGGACGTGATGAACGTCGTCAAGGCGGTCCCGGCGGGGCGCGGTCTGGGCATCGTCTACTGGGAACCGGCCTGGACCGCGGTGGACGGGAGCGGCTGGGATCCGCAGGACCCCTCCTCAGGAAACGCCTGGGAGAACCAGGCGCTCTTCGGATACGACAAGAAGCTGCTGCCCGCGGCGCGGTGGTTCGCGGACCGGTAGCGCGGAGGACAGCTGAGAGCGGCGGAGCCCCCGAGCCCGCCGGCGGGGGACTCCTACTTGCGCTTGCGTGGCTTGCGCGACTCCACCGCCGCGTCGGGCCCGGGCGACACGATCGATTCATGACCGTTCTCGGAGCGCACCTTGAAGGGCGGCGTGCCGTCCGGCCCCAGCACCTCCACGATTTCCACGACCCGGTCATGCTCACCGACGACCCTGCCGTGCCTCACCAGGCGGTCGCCCTTGTTTGCTTTCATGTGCGCTCCCCATGTCACGAGATGTAATCAGGACTGTACGGAACGCCGCGTGATCCGGCCTCCGGGACGTACGGAGATGCATGACCGGCGAAGGCGTGTTTCGGTGGTGGGGGAGCGCGCCGATCGGGTGAACCTGCCCTGCGGCGGCTCCCTGACAGGAGGAACCACCCATGACCTCTGTCGTCAGTGCGCACGGCCGGGCCGGAACGGCGAAACGACCGCAGCCACCCTCCTGCCGCGAACGGGCCGAACGGGGCAAGGCCGCCCGGGCGCAGGTGCCCCGTTCCGCCCACGCGGTCTACGAACCGGCCCCGGACCGGGCGGATCCGGTGGACCTCGTCGAAGCGCAGTCGGCGGCGCGGGTGAGCGAACTCGTCCCCATCCGCTACGGCCGGATGACCGAATCGCCGTTCCGCTTCTACCGAGGCGCCGCGGCGATCATGGCGGCCGATCTGGCGGCGACGCCGCGCTCGGGTATCACGGCTCAACTCTGCGGGGACGCGCACCTGCTGAACTTCCGGCTGCTGGCCTCGCCCGAGCGGCACCTCATGTTCGACATCAACGACTTCGACGAGACCCTGCCGGGCCCCTGGGAGTGGGACGTGAAGCGGCTGGCCACCAGTCTGGTCATCGCCGGCCGGGCGAACGGCTATACGCGCCGGCAGCGCGCGGAGATCGTCCGCTCGACGGTCCGGTCCTACCGTGAACGGATGCGGGTGTTGGCCGGTATGGGCAATCTGGACGTCTGGTACGACCATCAGGACACGGCGGAGCTCGAGGCCGTGGTGGCCGAGGGAATGAACAGGACCCGCCGCAAGCGCCTGTCGCACGTGCTGGACAAGGCCCGCTCGCGCGACAACCTCCAGGCCTTCGAGAAACTGACCTGTGTCGTCGGCGGCGAACGCACGATCACCCCCGACCCGCCCCTGGTGACCCCCCTCGAAGACTTGCTGCCCGACCTGGAACGCCGGCAGCTGGAACAGAACCTCGCGGAGCTCGTCTCGGGGTACGGCGACACTCTGCAGTCGGACCGCCGCGCGCTGCTCGGGCAGTACCGGCTGGCCGACATGGCCCGGAAAGTGGTCGGCGTCGGCAGTGTCGGCACCCGCTGCTGGATCATCCTGCTGCTCGGCAGGGACGGCGAGGACCCGCTCCTGCTACAGGCGAAGGAGGCCGACGTGTCGGTCCTGGCGCGGTACGTGGGCGGAAGCGCGTACGAGAACCAGGGCGAGCGGGTCGTCGCGGGCCAGCGTCTGATGCAGGCCACCAGCGACATCTTCCTCGGCTGGAAACGGACCGAGGGCATCGACGGACGGCAGCGCGACTTCTACGTCCGGCAGTTGCACGACTGGAAGGGCGTCCTCGAACCGGAGGGCATGCTGCCGGACGGTCTGCGGAGGTTCGGCGTACTCTGCGGTGCCACCCTGGCCCGCGCCCACGCGCGGTCGGGCGACCGGATCGCCATCGCCTCCTACCTCGGCCGAGGGGACTCGTTCGACCGGGCGCTGCCGGTGTTCGGGGAGGCCTACGCGGACCAGAACGAACGGGACCACGCGGTCCTGACCGAGGCGGTCCGCACCGGCCGCGTACCGAGTGTCTGATGGCGTTGCCGAATCAGGCGGGGCCGGGGCCGCTCTGGCAGCGCGGACACCAGTACGTCGGGCGCTCGCGGCCGATCCGGCCGTGCGTCTCGGAGGCGACGCGGACGGCGGCGCCGCAGACCAGGCAGGGGCGGCCGGCGCGACCGTAGACGTACAAGCGATGGGCGGACCGCGCACGGACGGCGGTGCTCGTCGTCGTACGGTCGAAGCGTTCCCGGTTCGCCTCCAGAAGGCGCTGGGCCGCGGCGACGACGCGTTCGGGGGACGGGACGTCCCCGGCCGGCGTCCAGGGGGTGACCCTGGCGAGGAAGCAGAGTTCCGCCATGAAGACATTGCCGATGCCGGCGAGATTGCGCTGATCGAGCAGAGCGGACCCGAACGGCCGGCCCGGATCGTCCAGGAGGCGGCGCAGCGCCTCGTCCTGATCCCAGTCCGGGCCCAGCAGGTCGGGCCCGAGATGGCCGACCACCCGCTGCTCGTCCGTGGTGCGCAGGAGTTCGAGGACAGGGAGGCGGTAGCCGACGGCCGTACGGTCGCCGGCGTCGAGGACGGCCCGGATCTGATGCCCGGGCCCGCCGCGCCATCGGTCCCCGGCCGAGTAGACCTTCCACGCCCCGTCCATACGGAGATGCGAGTGCAGGGTCAGTCCGCCCTCGATCCGCATGAGCAGGTGCTTGCCGCGCGGCGTGACATCGAGGACGGTACGGCCGCTCAGATCGGTGGTGGCGAGTGTGGGCACGCGCAGGTCGGACCGGACGAGCGTACGACCGGCCAGGGCGAGGTGCAGGCGCCGGGCGGCCTGCCAGACGGTGTCTCCTTCGGGCATACCGTCCATCATGCGGCCCGGCCCGACGATGATGGCCGGGCAGCCGCCCCTGGCGTGGAGCGGCCGCACCGGGCCACCGTACGTACGTCGGGAACCTAAACGGCCAGGCCGGCGAGTTCGGTTCCGGCCAGCAGGAACGCGCCCACGGCGAAGTCCGCCGTGCTGTCGTAGGTGATGGGCTGGCTGGATTCGGGGCGGTCGCCCACCTTCTGGACGTAGCCCAGGAAGCCGTCGGGGTGAACGGCGGTGGTCACGAGGCCGTTCCAGGCGCGGGCGGCCACCGGCAGAAAGGCGGCGCCGGTGACCAGTCCCGCGCTGATGGCGTAGGCCGTGCCGTACGCGAAGAAGGCGGTGCCGCTGGTCTCAGGACCCGGCAGGTGCGAGGCGTCGGCGAGGTTGACGTTCCAGAAGCCGTCGGTCCGCTGCACCGCGGCCGTCGCGGTCACGAGCCGGGTGAGCGTGTCGCGGTACTCGGCGACATGGCGCTCCCCGGCCGGCAGGACCTTGAGCGTCTTGGTGTGGCCGCCCGCCACCCAGCCGTTTCCGCGTGACCAGAGCACCGGCTTGCCACCGGGCGAGGTGATCTTGCCGGGCAGGAAGCGGTCGTCGCGGTACCACAGGCCGCTTCCCGCGTCGTACAGACCGGGTCCGCCCCGCACCTGCTTGGTGTGGTGGTAGAGGCTGTAGAGCTTCTCCCAGTACTGCGGATCGCCGCGCAGCGCGCCGATACGGGCGAACGGCGGCATGGCCATGTGCAGGGCGTCGTCCCACCACCAGTCGTCGTTCTTGGCCGGCTGGTCGGTGTAGACCATACGGCGCAGGGACGCCTCGATCGCGGTGAGCTTCTGCTCCTCCGGCTCGATCTCGTACAGATCGAGATAGGCCTGTCCGGCGCAGTGGTTGTCGGCGTGCCGGGTGCTGACGCCGCCCATCAGACCGTACGCGTGCTTCTCCGCCCAGCCTCTGGCGTAACCGAGGTACCGGGTGTCGCCGGTGAGCCGGTGAAGGGCGAGCAGGCCGCTGAAAAAGGTCGCATTGGCCCAGCCGTTGTCGCCCGAGTTGCTGTGCGCGCCGATCCAGTGGTCGGCGACGCGGCGCAGCACGCTGATGATCGCTGCTCTGGACGGCAGTTGGGGTGACGGGGCGGCGGGGGCAGCCGTCGCGGGGCCGGCCAGGCCGGGCAGTACGGACGCGGTCGCCGCGAGCGCGGCGCCGCCGGCGAGCAGGTGTCGTCTATCCATGTGAACGACTCCTCTGGATGTGGGGGAGCTCTATCTTCAACTCCCGGCCCTGGGCTGTCCATGGCGTGTGCGTGTGCTTCTGGAGGCCGTTCATTGTTCACATACAGGAACGCGAGGCGGTGTATGAATCCCGTGGACGGCGCCGGTGAGTCGAGCATGCCCGGACTCCGCTACACAAAAGCCTGCAAAGCGCGCAAAATGGGTTTGGTGCGTGACTCCGAGTCGCGCGACCTGGTCAGACTTGCGCGATCGAAGGAGGCGAGTCGTATGGCCGACGTGTCACATACGAGGGGGGACCTGGCCGGTCATCCCGACGTTCCCGAGATGCGAGCGCGTTACGCCCGCATGCTCGGAGGGCACGATGTGGCACTCGTGGACGGACCGGTGTTTCTCGTCGGCCTGTACTGCGCTGTGTCGCCCTGGATCATCCATTTCTCGAGCACCCAGCCGTCCCTGGCGACGCACAACGTCATCATGGGCATCGCGATTGCCGTGCTGGCGCTCGGTTTCACCGCCACTCCCGGGAGGATGTACGGCCTGAGCTGGGCCATGTGTGTCATGGGCGCCTGGTTGATCGCGGCTCCCTGGGTCGTCGGCAGCAGTCCTGACGCCGGCGTCATCTGGAGCAACGCCGTCATCGGTGGTCTCACCGCCTTGCTCGGTCTGCTGTGCGTGGGCGCGGCGATGAGAAGCAGTCGCCGAAGGGCGTGAAGTGAGCGGCCGGCCTGCCCCTGGCGGGTCGGCCGCGTTCTGCCGCGCATTGGTCCATACCAAAACCTTGACAGGGGGTTCGTTCACTTCTTAAATCACGAAGTGAGCCGTGCTCCCCCTTCCCCGGGCGGTGCATCCCCACGATCGCGCTGTGTACGTCCGTGGCGTACACCTGTCATGCGCATGGCAAGTCCACTGTGTGAACTCACCCCCCATAGCCGGTCGAGGAAAGGATCATCCCCGGATGACCAGGAACAGAGTCGGTGCGAGGCACATGGCCCTGCGGCTGCTCGCACTGCTGGCCGTGCTGCTCGGCCTGACCGCCGCCCCCGCCCACGCGGCCGTACAGCAGCCGAGCGCACCGTCGTTCAAGGTGCTGGCCTTCTACAACGGCACCTGGGACGACGCCCACATCAGCTTCGTCCGGGAAGCCAACGAGTGGTTCCCCCGGACCGCGGCCGCCAATAACTTCTCGTACACGGCGACCAACAACTGGGAGCTGCTGTCCAGCATCACCCCGCAGCAGTACCAGGTGGTGCTGTTCCTGGACGACGCCCCGCAGACGGCCGGCCAACGGTCCGGGTTCGAGCGCTATATGCGCGGCGGAGGTGCCTGGATGGGCTTCCACGTCTCCGCGTTCACCACCAGCGCCCAGAGCTGGCCCTGGTACTACAACGAGTTCCTCGGCTCCGGGAACTTCCGGTCGAACACCTGGGGGCCCACCACCGCGACCCTGCGCGTCGAGGACCGGACCCACCCCTCGACCACGGGCCTGCCCGCCACGTTCACCTCCTCGGTGAGCGAGTGGTACAGCTGGAACAACAACCTCAGGAACAACCCGAACATCAAGACCCTGGCCTCGGTCGACCCGGTGAGCTTCCCGTTGGGCACGGACCCCAATCAGTCCTGGTACAGCGGCGACTACCCGATCATGTGGACCAACACCAACTACAAAATGATCTACGCGAACTTCGGGCACAACGCCATGAACTACAGCACGGGGCAGACCCTGTCGTCGACGTTCGGCAGCGAGACCCAGAACCGCTTCATCATCGACAGCCTGAAGTGGCTGGGCACGGGCGAAGGGGGCGGACCGGCGCCGACGGGTCCGATCTCCGAGACCGCGTGGTACACGCTCGTCAACGGCGGCAACAACCTGTGCGTCGACGCCCGCGCGGCGGCCACCGCCAATGGGACGGCGATCCAGCAGTACACCTGCAACGCCACCACGGCCCAGCAGTTCCAGTTCCGCGCCACCAGCGGCGGATTCTCCCGGATCGGCATCCGCGCCAACAGCCAGCAGGTCATCGACGTCACCAATGTGTCGACCGCCGACAACGCCCCGCTCCAGCTGTGGACGTACTCCGTCGG
The DNA here is from genome assembly GCF_042882605.1 of Streptomyces sp. NPDC058198. Taxonomy (NCBI): domain Bacteria; kingdom Bacillati; phylum Actinomycetota; class Actinomycetes; order Kitasatosporales; family Streptomycetaceae; genus Streptomyces; species Streptomyces sp. NPDC058198. The sequence continues at coordinate 249,108 of NZ_JBHVVP010000007.1, forward strand.
AACGAACCAGCAGTGGCAACCCGTGGCAGAGGCCAACGGCCGCTACCACTTCACCGCCAGGCACAGCGGGAAATGCCTCAGCGCCCCGGACAGCGCCACATCCGGCAGCCAGCTGGTCCAGCGTTCCTGCAACGGCTCAGCGGCGCAGTCCTTCCAGCTCGTAGAGCAGCCGTGACCGGTGAATTGAGGAGCCACGGGACGTAGCGCGCCCCGGCGCCCGGTCCTCCGCCCGCCAGGACCGGCGGAGGACCGTTCCGAGGACCCGCCCTTCGCCGGGCGCGCGCGTCTGGGAAAGTGGATCCATGCAGGCCATCACGCTGACCGAACTCGTCGACGGACTCCTCGACGGTCCTCGTCCGCTGCCCATCGTCTCCGCCGGTGACCCGGTGCTGCGGACTCCCGCGCTGTCGTACGAAGGGCAGCTCGGCGACGAACGGCTCCACCGCCTCGTACGAGCGATGCGGGAGACGATGCGCGCCGCCCCCGGGGTCGGGCTGGCGGCGCCCCAGGTGGGAATTCCGCTGCGGCTCGCCGTCATCCAGGACCCGGCCGAGGTCCCGGAGGCGGTGCGGGAGGCGCGCTGCCGCGTTCCCCAGCCCTTCCGCGTCCTGGTCAATCCCTCGTACGAGCCCGTGGGCGAAGCGCGGGCCGCCTTCTTCGAAGGCTGCCTCAGCGTCCCCGGCTGGCAGGCCGTGGTCGCCCGCCACGGACGTGTCCGGCTGCGCGGGCAGGACGAAGCAGGGCACGAGATCGACGAAGAGTTCTCGGGATGGGCGGCGCGCATCGTCCAGCACGAGACCGACCACCTCGACGGAAGGCTCTACGTCGACATCGCCGAGACGCGGTCGCTCTCCGCCACGCACCACGTGATCGAGCGCTGGTCGCAGCCCACCCCCGACCTGGCGGCGCGGGAGCTCGGCTTCACCCTCGCCAACCGCCCGCCGGCCGACGGGGTTTGAAGCCGGGCACAGCGAGCAGTCGGTTGGGCTGCGGGTCCTACTCGGCGTTGGAGGACGGATGAACGGCAACAGCACGGTGCGGCGCGTCGTGGACGCGGTCGTGGGCAACTGGGCGTCACGGGTCTATCTGGCCGTGGCGGCGGCCCTGATCATCTGGGTGGGGATCGACACCGCTTTCGTGGCCCACGACGACGCTTCGTTCGCCGGGATCTTCCCGCTCCTCTTCACCGCGCCCACCAGCCTCCTCGTCCTGTTCTTGGACGTCGAAGGCATGGCTGTTCTGCCCTTCCTCGCGGTGGCGGCGCTGGTCAACGCGGCTGTGATCGGCCTGACGGTTCACAAGGCCGGCGGCGGTGGGACGGCGCCCAACGGGCTCTCGCCGCGTTGAGCGACGCCGTCACCCCCGTTGTCACCGCCTACGTGGCCGACGCTGCCGGCCCGGCCCTCGTCGTCTCCCGCTCAGTTGCCGGGGGACTGGTAGAGACCCCGTCCCGCGCGGTGGGCGCGTGAGGTGGCGACGAGACGGTCGAGCGTGCTGCGTACGGCGTTGATGCTGCCGGGAGTGTCATCGCGTCCCAGCGCCTGCGCCACGTCGCGGGCCCGGACGGGGGCGTCACCGGCCTTGGACAGGATCTCGACGACCTGCTCGGTCAGGCCACTGGGGTGCTTGTCCTCGACGGCCTTGTCCTGGACGGCGGGGGCCGACTCCTTCGCCGCGCCGCCCTTCGCGGGGCGGTGCTTCTGCTCCTTGGGCTCGTCCGTCTTCCCCTTACGGCTCGCGCCGGTGGCGCGGTTCGTGTCCGGGCCCGCCTTGCGGGACTTCCGGCGTGCGGGGGCAGGCGTCTGCTCGGTGGGGGAAGTCTGCTCCGCGGTGGGCTCCGCTTCCGGGACCGTCGCGGCCGCGGCGCCCCCCGAAGCGCTGGGCGCCGCCGTCGACGCGTCGTCCGCTGACACCGCAGGCTCCGCCACGTAGGGGGCGAGGGACAAGCCGTGCAGGGCGCTCAGGGCGGTACGGACCGACTCCAGGCGCTCGGTGACGGTCGCCAGGTCCTTTTCGAGTATCTGCTGGTGTGCTTCGAGCCGGGGGAGTTCCGCCTGCAGGAGTGCTGTGGTCGCTTCGATACTGCCTGGTGTGCCGAATGCGGATGTCATGGTGTCGCCCTTCGTTCCGGGCCGCCGCTGTTGCCCCCGCTGGTGGCCGCCGGACAGCAGCCTAATCTTGTTGGTGGGAACGGGGACGAGCAGGGCGGAAACCATCGTCGACGCTCGCAAGTGGTGTTATGGCTCCGGGGTGGCGTCGGCGGGCGAAAGAGTGTGCCACGGACCGGAGTTCAGCCCCCGGACCTCGTGCGCGAGGGGTGGCTGCCACCGGCCGCTCGGCCAGGGCTGTTTCACGACCGAACACCGGTGCGCCACAAGGACGTCCATGTGGCCGGGCCCCACCGCTCCGTTGGATTGATAGGGGTCCGGCCCGTGCTGCGCCGTGTGTGAGCGGCCCTACAGTCCGTATCCCGCCACAGGGGGGACGCCTCGAAGGAGCCGCCATGCAGAGAACCCGTACATCGAGAAAACTGTCCACCGCCGGGCTGCTGCTCGCGCTGCTCGTCACCCTGCTTGGAATGGGCGGGCCCGGGTTCGTGCCCACGGCACAGGCCGCGTCGCTCACCGAAGTGACCGGCTTCGGTACGAACCCCGGCAACCTGCGGATGTTCCGGTACGTGCCGGACGGCCTGCCCGCCGGCCGCCCCCTCGTCGTGGCGATGCACGGCTGTACGCAGTCGGCAGCCGCATACGACGCGGAGACCGGCTGGACCAAATGGGCCGACCAGTGGGGCTTCGCGCTGCTGCTGCCCCAGCAGCAGTCCGGGAACAATCTCAACTCCTGCTTCAACTGGTTCGAGTCCGCGGACATCGGGCGCGGGGCCGGCGAGACACTGTCGATCAAGCAGATGACGGACCGGATGAAGACCGACCTGGGCAGTGACGCCGCCCGGGTCTACGCGACCGGGCTGTCCGCGGGGGCCGCGATGACCAACGTCATGCTCGCCGCCTATCCGGACGTGTTCGCCGCGGGAGCGCCGGTGGCCGGCCTGCCCTACGCCTGTGCGACCAGTGTGGTCGACGCCTTCAGCTGCATGAACCCCGGGAAGAACCTGACTCCGGCGGCCTGGGCCGACAAGGTCCGTGCCGCGTACCCCGGTTACGGCGGGCCGTGGCCGGCGGTCTCGGTCTGGCAGGGCACCAGCGACACGACGGTCGCCCCCGTCAACATGACGGAGACCGTCGAGCAGTGGACCGCCGTCCAGGGCACGGACACCACGGCCGATGCCACCGACACCGTGGCCGGCTATCCGCACGCGGTGTATCGCAACAGCGCCGGACGGGCCGTGGTGGAGACCTACTCGATCACGGGCATGGGACATGGCCAGCCGGTCGACCCGGGGACGGGAGCGCAGCAGTGCGGCACCGCGGGCGCCTACGTCCTCGACGTCAATCTGTGCGCCTCGTACCGTATCGGCCAGTTCTGGGGTCTCGGCGACGGCGGCGGCGGAACACCACCCGGGAACGAGACGCACACCGCGGTGCTGCCGAGCCTGGCCGCGGACGACGGGTATGTGAAGGCGTCCGCGACCGGCGGCACCCCGGCGACCGGCACGCTCGAAGGCAGCCTGGGCGTGGCGGTCGGCCGGGGCACGGACGGGCTGCACAACCGGGCCGTGTTCTCGTTCGACACCGCTTCGCTCCCGGACGGGGTGAAGGTGAAGAGGGCGTTCCTGACCGTGGCGCGCGCCAGTGGCAGTGGCGACCCCTGGGCGGCGGGCAACCGGATGGTTCTGGACATCAGGTCCGGCTGCTTCGGGGCGAGCTGCGCGACGGCCGCCGACGACTGGTCCGCCGCGGCCACGGCGGCCGAGGCGGCGCAGATCGGCAGCTTCACCTCGGGTGCGAAGGCGTCCAGTGACTTCACCACGGTGAACCTCACCGGCACCACGCAGGTACGGCTGCGCCTCGCGTCCGCGCCGGCCTCCACCGCGTACGCCTTCATGAAGTCCGGCGCCGACGCCACACTCACGGTGGAGTGGGAGTAGCGGTTACGCCGGGGGTGCCGGGCGGCTGTCGCCCGCCCGGCACCCTCACCCGCACCCTCGGTCGGCAGTGGGCCCGTCGGCGGTGTTGTCCGGGGACGGGCCTTGCCCCGTCCTCTGGACCGCGTACCCACCGGCACTTACTATCTCCCTCATGCTCATGACAAAGCGGCTGCGTGTGATGACGGGCCTCTGCGCACTTCTCGGCGGGTCTCTGGCGCTCGCACCGTCGGCCGCCCAGGCGGATCCCACGGTGCCGGACCACGCCGTCATCGTGTGCGACAGCGCCAGTTTCTACGCCAACTACGACAGCGCGAGCGGCCCGGTGGGTCTCAAGCGGACGCTTCTGCGCGGCGACAAGGTCGGCCACACCCGCGGCGCTCACCCCGTCTACAACGGCTGGGCGGCCACCTTCGACTTCGGTCCCAACGACTGGGGCTTCGTCCGGCAGGAATGCCTGGGCGGCTTCGGATCCTGGTAACCCCGCCCCTTCCCACACCCACCCAACGGAGTCCGTCGATGACACGTCACCTCGCGCGCGCCACCTGCGCGCTGTCGCTCGCGCTCGCCGCCACATTCCTCACGACACCGGCGCAGGCCGCGAACGGCACCGTGGGCCAACGGGAAGCCGTGTGCGCCAACGACCTCTTCGTCCGTGTCACAGCCCCGCACGGCGCCTGGATGGGCACCCTCACCCGCGGCCAGACCTTCCTGGTGGAGCAGGTGAACGGCGACTGGGTCTACGGCTTCGCCTACGGTGACATCAACCGCCGAGGCTGGGTGCAGAACGGCTGGTTCTGCTGACCGGGAGCTGATCGCCGTACACCGGCCGGGAGGGGAGCGGCTCAGGCGGACCTCTCGCCGCGCTCCCCGCCCCGGCGGGGCAGTTCGCGTGGCACCAGCGTCGGGTTGACGTTGTCGAGCACGGTGTCGCGGTCGACCACGACACGGGCCACGTCGTCCCGGCTCGGCACCTCATACATCACATTGAGCAGGACCTCTTCGAGGATCGTGCGGGCGGCCCGGGCGCCGGTGCGGCGGAGCAGGGCCTGTTCGGCAATCGCGCCGATGGCGTCCTCGGTGAACTCCAGCTCGACGCCGTCGATTTCGAAGAGCTTCTGGTACTGCTTGACCAGCGCGTTGCGCGGCTCGGTGAGGATCCGGACCAACGCTGTGCGGTCCAGCGGCTGGACGGCCGACACCACCGGGAGCCGGCCGACGAACTCCGGGATCAACCCGAACTTCAGCAGATCCTCGGGCATGACCTCGGCGAACGCGTCCCGCTGCGCCCGCTCCTCCTTGCCGTGGACCGCGGCGCCGAACCCGATGCCCTTGCGGCTGGCCCGCTGCTCGATGATTCCCTCCAGGCCGGCGAAGGCGCCGCCGACGATGAACAGCACATTGCCCGTGTCGATCTGGATGGACTCCTGCTGCGGGTGTTTCCGGCCGCCCTGCGGGGGGACCGAGGCCGTGGTGCCTTCCAGGATCTTCAGCAGGGCCTGCTGGACGCCCTCGCCGGAGACATCGCGGGTGATCGACGGGTTCTCGCTCTTGCGGGCGACCTTGTCGATCTCGTCGATGTAGATGATCCCGGTCTCGGCCTTCTTGACGTCGTAGTCCGCCGCCTGGATCAGCTTCAGCAGGATGTTCTCGACATCCTCACCGACATAACCGGCCTCCGTCAGCGCCGTCGCGTCGGCGATGGCGAACGGGACATCGAGCATCCGGGCGAGCGTCTGGACGAGGTACGTCTTGCCGCAGCCGGTCGGCCCGACCAGCAGGACGTTGGACTTGCCGAGTTCGACCAGTTCTTCCCTCACGCCCGCCCCAACGCCCGCCTCACCGCCGTTCTCGCCGGCCTGGATCCGTTTGTAGTGGTTGTAGACCGCCACCGAGAGCGCCTTCTTGGCGCTCTCCTGTCCGACGACATACCGCTCCAGGAACGCGAAGATCTCCCTCGGCTTCGGCAGCTCCAGCGGCCCGCCCTCCGCGGCCACGCCGAGTTCCTCCGCGATGAGTTCATTGCAGAGCCCGACGCATTCGTCGCAGATGCAGAGGGGACTCGGGCCCGCGATGAGCTTCTTGACCTGCTTCTGGGTCTTCCCGCAGAACGTGCACCTCAGCAGGTCGCCTCCGTCACCGATGCGTGCCACTCGGAAACGTCTCCTCAAGTGTTGTGCGGGCGGGTGAGCTTCATTCGAATGGTGCGTACATATGACGTCACCATCTGAATGTTCACGGTATCTTGAACCCGGACGGACGGCAACGCGGGGATGAGTGAGGGGCGATGGGCCGGCTCAGCAGGGTGGAGCTGCAGGAGCGCAATCGTGCCAAGGTGCTGACAGCGGCCAGGAATGAATTCGCCGAGCGCGGCTTCCGGGACGCCAAGGTGGACGGCATCGCCGAGCGCGCCGGACTGACCCGTGGCGCGGTCTACTCCAACTTTCCCGGCAAGCGGGCGCTGTACTTCGCGGTCCTGGCCGAACTCGCCGAGCGCGCGCCCGAGCCGCCGCACCCGGAGCCGGGCCGCACCGCCCGTGAGGCGCTCGGCGCGCTCGCCCGCGCCTGGGTCGCACGGCTCCCGCTCGCCGACACCGACGAGCAGCACGGAGCGGCCAGGCTCGGCATGCACCTGCTGCCGGAGATCCTCGCCGAGGAGCGGATCCGGCGGCCGTTCGCGCAGCTGATGAAGCTGAACGCGATCCTTCTCGGGCTGGCCCTGGAGCGTCTGGGCCCGCCCGGCGCACCGCAGGGCCGCCTGGTGCGCGTCGCGGAAGCGGCCCTCACGACCCTGCACGGCGCGAACCAGATGGCCGCCGCCGCGCCCGGCTTCATCGAGCCCTTCAACGTCGTCAGCGCCTGCGAGCAGTTGGCGGGCCTTGATCTCAACGACGGGTGGTGGCCGCCCACCCCATGGATTCCGGCCGCGCGGCCCGCCGACGAACCGTGGTCACCACCGGCCGTGGTGGACGCGGTACGCGGCGAGCCCGCCCGGCTCGCGGGTGACGGCGTGGTGGCGATCCTCGGGCTGCACCGGCTCGAAGCCGCCGAGGAGGCGGTACGGGCGGCGCCGTACGGAGCCCACGTCACCGCTGTCCTGGTCACCGGCGATCCCGCCGAACTGGCGCCGCTGGCCCGGCTGGCCGTCGCCGAGCTCTGCAACTGCCTGCGCCGGGCCTTTCCTCCCTCGGCACTGCCGCGCCTACAGGTGGTGTTCGACGAGTCGGGCGCCCTCGCCGCGGCGGCCGGTGTGCCCGCCGTCAGCGACGGGACCGAGGCCGCCGTCCGTACCGTGGCGAACCGGATCGTCGCCCGCGCCGACGGCCGCGGCGCCTGCCACGCGGCCGCCTCGGCCGGGCTGTCCGCGCCCACCGGTCAGGCCCCGCCGTCGACGCGACACCTCGGATAGCCTTCTGCGGCAACCGCCTTGGGCCGACGGCGATGTCAACGGCGCGGGCGGTCCCGGCCCGAACGAGGTCATCCGTGACGGTGGTTCTGTGGCGTGCCGCCCCCGGGCTCGGCACGATCAGGAGCAGGGTGGACGAATGCGCCACACCATCATGCTGCCTCTCGCTCTCGCACTCTTCCTCGGCACAACGGGCTGTATGTCCGTGTCACCCCCCGAAAACCCGCCGCTCCCGAACCTCGCACCGGCGCAGAACCGGTCGCCCGCTCCGGTCGAGTCACCCCGGCCGGCGCAGTCGCCGGCCCGCGAAGAGCTCGCGGCGACGGGCCCCGAGGACACGCCGGAGAGCACCAAGTCCGCCGCTCAGCGGGACAGTTCTGACGACCGTCAGGCGCCGGAGAGAGCCGCGGCGGACCCCTTCGTACACGGGCCCGGAGCACCCGAGGACGAGCTGCGGCGCCCGCGTACGCAGCCGCGTCTCGGTGTGCGACCGCTGCGCCCCCGACAGGACTTCAACGACATGCGCGGTCTCTGTGCGGCATCGGACGGTGTCGCGAAGTCGCCCATCGTAGAGCTGTGCCGCAATACGTACGGCCGCTGATGTCCCTCACCGGTGCCTCGCGGCACTAGGGAGATCATTACTCGGCCTCGCCTAGGGTTCGGCTGAACTTTCCCCCCGAGTGAAGCGAGATGAACCACTGTGCGCAAGGAAGCCGTCCGGGACACGCCCCCCTCGCTCAAGGAGGTCACCGCCGGCGCGTCGTCGCCGGACGCGGGGGACGCCGGGTACAGCAAGGACCTGAAGTCCCGTCACATCAACATGATCGCGATCGGCGGCGCGATCGGCACCGGGCTCTTCCTCGGCGCGGGCGGCCGGCTCGCCTCGGCCGGCCCCGCCCTGGCCGTGGCCTACGCGGTCTGCGGCATCTTCGCCTTCTTCGTCGTACGAGCCCTCGGCGAACTGGTGCTGCACCGGCCGTCCTCGGGCTCCTTCGTCTCCTACGCCCGTGAGTTCCTGGGAGAGAAGGGTGCGTACACCGCCGGCTGGATGTACGTCGTGAACTGGTCGACCACCGGTATCGCCGACATCACGGCCGTCGCGCTCTACGCCCATTACTGGAGCCTGTTCACCGATGTCCCGCAGTGGGTGCTGGCCCTGATCGCGCTGACCATCGTGCTGAGCGTGAACCTGATCTCCGTCAAGATCTTCGGCGAAATGGAGTTCTGGTTCGCGATCGTCAAGGTCGCCGCGCTCGTCGCCTTCATGGCGATCGGCATCTTCCTGCTGGTCACCCAGCACCCGGTCGGCGGGCAGACGCCCGGACTGCACATCATCAGCGACCACGGCGGCTTCTTCCCGTCCGGCCTGGTACCCGTCGTCGTGGTCCTCCAGGGCGTCGTGTTCGCCTACGCCGCCGTCGAACTGATCGGTGTCACCGCGGGGGAGACCGCCGAGCCGCACAAGGTCGTACCGCGCGCGGTGAACTCCATCATGTGGCGCGTCCTGGTCTTCTACGTCGGCTCCGTCGTACTGCTCGCGCTGCTGATCCCCTACGACGGGTACTCGGCCTCGGAGAGCCCCTTCGTCACCGTGCTCTCCAAGATCGGGGTGCCGGCGGCCGGCGATGTGATGAACCTGGTGGTGCTCACCGCCGCGATGTCCAGCCTCAACTCCGGTCTCTACTCCACCGGCCGCATCCTCCGGTCCATGGCGATGGCCGGCTCCGCGCCGAGGTGGACGGGGCTCATGAACCGGCATCAGGTGCCGTACGGCGGCATCATGCTCACCGCTGCCGTCTGTGTACTCGGCGTCGCGCTCAACTACATCGTGCCGGGTGAGGCGTTCGAGATCGTTCTCAACATCGCCGCGCTCGGTGTGCTGAGCACCTGGGGCATCATCATGCTCTGCCACCTGGCCTTCGTCCGGCGATCACGTGAAGGACGGCTGGAGCGCCCCTCCTACCAGCTGCCGGGATCGCCGGCCATCCAACTGGTCACCCTCGCCTTCCTGGCCGGGGTCGTCGTGCTGATGTGGGCCGACGGCGGTGTGGGCCGGCGTACGGTCATGCTCATCCCGGTCATCGCCGCCGCACTGATCGCCGGCTGGTTCGCCGTACGCGGACGGGTCCGCAGCACGGCCGCCGCGGCAGCCACCCAGGAGACAGCCGACCGCGGCTGATCGGCAGCGCCTCGTGAGCGGCGAGGGCGGCCTCGGCGTCGCCGGGGGTGCGGCCCCAGCGGTGGCCGACGGGCAGGGCGTGGATACGGCCCGGGACCATCCCGCCGTCGGATACGGTGGCCCGGATATGGCAGGCACGGCGGATCCCGCCGTGGAGCGTGAACCCGCCGGCTGCCGCAGCGCTGTTCTATTTCGATGCGAAAACCCAGGTCCAGGCTCTGGACCGCGCCCAGCTGTCCCTGCCGATGGTGCCGGGGCGGGCCGGGACGATGACCCGGGACTACAAGAGGAACGGCACCCTGGACCTGTTCGCCGCGCCGAACGTGGACTCCGGGGAGGTACTGCATGACACCCGCTGCTCCCACACCGGCCGTGACGTGCCGGCGTTCTTCCGCCGCATCGACATACACGTCGCCCCCGACCTGGAGCTGCACGTCATCTGCAAGTTGCGGACCCTCTTCAGGTCCCCTGCCTGCGACGCCGCGAAGATGCGCTGGCGCAGACGACGTACGTTCTCCTCGGCGGCACGGCGCGGACTGCGCGTGCACCTCGACCAGGCGGTGGCCCCGGAGCGGAGCAGCGAGGCCGACTCGCCACCACCTCCACCGAACGTCAACGGGACAACGTGCCCGCCGCAGTGGAGGCTGTCGGCGGGCACGTCATAGCCTGGGCCGACCAACCAGACACCCGATGAATCTGTGCCTGTGGGCAGTTCAGGTGGCGCTGTAAGCGTGCGGTGGCGACCGTATGCTCAACACCCTTGCCGGAACAGAAGCGTTGGTGCGGCACGCTTGCGCAGGCCCTTGACAGGAAGGGGCGGGCAGCCCGACTATTCACCAAACATCGGATGTAAGTGTGCGGTCCAGGCCCTCAGCCCGCCGGAGGCACCTCTCAGACGCACGCGAGTCTTCCGGCGGACGCAATAGCCGTTGGTCCTTTACCACCCGGGCCCGAGCTCCCGACGCTGGAACGCCCTTGATGAATGTTCGCGCTGCCCGGCCCTCCATGCCAACCCTCCGGTCACTCAGAATCACCTCATCTCCGTACATGGGAAGGACCCGCCCGTGTCACCACAAGGTTCGATCACGCGGAGGCTGCTGCGCCGCGTCGGCCCGATCGCAGCAGCCCTCGGTCTGATTCTGACGGCACCCGTAGTTCAATCCGCCACTGCCGCGCCCTCCGTGACGCTCTACGCGTCGCCGTCCGGGGCGGGTTCGACCTGTTCCTCCTCGGCCCCGTGTTCCCTGTCCGGTGCCCAGGAGGCGGTTCGAACCCATCTCGCCGCAGAGGGTTCCGCGGACGTCAGCGTGCTGCTGGCCGACGGTGTGTATCGCTTGTCGAAGACCTGGTCCCTCGGCCCGGCGGACTCGGGCACGCCGGGCCACCCAGTGGTGTGGAGGTCCGCGCCAGGGGCGCATCCGGTGATCTCGGGGGCCTCACAGGTCACCGGATGGACGCAGCGCGGATCGAGCGGGGTGTGGTCCGCTCCGGTACCCAGCTCCAGCAACAGCCGCCAGCTGTACATCGACGGCCATAAGGCCCCGATAGCGCAGGCGACCCCGGCGAGCCTGGGATTCCGGGGCTCGTGGACCGGAACGTCGACGGGCTACACGATCTCCGGCGACCAGGCGGCGATGGCGTGGTTCGGCTCGCTGACCGCAAGCCAGGTGGCGGGCGTCGAGTTCGACTACCCCGGTGGCAACGGGCCGTGGACCGAGTCGAGGTGCCGCGTGGCAAGCTTCTCCGCGGCGGCCGGAACGCTGAGGATGAGCCAGCCGTGCTGGACCAATGTGACCGCCCGGGCGTCCTTCGCGCAAGCCAGCGGTGGCCTGCCGTCCATGTCGCCCCACACGATGCCCGCGCGGATCGAGAACGCGCAGGCCCTGCTCGGTTCCGGGCAGTGGTTCCTGGACGGCGCCAGCGGCACGTTGTACTACAAGCCTTCCGCAGGCCAGCAGATGTCCGCCCTCGACGTGGAACTGCCGCGCCTCGAGAGCCTGGTCCAGGGCGCCGGCACTCTCGCCGCGCCCATCCATGACATCAGCTTCAGCGGTCTTCAGTTCTCGTTCGCGACCTGGAACGCTCCCTCCACCAGCTCCGGGTTCGCCGACGTGCAGAGCAATCTGCGGATGACCGGCGCGAACAACCAGGGCATGTGCACGTTCTCCAATCCCGCAGGAAGCTGCCCCTGGGGATCGCTGACCCAGCCCCTGGCGAACGTCTCGTTCACCGCTTCCAAGAACATCACGCTCACCGGCAACCGGTTCACCGAACTCGGCGGAGCCGGACTGGGCGTGATGTACGGAGCGACCAACACCCTCATTCAGGGCAACGAGTTCACCGACATCGCCTCCACCGCGATCCTCCTCGGTTGCACCTACGACCCGCTGCCGACCGACCCGTCCGACGCTGCGGGGATCAAGCAGAACTGCACCCCCAATGGAGCAAATGAAACCGCTGCGATCGGCACCAACGAAATCCTGACCGGTACCACCGTGGCGGACAACGTCATCCATCACATCGGTACCGACTACTCCTCGGCCAGCGGCATCACCCTGTTGTTCTCGCAGCACACGACCATTACCCGGAACAACCTGTACGACCTGCCCTACACCGGCATCACAGCCGGAGTCATCCAGGGTCACGTCAATCAGGCCAGCACCCCGCAGAACACCACGAACATCAACAGCTCGAACACCATCAGCAACAACATCCTCCATGACTACCTGTCCGTCCGCAGCGACGGCGGCGCCGTCTACGTCGAGGGACACCAGGCGCAGTACGTGTACCAGGCGGACGGGACGACGATCGACCCGGTGCAGACTCTGGCCAAGGGCCTTCAGGTCACCGGCAACATCGCCTACAACGGTCCCTCGACCAACTTCACCTACTACAACGACGCCGGCTCGGAATGGATCAACTGGCAGGGAAACGTCGCCTTCCGCGCCGGTGACAAAGCACAGGGCGGCTGTAGCCCGACGGGCCACTTCTGGATCACCGGCAATTACTTCTCCGCCGGCATCCAGTCATACCCGTGCGCCCAGCCGGTCGACACTCACGCGAGTGGGAACACGACCATCCCGGCAACCCCCAAGCCGACCGACCTTCCCAACGCCCTGCTGCGCGCCGCGGGCACGGGCTCCGGCTCCTTCACGCCGGTCCTCTCCGTCCCCGCGAGAATCTTCTACGTGTCGCCCACGGCCAACGCGACGGAGGTCCTCGTTGCCGGCGAGGGCTTCGGCCCGGCAACGCCGGTATACATCGGCACCACCCCGGTCGCCAATGTGACCCACCTGTCCAGCGGATTCATGATCGTCCCGGTTCCGGCCGGCACCACAGCCGGGCAGATCTCCGTCACTCCGCAGGTCCCTGGATCCATCCGGCTCAACGACGACGACAGCAGCATCACCTACAGCGGATTCGCGTACGCGGGCGGCCGCTCCTACGGCGACCATCAGAACGATGTCCACTACGCGACGTCGAACGGGTCGACCGCGTCGCTCACCTTCACCGGCACCAGAGTCACGGTGTACGGCGAGCAGAACACCGACCAGGGAAACATCGGCATCAGCATCGACGGCGGACCGCAGCAGGTCGTCAGCACACTGCCGAGCGACGGCGTACGACATGCGAACGTCGCGGTGTACACGTCCGGTCTGCTCTCCTCGGGCAGACACACCATCGTGGTGACCAAGTTGTCCGGTCAGTACAGCACCCTCGACGGATTCACCGTGTGAAGGCGAGCGAACCGGTTTCGACGCAGCACCGACGGGACAGCCCTTAGCTCAAGACCAGGACCTCAATGGCACCTGCACGATACGGCGCGGCCCACTGCACAGTGCCCAGCAGTCCCTGGCGCTTGCCTTGCTGATGCCTCCCATCGCGCAGGCGTACGCGAGGAGATTGGCGTCATGGGCAAAGGTGACGCCGGGCCGCTGCCAGAAGCGGTAAAGCCAATGCTCTGGCGGATCATCCACCAACGGCGTCAGGGGACCTATCTCCTCATGGCGTACTTTGGTGCCATTGCGGTACAGCGTTCCGAAGGTACCGCCCTTGGGGTTGAAATAGAGGCTGTAGGTGGTGGCCGGCGACAGTCTGCGGGCCAGTTCGTCGTCGTCCAGCGCCGTCCAGAAAGGCTGGCTGATGATGCAGCCAAGCGCGGTACCGGTAACGCCGAGCGCATGGTTGCCGCCCGCGTTGAACAGCGACATCTGGTCCACCTCCGAATCCTGCTGCCATACGGGGCACTCCGCAGGATCGGCACCAAGCCGACGGATGACCTCATCTTCACCGATTGCGTCGGTGAACGTCACACCCAGGCCTTCGGAGTGGATCAGCTCTGCTGAGAAGACGCCGATGAGCCGGTCCGCCCGTGCCTGCTCCGCCCGTTGTGCCGCCGTCAACGGCACGGCTCCCGGCTTCCCTTCTACCAATGGCGCAAGGTCTGTCGTCAGTGCCAGCAGCCCTGGCGTCACCTCACCCACGCAGGGGCGCCATGCATCGGCTCCCGCGTCGAGAAGAATCTGCACGGTCTCTCCGTGCATGCCCTCGATTGCCCGCCACAAAGGCGTGAGCCCCTGTGCGTCCGGCGTGTCCACTTCCCGCGTGTAGGGCAGCATCGCGGTTACCGCCGCGACGGCGCCCGCCTCTGCCGCCAAGTGCAGTGGCGTTTCCCAGTCCCAGCCCGATCCCAGGCGTGCGGTCGGAGATTCCCCACTCGCAAGCCGCGCCCTCACGCACGCCAGTTCGTCCCAGTCCTGGAGATGCCAGCTTTTCTCACTCATCCAGTGATCATCGCAACCAGCACTGACAGTGACGCCAGAACCCGCAGCCCTTGCCTCGGGCGGCACGAGCGGTTCGGCGCCGATCCCCTCCGGCCCGGGCGCCGGTGAATGTCTGTGTCGAGGGGCGGTCAGGTGAAAACCGAGCGACAGACTACCCGCGCACCCGGTCATCGCGTCAAGGGCTCAAAGTGCTGCTCATGGCCCGCAGTTGGCCCCTCCCAAGGTGACCATTGACAGGCTGTCGGAGCGTGATCAATTATCGCCGTGCGCCCTGGCAGCCCCACCGGCCCCCCGGAGCCAGGCGCGAAGTCCTCACGTCCGCTGTGTGGCTCACGAGGAAGCTGGTACGCCCTGTGAAACGTCGCTCCGGCGCCCACGACATGCGTTGGCAACGTTGTCGTCACATGAGCGTCTGTAAACGCCCGTGAGTATGTCCCCCGCCCCCACCAGTACCGGCACCGGCATCGGTACCAGGTGACCGAAGCGGCCTACTGACCACCGAGCCTGGAGACGTCCGGGTCGGCGCCCCCCGCGAGCACCTCCTTTCCCGGCTCCGCGCGGGCTCGAAGCATGCGTGAAAACACCCCATTCTCCGTAGAGGGGATGAACAAGCCTTGCCGTCTCACCCCACCCCCCGCACCTCTTCCTCCCACTTCCCCGCTCCCAGCGAACGCGATGGTCGGCGCCAGCCCAACCCCGGACATGAGGTGGCGCCCTCGTCCTTCCCGCAGCAGCGCATGTGGTTCCTGTCCCAGATGCCCGGCGCCAGCGAGGCATACAACGAGGCGATGGCCTTCCGGCTGCGCGGGCCGCTCGACCGGCGCGTCCTCGGGCAGGCGCTCGACACTCTGGTCCGCCGGCACGAGACGCTGCGGACCCGGCTGGCCGAGGCCGGGGGCGAGGTGCTCCAGTACATCGATCCGCCCGGGACCGGCTTCACCCTTGTGGTGGAGGACCTCACAGGCCGCGACGACGCCGAGGAACGACTGGCCGCCCTGCGGTACGAGGAGCTGACCACCCCCTTCGACCTGCGCCGGGGACCGCTCGGGCGCGGCCGTCTCGTCGTCATCGGCGCGCGCCATCACGTGCTGCTGCTGACGATGCATCACTCCGTTTTCGACGGCTGGTCGATGGACGTGCTCCTGCGTGAACTGGGGCTCTCGTACGCGGCTTCGGCGAGCGGCGACACAGATCCGCTGCCGGCACCGGTCCTCCAGTACGCCGACTACGCCCGCGCGCAGCGCGCGCAGGCCGAGGGTGAGGAGTCCGCCGCGCAGGCCGCGTACTGGCAGCGGAACCTCGACGGCGCACCCGCTCTCCTCCCGCTGCCCACCGACCGGCCGCGCCCGCCCGAGCAGGACCACCGGGGCGGTCGCGTCAGTTTCCGTCTCGACCGGGAGCTCACCGCGGCGCTGAAGTCCGTGGCGCGGAAGTCCGGTGGAACGCTGTTCGTCGCCGTACTCACCGGCTGGTCGGTCCTGCTGTCCCGGCTGACCGGACAGAGCGACATCGTGGTGGGCACCCCGACGGCCAACCGCCGCCACGGTGAGGTGAAGGGGCTGATCGGTTTCTTCGTCAACTCCCTCGCGCTGCGCGTCGACCTGTCCGGTACCCCGACGGCGGCGACCGCGTTGAAGCGGGTACGCGGTGTCGTCCGCGACGCACTCGACCATCAGGACCTGCCGTTCGAGCGCGTCGTGGAACTGGTCAACCCTCCGCGCAGCCCCGCGCACACTCCGCTGTTCCAGACCATGTGCGTCTGGGTGCCTTCCCGGCAGGGGATGCTCGTGCTGCCGGATGTCGACGTGGAGCCGCTCGACATCCCCGACGCGGCCGCCAAGTTCGACCTGGCGCTGTCGCTGACGGAGACCGACGGGTGTGTCGTGGGCCATCTCGACTACGCCCGGGCCCTGTTCGACCATGCGACGGCCGAGCGGTACGCCCGGCACCTGCGGCACCTGCTGACGGGTATGGCCGCGCGGCCCGACACCGACCTCGCGGACCTTCCCCTGATGGACGAGGAGGAGACCCGGCTGCTGGTGGCGGACTGGGACGCCGGCCGACCCGGAGAGGGCGTACCGGACGCGTCTGCCGCCCCGGACGGTCTCGTGCGGCGCTTCGAGACCCAGGTACGGCTGCGGCCCGACGCGCCCGCGCTCGTCTGCGGCAGCGTCCGGCACAGTTACGCGGAGCTCGATCAGCGGGCCAACCGCCTCGCGCACGCGCTGATGGCCCGCGGGGCCGGCCCCGGCCAGGTGATCGGGGTGCACACGGGGCGGACCGCGGAGCTGGTGGTGGGCGTTCTCGGTGTCCTGAAGGCGGGCGCCGCCTGGCTCCCGCTCGATCCGGGACAGCCCGCCGCCCGGCTGGCCTCGATGGTCGAGGACGCGGCACCGACGCTCGTACTCAGCGACTTCAGCGAGACGGACACACCGCCCGGGCCGTGGCGGTCCCTGCGCGCGGTCGAGGCGGAGGCCACCCGCGACGACGCGCCCGGCGTGCGAGCGCTTCCCTCGCAGCCGGCCTACGTGATCTACACCTCGGGGTCCACCGGCCGTCCCAAGGGCGTCGCGGTGACGCACGCGAGTGTTCTCAACCTCTTCGACACCTGGCTGGCCAGGATGGGGGCAGAGCCGGGGGAGGCGTCGTCGGCGTGGTCCGGCATCGGCTTCGACGCCTCCGTACACGAGCTGCTGATGCCGCTCACCACGGGCGGCGTCCTGCACCTGGTCCCCGACGAGCTGCGGGGTGATCCCGAGGCGCTGATGGCGTGGCTGGGGGAGCACCGGATCGCGCAGGCCTTCCTACCGCCCGCGTACATCAAGTGGATCGACGAGGATCCGGCACGGCGGGTGGCCGGACTGGGCCTGCGGCGACTCCTGACCGGTGTGGAGTCCCTGCCCGAGATGGCGCTGTACCGCATGACGCGGAACCTGCCGGGACTGCGTGTCTGTTACGGCTACGGCCCCACCGAGGCCACCCTCTACAGCACCGCCTACTACGACCCCCAGCCGCTGGAGAGGCAGTGCCCGATCGGCCGGCCGCTGCCCGGCACGCGGCTGTATCTGCTGGACGACCGGCTCCGGCCCGTCCCGGCCGGGGTCGCCGGCGAGGTCTACCTCGGCGGCGCGAGCCTCGCCCAGGGCTATCTGCACCGGCCCGACCTGACGGACGAACGCTTCATCGCCGATCCGTTCGTCCCCGGCGAGCGCCTCTACCGCACCGGTGACCTGGCCCGGCGCCTGCCCGACGGCAACGCCGAGTACCTTGGCCGCTCGGACGATCAGGTGAAACTGCGCGGCTTCCGCATCGAACCGGGCGAGGTCGAGGCGGCGGTCCTGGCGCTCGACGGTGTCAGGGAGGCGGCCGTGCTGGCGGACCGCGACGCCGGCGGCCAACTGCGCCTGGTGGCCGGGGTCGGCAGAGGTGACGCACCCCCGCGTCCGCCGCACGCGTGGCGCGCCCTGCTGGCGGCGCGGCTTCCCGACTACATGATCCCCGCCCTCTTCGTGGAGCTCCCCTCCCTGCCGCTCAACCGCAGCGGCAAGCTCGACCGGGCGGCCCTCCTCGAACTGGCGCGCTCCAGCGCGGCCACCCAGGTCAACATGGCCAGTCCGCGCGACCACATAGAGCTGAGCCTCTATCAGATCTGGCAGGACATCTTGCTGACCGAGGACATCGGCATCCGCGACAGCTTCTTCGACCTGGGCGGTACGTCCCTGTCCGCGATCAAGATGGCGCACCGGGTGCGGGAGACGCTGGGCGAGACGATCGCCGTCCGCGACATCATGCTCCACCCGACCGTCGAGGACCTCGGCGGGCTCATCAGGCGGGGCGCGTCCGGGCGGCCGGCGAGCAACCTCATCGAATTCCGAGCCGGTGAGAGCGGCCGGCGCGTGGTGTGCGTGCACCCCGCCGGAGGGACCGCCTTCTGCTACCTCTCCCTGGCCAAGGCGCTGCCCGACGACATCGGCCTGTACGGCGTCCAGTCACCGGGAGTGAACCCGGGCGAATCGTTCCTGCCCAGCGTCGAGGCCATGGCCGAGGCGTATCTGCGGCTCATCGAGCCCCTGGGCGACGGCCCGCTGGTGCTGACGGGCCTCTCCTACGGCGGTCTCGTCGCCCATGAGATGGGACGCCGGCTGGCCGCGGCGGGCAGGACCGACGTCAGTGTGGTCCTGCTCGACACGCAGGCGACCGACGACCCCGCCGAGCGCGCCGCCGTCACGCCCGTGGACATCGCCGAGTTCCGCGACAAGCTGGTCCGCTTCAACGGCATGTACCCCGGCATCGACGACGAGCAGATCGAGCAGTACTTCCGTATCTACAACCACAACCGCATGACGGCGCGCGAGCACATCCCCGCCCGTTCCGCCGCGCGGCTTGTGCTGCTGCAGGCGGTCGGCGGAGGCGCGGACGAGGCGTTCCTCGACGCGGTGCGGACGTTCTGGCGCACGCGCGCCGA
This sequence comes from Streptomyces sp. NPDC058198, assembly GCF_042882605.1. NCBI lineage: Bacteria > Bacillati > Actinomycetota > Actinomycetes > Kitasatosporales > Streptomycetaceae > Streptomyces > Streptomyces sp. NPDC058198. The sequence goes on from NZ_JBHVVP010000007.1 coordinate 267,987, forward strand.
CGGCGAGCACCACGTGGAACCGATGGACTGCGACCACTGGGAGATGCTGGAGAACGCCGAGGCGCCGCTGGTCGCCGCCGTGATCGAGCGGGAACTGAAGCAGTGCGCGGCGCCGCCCCTCCCACGGCCCGCACCGCAGGATGCCTCTCTCAGAGTCCGGGAGGCGCGATGACTCCGGACTTCGCCGAGGCGCCCCGTACCCCCGGTCCTCCCGCGGCGAAGGGTCTGGCGGCGGCGGTGCTGGCCGGTGTGCGGCGCGCGCCGCACACGCCCGCGATCGTGGACGGCGGGCACGTGGTCGACCGAGCCGGGCTCGACAGGCTGAGCGCGGCCGTCGCCGAGTCCCTGCGTCTGCACGGCGTACGGCGCGGCCAGGCGGTCGCGGTGTGTCTGCCGCGCTCCTGGCAGCTGGTCTGCGTCATGCTCGGCGTGCTGCGGGCCGGCGCCGTCGTCGTACCCCTGGACGCGCAGAGTCCGCCCGAGCGGCGCGAGCACATTCTGCGGGACGCGGGGGCCACGGTGCTGGTGCACGACGGTGCGCCACAGGAAGCGCTGCCCGCGGCCGTCACGGGTCTCGTGTGCTCGGCGCTGCTGGCACCCGCCGACGGACCCGACGGTCTCTCGCCGGAGCCGGTCGCCCCGGTCGCCGACACGTGGCAGGACCCGTGCGCAGAGCCGACGGTCTCGTTCCTCTTCTACACCTCCGGAAGCACCGGCCGCCCCAAGGGCGTCGAGGTGCGGGACGCCGGTGTCCTGCGGCTGGCCCGCGACGGTTACCTCGACCTGGCCGAAGGCGCCCGCTACGCCTGCCTGTCCAACCCCGCCTTCGACGCGCTGAGCTTCGAGGTGTGGGTGCCGCTGCTGACCGGCGGCTGCTGCGTGATCCTGCCCGACGAGGACGTGCAGACACCGCACGCACTCGACGCGGCACTGCGGCGCGAGGCCGTCGACACCATGTTCCTCACGGTCGCCCTGTTCAACGCGGTGACCGACCAGGTGCCCGACTGCTTCTCCTCGGTGCGGCAGGTCCTGATCGGCGGCGAGCAGCTCAACGCCCCGCTGATCAGCCGCTGGTACTGGCACAACGCGGCCACGTCCACGACGAGGCTGTTCAACGTCTACGGGCCGACCGAGTCCACCACGTTCGCGCTGTGCCACCCGGTCCCGCGTGACTTCGACGGCGATGTCGTACCGCTCGGTGACGCTCTGCCCGGCACCGGCACGCTCCTCGTCGCGGACGGCACACGCCCCGCGCGGCCTGCGGAAGTCGCGGAACTGTACTTGTCCGGGGACGGTCTCGCCGCCGGGTACCGCAACCTGCCCGAGGAGACCGCCCGCCGGTTCGTGACGCTGCCGTGGCACGACGCCGGCCGCACCCGCTGGTACCGCACCGGCGACCTCGTGCGCCGTGACGAGAAGGGCCTGATCACCTACGTGGGCCGCGCCGACCGGCAGGTCAAGGTGCGCGGCTTCCGTATCGAGCCCGGCGAGGTCGAACGCTGCCTGGTCTCCCACCCGGCGGTCCGGCAGGCGTACGTCTGCACCCGCCGCGACGCCACCGGCGCCAACGAGCTCCTGGCCTATCTGGTCCCGCGCGGCGAGCTGTCGTTCGAGCGGTTCGACCGTCATCTGGCCGCCGGCCTGCCCGCCTACATGCGCCCGCACCACCTGCACCTCGTGGACGCGCTCCCGCTCACCGCCAACGGCAAGGTCGACCGGGACGCCCTTCTGCGCCGAGCCGTCGAACCCTGGCGCCCCGCGCGCGGCGCGGACACCCGTACCACGCCCTGGCAGCGCGAGATACTCGACCTCGCCGGTGACGTCCTCGGCGTTACGGACCCGCGCCTCGAAGACCGGTGGATCCCGCTGGGCGGTGACTCCCTCAAAGCGCTGAGACTCCGCTTCGAGGTGCGCAGACGCTACGGCTGCGACGTGCCGCAGTCGCTGGTCCTCGGCTCCGATCTCGCCGCGCTGGCCGCCGCCGTCGAGGCGGGCCGCGCCGCGGGCGACCGCGTCCACCCGCCGCTGCCCGCGCCGGTCACCGGTCGCGACCGTGCCCCGGCCACCGCCGAGCAGCAGCGCCTGTGGCTGATCCAGCAGCGCGACCCGCACTCCCGCGCGTACGACGTGCCCCTCGCCTTCCGGGTACGCGGCGACCTCGACGTCCCCGCGCTGCGCCGGGCACTTCGGGGGCTGGTCGTACGCCACCCCGCCCTGCGCACCGCGTTCGAGGCCACGGCCGGTGGACTCGTGCAGCGCGTGGCCGAGCCGTACGACCCGTGGCACCCGGTCGTGGCCGGTGACGGGGAGGACGGCGAGGACGGGGACGACGGGGAGGCAGCGGCCCGGCAGCTGTCCGGCACGCCCTTCGACCTGGCCGATCCGCGGCTGCTCAGGGCCGGATGGCTGCCGTGGGACGGCGGTGGGACGCTCCTGCTGCACCTGCACCACATCGCCGTCGACGGCTGGTCCCTCAACGTACTGTTCCGTGAACTGTCCGCCGGCTACGCCACCGCCCTGGGCGACGGCCGGAGCCACGGCGCGGACCCGGAAGCCGAGCGGCCGGAAGACGGCAGCGGCGCCGCCACCCCGCTGGACCTGGCGCTCTGGCAGCAGGACTGGCGCACGCACGACGCCTACCGCACCCAGCGCGCGGACCTTCGCGCGTACTACGGCGGCCTTGAGCCCGCATCCCCGCCCCTGGAGCCACTGCGCACGGCGGAACAGCCCACGGGCCGCGAACGCCCCACCGGCCGCCTCGTGCGCACCTCGCTCGACCTCGTACGGCGCACGGCTCTGGACCGGCTGAGCGCCGAACTGGGCCTGACCCGCTTCCACCTGCTGCTCAGTGCGTACGCGTGGAGTCTGTACGGCGTCACAGGACAGCTCCGTCCCGTCATCGCCGCCCCGGTCGCCGGACGGCCGCTGCCCGACTTCGAGACCAGCGTGGGCATGTTCGCCAACACCGTGCTCCTGCCGGTGGCCCTCGACCCCGCCGCGGAGTTGGGCCGCCAGGTGCGGACCCTGTCGGCGGCCGTACAGACGGTCCTCGACCGGCAGGACGTGGGGCTCGCCGACGTACTGGACGACTGGCGCACGCGCAGCGGCGGGACGCCCTTCGACTTCATGTTCGTACTGGAGAACACCGACTTCGGGGCGCTGGCGCTGCAAGGCTGCGACAGCCGCCCGGAGTTCCCGCAGCCGGCCGAGGCCAAGTGCCCGCTGACGCTCTCCGTGGTCGAGCACGAGAACGGCTTCGACTGTCTGTGGGAGTACGCCGACGACTATTTCGACCCCGCGGACATCGAGTCCCTCACCGACCTGTTCGTCCAGGGGCTCGACCGGCTGGCCGCAGGGGGTACGGGCACACTCGCCGACATCGTGGCCCCCTACCGCCGCGCTCTCGCCGACCCGGGCCGCGGTGCGCCGGGCACGCCGGCTTTCACCACCGTGGCCGAGGGCTTCGCCCGCCAGGTACGGCGCACCCCGCACGCCCCGGCGGTGACGTACGGCGACCGCACACTGAGCTACAGCGAACTGGACGCCCAGGCCGCGGCGCTGGCCGACGAACTGCGCGCCCGGCACCCGCTGCCTACGGCCGATGCACCCGCCTGTGTGGCACTGCACCTGTCACCGTCGATCGAGCACGTGGTGGCGCTGCTCGCGCTCGCGCGCCTCAACATCACCGCTGTGCCGCTCGATCCGTCCTATCCGCCCGCGCTGCTGCGGCAGATCCTCGGCCGCGTCGAGCCGCTCTGTGTCCTGCTGGCACCCGGCGAGGAGTCCGCCCTCGACGCCGTCGCCGGCGTGGACCTGCCCCGTCATCCGGTCACCCTGCCGCCCGCGCCGCCCGCCCCGCCGGCCTTCCGGCCCCACCAGGGCCTGCGACCGCTGTACATCCTGTTCACCTCCGGCTCCACGGGCACGCCCAAGGGCGTCCAGGTGCCGGACAGCACCCTGTGCAATCTGCTGGCGTGGCAGACCGGGGAGGGCGGTCTCCCAGGGCCTGCCGTCACGCAGCAGTTCTCGATGCTGTCCTTCGACGTCTCCTTCCAGGAGATCTTCACCACCCTGTGCGGCGGCGGCCGGCTGCATCTGATCCGGCCCGGCTGGCGCCAGGACGTGCCCGCCCTCCTGGAGCAGCTGGAGACCGCCGCCGTCGAACGCCTCTTCATGCCGTACGTGGCCCTCAGCCTGCTCGCCGAGCACGGCGTCCTGCTGGGCCGCTATCCGTCGCGGCTGCGTGAAGTCATCACCGCGGGCGAGCAGTTGGTGTGCACCGACGCGATCCGGCGCTGGTTTGCCGGGCTTTCCGGGGCGCGGCTGTTCAATCACTACGGGCCGACCGAGACGCACGTGGTGAGCGGGCTGTGCCTGGACGGCGACCCCGCCCGCTGGCCGGACCGCCCCGCCATCGGCCGCCCCGTCGCGAACGCGCACCTCCGGGTGGTCGACGACGACGGGCAGCCCGTGGCGCCCGGCCGCACGGGCCACCTGCTCATCGGCGGTTCCATGGCCGCGCCCTGCTACGTGGGTGATGCCGGCCTGAACCGGACCCGGTTCGCGGCCGACGCGGAATCGGGCACCTTCTACCGCAGCGGTGACCTCGCCCGTTTCGACCGCCAGGGCCTCCTGCACTACTCGGGCCGCGACGACGAGCAGGTCAAGGTCAGCGGTCACCGCGTCGAACCCGGCCAGATCGAGGCCGCCCTGCTGCGGCATCCCCGGATCGACCAGGCCGTCGTCGTCCTCGACGGTACTCACCTGGTGGCCTGCCTCCAGTGGCGTCAGGGGGAGGCCCTGCCGCAGGACATCGGCGCTCATCTCGCGGCCCTGCTGCCGGCACATATGCGCGTGCACCGTTTCCGCCGCCTGCGCACGCTGCCCCGTACGCCCAGCGGCAAGCTGGACCGCCGGGCGGCACTGGAAGCGAGCACGGAAGAGCGCGCCGCCGTCGTCGGCGCCGAGCGGGCGCCAGGCATCTCGGCACGCGAGGCGCGCCTGTCCGGGCTGTTCACCGCGGCCACGGGCCGGAGCGTCTCCCCGGAACAGCGCTTCTTCGACGCCGGCGCGACCAGCCTCGACCTGATGCGGTTCCACCTGCGCTGCGTGGCCGAACCGGACCTGGACTTCACCATCCCCGACCTGTTCGAGCACGTGACGATCCGGGCACTGAGCCGCTTCCTCGCCGCGCGAAGCGACGAAGCGCCCGTGCCCGTCTCCGCCTCCGTGCCCGCCTCCGACTTCACCTCGGACGAACCGATCGCCGTCATCGGTATGGCCGTCCGGCTGCCCGGCGCCTCCGACCTGGCCGCCTTCTGGGACATGGTCGAGTCGGGCGCCCGGGGTATCGAACACTTCGACGCCCCGGACGGAAAGGTGGGCGCCCGCAGCCAGATGGACGGTCTGCTGGCATTCGATCCCGGTCACTTCTCCATCAGCCGCCAGGAGGCCCGGCTGATGGACCCCCAGCAACGACACCTGCTGATGAGCTGCGTCGAGGCACTCGCCCACGCCGGCATCGCCGATCCGGCCGTACGGCGCGTCGGTCTCGTCGCCGGCTGCGGAGAGAACACGTACTTCCAGTCGATGCTGCGCGAAGGCGACCCGGCAGCCCTGCCCGACTCCTTCCAACTGGCCCTCCACCACGAGAAGGACTTCCTCGCCACCAAGGCCGCCTACCATCTGGGCCTCACCGGCCCGGCGCTCACCGTGCAGGCCGCCTGCGCCAGCTCCCTCGCCGGTGTCCACGTCGCCGCCGGCCTGCTCCGTCAGGGCGACGCCGACGTCATGCTCGCGGGCGGAGTCCTGGTCGACACCCAGCTCAGCGACGGCTACACCTACCGGCCACAGCACATTTTCTCCCCCGACGGCCACTGCAGGCCCTTCAGCGACGACGCGGGCGGCACCATCGGCGCCAGCGGCGTCGGCGTCGTGGTCCTCAAACGGCTCTCGCGAGCCCGGCGCGACGGCGACACCGTGTACGCGGTCGTCACCGGGTCGGCCCTGAACAACGACGGCGCCGACAAGATGAGTTACAGCGCCCCGTCCCTGGCGGGCCAGCGCGAGGTCATCCGTACCGCGCTGCGGCGCAGCGGCCGCCGCAGCGCCGACCTCGGCTACGTGGAGGCACACGGTACGGCCACCCGGCTCGGCGACCCGGTGGAGGTGGACGCCCTGCGCCAGGCGTTCGACCTGGCCGAGTCCGGGCGCTGCGCGCTGTCGTCCGTCAAGAGTCAGATCGGGCACCTCGGCGCCGCCGCCGGTGTCGTCGGACTCGTACGGGCCGCCCTCGCGGTGCACCACGGCCGGATACCCCCCAACGTCGGCTTCCGCCGCCTCAACCCGCACCTCGGTGACGACCCGACACCGTTCCACGTACCGGCCGTGTCCGCTCCGTGGCCGGCGGACCGGCCGCGGGTGGCGGCCGTCAGCAGCTTCGGCATCGGCGGCACCAACGCCCATCTGATCCTCGAACAGGGCGCGCCGGCCGACCCCGTGCCAGGGCCCGTGACCGTGCCCTGCCTCGTCCTGTCCAGCCGCAGCGCGGCGGGGCTGCGGGCCGACGCGGCCCGCGTCGCGGCCTACCTGAGCGCCCGGCCGGACCGGTACGAGCAGGTGCTGCGCCACCTCCAGGCGGGCCGTCCCGCCCACCGGTGGCGCGCCGCCGCAGTATGCCCCGACGCCGCGTCAGCCGTCGCGTGGCTGCGTACGGCCACCGGTACGCAGGCGTCTCCCGCCGACGAGGCGCCGCTCGCCGCGGACCGCGCCCCGGAACGGCTGGCAGCCGCGTGGACGGCCGGGCACCCTGTCCAGTGGCCCGCCGGTCCGGCCCAGGCCCCCTGGGACTTCCCGCCGCCCGCCTTCGACCTGTCCGAGCACGACTTCCCCAGGATCGCGTCCGGCGCGCAGGCCGGCCCCGGCGACGGCGTGCGCCGACTGCCCGAGGACCGGTGGCTGCACCAGCCGGCCTGGGTACGGCTGAGGCGAGCCGTCCCCGGGGCCGGCAAGGACAGCGCGCGGGTCCTGGTCGTCATGACCGCCACGCCGTCCGAGGCGGCCGACTGGCAGGACCTGGCACGCGCGTACGGGCGAGTGGTCCGGGTCGGCGCAGGCGACGCCTTCGCCCGGTGCGCGGACGACGTCTACACCGTCGATCCCGCCGATGCCACCTCGCTCGGCCTGCTGCTGCGCGCCCTGCGGGAGGAGGCGCCGGCCGGTCTCGACTGGCTGCACGCCCTGCCGCTGGCGGTGGACGGCGAGGTCGGTGAGGCGGCCCTCGCACGGGCCCGCTGGGCCTGCCTGGACACGCCCGCCGCGCTGGTACGGGCGATTGCCGAAGGCGCCGAGGACGCCGAAGCCGCCGGTCCGACTCGCGTCTGGTGGCTGTCGCACAGAGCCCAGCCGGTCGAAGGACCGGTGGAGCGCCCCGAACTGGGTCTCCTCGCGGGGGCCGTGGAGGTGCCGCGTCAGGAGACCGGCCTGTCCACGTGCTGGCTCGACCTGCCGACTCCCCGGCCTGCGCACTGGGCCGCGTCGCTGGCGTCCGTGCTGGCGGACGAGAACGCGGCGGCGCTGCCCCGGCGGCTGGCGCTGCGCTCGGGGTACTGGTGGCACGTGACGCCGAACCCCGTCGAGGCTCCCACCCGTTCCGCGCCGCCCTGTCGGGATCCGGCCGGCAGCGACGAGGCCCGCTGGCTCGTCCTGGGCGGCACCGGCGGAATCGGTGGCAGCATCGCCGCGCATCTGCTGGAGACGACCGACTGCCGTGTCGTCCTGGTGGCCCGGCGTGCGAACCTGCCGCAGGCGCTGACACGCTGGGCGGACCGCGTCGAGTGCATCGAGGCCGACCTGGCCGAGGAGCCGCCCGAGCGGGTACGGGCCCGCATCGACGGGGACGGCCGGCGCATCGAGGGCATCGTCCACGCGGCGGGCGTCGCGTCCGGCGCCCTGCTGGTGCGGCGCGACGCCGACGCGATGCGACGCGGGACGGAGGCCAAGCTGCGCGGGGCCCTGCTGATGGAAGGGCTCATCGCGACGCACCGCCCCGCCTACGCCGTCTACTGCTCGTCGATGTCTGCCTGGTACGGCGGCATCGGCCAGTTCGACTACGCCGCCGCCAACGGGCTCCTGGACGGTTTCGCCCAGCACCGGGCCGGCGGCCCGGCCGACGACACCGTCCGTATCGCCCTCGACTGGGACATCTGGAGCGACACGGGCATGGCCACGAACGCCCTGCACCACGACGCCCGGCACCGGGCCCACTTGGCGGTCGGGCTCACCGCGGACGAGGGCCGGCGGGTGTTCGCGGACGCGCTGCGGCTGCAACTGCCGCACCTGATGGTCTCCACCACGGCCCTCGACCGGGCGCAGTCGTTCTACGAGCCCGCCGATCCCGCCCCGGTCCCTGCAACGGCAACGGCAACGGCAACGGCAACGGCGGCGGTGGCGGCAACGGTGGCGAGCACGGGTTCGGGTGCTCTCCCGACTGCCGCCGAGCTGGCCGGCCTGCTGTGCCGGACCCTGGGGACGGACTCCCTCGACCCGTCGGCCTCGTTGTACGACCTGGGCGCCGATTCCCTCACGTTCCTTGAACTGATCACGGACATCCACGACCGGTACGGGATCGAGCTGGAACTGTCCCGGCTCAGCCACCGCGTCAGCCTCGACGAGATACTCGAACACCTCGGCGCCGCGGCCCGCGCCGAGACTCCCGGCGCCGATCCGGTGCGGCTGGAGATCTGGCAGGCGGGCACGGGCCGCGACGTGCTCTGCCTGGTGCACCCCGTGGGCGGTGACATCCAGGCGTACCGGTCCCTGGTCACGGCCCTCGATCCCCGGCTGACCGTGTGCCTGATCGCGGACCCGGCGCTGCGCGACCCCGGTCTGCCGCCGTGGACCCTCACCGAACGAGCCGCGTGCTACTACGCGGCCGTAGAGGCCCGCTTCCCGCACACCGAATGGCGCCGGCGGCTGGCCGGCTGGTCGTTCGGTGCCTGGGTGGCGCTGTCCATGGCGGCCGCGGCCGAGACGGACGCACAGCCCGTGGACCACGTCTACCTGCTCGATCCACCGCCGCCCGGCGCCGGGCCGGTCCTCGGCGGCTACGACGAGCAGCAGATCCGTACGGTGTTCGCCCACGAGCTGGCCCGCCAGGACACCGACCGCCCGCCGGGCGAGGAGGCGCAGCAGTACGCGGACCGGCTCACCCGGTGCTGCCGCGCCAATCTGCGCAGCATGGCGGACCACCGGCTGCCGCGGCTGAGCCGTACGCCGAGCACGCTGTGGCTGGCCGGGCTGCCGACGCCGGGGCTGCCGGTGCCGGGGTCGCCGGACGCCCAGGCCGCGGCCTGGGAGGCGCTGCTGCCCCGGCCGTCGAGCCTGCGTCACCTGGAGACCAGCCACTACGACATCGTGCGGCCGCCCCAGGTGAAGCACGTGACCGAGGCCGTCAACGCGGACACGCCGCCCGGCTCGGAGAGGCGATGACCGCATCCGGCCCGCCTCGCCTCACCTCCCGCGCCGCGCCGCGCCACGCCATGCATCGCCTCGCACCAGGAAGTGACCTTCGTGCATCCTTACGCGTCCCTCTCCGCGCGCTCGTTCTGGCGCACGGCCGTCGCCGAGCCCGATCCGGCGGACATCACCGGGCTGTGGACGCCCAAGTTCGCCCTCGGGCAGGACGATCCCGTACTCACCGCGGGCTCCTGCTTCGCCCGCCATCTCGGCCCCGCCCTGCTGGAGGAGGGCATGTACTGGCAGGACGCCGAACCGGCGCCGCCGGGTCTCACCGCGGCCGAGCGGCGGGAACGCCACTACGGCCAGTTCTCGTTCCGCACCGGCAACATCTACACCGCCGCCGCCCTGCTGCAGTGGCTGTCCTGGGCCTTCGGGGAGACGGAGCCGCCCGAGGAGGTGTGGAGCGAGGCGGGCAGTCACCACGACCCCTTCCGGCCGTCCGTGGAGCCCGGAGGCTTCGCCTCGCCCGGCGCCGTGGCGGCGGCCCGGCAGGTGACGCTGGCGGCGATACGCGACGCGGTGTCGTCGGCGAGCTGCCTCATCTTCACCCTGGGGCTGACGGAGGCGTGGCTCGACCGCGCCACCGGCGCCGTGCACCAGGTCTGCCCCGGCACCGTGCACGGCACGTTCGACCCCGCTCGCCACGTCTTCCACAACTTCACCGCGGCCGAGGTGCACAGGGACCTGTCCGCGGCCGTCGCGCTCGCCCGCCGGGCCAACCCCGGCCTGCGGGTGCTGCTCACCGTCTCCCCGGTGCCGCTGACGGCGACGGCCACCGGCGGGCACGCCCTGCCTGCCACCACGTACTCCAAGTCCGTACTGCGGGCCGCGGCAGGGCAGTTGGCCGTGGAACTCGACCACGTCGACTACTTCCCCTCGTACGAGATCGTCACCGGCCTGCCCTTCGGACGGCGGTTCTTCGAACCGAACCTGCGCACCGTCACCCCGCAGGGCGTCGCCTTCGTGATGCGCCACTTCTTCGAGGCGCTGGGGCAGCGCGTCGCCGCGACCCGCCCCGTGCCCACCCCTGACTCCCGGACTGCCGGCGGAGAGGACCACTGGTGTGAAGACGCCGTACTCGACTACTACATCCGCGGCCAGGTTCCTCCTGCTCGGTGACTCCCACGCCGGGCCCGTCGGCCGCGCCGCCGAGGCCGCTCGTGTGCCGTTCCGGGGCGGACCCCTGGGCGCGGGCCGTGAGTTCCACGCGGACTTCTTCGACGTACGCGGCACGGACGTGGTCTTCCGCAAGGAGGAGACCGAGCGCCTCTACCGCGGGTTCCTCGCCGAGCTGGGCGCGGAAGGCCTCGGGGCGCTGGACATCCCGCTCGTGACGACGTTCGGCTTCAGCGCCCATACGGTCGCCACGAGCGAGAACTGGCGGATCTACCGCGTGCGGGGCGGCGGTTTCGCGCCCGGCTTCCTCGGCAGCGGCCTGTTCGCCGACATCGTCCGGGCCATGGTCCGCGACGCGCTGGCCTTCTACGAGCACGCCGTCGGACTGGGGCTGCGGGTCGTGTCGCTGATGCCGCCGCAACGCGTGCCCGGCATGTCGGATCCGCAGGTGTTCTTCGCCGCCCAGGAGACCGTGCGCGCCGAACTGGCCGCGCGTGGCGTCGAGATCGTGGACGTCCGTGCGCGCGTGACCGACGGGACGGGGTTCCAGCGGCCCGCCTTCTGCGAGGCGGACGACACCATCCACGGCAACCTGGCGTTCGGCCGGCTGATCCTGGCCGACCTCCTCGCCCGCGGCCTCTGACCCCGCTGCCACCCGACCGACCCGGCTCCCCCCCGACCGACCCGAAAGCTTCCCCCACACACAGAGGAGAGAACGACCGTGGAACAGTTCGCACTCGACGCCATCGAGCGCATCACCACCAGGCCGAGGGAACACAGCACATCCATCACCGTCGACCCGCTGACCCCGCTCCTCGGCGCGGAGGTGTCGGGCCTGGACCTCGCGAAGGAACTGACCCCCGAACAGACGGACGACGTCAGGCGGGCCTTCCTGACCCATCACGTCCTGGTGTTCCGCGACCAGACTCTGACGGACGAGGAGCACAAGCGTTTCGCCGGTCTCTTCGGTCCGCTGCACCCCGTCGCACTTCCCGCCGAGGGCTCCGACCCCTACATCCTGGAGATCAGCGCCGACAAGGAGTCGCGGGCCGTCGCCGGCAACGGGTGGCACGCCGACGGCACAGCGGACGCCGAGCCCTCGCTCGGATCGATGCTCCACATCACCCGCATCCCCGAGGCGGGCAGCGGAGGCGACACCCTGTTCGCCAACATGCACCTCGCCTACGACATGCTCTCCCCGGCGATGAAGACGTTCCTGGAGGGCCTGACCGCCGTCCACGACGGCGCGCTGCCCTGGATGGGACAGACCCCGCCGCCCGAGTACGACATCCCGAAGAACGAGCACCCGGTCGTGGTCCGCCATCCCGAGACCGGCCGCAAGCTCCTCTTCGTCAACGCCCCCTACACGTCGCACATCGCGCAGCTGTCACGCGTCGAGAGCGACGCGGTGCTGCAGATGCTGTACGCCCACATCGCCCGCACGCCCCTGTTGCACTGCCGGGTCAGCTGGCAGCCCGGCACCCTGGTGTTCTGGGACAACCGGTGCGTCCAGCACCACGCGATCTGGGACTACTACCCGCACTCGCGTTACGGCCGGCGCGTCGCCATCGACGGCACCCGCCCGAAGGCTTGAGCGACCGAGACGGCCGTACGCCGAGAAAGCCGAGGGAGAGAGTGAACGGGCACGCGAGGGGTTTCGTCGTCCTGCTCGACCAGGGAGGGCCCGCGGACCCGCCAGGCCCGCCCGGCCCGCCCGGAACACGGCAGGCCGGTGATCCGGCGATACCGGTGTGGGCCTGGCACCTGCTCGCCGCGCTGTACGACGGCCAGGACGAACCGGCGGCCGAGAGCTGGGCCCTGCGGGCGCACGCCGTGCTCGAACTCCTCGACGGACCCGTCGACTTCAGGGTCGTCCACGCGTGGCACGCGGACGTCGTCCTGCCGATGCTCGCCGAGGCGAGCACACGGCGCGGCGGGAGCTCCCGGCCGTACGAGGCGCCGGCTCGTCTGCACGCGGCTGCGGCGGCGGGCGAGCGGCACGACCGGGCCACATGGGAAGCGGCTCTGGAGCCGGCCTTGAGGGAGGTGTACCGGCACGCCTATGCCACGACAGAGGCCGGCGAGACGGCCTACGCGAACGCCCGTGCCTACGCCGTCGCCAACGGGTACGACGAGGCGGAGGCCGACCGGTACGGTCGCCGCTACGCCGATCTGAGCACCGACGCCGGCGTGCGTGCCTTCTCCGACGCCAATGCCGTGGCCAACGCGCGGGCCACGGCGGCCGCGTACACGACGGCCGACGACCGGGCGCGGGCATGGGCGTTCTGGGGCGCGCGGGTCCACGCGTACGCCCGCGCCGGTGCGGTGGGGTCCGCCGACGGCGGCACGGACCCGGCGGCGGAGCGGTCTGCGGCCTACGGTCGCCTCGCCGAGGGCTTGCTCGACGCTCTCAGTAAATAGGTTGCCCTCCCAAGTGGCCGTCTGCTGTAATCCCCAGCAGCCAATCGATCAAGGAGACGGAAATGCGGAAAGCGTTCATGTTCAGTCAGACGGGAACTTTCACCTATCTTGAGGACATGACGCTTCGTGCGAACGTTGAACTTGGGGATCCTGGCGCATGTCGACGCCGGTAAGACGAGCCTGACCGAGCGGCTGCTCCATTCCGCCGGTGTCATCGACGAGATCGGCAGCGTTGACGACGGCAGCACCCAGACCGATTCCCTGGTGCTGGAACGGCAACGCGGCATTACGATCAAATCGGCCGTCATGTCGTTCGTCATCGACGACATCACGGTCAATCTGATCGACACGCCCGGCCACCCGGATTTCATCGCCGAGGTGGAACGGGTGTTGAGCGTGCTCGACGGCGCCGTACTGGTCGTCTCCGCCGTCGAGGGCGTGCAGGCGCAGACCCGCGTATTGATGCGGACGCTGCAGCGGCTGCGCATTCCCACCCTCATTTTCGTGAACAAGATCGACCGCGGTGGCGCGCGATACGAACACGTGCTGCACAGCATGTCCGAGAGGCTGGCCCCGGCGGTCATCCCGATGGGATCGGTCGACGGACTGGGTACCCGCGGTGCTCGGTGCGCGCCGTTCACCGCCGCCGACGCCGACTTCACTTCCAAGCTGGTCGATCTGCTCGCCGACCACAACGACGCGTTTCTGGCCGCGTACGTCGACGACGAGGCGACGGTCTCGTATCCCCGGCTCCGGGGCGAGCTGGCGGCACAGACCCAGCAGGCGCTGGTGCATCCGGTGTACTTCGGCTCGGCCATCACGGGCGCGGGCGTGGAGGCGCTGATCACCGGTATCACCGAGCTGCTGCCCGCGACGGAAGGCGATGTGGACGGCCCGGTCTCGGGCACCGTCTTCAAGATCGAACGCGGTCCGGCCGGGGAGAAGATCGCGTACGTCCGCATGTTCTCGGGAACGGTACGAACGCGCGATCTCCTGCGCTTTTATGGCGAGGGCGACGGCGAGGGGAAGGTCACCGCGGTCAGTGTCTTCGACCGTGGCCCGGCGGTCCGCCGGGCGTCGGTCGACGCGGGGCAGATCGGCAAGCTCTGGGGTCTCGGTGATATCCGGATCGGCGACGCGATTGGCGTATCGCGAACAGGCCCGACGCGTCACCACTTCGCCCCGCCGACCCTGGAAACGGCCGTCATTCCCTGCCGTCCGGCCGACAAAGGGACGCTGCATGTCGCACTCGTCCAGTTCGCCGAGCAGGACCCGCTGATCAACCTGCGGCAGGACGATATTCGGAAAGAAGTATTCGTCTCGCTCTATGGAGAGGTCCAGAAAGAGGTGATCCAAGCAACGCTGGCGAACGAATTCGGCATCGACGTCACCTTCCGCGAGACAACGACCATCTGCGTCGAACGGCCCAACGGCACCGGCGCCGCCGTCGAGATCATGGGCAAGGACCCCAATCCGTTTCTCGCGACCGTCGGCCTGCGCATCGATCCGGCTCCGATCGACACCGGCGTGGAATTCCGACTGGAGGTCGAGCTCGGGTCGATGCCGTACGCGTTCATGAAAGCGGTCGAGGACACGGTCAAAGAGACACTCCACCAAGGGATCCACGGATGGCAGGTCACCGACTGCACGGTCACCATGACGCATTCCGGCTATGCGCCGCGCCAGAGCCACTCCCATGCCGTCTTCGACAAAAGCATGTCGAGCACGGGCGCGGACTTCCGCAACCTGACCCCGCTGGTCCTGATGAGCGCGTTGAAGCAGGCCGGCTCCGGGGTGTACGAGCCGATGCACCGCTTCCACCTGGAGCTCCCGGCAGACACATTCGGAGCGATCATGCCCGTCCTGGCCCGGCTGCGTGCCATTCCGCTCTCGCCCGAGGTCCGGGGCCCGTCGTGCCTGCTGGAGGGTGAGATCCCGGCAGCCCGCGTGCACGAGTTGCAACAACAGCTGCCGGCGCTGACGCGCGGCGAGGGAGTGCTGGAATCCGCCTTCGACCACTACCAACCGGTCACCGGCACCATCCCGACCCGGACTCGGACAGACCATGATCCGCTCCACCGCAAGGAGTACCTGCTGAACGTCGTACGGAGGGTCGCCGGACGCAGGGAGAGCGGGTCAGACAGCCCCTAGCAGGGAAAGCCGTCGCTTTGCCATGTCCTGCCGTCGGCGGTGACCGCCATCGCCTCGTAACCGTCCTGCGAGGCGATCCAGGAGCGTGCCCCGTCGCCCATCGCGAAGGCGGCGGTGGCGAAGACATCGGCCCGGGTCAGAGAACGGCCGGTCACAGTGATGGACAGCAGGCCGGAGGCCGGCAGGCCGGTGCGGGGGTCGACGACATGGGCGCCCCGCTCGGCCGTTCCCGACGTCGCGACGGCCAGGTCACGGCCGTCGACGACGGCGATCAGCCGGTCCCGGGACAGGGGATGGGCGATGCCGATCCGCCAGGGGACACCCGGAGACGCTTCCCCCCGGAGCTGGAGATCGCCGCCGCCGTTGACATACGTGTCGTGGGCTCCGGACTCGTACAGAATCCGCGAAGCGTGCTCCACGGCCCACCCCTTGACCAGGCCGGACGGGTCGAGCCGGCCGCCGGGCGTGACCGTGAAGAACCCTCCGGTGACCCGGGTCGCCTCCGCGCAGAGTTCGAGGACCTCGGCCACCACCTCCGGGCACCGGTCCACGGTCGACTCACCACGGGAGAGACGGCTGATGGCGCTGTCCGCGCGGTACGTCGAGAAGACCGCGTCCATCTCGTGCAGCCACGCGACGGCCTCGGCGAGGGCCCGGCGGATGTCCCGGGTGACCGTGCCGCGGATGTCGAAGGAGAACACGGTTCCCATGACGTGTTCGACATGGCGCAGGCCGTCGGTGCGGTCAGACACCGGCCTGGTCCAACGCGCTCTGCAGGGACTGTATATAGCCCTCGCTGGTGTAACTGGCCCCGGAAACGGCGTCGATGTGCGCGCTCTGGGCGCCCAGGGCCTCCTGGGTGAGGCGTGGCACCGCGTAGGCGGCGATCTCCTGGTCGCGGCCACTTCCGGAAGGCACCTGAACGGCCCTGACGGCCGTCAGCCTGCCCTGCTCGACAGTGACCGCGACCTGGACCGGTCCGTACTGGGTGTCGATCACATCACCGGTGAACGTGCCGTTCGTGGTGCCCTGTGACGGGTGCCCGGACGGTGACGAGGACGGCGGCCGTGTCGCGACGGCGGGTGGCGTGCTCTGATGCGGTTTGAGCGACAGGAGCAGGACGATGCCCGCCGCCGTCGAAAGGAGGGTGAGTACTGCTCGGCGCATGGCGGATCCGGTCTCCTCGGGCGGGCGGTCTCAGAACGCGAACGACTCGTGATGGATACGGTGGCGTGGCACGCCCGCCGTGCGCAGGGCCCGCCGCGCCGCGTCGGTCATGCCGGGCGGGCCGCACAGGTACACGTCGTGGTCGGCCACGTCGGGGACGAGACGCAGCAGCGCGCGGGCGGTGAGCGGCACGGAGTGCGAGGCGGGTTCGTCGACCGCGTACAGGACCCGGGCGCCGCGGGCCGCGGCGATGGCGTCGAGCTCGTCGCGCAGCGCCAGATCGTGCGGACGCCGGGCGCGGTACATGAGGGTGACGTCACCCGGGAGCGTCTCGAACAGGGTGCGCAAGGGGGTGATCCCGACCCCTCCGCCGATCAGCAGGGTCTTCCGGCCGGTGCCGCGGGCCGCGGTGAAACCGCCGTACGGGCCCTCCGCCCACACCCTGGTGCCGGGCGCGAGCCGGGCGAGCGCCGCGCTGTGCGTACCGGCCGCCTTGACCGTGATGCGCAGGAACCGGGGGTGGGCGGGAGCGGAGAGCGAGTAGGGATTGGCGGTCCACCACAGGCCGGGCGCCAGAAAACGCCAGCGGAAGAACTGGCCCGGTTCGGCGGCGAGTTCTTCGAGCCGCTCACCCGTCAGATACACCGAGACCACGCCGGGCGCCTCGGGCCGTACCTCCGTGACACTCAGACGGTGACGCAGGGCCCGGCGTACGGGGACGAGGAACCGGAACCAGACAAGCAGTACGGCCACCGTGAGGAACAGGGCGTACCACGCCACCCGGGCGGCGGGGTTCGTCACGAAGTCGGCGCCGTTGGCGAGCTGGTGTCCGAAGGCCAGAAACACCGCCAGGTAGGTGGCGAAGTGCAGATAGTGCCATGTCTCGTAGCTCATCCTGCGGCGGGCCGCACGCGCGGAGAGCACCCCGGTGGCCAGGAGCAGGACGAATCCCGCCGTCGCCTTGAGCATGTCCGGATACTGCAGAACGAGCGTCCGGGTCTGGTCCACCACCGTCGACCGGGACGTCAGTGTGTAGCCCCAGATGATCAGCAAGGTGTGGGCCAGGACGAGCGAGACGGTGTACCTGCCACCCAGCGCGTGCCACCGGGCCAGCCGGTCGGTCCCGATGCCCCTGTCCAGCAGCGGAACCCGCGCCATGAGGGCGAGCAGGACCGCGCAGGCGTAGCCGGCGAGCAGCCCGGTGATGCGACCCGCGCCGGTCAGCCATCCCGCGGGGCCGACGACCGACGTGGTGTCGCTCCACCACAGACCGAGGACCGCAGCGGCGCCCGACCAGATCAGGGCGTGGACGGCGAACGGGAGGAAACGCTGAGCACGGAGGCGGACCGGTGGCCCGCAGGGGGCGGCACGGCGCTCGTACGTAGGAGTGGCCACGAGGTGTCCCTCTTTCGGAGGCGGACCGCCAGCCTCACAGTGCCCCTTCTGAGAAGCCTCTGAAGAGACATCCGCACCGACGATTCAGAGGAAACTCAGAGCTCCGGCGACCCGCGCCCGGCCCGGCCACGGGGGATGCTGGACACACCATGGACAACCACGCCCCGCCACCCGTTCTGAGCAGGCCCGACGGCACCCCCGTGCGCGTCCTCGTCGTCGACGACGAGCCCGACCTGACCGAGGTACTGTCCGGCGCGCTCCGGTACGAGCGGTGGGAGGTGCGGAGCGCGTGCGACGGCGCCTCCGCCGTCAGCGCGGCCCGCGCCTTCCGCCCCGACGCGGTGGTGCTCGACTGGATGCTGCCCGACATGGACGGTCTTCGGGTGCTGCGCGAGCTGCGGGCGGCTCAGCCGGGCGTCTGCGTCCTCTTCCTGACCGCGCGCGACGCGGTGGAGGACCGCATCGCGGGCATCACCGCGGGCGGCGACGACTATGTCACCAAGCCGTTCAGCCTGGAGGAGGTGCTCGCCCGGTTGCGCGGACTCCTGCGAAGGGCCGGCATGGCCCGGGAGCCGGGCGGCAGCCGGCTGGTGGTGGGAGAGCTGGTGATGGATGAGGATGCCCGCGAGGTCAGCAGGGCGGGCGTGGCGGTAGAGCTCTCCCGTACCGAGTTCGAGCTGCTGCGCTTCCTGATGCGAAATCCCCGCCGGGTCCTGTCGAAGGACCAGATCCTGGACCGTGTCTGGTCGTACGACTTCGGTGGCCGGGCGCACATCGTCGAGCTGTACATCAGCTACCTGCGCAAGAAGATCGACGCGGGCCGGACACCACTGATCCACACCGTGCGCGGGGTCGGCTACGTCCTCAAGCCGGACACCTCATGAGGCGACTGCCCGTGCCGCGCACCCTGAGGGCACGGCTCACCGCGGGTCTCGTGCTGCTGCTCACCCTGGCGTGCCTGGCGGTGGGGGTGACCACCGTGGTGGCGCTCGAAGGCTTTCTCGTACGCAAGCTGGACCAGCAGCTCGTCGCGACCGGGGGCCGGTTCGCGGCGAGCCTGGAACACGAGGCGCGCCCGGACGCGGACAACGCACCCGACACCAGGGGCCAGTCGGACGGCACGTTCGGCGCCCGGCTGCTGCACGGCAGAACCACGCAGGCATCCGTCGTACGCGATGAGACGGACGCCCCCGTACCGCTCACCGCGGCGGACCGGCGGGCGCTGGCCGCCGTACCGCCCGACGAGACGGGCCACACCCTCCGGCTGTCCACCCTCGGCGCCTACCGGGTCGTCGCCGTCGTCGGGGACGACAACGACGTGCTCCTCACGGGACTGCCGTTGCACGGCGTTGCGGAGACCGTGCATCGCCTGGAGGCGGTGGAAGCCGTGGTGTTCGGCGCCACCCTCGCCGTCACCGGAGTGGCGGGGGCGCTGTGGGTACGGCTGTCCCTCAGACCGCTCAGCCGCGTCGCCGCCACCGCGACCGAGGTGACCCGGCTGCCGCTGGCCAGCGGGGAGGTGGCCATGCCCGCCCCGGTACCGGAAACCGACCCCCGTACCGAAGTCGGCCGGGTCGGCGCCGCTCTCAACCACATGCTCGGCCATGTCGGCGACGCGCTCTCCCGCCGGCACGCGAGTGAGGAGAGGCTGCGCCACTTCGCCGCGGACGCCAGCCATGAACTGCGTACCCCCGTGGCCACCGTGCGCGCGCACGCGGAACTGGCGCTGCGCCACCCGGGCACCGTACCGGGCGAGGTGCGGCACGCGCTGGAGCGCATCCAGTCCGAGAGCGAACGGATGACCGGGCTCGTCGACGATCTCCTGCTGCTGGCACGCCTGGATGCCGGCCGGCCACTGGCGCGTGACACCGTCGACCTCACCCGGCTCGCCCTCGACGCCCTGAGCGACGCGCGTGCGGCGGCGCCGGATCATCGCTGGCTGCTGGACCTGCCCGAGGAACCGGTGACCGTCACCGGTGACGGCCACCGGCTCTACCAGGTGGTGGCCAACCTCCTGAACAACGCCCGCACGCACACGCCGGCCGGCACCTCCGTGACCCTGGGCATCGCCGGCGAGGAAGACATCGCCGGCGAGGAAGACATCGCCGACGGGGAGGGCATGGTCGTACTGACCGTGACGGACACCGGCCCCGGCATTCCCGCGGAGCTGCGGGCCGAGGTCTTCCAGCGGTTCACCCGCGCGGATCACGGTCGCTCACGGACCGCGGGAGGCACCGGTCTCGGCCTGGCGATCGTTTCCGCGGTGGTGGGGGCTCACCACGGCACCGTCGACGTGACCAGCGTCCCCGGACGCACGGCTTTCCGCGTGCGGCTGCCCGTGGACCCGGACCCGCGATCGGGATGACGGCGATGCGGCTTCACGGGCTGTGGCAGCGGGCGGAATTTTGTATACTCGTTGTATGCAACCGTGGGGGAAATCGTGATATCGGGCCGGGACAAGGCATACGCGTTTCTCAAGGAGACCGTCCTCACCGACCCGGACATGCAGGGTGGGTTCCTCTCCGAGCAGGAGATCGCCGACCGTATCGGGGTGTCCCGTACCCCCATCCGTGAGGCGTTGCTGCTGCTCGCCGCCGAGGACCTCGTGAAGCTGGTCCCCAAGCGCGGGGCGCAGATCGTCGCGCTGTCGGGGCGTGAGATCACCGAGCTGATGGAGCTGCGCGGCATTGTCGAGCGGTACGCGGCCGAGCGGACCATCCCCGAGGGCCGAGTTCCCGTGGCCGAGCTGACCGGACTCCTGGACCGTCAGCGCGCGCTCAGCGGGCCCGAGCACGCCAAGGACTTCATCGCGGTGGATCACCTCTTCCACGCGACGATCGTCTCCGCGGTGGGCAACTCCCTGCTCAACCGGCACTACGAGGGGCTGCGCAGTCGGCAGATCCGGGCCGGGGTGGTAGCGCTCTACAACGAGCACGGCCGGCAGGAAGCCGTGCTCGACGAGCATGTGGCGATCCTGGCCGCGATGGCCTCCGGTGACGCGCGTGCGGCGTGCGCCGCGATCGACAGTCATCTGGAGACCACCCTCAAGGTCCTGCTCGCCGGATAGGCAAGTGGTCCGGCGGGGATGTCAGACCGCTCCGCTACGGTGCCACCATGACGGAATTCGTACTGGTCGCAGGCGCGTGGCTCGGATCCTGGGCGTGGGACGAGGTGGTGCCGGAGCTGCGCGCGGCCGGCCACCACACCCATCCCTTGACGCTCTCCGGCCTCGCCGACAAGCAGGGCATGCCGGCCGGGCAGCGGACTCATGTCCAGGACATCGTCGACGAGGTCGAGCGCCACGATCTGCGCGACGTCATCCTGGTCGGGCACAGCTACTCGGGCATCCCGGCCGGCCAGGCCGCCGAGCTGATCGGTGACCGGCTGGCCCGCGTGGTCTTCGTCGATTCCAACGTGCCGGCCGACGGCGAGTCGTTCGTGTCCGGCTGGCCGTACGGCCGGGCGATGGTGGAGGCGTCGATCGCCGAGAGCGGGGGTTTCTGGGCCCCGCTGCCCGCGGCCGACTACGCCGGCCAGGGTCTCAGTGACGAGCAGATCGCACGGATCGTGGCCGGCTCGACACCGCACCCGGGCGCCACGCTGACCGAGCCGGCCGTGCTGGCACGGCCGCTCGGCGAGCTTCCGGCGACGTACATCAAATGCCTGCTCGACGGCGCCGAGCCGAGCGAGGAGGTGGCCGAGCTGCTGACCAGCGAGCACTGGCGGCTGGTCGAGATGGACACCGGCCACTGGCCCATGTTCTCCCAGCCGCGCGAGCTGGCGCGGATCCTCCTCGACGCGGCCGGGTAGTCACGCCACGGCGCCCCGGACACCAGCCTTCCCGGACGCTGTCTGGATCCGGCGGTTGGCCAGTACGGGTACGGCGCGGCGAACAGCGGCAACCTCGGCGAAATCCAGGTCGGCCAGCAGCATCCCCGGTCCTGCGTCGAGACGCTGCCGTACGGTTCCGTCGGGACCGATCACCGCGCTGTGGCCGATTCCGGTGGGAGCGTTCGACGCCGTGGGAGTTCCGGACGCCGCCGGGTCGGCCTGGTCCACGGCGGCGAGCCAGAGGGTGGCGTCGAGTGCTCGGGCGCGGATCAGCAGCTCCCACTGCTCACGTTTGCCGGGACCGGCGCCCCAGGAGGCGGGGAGCAGTGACAGGAGCGCTCCGGCGTCGGCGTGTGCCCTGAACAGTTCGGGGAAGCGGACGTCATAGCAGGTGGCGAGGCCGATGCGAGTGCCGTCGACATCGATGGTGACGACCTGGGAGCCGGGTGCCACGGTGTCGGACTCCGCATAGCCGAAGGCGTCGTAGAGGTGGATCTTGTCGTAAGCCGCCTCGATGCCGGGGCCGGTGGCCAGCAGGGTGTTCGCCACCTTGCCGTCCGGGGCGGGGGTGAACATGCCCGCGACCACGACGAGACCGGTCTCCTCGGCGATCCGGCGGACCGCCGTGGCCCACGGGCCGTCCAGCGGTTCGGCCAGCGGCGCCAGGGGCGTCCCGAAGCACGCCATCGCGGCCTCGGGGAAGACGGCGACGCGCGCCTCCGCGTCGGCCGCGCGATGGGCCTGTTCGCGGAGGAGCGCGAGGTTCTGCTCGGGGTCGGGGCCGGTGGTGATCTGGCTCAGTGCGATGCGCACGGGGCTACCTTCCTCGGTGCGGGTGCGGGTGCGGGTGCGGGTGCGGGTGCGGGTGCCGATGTTGGTGCCGGGGTCAGCCGGCCGATGCGGTCTGCGAGCCGATGGGCTCTGACGTACGGTCCTCGCTGTCGCTGCCCCCGATCAGCTCCTCCTCGTCCGACCGCCCCCCGTCGCGGCCCAGACACAGCCCGGTGATCGTGACAGCCGCGGTGACCACGATGTAGAGAGCCAGCGGAACCCACGACTCGTAGGCGTCGAGCAGCGCGGTGAACAACAGCGGCGCGACGGCTCCACCGACGACACCGGCCAGCGTGTAGGCGAGCGAGGACCCGGTGTAGCGCAGTCGCGGGGAGAACTGTTCGGCGATGAAGGCCGCCTGCGGTCCGTACATCAGCGAGTGGATGGCCAGTGCCACCACGACACCGAGGACGAGTAGCGGCCAGCTCCCCCCGCCGATCATGGGGAAGAACAGGAACGGCCACACCCCGGCCGCCGCCGCGGAGACGCCGTACACCAGCCGCCGGTTGACGCGGTCGGACAGAGCTCCGGCCAGCGGGATGAGGAACACCTGCAGGGAGGAGCCGATGAGGACGGCGGCCAGTGCCGAGCCTCGGGACATGCCGAGTTCACCCGTCGCGTAGGTGAGGACGAAGACGGTGAAGAGCGCGTACAGCACGTCCGGAGCGATACGGCTCAGGATCGCGGCCGTCAGGGCGCGGGGGTGCGTGGCGAAGACTTCCCTGATCGGTGCCTGGGGACGATTCTGCTCGGCCTCCATGGCCTTGAAGACGGGGGTTTCCTCAAGCTTCGTACGGATCCACAGGCCGAAGACGACGAGGACCCCGGAGAGCAGGAACGCCACCCGCCAGCCCCAGGTCAGGAACTGGTTCTCGGTCAGCAGTGCGCCGAGGGCCGCGAGTACCCCGTTGGCCAGCAGGTTGCCGGCCGGCGGGCCGATCTGGGCGGCCGAGGCGAAGAAGCCGCGCCGTCGAGGGTCGCCGAACTCGCTGGACAGCAGGACGGCGCCGCCCCACTCGCCACCGACGCCGACGCCCTGGGCGAAGCGGAGTATGACCAGGGCGATGGGGGCGGCCACGCCGATCGTGGCGTAGGAGGGGAGCAGACCGATCAGGAGGGTGGCGATTCCGATCAGTACGAGGGTCGCGATGAGGACCTTCTTGCGGCCGATCTTGTCGCCGAGGCGGCCGAAGACGAAACCGCCCAGCGGCCGCGACACATAGCCGACGGCGTAGGTGGAGAAGGCCAGCAGAGTGCCGGTTGCCGGGTCCTCGGAGGGGAAGAAGACATCACCGAAGACCAGCGCCGCGGCCACGGAGTAGATGGCGAAGTCGTACCACTCCAAGGCGGTTCCGGTGAGGCTGGCGAAGAAGGCGCGGCGGACCGCGGACCCGCCGATCGGGTGCTTTTCCGTACTCGTGCTGGTGTGCTTCACGACGTCCGTCCTTGAGTGGGGGCGCTATCGACCTTCCGGCATACTTCTTGTATACAGGTCGTATGCGCAAGCCTTCCGCGCAAAGTTAACCTCCCCGATACCCCGACCGATGTGGAGAAACCATGGCGCCGCTGACCTTCGAACTGCCCGACGGCACCCTCCGGCACGTCGATGTCGTCCAGGTGCTCAACGCCGGCTACGCCGGACGCAGCCAGGTCGATGTCGCCGCGCACGTGGCCGAGCTCGCCGAGCTGGGCGTGCCCGCGCCGTCCGTGACCCCTGCGCTCTACCCGGTTTCCCCGTACCTCGCCCAGCACACCGACCAGGTCAGCGTCCAGCACGGCCGCACCTCGGGGGAGGCGGAATGGGCGCTGGTGGTGGACCGCGACGGTGAGCTGCTGCTGACGGCGGCCTGCGACCACACCGACCGCGATCTGGAGGTGCACGGAGTGGCGTGGAGCAAGAACGCGAGCCCCGATGTGCTCGCCCGCCGCGCCTGGCGCCTGGCCGACGTACAGGAGCGGCTCGACGATCTGACCCTGCGGGCCTGGGTGACCCACGCGGGGCGGGAAACCGCCATCCAGAACGGCACCCTGGCCGAGCTGCTCACTCCCGGTTACTGGGCCGATGTGCTGCGTGAGCGCGGTGACCTGGTGCCCGGTACGGTGCTGATCTCCGGCACCATCCCCATGGCCGAGGGCGTGGACCAGTTCGCCGACCGCTGGCGCGTCGAACTGAGCGACCCGGTCACCGGGGACGCGATCGAACTCGCCTACGACGTGGTCCGCATGCCCGCGCCGATCGGCTGACCCGCGCCCGCGGTCAGAAGACCGACCAGCCGGAGGCGGTGGTGAACGCGTCCAGGGCGGCGACCGCCGCGACGGAGTTCCCGACCTCGTCCAGGCTCGGGCCCCACGCGCACAGTGCGGCACGTTCGGGAAGGATGGCCACGATGCCGCCGCCGACCCCGCTCTTGCCGGGCAGCCCGACCCGGTAGGCGAACTCTCCCGCCGCGTCATAGGCGCCGCAGGTGAGCAGGACCGCGTTGATCCTCTTGGCCTCACTGCTCGACATCAGCCGGGAGCCGTCGGCGCGCAGCCCGTGCCGGGCCAGAAACCGGCCGGCCAGCGCGAGGTCACGGCAGCTGGCGGTGAGCGAGCAGTGCGCGTAGTAGCGGTCCAGCACGGTCTCGACCGGGTTCTCCAGATTGCCGTGGCTCGCGATGAAGTGCGCCAGCGCGGCGTTGCGGTGACCGTGCCCGGCCTCCGACGCGGCCACAGCCGGGTCCGTGTCCAGGAGCGGGTTGCTGGACTCCTGACGGAGGAAGTCACGCACGGCTCCGGCGGCGTCACCGGTCAGACTCTGCAGCCGGTCGGTGACCACGAGCGCGCCCGCGTTGATGAAGGGGTTGCGCGGGATGCCGTGCTCGTTCTCCAGCTGGACCAGCGAGTTGAAGGGGTTGCCGGACGGCTCCCGCCCCACACCGCGCCAGATCGTGTCACCGCCATGAGCGAGTACGAGAGCGAGGGAGAAGAGCTTGGAGACGCTCTGGATCGAGAACGGCTGTTCCCAGTCACCCACGCCGTACAGATCGCCGTCGACCGTCGCGAGGGCCATTCCGAACGCGTTCGGATCCGCCGTGGCAAGTGCCGGGATGTAGTCGGCGACCCGCCCCCGGCCCGCGGTTTCGCGGGCCGCCGCCATCGCGGTGAGCAGGAGTTCCTGGTAGTCAGGCATGTACGAGCGGGTCCGGCGTCGGCTTCGTCTGCATGATCCGGATCTTCTCAGAAGAGCCTCGGGCTCCTGTACCCGGCCCGGCGGTCCTGGTTCAAGTAGCGCCGGGATGTGCCCGATTCGCCGAGAACTCGCGCGAACCTGCGATCACTGAGTGTCTAGACTCTGGGCCAAGGCTTCAGCTGATACGGGCGCGGTACGGATGCTTCGCGTGAGGCGCGGGCGAGGTACCGGGGAGGACGGAAGATGGCGGCACAGGGCAGTCCAGCAGACCGGTTCAACACGGGGGAGGCGCACTCGGCGCGCGTCTACGACTACGTGCTGGGCGGCAAGGACAACTACCCCGTGGATCAGGAGGCCGGTGAGGCGATGATCCGCGAGTGGCCGGCCCTGCGGGTCCATATGCGCGCCAACCGGGAGTTCATGCACCGGGCGGCCCGCTATCTCGCGCGGGAGGAGGGCATCCGGCAGTTCCTGGACATCGGTACCGGTCTGCCCACCGTGCCCAACGTGCACGAGATCGTGCAGGAGGTCACCCCTGACAGCCGGGTCGTCTACGTCGACAACGACCCGATCGTGCTCGCGCACGCGCGCGCCCTGCTGACCAGCAGTCCCGAAGGCCGCACCGCCTACATCGACGCCGACATGCGCGACCCCGACGCGATCATCGGCTCTCCGCAGTTCCAGGAGATCCTGAACCTGCGGCAGCCGGTCGGGCTCATGATCATCGGGATCCTGCACTTCATCCTTGACACAGACGACGACCACGGCCTCGTACAGCGTCTCCTCGCCCCGCTGCCCGCGGGCAGCTTCCTGGCCATGACCATCGGCACCGCCGACTTCGCCCCGCAAGAGGTCGGCCGCGTTGCCACCGAGTACGCCCGCCGCGGCATGCCCATGCAGCTGCGCACCCAGGCCGAGGCCGAGGCGTTCTTCACCGGCCTTGACCTGGTCGAACCCGGGGTCACCCAGGTCCATCACTGGCGGCCCGACGCCGACCAGGGAGCCATAGACGACCGCGACATCGCCATGTACGGAGCCGTCGCACGGAAGAACACCTGAGTCGTCCGACGTGCCGCCGCCCTGGCATGATCGGAAGCATGGCTGAACGTGTGATCGCCGCGTGTGACGGGGCGTCGAAAGGAAACCCCGGGCCCGCCGGCTGGGCCTGGGTCATCGCCGACGGTGAGGAGACTCCGGCCCGCTGGGAGTCCGGCCCGCTGGGCACGGCGACGAACAATGTCGCGGAGCTCACCGCCCTGGAACGCCTGTTGACGGCGGCCGCGCCCGGCGTTCCCATGGAAATCCGGATGGACTCGCAGTACGCGATGAAGGCCGTCACGACCTGGCTGCCCGGCTGGAAGCGCAACGGCTGGAAGACGTCCGCGGGCAAGCCCGTGGCCAACCAGGAACTGGTCGTCCGCATCGACGGGCTCCTCGAGGGCCGCTCGGTGGAGTTCCGGTACGTGCCCGCGCACCAGGTCGGCGGCGATCGGCTCAACGACTTCGCCGACCGGGCCGCGAGCCAGGCGGCGCTGGTCCAGAAGACCGCGGGCAGCGAGCACGGCTCCCCGGAGCCCCCGGCCGCGCCCGACACCGTACGGTCGGGCGGCGCCCGCCGCGGCTCCTCCGGCGGAGCGACGAAGACAGCCTCGTCGCGACGGCGCACCTCGGCGGGCGCGGCGCGGACCCTCAACGCCAAGTTCCCCGGCCGCTGCCGCTGCGGGCGCTCGTACGCCGCGGGCGAGTCCATCGCCAAGAACCCGGAAGGCTGGGGCCACCCGGCCTGCGCCACCGCCAAGGGCGACGAGGCTTAAAGGCTGTCCCGCAATCCGTGGCGCAACCGCGAATCCGGCGCTGCTCGGAAGAGCGGGTCCTCATGGCCCGGGAGTAGAATGAGAAACGCCTGGTATCGCACGCACGATTGCGCCGCCTCCGGGCAGACATTGACTTGGAGGCTGGTAGTCATGGGTCCTCTGCTTCTCGTTCTCCTGCTCGTCCTGATCATTCTCGGAGTGGGTTTCGTGATTCATGCTCTGTGGTGGATCGCGGTCGTCGTATTCGTGGTGTGGCTGCTCGGATTCCTGATCCGGCCGGCCTCCAGTGGCGGTCGCAGGGGCCGCTGGTATCGCTGGTAAACAGGGCAAGAGGGTGCTCGGACGACATCGTCCGAGCACCCTCTTCTATCGTCCGAGCACCTTCTTCCAGTGCATGTCCCAGGGAAGCGCATCTGTGGATGAACGGCGGGTTTCCGGGTAGCCGCCAGGTCAGCCACAGCATTGCAGCATCCAACGAAGGGACAGCACCCATGGCGTCTTCGCTGCTCGAGACCGTAGACATCAAGGCCCCCGTCGCCGTGAGTTGGGACCTGTGGAGTGACGTGACGCGCTGGCCGAAGTTCCTCAGTCATGTGAAGCACGTCGACCGCATTGACGAGCGCCGCTTCGCCTGGCAATTGTCGCTTCCCGGCGCGGACAAGAGTTTTGTGGCGGAGCTTACCGAGGTGATTCCGGAAGACCGCATCGCGTGGAAGACGACAGAGGGTGTTCACCACGCGGGCGTCGTTACTTTCCATCGTCTCAGTGACACGACGAGCCGTGTCACTCTCCAGATCGAATACGACCCGCACGGCTTCGTGGAGCATGTCGGCGCGCTGACCAACCTGGACTCCGCATTGGCCAACTATGACCTGGGGGAATTCCAGAAGCTCGCCGAAACGGCAGCCGCCGGCTGAGTACGGGAATGAGAGTGCCGCCCTCCGGCCGGCTTCTGCCGGAGGGCGGCACACCTGTGTTCGGTTCCGGTCGCGCCCGGCCTAAGGGCTGTCCCGTAATCCGTGGGGGATCAGCGCACGGCGTCAGATGCGGTGCATCGCAAGGCGGAGGGACGTCCGCATACCGGATGTATTCGGGCGTTCCGACAACGCAGCGAGGTGCCGTAGCTGTCGTCGTGCGCCCGCCACGGATTACGGGACAGCCCTTAGGGCCGTCGGTCAGCGCTGCGGTACGGGGAAGGACACCGGGCTGCGATGACCGGCCCGGTTCACCGCGCGGACGCCGAAGAAGACGTTGTCCTTGGACAGGTCCACGGTGTGGCTCGTCGCACCGGCGGCCTTGATCACGTGGGTCCACTCCGGCGCGGTCGTCTCGCGCCACACCACCTCGTGCCCGGCCAGATCGGATTCCGTACCGGGTTCCCACACCAGCTCGGTGGAGTTGGTCAGCGAGCTGGTGACGATCTTCACCCCACGCGGAGCCGCCGGGGCCTGGGCAAGGGTCCACAGAGCCGCGCCATTGACCCGGGCCACGCGGGCGATGTACCCGAAGTCGCAGAACTCGGGCAGGTCACCGTACTGCTGACCGTCCTCCACCCGTACGTCCTGGTGCTGGTGTGCGAAGTCTTCGGTCGGCTCGGTGAAGCGGGCCGCGGTATAGCCGCGTTCGAGGAAGGGGATGTGGTCGCCGCCACGCAGATAGCGGTCGCGGCGGTAGATCACGCGGACGTTCATGCCGGTGGCGTCGTTGTTCGCGACGTCGCGGACGAAGCGCGCGAGCTGGCGGGTCGGCGAGTCGTTCTCGCCGCCGACGGAGCGGCGGGTGTCGGCCTGTTGCGGTGTCTCGGAGGTGGGGACGCCCTCGGCGAAGAGGCGCACGGTGTACGGGTCGCGGGTACCGTCGTCGGCCCTGGGACTGCCGACGATGTCGTTGGTGAACATGCCGTGGACGTCCGAGCCCGCGGCCTTGAACTGCTCCGCCATATGGGTGGACCCGTACAGCCCCTGTTCCTCGCCGGCGACGGCGGCGAAGACGATGGTCGCGGCCGGGCGTCGCCTCGCCATCACGCGCGCCAGCTCCATCGCCACCGCGACCCCGGAGGCGTCGTCGTCGGCGCCGGGCGCGTCGCTGACCGCGTCCATGACGTCGGTGGCACGCGAGTCGTAGTGGCCGGAGACGACATAGACGCGGTCGGGGTCGACCGACCCGCGGAGGGTCGCGACGATGTTGGTGATCCGGGTCGCCACCGGGATCCGCGAGGCGGGCTCCTGTACGTACGACTGGAGTTCGACGGTCATCCGGCCGCCGGAGGCCGCGGCGTAGCGCTTCAGCTCCGCGTATATCCAGTCGCGCGCGGCGCCGATACCGCGGTCGGGGTCGTCCTGGGTGGACAGGGTGTGCCGGGTTCCGAACGCGGCGAGCCGGCGCACGGTCGCCTCGATCCGGTCACGGTCGACCTCTTTGAGCAGTTCCCGCAGCTCCCGGCCGGGGGACTGGGCGGTGGCCGGGCGGTCTGCGGTGTCCCGCCCGGTGGACGCGGCCGCGGGCGCCGCGGAGGCCGCCTGAGCCACCGACGGCACGCCGACCACTGCGGTCGCGACCGTGGCCGACAGTACGGTCCTTCGGGGCATCCCTGTCGGGTCCTGGGGCATGGCGAGTCCCTTCCACGGCTGCGTCAGTGACATGGCGCTCCATGGTCATGGACAGGCCAACAACAGCACAAGGTCGCCGGACCGGCCTCGCCCGCCGTTATTCGACCGGCGCGCGGCCGAAGCGGCGCTCAACGCCTTCCCGCACTACGGTGCCGAGGTGCCGGGCGGCAGGTGCACTTCATTCACCTACGCGGCAAGCGCCCAACGCGCCGCTCACTGATCCGCGTGTTTCAGTTGAGGACCGGCCTGCCGGAGTGAACCAAGCCGTCGTCAGCGGAGCCCGCAGCGGACGGGGCGGTCGACGCACTGAACGCCCGGCGCCCATGCCGACAAGTTGCCCAGTGGCCCGGGTGCTGATTTGGTCGTTCAAGACCGCCGAGGCGAAGGGACGTGCTCCTCATGTCGGAAGGTCCGCCACAGAACTCCGCCACGCCTCACCCGCCACCCACGCCGGGCGACATCGGCCGCCGGGCCGCTGTCCGCCGCGAGCAGCTCGGGCTCACGCGCGCGGAGGTGGCCGAGCGCGCGGGCTCGGCGCCCGGCTACATCCAGTACGTGGAGGAGAAGCCCGCCGTTCCCGGCATCGGGTTCCTGCTGCGTCTGGCCGACGCGCTGCAGACGACGGTCGAGGAACTGACCGGCGGAACGGTCGACCTGCCACCCGGAATCGGCGAGGCCGCCTATCACCCCGAGCTGGTCGCGCTCGACGAGGACGAGTGCCGCGCCCTGCTGGGTACGCACGGCGTGGGCAGGGTGGGCGTGACCACAGCCGAGGGGCCTGCCATCGTGCCGGTCAATTACTTGATCGTCCACGGCGATGTGGCGTTCAGAACGGCCCCCGAAGCGCTCCCGGCCGAAGCGGCGGGCCACGAGGTCGCTTTCGAGGTGGACCACATCGACGAAGCGCTGAGCCAAGGGTGGAGCGTGCTGATCGTCGGCGGCGCGCGAAAGGTCACCGACCGCCATTCCGTACGCGCACTGGACGAGATGGCTTACACCGCGCCTTGGGCCGGCGGAACCCGCCCCCTGTGGATCGCCATCACGCTCGCCCGTGTCACAGGCCGCCGGATCAACGTCCGGCAAACGCATGTCCCGCCCGAGACCGGGCAGCCCGCACGGGACTGACCGCGGCAAGGCGAGGCGGCCCGCCGCGCCGTGCCTCCAGCGCGATGGAGGCCGGGACAGCCAGGAACACCGATGAGTAGGTGCCCACCACGATTCCGATGAGCAGCGCCAGCGCGAAGTCCCGCAGCGAGTCTCCGCCCAGAATCGCCAGGGCTGTCAGGATGAAGAGGGCGCCCGTCCCGGTGTTGACCGTGCGGGGAACGGTCTGCAGCACCGCGGCCGTGGCCACCTGCGGGAACGGCGTGCGGCGGGCCTTCGCCCACAGTAGCCGGCTGGTCAGGGAACAGGACGGGACACGGCCCGCCCCGGAGGTCCCCGGACCCCGGGAAGCGCGTACGGTACGGCGGGCTCTGCCGCCTCCCGCGTGCGTACGGTGCGCGGCACTACGGCAGGCGCCCACGGCAGGCGAGGGCCGGCGGGAAGGACGCCGTGGGCGGGGTGGCCCACGCCATGCGCGCGCCACCCCGCCGAAGGACCGGCGACCCGGGGCGGGTCGGCGAGGCGCTCGCGGGACTCGGCCGATGTCCGTCGGGGGCGACGCGTGTCCGCGTCTCCCCGTACCTGCCTCGTTCGTTGGACAAGGCCGCCCAGGTCCTGTCCCTGCTCGGCGGACGGTGCCGGCGCGGACCGTGAGCGGCCGGCGGTGAGCCTGTGAGGACCGCCGACTGCACGGAGCACACCGCCGCCACGGTGGCGAAGAGCGCGAGGATGACGACGATCCACCGTGGCACGTCGCCCTCCGCACGCTTCCGCGTCACGTCGTCCCGCTGTGCGTGCGGGGCCACGGGGCGCTGCCCGGATGACGGAGTACGGACAGCAGGGCCGAGGCGGCTCCCCGCACCACCGCGGTGGACGGCGCGGGGGAGGCACGTACGGGTGTACGGAGGCGCGCTGCCAGCTGACCTCTGAGGTCGCCTCGCACAGCGCCGCCGCCGACCAGCAGAGGGCCCCGGCGCAGCGCGCCGGTCATGGCACCGTCCTTGTCGCGCCGGAGCATGTCCTCGACCATGCCGACGGCCGCTTCCACCAGTGTGGAAGGGGAACCGGGCGCCATGGGGCCGATATCACGCAGACCGATTTCCGCCTGCCGCGCGTCCGTCACACTGCCGCATGCGAGGAGGGTCACCTCCAACAGGTCTGCTCCGACATCCACCACCAGCAGGGGACGCTCGTCGTACGCGCCCGCGCCGGCCCCCGCCGCTGTCCCTGCCGCGGCTCGCGCACTGTCGATGACGACGACCGCTGACGGTCGCAGGACCGACAACGCCTCGGTCACTGCGGCACGGTGGTCAGGACCGGCGAGAACCGGCCGGGACAGCACGACCACGGGGCGTGGACAGCTGAGCCGCGTGCCCGACGGGAGGAACTGTCGCAACATGTCCGCACAGGCGGCGGGGTCGACGACGCGTCCCCGCCGCACGGGACGGACGACCTCGCCACCGGCCGACACCGAGCTGGGCAGATCGAGAGGAGTCTTCCAACCCGGGGCCCAGATACGGGTCCGGGAACTGCCGAGGTCGATGGCGAGTCCACGGCGGACCTCGGTGGTCTTGGCACCAACTGCCGTACAGATGTTCATGGTTCTTTGACTTCCGCAGAAGGGTCAGGGCAGCCCGGTGCGGCCTTCGCCGCGAAGTAGGTTCAGGCCGGCAGTCCCTGGCAGCCGACGCAGAAACGTGCGTACGGCCTGATTTCCAGCCGTTCCACGGGGATGTCCTTCTCGCAGCGTTCGCATGTCCCGAAGACTCCGTCCTCCAGGCGCTGAGCGGCCTGGTCGATCTCAGTGAGCAACTCTTGGGCCGAGGCGGTCCGGGTGGCCAGTAGTGTGCTTTCGCTCCACTGGTCGCCCCGCTCGGCATCGGCCAACTGTGCTTGAAGGGCTTCGCGTTCCCGCGCCAGCCATTGGCGGGCCTGCTGCACGGAGAGTTCGTGGGGAGGGTGTTCGGGGTGCGGGCTGTCCATGATCATGGCAAGGATTTCCTCTGGGTCAGGGATGTCTGAGGTGAAAGGCCCCCGTAGGGGCGGGGTGAAGCACGGTCTGCGTCGGGCTGTGTGAGCCAAGGACGACGAGGCGGACCCTCAGCTGAAGCGAGGGCCGCCCGGCGGCGGTGACCCGCCGAATCTCCGATACAGAGGCAGACTCATGGAATCACTATGGGATATCCCGGTCAGGAAAGCCAGTGGGCTACGAACTCCAGGGCGCGTGCCGGTGTCGTCCTGGCTCGGAAATCATCGCGCGCTGCTCGACGGGTCATGACGATGACGCCCCGACAGGGACGGCCGGGCTGGGGAGATCAGCTTCCCACCCGGCGTGCGCCGGGCGCTGTTTCTGGCGCCAACGCGCCACGCCCACACCTGACACTGACTCGTCCGAGTGAGGAATCCGCCTCCGTCTAGCTTTCGCCTCGGCGGACGTGTCATAAGGATGTAACACCCAAAAAGGGAAAGAGGGAACTGTGTACACACTTCGCATCAAGCGTCGAGTCACCGCAGCGCTCGCCGTATTCATGATCGCTGGTTCCGGGGCCTTGACTGCCACGCCCGCCATCGCGGCCACCACCCCCGACACCGTTGCAGGTACGGTCTCGGCCCCGGCGCCGAGGGCGACCGCGGTGCTTCCCAAGGGCAAGGTCGTCTCGCGGATCACACTGAACATCCGTCAGCGGCCAAGCGCCAACTCCGCAGACCTGGGCGGCATCCAGCCGGGCACGATCATCTCCTTGTCCTGCAAGGTCACGGGCCAGAACGTGGACGGCAACAACCTCTGGTATCTGCTCGGCGGCGGGAGGGTCGGCTACGTCGCCGCCCGGTACGTCAAGAACCTGTCGCCCGTGCCGTACTGCGTGCGCTGACGGTCCCAGGACCGTGAGCAATCGCTGACCGTTGCCGCACGCCGCAACGGCAGCCCGAATGGCGCCGGATCGGTGGTTTGGCCAACCGCCGATTCGGCGCTTCGTTTGTGTATGTCGCAAGCGCGCTCGGCGGAGATCTCGCTCCCCGGGAGATCTCGACGCCGTGGTGACCCGGTCCCGGGCTGGGATGCCTACGGGTTGATTCGTAACGTAGCCAGAACGGTGCAGTTGCCGTTGCTGTCGGTTTCTACACCCCAGTCTTCGGCGAGTTCGGTGACCAGTTCCAGGCCGCGGCCGGATTCCTTGATGTGGTGGACGGGCAGGGGCTGTTGGGGGGTGGAGGTTGTACGTCCCTGGTCGCGGACTTCGATGTGCAGTTGGTCGCCGGCTTTGTGCAGATGGCTGCTGATCCGGGTGCTGCCGGAATGCTCGACCGCGTTGGTCATCAGTTCCGATATGACGAGGAGGGCGGTGTAACGGGTGTCGTCGTCGGTGACGTTCTGAGCGCTCAGCCAAAGCTGGGCGAGATGGCGGGAGATGGGGACGGCTCGCTTCAGCGAGGGTACGGAGAACGATATCGGCTGCCCTGCGGTGCAGTGGGCGATCAGAGCTTGGGGGTGTGTCCCTTCTGGCCATTCATCGAGGTCCTGGGCGGTCAGTACCAGTTCGGTGAGCGGGATCGCGATCAGTGACATGTGGCTTCTCTCCTCGGTGGGGGATGGCGGTGTTCGTCATCCGGGGCTGCCGGCACGGGTGTTGTTGTTATCCGTACCGGTGGCGTTGAGGATTGGGCCATAGCCGACCGCGTTGTTGCAGTGAGCCCGTGCCCGTGCCCGTCGCGAGGACCGTGACGACTGGGCCGGTGCTGAATGTCCGCGTTCTTTTATGAGGGTTCACAATGCCTCCCGTATCCATGCGTTCGCATGGTTCGGGCGAGACGTATTCCTTGGTTTCGAGATGTGGAGGTGGCTGCTGTGGAGGGCCGGGGTGCCGGTCGTGGGGACCGGTGTGTCTCGCTTCTCCTATTCAAGCAGGTGGGTAATTCGGGGGGAAGGCGTGAAGTGTTTTTATAGGGAGCGGAATGCGCGAATAGGTTGCGATGTGTGTTCATCGCAAGAATACGGTTGTGGGCTGCGCTGAGCCATTTCCCTTTAGGGGGCCGGTATTCGGCGTCGGAATCATGGCATGGCGACGAAGATTGTATATCACATCACGAGGCGTGAGAGCGACGACGACCCTTTTCGGGCTTGGATGTAGTGCGACGTGAAGGGCAGACGGTCGGGCCTGTGGTTGGTGGGGGTCTGCAATTTCATTTCTCTGGTGTGGGCGGCGCTTGAGTGGTGTGTTGGGTGAGGTGGGTGGCGAGGGCGGTGAGGGTGGGGTGTTGGTAGATGTAGTTGGTGGGGAGGGTGATGTGGAGGTCGTTTTGGATGTGGTTGCGGAGTTCGAGGGCGAGGAGGGAGTCGAACCCGAGGGTGGTGAGGGGGGTTTGGGGGTCGAGGGCGGTGGTGTTGAGGTGAAGGATGGTGGTGATCTGTTGGTTGAGGTAGTTCTCGAGGTTGGTTTGTTTGCTGGGGTCGGGTCCGGCGGGTGCGGGGCTGGGGGTGGGGCCGGCGCTGGTGGGCGCGGGTGAGGGTTCGGGGCTGGGGCTGGGGCTGGGGCGGGGGTTGGGTTCCGGTCGGGGGCTGGGGGCTGGTGTGGGTGTAGGTGTGGGTGTGGAGTCTGCGGCGAGGTGGGTCATGAGGGGGATGGGGGTGGTGGTGCGGGGGAGCCAGGTGTCGGGTGGGCCTGGGATGACGGCGGTGTTGGTGCGGGCGTGGGTGAGGAGGGTGTGGAGCGCGGTGAGCCCCTGGTGGGTGGAGATGGTCTGGTAGCCGTGCTGGGCGTAATGGGTGGCGGCTCCGGTCTGGCCCCAGGGTCCCCAGTTGACGGCGAGGGTGGGGTGCCCCTGGTGGGTGCGCCAGATGGCGAAGGCGTCGAGCCAGGAGTTGGCCGCGGCGTAGAGGGCTTGTCCGGGGTTGCCGATGAGGGAGGTCATGGAGGAGTAGAGGACGAACCAGTCGAGGGTGTCGTGGCGGGCTGCTCGGTGGAGGTTCCAGGCGCCGTGGGTTTTGGGGTTCCAGACGCTGGTGACGTGGTCTTCCTGGATGTTGGTGAGGGTGGCGTCGTGGAGGTTCATGGCGCTGTGGACGATGCCGCGAAGGGGGTGGCCGTGGGCGGTTGCGGTGGTGACGAGACGTTCGGCGGTCTCGGGTCGGGTGATGTCGCCGAGGATCAGGGTGATGCGGGTTCCGGTCTGGCTGAGTTGTTCGATGGTCTGGGTGGTGGCGGGGGTGGGAGCGGTGCGGGCGTTGAGGACCACGTGGCCGGCGTTGTGTTGGGCGAGCCAGCGTGCGGTGGCGAGGCCGAGGCCGCTGAGGCCGCCGGTGATGATGTAGGAGCCGTTGCCGCGGATGACGGGTGGGCGGGGTTGACGGGCGGTGGTGTGTCCGTGGTCGGGGAGGGTGAGGATGAGCTTGCCGGTGTGGTGGGCGCCGGCCATGAGGCGGAAGGCTCGGGTGGCTTGGTCGAGGGGGTAGGCGGTGTGGGGGAGGGGCTGGAGGCGGCCTTCGGTGATTTCGGTGAGGGTGTCGCGGAGCAGGGTCGTGTAGGTGAGGGGGTGGTGTTGTTGGAGTTCGATGAGGTTGATGGTGGCGAGGGTGATGTTGTGGAGCAGGGGGGCCAGGCCGAGGGGGGTGTCGGCGTGGGTGTCGCGGACGCCGAGTTCGATGAAGCGGCCGAAGGGGCGGAGGGTTTTGAGTCCGGCGCGGATGGCGGGTCCGGGGAGTGAGTTGAGGACGACGTCGACGCCTTGGCCGTCGGTGGCGGTGAGGGTTTGTTCGGTGAAGTCGAGGGTGCGGGAGTCCATCACGTGGCGGATGCCGAGGTCGCGGAGGTATTGGCGCTTCTTGTCAGAGCCGGCAGTGGCGAGGACCTCGGCGCCGAGGCGGCGGGCGACGGCGATGGCGGCGAGGCCGGTGCCTCCGCTGGCGGAGTGGATGAGGATGCGTTCGCCCGGGCTGAGGCGGGCGATGTGGTGGAGGGCGTACCAGGCGGTGAGGTAGGCGGTGGGCAGTCCTGCGGCGGTGGTGGGGCTGAGTCCCGGGGGGATGGGGGCGACGGTGTGGGCGGGGAGGGTGGTGAAGGAGGCGAAGGCGCCGCCTTCGAGATGAGCGGCGAGGACAGGGTCGCCGATGTGTAGGTGGTCGACGCCGGGGCCGGTCCTGGTGACGACTCCCGCGCACTCGAAGCCGATCGGCCCGCAGACATCCCGGTCCTGGCCCCGAGCCTGATCCAGGTCCAGGTCCAGGTCCAGGTCCAGGTCCAGGTTGAGGTCTTGGTTTTGGCTTTGGCTTTGGTTGTGGGGGAGCAGGCCCATGACGGTGAGTACGTCGCGGAAGTTGATGCCGGCGGCTTGGACGCGTACTTCTACTTCGCCGGGTCCTGGTGTCCGTCGTGGGGCGGTGGTGAGTTCCAGGCTGGAGAGATCGCCGGGGCGTGCCGCGTGGAGGCGGAAGCCGTCTTCGGCATAGTGCACGGTGCGGGAGATGTCCGAGGGGCGTTCGGAGTCCTGTACGGGGCGGTAGTCGAGCCGGGCGACATGCCGTGCGGAGCCGCGCAGGGCGACTTCGTCCTCGCTGCCGCCGGCGAGCAACTCCCCGACCAGATTCACCAGAACCGGATCCTCCTCGGCTGAGCGGGCCTCTCCGGCCAGCGCCTCCCCGGCTGGGTCCTTCGCGCCCTGGTTGTCCGGGGCGATGTCTAGGAGCGTGGCCCGCATGTCCGGGTGTTCGAGTGCGAGTACGCGTACTACTCCGCGTAGGGCGCCTTGTCCGAGGTCGGTTGTTTCGCCTGTCAGTACCGCGCGGGCGTCGCGGGTGACCACGTACAGGCGTGGCGGGTCGGTGTGCCGGGCGAGTGCTTGGGCGATGCCGAGGAGCCGTCGGGTCCGCAGCAGTGCGTCCACGGTGGGATCGTCCGCGGGGCCGTCTGCTGCTGTCGGGTGGTTTGTCGGTGTGTTGGGGGTGGGAGTTCGGCAGAGCATGATTACGGCGTGGGGGAGGTGGGGTTGGGTGGTGAGGTGGGCGTTGAGTGTGGTGGTGATGGATTCGAGTGGGTCGTCGTCGAGGGGGGTGTCTTGTACTTCGGTGTGTGCTCCGGTGGTGTGCAGGGCGTCGGCGAGGTGGAGAGCGGTGCTGTCGCCCTCGCCGATGATGAGCCAGTTTCCGGGCGGGGTTGGGTGGGTGGTCGGCGGGCGGGGGGCGGGGTGCCAGTCGATTTCGAGGAGCGATTGGTCGGGTGGGGTGGTGTCTTGTGTGGTGTGTTCTCGGTGTGTGAATTGGGCGCCGTCGAGGGTGAGGACGGGGGCGCCGGTGGGGTCGAGGAGGCGGATGTGTCCGGTGAGGGTGTTGGCGGTGGTTTCGGTGATGCGTGCGTGGCAGTAGGTGGCGGTGGTGGGATCGCCAAGGATGCGCACGGAGTTGATTTTGACGGGGAGGATGAGGCTGTGGCTGGTGTTGTTGATGAGGCGGGCGGTGATGAGTTGGAGGCAGAGGTCGATGAGGACGGGGTGGATTTTGAGGGTGTGTGAGGGGCTGTGGGCGGGGGGCGGGATGTTCACGGTGGCCCAGAAGCTTTCCTGGTTGCGTGAGGTGTGCAGGCCGGTGATGCCGGTGAAGGCCGGGCCGTGCTGGAGTCCTCGGCTGCGCAGGCCGGCGTAGAGGGTGTCGGGGTGGAGGGTGAGGGGGTGTTTGAGGGCGAGGGTGGTGAGGGAGGCGGGGCGGGGCGGGGGTGGGGGCGAGGCGTGGTGGTGGAGTACGGCGGAGGCGTACAGGGTCCATTGGCCGGTGTCGTCGCGTGCGTGGATTTCGCAGGTGGCGCGGTCAGGGGTGGAGAGGGTCGCGGTGGTGGTCAGGCCGGTGTGGGGGGTCAGGTGGAGCATCTGGTGGAAGGTGATGTCGGTGACTTCAATGGTGGCCGGTGTGGTGTCGAACATGTCGCAGGCTGCGCTCAGGGCGACGGCGTAGTAGGCGGCGCCGGGCATGACGGGGCTGTTGTGGACCTGATGGTCGGCCAGCCAGGGCAGGGCTGCGGTCCCGGCCTCCGCGTGCCACAGATGGCGCACGGGATCACCCGGCACTTCGGTATGAACACCAGGCAGCCCGCCACCGGGTGGCCCGTCACCGGCCGGGGTGTCGCTGGGCTGGGTGCCGTCGGCCGCGGTGTCGCCGGGCTGGGTGGGAGTGCTGGCCGTGGCGGGGTGGGCGGTGCCGCTCCAGTGGTGTTGGCGGTCGTAGGTGATGGTGGGCGCGTCGGTGAGGTGTCCGTCCGCGTACAGGGGTGTCCAGTCGATGTGTACGCCGGCGCAGTGGAGGGCGGCGAGTTGGGTGCGCAGGGTGGTGGTTTCGTCTTCTCCGCGGCGCAGGGTGGGCAGGACGAGGTGGGGGCTGGTCCGGGTGGTGTGCGGAGTGAGGGTTTCGGTGAGGGCGCGGGTGATGACGGGGTGGGGGGAGACTTCGACGTAGATCAGGTGGCGGTCGGCGGCGGCCGCGGTGACGGCGGTGGTGAAACGGACAGGGTTACGGAGGTTGGCGCACCAGTAGGCGGCGTCGAAAGCGGGTGGGGTGTCCGGGTTTTCGAGAGCGGTGGAGTAGAAGGGGATGCGGAGGGGCCGGGGGGTGAGGTCGGCGAGGCCGGTGAGGAGTTCGGGTAGGAGGGTGTCTACCTGTGAGCTGTGGGAGGCGACGTCGACGTCGATCGGTGCGGCGAGGATTCCCCGAGCCTGCCAGGCGTCGATGAGCCGGCTGATGTGCGCGGGGTCGCCGGTGATGACGGTGGAGTGGGGCGAGGCGTAGACCGCGATGGTCACGGACGGCGTTGCGGCGATGTCGTTTTCCACGGTGGCGGGAGGCAGGGGCACGCTGGCCATGGCGCCGTTTCCGGCGATCCGGGTCAGGAGTGCGGAGCGCCGGCAGATGACGCGTACTCCGTCTTCGAGGGAGAGGGCTCCGGCGACGACTGCGGCCGCTGCTTCCCCCATGGAATGGCCGATGACCGCGGCCGGCTGGATTCCGTGGGCACGCCAGGTGGCGGCGAGGGCGATCTGGAGGGCGAACAGGGTGGGCTGGACTGTGGCGCAGCCGGTGACCTGTCGGCCGGTACGCACCGTCTGGAGTACGGAGAATCCGCTCTCGGCGGCGATGAGGGCGTCGGCTTCGGCGAGGGCGGCTGCGAAGGCGGGTTCTCGTCGTAGCAGTGTGCGTCCCATGCCGGCCCATTGGGAGCCCTGTCCGGAGAAGACCCATACCGGTTTGCGGGACACGGCGGCGCCCACGGCGCCGGAGGTCACGGCGGGATGCGGGTCTCCGGCTGCGAAGGCTCGCAGCGCCTCGACGGCTTCGCCGCGGGTGGCGGCCACTACCCCCAGGCGTCCGCGTCCGGCGCTGCGGCGGAGGGCCAGGGTGTGGGCGACGTCGCGCAGTGGTACGTCCGCGCCGTCGCCTTCGAGCCAGTCGGCCAGGCGCTGTGCGGCGGCCGGTAGTACGGCGGGGGATCCGGCGGGGACGAGCAGGACATCGGGTGCGGCTGTCGTGGCGCGGCGGGGTGCGGGCAGGATGGGACGGCGTTTGGCGGCGGGGGGCTGTTCCAGTACGACGTGGGCGTTGGTGCCGGAGAATCCGAAGGAGGACACCGCGGCCAGTCTCGTGGTGCCCTCTACAGGCCATGGGGTGAGTTCGGTGGGGACAAAGAGACGGGTGTCCCGTGCGGTGATGGCGGGGTTCCAGCGGGTGAAGTGCAGGTTGGGCGGGATGAGGCCGTGCTGGAGGCACAGGACTGTCTTGATGAGCGCGGTGACGCCGGCGGCGGGTTCGAGGTGACCGAGGTTGGTTTTCACCGATCCCAGGGCGCAGCGTTGCCGGCCGGTGCCGTAGACCTGTGCCAGGCTCGCGAATTCGACGGGGT
Source organism: Streptomyces sp. NPDC058198 (assembly GCF_042882605.1). NCBI lineage: Bacteria > Bacillati > Actinomycetota > Actinomycetes > Kitasatosporales > Streptomycetaceae > Streptomyces > Streptomyces sp. NPDC058198. The sequence continues at coordinate 308,992 of NZ_JBHVVP010000007.1, forward strand.
CGCCGAGCGGGGTTCCGGTTCCGTGCGCCTCGATCAGTCCGACGTCGCGCGGGTCGACTCCGGCGTTGCTGAGTGCGGCGCGGAGGACGGCTTGCTGGGCGGCGGGAGAGGGTGCGGCCAGGCCGTCGGAGCGGCCGTCCTGATTGACGGCGGAGCCGCGCAGGACGGCGAGGACGCGGTCGCCGTCGCGCAGGGCATCGGCGAGGCGTTTGAGGACGACGGCCCCGCAGCCTTCGCCGCGAACGAACCCGTCGGCGGCGGCGTCGAAGGTGTGGCACCGTCCGGTCGGTGAGAGCATGCCCATCCGCGCGAAGGACAGCGTGATCCTGGGCTGGAGCATGAGGGTGACGCCCGCGGCCAGGGCGAGGTCGCACTCGTTGTTCCGCAGCGACTGGCAGGCCAGGTGGACTGCGACCAGGGAGGACGAGCAGGCGGTGTCGAGCGCCAGGCAGGGGCCTTGGAGTCCCAGCAGGTAGGAGATACGGCCGGCGGCGACGCTGTGCCCGTTGGTGAGGATGGAGCCTTCCAGTTCCTGGGGCTGTCCGGCGAGGCTGTCCATGTAGTCGTTGTAGCTGAGACCGGTGAAGACCCCGGTGGAGGAGCCGGCCAGCCGCTCCGGTGGGATTCCGGCGTGTTCCAGTGCTTCCCAGGCCACTTCCAGCAGCAGGCGGTGCTGGGGGTCGAGTACGTCCGCCTCGCGGCCGGAGATGCCGAAGTAGTCGGCGTCGAAGGTGGATACGTTGTTGAGGTATCCACCGCGGCGGGAGGGCGGGGTCGCCCGGTGCGGGGTGTGTTCGGTGTGCTCCGGTGTCCAGAGTTCTTCTCGTCCCGGCGGTGGTTCTCCGACCGCTTCGCGTCCCTCGGTGAGCAGCTGCCATAGGGCGGCGGGGGAGTCGGTGTCGCCGGGAAGCCGGCAGCCCATACCGATGATGGCGATGCGGGTCGCGGTTTTGCCCGAGGCACGTGTGCGTTTGCCCATGGGGTTCTCCTTGTCCGGTCAACACTCGGGGGTGGGGGGTTGACGGGGCCGGGGGTGGTTTATGTGGGGTGGTTGTTGGTGAGGTGGGTGGCGCTTTTGAGTCCTCCGATTTGGTAGTTGAGGGTGAGGGCGTGGTGGAAGGTGAGGGGGC
>NZ_JBHVVP010000008.1:0-276329 GCF_042882605.1 Streptomyces sp. NPDC058198
AGGCCCACGAGCCGCTTGGCGCGGGCCCACCGGCGGGAGGGGGTCGGGGGTGCAGGAGGTGCGTGTCCGGACGTAAAGCGTGATTTGTGGCGCACACCGAGCCGCACCCGGGATCCGGTCCGCAGGGCGCCGTAAATCATGCAGTCCGGACATGGACCTCCGGAACCCCCGGCACCCGCACCCCGACGAACAGCCCGCACCCCGACGAACAACCCCGCACCCGCACCGCGCCGGACGGCGTCAGGGCAGAAGCAGCAGCACGATCAGGAGGATCAGGCCCGCCGTCGCCGGGGCCATGATCTCGTAGGCCCAGCGGATCGTCGGTGCGCCCTGTGCGGTGGGGCGGGTGGCGGAGCGCTCGGCCAGGTCGCGCAGCTCGACCACCGTCCGGTCCGCCTGCGCCAGCCGGGCCTGGGTGTCGGTGACGTCCGCCTGTACGGAGGTCCTGCCGTACGGGTCGTCGTGCGCGAGGTGCGTCTGACGGCGCGCGGCGCGCTTGCGCTGACGGAGGGAGACGGGGACCGCCCAGAGCTGGAACTTCCCGTCGTTCTCGGTGAACACCTCGCACGAGTACGCGGCCCGCACATTCGTGACCGTCCCCCAGGGAAGGGTGATCGTCCGGAAGGGGTTCCTGATCCGCAGCCGGTCCGCGTTGGCGAAGACGGCCGGGCGCAGGCTGAACGCGACGACGAGCGGGACGACGAGCAGCAGCCCGGCGAGCGCCAGCCAGGGGGTGCGGCCCGTCCCCCGGGCGAGCGCGTCACCGCCGATCCAGGCGGCGATCAGGAGCAGCGCGACACCGCCCATGATCCCGCCGGCCGACCGGAAGACGCGGTCGGCGTAGGTCGGCTCGGTGGGCTCATCGGGGCTCGTCATATGCCCGATTCTGCCGTATGCCCCCGGCAAGCCGGAACGAGCGGCCCCCGGTCACAGCTCGGGAACGGCTCGCCCGGCAACCTCACACCCCCCTGTACAGGTTGCTACGCGCGTAGATATGCTCATCTGGTGACCATGCCCATCATCACCCCCGCATTCGCTGACGTGGCCGCGTCCGACAGCACATTGCGCCGCTTCCTCCACGGGCTGCCCGGCGTCGACGCCGTCGGCCTGGAGGCACGCGCCGCATCGCTCGGTACGCGCTCGATCAAGACCACGGCCAAGGCGTACGCCATCGACCTGGCCATCTCCATGATCGACCTGACGACGCTCGAAGGCGCGGACACCCCGGGCAAGGTCCGGGCGCTCGCCGCCAAGGCCCTTCGTCCCGATCCGACCGACCGCACCACGCCCTCCACCGCCGCGGTCTGTGTCTATCCGGACATGGCGGAGACGGCCGTGGCCGTGCTGGCCGGCTCCGGGGTGAAGGTCGCCTCCGTCGCCACCGCCTTCCCGGCCGGCCGCGCCGCGCTGGGCGTGAAGCTCGCGGACACCCGCGACGCCGTGGCCGCGGGCGCCGACGAGATCGACATGGTCATCGATCGCGGCGCGTTCCTCGCGGGTCACTATCTGAAGGTCTACGAGGAGATCCGCGCCGTGAAGGAGGCGGCGGGGGCCGCCCGCCTCAAGGTCATCTTCGAGACCGGCGAACTCTCCACGTACGACAACATCCGCCGCGCCTCCTGGCTCGGCATGATCGCCGGCGCGGACTTCATCAAGACGTCCACCGGCAAGGTCGGGGTCAACGCCACCCCGGCCAACACCCTCCTGCTGCTGGAGGCCGTACGCGACTTCCGCGCGCAGACCGGGGTGCAGATCGGCGTGAAGCCGGCCGGCGGCATCCGCACCAGCAAGGACGCGCTCAAGTTCCTGGTGCTGGTCAATGAGACCGTCGGCGAGGACTGGCTGGACAACCACTGGTTCCGCTTCGGCGCTTCCAGCCTGCTGAACGACCTGCTGATGCAGCGTCAGAAGCTGGCGACCGGCCGGTACTCCGGCCCCGATTACGTCACGGTGGACTGAGGCAGAGATGGCATTCGAATACGCACCCGCTCCGGAGTCCCGCTCCGTCGTCGACATCGCGCCGAGCTACGGCCTGTTCATCGACGGCGAGTTCACCGAGGCAGCCGACGGCAAGGTCTTCAAGACCGTCAGCCCGTCCACCGAAGAGGTCCTCTCCGAGGTCGCCCAGGCCGGCGCCGAGGACGTGGACCGCGCGGTGCAGGCGGCCCGTAAGGCGTTCGAGAAGTGGTCGGCGCTGCCCGGCGCCGAGCGCGCCAAGTACCTGTTCCGTATCGCGCGGATCATCCAGGAGCGCTCGCGCGAGCTGGCCGTCCTGGAGACGCTCGACAACGGCAAGCCGATCAGGGAGACCCGCGACGCGGACCTTCCGCTGGTCGCCGCGCACTTCTTCTACTACGCGGGCTGGGCCGACAAGCTCGATCACGCCGGATATGGCGAGAACCCCCGCCCGCTCGGCGTGGCCGGACAGGTCATCCCCTGGAACTTCCCGCTGCTGATGCTCGCGTGGAAGATCGCCCCGGCGCTCGCCACCGGCAACACGGTGGTTCTGAAGCCCGCCGAGACGACCCCGCTCTCCGCCCTGTTCTTCGCGGACATCTGCCGCCAGGCCGGGCTGCCCAGGGGCGTCGTCAACATCCTTCCCGGATACGGCGACGCCGGCGCCGCGCTCGTGCGGCACCCGGACGTCAACAAGGTCGCCTTCACCGGCTCCACCGCGGTCGGCAAGGCCATCGCCCGCGAGATCGCCGGCACGGACAAGAAGGTCACGCTCGAACTGGGCGGCAAGGGCGCCAACATCGTCTTCGACGACTCCCCCATCGACCAGGCGGTCGAGGGCATCGTCACCGGCATCTTCTTCAATCAGGGCCAGGTCTGCTGCGCCGGATCGCGGCTGCTGGTCCAGGAGTCGATCCAGGACGAGCTGCTGGACTCGCTCAAGCGCCGGCTGTCCACGCTGCGCGTCGGTGATCCGCTGGACAAGAACACGGACCTGGGCGCGATCAACTCCGCCGAGCAGCTGGCCCGTATCAAGACGCTGACCGAGACGGGCGAGGCGGAGGGCGCGGAGCGCTGGTCGCCCGCGTGCGAACTCCCCTCCTCCGGATACTGGTTCGCGCCGACGCTCTTCACGAACGTCACCCAGGCGCACACCATCGCCCGGGACGAGATCTTCGGTCCTGTGCTGTCGGTGCTGACGTTCCGTACGCCCGACGAGGCCGTCGCCAAGGCCAACAACACGCAGTACGGCCTCTCGGCCGGTATCTGGACGGAGAAGGGCTCCCGCATCCTCGCGGTCGCCAACAAGCTCCGGGCGGGTGTCGTCTGGGCCAATACGTTCAACAAGTTCGACCCGACCTCGCCCTTCGGCGGCTACAAGGAATCGGGCTTCGGCCGCGAAGGCGGCCGCCACGGCCTGGAGGCGTACCTCGATGTCTAAGGAATCCATCAGCGGCTCCGCCGCGGGCCGGCTGAGCGTCTTCAAGACCTACAAGCTGTACGTCGGGGGCAAGTTCCCCCGCAGCGAGAGCGGCCGGGTGTACGAAGTGACCGACTCCAAGGGCAGCTGGCTGGCCAACGCCCCGCTGTCCTCACGCAAGGACGCGCGTGACGCGGTCGTCGCGGCCCGCAAGGCGTTCGGCGGCTGGTCGGGCGCGACCGCGTACAACCGCGGCCAGGTCCTCTACCGCGTCGCCGAGATGCTGGAAGGCCGTCGCGACCAGTTCGTACGGGAGGTGGCGGAGGCCGAGGGCCTGTCCAAGGCGAAGGCCGGGGCGGTCGTCGACGCCGCGATCGACCGCTGGGTCTGGTACGCGGGCTGGACCGACAAGATCGGCCAGGTCGTGGGCGGGGCGAACCCGGTCGCAGGTCCGTTCTTCAATCTCTCCACTCCGGAGCCGACCGGGGTCGTCACGGTCCTGGCGCCGCAGGACTCGTCCTTCCTCGGCCTCGTCTCGGTCGTCGCCCCGGTGATCGCCACGGGCAACACCGCGATCGTCGTCGCGAGCGAGAAGTCCCCGCTCCCGGCTCTCTCCCTGGGCGAGGTGCTGGCCACCTCCGACCTCCCGGGCGGCGTGGTCAACGTCCTCTCCGGGAAGACCGCGGAGATCGCGGCCCCGCTGGCCGCGCACCAGGACGTCAACGCGATCGACCTGACCGGCGCGGACGAGGTCCTCGCCAAGGAGCTGGAGATCGCGGCGGCGGACAATCTGAAGCGGGTGCTGCGTCCGCGGTCCGCGGACTGGTCGGCCGATCCGGGCACGCACCGCCTGACGGCCTTCCTGGAGACGAAGACGGTCTGGCACCCCACGGGCAGCCTGGGCGCGTCCGGTTCGGCCTACTGAGCCGCTCCCGCACCCCGCCGGTACGGGAGGACCCCAGCGATACGGGAGGACCCCCGCCGCTCCGAGGAGTGGCGGGGGTCCTCCCGTATATCTGTACGGGACAGATCAGCCGGGCAGCATCCCCGCCGCCGGGCCGGCCGCCGGCAGGTCCGTGAGCGCGCCGCCCCGGGTCACGGGACCGGTCACCATCGTCGTGGACAGCGGCTTGAAGTCGGCGACCTGCGTACCCACCGAGTTGTCCAGCGGGTCCACGCCCGTGCCGGCCATCGGGTTGAGCTTGAGGCGCTTGGCGGGAGTCACCGCGCCGGTCGTCCCGTGCCCGAGGGCGTCGCTGAGGTCCTGGCCCATCACCGCGCTCGCGGTGTCGGTGCCCGTCGCGGGCGCGAGGGCGGCCGGCTCCGCCGCCTGGGCCGCCGCACCGCCCAGACCGAGGGCGGCGCCCGCCGCCGTGACGGTCAGACCGGCGCGCAGCAGAGTGCGGCGCGGGGAGGTGGGAGCTGCGTGACGTGCCATGGGATTTCCTGCCTGGCGGGTGAGTGAGTAATCGAGATGACACGCAGCGTAGTTGAGGCGGGGTGTCCGAGGCCAATAAACCCGGCCGATCGGTCCCCGGGGGTTCCCTGCGCGGGCGTATGCCGCACACTGGTGTCCCGTGAGTCCCCAATCCCCCATGACCCGGGTCGTGCTGCTCGCCGGCCCCTCAGGCTCCGGAAAGTCGTCCCTCGCCGCCCGTACGGGCCTGCCCGTGCTGCGCCTCGACGACTTCTACAAGGAGGGCGACGACCCGACGCTCCCGCTGGTCCCGGACAGTACGGACATCGACTGGGACTCTCCGCTGTCCTGGGACGCGGACGCCGCGGTCGCGGCGGTCATGGAGCTGTGCCGTACGGGCCGTACGACCGTTCCCGTCTACTCGATCGCCACCAGTTCACGGGTGGACACGGAGGCGCTGGACATCGAGCGCACCCCGCTGTTCCTCGCGGAGGGCATCTTCGCCGCCGATATCGTCGCGCGCTGCCAGGAGCTCGATGTGCTGGCCGACGCGCTCTGTCTGCGCGGCCGTCCCTCGACCACGTTCCGGCGGCGGCTGCTGCGCGACCTGCGCGAGGGACGGAAGTCGGTTCCGTTCCTGGTGCGGCGCGGCTGGCGGCTGATGCGCGCGGAGCGCGTGATCGTCGGCCGGCAGACGGCACTCGGCGCGTACGCGTGCGGCAAGGCGGAGGCGCTGGGCCGTATCGCGGCCGCGGCGGCCGGCCGGTGCCCGGGGCAGCGTGGCGCGCGGCCGCCGGCGGCGGAGATCACGGACGCGGCAGCCCGTACGGCGAGCGGTCACTGAACGACGCGTGCGGCGGGCGACCGCCCGCGCGGCATCGTCTCAGCGGCACCTTCTCAGCGACACAGAGAAGCGGGACCGGACAAGACCCCCCGGCCTGTTCGGTCCCGCTTCCTTTTTCTGTGCTCCCCCGTGGTGCTCCCCCGTGGTGTCCCCCCGGACTCCCCCGTGTTTCCCCCGTACTCCCGCCGTCTCCCCCCGGAGACGACAGGCCCCCCGTTTCCCCCTACTGCCCTCAAGCGACCAGTTCGCCGAAGGACTCTTCCTCGTCACGGCCGAAGCTGAGGACCTCGTCCTCGCGCAGCCGGCGGAGCGACCGCCAGATGCTCGACTTCACCGTGCCGACACTGATGTCGAGGATGTCCGCGATCTCCGGGTCGGTGCGGCCCTCGTAGTAGCGCAGTACCAGCATCGTGCGCTGCAGCTCGGGAAGGCGCGAGAGCGCCTGCCAGAGCACCGCGCGCAGTTCCGTGCCGCGCATCGCGTCGGTGTCGCCCGCCGTCTCCGGCAGCTCCTCCGTCGGATACTCGTTGAGCTTGCGCCTGCGCCAGGCGCTGATGTGCAGATTGGTCATGGTGCGGCGGAGATAGCCGCCGACCGCGGCCTTGTCGCTGATCCTGTCCCACGCCCGGTACGTGGAGAACAGCGCGCTCTGGAGCAGGTCCTCGGCCTCGAAGCGGTCCCCGGTCAGGTGGTAGGCCGTCGCGTACAGGGAGGCGCGGCGCTCCTGGACGTAGGCGGTGAACGCCGCTTCGGCGTCCGCCGTCCCCGCCGGGTCCTTCCGCTCCCCCGTGACCTCCCCGTACGCGGCCGCCACGTTGCTCACCTGCGGCGCGTCAACCACCGTCATGTACGACGGCTTGTGCTGACGCCCGGCGCCGCGAACGCACCCCCGCCCGTTCACGGCGCCGGACTTCTCGCTGCTCCGCGTGACGTCGTGGAGACGCGTGACTACCGCGCTCGAGGTCGTGCCGTGCGGTGCGTTCATCTCGCGCCCCCCGTCGGTTGGAGTCTGCTTCGTTCCGTGTGCCAATGAGCTTGCCGGGGCAGTTTCATGGCGCTGTCCGCCGACTGTCACAGGCCTGTCACAGGGGACTTCGGAGCTTGCGCACCACGTGCGGGAAGGTACGGCCGCTCCAACTGTCGAACTCCGGTCCCCCCATGGGACAGAATGACCTCTGTGCCTTTCCTGTTGCTGATCGAGGACGACGACGCCATCCGCACGGCCCTCGAACTCTCGCTGTCACGCCAGGGCCACCGTGTGGCCACCGCGGCGACGGGAGAGGACGGCCTGAAACTGCTGCGGGAACAGCGGCCGGATCTGATCGTGCTGGACGTGATGCTCCCCGGGATCGACGGTTTCGAGGTGTGCCGTCGCATCAGGCGTACCGACCAGTTGCCGATCATCCTGCTGACCGCGCGCAGTGACGACATCGATGTGGTGGTCGGCCTGGAGTCCGGGGCCGACGACTATGTGGTGAAGCCGGTGCAGGGGCGGGTGCTGGACGCGAGGATCCGCGCGGTACTGCGGCGCGGCGAGCGGGAGTCCACGGATTCCGCGACGTTCGGCAGTCTGGTGATCGACCGGTCCGCGATGACCGTCACGAAGAACGGCGAGGATCTGCAGCTCACGCCGACCGAGCTGCGGCTGCTGCTGGAGCTGAGCCGGCGGCCGGGCCAGGCGCTGTCGCGGCAGCAGCTGCTGCGGCTGGTGTGGGAGCACGACTACCTGGGCGACTCGCGTCTGGTGGACGCGTGTGTGCAGCGGCTGCGGGCGAAGGTGGAGGACGTACCGTCCTCGCCGACCCTGATCCGTACGGTGCGCGGAGTGGGCTACCGGCTGGACGCGCCTTCGTGAGGGACGCACCCGCGGCGGGCGGGCCCGGCGGCCCGGCGCAGAAGGGCTCAGTGCAGAGCGGCCCGGTACAGAACGGCGCGACGAGGTACGACACGGAGCGCGGCGCCGGCGGCCCGGAGCCGACCGGCGCGGAGAGCGGCGCCGCGAAGACCGGCGCGGCGAAGAAGGCGATCATCGCGGGGCTCCGCTGGACCAGTCTGCGGCTGCGGCTCGTGGTCGTCTTCGGGGCCGTCGCGCTGACCGCCGCGGTCTCCGCGTCGGGGATCGCGTACTGGCTCAACCGCGAGGCCGTGCTGACCCGGACGCAGGACTCGGCCCTGGACGACTTCCGGCAGGAGATGCAGAACCGCGCCGCGGAACTGCCCCTGCGGCCGAGCCAGAGCGATCTGGAGAACACGGCCCAGCGGATCGAGGGCGACAGCCCCGGCTACAGCGTGCTGCTGATCGGTGAACGCGCCGAGGGCAAGCCCATCGTCGGCGCCTCCGATCCGGACGCGTTCACCCTCAGTGATGTGCCCGCCTCACTCCAGCGGGCCGTGAACGAGAAGCAGAAGGTCACGTCGGGGAACGCGTATCCGTACCACCTCTTCTGGCAGCGCACCGAGCGCGCCGGCACGCCCTATCTGGTGGGCGGTACGCGGATCATCGACGGCGGGCTGACCGGATACATGTTCAAGTCCCTCGACCAGGAGCGCGCGGACCTCAACTCGCTCGCCTGGTCGCTGGGGATCGCCACGGCGCTCGCGCTCGTCGGGTCGGCGCTGCTCGCCCAGGCCGCGGCCACGACCGTGCTCAAGCCCGTACAGCGACTGGGCGAGGCGGCGCGGCAGCTCGGTGAGGGCAGGCTCGGTACCCGGCTGCGGGTGTCGGGGACGGACGAACTGGCCGATCTGTCCCGTACGTTCAACAAGGCCGCGGAGTCGTTGCAGAAGAAGGTCGCGGACATGAGCGCGCGGGAGGAGTCCAGCCGCCGCTTCGTCGCCGACATGTCGCACGAGCTGCGTACCCCGCTGACCGCGCTGACCGCCGTGACGGAGGTCCTGGAGGAAGAGGCCGACAACCTCGACCCGATGATCGCGCCGGCCGTGACCCTGGTGGTGAGCGAGACCCGCAGGCTCAACGTCCTGGTGGAGAACCTGATGGAGGTCACCCGCTTCGACGCGGGTACGGCCCGGCTCGTCCTCGACGATGTCGATGTCGCCGACCAGGTCACGGCCTGTATCGACGCGCGCGCCTGGCTGGACGCGGTGGACCTGGACGCGGCACGCGGGATCATGGCGCGGCTGGATCCGCGCCGGCTCGATGTGATCCTGGCGAATCTGATCGGCAACGCGCTCAAGCACGGCGGTTCGCCGGTGCGGGTGGCGGTGCGGACGGAGGGCGACGAACTCGTCATCGAGGTACGGGACCACGGGCCCGGTATCCCCGAGGACGTCCTGCCGCATGTCTTCGACCGGTTCTACAAGGCGAGCGCGTCCCGGCCACGTTCCGAGGGCAGTGGGCTCGGTCTGTCGATCGCGATGGAGAACGCCCATATCCACGGCGGCGACATCACGGCGTCCAATGTGCCGGACGGCGGCGCGATGTTCGTCCTGCGGCTGCCGCGGGACGGCTCGGAGACGGCGGGGCTGGATGAGGAACAAGGACGGGGAGAGGAAGGCGACGTACCGTGACGCCCATGAGCCGGCCGCGCGGGATCCGGACGGGCGGGGGCCGCACCGGCGGGAACCGGCCGGCCGTCGCGTTCGCGCGGCTCGCGGGCGCGGTGGCGCTCGCGGTCTGCGCCGCGGGGTGCGGGATCAGGACCACCTCGGTCCCGGTGGACGCCGGGCCCGCGCCGTCCCGGGTGCCGTGCGAGGTCTCCGGGAAGGACGTGATCACGCAGACGCACCCGGGCATCCCGGTGTTCATCTATCTGGTGTGCGCCTCCGAGCTGGCCGCGGTGGAGCGTACGGCGCGGATCCCCGAGGAGAAGGTGTTCGACAGCCGGGTGCAGATCGGGCAGGCGTTGCTCGACGAGCTTCAGGCGCAGCCGTCGTCCGCCGAGCGGGAGGCGGGCTTCACCACGTCCGTACGGGGGACGCTGCTCGTGTCCGCGCCGCGCGAGGGCGATCCCGCGGGCACGCTGCGGCTCAGCCTCCAGCCGGAGGACCTGCCGGCGGCCGCGCTCGCGCAGATCGTCTGTACGTTCGCCGAGAGCGACGCCACGGACGGCCAGGTGGTGCTGGGCGGGCCCGGGGACTATCCGCCGCGCCGCTACGGGTGCGACCAGGAGACGAAGCGCCGTCCGGACTCCACGGCGCCGACGCTCGCCCCGCTGCCGTCGGCGTCGTAGCGGCGTACGGGCTGTCGTCGGCGTCGTAGCGGCGTACGGGCTGTCGTCGGCGTCGTAACGGCGTACGGGCTGTCGTCGGCGTAACGGCGAACGGGTGATGCCCGTCTCATGAGGCCGTTCGTCCGGAACCGGCGGAACCGATCCCGCTTACGGCCGCGTCTTGGGGTGCGTGTGTCAAGGTCCGGGCGGCAGTGCCGCCATCCGCTTCCGCAGGGCGGGACTCGCCCTTCTCCTCATGCATCTCCTGCTGGTGGGGTGGCTGACGCTCCGTCCGCTGGATGTCACGTGGGTGACCGCGGCCAACCTGCGGCCGTTCGCCGGTATCCGGGCGGATCTGGCGCTGGCCCCCCTGCACGCCGCGCGGCGCATCGGTGAGGGACTGCTGCTGCTGGCCCCGCTCGGCGTGCTGCTGCCGATGGCGGGCGGCAGGCTCACCGTCTCCCCATTGGCGTCCCTGGCGCGTACGGTCGCGGCCGGCGCGTTGCTCTCCCTGGGGATCGAGCTGCTGCAGACCGGAGTGCCGGGTCAGGTGGTCGACGTGGACTCCCTGCTGCTCAACACCGCGGGTGTCGCGCTGGCGCACCTGGCGGTCGTGCCCGCGGGCCGGGCCAGAATGCGCCGCAGACGGCGCTCCCACCCCGTCTCCGCGGCGGTCTACGGGGCGCGGCGCCCGGAAGGCGTACGGCACGCCGTTCCCTGGGATGACGCCTCTCAGGGCGCGACCCCGACGATTCCCAGGGTCGGGGTCGCCCCATAGAGCGACGCTTTGCCCCCTTCTCCGGGGGCACCATGGAAACAACGGGAGCACAAGGAGAGGCTCCCGCCTCGGTCTCGTGAAGGAGCCCACCATGGCCGCATTGGTCCGCCCGGTCCGCCCCCGTGCCGGACGCATGATCGGCGGAGTGTGCGCGGCGCTGGCACAGCGTTTCGGCACCTCCGCGAGCACGATGCGGGTGATCTTCCTGGTCTCGTGTCTGCTGCCGGGCCCGCAGTTCCTGCTCTATCTGGCGCTGTGGGTGCTGCTGCCGAGCGAGAAGAACCGCACCGCCACGACCGCCTGGTAACCGGCCGCGGCCTCGTTCCCGCACCGTGGGGGCACTCACCCGTAGGCGGGTGGGCGCCCCCACGGTCGTGGTTCCGGAGGCGATCAGCCGCCGAGGGCCGTCCCGTTGACCGGGAGGCCGCCCTTCGCCAGACCGTTCACGGGCAGTCCGCCCTTGCCCGGACCGTTGACCGGCAGTCCGCCCTTGCCCAGACCGTTGACCGGCAGCCCGCCCTTGCCCAGACCGTTCACCGGCAGCCCGCCGAGCAGCGTGTTGGGGGGATTGGTGGTCCCGGCGGCCCGGAGCGCGTAGGGGCCGGTCTGCTGGACGGCGCCGAGCGCGGTCCGTCCCGCGGTCGCCGAGGCGGAGGTGGGTACGGGCAGCTGCCCGGCGGCCTCGTCCATCGGCAGCGTCTTGGTGACGAGGTCCAGCCCGGTGCCGACGTCGGGGGCGGCGGGCGCGGCGGCGGAGGCACTGCCGGCGGCGGTGGCGGCGAAGGCGACGCCGAGGGCGGCGACACCGAGCGTCTTGACGGCGGACTTCTTCATCTGGGTTTTCGTCCTTGGGGAATGAGGGGAATACGAGCGGCTCTCCAAGGTAGCCAGCCGCGCGCGGAGCCCGCAAACACCGGGAAGCGGCCGGGAATCCGTATCCCCGACCGCTTCCCGGTCTATGTGATCAACCTGATCCAAGCAGAGATCAGCTGGTCACAGCCGTCTGCTTGAACAGCCATTCGGATTTCAGCTCGGCATATCCGGGCTTGATCACGTCGTTGATCATGGCGAGTCGTTCATCGAAAGGAATGAATGCTGATTTCATCGCATTGACGGTGAACCACTGCATGTCATCGAGCGTGTAGTCGAATGCCTCGACCAACAGCTCGAATTCACGGCTCATGCTCGTGCCGCTCATCAGCCGGTTGTCCGTGTTCACGGTCGCGCGGAAGTGCAGCTTGCGCAGCAGACCGATGGGGTGCTCGCCGATCGAGGCTGCGGCGCCCGTCTGCAGATTGGAGCTGGGGCACAGCTCCAGCGGGACGCGCTTGTCCCGTACGTACGCGGCGAGCCGGCCCAGCTTCACCGACCCGTCCTCGGCGACCTCGATGTCGTCGATGATGCGCACGCCGTGCCCGAGCCGGTCGGCGCCGCACCACTGGAGCGCCTGCCAGATCGAGGGCAGCCCGAAGGCCTCGCCGGCGTGGATGGTGAAGTGGTTGTTCTCCCGCTTCAGATACTCGAACGCGTCGAGGTGGCGGGTGGGCGGGAAGCCTGCCTCGGCGCCCGCGATGTCGAAGCCGACGACGCCCGAGTCGCGGTAGCGGTTGGCGAGTTCGGCGATCTCCAGGGCGCGGGCCGCGTGCCGCATGGCGGTGAGCAGCGCGCCGACGCGGATACGGTGGCCGCTCTCGCGGGCGCGTCGCTCGCCCTCCCGGAAGCCCTCGTTGACGGCCTCGACGACCTCTTCGAGGGTGAGCCCGTGCTCCAGGTGCTGCTCGGGGGCGTACCGCACCTCGGCGTAGACGACGCCGTCCTCGGCGAGATCCTCGGCGCACTCCGCGGCGACCCGGAAGAGCGCGTCACGGGTCTGCATGACGGCGCAGGTGTGCGCGAAGGTCTCCAGATAGCGCTCCAGCGAGCCGGAGTCGGCGGCCTCGCGGAACCAGAGGCCGAGCTTGTCGGACTCGTGCTCGGGCAGGGCCTCGTAGCCGACCTCGTGGGCGAGGTCGATGATCGTGCCGGGGCGCAGCCCGCCGTCCAGGTGGTCGTGGAGAAGGACCTTGGGGGCGCGGCGGATCTGTTCGGCTGTGGGTGGACGGTAGGTCTGGCTCGTCATCTTCGCACTCTAACGCCTACGCGCGTAGATCGGCGGGGGTCGATACGTAACAGTGACCGCGCGGACGGGTGGCGTACACCTGCCCTTCTGAGACTGTTCTGTTATGGGATGGCACGCAGTTCCCGGGCCGGGGGAGCGTACGGCAGGCCGGGACGGGTGGGCACGCGGGCGTCGCGCGGAGCCTCAGGCACGGCTGGGGCGGGCGGTCACCGCACTCGCCGCGGGATCGGCGGTAGGAGGCGTGGTCCTGGTACTTCCCGAGGGCGAACCGGTCTCGGCCCGCCGCGCCTCGGCCGTCGCGTACGCGGGGATGCTGCCGCTCGCGCGGTCGCTGGCCAGGTCAGGGGCGGCCGAAGGGCTGGTCGTGCATGTGGTCCACTACCGCGGGCGCGGCTGGAACGGGCCGGACGCGCGCCTCGCGGCGGACGCCGACTGGGCGGCGGAGGAGGCCGTGCGGCGCTACGGCGACATACCGGTGTGCCTCGCGGGACACGGGATGGGCGGCCGTGCCGCCCTGCACGCCGCGGGCCACACGGCCGTCAACTCCGTGCTGGCGATGGCCCCGTGGCTGCCGGAGGACGACCGGGCGGTCGAACCGGAGCCGGTACGGCAGCTGGCGGGGCGTCAGGTGATGATCGTGCACGGTACGACGGACGCGCGTACCGATCCCGAACTCTCCTACCGGCTGGCCGAACGCGCCAAGAAGGTCAACCGGGACACCTGCCGCTTCGAGGTCCACTCCGACGGCCACGCGCTGCGTCAGCACCACGGCGAAGTCCTGGCCTTGGCAGCGGACTTCGTGCTCGGCGCACTGCTCTCGCGTACGTACTCCCGGCCGGTCGCGGACGCGCTCGCGGCGCCGCCGCCGCTGGGGTTGCGGATGCCGCTGGCGGCGGGGTTCGGCCGGTCACTGCGGCCGTAGGGCGGCGCGGGCCTGGCCGCTGAGGTCCCGTCAGTCCGGGAGCAGGTGGCCGCGGCGGGAGATCAGGAAGCGTTTGAAGGCCGCCACCGGCGGGGTGTCCGGGTGGCCGTTGAGCCAGGCGACGCCGATCTCGCGTACCGCGCGCGGCGCCGTGACCGTCAGTTCGACCACCCCGGGGCGGGCCACGGCGGGCGGCGGCAGCAGGGCGACGCCCAGGCCCGCCGCGACCAGGCCGCGCAGCGTCTCGGCCTCCTCGCCCTCGAAGGCGACGCGCGGCCGGAAGCCGGCCTCGGCGCAGAGGTCGTCGGTGATCCGGCGCAGTCCGTAGCCCGGTTCGAGGGTGACGAAGGTTTCGTCGGCGGCCTCGGCGAGGCGGACGCGGCGGCGCCGGGCGAGCCGGTGGTCGTCGGGGACGACCAGCCGCAGCCGCTGTTCGTCCAGCCTGCGGGCGACCAGATCGGGGGCGTCCGGCACCGGTGAGGTGAGACAGAGGTCCAGATCGCCCGCGCGCAGGCGTTCGATCATCGCCTCGCCGTAGTTCTGGACCAGTTGGAAGCGCACGCGCGGATGGTCGGCGCGGAAGGCCCGGATCAGTCCGGGCACGGTCTCCGACCCCATGGTGTGCAGAAAGCCGAAGGCGACCTTGCCGGACGCCGGGTCCGCGTCGGCCCGTACGGTCTCGGCGGCCCGTTCCACCTCCGCGAGGGCGCGTTCGACGGAGGAGAGGAAGGTCCGGCCCGCATGGGTGAGGGAGACCGTACGGCCCTTGCGGGCGAACAGGGCGATGCCCAGGTCCTTTTCGAGCCTGACCATCGCCCGGGAGAGGGTGGACTGCGGGACGCCCATGTCCTGCGCGGCGCGGGTCACATGTTCATGGCGGGCCACCCCGGCGAAGTACGCGAGGCGGGGCGCGAGGACCGCGGACCAGGACTCGGGGTCCAGTTCGGCCGTCACCGGCATGTCGTCTTCGTAACTGTTCCATGACACGCGCGCTCGTGAGCTGGGTTCATGCACCATGGGAACGATTATCTCCATTCCATGCATTGGACGCATGAAGACGGGGTGCCTACGGTCGTCGTATGCCTTCAGTCAGTACCGAGGCGCCCGTCATCCCGGGTGCCTCCGCCGCGCCGTCCGCTCAGCCTTCGCCTTCCTCGCCGTCCGCCCCGTCGCAGCTCTCCCCCGGCGGCCCCGGCTACCGCCGGATGAGCTTCGCGCTCTTCGCCGCGGGGGTCGCGACCTTCGCCCTCCTCTACTCCACGCAGGCCCTGCTGCCCGCCATCTCCGCCGACCTCGGCGTGACGGCCGGCCAGGCGAGCTGGACGGTCTCGGCGGCGACGGGCGCGCTGGCCCTGTTCGTCCTGCCGCTGAGCGCGCTGTCCGAGCGGTTCGGCAGGCGCACCCTGATGACCGCGTCGCTGGTGATCGCGGTGGCGGTCGGGCTGCTGGTGCCGTTCGCGCCGGACATCGAGTGGCTGGTGGCGCTGCGCGCCGTGCAGGGCGCGGCGCTCGCCGGGCTCCCGGCGTCGGCGATGGCGTTTCTCGCGGAGGAGGTACGGCCGAAGGCGCTGGTCGCGGCGATCGGGCTGTTCGTCGCGGGCAACAGCGTCGGCGGGATGAGCGGCCGTATCGTCACCGGCTGGGTCGCCCAGCTGTGGGGCTGGCGCGCGGCGCTGGGCGCGGTCGGGCTGATGGCGGTGGTGTGCGCGGTGGTCTTCCGCGTCCTGCTCCCGAAGGCGCGGAACTTCACCTCGCGTTCGCTGAGCCCGCGCGCGCTGGCGAAGACCGTCGGCGGTCATCTGGCCGACCCGCTGCTGCGACGGCTGTACGCGATCGGCGCGCTCTTCATGACGGTGTTCGGCGCGGTCTACACCGTGATCGGCTACCGGCTGGTGGAGGCGCCCTTCAACCTCCCGCAGGGCATCATCGGCTCGATCTTCCTGGTCTACCTGGTCGGTACGGTCTCCTCGGCGGCGGCCGGGCGGCTGGTCGCGCGGCTGGGCCGGCGCGGGGCGCTGTATCTGGCCGTGGGGACGACGGCGGCCGGCCTGCTGCTGTCGCTGTCGGACACGCTGGCCGCGGTGCTGCTCGGTCTGGTGCTGATCACGGCGGGCTTCTTCGCGGGCCACGCGGTCGCCTCGTCGTCGGTGAGCCGTACGGCGAAGACGGGCCGCGCACAGGCCTCGGCGCTCTACCAGTCGGCGTACTACCTGGGCAGCAGCGCCGGCGGCACGCTGGGCGCGGTCGCGTTCCACGCCGGCGGCTGGGAGGCGACGGTGCTGCTGGGGCTGGTGGCGGTGCTCGGGGTCGTCTCGATCACGCTGTACGGGACGCACGCGGCGCGGACCGAGGCCGCGAGGCGGCCGGTGCCGGCGGTACAGCGGTAGGCGGTGCCGCGCCGCACGGCGCCCGGGGCTCCACGACGCCTCGGGCGCCATTTTTCATCCTTTTGACCCGAAACCGGCGATTGTCAGTGGCCTGCGGTAGCTTCCGAGAGATGGGTTACAAGGGGGCGACTGGGGTGAGCCGATGAGTGATCTCGCGACAACAGAGGATCTGGATTCCCGGCTGGAGAAGCACCGGACGGAGCTGACGGGCTACTGCTACCGGATGCTGGGCTCCGCCTTCGAGGCCGAGGACGCCGTGCAGGACACGATGGTGCGCGCGTGGCGCAGCTTCGACAAGTTCGAGGGCCGGTCCTCGCTGAGGTCCTGGCTCTACCGCATCGCGACGAATGTTTGCCTGGACATGCTCAGCGCGGGAAACCGCCGGGCGCGCCCGATGGATCTGACCGCCGCGCAGCCGGTGGCCCAGGCCCAGCTGAACGGGCGCCCGGAGATCACCTGGCTGGAGCCCGTGCCGGACGGCCGGGTGCTGCCGTCGGTGGCGGACCCGGCGGAGACCGCGGTGGAGCGGGAGTCGATCCGGCTGGCGTTCGTCGCCGCGCTGCAGCATCTGCCGCCGAAGCAGCGGGCGGTGCTGATCCTGCGCGAGGTGCTGGCCTGGAAGGCCGCCGAGGTCGCCGAGCTGCTGGGCACGACGGTCGCCTCGGTCAACAGCGCGCTCCAGCGGGCGCGCGCGACGCTCGCCGACTGCGGCCCCGCCGCGACCGAGGCGGCGGACCCGCTCGACGAGGGGCAGAAGGAGCTGCTGGAGCGGTATGTGGCGGCCTTCGAGGGCTATGACATGAAGGCGCTGACGGCGCTGCTCCACGAGGACGCGACGCTGTCGATGCCGCCGTACGACCTGTGGCTTCAGGGCCATGCCGACATAGTCGGCTGGATGCTCGGCGTCGGCTCCGTCTGCCGTGGCTCACGGCTCGTCCCGACGGTGGCCAACGGCACTCCGGCGTTCGCCCACTACCACTCGAGCAAGGACGGCACCGGCTATACGCCGTGGGCGCTCATGGTGATCGAGATAGAGGACGGCCGGATCACCGGGATCAACTCCTTCCTGGACACGGCGCGCTGGTTCCCGCTGTTCGATCTCCCCCAGCGGCTGACAAAGGAGTGATCACTACCTAGTGCCGCGACCGGGAATGTTTGCCCGTCGAGGAGCGGCGGCCGGTGCGTGCGATCGCAAGGCGGCCGGAGGCCCTTGTAGCGGAGCTACTCGGGTCTTTGGCCAACGCGGCGAGCGTGCGTGCTGGGCGTCGCGACGGGGCGAACATTTCCGGGAGGGGCACTCATGTCGGGCGGGTCGTGGTCCCCGTCGGGGGTCACCTCCTGGATCAGGTCCGCGAGGCCCACGAGATCCAGCAGCAGCCGCAGCTCCCGCCCGGCGCCGGTCAGCCGGATCCGGCAGCCCTGTCTGCGGGCGGTGAGCCGCAGCCTGGCCAGCGCGTCGACGGCGGCCAGGTTCGGCGGGGCCAGGCCGCCGACGTCACAGATCACCTCGGCGCCGCCCGTCTCCCGCAGCCGCGCGGCCAGCTCCTCACACAGCCGGGGCCCATCGGCCGGGGTGAGCCGGCCGGCGATGACGAGCACGATCGGTTCCGTAACGTCCACGGAGAGAAAGACCGACCCCCCGCCCGGAACTCATCGCAGCCCCCCGGACACACCCGGTACAGCCCCGGCACCGGAACACGGCCCCGGGCCCCTTCGGCTCTGGGCCGACGGTGAGAGCGCATGGCGAACGGGACCGGTGGGCGGTCGCCGGTCCCGTTCATCCGAATGGGGAAACGCCTGGTCAGGCGATGCGCTCCAGCACCACCGGCGTCGCCTTGTACTGCGTGTCGCCCGCCACGATGTCGTACGCGCCGTCCAGCGCGCCGCGTGCGTAGTCGAACTTCTCCGGGGTGTCCGTGTGCAGCGTCAGCAGCGGCTGGCCGGCCGTGACCGTGTCGCCCGGCTTGGCGTGCAGTTCGACGCCCGCGCCCGCCTGGACCGGGTCCTCCTTGCGGGCGCGGCCCGCGCCGAGGCGCCAGGCGGCGACGCCGACGCCGTACGCGTCGAGGCGGGTGAGGACACCCGACGACGGGGCCGTGATCACCTGCTGCTCGCGGGCCACCGGCAGCGCCGCGTCCGGGTCGCCGCCCTGGGCCGCGATCATGCGGCGCCAGACGTCCATCGCCGAGCCGTCGGCCAGTGCCTTCGCCGGGTCGGCATCCTGGAGACCCGCCGCGTCGAGCATCTCGCGCGCCAGGGCGAGGGTCAGCTCGACCACATCGGCAGGGCCGCCGCCCGCCAGGACCTCGACGGACTCGCGGATCTCCAGCGCGTTGCCCGCGGTGAGCCCGAGCGGCGTGGACATGTCGGTGAGCAGGGCGACCGTCCGTACCCCGTGGTCGGTGCCCAGGCCCACCATGGTGGAGGCGAGTTCGCGGGCGTCCTCGATGGTCTTCATGAAGGCGCCGGTGCCGACCTTGACGTCCAGGACCAGCGATCCGGTGCCCTCGGCGATCTTCTTGGACATGATCGAGGAGGCGATCAGCGGGATGGCCTCGACGGTGCCGGTGACATCGCGCAGCGCGTACAGCTTCTTGTCCGCGGGGGCCAGTCCGTCGCCCGCCGCGCAGATCACCGCGCCGGCGGTGTTCAGGACGTCCAGCATCTCGGCGTTGGAGAGCAGCGCCCGCCAGCCGGGGATGGACTCCAGCTTGTCGAGCGTCCCGCCGGTGTGGCCAAGGCCCCGCCCGCTGAGCTGCGGTACGGCCGCGCCGCACGCGGCCACCAGCGGCGCCAGCGGCAGGGTGATCTTGTCGCCCACGCCGCCCGTGGAGTGCTTGTCGGCCGTGGGGCGCGACAGCGCGGAGAAGTCCATGCGCTCGCCCGAGGCGATCATGGCGGCGGTCCAGCGGGCGATCTCCGTACGGTTCATGCCGTTGAGCAGGATCGCCATCGCGAGCGCCGACATCTGCTCGTCGGCGACCTCGCCGCGCGTATAGGCGTCGATCACCCAGTCGATCTGCTCCGGGGACAGTTCGCCCCGGTCCCGCTTGGTGCGGATGACGGAGATGACGTCCATCACGTTCCTTTCGATGGGTACGGCCCCTCCGCCGCCGGATCGCGACGACGGAGAGGCCGGGTTCAGTTGAGGTGCCCGGGCCCGAAGGCCTGCGGAAGCATCTCGTCCAGCGTGCGGATTCCGTCCGGGGTCTCCAGGACCAGGGCCGGGCCGCCGAATTCGTACAGCAGCTGGCGGCAGCGGCCGCACGGCACCAGCACCTCGCCAGCGCCGTCGACGCAGGTGAAGTGGGTGAGCCGGCCGCCGCCGCTCAGGTGGAGCGCGGAGACCAGACCGCACTCGGCGCACAGCCCGAGTCCGTACGAGGCGTTCTCGACGTTGCAGCCGGTGATCGTACGGCCGTCGTCGACCAGGGCCGCGACCCCGACCGGATAGTTCGAGTACGGCACATACGCGCGGGACATCGCGTCCCGCGCCGCGGCCCTCAGGGTCTCCCAGTCGATGCCCGCGGTGTCCGCGGCGGCCGTCACTTGCCTTGTCCTCTGCGATAGCGCATACCGTCAGCTTTGGGCATACGCAGCCGCTGCGCCGACAGCGACAGCACCAGAAGGGTCACGACATACGGAGTGGCGCCCACGAAGTCCTCGGGGACGGTGTCCGTCAGCAGGTACCAGACCAGGATGAGCGCGGCCACGACCGCGCTCGCCACGGCCTGGAACATGACCTTCTTGTACGCCTTCCACACGGCGAGCAGCACCAGCAGGACGACCAGCAGGAGCAGCAGCGCGTGGACGGTCTCGCCGCCGTTGCGCAGCTGAAGCGCGTCGGAGAAGCCGAACAGGCCCGCGCCCATGGCGAGGCCGCCGGGACGCCAGTTGCCGAAGATCATCGCGGCGAGACCGATATAGCCGCGCCCGCCGGTCTGGCCCTCCAGGTAGATGTGCGAGGGCACGGTCGCGAGGAACGCGCCGCCGAGGCCGGCCAGTCCGCCGGAGATCGCGACGGCCGCGTACTTGTACGAGTAGACGTTGACGCCCAGCGACTCGGCGGCCATCGGGTTCTCACCGCAGGAGCGCAGCCGCAGACCGAACGGGGTCCGCCACAGCAGCCACCCGGTGGCGACGAAGAGCAGCACCGCGAAGATCGTCAGCACCGAGACATTGGTGACGAGGCCGCCGAGGATGCCCGCGAGGTCCGAGATCAGGAACCAGTGGTGGCCGGCGAGGGTGGCGAGGCCGTCCGAGAGTCCTGGCACGGTGACGTCCGGGATGGAGTCGACCGGTGGGGACTGCTTGGGGTTGCCGCCCATGGTCTGGGCCTCGCCGGAGTTGAAGAAGATCTTGGCGAGGTACTGGGTGACACCGAGCGCGAGCAGGTTGATGGCCACACCGGAGACGATGTGGTCGACGCCGAAGGTGACGGTCACGACCGCGTGGAGCAGTCCGCCCAGGACACCGAAGGCGACACCCGCGACCAGGCCCAGCCAGGGGCTGGTCTGCCAGCCGATCCAGCCGGCGCCGAAGGTGCCGAGGATCATCATGCCTTCGAGACCGATGTTGACCACACCGGCCCGTTCGGACCACAGACCGGCCAGACCGGCGAGGCCGATCGGTACGGCGAGGCCGAGGGAGGCGCTGATCTGGCCCGCGGAAGTGAGCTGGTCGGCGCCGGTGAGGACGCGTACGGCGGAGATCAGCACCAGGGCGCCCGCGACGATCAGCAGGATCCGCGCGACCGACAGCCGGGAGCGTGCGGGCTTGGCGCCCGGGGCCTTCGGGGCCGTAGGAGGCGGAGTGGCGGTCATCGTGGCGGTCATCGCGCCACCTCCAGCTTCTCGGTCTTCGCGGCCTGGGCGGCGAGCTCGGCGCCGACCTGCTGCTGCTGGCGCTTGAGGCCGTAGCGGCGTACGAGTTCGTAGGCGATGACGACGCACAGGACGATGACGCCCTGGAGCACGCCGAGGATCTCCTTGTCGTAGCCGATCACTTCAAGGTGGTTGGTGGTGCGCTCCAGGTAGCCCCAGAGGAGGGCCGCGAGGGCGATGCCGATCGGGTTGTTGCGGCCGAGCAGCGCGATGGCGATACCGGTGAAGCCGATGCCCAGCGGGAAGTCGTTGCTGTACATGTGGCTCTCGTTGAGCAGCGTCGGCATGCCGATCAGGCCGGCCATGGCGCCCGAGAGGATCATGCTGGTGACGACCATCTTCTTGACGCTGACACCGCTCGCGGCGGCCGCGGACTCGGACTGGCCGACGGCGCGCAGGTCGAAGCCGAAGCGGGTGCGGCCGAGGACGAACCAGTAGGCGAGACCCGCGAGCAGGGCGATGAAGAGGAAGCCCCACAGCATGCCGGCCGGGCCCAGGTCGATGGTGAAGAACCACGACGACTCGGACAGCGGCTTGGTGGAGACCAGGGTGCCCGCCTCGTCGAGCTGGCCGAGCCGCTCGGGCTGGATCAGATAGCCGATGATCGCGGTCGCGATCGAGTTCAGCATGATCGTGGAGATGACCTCGCTGACCCCGCGAGAGGTCTTGAGGACACCCGCGATACCGGCCCACATGGCGCCGACGAGCATCGCGACGATGATGATCACAGGGATCTGGATGATGCCCGGCAGGTTCAGCGTGCCGCCGACGACCGCGGCGAAGAAGGCCGCGATGCGGTACTGACCGTCGACGCCGATGTTGAACAGGTTCATCCGGAAGCCGATGGCCACCGCGACGCCCGCGATGTAGTACGTGGTCGCCTTGTTGAGGATGTAGACCTGGCTGTCGCTGGCAGAGCCGTACGACAGCATGTCGTTGAACGCCTCGAAGGGGTTCTTGCCGGTGACGGCGATGACCAGCGCGGTGACGACCAACGCGGTGATCACGGCCAGCACGGGCGCCGCTATCGCGAGGAGCAGCCGCTCCTTGTCGACCCGGGAGGTGAGCTTCTTCATCGGTCCTCTTCCCCAGCTACGGCGGACTCGGCGCCGTGCTCGAGGTGTCCGGTGGCGGCCCCCGTCATGGCGGAGCCCAGCTCCTCGGGGGTGATCGTGGCGGGGTCGGCGTCGGCGACCAGACGGCCGCGGTACATGACCCGCAGGGTGTCGGACAGGCCGATCAGCTCGTCCAGGTCGGCGGAGATCAGCAGGACGGCGAGACCTTCGCGGCGTGCCTCCCTGATCTGGTCCCAGATCTGGGCCTGCGCGCCGACGTCGACACCCCGGGTGGGGTGCGCGGCGATCAGCAGCTTGGGGCTGTGGCTCATCTCGCGGCCGACGATCAGCTTCTGCTGGTTGCCGCCGGACAGGGAGCCCGCGGTGACCTCGATACCGGGGGTGCGTACGTCGTACTCGCGCACGATCCGCTCGGTGTCGAGCCGGGCGGCCTTGGCGTCGAGCAGTCCGCCCTTGGAGTTGGGGCGCTCGGTGACATGGCCGAGGATGCGGTTCTCCCAGAGGGAGGCCTCCAGCAGCAGGCCGTGCCGGTGGCGGTCCTCGGGGATGTAGCCGATGCCGCTCTCGCGCCGCTTGCGGGTCGGCGCGTGGGAGATGTCGGCGGTGTCGAGGGTGATGACACCGCCGTCCGGGTCGCGCATGCCCATGATCGCTTCGACGAGTTCGGCCTGGCCGTTGCCCTCGACACCGGCGATGCCGAGGACCTCGCCGCGGTGGATGGTGAAGTCGATCCCGGCGAGGACGTCACGCACGACACCGTCGGTGTCGGTCGCGGTCAGCTTCAGGTCCTGGACCCGCAGCGTGGGTATGTCCGTGACGGTCGACTCGCGCGTCTCCGGGGAGGGCAGCTCACTGCCGACCATCAGCTCGGCGAGCTGCTTGGAGGTGGTGGAGCGCGGGTCCGCGGTGCCCACGGTCGTACCGCGGCGGATGACGGTGATCTCGTCGGCCACCGAGAGCACTTCGCCCAGCTTGTGGGAGATGAAGATGACCGTCAGGCCCTCGGACTTCAGCCCGCGCAGGTTGTCGAAGAGCGCTTCGACCTCCTGCGGGACGAGGACCGCGGTGGGCTCGTCGAGGATCAGGGTGCGGGCGCCCCGGTAGAGGACCTTGAGGATCTCCACGCGCTGCCGGTCGGCGACGCCGAGCTCCTCGACGAGGACGTCGGGGCGGACGTTCAGGCCGTACGCGTCCGAGATCTCCTTGATCTTGTTGCGGGCCTTGGTGCCGATGCCGTAGAGCTTCTCGCCGCCGAGGGCGACGTTCTCCAGCACGGTGAGGTTGTCGGCCAGCATGAAGTGCTGGTGCACCATGCCGATGCCGCGCGCGATGGCGTCCGCGGGGCTGCCGAAGGTGACCTGCTCGCCGTCGACGGTGATGGTTCCCTCGTCGGGCTTCTGCATGCCGTAGAGGATCTTCATCAGGGTTGACTTGCCGGCACCGTTCTCGCCGCAGAGGGCATGCACGGTGCCTCTGCGAACGGTGATGTCGATATCGCTGTTGGCGACGACACCGGGGAAGCGTTTGGTGATGCCGCGCAGTTCGACGGCGGGAGGGCTGGACGCGTTGATGGCGCACTCTCCTCGGAGAAGGAGCGTTGGGGCGGGGGGCGTTCGGTGACGCTACTGCGTCAACCCACGCCTACGCGCGTAGAGTTGACACATTGTTATCGGCCCGGTGAAAGGGGAAGCCCCTTTCACCGGGCCGTACACTCAGCCGGCCGCGAGCGTTCTGATCCGCGGACCGGAGCAGGTCACGGGGTCGTCTTGACCGTGACGGAGCCGTCGATGATCTTCGCCTTGGCGGCGTCGATCTTCGGCTGGATGTCCTTGATGAAGCCACCGCTGGCGGACAGTGAGACGCCGTCCTTGGCGAGCGAGTAGCTGTTGGTGCCGACCAACGGCTTCTTGTCGTGGATCGACTTGATCAGGTCGTAGACGCCGACATCGACGTTCTTGACGACCGAGGTCAGGATCGAGTCCTTGTACTTGGCCAGGGAAGCCTGGTTGTACTGGTCGGAGTCGACACCGATCGCCCAGGCGCCCTTGGCACCGTTGACGGCCTCGATGGAGCCGGAGCCGGAGGAGCCCGCGGCGCTGTAGATCACGTCGGCGCCCTTGTCGAGCATGCCCTGCGCAGCGGCCTTGCCCTTGTCGGGGCTGGCGAAGCCGGAGGTGTCAGAACCGTGCGACAGGTACTGGACGTCGACCTTCATGCTCTTGTCGGTGTCCTTGACACCCTGCACGAAGCCCGCCTCGAACTTCTTGATCAGCGGAACGTCGACGCCGCCGATGAAGCCGACGTGCTTCGACTTCGTCTTCAGCGCCGCGGCGACACCCGCGAGGTAGGAGCCCTGCTCCTCGGTGAAGACGATGTTGTCGACGTTCTTCGCGTCGACGACCGAGTCGACGATGCCGAAGGTGGTGTCGGGGAACTTGACCGCCACCTGCTTCATCGAGTTGGAGTAGGCGTAGCCGATGCCGACGACCGGGTTGTATCCGGCCTGGGCGAGCTGCGTGAGGCGCTCGACGCGGTCCGCCTCGGTGTCGGTGGTCTTGGCGGTCAGTTCCTTGACCTCACCACCGAACTCGGCCTTGGACTTGTCTATGCCGCGCGCGGCGGAGTCGTTGAAGGAGTGGTCGCCGCGGCCGCCCACGTCATAGGCCACACCGACCTTGACGCCGTCCTTGGCGGAACTCGACGCGTCACTGCTGTCCTTGGCCTTGTCGGCCGACGTGCTGCCACAAGCGGTGGCAGTCAGAGCGAGCGCGGCGGAGGCGATCCCCGCCGCAGCGATCTTGGTTACCCGGCGCAAGAGGGTGGTCCCTTCAACCTGACCGAAGCGCCTCTTCCGGCGCTGGTTTCGCGGCGATCGTAACGCGCGTAGATGTCAGATAATGACCTGTACGGAAGCTGTTATCGGATCGTCGCGAACGGGAGGTGTCATGGCCGATTACAAACGGTTGCCGTCGATCAACGCGGCGGCGGTGAAAAGCTCCACGCCGACCTCGATCGCCTGCTCGTCGGCATCGAAATCCCCACGATGCAGGTCGTAGTGGACCGGGTCTCCCGGCGTCCGCACGCCGAGCCTCGCCATCGCGCCCGGCACCTGTTCCAGATACCAGGAGAAGTCCTCTCCGCCGAGACTCTGCTCGGTGTCCTCGATTGCGTACGAACCGCGGCGGGCGGTCTGGGCGGCGCGCAGCAGTTCCGTGATGACCGGGTCGTTGACGACCGGCGGGACTCCGCGGATGTAGTTGATCTGCGACTTCGCGTGATGGAGCGTGGCGATCTCGTCGATCGCGGCATGGACCAGGTCCGGCGCGTCCCGCCAGGCGGGCAGATCCAGGCAGCGGACCGTGCCGGAGAGCTCGGCGTGCTGCGGGATGACATTGCAGGCGTGCCCGGACTCGATACGGCCCCAGGTGACGGCGAGCCCGGAGCGGGCGTCGACCCGGCGGGCCAGCAGCGCGGGGACGTCGGTGACCACCTTCGCCGCCGCGGTGACCAGATCGGTGGTGAGATGCGGGCGGGCGGTGTGGCCGCCGGGGCCGTCGAGGCTGATTTCCAGCCGGTCGCAGGCGGAGGTGATCGGGCCGGGGCGCAGCCCGATCAGACCGGCGTCGACGCGGGGGTCGCAGTGCACCGCGATGATCCTTCCGACGCCGTCCAGGACGCCGGATTCGATCGCGTCGGGGGCGCCGCCGGGCAGCACCTCCTCGGCGGGCTGGAAGATCAGCCGCACCGCGTTCGGCAGGAGACCCTGCCGGTCGAGGCCGGCCAGGACCAGTCCGGCGCCGAGGACGGCGGTGGTGTGGATGTCGTGGCCGCAGGCGTGCGCGCGATTGGCCACGGTGGAGCGGTACGGCACCCCTGTCTTGGTGTCCGGGATGGGGAGCGCGTCGATGTCGGCGCGCAGCGCCAGCATGGGACGGACGCCGTCCCAGGTCCCTACGTCGCAGATGAGCCCGGTGCCCGTGTTGAGCACCCGGGGCGTGAGCCCGGCCTGCTCCAGCCGGTGCTTGAGCGCGCTGGTGGTGCGGAACTCCTGGTTGCCCAGCTCGGGATGCATGTGCATGTCCCGGCGGAAGGCGATCAGCTCGGCGCGCAGTGCCTCGGGCAGCGCACCGGGAAGTGCGGCGTCGCCGGGCAGGTCGGTCTCGGACTCACGGGACATCAACTGGCTCACCTGTTGAAGGGTAGGCCCCTTCGGGGGTCAACTGATCAGCGATCAACAAAATTTCAGCCCGTTAGGCCAAGAAATCTGCCCGTGAACGTATGACGGACCGCCGGGGTGGGTAAGCTGCCGCCCTTTCCCAGTGCCCCAATTTTATGGGTTGATCACTGTTCCCGCCCCGCGAGGCACGGCCGGCCGGGTGGCCCGGCCGGCCGTGCCTCAGGCGGGTGACGGCAGCCGGGGCAGCCGGTGGACGTCGCGGGCCGTGCCCGTGACCCCGGACAGGAAGCCCTGCGCCCGGGGCGAGGCCGTCTCCTTGAGCCACTCCGGTGCGATGTCGCACACCGCGACCCGTACGCCGGTCCCGGCGAGGGCCAGCGGGAGGGTGTGCACCACGGTGGAGGGGAAGCTCAGGACGGTGCTCCCGATCGGGCCGCGCCGCGCGATGAGCTCCAGCGGCAGGTCCGGGCGGACGATCTCCAGACCGGTCGCCGCGTGCAGCCGGTGCAGCTTGTCCACGTTCTCGCGGCGGTGCGCGAAGTACCGGGTGGCGCCGTGGGTGCGGGCGAGCGCGATGACCGCCTCGGTGTACTGGTCCGCGTCGACCACGCCCGTCTCGACCAGCGAGGTGCCGACCATGTCCGCGCCCGCGGTGATCCGGGGCGGGCCGAAGGTGGCCCGCGTCCACGCGAAGCGGTTGGCCGTCACGGTGACGCCCTCCGGCACCTCCTCGACGGGCATCGACGTGAAGACCTCGACCGTACGGGTGGCGGACGGGGTCAGCCGGCGCCGCGCGGCCGCGGTGACGGGCGCGAGGACCAGTTCCCTCGGCCCGCGGCCGCCGCCGCGCCGGTGCCAGCGCACCAGCCGCTCACCGCGGGCGAGCTGCCCGATGAACTCCATCGTGGCCGTGCCGTCGTCCACGACCGTCAGTTCCTTGCCGCCGACCAGGGTCAGCAGCAGCTGTACGTAGCGGGAGAACGGATCGCCGATGACGATCCGGCCGGCCCGGCGCAGCAGCGGCGCCAGCTCCCGGACGGTCCGCAGGGGCGCCCCCGCTCCACCGCGCGCCTCTTGCCAGCGCACGGTGAAGCCCTCGTCGCGGGCCAGCTCGGCCATCCGGCGGAGCTGGCCGCGTGACATGGGATCGGTCGGCGACAGCACGACGACGGTGAGGGCGTCACCGGTCGCGCTCGCCCTGGCCCACTCCAGCACGTTCAGCAGCTGGACCGGGCTCTCCACGAAAGCAATCGCCGGAGCGGTCGCACGAGGCTGCGGGGAGCGGCCCCCGCCGGCACCGGTCATGGCGTCAGACCGCCACCGGCTCGGCGGCCTCGGCGATGACGCCCGCGACGCGGCGGAGCTTCTTCATCGGGCCGAGCTCCGACTCGTACACCTTCTTGACACCGTCACCGAGGGACTCCTCGATGGTGCGGATGTCGCGGACCAGGCGCTGCAGGCCCTGCGGCTCGACCGAGGCGGCCTGGTCGGAGCCCCACATGGCGCGGTCGAGGGTGATGTGACGCTCGACGAAGGCGGCGCCGAGGGCGACGGCGGCGAGGGTGGTCTGCAGACCGGTCTCGTGGCCGCTGTAGCCGATCGGCACGTTCGGGTACTCGGCCTGGAGGGTGTTGATCACGCGCAGGTTGAGCTCCTCGGCCTTGGCCGGGTACGTCGACGTGGCGTGGCAGAGCAGGATGTTCTCGCTGCCCAGGACCTCGACCGCGTGGCGGATCTGCTTCGGCGTCGACATGCCGGTGGAGAGGATGACCGTACGGCCGGTGGCGCGCAGGGCGCGCAGCAGCTCGTCGTCGGTGAGGGAGGCGGAGGCCACCTTGTGGGCGGGCAGGTCGAACTTCTCCAGGAAGGCGACAGCCTCGGTGTCCCACGGGGAGGCGAACCAGTCGATACCGCGCTTGCGGCAGTGCTCGTCGATGGTGCGGTACTCGTCCTCGCCGAACTCGACGCGGTGGCGGTAGTCGATGTACGTCATCCGGCCCCAGGGGGTGTCGCGCTCGATGTCCCACTGGTCGCGCGGGGTGCAGATCTCCGGGGTGCGCTTCTGGAACTTGACCGCGTCGCAGCCGGCGTCGGCGGCCACGTCGATCAGGGCGAGGGCGTTGTCCAGCTCGCCGTTGTGGTTGATGCCGATCTCACCCGTGACATAGACGGGGCGGCCGGGCCCGGCCGTCCGCGTGCCGAAGGTCCGCAGGCGGGAGGTGGCGTCGGTGCTCATGGGTGGGTCCTTACTTGTTGAGGGTGTTGTGGGGGGTGTGCAGACCCGGACCGAGGAGCCAGGCGGCGATCTCACGGATCGCCCCTTCGCCGCCGGGGGTCGTGGTGACGGCACGCGCCGCGGCGCGTACGGCGTCATGGGCGCTCGCGACGGCCACCGGCCAGCCGACGAGGCCGAAGCACGGGAGATCGTTGACGTCGTTGCCGACGTAGAGCACACGCTCGGGCGTGATCCCGTGCTCGTCGCACCACTGCTTGAGTGCGAGGTCCTTGCGGTCGATGCCGTGGAGTACCGGCACCTGAAGCTTTCTCGCGCGGGCCGCGACGACCGGGTTCTGCTCGGTGGAGAGGATGAGCAGCTCCAGGCCGGAGCGGCGCAGCGCGGCGATGCCGAGGCCGTCGCCGCGGTGGACGGCGACCATTTCGCGGCCGTCCGAGTCGACGAAGACCTTGTCGTCGGTCTGGGTTCCGTCGAAGTCGAGTACGACGGCGTCGATGTCGTCGTAGCCGGGCAGGACGGCCGGGTCGAGCAGCGGCGCGAGGGCGCGGGCGCGGGCCAGATCGTGCGGATCGTCGATCTCCAGGACCCGCGCGGGGTCCGTCCTGACGAGCGCGGTCCTGCCGAAGAAGCGGTGCTTGGCCTCGCGGAAGCCTTCGGCGCGCATCGCGTACGCGGCGCCGGTCTCCAGGTACTCCTGGGGACGGTCCTGGCGGCGCGGCCGGTTCGCCTTGTCGTGGTTGACGCCGTAGCCGTCCCGCTCGGCGCTCGCCGCGCCGTCGTTGCGCCAGATGAAGCCGTGGGTCGGCGCGACGGTCAGGGCGGTGTCGGCGCCGTCCTCGGTGACGGCGCTCGTGACGCCGTCCAGGTCCTCGCCCGTGATGAACGGGCTGGTGCACTGGACCAGCAGGACGACGTCCGCGCTCGCGCCGCGCATCGCCCCGTAGGCGTCCATCGCGTGCAGCACCGCTGCCTCGCTGGTCGCGGTGTCCCCCGCGATGGCGGCGGGACGCAGGACGACCTCGGCCCCGGCGGAGCGGGCCGCGTCGGCTATCGCCGCGTCGTCCGTGGAGACGACGACATCGGTCACCCGCCGGGCCGCCAGGCAGGCGCGGACCGCGCGCACGACCAGCGGGACACCGCCGACGGGGGCGAGATTCTTGGCGGGGACGCCCTTGGATCCACCGCGGGCGGGGATCACGGCGAGGACGGTCATCGGTACTCCTTGGTCGGCGGCTCGGCGGTTCACAGCTCGCCCATCCGGCGGATGACGGGGGCCACGCGCTGCACGCCGTGGCGGTAGGCGCCGCGCGCCGCTCCGCGTACGGCCTCGCGCACCACACGGCGGACCCCGCTGGTGCTGCTCGAAGCGGCCGGGGTGGTCAGCGGGGTGCCGTCGGCCGCCAGGTGGTAGCGGGCGAGCAGCCCCGGCAGATATCCGGGCGCGGTGGTGGCCGTGTAATACGGGCTGACGGCGGGGAGCTCGGTCTCGTCGAGCAGCTCGGCGACGCGCTCGCGGGCCGTGTCGAAGGCCGAGGAGTACGAGCCGTCCGCGGCGACGCCCTGCTGGTCCGCCCAGACGGGATCGGGGCGCGGCCGGTGGCCGCTGTCCAGCTGGTCCCAGGAGGCCAGGCAGCCCGAGCCGATGAAGTGGTGGTTGCCGAGCGGCTCGCGCACCCCGAAGTCGGTGAGGATCGCCGTGGGGATGCGCCGGTGCAGGGACTCCAGGGCCGCCGTGGAGGAGACGGTGACCAGCAGATCGGTGCGGTCGAGGACCTCGCCCATGTTCCCGTACACGAGCCTGAAGTTGGGCGGCAGACCGCCGGGCAGCTTCTCGGCGAGCCGCTGGTACGGGAACTCCTCCACGTGCGTGGTGTGCTCGCCGACCCGGCTGCGCAGCTTCAGCAGGACCTCGCGCCGCGGGTGCAGCTGGGCGTGCTGGACGAGGCGCCGCAGCAGATACGTACGGTCGGCCCGGCTGGCCGGCACGGACGGCTGGGCGGCGAAGACGACGGTGTCGCGGGCTTCCTCGGAGACGTACCGCTCGCCGCCGAGGAACGGCAGCGCGGCCTCGGTCACCGAGGAGGCGTCGGCGCCCACTCCCTCGTACACGGCGCGGAACCGCTTCGCGTCGTAACGGGAGTTGGCGAGGACGACATCCGCGCCGTGCCGCAGCAGCAGGCCGTCGGAGAGCTTCTCGTAGACGACTCCCACATAGCCGGTGACGACGACGGGTCTGCTCGCCAGCTTCAGAGCGGCTATCCCGTGCAGCATCGCCTGTACGGCGCCGCCGACCAGGGCCAGCACGACCACGTCGTACTGCTCCTCCCGCAGCGTCCGCAGGAAGTCGGTGCCGGTCATCTCGCGCAGGGCGTCAGCCTCCGCGCCGACCTCCGCGAGCTGTCGGGCGGTGGGCGTAGCTCGTCCGCGCAGCAGAAACCCGCTGAGCTCTGTGGAGCGGCCTGCCGGGGCGATGCGGCGCGCGGTGAGCGCACCCCACTTCCACCGGGTGTCGGAGTCGGCGAGCACGGCGACCCGGACCGCTTGGCTGGTACGTGATGGCACGACGAGGACGTTAGGAAGTCATTCCGTTTGTCGTCCCAACTCAATGGCAATAAAGGGTTAACAGAACATCTACGAATGGCGTCGGAGCCCCGGAAACGGTCCGGAACGGCCGGGAAGCGGGCTGGTTCACCGTTCCGCCATTCTTCGTTCACCTTCCATGCGTCCGGATGTCAGGCCGAATGACGGGCCGCCGCCTAGCGTCAGGTGAGTGGTCAAGCTCTCCGTCGTCGTGCCGTTCTACAACGTGCAGACATACGCCCTCGAAACCCTTAGAAGCCTCCGAGCGAACAGCCGTGAGGACTTCGAGTTCCTTCTTGTCGACGATTGTTCGACCGACGGAACCCCGGAGATCCTCGAACGCGCCGAGCGCGAGCTTCCGGGGGCGGTCCTGCTCAGACATGAACGGAACGGTGGACTGGCGACCGCGCGCAATACGGGCCTCGACGCCTCACGCGGCGAGTACGTCACGTACCTCGATGGTGACGACTGGGTGGCCCCCGGCTACTACGAGCGGCTGCTCGCGACGATCGAGGGACTGGGCTGCGACTTCGTCCGTACGGACCATGTCCAGTTCACGGCCAGGGCCCGTACGGTCCAGCGCGTGCCCGTCGGCCGGCGCGACGAGGTGCTGCGGCCGCGGGACTGGATCCTGCCCTCCCACCGGTCCACCTCCGTCGACTATCCGTTCGCCTGGGCGGGCATCTACCACCGGCGTCTGGTCGACCGCGGTCTCATTCACTTCACGGACGGGCTGCGGACGGCCGAGGACCGGCCGTGGATCTGGCGGCTGCACCGCGAGGCGGAGTCCTTCGCCGCGGTCGGCCTGCTGGGAATCTTCTACCGGCGCGGGGTCGCCACGTCGCTCACCCAGATCGGGGACGTACGGCAGCTCGATTTCATCCGGGCTTTCGACCAGGTCATCGAGGAAACCTCGAAGGACGAGGAAGCGGACCGTTTTCTGGGCAAGGCCGTACGCACCTACTGCGCCATCATCGCCCACCATCTGGGATCGAAAGAGCGGTTCGAGCCGGCCGTGGCCCGCCAATTGCGCTCCATGAGCGCCGCCGCTCTGAAACGACTGCCCCAGGACATCTTGAAGGAAGCGCTGGATTCGATGGACCTGGACCGTTCCGTCCTGCTGCGCCGCCTGCGAAGGCGGCCGGTGTCCGGCGGGAAGGCGGCAGCGTGATGGCGTCGCCCTTCCCGGCCCGCGGTACGAACGCCGGCACCGGCACGACGCAGGTCTTCTGTGTCTCCACCCTCTACGGAGCCGCCACCCTGGCCGCCGCGATCGACGCGGGTCTCTTCCGGCCGGTCGGCCGGCGCCTGCTGGTCGTCTGCAACAACGCGGGATCACCCGAACTGTCGCCGTCCGTCGACGAGATGCCGGGGTTCGAGCAGCTGCGCGGCCGGTTCGACGACCTGGTGTCGTGGAACGAGACCATCGCGCCCTTCCATCCGGGCGGCTGGGCCCCGCGGCCCGACGACATCCCCATCTGGGAGCGCCATCTGCGGCTGGCCTGGCACCTCGGCGACGACAGCGTGGAGCTGATCGTCGAGTCGATCCAGGTCAACCCGGCCCTCGCCATCGCGCAGATCTTCACCGGCGCACCGGTCGAGGTGTACGCGGACGGGCTGATGAGCTACGGCCCCACCCGGTCCAAGATCGAGCCGCTGGTCGGTGAACGGGTGCGCAGACTGCTCCATCTCGATCTCGTACCGGGGCTCAAGCCGCTGCTCCTCACCGAGTTCGGTGTCGAACCCGAGCTGGTGCCCACGGAGGCGTTCACCCGGGTCCTGGACGAACTCACCGACGACGTGAGCGCGACCGGCATCGAGACGCCGTCGGTGCCTCCGGCGCTGCTGCTCGGCCAGTACCTCTCGGCGCTGGGCATCCTCAGCGAGCGCGAGGAGGAGGACCTGCACATCCGGATGGTCCGGGGCGCGGTCGCCCTCGGGCACACCCAGGTGGTGTTCAAGCCGCACCCCAGCGCCCCGGCCGTCTGGTCGCGGCTGCTGGAGCGGGAGGCGGAGAAGCTCGGCGCCGATCTGACCATCCTGGACAGCCCGGTGCTCGCCGAGGTGCTGTACCGGCGGCTGAAGCCGGCGCTGGTCGTCGGCTGTTTCTCCACGGCCCTGTTCACGGCGTCCGCCTTCTACGGCCTCCCGGTGGCGCGTACCGGCACGGAACTGCTGCTGGAGCGGCTCGCTCCGTACCAGAACAGCAACCGTGTGCCGGTGACGATCGTGGACGCGCTGCTGCCGCCGCTGGACGACGACGGGAAGCACCGGCCCGACGCCCGGGTGGCGGAGCTGGTCGCGGCCGTCGGCTACGCGATGCAGCCGCAGATCTATCCCGAGCTGCGGCCCGCGGCGGAGGCGTATCTCTCACAGCAGCTGAACCAGTACACCTGGCGCTACTTCAAGCGGCGCCGGCTCACGGCGCTCGCGCTGCCGGGCGCGGTCCCGGCGCAGCTGGCGCGTCTGCCGCGGAACGCGACGGCGCGGCGGATGGTGCGGCGGGCGCGGAAGCTGCGGCGGACGGTGCTGCGCACGGGTTCCTGACGGGGGCTGATGTACCGGGGGGGGAGGGCGGGCCACTGACGAGTGGCCCGCCCTCCTTCATGTCCCGGCTCAGGTCCTGACTCAGGTCCCGGCTCGTGTCCCGGTGGACCGGGTGCGGCGGCTCAGCCGGCCGAGGTCCCCAGGACCGCCCGCAGATCCGCCGCGTTCGCCTGCGTGATCTTCCACAGTTCCTGCTGCCGGCCGTGTACGTCGGCCACGGCCGCGGCATGGTCGTCCAGCAGCCCGAGCGCCCGCTCGGTGAGCAGCGCCCCGAGGTTCTTGTCGTGGACGGAGACACCCCACTCCGGGCGCTCGATGTCGGACAGGAAGTACGCCATCTTGGGGTGCGAGATCAGGCTGATGATCGGCGTCCCGCAGCCGAACGGGATCATCCCCGCGTGCCCGCGCATCCCGATCACCAGCTTCGTACGGGCGTAGAGGTCCCGGATCGCGTCGTTCCCGAAGTCGTACATCGGGATCACCGGCAGCGAGATGCCGTGCTCGCGCCGCAGGTCGAAGGCGATCCGCTCGTCGTCGAGCGAATGCGCCACGCACTTCACCTCGGCGTGGGCGCCCAGCGCCCGTACCGCCGTGGCCATCTCGGCGAGGAAGTGCCCGTAGTCATGGCCGAAGCGCAGCCCCGCCCGGTCGTACGCGGCGTTGACCAGAACGGTGTTCTCGCGGTGCTCGGGATCGGTCCAGCCGTCGACCAGCTGCCGGGTGACGGTGGTCGGGCAGGGCTGGAAGCGCACCTTGTCGTGCAGTCCGGCGGGCAGCAGCGCGCGGACCTTCTCGATCGAACCGTGGTTGCGGAGCCCGAAGAAGGCGGCACGCTCGACGAGTTGACGCAGACTGGCGGCGAAGCGCTCGCGCCGGTAGGACTGCCCGTCGAAGGCGTTGAAGCCCACCGCGTACACCATCACGGGTACGTCGATGCGCTTCAGCAGCGCGTCGGGGACATTCCACTGCCAGGCGCTGTTGCCGTTGGGCGCGGTGTCCGGGATGAACAGTCCGCCGCCGCCGATGACCAGACCGCGCCGGGCGTTGACCCGCTCCAGCGCCGCTTCGTCGAAGAGCCGGTGGGCGTGGATCGAGTGCCAGCGGCGCGGGCCGGTGTCGGTGCCGAAGGTCAGCCGTACGGACTCGGGCAGCAGCTTGTCCCCGGCGTTGCCCTGCTGGGGCATGTAGAAGGCGACATGGGCGAGCTGGTCCTCGGCCGCGCCCTCCCGCGGCGTCGGCAGGACCGGCGTACGGCGGAGCATCTCCCGGCCCGCCGGGTGGGCGGGGTCGGTGGCGAGGCCCGCGAGCGCGTACTCCCGCGCCGCGCCGTCGTCGCCGTGGACCCAGGCGATCTGGGCCAGCCGCGCGAAGGCGGTCGCGGCGCGCTTGGGGGCGGCGGTGGCCAGCAGCAGCTGGGCCCTGGCCTCGTCGTAGCGCGAGACGCTCATCAGCGCATGACCGAACACCTCGTGCGGCCACGCCTCGTTCACCGGGATACGGACCTGGCCGAGCAGGTCGGCCGCCTCCTGGAACTCGCCCGCGCCGATATGGGCCAGGGCGACGCGCCGGGCGCTCTCCACATCCCCGGTGCGGGCGACGTGCGCGGTGCCGTAGCGCACGATCAGGTCATGGTGCGTGGTCCCGTTCAGCGCCATGTACGCGGCGTGGAACGCGGCGTCCGAGAGCTCGAATTTCCGCCGGTCGTCCTCGGCCGCGCTGTACTTCGCCGTACCGTCGAGGGGGAGGAGGTCCCCGTCCAGCACGGCGTCGAGCAGGCCGCGGACGGTCCGCTCGCGGTCGTACGCGCCGCTGCGGCCCAGGGCGTCGAGCCGCGCGCAGAACGCGTCGGTCAGATACTCGCGCTGGATGACCAGCGGTCCCGCGGCGGTGAGCCCGTCGGCTGCGGCCAGCCCCTCGCGCAGCACCAGCAGCTCACCGAGGTCGCCCAGGACGGCGATGCCGGGATCCAGGCTGATCACGGTGTCGTAGTCGCGGACGCGGAACACGTCGAGGCCGAAGAAGGCCGTACGGGACGAACCGTCGCCGGCGTACGACGCGTAGCGCTCGCCGGCCACCGGCCGCAGCTCGATCCGCGGATGCAGCGCGCTGATGCGGGCGGCGGCGTCCGACGGCAGACCGTCGTGCAGGACGATGAAGTCCTCGCACAGGCCCGGGTTGGACAGGGCGAGGCTGCGCAGCAGTACGAGGAAGGCGGGCACGTCGTCGTCTGCGACGAAGGAGGCGAAGGCGATGCGGCGCTTGCCGGTCAGCGCGTGCGACGCGTGGGCGGCAGCGGGGGCCGGGACAGCGACGCCGCCAGCGGCGTCGGCGCCGGTGTCGGCACCGGAGAGGCTGGTGGCGGTCATCTCAGGGATATCCTCATATCGGTGACGCTCTGTGCGCGTTCCATGACCCAGGCCTTCTCGCTCGCCCGTTCGCGCTCGGAGGTGACGGGGATCCGCATCGCTCCGGGCAGGCGGTGAACACCGCTCTCGTAGAAGTCGAAGCCGATCAGATCGAGCGTCGGGCTGACGTCCAGGAAGTCCAGCAGCCAGAGCGTGTTGAAGCCGCTCGTCGGGACGGACGGCCAGGCGTCCCAGTCCACCCCGCCGATATGGCGGAGCGGCCAGCGCAGCGAGTCGTCGGCCACGTACCGCTGCGCCCCGGGCACCAGCCGCTCGCGCAGCGCGTACCTCCACTCGTCGGAGGCGCCGCCGAACACCAGCCGCGTGGTGACCTTCCGGTCCCAGTTGAAGTGGTGCTCGTGGCTGGTGGCATGGATGTCGGTACGGCTGCCGGTGGCCGCCGCGTCGATCCGGTACGAGCTGAAGCGGACGACCAGGTCGTACGCGTCGATCTCCGGGCCCAGGGTGCCGGCGCCGAGGCTCTGGGAGTTGGCGACCAGGCAGACGGACCGGCCCGCGATCAGATTGCGCAGCTCACCGAGGCTGATCCAGTCGACGCCGCCGAAGGTGGGGTCGACGACCGGCGGCCGCATCCGGTTCCTGCGCTGTTCGGCGTAGAGGCCGATGAGTCCGCTCAGCTCGGAGGCGTCGCCACCGGCCGCCTCGATCCGCAGGTCGAGGTAGTGGCCGACGGCGTCCTGGAGTTCCGGCACCGGCCCGCCGCCTCGGCCCAGGGCCAGCAGGGCGCCGACCAGGCGCGGCTCCGCCTGCTCCCGGTCGCCCCGGCCGTGCAGCTCCAGTCCCTCGGCCCACACGTCGGTCGCGGGCGCGGCGGAGAACTCCTCGGCCCGGGGGCACTCACGGGCCAGCAGCTGGAGCATCTCCTCCTGGGACCGTGCGGCGATCCGCAGTCCGGCGAGCCGGGGAGCGACGCCGTACGTGTCGTCGGAGGTGAGCGTGAGGTAGCGGTCGTACGCCTCGACGGCCGCGGCCTCGTCGCCGAGGGCCTCCAGCGTCCGGGCGCGCAGCCGCCAGCCGGCGCGGGAGTTCCCGCGTTCGGTCAGCACGGTGTCGCTGATGAGCAGGGCGAGCTTCAGCTCGTCGCCGCCGCACTCCATGGCTTTGGTGCCGACGCCGAGCAGCGCGTCGAACAGCTCGGCGCCCATACCGGACGCCGGGAGGGGCGCCGCGGCGTGGACGGCTGTGAGCTGCCGCAGCTTCCCGGCGAGCTCGGTACGCCTGCGGTCGTCACCGTCACCCGCCACGAGCCTCTCGCTGTGCAGCGCACAGGCACGCAGGCAGTCCGCGGGCGCCGTCGGACTGATCCGGGCGCCGGGCGCCGGACCGCCCGGTGGGACGGCGGCGCTCTTCGTGCTCTTGGCGGCCTTGGCGTATTTGCCGCCGCGCCATCTCGGCCACAGGCTGCGGGCCTTCGTCATGCTGCTCCCGGCGTCTACTCCCCCACGGACAGATGGTGGGTGGGTGACAGGGTAGGAAACCTCCCGGCCCCTGAGGTGAACTCACACCGTCGGTCAGGCGAACGAACCGCTTCGGGCGTCACTTAGGCCCCATGGAGCGGGCCGAGCATGCCGCGGTGACGCTTGACCTCCCCCGGTTCGGCGAGATCACGACCAGCACGGACCTGCGTTTCGGCTAGGGGGCGTGCGGTCGGGTCACTGGAGCCCGGGGTTCTTCGCCCAGGTCACCGTGGCGCCGTGGCCGAAGAAGCCCGGCAGTCCTCCGCTGTGGAGGAAGACCGTCCGCCGGCCAGGACGCACGTCTCCGTCCTTGACCGCCGCGATCAGGCCCGCCATCGCCCGGCCCGTGTAGACCGGGTCCAGGATGATTCCCTCGGTACGCGCCGCGACGCTCATGGCGGCCTTCACCGGTTCCGTAAGGCTCGGGTATCCGTCCCCGACCTGGTCGAGCCGGATCCTCAGCCCTTCCGGCACGACGCCGTCCGGCACGACGCCGTCCGCTGTCACGCCCTCCGCCGACAGTCCGGCCACGAGGTCGCTCACGGTCCGCACCGGGTCCGGAACCGCGCCGCAGTGGACGCCGAGCACCCGCTCCCCGCCGAGCGTGTACACCAGCCCCGCCATCGTGCCTCCGGAACCGACCGCCGTGATCACCTGCGACAGGTCTGGTGCCTGGGCGAGCAGTTCGCGGCCGCACTCCGCGTAGCCGAGGGCTCCCGTCACGCTCGATCCGCCGAACGGGATCAGCGCGGGCGCGGCCCCTTCGCGCCGCAGGCGGTCCGTGACCTCCTTCAGCGTGGCCGCGAGCGCGGTCCCGTCGGTGTCTCCCGCCCATACGATCTCCGCGCCGAGGAGTCCGTCGAGCGCGAGGTTGCCCGAGGCGGAGTCGTCCGGGTTTCCGGCGAGGACCAGGACGACACCCAGTCCGAGCCTGGCGCCCGCGGCCGCCGTGAGGCGGGCGTGGTTGCTCTGCGGGGCTCCGCTGGTGACCAGCGTCTTCGCGCCCGCCGCCAGCGCCGCGCCGCAGAGCCACTCCAGCTTGCGGACCTTGTTCCCACCACCGCCGAGCCCGATGAGGTCGTCGCGCTTGATCCACAGGTCGTCGGGGCCGAGCCCCACCGCACGCGCCAGCCGGGGCGCCGGTTCCAGCGGTGTCGGCCAGCTCGCCAGCACCACGCGGGACGCCGGGCCGTGGTCCGTACCGCCCGCCCCGGCCGTCCCCGCCGTCCCCGCCGTCATACGCTGCTCACCGAGAGCTTCACGGCGAAGCCGAGGAACAGCGCTCCGGCCGCGCTCGTGACCCCCGCCGAGAGGCGCTTGCGGCGGCGGAAGGCCGCGGCCAGCTTCGTACCGCCGAAGATCAGGGCCGAGAGATAAAGCGCGCTGGCCACATTGGCGAGGATTCCCAGCAGCACGAACGACAGCGCGGGATGCGCGTAGCCGGGATCCACGAACTGCACGAAGAACGAGATGAAGAACAGGATCGCCTTCGGATTGAACAGGCTTATCACCAAGGCCCGGCGGTACGGCCGCTCGACGGCCTCCGGCGCGCTACCGGGTTCGCCGGCCCCCTCCGTACTCTCGTGCCGGCTGCGCCACAGCGACCACGCCGCCCGCATCATCCCGATGGCCAGCCAGGTCAGATACCCGGCGCCCGCGTACTTCACGATCCCGAAGAGCAGTGCGTTGCCCTGGAGCAGCGACGCGACGCCCGCGGCGGAGAGCACCATGAGCACGGTGTCACCGCACCAGACGCCCGCGGCGGCCTTGTATCCGGGCCCGGTCCCGCGGCGGGCCGCGACCGAGAGCACATAGAGGGAGTTCGGTCCCGGCAGCAGGACGATCAGGACGAGGCCGATCAGATAGGTCGGCAGATCAGTAACACCCAGCATGTGCCGGAGTGTCGCACATGCGCCCGCCCCCTCACACGAGGCGTCCGGCGACCGGACGCACGCTCCCCTTCCGTGGCCCGCGCCGGATGCGGAACGTCAGAACGCGTCCGTCAGAACGCGTCGGTCGGCACGTACGTCCCCCACACCTGCCGCAGCGCGTCGCAGACCTCCCCCACCGTCGCCCGCGCCTTGAGCGCCGACTTCATCGGGTGAAGGACGTTCTCCGTGCCCTCCGCGGCCTTCCGCAGCGCGGTGAGCGCCGCGTTCACCGCGCCCTGGTCGCGTTCCGCCCGCAACCGGGCCAGCCGGGCCGCCTGCTGGGCCTCGATCGCCGGGTCGACGCGCAGGGGTTCGTACGGTTCCTCCTCGTCCATCGCGTAGCGGTTGACGCCCACGACCACGCGCTCGCCGCTGTCCGTCTCCCGCGCGACGGCGTACGCGCTGCGCTCGATCTCGCCCTTCTGGAAGCCCCGTTCGATGGCCTCGACCGCGCCGCCCATGTCCTCGATCCGGGTCATCAGGGCGACCGCGGCGGCCTCCACCTCGTCCGTCATCCGCTCGACGGCGTACGAGCCGGCGAAGGGATCGACGGTCGCGGTGACATCCGTCTCGTACGCCAGCACCTGCTGTGTACGCAGCGCGAGCCGCGCCGACTTGTCCGTCGGCAGGGCGATGGCCTCGTCGAAGGAGTTGGTGTGCAGCGACTGCGTACCGCCGAGGACCGCCGCCAGCCCCTGGACCGCCACCCGTACGAGATTGACCTCGGGCTGCTGCGCGGTCAGCTGCACCCCGGCCGTCTGGGTGTGGAAGCGCAGCATCAGCGACTTGGGGTCCTTGGCGCCGAACTCGTCGCGCATCACCCGGGCCCAGACGCGGCGCGCGGCGCGGAACTTGGCGACCTCTTCGAGGAGGGTCGTACGCGCCACGAAGAAGAAGGAGAGCCTGGGCGCGAAGTCGTCGATGTCCATGCCGGCGGCGACCGCCGTCCGTACGTACTCGATGCCGTCGGCCAGCGTGAACGCGATCTCCTGCGCGGGCGAGGCCCCGGCCTCCGCCATGTGGTAGCCGGAGATCGAGATGGTGTTCCACCGGGGGATCTCGGCCCGGCAGTACTGGAAGATGTCCGCGGTCAGCCGCAGCGAGGGCTTGGGCGGGAAGATGTACGTGCCCCGCGCGATGTACTCCTTGAGCACGTCGTTCTGGATGGTGCCGGTCAGCCGCGCCGCCGGGACGCCCTGCTCCTCCGCAACCAGTTGGTAGAGAAGGAGCAGGAGGGCGGCGGGCGCGTTGATCGTCATCGAGGTGGAGACCTGGTCCAGCGGAATCCCGTCGAGCAGTACGCGCATGTCGTCGAGCGAGTCGATCGCGACCCCGACCTTGCCGACCTCACCGCTCGCGATCGGCGCGTCGCTGTCGTGCCCCATCTGGGTCGGCAGGTCGAAGGCGACGGACAGGCCGGTCGTGCCGTGCGCGATCAGCTGCCGGTAGCGGGCGTTGGACTCGACCGCGGTGCCGAAGCCCGCGTACTGACGCATCGTCCAGGGCCGGCCGGTGTACATCGTTGGGTAGACGCCGCGGGTGAAGGGGTACGAGCCCGGCTCGCCGAGCTTCTCCCGGGGATCCCACCCGTCCAGCGCGTCGGGGCCGTAGACCGGCTCGATGGGCAGTCCGCTCTCGGTGACTCGTACGCTGCCGGGCTCGCGCGCCATCTGCTGTGCCTCCCGCTGGACCGACCGCCGTCATCCGCCGGCCGCCGTCGCCTTCCGGTGACGACGGCCTTCGCGACGGACTGTAGCGGCGGGTGCGCGTCGAGTGGCGGGCCACACGCGGGAAGCCGCCCCACAGCGGCGCTCACGCCCGGCGCTGGGCCCTGCTGCGCTGGACCGCGCGGGTGATCACGGGCGGCAGGACATCGATGGCGACGCGCCGGACCCGGGACCGGGCCGACCTGCGCCGGGGCGCCGCGGGGGACGCGACCGGCTCGGGTCCTGGCAGCTCGGCCGGGGCCGGCGTCTCCTCCGTGTAGTACTTGGAGAAGGGGAAGTCAGGCGCCGTCATGCCCCGGCTCTTCAGCCGTACGATCCGGTGGCCCGCCGCCTGCTGGACGCTGAGGTCGCAGTCCTCGCGCTCCTCGGCCATGGCGATCAGTTCGTCCTGGATCGGCTCGGGGTCGTCCCAGGTGCCGTACAGCTTCTGGGTGCTCAGACAGATCGGGCGCAGTCCGCGCGTGAGCACCGCCTCCCAGGTGGCGATGGAGACGCCGGGGGTGTGCTCGGAGCGGAAGTCGTCGAGGACGACGATGCCGCCCGGCTTCAGAAGCTCCCGCGCCGCACCGATGTCCCCGTACACGTGCTCGTAGAGATGCGAGGCGTCGATGTGCACGAAACGGCACGACTTCGGCTCGACTTCGCCGGGGATGACGGAGCTGGGCGCCTGGAGCACGCGCGGCAGCTCGTCGTGGAAGGAGAGGTAGTTCCGCTCGAACGCGTCCCGGGTCAGCGTCGGATAGGACTTCGCCGTCTCCGCGCTGTTGGCCAGGTCGGGGGCCTCCGACTCGAAGAGGTCGCAGACGGTGAACCGGTCCCCGTCCCGCAGATGGTGGCCCAGGAAGATCGCGCTCTTGCCCATGAAGACGCCGAGCTCCAGCAGATCGCCCCGCTCGCCTCGGTCTTCCTGACGGGTGAGCAGCCTCTCGAAGAGAACCTGATCAAGAGGGGGGAACCAGCCGCGAACGTCATTGAGTTCACGCGGGCGCGGCTTGTCTTCGTATGCGGTCGTCATGACAGAGAACCCTCACGAGGAAACAGGAATTACTGAAAGTGCGCTTCTGTTGTGTCTCTTATGTCTCTTGGGTAGGTCTCTTGGGCTTGTCTCGTGGACTGGATGATCTTCCGCGAGGCGCGGCGGGCGGTTTCCGGCTCACCGCCGCGCGGGGGAACGGGCAGCGCCGCTCTCCATGCGCGGGATCATGTCAGCCCGGCCGGAGAACATGGCGGAAAGTACTTTCTTTTTGGCGAACCGCCCGCTGGAATTCACCTCCCGTCAAGGGAAGATGACTCCGGCGGAAGGCTCCGTACGCGCTACGCAACCGCGCCGGACGGAAAACCGTCTGAACCACAGAACAGCTGCCTTGGGACACGGGAAATCTTGGGGGGACGAGAATGCTCACGAAATCCGGCCTGTGCAGAGGGCTCGCCACGGCCGCCGTGCTGGCCGTGAGCGTCGGCTGTACGGTGCAGCCGGCCAACAGCGGGCCGGTGGCCGACGCCAAGCCGGCCGGCGGCGCGCGTGTCACGCCCACGCCCGAGCCGGCCGAGCCCAGCGAACCGGCCGAGCCTTCTGAGCCGTCGACCGCGCCGCCGCGGCCCATCGCCGACACCAGGACGAGCCCGGCGCCCACCCCGAGCGCGGCGAAGCCCAAGACGCTGATGGCGAGCGGCGCGGAGAGCGAGCAGGTACGGGAGCTCCAGGCCAGGCTGCGCCAGATAGGCCACTTCGACCGCAGCCCCACCGGTTACTACGGCTCCGTCACGGTCACCGCCGTCTCCTCGTTCCAGGGCAAGCGCGGTCTGCCGCGCACCGGCGCGACGGACACGGACACCTGGCAGAAGCTGCTCGGGATGACCAGGAAGCCGACGCGCGACGAACTGCGTCCGCCCACCACCAAGCCGGTCGCCAAGCCCGATCCGCGGTGCATGACGGGGCGGGTGCTGTGCATCAGCAAGAACAGCCGCACGCTCTCGTGGATGATCGACGGCACGGTGAAGTCGTCGATGGACGTCCGCTTCGGCTCGCAGTACACCCCGACCCGCGAGGGCACGTTCGAGGTGTACTGGAAGTCCCGGCACCACGTCTCGACGCTGTACGACACCCCGATGCCGTACGCGATGTTCTTCAGCGGCGGCCAGGCGGTGCACTACTCCGCGGACTTCGCGGC
Organism: Streptomyces sp. NPDC058198; assembly: GCF_042882605.1. Taxonomy (NCBI): domain Bacteria; kingdom Bacillati; phylum Actinomycetota; class Actinomycetes; order Kitasatosporales; family Streptomycetaceae; genus Streptomyces; species Streptomyces sp. NPDC058198. The sequence goes on from NZ_JBHVVP010000008.1 coordinate 43,224, forward strand.
CCGCGGCTACTCCGGCGCCTCGCACGGCTGCGTCAATGTCCGGGACGAGAAGAAGATCGCGTCGCTCTTCGGGCAGGTCCGCAACGGCGACAAGGTCGTCATCTACTGGTAGCGGCCGCACGCGGCGCCGGCTCACGGCGCGGAGGGAGAGGTGGCGCGGGCGGGACCGGGGGAACGTGTCCCGCCCGCGCCGATGCGCTGAGCCGAAGGTACGGGGGGAACCCCGGCTCGATGCGCGGCCGATGACCAGTCGGCTCACTCACTACTGCGTCACGGTCCGGAAAAACGTCACACCTGATCTCTGAACGGGGAGAACCAGCAGGTCAGGAGCTGGCGAGGGGCGATATGCCGAGGCTCAGGCCGACGTTCACGTCCCCATCCACGTCTACGTCCAGGTTCACGTCCGCGTCCACGTCCGCGTCCACGGCGCCATCGACGTTCACGGCGACATCGACATCGACGTGAACCTCCGTGTCCGCGTCGGCGTCCGCGTCAGGGGAAGCGTCGGGCGCCAGGGTGAGCTGAGGCGTCGCCGTCGGCTCGGGCGGCGAGGTCGGCTCGAGTGTCACGGTCGGCGTCGGCGTCGGAGGCTCGAACGGGGACGGCGACCAGGAGATGGGCGGCACGGTCGGGGGCGCGGTGGGCACGCCCGGTGAACCGTCCCCGTCCCCGTCGTCCTTACCGCCCTCGTCCTTGCCGCCCTTGTCCCCGCCGCCGCCCTTGCCGTCGCCGGCCAGCAGCCGGCCGCAGAAGCGCTCGACCCCCTGCGGTCCCTTGGCCGCCGACTCCAGCGCGTCCCTGCGCGCCGCGTCGATCTCGCCGCTGAGGTAGTCGCGGCAGGCCTCGACCGTCTTGCGGTACCACGCGCCGGCGTCGTTGTCCGGCGAACCCGGCCGGTCGCCGTGCCCGCTGTCCGGTCCCGCCGGTTCGCCCTTCCCGCGCTTTCCGTCCTCCGCCGCGCCGTGACCCTTCCCGGGGTCCGCCGCCGACGAGGACTCGGGCGTGGGCTGCCCCGTACCGGCCGGGGCGTCCGACGGACCGGCCGAGCTGCCGCCGCCGGACGAGCCGGATGCGAGCGGTCTCGGAGAGGGGACCGACGAGACGGAGTTCGCGGGCACGGGGTTGTGCTCGCCGCCGAACAGAGAGGGCAGGGCCCCGGCGCCCGTGGCGGCGGCCATCCCGCCCAGCGCGCATCCGGCCACCGCGGCGACGAGTCCCATCCGCACCGGCCGGCCGACCGCCGCGCGCCGGGCCCGGGGCGCGGGAGCGAGCCGTACCGTCCCGAGCAGTTCCCCCGCCCGCATCCGGCCCGCGCGCTCGCCGCCGGCGCTCCTGGCACGCTGAAAGGCAGCCAGGGCGGCTGCCTCGCCGGGGAGTTCGGCGTCGTTTGCGTACGTGACGGCCGCCACATCGCGCAAGGCACCGGAGAGCCGTTCCGCCCGGGCGCGGACAGCTTCGTCCGCGGCCTCGACCGGCTCACCGCGCAGCAATCTCTCCGCCGCGTCCTTGTCGAGCCACGCGTCACGCTCGTCGGCCATCACATGTCCTTCTGCGTCCGCAGGCGCGAATGCGTCACACCCGCGGAGGCCGCGGCCTCCGGCCGAGCGCTGCGCTGCGGCGGTACGACGCCGAGTCCCGCGCCCTGACCTGCGGAGGCGTGGACCGGGTCGGCGGCCGTACCCTCGGCAGGTCCCGTGTCCCTGGAGTAAGCGGTTTCACCGGCGCCACCGGAAACGGGTCCGCCTCCCCCGCCACCCGCACCGCACACAACGTCCGAGCCACCGGGGCAGTCGTCCGTACCGAGCAGTTCTGCCAGCCGTTTGAGCCCCCGGTGCGCGGCCGTCCGTACCGCGCCGGGACGTTTCCCCAGCGTCTTGGCCGCGCTCTTCGCGTCGAGCCCGACCACGACCCGCAGCACGACGGCCTCGGCCTGATCCTGCGGCAACTGCGCTATCAGCGCCATCGTCCGGCCGGTGGCGAGCGCCTCGATGGCCTCGTCCGCCGTGTCCGACTCGGCCGGCTTCCCGGACAGCTCCGTCTCGTCGGCGCCGACCGCGGGGCGCCTGCCCCGCATCCGGATGTGGTCGAGGGCGCGGTTACGGGCTATCCGGGCGGCCCAGCCACGGAACCGGTCGGCGTCACCGCTGAAGCGGTCGAGGTCGCGGGCGATCTGCAGCCACGCCTCGGAGGCCACGTCCTCGGCGTCGGGTTCGCCGACGAGCGTCCGGATATAGCCCAACAGCCGCGGGTGCACGGCGCGGTACACAGTCCGGAAGGCGTCCTCGTCCCCGTCCTGTGCCGCGAGCACCGCGGCGGTCAGCTCCGCGTCGTCCCCCAGCACTCCCACAACCTGTCCTGAAATCGCGGCTGGTCACTGCCGCGCCGCCCACGCGTTTCTGCACGCTACGGCCTTGTCGGGGGCCGCGTCCATGACTTGTACAACCAGCAACAACTTGCTGACGTTGTGCGGTGTGACAGAAAACGCATCCATGGCGCTGATATGAGTACGGGGCCGCACTGCGGCCCCGGCGGACGGCGACCGGGGCCTCTCCTGTGGGGGGTGGCGGCCCCGGTCGTCCTCCCGATGTCTCCCGTTATGACCTGGGAAGATACGGGCCGCCGCCCGCCGCTGTGACCAAGCGCGTGACCAACCGACCCGGCGCTTCATGCGAGGTGCCTCACATTCGCGGAGACCTCCACGGGGTTCTCACCCGCGTCCAGGTCGTTGGTGACCTTGCTGTGACGCCGGTCGGGGATGCGGAACCGCTCGGGAAGGTCCAGCCTCTCTCCGGCCTGTCGCGCCGTGTCCTGGGACGGGGCAGCCGATCAGTCGCTCGTCACTCTTCCCCCGCACAAGCTGCATCCTCGACGGGTCCTGGCACGTTTCGGCAAGTTCCTCGCTCCGCAGGTCAGTCGTGGGCAAGCTCTGCCACACAGATCGTCATCGGCGTTCGAGGAGAACCTCATGGCCCTGATCAAGCTCGGCAAAGACCCGGAGAGCCCTAGCGGCGGCTCGCCCACGATCTACCTCGACAAGGAGAAGGACAACTACCTCGTGCAGGGGTGGAAGGTGGAGGACACCGAGCGCCTCGGGCAGATGGACATCCCCGGCCATGAGTCGGTGGTGGAGATCCCCCGGCGCATGGTGCAGTTCTTCCTGGAGATGGAGCAGAGCGCCAAGGACGCCGAACCGGAGGTGAAAGAGGATGACGAGGACTCCGACGTTTGAGGAGCTGTTCCGCGACTGCCAGAGGACGGCTGTCCATCTGGAGATGCGCGACGCGTACATGAAGTCGGACCCGGCCTTCATCGACTGGAAGGCCGGTAAGACCCTCGACCCCGCTGAGCGCTGGGCCGGCTGGCACAGCATCGTCACGGAGGCGACCGCACGAGGTGTCGCGGTCCGCCGGGCACGCATCGTGTCGACGCCCGTCAGCGAGTACATCCGCTTCGAGCACGCCGTGACGGACGGGCTGAACATTGCCGCCGGCGAAGACGTGCGCTGGCTCTCGCGCCGCCGAGTGACGGCTGTCGCACTCCCCGGCAACGACTTCTGGCTGTTCGACTCCAGCCTCGTTCTCCTCAACCACTTCGACGGTGAGGGCGAGAACATGGACATGGAACTCACCGAAGACCCAGAGGTGGCGAAGCTCTGCGAATCCGCCTTCGAGGCCGTGTGGACGCGAGCAACGCCACACGCAGAGTTCGAGTTGTCCTGACAGGTCGAACAGCGCCGTCGCGACGACATGACATCGCCATCTTCGAGCGTTCAGGAAGCCCGCAAGGCGCTCGGGAAACGCCTGGCTGAAATCCGGGGCACCACCGGAATCAGCAAGCGGGAATTGGCCAGACGCTGTGGCTGGCACGAGTCGAAGGCTTCGCGCTTCGAGAGCGGTACCCGTGCGCCCTCGGAACGCGACCTTCGCGATTGGTGCTCTGCCTGCGGGGGCGGAGAGCAAGGCCGAAGACCTCATCTCGACAGCCCGCGGAATCGACGGCATGTACGTCGAGTGGCAAAGGATGGAACGCGACGGACTCACGTTGGCGCAGGAGTCGGTGCTCCCCCTGTGGGAACGCACCCAACGGTTTCGCATCTACTCGCCGTGGCTCATCCCTGGCCCGGTACAGACGGCGTCGTACATCACCGCCCTTCTGACTTCCATCCGTGACCGTCGCGGCCTCAAGGACGATGTGCCGGCGGCCGTGAAGGTTCGCGTGGAAAAGCAGAACATCGTCTACGGGAACCACACGTTCGCCATCCTCTTGGAGGAGAGCGCACTCCGGTACCGCATCGGCGGAGCGGACGTGCTGGCAGGGCAGTTGGGATACTTGCTCAGCGTCATGGCGCTGCCCTCGGTGAGCCTCGGGATCATTCCGCAGGATGTCGACCGCATGCTCTGGCCCGTCGAGGGATTCTTCCTGTACGACGACACCACCGTGAACGTCGAGCTGGTCTCCGCACACCTCACCGTCGTACAGGACCACGAACTTTCCATGTATTCGCGGACGTTCGCCGAGTTGAAGGAACTCGCCGTCTACGGCGCGGCAGCAAGGCAGATCATTACGGCTGCGATCGAATCTCTCGGGTGAACTCCGGGCACGTTCCGGCACACTCGTGGAGCCTCGCCTCTCTCCCTTCCTAGCTTGTGCAGCACGGCTCAAATCGTGCTCCGGAGGGGCGAAGCGGTGATGACTGTGGCAAGTACCGGCAAGGCACTGGGAGCAGCCGGAGGAACGGCATTCGCCCCCTCCCCCATCGACGTTGAGACAATCTCCTCGCGCACCGATGTCGTGCTCGCGATGCAGATGGCCACCACAACCCACGCAACCAGTAACTCATCTACCGCGGAAATCTCTTGGCGCTTGCTGCCTACATCTTGCTTGTCACCGCACGACACGAGGAGCTTTGCCATGCGCTTCCGGAAGATCCACGGAGCGGGAAACGATTTCGTCCTGTTCTCCGATCTCGAACCGGGCATCGACAAGGACTGGTCGAAGGAGGCCGAGCGCCTCTGCGCCAGACGAACCGGAGTCGGTGCGGATGGCCTGGTCGTCGGCAGCCTGATTGAGAACAGCCCTGCCCTTCTCGAAGTCGGCTGCTTCAACGCGGATGGGTCAATCGCAGCCATGTGCGGCAACGCCTTGCGGTGTACCGCGTGGGCCGCGCACCGTGATCACGGCTTCCAGGAGATGGGCCTCCGCATGGCGGGGGTCACGCACGAAGCGGTCGTCAGTGACGACTCGGTGTGGGTAACGGCCGAGGTCGGCGCGATCCGCCCGCGACGGGTGCAGGCCATGATCAACGGCAAGCCGACGTGATTCGACAGCGCGTACACGGGCACCGAGCACGTCGTTGCCGTCGTGGACGACGTTGAGGCCATCGACGCCGTTCTGGTGGGGCGATTGATCCGCCATCACGCCGACCTTGCCCCGCTCGGCACGAACGTCAACTTCGTCCAGGCCGCCGGCAACCAGGCGCTCACGATCCGCACCTATGAACGCGGAGTCGAAGCGGAAACCCTGTCGTGCGGCAGTGGAGCCGTCGCGGCCGTCGTCATCGCCACCATGCGGGGACTCGTTTCTGCGCGGCCCGTCACCGTTCACAACCGCGCCGGGGAACCACTCAGCGTCCGGCCACACAGCGACCGGCCGGAGCAAACGCAATGGGTTGGCGGCCCGGTCACCCACACCTTCGAAGGGTTACTCGCATGAGTCTCTTCCTCAACCCCGGCACGGACCCCACTACGCAGAAGGCCGTCCACGACCTTCGCGCCTGGGGGCACACCCGCCAGGGTCTCGGCGTCGCTCTCATCCACGGCCCGGTCTCGGCCGAGGATCGGCTCTACCACTCGAAGTGCCCCGTCGACCAGCGCTCCGTGACCGCCCTGTCCGAGGCTCTGGACGAGATCGGCGCACGCTGGACTGTGCTCAACCCCTGCGCGCCGAGCTTCATCGAGGAGCTGGCCTCGTACGACGTGGCCCTCTCCAACCTCCACGGCCCGTACGGGGAGGACGGACGCTTGCAGGGCCTCCTCGACTACCTCCGGGTGCCGTACTGCGGGAGCGGGGTCTCGGCGTCCGCAGTGGCCGCCGACAAGATCCTCTGCAAGAGGGTGATGCTCAGTCTGGGGGTACCCACCCCAGGCTGGTCCGTATGGTCGGGAGGGCCGGCGGCCTGGACCGGGCGGCCTGTGATGGTGAAGCCGCCCTTCGGAGGCTCCAGCGTCGGCATGAGCCTCGTTCGCGAGCAGGCGGACCTCGGACGAGCGCTGACCGACGCGGCCGGTGAAACGGGAGACGACGTACTCGTGGAGGAGTACCTGACCGGCACGCCGCTGACCGTGGGGCTCCTGGAACTGCCGGGCGGCTCCGTCGCCACCTTTCCGCCGCTGGCGACGGAAGCCACCGACGCCGAGTTCTACGACGCCGACACCAAGCTCGACGCCGACTCCCGTGGAGCCGTCGCCGTGCGGATCGCGGACCTTGCCCCCAAGGCGCTGAGCAAGATCACCCGGCAGGTCAAGAGGCTGTGGGACGGTCTCGGGCTGCGCGGCTCGGCTCGCATCGACTTCATGCTCACCTCGGACGGCCAGCCGTATGCGCTGGAGGTCAACTCCACCCCCGGCATGTCGCGTGACAGCAACTTCGTGGTGGGCGCCGCCACACTCGGCTTCACGCACACGGATGTCGTCCTGGCGATGCTTCACGAGGCGCTCGCCCGCCAGCCGTACGCTGTCCCCCTGCCCACTCCCGCGTTCTCCAGCACCGAGTCGACTCGGGAGGCTGCCGTCTCACCGTAGGAGCCAGCCAGCTGTGCCGCGCGTCCACGATGTCCCCATGTGCCGACAGCTCATCGACGCCGCCGAGTGGGATCTACACGGAGGCTGGGCCCTCGGGGATCGGATCGCATGGTCCAACCGGGCGTGCGGCCTGGCGTCACTCCGGATGATCTTGCTCGCCTACGGGCGCGAAGCTCCAACGGTTACGGAGCTGCTGAAACTCGCGGAAAAGGAGAAGGTCCTGACCCCGCGTGGAGCACTTCACGCGGGGATCGCCAACCTCGCAACCGACCTCGGCGTCCCCTCCCGTGCCGAGCCGATCCCGGCGGGGAACCTCCTCGAACGCCTCGGCCAAGCACCCATGATCGTGTCAGTGACAGAACAGTTCCCCGACGACGGCCGCTCAGGCGGCCACCTCGTAATTCTGCACGGCTACGAGGACGGCCCCGACCCCGCGGTCTTCATCCGAGACCCTTCCGCGTGGGGCCAGACGCATGATCGAGTCCCCCTCAGCCGCCTGTCCCTTTCTTACACGGGCCGCGCGATCACCTTCGCGCCTCTGAACAACGGAGAGTCTTGATGACCGAGGCGGTCGGCGATACGACCGAGGCCGAGGGCGGCCGGAGGATCGCCGTACTCGGGGAGATGCTTGAGCTGGGCGACGGGGCAGCAGAAGCCCACCGCGAGACCGGGCGCTTCGCAGCCGAGAGCGGTGTCGATCTCGTGGTGGCAGTCGGCGGTCTCATGGCGAAGCAGCTCGCCCTCTCAGCGGGCGCGGCAGGCGTTCCGGATATCGCGCTGGTGGGCGACAACACGACCGCTGCCGCCTACCTCGACTCCATCCTCAAGCCCGGCGATGTGGTACTCGTGAAGGCATCGCGCGCCAGTCAGCTCTGGCAGATCGCGCAAGCCCTCACCGGACAACCCATCACCGGCTTCTGAGCCGCCTTCCGCTCGCTCAGCCCCTCGCTGTCTCCTGAACCGGCGGACGGCGACCGGGGCCTCTCCTGTGGGGGGTGGCGGCCCCGGTCGTCCTCCCGATGTCTCCGGGCGGACGCGCCGGTTCGGCGGCGGACCGGTCGGAACCGGTCACCTCACAGCTGCCGGGAACGTCAGCTCTCCGCCCTCGCTCGGCGTGAGACCACCGCGCGCAGTACCCGCTGTCCCTCGGTCGAGTGGTCCATGGCCAGGCGCAGTCCCGGCGCCCCCGGCGTCTCGGCCAGGATCTCCAGGATCCGTATCTGGCGCCGCAGTTCACCGGCGACCAGCGGGCCGACGCCGTACGCGCCCTCGGCCCCGTCCACCGCGTCCGCCACCTCCGCCGTGTCCTCGCGGCAGCGCGCCAGCCGCTCCGCGGCGGCGTCGCTCCCGTCCTCACTCACCGCGTCGAACGTCCGGTGGATCTCCAGGGCGACGACGGAGCAGGTGTCCGCCCAGAGCCGCAGCGGTTCCGCCGACCATTGCGACGGCGCGGAACCGAGCATGGTCCGTACGAGCGCGGTGGTGACGTTCTCGGCGGGTTCCTCGTCGACGGCGTGGTCCAGGGCGACCCTGGCCGCCGCCAGCCGTACGGACCAGTCCTGCTCACCGTCCACGATGCCCGCCCACAGCGGCCGCAGGACATCGGGCTCCTCGGCGAGCAGCGGCAGACACCGGTCGAGGCAGGCGAGCCCGCTCGCGGCCAGACCGCGCTCGTCCGCTTGTGCGATCAGCTTCACCAGGCTCATTCACGTCTCCCGTCGCGGACGCAGTACTGACCCCTACAGCGCCGAACGGCTGGAATACGTCACTCGTAGATCATGCAACCCGGGGCTTTACGCGACGAAGGCCCGGTACGCCGGAATTACCCGCCGCCGAGGAAGGGGAGAAACGGATCTTCGACGAATGAATCCGGCCGCCGACCGCCGGGTGCTGCCCCGAGGCCCGGTCCGGCGGGATCGCGCCGGTGGTGTGCCGGACCCGGGCAGCGGCGTCCGCTACAGCGGCGGGGCCGGCGCGAGCGGTCCCTGCGTCGCCTTCAGGTGCTGCATACGCGTCAGCTTCCGTACGAAGAGGATCGCGAGCACGGCGGCCAGTACATCCACCAGGTCCGCGGCGAACAGCACACCCGCCGCCTCCCTGACCGCGTCGGCCTCCTCTGCCTGGTCGTACATACGAGAGCCGTACCGCCCCAGCAGCAGCGTGCAGACCCACGCCGCCCACCAGGCGTTGACCAGTGCGTACGAGACCGGGCGCCGGCTCCCGTCCGGCTCGTCCTGCGTGCTCGCCGCCCAGATGTCGCCCGCGACCCGGCGCGGCAGCCAGAAGTTGCCGAACGGCACGAACCACGAGCCGATGGCCCAGCCGGGCCCCATCCGGTGCCGGTCCGGGGCGAAGACGCCCGCGTTCTTGCGCACCCTGACGAACCAGATGATGAAGACGACGGCCGCCGCCAGCAGCGCGACGAGCTGCGCGACGCCGGACCCGGCGTAGAGCCAGTCGGCCCGGTCGAGGTCCGCGTCGGTGAACGCGTCGAAGTCCTCGGCCAGGACATCGGACATCAGCCCGTAGACATTGGCCCCGGCGGCCAGCGCGAAGATGTCCGCCGCGATGACCGCGCAGAGAAGTACGACAACGGCCCGCGACAGCCCGACCGGTGAGGCCAGCCGAGGCGGAGCGACAGCGGGCGCGGCCGGGTAGCCGTACGCGGGCGCAGGCGGGGGCGCGAGCGGCGCGAGGTGTCCCGCCGTCCCGCCCGTCCGCGCCCGCTCGGTGGCACATATGTCGCACAGTCCGTCCGCGGTGACCGCGGCTCGCATACGGCAGTCCGTACACAGCATGGTGTGGAACCCCCCAAGGTTCTTGAACGCGCCCTCCCCGGGCGCCAGCGGAAGATATGCGTCCGCCGCACGCCCTGTCCACAGGGTTCGGCACGGCGCGCGGTCCGTATCCGCCGCGCGCCGCGCGCCGCCCGCCCTCCGCCGCCGACTCCGCCGCCGACTCTCCGCCGTCGCCTCAGCCGTTCCCGTCGACCTTCGCGGCGAGCGCCGTGAACCCGCTCCAGCTCAGCGGCGGCTTGCCCGGATCCCAGAGCTTCTGGGACACCGCCGCCAGCGGCAGCCTGATCCCGTTGGCCACCTGGTCCTGGGTCTGCGCGTTCGGGAAGTCGCCCCAGACCGCGAACACTCCGCCCAGGATCTGCTTCGAGTAGCGCGCGGGCACCGCGTTCGTGCCGCGCAGGACCAGCGGGGTCCACTGCTCGTAGATCCGCTGCCCGGTCGGATAGCGGAAGTCGTTGGGCTGGCCGAGCACGTAGTAGAGGTACTCGTCGTTGTAGTTGACCATCGTGCGGCCGGCGCTCAGATACTCCTCCGGCGGCCGCGCCCCGATCTCCTTGCCCGTCCAGTAGGCGACCTGCAGGCTCTTGTCGGCCTGGACGGAACCGCCCCTGAAGATGCCGTCGTTCCACACCCTGAGCTGCCTCTTGAACGGACGCATCACCGCGGCGCGGTCATTCGTCCAGCCGGTCGTCAGATCCTGGACGGTGCCCCCGCTTCCGTACTTCTTGACCGCGAGCTGGGCGAGCTTCGGAAAAGACGCCTGGGGGTCGGCGACGACCAGCGCCTGGTACTCGTCCGCGCCGAGATGCCAGTACGGGCCGGGGAACAGCCCGGCGAACTCACGCAGCAGATCGTCCAGGAGCCGCGCGGACGCCGCCTGGGAGATGTCGATCGCACCGCGCGTGGGCGTGCCGTTGACATTGCGCAGCTGGAGCGCGGGGTACACCTGCAGCACCGCGCCGAGGTGCCCCGGGTTGTCGATCTCCGGGACGACGTTGATGTGCAGCCGCTTGGCCAGCGCCAGGATGTGCCGCACCTCGGCCTTGGACAGGTGCTGCTTGGAGACGATCTCGGGATGGCTGGTGGACTCGATACGGAAGCCCTGGTCGTCGGAGAAGTGCAGCCCCAGCTGATTGAGCTTGAGGTCGGCCATCTCCCGCAGCCGGTCCTCGATCCAGCCCGGGGTGTAGTACTTGCGTGCGATGTCGAGGTTGAGCCCGCGCTGCGGACGGCCGGGACGGTCCCGTACGACGCCTTCCGGCATCGCGCCGTCGGCGCGCACGGACTGCTTGAGCGTGCGGGTGCCGTAGAAGACCCCGGCCTGGTCGGGGCCGGTGATCCGGACCCGGCCGGAGCGCACGCTCAGGGTGTACGACTCCGCCGCGCCGCCCCCGCTCGCGAGGGCCAGCTCGACATCTCCGGCGCGCGCCTTGGCGGTGCCCCGGTAGGCGATCTTCAGCTCCTGGGAGAGCAGCTTGCCCTCGTCGGCGAGTCCCTCGCTGCCGGTCGCGATCACGACCCCGCTCTTCGCGCCGGGCCGCCAGCCGGGACCGCGGGCCGCCTCGTGCGTGCGGACGGAGGGTATGGATCGCGGCGCGACCGAGAGTGCGTACGTCGGTGAGGGGGAGGCCGCGGAGGAGAGGGTGGAGGAACGAGCCGCCGCCGAAGAGGCGGAGGCGGAGGCGGCGGACGCCGACCGCACGTCGTCCGGCGAGCCGGCACGCGCGCCCCCGGAGCCGCATCCCACCACCGTGAAGGTGGCGGCCACCGCGACAACCGTGCCCACGACCTGGGTACCCCGGGATATCCACATCACTCAGAAACCTCCCATGTGCGGGGAAAGCGCGGCAAAAGCATGACGCAGTTACGGCGAAGGTCCCACGCCCACGTCCACGGCGCGCGCTGAAACTCTCCCGTCCGGGTGAAAATCGAGCATCCCTGGGACAATTCACTCCAGGCGTCGATACGGTTACGGCAGATTCATCCGTTCACCGCTCAACCACCGCGTCCGCCATGACGTCTGCCAGGGCGTCTGCCGCATCCGGCACGCCCGGCACGTCCGCCGTCACGTCTGCGCCCCGCGCACGCCGCGTTCGAGGAGCCCATGCTGTCCAGTGCATCCCAGGCCGGCCCTCCGGACGGCCTCCGCCTCCTCAACGCCGCCCCGGCCTGCGCCGCGGAAGCCGCGTTCCTCACGTGCTGCGGCAGCCACCGCTGGGCCCAGCGGCTCGCCGCCCACCGTCCCTACGCCGATCTCGACACCCTGCTCGCCGCGTCCGACGAGGCCAGCTACGACCTCTCGCACGCCGACCTCACCGAGGCGCTCGCCGACGAATCGTCCTCGGGGCCGCCCCGCAGCGCCCCGCCCGCGGCCATCACCGCGCTGCGCGCCGCGCACGCCGCGTACGAGAGCAGCTTCGGCCACGCCTTCGTGATCAGCCCCGACGGACACCGGCCGGAGGAGTACCTCGACCACATGCTGGCCGTCATCCGGACCCGACTCGGCCACGATCCCGACCACGAGCGGGCCGTCGCCGCCGACGAGCTGCGCCGGCTCGCCAGGGGCCGGATCACCCGGCTGCTCGTCCGCCACCCGGGACGCGATCCGGGACACGATCCGGGACGCCAGCCGGGATGCGATCCGGAATGCCCTCCGGAAACCGGCCATTCGGGTGATCGAGCGACGATAGGTTCATATGGAATGCAGGGATTTCGGGCGCCCCAGTAGCCCGTCCGTGGCTGTTTGATTGCCTGTTTGATCACACCTACGGACCCCGGGCGAACGAACCGACAACTCGTCGCTACGATGGCCGGGGCCGGTGGACCGTACCCGGCCGGGCGCGACCGACACCACTGTGCTTGATTGAGTAGAAGATGGCGGCCGGCCCCGATCACCGCTCCCGGAGGGTTTTTCCGTGCCGGCTGGAACGCTGTACCGCGGCCGGGAAGGAATGTGGTCCTGGGTGGCTCATCGAGTCACCGGCGTCCTCATCTTCTTCTTCCTGTTCGTACACGTGCTGGACACCGCTCTCGTCCGTGTCTCCCCCGAGGCCTACGACGACGTCGTAGCGACCTACAAGAACCCGGTCGTCGCGCTGCTCGAGTACGGCCTTGTGGCCGCCATCCTCTTTCACGCGCTCAACGGCCTGCGTGTCATCGCCGTGGACTTCTGGTCGAAGGGCCCGCGCTATCAGAAGCAGATGCTCTGGAGCGTCATGGGCATCTGGATCGTCCTGATGGTGGGCGCCCTCTACCCCGTGCTCGGCCACGCCGCACGCCAAGTCTTCGGGAGCTGAGTCCGCAATGTCTTCGAACAACGCAGTGGCTGACACCTCTTCCCAGATCAGTCCCGTCGAGGGCGCGAGCCTGTACGACGCCGACTTCCCGGCCCCCCTCATCGAGGCGCCGCGCAAGCGCACCGGCAGGACCCCGAAGTCGACCCGCGGCAACTTCGAGATGGCCGCGTGGCTCTTCATGCGGCTGTCCGGTGTCCTGCTGGTCGTCCTGGTCCTCGGCCATCTGCTCATCCAGCTGGTGCTGGACGGCGGCGTCTCCAAGATCGGCTTCGCCTTCGTGGCCGGCCGCTGGGCGTCCCCGTTCTGGCAGGTCTGGGATCTGCTGATGCTGTGGCTGGCGATGCTGCACGGCGGCAACGGCCTCCGTACGGTCATCAACGACTACGCGGAGCGCACCACGACGCGTCTGTGGCTCAAGGGCCTGCTGTACACCGCCACGGTGTTCACCATCCTTCTGGGCTCGCTGGTGATCTTCACCTTCGACCCGAACATCCGCTAAAGCCGGGGCTGGACGAGACCAATGAAGATCCATAAGTACGACACCGTCATCGTCGGCGCCGGCGGCGCCGGCATGCGCGCGGCCATCGAGTCGACCAAGCGCAGCCGTACCGCCGTGCTGACGAAGCTCTACCCGACCCGGTCCCACACGGGCGCCGCGCAGGGCGGTATGGCCGCCGCGCTCGCCAATGTGGAAGAGGACAACTGGGAGTGGCACACCTTCGACACGATCAAGGGCGGTGACTACCTGGTCGACCAGGACGCCGCCGAGATCCTGGCGAAGGAGGCCATCGACGCGGTCCTCGACCTGGAGAAGATGGGCCTGCCGTTCAACCGGACCCCGGACGGCACCATCGACCAGCGCCGCTTCGGCGGCCACTCCCGTAACCACGGCGAGGCGCCGGTCCGCCGGTCCTGCTACGCCGCGGACCGTACGGGGCACATGATCCTCCAGACGCTGTACCAGAACTGCGTCAAGGAGGGCGTGGAGTTCTTCAACGAGTTCTACGTCCTGGACCAGCTGATCGTCGAGGTCGACGGGGTCAAGAAGTCCGCCGGCGTGGTCGCCTACGAGCTGGCCACCGGCGAGATCCATGTCTTCCAGGCGAAGTCGGTCATCTACGCCTCCGGCGGCACCGGCAAGTTCTTCAAGGTGACCTCCAACGCGCACACCCTGACCGGTGACGGCCAGGCCGCGTGCTACCGGCGCGGACTGCCGCTGGAGGACATGGAGTTCTTCCAGTTCCACCCGACGGGCATCTGGCGCATGGGCATCCTGCTCACGGAGGGCGCCCGCGGTGAGGGCGGCATCCTGCGCAACAAGGACGGCGAGCGCTTCATGGAGAAGTACGCGCCCGTCATGAAGGACCTCGCCTCGCGCGATGTCGTCTCGCGCTCCATCTACACGGAGATCCGCGAGGGCCGCGGCTGCGGTCCCGAGGGCGACCACGTCTACCTCGACCTCACGCACCTGCCGCCGGAGCAGCTGGACGCCAAGCTGCCCGACATCACCGAGTTCGCGCGGACCTACCTGGGCATCGAGCCGTACACGGACCCGATCCCGATCCAGCCGACCGCGCACTACGCCATGGGCGGCATCCCCACCAACGTCCAGGGCGAGGTCCTCGCGGACAACACGACGGTCGTCCCCGGCCTGTACGCGGCCGGCGAGGTCGCGTGCGTCTCGGTGCACGGCGCCAACCGTCTGGGCACCAACTCGCTGCTGGACATCAACGTCTTCGGCCGCCGCTCCGGTATCGCCGCCGCGGAGTACGCCGCGAAGAGCGAGTACGTCGAGCTGCCCGAGAACCCGGCGGAGCTGGTCGAGGCGCAGGTCGAGCGACTGCGCAACTCCACGGGCAAGGAGCGGGTCGCCGACCTGCGCCTGGAGCTCCAGGAGACCATGGACGCCAATGTCATGGTGTTCCGTACCGAGCAGACGATCAAGACGGCCGTCGAGAAGATCGGCGAGCTGCGCGAGCGCTACCTGAACGTGTCCGTCCAGGACAAGGGCCGCCGCTTCAACACCGATCTTCTGGAGGCCGTCGAGCTGGGCAACCTGCTCGACCTGGCCGAGGTGATGGCCGTCTCGGCGCTCGCCCGCAAGGAGTCCCGCGGTGGTCACTACCGCGAGGACTTCCCCAACCGTGACGACGTGAACTTCATGCGCCACACCATGGCGTACCGCGAGGTCGGCGACGACGGCATCGAGTCCATCCGTCTCGACTACAAGCCGGTCGTCCAGACCCGCTACCAGCCGATGGAGCGTAAGTACTGATGGCTACCCCGACCCTGGACCGGGTGGAGGCGGCGTCCGCCGCCTCGCACCTCATCACGGTCACCTTCCGGATCCGCCGCTTCAACCCGGAGGTCTCGGACGAGGCCCAGTGGCAGGACTTCCAGATCGACATCGACCCGAAGGAGCGGGTGCTCGACGGTCTCCACAAGATCAAGTGGGAACTGGACGGCACCCTCACCTTCCGGCGCTCCTGCGCGCACGGCATCTGCGGCTCCGACGCGATGCGGATCAACGGCCGTAACCGGCTGGCGTGCAAGACGTTGATCAAGGACATCAACCCCGCCAAGCCGATCACGGTCGAGCCCATAAAGGGCCTCACGGTCCTCAAGGACCTGATCGTGGACATGGATCCGTTCTTCCAGGCGTACCGCGATGTGATGCCCTTCCTCGTCACCAGCGGCAACGAGCCGACGCGTGAGCGCCTGCAGTCCTCCGAGGACCGCGAGCGCTTCGACGACACCACCAAGTGCATTCTGTGCGCCGCGTGCACGTCGTCCTGCCCGGTGTTCTGGAACGACGGCCAGTACTTCGGTCCCGCCGCGATCGTGAACGCGCACCGCTTCATCTTCGACTCGCGTGACGAGGCCGGGGAGCAGCGTCTTGAGATCCTCAACGACAAGGACGGGGTGTGGCGTTGCCGCACGACGTTCAACTGCACGGACGCCTGCCCGCGTGGTATCGAGGTCACGAAGGCGATCCAGGAAGTCAAGCGCGCGCTGATCACCCGCCGGTTCTGACGGCTCGGCCCTGTCCGGGGCCGTTGCCGCTTCGAGGGCCCGTTTCTGTTCGGTACGCCGTACAGGAGCGGGCCCTTGTTGTGTCAGGATCAATGCAGCCGAGAAAGACCACGGAAAGCGGGGAGAGATGACCGAGCCGAATCCGTACGCGGACGGGGAGTACAACTGGGGGCCGCCGCAGCAGCCGGCACGGCAGCCGGGAGCGACGGGCGCCCCGGGGACTCCGGAGTACGACTTCCCGAATCCGACCCTCGCCGACGGCCAGTTGGGCGCGGCGCCCGGCTACGGCTACCCCAACCCGGCTCCCGGGTACGGCTATCCGCAGTCCGGCGCCCCGATGCCCGTACCGGTGGGCGGCGCGGGGGCGCCGCTGGTCTCCATCGGTGACATCACCGTCATGAACGACTCGATCATCACCCCGTCGGGCACGCTGCCGCTCAGGGGCGCGGTGTGGAACGCGACGGACATGTCCCGCACGGAGGAGAAGATCCCGACGCACGCCATCATCCTGGCGGTCGTCTTCTTCCTGTTCTGCCTGCTCGGTCTGCTCTTCCTGCTGATGAAGGAGAAGACGACGACCGGGTTCATCCAGATCACGGTGACCAGCGGCGGCAGGCATCACTCGACCATGGTGCCGGCCAACCACGAGGGAGCCTTCCAGATGGTCATGGGGCAGATCTCCTACGCCCGGTCGCTCAGCAGCATGTGAGTGGGGGGCGGCGACGGACCGGGTACCGGCACGCCGGGTACGAGGTCCGTCACCGCCTTCGTGACCACCCGTCAGCCGGCGACGCTTTCCGCCGCGCCGGGTACGGGCGGAGCCGGCGGGAACGGGATCCCGGCCAGGACCGGGAGAAGCGACTCCTCCTCGTAGTCGAGGTGCGCCGTCAGCTCCTCGGACATCCGGTCCAGCTCCGTGAGGAAACGCTCCGGGTCGGCGCTGCCGAGGTCGGCCAGCAGGGCGAGCAGCTCGCCCTGGATGCGCGCGACCGTACGGTGTTCGTCGCGCAGCCGGTCGAGGGCGCCGGCCAGGTGGGGATGGTGGACCGCGAGCGCCGGGAAGACATGTGCGTCCTCCCCCGTGTGGTGGAACTCCAGGGACTCGCAGAACGCCAGGCAGTGCTGCCGGAGCTGGAGGCCCAGACCCGGCGCCGACGGTTCGCCGGGGCCCTGGTGGGCCGCCCGCGCGGCGAAATGGGCGCCGGCCTCGGCGCGTACGGATCGCAGCTGCGCGCGCAGCCAGGTATGGACCTCGATGAGCTTGTCGGCGAGATTGGTGATCTCACGAGGGCCCCGCGCCTCCTCCTGCGCCTCCCCCGCCTCGGGCTCGGAGCGTTCCAGGACCACGACCGGCAGGATCCGGGAGGTGTTGGCCTGGTAGTCGGCGTAGCCGGGCGCCGCGCGTACCACCCGCGCGAACAGCCGGTCGCGTCGCGCGCCCTCGGCGGGGACCGCGACTGCTTCGAAGACCTCGGTGCCGATCTCCACGCGCACCAAGGGGTGGACGAGCATGTTGTGGTACCAGGCGGGATGACGGGGCGCGCCTCCGGCGGACCCGACGACGAGCAGCAGCTCGCCGTCGCGGACGTAGCCGAGCGGAACGGTGTGATCCGCTCCCGACTTCGCGCCGGTGGTGGTCAGCAGGAGAAGGTCGCCGCCCTCGAAGGGGCCACCGACCTTTCCCGCGTTGGCCCGGAACTCCTCGATGACCGAATGGTTGAAGGACAGGGACATACGGTGTCGGATCTCCAATGACATGGGTGGCCCGGAACTGGACACCGACCGGCATACGGAGCCGTGGACGGTCGCCGGGACAAGGGACTGCGCGCGGACGGCGCGGACGTCAGACGCGTTAGGCGGAGTGAGAACTCATGGCGTCGCCCCTTAATGAAAGGTGCCGCCCACCCACCGACCCACCCAGAGCTCTCTGGTCGGAGTCACGCGACACGCGCACCATTACAGCCACCGGAACGCGGCCTGTCAACGCAGCCCGTCAACGCGGCCGGGCGCGGCCCGGCGTGGGTGTCGCGGCGCGCCCGATCCCCACTTGAACATGTTCAAAAGTAGGTCTACAGTCCAGGACAACAGCTTTTGAACACGTTCAAAGGGAGGGTGGGGGATGGACCTCACTGTTGTCGCGTATCTGGTCTACCTGGCGATCAGCCTGGCGCTCACCGTGTGGGTGGCCCGGACGCTGAGCCGGAACGGACGCGTCTTTCTCGCCGACGTACTGCACGGGAACGAGAAGCTCGCCGAGGCCGTCAACCACCTGCTGGTGGTGGGCTTCTATCTGGTCAACCTCGGCTTCGTCGCGCTCTATCTGAAGAACACCGACACCGTCGAGAACGCCCGCGGGCTCTTCGAGGCGCTCTCGGTGAAGGTCGGTGTCGTCCTGCTCGTCCTCGGGGTGATGCACCTCGGCAACGTGTACGTACTCAACAAGATCCGGCGGCGCGGGATCATGGAGCGCGAGCAGACGCCGCCGGTGCCGCCGCAGGGCTGGACGGGGCCGGTGGCCAAGGGTCCGTGGGCCACGCCGGCCACCGGGGTGTGAGCGGCCGTGGCCAGGGAGTCGAGGCCCGCGCACCGGCTGCCCGCGCACCGGCTGCCCGTACGGCGGCTGACCGTGCTGTACGACGCGGACTGCCCGCTCTGTGTCCATCTGCGGCACTGGCTGCTGCGCCAGCCCCAGCTCGTACCGATCGATCCGGTACCCGCCAACTCGCAGGAGGCGCGGCGGCGGTTCCCGGACCTCGATCACCGCTCCACGCTGAAGGAGATCACCGTCATCGGTGACGGCGGCCAGATCTACCGCGGGACCGCCGCCTGGATCGTCTGCCTCTGGGCGCTGGCCGAACACCGGCCCAAGGCCCACTGGCTGGCCACCCCGGCCGGCGCCCCCTTCGCCCGGGTCAGTGTGCTCGCCGCCTCGAAATACCGGGAGCTGACGGCGGCGCCCTGCGACGGCGTGTGCGAGGCGCCCTCGCCGTCGCATTAGGCTCGGGCAGCGTGAGGGACGAGAAGGACACGCAGGATACGAAGGACGTCAAGGACGCCGTGAAGGACGCGAAGGACCCCAAGGCCCCGAAGAGCGAGCAGACCCGCACGCTCATCCTCGAAACCGCGCTGCGGCTCTTCCAGGAGCGCGGTTACGACAAGACGACCATGCGGGCCATCGCCAAGGAGGCCGGGGTCTCCGTCGGGAACGCGTACTACTACTTCTCGTCCAAGGAACATCTCGTCCAGGGCTTCTACGACCGGATCGCCGCCGAACACCGGGTGGCGGTCCGGCCGGTGCTCAACCGGGAGACCGAACTCGAGGCGCGGATGGCCGGGGTGCTGAAGGCCTGGCTCGACATCGCGGAGCCGTACCACGAGTTCGCCGCCCAGTTCTTCAAGAACGCGGCGGACCCGGAGAGCCCGCTGAGCCCGTTCTCCCCCGAATCGGACCACGCCCGCGAGGCGGCCATCGCGGTCCACCGGGAGGCGCTGGCCGGCTCCCGGTCCAAGGTCGCCGACGACCTGGTGGACATACTCCCCGAGCTGATGTGGCTGTCCCAGATGGGCCTTGTCCTGTACTGGGTCTTCGACCGCTCCGAGGGCAGCGAGCGCAGCCGCCGCCTCGCCGAGCGCGGCGCCCGGCTGACCAGCCGGGGCGTCGCGCTCTCCCGCTTCCGGGTACTGCGGCCGCTCGTACGCGAAGTGCACGAGCTGTTCACGGACTTCCTGCCGGGCATGGCGGAAGTGGCCGCCTCCCGCAAGAAGGGCTGACCGGCCGGAGCCGGCCCACCGGTCAGATCCAGTCCAGCTGCCACAGCCGCCAGATGCCGGTGCCGTCCGAGAGGTACTGCGAGCCCGTGACGTCCTGCGTGCTCAGGACGTAGTCCTTCTTCTGCCACAGCGGCAGGAGCGGCACGTCCTGCGCCACCACCTGCTGCAGGGACTTGAAGTCCGCCGAGGCGCGGGAGCGTTCGCTGAACCGCTGGGTGGACCGGATCAGTTCGTCGACGCGGTCGCTCGCATAGCCGCTGTGCAGCGTGGCGTCCCGGCCGACCAGCGGCTGGATGAAGTTGTCGGGATCGGGGAAGTCCGGCAGCCAGCTGACGGTGTACGCGTCGTACTCCCCGGCGGAGAAGCCCTTCTGGAAGGCCGTCCACTCCTTCTCGACGGTCTTCACCGTGAACAACCCGGTGGCCTCCAGCTGCTCGCGCAGCTCGTCGGCCTCCGGCGCGGCCGAGCCGCCCTCCGCGTGCGCGAGCGTGAAACGCACCGGGGTCGACACTCCCGCGTCCGCCAGGAGTGTCCTGGCCCGCTCGGGATCGGGCTTCGGATAGGCGTCGAAGAACGGCGTGGTGTGGGAGGGGATGCCCTGCGGGATCAGCGAGTAGAGCGGATCGACCGTGGAGTGGTAGACACCGGAGACGATCTTGGGCCGGTCGACGATCGCGGCGACCGCCGCGCGTACCGCCTTGTCGGCCATCGGTGAACCGTCGCGCACGTTGAAGACGAGATTGCGGATCGCGGCGCTGTCGGCCTCGTTGACCCGGATGTCGTCCTGGCTCTCGTCCAGCCCGGCGATCAGCGCCGGGGGCAGCTGGCGGTGGGTGACGTCGACGGTGCGGGCCTTCCACGCCGCGGCCAGCGCGTCGGGCGTCTTGAAGTACCGGACGTCCACCGGACCACCGGTCTCGGCGATCGAGCCGCGGTACGCGGGGTTGGGCTCCAGATGGGCGGTGGCCCCCGGGGCGTACCTCTTGAGGATGTACGGCCCCGAGCCGTCCACCTCGTTGCCCGCGCGCAGTTGGCCCGCCGGGTACTGGGTGCGGTCGACGATCGAACCGGCCCCCGTGGCCACCTTCAGCGGGAAGGTCGCGTCCCCGGAACCGAGGTGGAAGGTGACGGTCTGCCCCTTGGCCACGACCGACTTGAGCGTGGAGAAGAGGGGCAGCGGACCGACATCCGCCTTGATCGCCAGAACCCGGTCGAAGGAGTACTTGACGTCCGCTCCGGTGAGCTTGCGGCCGCCGGGGAAGGTGAGATCGTCCCTGACCTCGCAGCGATAGGTCCGGAGTTCCGTCCCGACGAAGCCGCAGCTGCGCGCCGCGTCCGGCACCGGCATGATCGAACTTGGTTTGAACGTCAGCAGTGATTGGTAGATGTTGCTGAACAACGCCCAGGAGCCGGCGTCGTACGCTCCCGCCGGATCGAGCGAGGTGACCACGTCCGTCGTACCGACGGTGATCGACTTCTGCTCGGCATTGTCGGACGGGAGCAGCTGCCAGCCGCCCACACCCGCAATCACCAGCACAAGACAAGTGATGAGAATCCGCAGACGGATCGGCCGCATTGCTGTGCCCCTCTATCACGCCCACCCCTGACCGTGATGGCGATCACCCAACCACAAGGGTTTCACCAGTGGAAGGGAAATCCCGGCTCTCACAGGCAACAGTCAGGTCAAGGTGTGAGAGCCGGATCGGGGGCCGGCGCAAGAGCGGGAACAAGCCGTCTCCGAGGTCATGCCTGGCGCGAAGCCAGCTCCACGACGGTGATGTCGGAGGGGGCCCCGACACGGACCGGCGGACCCCAGGCGCCCGCGCCCCGGGACACGTACAGCTGGGTGTCGCCGTACCGCTCCAGACCGGCCACGGTGGGGTTGGCGAGCTCCGCGAGGTAGTTTCCCGGCCAGAGCTGACCGCCGTGCGTGTGTCCGGAAAGCTGTAGGTCGACGCCGTGGCGTACGGCGTCGTCGATGACCACGGGCTGATGCGCGAGGAGTACGGACGTCCTGGCCCGGTCGCGGTCGCCGAGCGCCTTCGCGAAGTCGGGGCCCGCGCCCTCGCTCTCGCCGGCGGGGTCGTTGACCCCGGCGAGATCGAAGCCGGGCAGCTCCACGCGGTCGTTCTCCAGGGGCCGCAGTCCCAGCTCCCGCACATGGTCGACCCACGCCTCGGCACCCGAGAAGTACTCGTGGTTCCCCGTGACGAAGAACGTGCCGTGCGGTGCCTCCAGGCCGGCGAGCGGCTCCGCCGCCGGGCCCAGGTCCTCGACGGTGCCGTCCACCAGGTCACCGACGACGGCGATCAGATCGGGCCGGGTGGAGTTGATGGTGTCGACGATGCGCTGGGTGTGCGCGCGGCCCAGGATCGGGCCGAGGTGGATATCGCTGACGACGGCGATGCGGAAGCCGTGGGCGCCGCGCGGCAGCTTCGCGAGCGGGACGGTGAGGCGCTTGACCCGGGGGCCCCGCAGCACGCCGTAGGTGCCGTATCCGACGGTGGCGAGCGCCGCGGTCGCGGCTGCGCCGCCGACGACACGGGAGACGAAGAGCCTGCGGGAGGGCGCGGCGGGCGCGGCCGTGGCACCGACGGCGGCGCCGGCAGGCGGCGTTGACTGCTCTGTCGTACCTTCAGGTATGACCGCGCCCGCCCCGGACGCGGTACGGGCCCCGACCACGGCCGGTGTCTCCGCCGCGACGGCGGATTCCCCGGCAGCTCGCCCGGCCTCCCCGCGCTCCGGCAGCCGCCGCAGCAGCAGGGGCCGTACGACCTCACCCACCACCAGCGCCAGCACCAGGTACAGCAGCACCGCCAGCCACAGGAAGCCCGGCCAGGCGAGTACCTGCTGCAGCCAGAAGGGCGCCCCGGCTCGTCCCGAGCTCACGGCGCCGACGGCCAGGAACGGCATCAGCACGACGGCTGCCGTGCCCAGCCCGCGGCCGAGACCGCGCGGCTTCGTCGTGTCACGCACCAGGCGCCGCCACACGTACCAGTGCGCGGCGACCACCAGCGCGACGGCCGCGACCACCACCAGAACGACCACTACGACCACGAACGGCCCCCTATCCGAGTTGTGTGTGCTGTTCGCGCCGCAGTGCGCGGACGCCACGGAACCCGATCACTCCCACGGCCGTCCCCAGAAGGAAGGACACGATGGCGAGCACCAGATGGACCCAGAAATATCCGGTCGGATCACCGGCGTCGTCGAAGGCGAGTCCGCTGCCGTCCTGCCACAGGTTCTTGACGAAGGTGATCCAGATGAACCAGCTCCAGATACCGAACGTGAGCAGGAACCAGGACACGGGACGGCTGAGCTTCATATGCTCAGTATCGCCGCCGCCCTCCGGGCAGCCGCAGCGGGGTCCTGAGGGCCGGGGGCCGGACCAGCTGTCGGAATCGATGTCCGCGCCATGTACGTTTCCGATCGTGTCCGCTCTGAAAAAGACCGCCCTGACGGTCATAACTGCCGCGTTGCTGCCCGTGCTTACCGCCGCACCCTCGTCCGCGGACAGCACGTCCGACGGTCCTGACGAGAAGCAGCCCCAGCCACCCGTCGCCATGTCCACGGTCGGCGGGGCCAAGCTCGGTCTGGCGGGCACGCAGGTGAATCTCGGCCCCGGCGTCCCTGTCCTGCCCAAGGAGCTGAGCGGCCGGTCCTGGATCGTCGCGGACGCCGAGTCCGGCGCGGTACTGGCCTCCCACAACGCCCACTGGCGACTGCCGCCGGCCTCCACCCTCAAGATGCTCTTCGCGGACACGCTGCTGCCCAAGCTGCCCAAGGAGGAGAAGCACAAGGTGCGGACCGCCGAGCTGGACAGCGTGGGCGAGGGCAGCAGCCTGGTCGGGGTGAAGGAAAACCTCACGTACAGCGTCCACGATCTGTGGCTGGGCGTCTTCCTGCGCTCCGGCAACGACGCCGTGCACGTGCTCTCCGAAATGAACGGCGGGATCCCCAAGACCGTCCGGGACATGCAGCAGCACGCCGATGATCTCCAGGCGCTCGACACGCATGTGGTCACGCCCGACGGCTACGACGAGAAGAACCAGGTCTCCAGCGCGTACGACCTCACCCTGTTCGCCCGCTCCGGTCTGCAGAAGAAGGACTTCCGGGAGTACTGCTCGACCTCTTCGGCCAAGTTCCCCGGCGAGCAGAAGAAGGGCAAGAAGCGCGAGACCTTCGAGATCCAGAACACCAACCGGCTGCTGACCGGCACCAGCGGTATCCCGGCCTACAAGGGCATCGCGGGCGTGAAGAACGGCAACACCACCCACGCCGGCTCGACCTTCACCGGAGTGGCCGAACGCAACGGCAAGGTGCTGCTGGTCACCGTCATGAACCCGTCCTCCGGCGAGGGCCAGGCGGTCTACCAGGAGACAGCGCGCCTGCTGGACTGGGGCTTCGCGGCGGCGGGCAAGGTCAAGCCCGTCGGCGAACTGGTGGCTCCCAAGTCGGTGAAGTCGAGCGCCTCCCCGGCCCCGACCAAGGCGGGTGCCGACCAGGCGGGTCCGAGCGGCGCCGCCAAGCCGCGGGCCGCGTCGAGCGGCGGCTCCGGCGGCGCCGGGATCGCCCTCGCCATCACGGGCGGGGCGATGATCGTACTGGCGGGCGGGGTGTTCCTCGTCAACCGGCGCTGGCCGCTGCCCGACCTGGTCCGTCGCCTGCCGCGTCCCTGACGCCCTGCTGCTCCTTGCTGGGAGTCGCCGTCCAGGCGGCGCAGAACAGCAGCAGTTTCGCTGTGAAGTTGATCCACAGCAGCAGCGCCACCGGCACACCGAACGCGCCGTACATACTCTTCGCCGCCACGTCCTTCATATAGCCGCCGAGCAGCAGCTTGAGCAGTTCGAAGCCGACGGCCCCGACGAGTGCGGCGACGACGAGCCGGTGGCGTGACGGCTGCACCCGGGGCAGCAGCGTCAGGACGTACAGCAGGATCAGGAAGTCGGCGAGGACCGCCACCGCGAGCGCGGCGATCCGGAGCAGCACACCGCCCGCCCCGTCCTCGGGGATGCCGAGCAGGCGGACGGTCCAGCCGACGGCCGTGGAACCGAAGGTGGAGGCGCCGAAGGAGGCGAGTCCGACGACGCCCAGGCCCAGGAGCACCACCCCGTCCTTGGCCCTGAGCAGGACCGGATTGCCTTCTTCCGCCTCGTCCAGCTCCCAGACGGCCCGCAGGCACTCCCGCATCGAGCCGACCCAGCCGATACCGGTGAAGAGCAGCAGCGCGCCGGCCACCACCCCGACCGTGCCGGCGTTGGCCACCAGACCGCCGATGTCGAGCTGCGATGAGATGCCGGGCACCTGCTTCGTGACGGTGTTCTGCAACCGGTCGAGCTGGTCCTGGCTGAGGAGCGCGGCACCGATCGCCGCGCCCACGGTGATCAGCGGGAAGAGTGCGAGAAAGCTGATGAAGGTGATGGCGGCGGCCAGGCGCGACCAGTGGACCCGATCGAGCGTCTCGTACGAACGCCAGGCGTGCGTCCGCATCAGCCGGGCCATGAGCGGGCCGATGACGGGGAGTTTTTTCAGCCAGTCCATGAAGGAGACCTACCCCCGGATCGCGGAACCAGTGGGCGGGCTCCCCGGCACTCACCCGACCACCCATTCATACGAGCAGCGCGACAAAGGCGCTGAATAATGCGGTATGGGGCGATACGGTCACCTCCATGTCTGCCGACGCCGCTGCCGCCACCGATGCCGAGACGACCGGGTACGGCCCCGACTCCTTCGTCTCCCTGACCGGCTGGGGCCGCACCGCACCGACGACCGCCCTGCTGGTCCGCCCCCGCTCGTACGAGGAGGCGGCCGACGCCGTAAGCGACAGCGGGACACGGGGCTCCATCGCGCGCGGTCTCGGCCGGGCGTACGGCGACGCGGCGCAGAACGCGGGCGGCTCCGTCCTCGACATGACCGCCCTGGACCGTATCCGCACGATCGACGCGGCGGCGGGTGTCGTGGTGTGCGACGCGGGGGTGAGCCTGCACCGGCTGATGGACGTGCTGCTGCCGCTCGGCTGGTTCGTACCGGTGACGCCCGCGACCCGCTATGTGACGGTCGGCGGGGCGATCGGCGCCGACATCCACGGCACGAACCACGAGGTGGCCGGCTCCTTCGCCCGCCATGTGCGGGCCCTGGAGCTGCTGACCGCCGACGGCGAGGTCCGTACGGTCCTGCCCGGCACCCCGCTCTTCGATGCGACAGCGGGCGGCATGGGCCTGACGGGCGTGATCCTTTCGGCGACCGTACGACTTCACCGCGTCGAGACCTCCCTGATGTCCGTCGACACCGAACGCGCCACGGACCTGGACGATCTGCTCGCCCGCCTCACCGCGGCCGGCCACCACCACCGCTATTCGGTCGCCTGGATCGACCTGCTGGCGCGCGGGGCGGCCCTGGGGCGCGCGGTGCTGACGCGTGGGGAGCACGCGCCGCTGGACGCGCTCCCGGCGCGCGCCCGGCGGCGGCCGCTCGCCTTCCGGCCGGGACAGCTCCCGGCCGGCCCCGCCTTCGTACCGCCAGGGCTGCTGGGACGCGCCGCGGCCGGGCTCTTCAACGAGCTGTGGTACCGCGGGGCGCCGCGACGGCGGACCGGCGAACTGCAACGGCTCTCGGCGTTCTTCCATCCGCTGGACGGTGTCCCGCACTGGAACCGGCTCTACGGGCGGGCCGGCTTCGTCCAGTACCAGTTCGTCGTCGGGTACGGGCAGGAGGAGGCCCTGCGGCGGATCGTGCGGCGCATCGCGCGGCGCGGCTGCCCGTCCTTCCTCGCCGTACTCAAACGCTTCGGCACGGGGGATCCCGGGTGGCTGTCGTTCCCGATGGCCGGCTGGACGCTGGCCCTGGGCCTCCCCACGGGGCTGACCGGCCTCGGCTCGTTCCTCGACGAGCTGGACGAGGACGTCGCGGCGGCGGGCGGCCGGGTCTGCCTCGCGAAGGACGCGCGGCTGCGGCCGGATCTGCTGACCGCGATGTATCCGCGCGTGGACGAATTCCGCGCGCTGCGGGCCGAGCTGGACCCGCGTTCCGTCTTCACCTCGGACCTGTCCCGCCGGCTGGCCCTCTAGACCCCTCTCCCCCGGCCCCCGGCCCCTAGCCCCGTAGCCCGCGAGCCCCCCAAGGAGCACTGAACGATGAAGGACGCCTTCGGCACCCCGCAGTCCCTGCTCATCCTCGGCGGTACGTCGGAGATCGGTCTCGCCACCGCGCGCCGGCTGATCGCCCGCCGGACCCGTACGGTCTGGCTGGCCGGCCGCCCCTCCCCCGCCCTGGACCGCGCGGCCGGCCGGCTGCGGACCCTGGGCGCGGACGTCCGTACGGTCGACTTCGACGCCCTGGACCCCGCCTCCCACGAGGAGGCGCTCGGGAAGGTCTTCGCGGAGGGCGACATCGACATGGTGCTGCTCGCCTTCGGCGTCCTCGGCGACCAGGCGCACGACGAGGCCGAGCCGCTCGCGGCGGTCCGGGTCGCGCAGACCAACTACACCGGCGCGATCTCGGCGGGGCTGGTGTGCGCGGGCGCGTTGCAGACGCAGGGGCACGGTTCGCTGGTGGTGCTGTCGTCGGTGGCCGGCGAGCGGGCCCGCCGCGCCAATTTCATCTACGGGTCGAGCAAGGCGGGGCTCGACGCGTTCGCCCAGGGGCTGGGGGACGCCATGCAGGGCACGGGGGTGCAGGTGATGATCGTGCGGCCCGGCTTCGTACGGTCGAAGATGACGGCCGGGCTGGACGAGGCGCCGCTGGCCACCACGCCGGAGGCGGTGGCGGCGGCCATCGAACTGGGGCTGCGGCGGCGCTCGGAGACGGTGTGGGTGCCGGGGGCGCTGCGGGTGGTGATGGCGACGCTGCGGCATCTGCCGCGGCCGGTGTTCCGCAGGCTGCCGGTCTGAGGTCCCGGAGCCCGGCTCAGAGCCTGTCGGGTGACCTTCGATCGCCCGATCAGAGGTCATCCGACAGGCTCTCAGGGCAGCGAGGCGGGGTGGTCGACGGGGGCGCTCTGCGAGGGCACTACGGAGGTCTCCCCGTCGCCGCCGAACGCGTACTCGTGCAGCTTGCGCCACACGCCGTCGGCGCCCTGCTCGTAGAGCGCGAAGGAGGCGCAGCTCCACGCCGCGCCGTACTCGGACAGCTCCTCGTAGGCGCGGTCCATCGCGTCCTCGGCGATGCCGTGCGCCACGGTCACATGGGGGTGGTACGGGAACTGGAGCTCACGGACGAGCGGTCCCGTGCTGTCCCTGACCCGCTTCTGCAGCCAGGCGCAGGCCGACGCGCCCTCGACGACCTGGATGAAGACGACCGGCGAGAGCGGGCGGAACGTACCGGTACCGGACAGGCGCATCGGGAACGGCCTGCTGGCCGAGGCGACCTCGGCCAGATGCGCCTCGACCGCGGGCAGCAGCGAGGCGTCGACCTCGGTGGGCGGCAGGAGGGTGACGTGCGTGGGGATGCCGTGCGCGGCCGGATCGCCGAAGCCCGCACGCTGCTCCTGGATCAGGCTGCCGTACGGCTCCGGGACCGCGATCGAAACGCCGAGCGTTACGGTCCCCACATCGTTCTCCTCAGTCCGTGTGCCGGGTTGCTGTGGCGGTGCCGCCCGCCAGTGTGACGGCTGTCAGCGCTCGCTGTCAGTGTTTGGCGGGCAGGAAGCCGACCTTGTCGTACGTCTGGGCCAGGGTCTCGGCGGCGACCGCGCGGGCCTTCTCCGCGCCCTCGGCCAGGATCGAGTCCAGCGTCTCCGGGTCGTCCAGGTACTCCTGGGTGCGGGTCCTGAACGGGGTGACGAAATCGACCATGACGTCCGCCAGGTCCGTCTTCAGCGCACCGTAACCCTTACCGGTGTATTTCTGCTCCAGATCCGCGACGGAGGTTCCCGTGAGCGTGGAGTAGATGCTGAGCAGATTGCTGATGCCCGGCTTGCCCTGGGGGTCGAAAAGGATCTCGGTGCCGGTGTCGGTGACCGCGCTCTTGATCTTCTTCGCGGTGGCCTTCGGCTCGTCGAGCAGATTCACCAGGCCCTTGGGCGTGGACGCCGACTTGCTCATCTTGCTCGTCGGGTCCTGGAGGTCGTAGATCTTTCCGACCTCCTTGACGATGTACGGCGCCGGGACGGTGAAGGTCCGGCCGAAGCGGCTGTTGAACCGCTCGGCGAGATCGCGGGTGAGCTCGACGTGCTGCCGCTGGTCCTCGCCGACCGGGACGGCGTTGGCCTGGTACAGCAGGATGTCCGCGACCTGGAGGATCGGGTAGGTGAAGAGGCCGACCGTGGCGCGGTCCGCGCCCTGCTTGGCGGACTTGTCCTTGAACTGCGTCATCCGGGAGGCCTCACCGAAGCCGGTGATGCAGTTCATGACCCAGGCGAGCTGCGCGTGCTCGGGGACATGGCTCTGGACGAAGAGCGTGCAGCGCTGCGGGTCGAGGCCGGCGGCGAGCAGCTGGGCGACCGCGAGCCGGGTATTGGCGCGCAGCTCCGCGGGGTCCTGCGGAACGGTGATCGCGTGCAGGTCCACGACCATGTAGAAGGCGTCGTGGGTGTCTTGCAGCGCCACGTACTGACGCACCGCACCGAGGTAGTTCCCGAGGTGGAACGAGCCTGCGGTGGGCTGGATACCGGACAGCGCGCGGGGGCGATCAGAGGCCATGTTCACCATTCTCTCAGGTGTGGCCGACAGCTCGGGAACGGATCTCCGACAGGCTGTGACCGATCTCGGACGGATCGGGAATCGGACCCGGACGGATCGGGAACCGAAGTCCGGCGGATCGGGAACCGAAGTCCGGCGAGCGGTGTATCAAAGCTGTGAGCGCTCGGGAGGGGACTCTGGAGGGGGGCCGCACCCTGACGGTTGCGGATGAGGCGACGGCCATCGCGCGCGTGCGTTCCGGTGAGCCGGAGGCGTATGCGGAGCTGGTGCGCGCATATACGGGCGTCGCACTCCGCGCCGCCGTGGCCTGCGGCGCGGGGCCGGACGCGGAGGATGTGGTGCAGGCCGCGTTCTTCAAGGCGTATCGCTCGCTGGGGAGCTTCAAGGACGGCTCGTCCTTCCGTCCCTGGCTGCTGCGGATTGTCGTCAATGAGACAAGGAACACAGTGCGCTCGGCGGTGCGGCTGCGGGCCCTGGCGGGCCGGGAGGCGATGCTGCTGGGCGCCGAGCCGCGGATACCCGAGTCGGCGGATCCGGCGGTGGCGGCCGTGGCGGAGGAGCGGCGTGTGCTGCTGACGGCCGCGCTGGAGGAGCTGAGTGAGGCGCAGCGGCAGGTGGTGACGTACCGCTATCTGCTGGAGATGGACGAGGCGGAGACGGCCGACGCGCTGGGCTGGCCGCGTGGCACGGTCAAGTCCCGGCTGAACCGTGCGCTGAAGAAGCTGAGCGGGATCGTGCCGACGCCGGAGCGGGACAGCCGGGAGGGGGGTGGGGGGGCATGAGTGACGAGGACGACCGGGACGGGCTGCGCGAGGAGCTGCGGGCGCTGGGGCGCGGGATGAGGATTCCCGAGGTCGACGGCGGGACGATGGCCGAGCGGGTGCTCGCGCAGCTCCTCGCCGAGGCCGTGCCCGCGCCGGTCGCCGAGCCAAGCGGGCGACCGGGACGGCTGGGACGGCTGCGCGGATGGCTGAGCAGGCGGGGGCGGATGCTGGCAGCGGCGCTCTCCGGGCTGCTGGTGGTGCTGGTGCTGACGCCTCCCGTGCGGGCGACGGTGGCGGACTGGTTCGACTTCGGCGGGGTCGAGGTGCGGTACGACCCGTCGGCGAGCCCGCGTCCGGCGGCGCCCGCGCCTGCGGCCACGCCCACGGCGGTGCCGGTGCCGGTGCCGGCGCCGGTGCCGGTGCCTCGTTGCGAGCGGCCGGTGACGATGGCGGAGGCGGCGCGCGGGGCCGGTTTCACCCCCCGGGTGCCTGCCGCTCTCGGCGCCCCGGACGCGGTGTCGCTGACCGAGGGGCCGCGGGGCAGATCCATGGTCAGCCTGTGCTGGACCGAGCGGGGGCGGACGGTGCGTCTGGACGAGTTCGCGGCGTCGCTGGACCCCTACTTCGTGAAACTGGTCGGGGTCATGCCGCAGTGGATCGAGCTGAGCGGCGGCACCGGCCTGTGGTTCGAGGAGCCGCATCGGCTGCGGTTCCGGCTGATCGACGGCGCCGGCAAGGGCTGGACCCGGTCCGTCCGGATGGCCGGCCCCACGCTGCTGTGGGAGCACAACAGCGCGGCGGGGGCGGCGAGCGGCGACCAACTGACCCTGCGGCTGGAAGGAGTCGAGTCGACGGCGCGGGCGAAGGACATCGCGGAATCGGTCCGTTGAGTCCGGTCCGTCGAGTCCGGTCCGTCGAGACGGCTCGCGGGGAGTGGGAACCGGAAGCGGTCGGGCGGTGTAAAGGAGATGACGCGGAGGGAGTGCGGACGGCCCGCACCGCGCGTCGGCAGGGGGATCCATGCGACAGCGATGTACGCGAACGCTCCAGCGACTTGCGGCACTTGCGGCGGTGCTCGCACTGGCCTGGGTGTTCGCCCCGGGCGCGGTGGCCGGAGGTCCGACCAGCGTGCTGATCACCTCACCGGAGAGCGGGGAGACGGCCGCTCTCTACAACACCGACGAGGACTACGCGGAGCTGCTGAAGCAGCTCGGCCCGCTGGAGGATCTGGCGGCGGCAGGGGGGCAGAAGGAGCTGCCGCCTTCCGTGGACACATCAGTGGCGTCGCGACAGATCAATGTGACCTGGATGGTCCACGATGTGCAGCCCTGGCGGGTGGACCAGGTGCACCTGAGCACGGACACGCCGACGGTCTGGATATCCACGGCGTCCCAGATGCCCTCGCCGCAGGGCGGCACCTGGCACAAGGCGAAGCAACCAGCCGCGGTGCACGCGCTGGTGAGGAAGCTGGGCCTGATGGGCAAGAAGAACGGCTCGGGCGGGGCCATATCCCCGCCGGCCTGGGAGACGGGCGTGAGCGCCGCGCCCGCCGACCCGAACGCTCAGGCCGGCGAGCGGAAACCGGAGACCCGGCCGGCGGCGGCCGGCGGCGGCGCGGCCTCCTGGTGGTGGGCGGCGGCGGGGCTGGCGGCCGGTACGGCGCTCGGTCTGGCGCTGCGGGCGCTGGCCGGCCGGCTGCCGCGCCCACCCTTCGGGCGTGGCGGCGAACCGGGGGCCGGCGGACCGCGTCAGCAGCTGCTGGATCTCTAGACGGGCAGGCCCGGGGCGGGGAACGCGGCCATGAGTTCGGCGACCTCGGCGCGGATCGTGGTCAGCGCGTCCTCGTCCCCCTTGCCCGCGGCGGCGACGCCCCGGTCGATCCAGTCGGCGACGGCCGCCATCTGCGCGGTGCCGAGACCGCGGGAGGTGAGGGAGGGGGTGCCGATCCGGACGCCGGAGGGGTCGAAGGGCTTCCGCCGGTCGTAGGGCACGGTGTTGTAGTTGACGACGAGCCCGGCCCGGTCCAGCGCCTTCGCGGCCACCTTGCCGGGGACGTCCTTGGGGGTGAGGTCCATCAGGATCAGATGGTTGTCGGTGCCGCCGGAGACCAGGTCGAAGCCGCGGGCGAGCAGCTCCTCGGCGAGCGCACCGGCGTTGGCCACGACTGAGCTCGCGTAGTCACGGAAGGAGGGCCGGGCCGCCTCGTGCAGGGCGACGGCGATGGCGGCGGTGGTCTGGTTGTGCGGGCCGCCCTGGAGACCGGGGAAGACGGCCTTGTCGATGGCCTTGGCGTGCTGCTCGCGTGACATCAGCATCGCTCCGCGCGGGCCGCGCAGGGTCTTGTGGGTGGTCGTGGAGATCACGTCCGCGTACGGCACCGGAGAGGGGTGGGCGCCGCCCGCGATCAGACCGGCGATATGGGCGATGTCGGCGACGAGCACCGCGCCGGACTCCTGGGCGATCTCACCGAAGGCCGCGAAGTCGATGGTGCGGGGAAGGGCGGTGCCACCACAGAAGATGATCTTTGGGCGCTCCTTGAGGGCGAGGTGCCGCACCTCGTCGAAGTCGATCAGGCCGGTGTCCTGGCGCACTCCGTACTGGACACCGCGGAACCACGTGCCGGTGGCCGAGACGCCCCAGCCATGGGTGAGATGGCCGCCCATCGGCAGGGACATGCCCATCACGGTGTCGCCGGGCTCGGCGAAGGCGAGATACACGGCGAGGTTGGCCGGGGAGCCGGAGTAGGGCTGGACGTTGGCGTGCTCGACACCGAAGAGGGCCTTGGCGCGGGCGACGGCGAGCAGCTCGACCTGGTCGATGATCTGCTGGCCCTCGTAGTAGCGCCGGCCCGGGTAGCCCTCGCTGTACTTGTTCTGCAGGACGGTGCCGGAGGCTTCGAGGACCGCCTGCGAGACATAGTTCTCGCTGGGGATCAGCCGCAGCGTCTCGGCCTGGAGCTGTTCCTCGGCGCCGACGAGGGCGGCCAGCTCGGGGTCGGCTGCCGACAGGGCGGGATGGCGGGACGGGTGCGTCATGGTGTCCTCCGGGACGATCCGCTGCTCGGTCGTGGTCCCGGGGTGCCCAGGCGGGCGGCACCTCGTGCGTTCTGCCGCGCACGGCTCCACCGCGGTTCGTTCCGCGTACGCCAGTCGCCGTGCGTACCGCCCAGCGTATGCCTTGTTCAGCCGAGGCACGCCGGGAGCGAGGTTTCTTCGTCCACACTGCGAGCGACGATAGAAACTGGGGCACCGCCCCGCTCATGCCGGACAGCTTGTCCTGACCGATCGGAGAACCCGTGTCGACAACGGAGAGTGCCATCGCCTCGGCCGAGGCCCACAGTGCGCACAACTACCACCCGCTGCCCGTCGTCGTCGCCTCGGCGGAGGGTGCGTGGATGACCGATGTCGAGGGGCGGCGCTTCCTCGACATGCTCGCCGGCTACTCGGCGCTCAACTTCGGCCATGGCAACCGGCGGCTCATCGATGCCGCGAAAGCCCAGCTGGAGCGGGTGACCCTCACCTCCCGGGCGTTCCACCACGACCGGTTCGCCGACTTCTGTACGCAGCTGGCCGAGCTGTGCGGCATGGAGATGGTCCTGCCGATGAACACCGGCGCGGAGGCGGTGGAGACCGCCGTGAAGACCGCCAGGAAGTGGGGCTACCGGGTCAAGGGCGTGCCCGACAGCATGGCGAAGATCGTGGTGGCGGCCAATAACTTCCACGGCCGCACCACCACGATCATCAGCTTCTCCACGGACGCGGAGGCGCGGGCGGACTACGGGCCCTACACCCCCGGCTTCGAGATCGTTCCGTACGGGGATCTCACGGCGCTGGACGCGGCGATGACCGAGAACACCGTGGCCGTACTGCTGGAGCCGATCCAGGGCGAGGCCGGCGTGCTGGTACCGCCGCCCGGCTATCTCGCCGGGGTGCGGGAGCTGACCCGGGCGCGGAATGTGCTCTTCATCGCGGATGAGATCCAGTCGGGCCTGGGCCGGACGGGGAAGACCTTCGCGTGTGAGCACGAGGACGTCGTGCCCGACATGTACGTCCTCGGCAAGGCGCTGGGCGGCGGGGTGGTGCCGGTGTCCGCCGTGGTGTCCTCGGCCGAGGTGCTCGGGGTGTTCCGCCCCGGCGAGCACGGCTCGACGTTCGGCGGCAATCCGCTCGCCTGCGCGGTGGCGCTGGAGGTCATCGCGATGCTGCGGACCGGCGAGTTCCAGCAGCGCGCGGCGGAGCTGGGCGACCATCTCCACCATGAGCTCGGTCTGCTGGTGGGCGGCGGAGCCGTGGAGGCGGTGCGCGGCCGTGGCCTGTGGGCCGGCGTGGACATCGTGCCGTCGCGCGGGACGGGCCGGGAGATCTCGCAGCGGCTGATGGACCGGGGCGTGCTGGTGAAGGACACGCACGGGTCCACGATCCGGATCGCTCCGCCGCTGGTGATCAGCAAGGAGGACCTGGACTGGGGCCTCGACCAGCTGCGGGCGGTGCTCGCGGACTAATGAGAAGTCCCGGGACGCGCGTCAGAGGATGACGTGGGGCAGGAAGCGGGCGTACTCGTCCGTGATCGGGCCTGCCGACTCCCGGATGCCGAGCCCCGCCGCCTCGTCCTCGACGACCCACGCACCGAGCACCACGCGGTTGCCGTCGAAGTCGGGCAGCGGGGCCAGTTCCTGGTAGCAGCACGCCTCGTCCCCCACCACGGGCGGCGCCGAGCCCGGCTCGTGGAGGGTGACCCCGGCGCCCTCCCGGCCGAGCAGGGGCTTGGCCACATAGCCGCGCGAGGCGGCGAGTTCGCGGGGCCCGTCGAGATAGGTGGGGAGCAGATGGGGGTGGCCGGGGTGCAGCTCCCAGAGGATCGCCAGCAGCGCCTTGTTGGAGAGGAGCATCTTCCAGGCGGGTTCGATCCAGCAGGTGGTGCCGGTGCCGCCGCCGTTGTCGAGGGTGTCCAGGACATGCGGCCCGAACCGGTCGGTGGCCAGCCACTCCCACGGGTAGAGCTTGAAACAGCTGCGGACGAAGCGCAGCCGGTCGTCGACGAAGCGGCCGGACAGCCGGTCCCAGCCGATCTGTTCCACGGAGAGCGCCTCGGTGTCGAGGCCGGCCTGCTCGGCGGTCTCGCGCAGATACGCGACGGTCATCAGGTCCTCGCCCAGCTCGTCCCCGTCGGAGTGCGCGAAGTGCACGGGTCCTGGCGGAAGGAGGGCGGACTGCCGCTTCCAGGCGGCAACGAGCCGTTCGTGGAGGGAGTTCCACTGGTCGGCGCCGGGGAACCGCTCCTCCATCCAGAACCACTGCGCGCTCGCGGCCTCGACCAGTGAGGTGGGGGTGTCGGCGTTGTACTCCAGCATCTTGGCCGGTCCCGTGCCGTCGTAGCGCAGGTCGAACCGGCCGTAGAGAGAGGGCAGTTCGGCCCGTCGCCGCCAGGACTCGGCTATCAGCCCGGCCAGCCGGGGGTCGGTGATGCCGAGGTCGGCGAACCGGTCGTGCTCCACGATGTGCGCGGCGGCGCCCAGACACAGGGCGTGCAGCTCCTCGACGACCTCTTCGAGGGCCTCGACCTCGGGCAGGGTGAACGAGTAGTAGGCGCTCTCGTCCCAGTACGGACGCAGCGAGCCGTCCGGGTGCCGGGTGAGCGGATAGACGACGCCCTGTTCCTCGACGGTCTGCTGCCAGCCGGGGCGTGGTTCGGTCGCGTGACGTTTCATCAGCGGGTTACCGGTCGGTGCGGATCACTCAGCCGCCGCCGGAGCCCGAGCAGCCGAAGCCGCCGCGGTCGACCGCCGACTTGTCGAAACTGCCCCCGTCGACCTTGCCCTGGCTCTTGGATCCGCCGTAGTAGTAGGTGCCGGTGCCGCCGGTCCTGCACTCGGAGCTGGGCAGTGTCTCCCGGGTCGACCGGTCGGCGCAGCGCTTGTCGGGCTCCGAGCCGCAGGACGTGATCGCGACCGCGAGTACGCCCATGCTGCCCAGCACCACCGTGCTC
The DNA here is from genome assembly GCF_042882605.1 of Streptomyces sp. NPDC058198. Classification (NCBI taxonomy): domain Bacteria; kingdom Bacillati; phylum Actinomycetota; class Actinomycetes; order Kitasatosporales; family Streptomycetaceae; genus Streptomyces; species Streptomyces sp. NPDC058198. Next base: position 79,309 of record NZ_JBHVVP010000008.1, read on the forward strand.
GACCTCAGCCTCCGTTGCCGCGCCGCCATGCGCCGCCCTCCCCCGATGTATTCGAACTAGCTTGTATGGATCGCCCTCACACACTAGTGCCCCTCCCGGAAATGTTCGCCCCGTCGCGACGCCCAGCACGCACGCTCGCCGCGTTGGCCAAAGACCCGAGTAGCTCCGCTACAAGGGCCTCCGGCCGCCTTGCGATCGCACGCACCGGCCGCCGCTCCTCGACGGGCGAACATTCCCGGTCGCGGCACCAGAGGGCCGCGCCGCCCTGTCGTAAAGGCGGTGCGCGATCTCTTCCGCACTAGAGTCGCTTTGTGCTTCTTGGGATGATCTGTGCTCTGGGTTCCGCGGTCTGCTTCGGCAGCGCCTCCGTACTGCAGGCCGTCGCCGCCCGCGCGGCCGTGCCGGGGACGGGTGCGGGCGTCGACCCGGGGCTGCTGCTGCGGGCGCTGCGCGAGTGGCGCTTTGTCGCCGGACTCGCCCTGGACGGGCTGGGGTTCGTGCTGCAGGTCCTCGCGCTGCGCGCGCTGCCGATCTACACGGTCGGCGCGGCGCTCGCCGCGAGCCTCGCGGTCACGGCGGTGGCCGCCGCCCGCGTCCTCGGGGTACGGCTCAGCTCGGCGGAGTGGACGGCGGTGGGGGTGGTCTGCGGTGGCCTGGCCCTGCTCGGCCTGGCCTCGGGCGCGGAGGGCGGGGGTACGGGCCCGACGGAGCTGCGCTGGTCGATGCTCGTCGTCGCGGCGGCGGTCCTCCTGATCGGCGCGCTCGCGGGCGGCCTCCCCGACAAGCCGCGCGCGCTGGTTCTCGGCCTCGGCGCGGGCACGGGCTTCGGCGTGGTCGAGGTGGCGGTCCGCCTCATCGACTCACCCGACCCCGCCGATCCCGCGATCTACGCCCTGCTCCTGGGCGGCGGCTCGGCGTTCCTGCTGCTCACCACGGCCCTCCAGCGCGGCTCGGTCACCACGGCCACGGCGGGCATGGTCATCGGCGAGACGATCGGCCCGGCCCTGGTGGGCGTGGTCTGGCTCGGCGACCGCACCCGCGGCGGCCTCGCATGGGCGGCGGTCCTGGGCTTCGTGGTGGCGGTGGCGGGAGCCCTGATGCTCGCCCGCTTCGGCGAACCACCGACGACGGAGGAGCCGGCGCAGGAGAAGCCGGCGAAGGAGGAGCCGCCGCAGACAGAACCGGCGCAGACGGAACCGGCGGCGTCCGCGGAGAAGGCGAAAGCGACGGCACCGGCGAAACCCGCGGAACCGGCGGCGCCGACGGAACCGGCGAAGCCGGCGTGAGCGGGCTCCGGCGCGGCCGGTCTCACGGCAGCACCCGGCACAGCGCGTCCAGCGCGCCCGCCCACGCGCTGTCCGTCGGCGTGGCGTAACCGACCACCAGGGCGTCCCGCCCCGACGGCGCCGACTGATGGCGGAAACGGGCCAAGCCCTCAAGACCCAGGCCCTGCCAGGCCGCCGCCTCGATGACCGGGCGCTCAGTGCCCGGCGGAAGTTCGACGACGGCGTGCAGGCCCGCCGCGATCCCGGTCACCCGGATGCCGGGCGCCCGCTCCGCCAGAGCGGCGACCAGCTGGTCACGGCGGCGCCGGTAGCGCAGGCGCATCGAGCGGACATGACGGTCGTACGCGCCGGAGGCGATGAACTGCGCGAGCGTGAGCTGATCCAGCACGCTCGACGCCCGGTCCGCCTCCCCCTTCGCCTCCGCCACCTCCCCCACCAGCTCCTCCGGCAGCACCATCCACCCGAGCCGCAGCCCCGGCGCCAGGGACTTGCTGGCCGTGCCGAGGTACACCACCCGTTCGGGGTCGAGTCCCTGGAGCGCGCCGACCGGCTGCCGGTCGTAGCGGAACTCCCCGTCGTAGTCGTCCTCCAGGATCAGTCCGTCCGTACCGCGCGCCCAGTCGACGGCCGCCGCGCGCCGGTCGGGATGGAGCGCTACGCCCGTCGGGAACTGGTGCGCCGGTGTCATCAGCACCGCGCCGACGTCCCGCGCGTCCGCCAGTCCCTCGGTCCTGGTGCCGCGTTCGTCCAGCGGGAGCGCCGGCGTCCGCATCCCCGCCTCCGTCAGCAGGTTCCGGTGCTGGTCGAGCCCGTACGACTCGACCGCCACCGCCCGCACCCGCCGGGCCCTGAGCACCGTCCCCAGCAGCGTCAGCCCGTGGACGAAGCCGGCGCAGATCACGATCCGCTCCGGGCCGGCGTACACCCCGCGCGCCCGCGCCAGATAGTCGGCGAGGACGGTGCGCAGTTCGATGCGGCCGTACGCGTCGCCGTACCCGAAGGCCTCGTTCGGCGCGGCCGTCAGCGCGCGGCGGGCGGCCGTCAGCCATTGCCCTCGGGGGAATGCTCCCAGGTCGGGGGAGCCCGGCAGCAGGCTGTAGGCGGCCCCGCCGCGAGCCGGCCGGGTCCTGGGCGCCGCGGCCGCGGGCCTGCGGGGCGCGGCCCGCCGGGCCACCCGCGTCCCCGAGCCCTGCCGTGCGGTGAGCCATCCCTCGGCGACCAGCTCCGCGTAGGCGTCGGCCACGGTGTTCCGGGCGATGCCCAGATCGGCGGCGAGCGTACGGGAGGACGGCAGCCGGGTGCCCGGCGCGAGCCGGCCCGTACGGACGGCTTCGCGCAACGCGTCCATGATCCCGGCGCGCAGCCCGGAGCCGCGCAGCTCCAGATGCAGATCGGCGCCCAGGCCCTGTCCGGTGCCTGGGGCCGGACCGGGTTCGGCGGGCGGATTGGCCCAGGATTCCGTCATGGAAGTGGACCATACCGCTGCGCCACCCGGCGCGTAGCGTCGGACGCATGACGACGAACACAGCGGACGAAGCCAAGGAATACGCCCCCGAGCACACCCCCCGCCTGGAGCTGGCCAAGCTCGCCCCCGAGGTCTACAAGGCCATGGTCAAACTGGACGCGGCGGCCCGGCAGGGCGTCGATCCGGTCCTGCTCGAACTCGTGAAGATCCGTGCCTCGCAGCTCAACCACTGCGCGTTCTGCCTCGACATGCACAGCAAGGACGCACTGGCGGCCGGCGAGTCGGCGGAGCGCCTCATCCAGCTCAGCGCCTGGGAGGAGTCGCGGCACTACTACACGCCGAAGGAGATCGCGGCGATCGAGCTGACCGAGGCGATCACCGTACTGACCGACGGTTTCGTGCCGGACGAGGTGTACGAGCGGGCCGCCGCGCAGTTCGACGAGACCGAGCTCGCCCAGCTGATCGCCGCGATCACGGTGATCAATGCCTGGAACCGGTTCGGCGTGTCCACGCGGATGGTCCCCGGCCACTACACGCCCGGCGCGTTCAAGCACTGACGTACGTCTCCACCACCGAGCCTCCTGGACGGCGAGCACCTCATGACGGCCGCGACCTTCCGTGCCCTGCACCACGACCGCGCCCCCGGCGACCCGCTCGTCCTCCCCGGCCCGTGGGACGCGGGCAGCGCCCGCGTCTTCGCGGACGCGGGGTTCCCGGCACTCGCCACGCCGAGCGCGGGGGTCGCCGCCTCGCTCGGTTACGAGGACGGCGCGACCCCGCCCGAGGAGATGTTCGCCGCGGTCGCCCGGATCGTCCGCGCCGTGTCCGTACCCGTATCGGCCGACATCGAGGACGGCTACGGCCTGGCCCCCGAGGAGCTGGTCGCCCGGCTCCTGGACACGGGCGCCGTCGCCTGCAATCTGGAGGACTCCTCCGGCGGGGCGCTCGTCGATCCGCGCCGGCACGCGGACCGGCTGGCGGAGGTACGCGCCGTGGCGGGCGACGCCCTCTTCATCAACGCGCGCGTCGACACCTTCATCCGCGGCGTGAGCGATCCGGCACCAGCGGTGGCCCGCGCCCGGCTCTATGTCGCGGCGGGCGCCGACTGCGTCTACCCGATCGCCGCGCGCGCCGAGGCGCTCCCCGCGCTCCGGGCGGGCATCGACGGCCCCCTCAACGCGCTGTTCCTGCCGGCCGGCCCGTCGCTCGCGGACCTGGGCCGGCTGGGCGCGACCCGCGTCACCTTCGGCCCCGGCCTGCACCGGCGGGCGATGGGGGCGGTCAAGGACATCGCGCGGGACATCACGGGCCGGCTCCCGCGCTGAAGCACGCGGGAGCGGCCCTCGTTCAGAGGACCTCTGTAGTGGTGCCCGGCGCGGCCCCGGACCGGGCGGCCCCGGGCCCCGGTGCGCCGCGTCCCTCGCGCGCGGCCGTCGCCACGTCCCCGAGCGCGGCGAGCAGGCCGCGCAGCGCCGGTCCTTCCGGAGAGGTGTCGCGTACCGCCGCGTAGATGGCCCTGACCGGCTCCGGCCTGCGGACCTTGCGTACGACGACGTCGGGATGGCGGTTTCCCAGGACCGTGCCGGGCATCAGGCTGACGCCGAGACCGGCGGCGACGAAGCCCTGAGCCGTGGGGTAATCCTCGCTCTCCACCACGAAGTCGGGGGCGAAGCCCGCTCCGGCGCAGGCTTCGAGGACGGCCTCCAGACACGGACCCGCCGGCCATTCGTTGCCGACCCAGGGCTCGTCCGCGAGATCGGCCAGGTCGAGCACGCGCTTGGCGGCGAGCCGGTGGCCCTTCGGCAGAACGGCGCGGTACGGGTCGTCGAGCAGCGGGAGCAGACGCACGCCTTCGAGGCACCCGTCGCGCGGGCCGACCACCACGGCCAGATCCGCCAGCCCCTTGCGCACCTCCCGCAGCGGGTCCTCGGTATCGCCGAGCCGGAGAGCGACCTGTACGCCCGGATGCTCGTGGCGGAAGAGGGCCAGCGCGGGAGCCACCAGCGCGGCGCCCGCCGTGGCGAAGTAGCGGACCTCCAGCCGGCCCGTGCGCCCGGCCCGCAGATCGGCCAGCGCCGTCTCCGCCTCGGCGACCTGCCTGCTGATGACGGCCGCGTGTTCGGTGAGAAGCCGCCCGGCCGCCGTCGGCCGTACGCCACGGCCGACCCGTTCGAGCAGCTCCATGCCCGCCTGCTTCTCCAGCGCCGCCACCTGCTGGCTGATGGCGGACGGGGTGTAGCCCAGATTGGCCGCTGCCGCGGTCACCGAACCGCTGATGACCACGGCCCGCAGGACCTGCATGCGTCGCACATCCATCATTCAGCTGAGGTTAACAGTGCATGCGGGACCTTTCACCCGTCCTGTTGAATAGCGGCTACTGGATCGCGGCTACTTCTTCGGCAGCCACTTCTCCCACGTCGCCTTGTTCGCCGCTGCCCACTTCGCGGCCGCCGCCTCCGGTGAGAGCTTCTGGTCCGCGATCATCAGGGCGACCTCGTTCTGCTGCCCGGTCGTCCAGGCGAAGTTCTTCAGGAGCTCGGCCGCGCCGCCGCCCTTCTTCTCGAAGTCCGCGTTGAGGAACTTCCGCAGCGGGGTGTGCGGATAGGCGCACGCCACCTTCTTGGGATCGGCGTCGCAGCCCTCCTTGTACGCCGGCAGCTCGACCTCGGTCATCGGCACCTTCTGGAACAGCCACTGCGGCTTGTACCAGTAGCTCAGGAAGGGCTTCTTCTCCTTGGCGAACTGCTTGATCTGGGTGATCTGCGCCGCCTCCGAGCCCGCGAAGACGACCTGGTAGTCCAGACCCAGGTTGTCCACCAGCGCCTTGTCGTTGGTGACGTACGAGGGCGAGCCGTCCAGCAGCTGGCCCTTGCCGCCGCTCTCCGGGGTACGCAGCTGGTCGGCGTACGTGTCCAGGTTCCGCCAGTCGGTGACGTCCGGGTGCTGCTTCGCGAAGTACGTCGGTACGAACCAGCCGATGTGCCCGGTGACCCCGAGCTCCCCGCCGGACGTGATCGTCTTCTTGTCGTCGACGTACCGCTTCTCCTGGTCGGGGTGGCCCCAGTCCTCCAGGATGGCGTCGACCCGGCCCTGGCTGAGGGCGTCCCAGGCGGGGACCTCGTCGATCTGGACGGTGTCCACGCGATAGCCCAGCTCGTGTTCGAGCAGATAGGTCGCGACGGCCACATTGGCCTGGGCGCCGACCCAGGACTGGACGGAGAGTGTGACGGTCTTCGAGCCCTGCGCGTTGGCGTACGGGGACGCCTGCTTGGTCATGTCGGCCGCGCCGCAGCCGGTGACCGCGAGCAGGGCGCCCGCCGAGGCGAGCGCCCCGGCCGCGTACGTACGGGGACGGCGGCGGGCACGGGTACGGGTACGGGCCATGTCAGGCCACCTTCCGGCGTTCGGTGGGCTGGGTGACCCGGTCGAGCATCAGCCCGAGACAGACGATGGCGGCGCCGGCGACGAGTCCGGTCGCCAAGTCGCCCTGGGCCAGGCCGAACACGACGTCGTACCCGAGCGCTCCGCCGCCGACCAGACCGCCGATGATGACGACGGCGAGCACCAGGACCACGCCCTGGTTGAGCGCGAGGAGCAGCGCCGCACCGGCCAGTGGCAGCTGTACCTGGCGCAGTTGCTGGCCGCTGGTCGCGCCGAGTGAGCGCGCCGACTCGAGGGCTGCCGGGTCGACCTGGCGCAGCCCCTGCGTGGTGATGCGTACAACGGCGGGCAGCGCGTAGACGACGGCGGCGGCGACCGCCGGAGCGCGCCCCACGCCGAAGAGCGCGACCACCGGAATCAGATAGACGAACTGCGGCAGGGTCTGGAAGACGTCCAGGACGGGACGGAGCAGCGCTTCCACCCGCGTGCTGCGGGCCGCCGCGATACCGGCGGCGAAGCCGATGACCAAGGTCACCGCGACGGCGGCCAGCACCTGGGACAGCGTGTCCAGCGACGGCTTCCACACCCCGAGTACGCCGATGGCGGCCATGGCGAGGACAGCGGTCAGCGCGGTCCGCCAGGTGCCGATCAGCAGAGCGAGCCCGGCGACGACCAGCAGGACGGCCCACCAGGGCAGGCCCTGGAGACCGCCGCGCAGCGGGTCGAGGACCCAGGTGGTGAAACGTCCCGCCCAGTCGGCGGTGCCGCCGACGACGGGAACCCCGGTGTAGAGATGGCCCGTCATCCAGTCGACGGCGCGGTTGACGGGTTCGGCGATGTCCACGGTCCAGGTGCCGGGCCACGTGAGCCGGTCGGCGAACCGTCCCGCGGCCGCGACCAGGACGGTCGCCGCGGCGACGATCGCCCAGCCGCGCCATCCCGTACGGAGCCGGGCCGCAGCCGGGCGGTCCAGGCCGGAGCCGGCGGCCGCCGTCGTACGGTCCAGGACGACCGCGAGCAGCACGATCGGCAGCCCCGCGGCCAGCGCCGCGCCCACATCGACCGAGGCCAGCGCCTGATAGACCCGGTCACCGAGGCCGCCGGCGCCGATCACCGACGCGATCACGGCCATCGAGAGCGCCATCATGATCGTCTGGTTGAGGCCGAGCAGCAGCTCCTTGCGGGCGAGCGGCAGCCGCGCGGTCAGCAGCCGCTGCCGCCCGGTCGCGCCGAGCGAGGCGACGGCCTCCATCACGCCCCGGTCGGCGTCGCGCAGGCCGAGCGCGGTGAGCCTGGCCATCGGCGGAGCCGCGTACACGACGGTCGCGAGGACCGCCGCCGGGACGCCGATGCCGAAGACCAGCACCACCGGCAGCAGATAGGCGAAGGCGGGCAGTACCTGCATGGTGTCGAGCAGTGGCCGCAGCGCCCGGTACAGCCGGTCCGAGAGTCCGGCGGCGAGGCCGAGCAGCGCTCCCAGCACCACGGACACGGTGACCGCCACGATCATCAGCGCCAGAGTCTGCATGGTCGGCACCCACATGCCGAGCAGCCCGCAGACGGCGATCGAGACGACCGCGGTCAGGGCGAGCCGTACGCCCGCGACCCGCCAGGCGATCAGCCCCGCCGCCGCGGTGACCCCGGCCCAGCCGGCGGCGAGCAGCAGCAGATACACCCCGCGCACGGAGAGCACGACGGCGTTGCTGATGTGCCCGAAGAAGTAGAGGAAGAGAGGGTGGCTGTCGCGGTTGTCGATGATCCAGTCGCTGGCGCCGCCGAGCGGGCCCGACAGATCGACGGTCAGCGCGCCGGGCCAGGCGGTGCCCGGCCAGCGGGTGAGGGCCAGCGGTACGAGGACCGCGGCGAAGACGGCGAGCAGCAGCAGCTTCCCCGCCGTACGGTTCCTGAGCGCGGACGCGAGTCCGCCGCGCGGGACGGACGCGGGGGCGGTGGCGGTGGTCATCAGAGGACCGCCGTTCCCACCCCGGCCGTCGCTTCGGGCGGCGCCTGCGAACCCCCCGTTCCCGCCACCACTCCCAGCAGGCACGCGCGGTCGACGACGCCGAGCAGCCTGCCGTTGTCGACCACCCGCGCCGCGGCGTCCCCGGAGCGCGCGACCGCCTCGATCGCCTCGGAGACGGTCGCGGTCGGGGCCAGTGCGGGGCCGGAGTCGGCGTCACCGGCCACCGCGCGCCGCATGGCGGCCGCGACGGTGATGACCTGCTCGCGCGGTACGTCGCGGACGAAGTCCCGTACGTACGCGTCGGCCGGCCGGCCCACGATCTCCTCCGGCGTGCCCAGCTGCACGATGCGGCCGTCGCGCATCAGCGCGATCCGGTCGCCGAGGCGCAGCGCCTCGTTCAGATCGTGGGTGATGAAGACCATCGTGCGGCCCTCCTCGCGGTGCAGCCGGATGACCTCCTCCTGCATGTCGCGGCGGATCAGCGGGTCGAGCGCGCTGAACGGCTCGTCGAACAGCAGTACTTGGGGGTCGACGGCGAGCGCGCGGGCCAGCCCGACCCGCTGCTGCTGACCGCCGGAGAGCTGGCCGGGACGGCGGCTCTCCAGCCCGTCGAGGCCCACCTTGCCGACGACCTCGGCGGCCTTCTCCCGGCGCTCGGCCCGCCCCATGCCCTGGATCTCCAGGCCGTAGGCGACATTGTCGAGGACCGAGCGGTGCGGCAGCAGGCCGAAGTGCTGGAAGACCATGGCGGCGCGGTGGCGGCGCAGTTCGCGCAGCCGGGCCTTGTCCATGGCGAGGACCTCCTCGCCGTCCATGGCGATCTCGCCGGCCGTGGGCTCGATGAGCCGGGTCAGACAGCGCACCAGCGTGGACTTGCCGGATCCTGACAGGCCCATGACGACGAAGACCTCGCCCTTGCGGACGTCGAAGGAGACATCGCGTACGGCGGCGGTGCAGCCGGTCTGCTCGCGCAGCTCGGCCGGGGTGAGCGCGCCGAGTGCGGGGTCGGCCGGGACGCGGTGCGCCTTGGGGCCGAAGACCTTCCACAGGTGGCGTACGGAGAAGACCGGCGGCCGGTCCGGCACGTCGGCCGCCCTGCCCGGTGGGGTGAGGTCCTTGGCCAGGGCGTCCGCGCGCGTCCCCGCCCGGTCGCTTGCGTCGGTCCCGTCGGTCCCGTCGAGTCCCGCGTGTCCGCTCATCGGTTCGAGCCCTTCTTCTCGGTGCCCGCCTCGGCAAGCAGTTCGGCGCATTTCTCCCCGACTATCAGGACGCCGATCATCGGATTCACCGCGGGCATCGTCGGGAAGACGGACGCGTCGGCGATACGGATGCCGTCGAGTCCGCGGATCCTCAAGTCCGGTGAGACCACGGCCTGTTCATCGGTCACGGCGCCCATCCGGCAGGTGCCGGCCGGGTGGTACACGGTGTGCGCGCACGTGCGGGCGTACTCGCTCAGCTCCTCGTCGGAGGTGACGCCGGGCCCCGGGCAGACCTCGCGCTTGAGCCAGGTCGCCAGCGGCTCGGACGCGGCGACCTGCCGCGCGATCCTGATGCCGTCGACCAGAGTGCGGCCGTCGTAGTCGTCCTCGTCCGTGAAGTAGCGGAAGTCCAGGGCCGGTTTGACCGCCGGGTCCGCGCTCGTCAGGAAGAGCCGGCCGCGGCTGCGCGGCTTGGGGATGTTCGGGGTCATCGACACGCCGTGCTCGGGGCGTTCGTACCCCAGCCGCTCCGGGTTGTCGGTGAACGGGATCTGGTAGAAGTGGAACATCAGGTCCGGGCCCTCGGCGCGCGCGTCGCGCCGGACGAACAGGCCGGCGTCGGAGTCCATCGCGGAGTTCTCCGGTATCGGTCCGTGCGTCTCCCAGACGATCACCGATTCCGGGTGGTCGAGGAGGTTCTCCCCGACGCCCGGCAGATCATGGACGACCGGGATGCCGAGCTTCTCCAGGTCCGCACGGGGCCCGATGCCGGAGTGCAGCAGCAGTCTCGGCGTGTCCACCGCGCCCGCGCAGACGAGGACCTCGCGCCGGGCCTCGATCAGCCGCTCCTCGCCGTCCTCGGTCCTCACCCGCACGCCCGTCGCGCGCGTGCCGTCCAGCTCCAGCCTGAACGCCCAGGTCTCCAGCAGCAGATGGAGGTTGGGCCGGTCCAGGAAGGGATGGAGATAGGCGACCGACGCCGAGGACCGCTTGTTGTTCTCCGGGTGGTACGCGAGATCGAAGAAGCCCACGCCCTCGTGGAAGGGCTGCTTGTTGAAGCCCTCGACGCGCGGGAGGCCCAGCGCCGCCTGCGCCGCGTCCACGAAGTCGCGGGCGATGGCGTTTCGGTCCCGCTCGTCCACCGGCACGATGTTGTTGCGCAGCCGGTCGAAGTACGGGTCCATGGAACCGGCGTCCCAGCCCTCGGCCCCGGCCGCCGCCCACTCGTCCCAGTCCGACGGCAGCGGCTTGAAGGCGATGAGCGTGTTGTGGGAGGAGCAGCCGCCGAGCACCCGGGCCCTGCTGTGCCGGATGTGCGAGTTGCCCCGGGGCTGTTCCGTCGTCGGGTAGTCGTAGTCCAGTTCACCGCCGAGCAGCCCCATCCAGCGCCGCAGGGTCAGCACGTCCTCGCGGCCGACGTCGGAGGGCCCGCCCTCGATGACGGCGACGCTGATGTCCGGGTTCTCGGTGAGCCGGGAGGCGATCACCGATCCCGCGGTGCCGCCCCCGACGACGACGTAGTCGTATTCGGCCATAGCTGCTCTGCTCCTCTTCCCGAGGTGGTGCGAGGTTCTGTCGCTCGTGGGCGCGCGCCGGCGCGCGGGGTGGTCAGCCCGCGAACCAGCGCACCGGGCGCGGCTCCAGGTTCTGGTAGATGTGCTTGGCCTCGCGGTACTCGGCCAGCCCGGCGGGCCCCAGCTCCCGGCCGATGCCGGACTTGCCGAAGCCGCCCCACTCCGCCTGTGGGAGATAGGGGTGGAAGTCGTTGATCCATACGGTGCCGTGCCGCAGCCGCCCGGCCACGCGCCGCGCGCGCCCCGGGTCCGCGCTCCACACGCCGCCCGCCAGTCCGTATTCGGTGTCGTTGGCGAGGGCGACGGCTTCGTCCTCCGTACGGAAGGTCTCCACCGTCAGCACGGGTCCGAAGACCTCCTCGCGCACGACGCGCATCTCGCGGTGGCACTGGTCGAGGACGGTCGGCTCGTAGAAGTAGCCGTCGGCGGACCGTACGTCGGACGGCTCGGGCCGCTTTCCGCCGGAGCGCAGGACGGCGCCCTCCGCCAGCGCCGAGGCCACATACTCCTCGGTCTTCGCCAACTGCTGCGCGGAGACGAGCGGTCCGCACTCCACTCCCTTGCCGGTGCCGCGGCCGAGCCGGATGCGCTGGGCGCGGCGGGCGAGTTCGCCGACGAAGCGCTCGCGTACGGACTCCTCGATGATGAGGCGTGAGCCGGCCGAGCAGACCTGACCGCTGTGGATGAAGGCGGCGTTGAGCGCCTGGTCGACGGCGGTGTCGAAGGACTCGTCCGTGGCGCAGGCGTCGGCGAAGACGACGTTGGGATTCTTGCCGCCGAGTTCGAGGGCGACCTTCTTCACTCCGGCGGCGGCCGCCCGCATCACCTTCGTACCGCTGCTGAGTCCGCCGGTGAACGAGACGAGGTCCACATCGGGGTGCTCGGACATCCGGGCGCCCACGGGGTCGCCCGCGCCGGTCACGACATTGGCGACGCCGGGCGGCAGTCCCGCCTCGCCGAGCAGGTCGATGAGGTCGACCGTGGAGAGCGGGGTGATCTCGCTCGGCTTGATCACAAAGGTGTTGCCCGCGGCGAGCGCCGGAGCGATCTTCCAACTCGCCTGGAGGAGAGGGTAGTTCCAGGGGGTGATCAGTGCGCACACGCCGACGGGCTCATGCACGACCACGCTGTGGACGGTGTCGGAGCCGGCGTCGACGACCCGGCCGCCGCTCTCGTTCATCACGAGGTCCGCGAAGTAGCGGAAGGCGTCGGCGACGCAGTCGACGTCGACGCGCCCTTCCTCCAGGGTCTTGCCCGAGTCCCTGCTCTCCAGCAGCGCTATCTTCTCGCGGTCGCGGATCAGCAGGTCGGCGGTCCGCCGCAGCAGGCCGGCCCGCTCGGCGACCGGGGTACGGGGCCACGGGCCCTCGTCGAAGGCCGTACGCGCGGCGGCGACCGCCGCGTCCACGTCCTCGGCCCCGCCTTCGGAGACGACGGCGAGCACCGTGGCGTCGGCGGGGTCGAGAATGTCGCGGGTGGCACCTGAGGCGGCTTCTCGCCACTCTCCGCCCACATGAATTGTCTGTTGTGCCGACACGTCGCGTCTTGCCTTCCATTCCCGGATCGTTCTCCACCAGCGAGAACTGGCGACTCCGGCGCCTGCCCCGAAGGGCGGAAAGCATGCCTGCCCCGTGACCGGAAGTGCGTCGGGTCACGGGGCATACGCGCGATATGAGGGCATATAGCCCGTATGGAAGGTCGGTTACTCCTCGATGAGCTCCTCGGCGGGCTCGTCCTCGACCAGCAGCCCGGCCACCCACAGCGGCATCAGCCAGTGCACGACGAGGACCCCGACCAGGACGGGTGCGAGCAGCACCTCGACCCGCACCTCGGCCTGTACCTCTCCGAGCCAGCCGACCGCACCCGCGGCGAGCGCGCCGGCCAGCAGCAGAAACGAGGTCGCCCGGTGGGCGCGGGCCTGGACGCGGTGGCGCTCCGCGCGCTGCCGCTCGTCCAGGACGCGGCCGCGCAGCTCAAGCAGCCCCCGCGTCGCGAAGTTGATCAGGCCGGTCGCGACGCCCCACGGCAGCCCCACCCCGACCAGCACGAAGAGGACCCACCACTGGTCGGAGAAGCCCACCATGATCCAGGCCGCGGCGCCGAGCGCGGTCAGCGCGATATGCGCGCAGACGATCCCGCGCCTGCGGGCCGCCGTCGCGTAGAAGAACCGCCCCTCGCCCTTGTTCATCAGCGCGTACATCCGCCGGTCGTACGCCGTCGGCTCCGGCATCTGCCGTGTGGTCATCGCTGTTTCCTCCCGTAGACCTCGTCCGTGAGCGGGCTGAAGGGTTCGAGGGAGAACAGCGCCTCCACGGGGAGACCGAAGAACTCCGCGATCCTCAGTGCCAGGTCAAGACTGGGGTTGTACTGACCCCGCTCGATGTAGCCGACGGTCTGGTAGTGGGCACCCACCGCCTCGGCCAGCTGTTGGCGGGACACTTTCCGCTCGGCCCTGACCACCGCCAGCCTGTTGTGTACCTGCTCGCTCATGTATAAGAAGTACTACATTTGAGTGGAGGTCCGCAACTGTGGACATGCGAAAGGCCCCGACCCGCGGTGTCGCGGTGTCGGGGCCTCCGGCGGTCGTCCTGCTGCGGTCCTGGGCGGGGCCGGCCTCAGCTCCAGCCGGGCTCGAAGTGCTCCAGAGCCGTCTCCAGCGTGCGCCGCTGGGACGAGATCTCCCCGGCGGGAGCGGCCACCAGCACGGCGTACCGCTGCCCGTCGGTCGCGGTGAAGACCCGTTCGATGCCCTGGCGGCGGCCACCGGTCTTCTCGCTGTCGTAGGAGTAGACGAGCTCGGCGGCGTCACCGGCCGGGTTCTCGTCCCCGCCGCTCACCGCGCCGACGCCGGCTTCCGTATAGCCGTCGTTGCTCTCGGCGAGGTTCGCCGACGACTGCCGGACCAGCTCCTCCGACGTCATGCCCTCTTCCGCGATCGTGAAGACCTGGATCAGGCTGAGCTCGTCGGGCGCGGTGTAGAAGACACCGGTACTGCCCGAGGTCCGCTCCCAGCCTTCGGGTACGGCGAGGGTGAAGCCCTTGGGGTCCTCGGCCACCCGGAAACCGGGCGGCAGCGAGGCGGAGCCGGGGTCGCCCGGGTCGCCCGTTCCTTCCGTGCTCTCCGTGGCGGCCGGGTCGTCCGTGACCGGCGGTGCGTCCGTGAGGTCCGTGGCATACGAGCCGTCCGTGGCGCTGACGCCCGGCTGCGGGGACGCCTCGTCCGAGGCACCGTCCCGGCCCCAGGAGAGCCAGGCGGCCACGCTGCCCGCGCCCAGCACGGCGGCGACGGCGATCACGACGACAGTCGTGCGCCGGGAGCCCGCCCCCCACGGACCGCCACGCGGGCCGCCCGCGCCGTCGTGCCCGGGACCGGACCCGCCGTCAGAGGCGTCCGGGCCGTACGGCGCGAACAGCGGCAGCGGAGGCGGCGGCGGTCGGTACGCCGCCGGCGCCTCGCCGCTCTCCCAGCGCTGGGTGTCGGCGTTCCAGTGCGGCCGGCCCCCGGCCGTCCGTCCCTCTCCCGTCACCTGTCAGCCGCCCAGCAGCGCGCCGACGGCCTGGCCGACGGCGACCCCGGACGCGAGCGTCCCCGCGACGCCGCCGGCCACCGCCAGCGCGTCACGGAGCCGGGCGAGTCTGCCGGGGCCCGCGGCGCCGGCCGTGGTGATCTCCTCCTCGGCGGCGACGAGTTCGGCGTCGAGCGCGGCCGTGTCGTCGGTGGCGACGAAGCGCGCCAGGTCCGCGCGCAGCGCCTGTACGGCGGCCAGCAACTCCGCCTGGGCCGGGTCGCTCGCCGCTTCCGCGCCATTGGTGTTGGTGACGGTGTTGTGGTCTCCGATGCTGAACGCGCTGCCGCTCACCGAGCCGATACGCACGCCCGGACGGCCCTCGTCAGTCCCTGCCATTGCTGCTCCCCGCTCCCTCGTTGCGGTTGCTGACGCTGTTGTGATCGCCGATGCCGATGGCGCTGTCCTGCGCGGTCTCGATGAAGACTCCGCCGTTGGCGACGTTCACGATCTTCTGTTCGAACTCGGCCGTCTGCCAGCCCGCTTCGTACAGGGCGAGCCGCACTCCGCCCGCCACCCGGTCCTCGACGCTCTTGAGATACCGGCTCACGTCCATCTCCTGGAAGAGGGACGCCTCGGAGTCGGAACCGAGTTCCCGGACGGAGACGGCCGGTCCGTCCGGCAGCGCGCCGGCCTGTCCGCCGGTGAGCAGTTCCCACGCGCTGACGAGGTAGCGCACCAGGGCCAGCAGGGCCTGCCCCATCGACTCCGGCGCGTGCGCCAGTGCCCAGGCCGCCTTGCCGATGAAGGAGTTGTTCAGATACCGGTGCGCCACCCGGTCCGCCTCGCGGAACTGGGGGCGTACGGGCATCAGCACATGGGGGGCGACCTCCAGCATGAGCATGCCGCCCTGGGTGTGGACGCGTACGAAGACGGTGACGACCAGCTCCTCGTGCCAGCCGCCCACCCTGACGCGCAGGAAGTGGCGCCGCGCCTCGCCGCCCTCCTCGACGGAGCCGTCACGGTGCGGGCCGAAGCTCGCGTCGTCGTACGGGGCTCCGTCCCGCCGCGTGAGCCCGTCGACCGGCAGGAACACGCACTCGTCGACGCGCAGTTCGCGCAGCCGGTCACGTACCGCGTCCGCCGCTTCCGGCGAACCGTGCGGGGAAGGCACCCGCAGGGCCTCCAGCAGCGGGACGATCCGGCGCAGGATCTCGCCGTTGTCGACGGGCACCGGCTTGCGGTCCTTGCGGGGGCGCAGCTCCACGGCGAGCGTCCAGGGGCGGAACGGCTCTCCGACACCGCGGAACGGGTTCGCCGAGTGGTACATCACCAGCGGCGCGTGCTGCTCGGCGCGGATGCGGGCGCGCAGCCGCTGATAGCGGGCGCCGGAGGCCAGCTCGGCGGGGTCGGAGGAGACCTCGGGGAAGCGGCGGGCGGAGAGTTCGTTCGTCATCACCCGGGCGAACTGGCCGCGCCGCAGGCCGACTCCGACCATGATCAGCAGGAACAGGATCAGGGCGGCCCAGGCCCGGCCCGGCTCGGCGAAGGAGTCGAGGCCGCCCGACAGGCCGGGCAGCAGGGAGCCGCCCTCCGACACCAGCTCCACCTCGCTCGGCGGGTCCTCGCCGGAGAAGCCCAGCAGGACCAGACTCACCAGGACGCCGGCCAGCAGGAACCGTCCGTACCAGAGCACCAGGAAACCTGCGGCCTTGCGGTACCAGGGGGCTCGGGGCGACCGGCCCGTGATCCACGGCGCGAGCGCGAGCAGGACACACGGCGGCACCAGAAGCAGGAACAGGCCGCTGGTGAGGGGTACGGCGGAGATCCACAGGGCCAGCATGCCGACGGCCCAGCCGAGTTCGGTCCTGCGGGCGCGCAGCGCGTGCGCGAGCACCCGGGCCGCGTCGATCCCGGTCGAGGGGGCGACGAAGCGCTCCTCGTGGAGGTACAGCTCGTCGAGGACGGCGTCCCGGTAGCCGCCGTCCAGATGAACACCGGCACAGAGCAGCCGGCACGCCTCGCTCGCGGCGGGCTCCACCGGTGCCCTGCCCTGCGCTTGACTGTCCCCGCCGCCGGGCTGCCGGGCCATCGCGATTTCGGTCAACGACATCCCCTTGAAGAGTCAACTACCCATGTGGCACAGGGGCGTTGGCAGCTACGGAAGCTGACATCGTAGGGCACCGGCCGACGCCGCGTGCCCCTTCGCACGCAGAACGCCCCCGGCGCGTGCCGGGGGCGTCCAGTCGTACGAAGAGATCAGATCAGGCCGAGCCCGCGCACCGCGTCGCGCTCCTCGGTCAGTTCCTGCACCGAGGCGTCGATCCGGGCCCGGGAGAAGTCGTTGATGTCCAGGCCCTGGACGATCTCGTACGCGCCGTCCTTGGTGGTGACCGGGAAGGAGGAGATCAGGCCCTCCGCCACACCGTAGGAGCCGTCGGACGGGATACCCATGGAGGTCCAGTCGCCCTCGGCGGTGCCGTTGACCCACGTGTACACGTGGTCGATGGCCGCGTTGGCGGCGGAGGCGGCCGAGGAGGCGCCCCGGGCCTCGATGATCGCGGCGCCGCGCTTGGCGACGGTCGGGATGAAGGTGTCGGCCAGCCAGGCCTGGTCGTTGACGGTCTCCGCGGCGTTCTTGCCGGCGATCTCCGCGTGGAAGATGTCCGGGTACTGCGTGGCGGAGTGGTTGCCCCAGATCGTCAGGCGCTTGATGTCGGAGACCGCGGCGCCGGTCTTCCGCGCGAGCTGCGAGATGGCGCGGTTGTGGTCGAGGCGGGTCATCGCGGTGAAGCGCTCGGCCGGTACGTCGGGGGCGGCGGCCTGCGCGATCAGCGCGTTGGTGTTGGCCGGGTTGCCGACGACGAGGACCTTGATGTCGTCCGCGGCGTGGTCGTTGATGGCCTTGCCCTGCGGCTTGAAGATGCCGCCGTTGGCGGAGAGCAGGTCGCCGCGCTCCATGCCCTTCGTACGGGGGCGGGCACCGACCAGCAGGGCCACGTTCGCGCCGTCGAAGCCGACGTTCGGGTCGTCCGTGATCTCGATGCCGCGGAGCAGCGGGAAGGCGCAGTCGTCGAGCTCCATCGCGGTGCCCTCGGCGGCCTTGAGACCCTGCGGGATCTCCAGAAGGCGCAGCTTGACCGGCACATCCGCGCCGAGCAGGTGGCCGGAGGCGATGCGGAAGAGCAGCGCGTAGCCGATCTGGCCGGCCGCGCCGGTGACGGTGACATTCACGGGAGTGCGGGTCATGGCGATCTCCGTAAGACAGCTGGCGGTGGGGGCCCTGCCCCTGGTGCGGGACATCTCCCCGCCGCCGATCTGAATCTTGACGTGAAGAGATATCCGGCGATCAGGCTATCCGACCCGGGACTCCCCGCACCGCCGCCCCCTTGTGGCACGGCTCACGGCGTTTCTACCGCGCCGGGGTGCGGCCCGTCTCCCTACTGCGCCGGGGTGCAGCCCGTTTCACCGTTCGCGAGTGTCGCGCACGCCGTGGCGCCCGCGGCGTCCGGCACGGCGACCATCGGGGTGTACGCGTCCATGCTGGCGTCGACGGAACCGCTGTGGCCCTCCCCCGCGCCGGAGGTGATCTGGACCGTGTCGCCGACGGACGCCTGGGTGATCCGTCCCCAGGCCGCCCCGCAGGTCTCGCTGTAGCGGACCTCGATCAGGGCCGTACCGACCGTGGCACTGGCGACGGTCTTCGCGAACTCGCCGCCGCAGCCCATGTCTTCCGGGTCCTGGCCGGCGCAGTCGTCGGCGGCGCACTTCACCCCGGCCGGCAGCGCGGGGCCGCTGGTGGACGGGGAGGGCGACGGGGACGCGGCGACGGGCTTGGCGTCGTCGCCGTCACCGCCGAGGCCGGTGAGCAGCACCACCGTCGCGGCCACCAGCAGCACGCCGACGACACCCGCCACGATGAGCGTCGCCCTGCGCCGTCCGCGTGCCTGGCCGGGGGAGGCGGCGGGCGCGTGGCCCGGCGGCTGTCCCGGGCCGGCGGGGCCGCGCCCCTGCGGTACGGCGGACGGCCGGGGCCTGCCCGCGTCGGCGCCGGGGCCGTGGCCGGCCGGCGCGGCGTCACGGCTACCGGGGAAGCCACCGGGAAAGCCGCCGGGAGCACCGGCGCCACGGCGGCCGGTGGAGTCACCGGCCGGTGGCCGGCCGAACTCGCCCAGGGCCTCGCGCGCCTGGGAGATCCGTATCTGTTCCATGGTCATGTCGTGGCGCATCTCGGACCGGCTCCAGGAGCGCTCCGCCAGCTCCCACATGGTGGTCAGATGCACCGGATGCGTGCCGGTCACCTCGGCCAGCGCGAGGATCGCGCCCTTGGGCGGGAGCAGCCGCCCGTTCAGATAGCGCTCCCACGACGTCTTGCTGTAGCCGGTCCGGTCCGCCAGCGCGGCGATGCCCAGACCGCTGCGGTCGACCAGCCTGCGCAGTTGGCTCGCGAACTCCCTGACCTGAGGGTCGAGTTCGTCCGGTAGCGCCTTCCAACGAGGCATTGCCTCCCCCTTGTCCCCCGCACGTGCCCGATGTGCCCCGCGCTCCACTCCCCCACCGCCGGCCCGGCCGTTCCCGGCGGCCTCCGGCGCTCCCGCCCCAGTCTCCCATCCGTAGCGGGCTGATCACACCGTGGCGGAATGGTCACCTCCGTGCCACAGGCACCGGGTAACCCTTGAACCCTTTTGGCGCGTCCATGACTCTGATGCCTGTGCCGGGAGGCACCACCACAACGGACGGCGCCCGTCCTCCCACGGGGGAGAGGACGGGCGCCGTCATGGCTACGTACCGAAGCGTCGGTGGGCTACGGCACGGTCGAGTGGACGATGTCCTCCAGGAACGGGATCTCCAGCCATGGCTCGGGCTGTGTCATCAGGGAGAGCATCACGATGGCGACGCCCAGCAGGCCGTACGTGACCATGTCGGTGAAGCGCGAGCGCACGGCCAGCATGCCCACGGAAGGCATCACGCGGCGCAGCACCGCGGCGCCGATCAGGGCCACACCGATCAGTATCGTGCCGATCCGGGACGCCTCGGGGAAGGGATGCAGCCCGACGATCAGCAGCCCGAGCCCGGTCGTCCCGAGCACGCTGAGCAGCGGCCACTGCCGCGCCGGCGCGGGCGCGTCCCGGGGGGCGGCGCGACCGCCGCCCTCGGGCCGTGCGGTGTCCCGGGTGAAGGTGGGAAAGCGCCGGGTCCGCCCTGCGGGCGCCGCGTCGGCGCCCGCGGAACCGGCTCCTTCGGCAGGGGCGCCGCCGGACGGCTCACCGGCCCCATCGACAGAGTCCCCGCCGCCAGAGTCCCCGCCGTCAGAGTCCCCGGCGACAGAACCTCCGCCGACAGAACCCCCGGCGACAGGGTCTCCGACGCCAGCGCCCTCGCCGACACGGCTCTCGCCCACCGGGGTGGCCGGCTCGGCGCGGTCCACCGTCGCGGCCGGGGCGACCGGCTCGGGGACGTCCCGTACCGGCGCGACCGCGTCCGGCACCGCCGTGTCCCGCGCGGTCGCCTGCCCTGCCCCGCGCCGCGACCGGGCCGCGTCGCCCGCGCTCGTACCAGCACCCATTCGGTGCCCCTTTCCGGATTCGGTTCCGCCGTCGTTCAGCCCGCGTCCGCGACGGCGCGTTCGGCCGCCTCGACCACGTTGACCAGCAGCTGGGCGCGGGTCATCGGGCCGACGCCGCCCGGGTTCGGCGAGATCCAGCCGGCCACCTCTGCGACGCCCGGGTGGACATCCCCGACGATCTTGCCGTTCTCGTCACGGCTGACGCCGACGTCGAGGACCGCCGCGCCCGGCTTCACGTCCTCGGGCTTGATGATGTGCGGCACACCCGCGGCGGCCACGATGATGTCGGCCTGCCGGAGCTGCGCCGACAGATCGCGGGTGCCGGTGTGGCACTGCGTCACCGTCGCGTTCTCCGACTTACGGGTCAGCAGCAGCGGGATCGACCGGCCGACGGTGATACCGCGGCCCACGACCACGACATGCGCGCCCTTGATCTCGACGCCGTGGTGGCGCAGCAGCTGGATGATGCCGTACGGAGTACAGGGCAGCGGCCCCGTCTCGTTCAGCACCAGCCGGCCGAGGCTCATCGGGTGCAGCCCGTCGGCGTCCTTGGCCGGGTTCATCAGCTCCAGCACCCGGTTGGTGTCGATGCCCTTGGGCAGCGGCAGCTGCACGATGTATCCGGTGCACTCGGGGTTGGCGTTCAGCTCCCCGACGACCGATTCGATCTCCTCCTGGGTGGCCGTGTCGGGCAGCTCACGCTGGATCGAGGAGATACCGACCTCGGCGCAGTCGCGGTGTTTGCCGTTCACGTACCAGCGGCTGCCCGGGTCGTCCCCGACGAGCAGCGTCCCCAGGCCGGGGGTGACACCCCTCGCCTTGAGAGCCGCCACGCGGACGGTCAGATCGGACTTGATCGCGGCTGCGGTGGCCTTGCCATCGAGAATCTGGGCGGTCATACCCCCATCCTCGCGGATGACCCCTCCCGGTCCCAATTCGTGTCCGCCTGGTGTGCGCCCGCGCGGTCACCGGCGGCTCCACAGGAGGTTGCACTTGCACAACACCTGCGGAAAGCGACTGGACAGAAAGGAGACGTGGATACCACGATTGCCGCGCAGTGCGCGGGCAGCGTCGGGGGGCAGACCGCTCAGAGTGGAGTTATTCCTCGGCGCGGGCCGTGTCGTCCCCGCATCACCAACGGAGGAATCCCGCCATGAGCTTCGGCGACCCCAACAATCCGTACGGCCAGCCGCAGGGTCAGCAGCCGGGCCAGCAGCCGGGCTACGGCCAGCCGCAGGGCCAGCCGGGCTACGGCTACCCGCAGGGGCAGCCCCAGGGCCAGCCCGGGTACGGCTACCCGCAGGCCCCGCCGGTGCAGGAGCCGTACGGCGGCTACCCGGGCGGCTACCCCGGCGGTCACATGGAGATGCCGGGCGGCGTGAAGGCCGCCCGCATCATGCTGTGGGTGATCTCCGCCTTCCAGATCATCGGCGGGATCATCGCCTTCGCCGCGATGGGGAGCATCGACGACGCGATGAACGACGCCGGGGCCACCACCGCCGACACCGAGGCCTTCGCCGACCTCGGCAAGGGCATCGTGGCCGTCATGGCCGTGCTGATGCTCGTCTTCGCCGCGCTCTCGGTCACCCTCGCCCTGAAGATGAAGACCGGCGGCAACGCCACGCGTGTCTGCGCGATCGTCTACGGCGCGTTCGCCACGTTCGGCGGCGTGCTCTCGCTTCCCCTCGGCATCGTCACCATGGCGCTCGGCATCCTGATCATCGTGTTCGTCGCGAAGCAGGACGGCGCGGCCTGGTTCCAGCGCCCGCGCCACTGACGCCCCGTCGGTGCGTCCCTTACGGGCACTTCACGAAGGCACGAAGGCCGTAAACCCCGCTCAGGGTTTACGGCCTTCGGCTTTTCACCAGCGCAACGCGCTCAGTGGATGGGGCTCAGTGGAAGAAGTGGCGCGTCCCCGTGAAGTACATCGTCGCGCCCGCCTTCCGCGCCGCCTCGACCGCCAGCTCGTCGCGGACCGAACCGCCCGGCTGGACCACGGCCCTGACGCCCGCGTTCAGCAGGATCTCCAGGCCGTCGGGGAACGGGAAGAACGCGTCGGACGCGGCGTACGCGCCCCGGGCCCGCTCCTCGCCCGCCCGCTCGACCGCGAGCTTCGCGGAGTCGACGCGGTTGACCTGTCCCATGCCGACGCCCACCGACGCGCCGCCCTTGGCGAGCAGGATCGCGTTGGACTTCACCGCGCGGCACGCGCGCCAGGCGAAGGCCAGCTCGGCGAGCTCGGCCACGGAGAGCGCCTCGCCGGTCGCGAGGGTCCAGTCCGCCGGGTCGTCGCCGTCGGCCTGGAGCCGGTCGGTGACCTGGAGCAGCGCACCGCCGTCGATGGGCTTCACCTCGACCGGGGCGGACGGGGCCTCCGGGCAGCGCAGCACGCGGATGTTCTTCTTGCGGGCCAGCACCTCGACCGCGCCGTCCTCGTAGCCGGGGGCCACGATGACCTCGGTGAAGATCTCGGCGACCTGCTCGGCCATCGCGACGGAGACCTGCCGGTTGACCGCGATCACGCCGCCGAACGCGGACAGCGGGTCGCAGTCGTGGGCCTTGCGGTGCGCCTCGGCGACATCGTCACCGATCGCGATCCCGCACGGGTTGGCGTGCTTGATGATCGCGACACAGGGCTCGGCGTGGTCGTACGCGGCACGGCGCGCGGCGTCCGTGTCCGTGTAGTTGTTGTACGACATCTCCTTGCCGTGCAGTTGCTCGGCCTCGGCCAGGCCGCCTTCCGCGCCGGTGTAGAGCGCGGCGGGCTGGTGCGGGTTCTCGCCGTAGCGGAGCACGTTCTTACGGGCGTAGGTGGCGCCGAGGAAGTCCGGGAAGCCGGAATCGTCCGCGGCCGCGTAGTCGTCGGCGAACCAGGAGGCCACGGCCACGTCGTACGCGGCGGTGTGCTGGAACGCCTCCGCCGCCAGCCGCTTGCGGGTCGTCAGGTCGAACCCGCCGTCCCGTACGGCTCCGAGGACATCCGCGTACCGCTCGGGGCTGGTGACGACCGCGACGGAGGGGTGGTTCTTGGCGGCGGCCCGGACCATCGAGGGCCCGCCGATGTCGATCTGCTCGACACACTCGTCGGCGGTGGCCCCGGAGGCGACCGTCTCGCGGAACGGATAGAGGTTCACGACGACCAGATCGAACGGCTCGATGTCCAGCTCGGCCAGCTGCTCGCGGTGCGAGTCGAGCCGGAGGTCGGCGAGGATGCCTGCGTGGACGCGCGGGTGCAGCGTCTTGACCCGGCCGTCCAGGCACTCGGGGAAGCCGGTCAGCTCCTCGACCTTGGTGACAGGCACCCCGGCGGCGGCGATCTTCGAGGCGGTGGAGCCGGTCGAGACCAGGGTGACGCCCGCCTCGTGCAGCCCACGGGCCAGCTCTTCGAGGCCCGTCTTGTCGTAGACGCTGACCAGCGCGCGGCGGATCGGCCGCTTCGTACCTTCGGCGGTCACTGGATCGTTACCTTTCGTCCCTCAATGCGGTAGCCGTGCCGGGCCAGACGCCCCACGACCTCGACGAGCAGGCGTCGCTCGACTTCCTTGATGCGCTCATGGAGAGCGTCTTCATCGTCCTCGTCCCGCACCTCGACCACGCCCTGCGCGATGATCGGGCCGGTGTCGACGCCGTCGTCGACGAAGTGGACGGTGCAGCCGGTGACCTTCGCGCCGTACGCGAGCGCCTCGCGTACGCCATGGGCACCGGGAAAACTGGGGAGCAGGGCGGGATGCGTGTTGACGAACCGCCCGCCGAAGCGCGCGAGGAACTCCTTCCCCACGATCTTCATGAAGCCTGCGGAGACCACCAGGTCCGGTTCGTACGCCGCCGTCGCCTCGGCGAGCGCGGCGTCCCACGCGTCACGCGTCCCGTAGTCCTTCACCCGTCGGACGAAGGTCGGCAGCCCGGCGCGCTCCGCACGCGCCAGGCCCTCGATGGAGCCACGGTCCGCGCCGACGGCGACGACGCGCGCCCCGAAGGCCTCGGGGTCGTCGCCGATGGCGTCGAGCAGGGCCTGCAGGTTCGTACCCGACCCGGAGACCAGCACCACGAGACGGGCCGGTCCTGCCGGGCGGACCGGACGGCCGGGGTCCGCGGCGGGGGGCGGGGAGGCGGAGGAAGGCGGGGAGGCCACAGCGGGCGCCTTTCTGGGAGCGAGCACAGCCTCGCGGGGTCGTGCGGCGTGGTCGTACGGCGGCTGGCGTGGTCGTGCGGCTTTGTGTGGTCGTACGAACGAATCGTGTTCCCCGATACGGGGAACTCTACAAAGGCGCCGACCGTCAGCAACGATACCGGCACACCAGGCGGCCCCCACGGGACGGGGGCTTGGCCGGGAGGTAGCGTCTGGGGACAGGGTTCCGTCTCCGTGACGGGCCGTACGAGACAAAGAGCCCCGCTCGCCGGGTCTGAGGGGAAGACGTTCACCAGATGCCGGACCGACGCCGCCGCACGGCACTCCACCTCCCGCTGCCCTCTGGGCTGGTGCTGCTGCCACGGGAACGCCAGTCCTCTTCCACCGGGCCTTCGGGGCCCTCCGAGCCCTCCGGGGACTCGGGTTCTTCAGGCTCCTCGGGGTCCTCAGGCTCCTCAGGGACGGGCGGGTCCTCGGGCTCCGGCGGGGCCTCCGGGTCCGGCGGCTCCTCCGACGACAATCCGTTCGCACCGCCGCCCGAGGGCAGGCCCGACCAGCCGTGGCAGCCCCGCCGCCCCGAGAACGGTGACTCCCCGGACGAGAGTTCGAGCTCCGGCCGGGGCTGGGGCAGCCAGTGGAGCAGCCATCAGCCGGGACGCTCCTCGGGCGGCTTCGGCACCCGCCCCGGAAACCAGAGCGGACAGAAGGGCCAGGGAGGCGGCCAGGACGGCCCCGAGGGCGGTCGCGGCAGTGGGCTGCGCTGGGATCCGACGGACCCGGTCCAGCGCCGGGCCCGCTATGCCCTGCTCTCCGGGATGTGGGCCTTCTTCTTCGCGCTCTTCGACTTCCCCGAGATCGCTCTGCTGCTCGGGGCGCTGGCCCTGTACTGGGGCATCAGCTCGCTGCGCAACAAGCCCGGAAGGCACACCTCCGGCCCGGACGGCGCGGCGTCCGAGGGCTCGTCCCCTGTTCCGGCCCGATCGGAACAGCCGGAGCAGCGGAACGCGGCTCAGGGCCCGACCTCGAACAGGCCGCAGACCACGGCAGCGGTGAGCGGCCTGGTGACGGCCGCTCTCGCGCTGGCGATCGTGGCGGCGACCTTCACCGTGCAGCTGGTCTACCGCGACTACTACACGTGTGTGAACGACGCCCTGACGAAGACGGGCCAGCTCTCCTGCAACGACCTGCTGCCGCATTCGCTGGTCCCGATCTTCGGCGTCAAGGAGTAGGCCCCGGGTCTCCCCCCGCATCGCCCTCGTCGGAGCCGCTCTTCTCGGAAGAGGCCGGCTCCGACGGCCGTTCCGGGGACAGCCTCGCTTTCGGAGACGGTCTCGGTTCCCGGGACAGCGGCGGTTCCGGGGACAGCGGCGCGGCTGCGAAGTCGGCCAGCAGATCGCCCGGCGCCACCGCGGCCGGCGCCCATCGCGTCCCTCGCGTACCGCGCTCGTACCAGGCGTCGGCCGGCAGGAAGTCGTACGGCTCGAAATCCGGATCGAACGCTTCCGCCGCCTCCGCCCGCGTCTCCGCACGCGCTGCCGCACCCGTCTCCGCCCGCGCGCCGCTTCCGCCGCCCGCGATGTCCTGGGCGTCGTGGCCACCGGCCGGGTCCGATGCCCGCGGCCCTGCGGCGGGCACCTCGGTCACGGCGCCACGCCACCACATCAGCCGTCGCCATGCCGACGGCCGCCATACCGACGGGCGCCACACCAGCTGCCAGGGCGCCCGCCACCAGGCCACCGCAGGGACGCCCGGTTCCGCTCCCAGGGTCGCGGCCTTCGTACGCGGCTCCCGCAGCCGCCAGGCTCGCAGCAGCAGCGCGGCCGGTACGCCGAGCGTCACCGTCCACCCCAGCGCCGCCGCCCCCGTCAGCCACCACACAGGACCGAAGGCGGCCAGGTCCGCGTTGCCCAGCGGCCCGCCCGACAGCGCCGCCACAACCGCCATGAGCACCCCGCACACCGCGCCTCCGAGCGCGGCCGTCAGCGCGGTCTCGCCGGTGCCCCAGGCCTCCGCCCGAACGGCGTAACGCGGCGCGGCCACCCGCACCGTGAACCAGCCGACCGCCGGTCCCGCGACCACCGGCACCGCCGCCGCGGCCCAGTTCAGCGCGGTCGGCGGGCCCGCGGGCACTGCGGCGAGCAGCGGGAAGACGGGCACCTGGGGGGTGCCCACGACCCCGAGCGGGGTGACGGTCGCCGCCGTACCGAGCGCGAAGCCGGGCCCCAGGCCGTACGCGGCCCCCCAGATCGCGGCGTTCGGCACCAGCGCGAGACCCAGCAGCAGCACGGCGAACCGCCCCGACCAGTCCCCGGCGAGCCGGGCGAACGACGCGTGCGCCAGGTCCCCGTGCCAGACCAGCGAGGCCCCGACGAGCAGCGCACCGCCGCCCACCAGCACCAGAGCGGCCGCGGACCCGGACCGCAGCGCGACCACGCTCCCGCGGCGTGCCGCGAGCTGCCCCACGGTGCGGACGAGACGGTTTCGCTCGGCCCCCGGCAGCCACAACGGCGCGGGACCGAGCCGGCGTCCCCTCGCCGTCCACGCCCCGGCGGCCGTGGACAGCAGGGTCACGACCGGCAGCGTGAGCGCCGCGCGCAGCGGATGCGCGGTGAGCGGCCCGTCCGCCACATAGACCAACACAGCCCCGCCGACCAGCAGATATCCACCGGTGACCAGGCACACGGCGCCGAGCGCGGTGAGCTGCGGCCGCCCCTCGGCGGGTTCGAGGGCGTCCCGGGCCGACCGGTACATCAGCCACACCGGCAGCGCGACGAGCAGTATCGGTACGACTCCGAGCGGCGCGGGGGCCCCTGAGAGGGTGTCGGGTCGTACCAGCTCGACGCCGTGGGCCAGCAGCCACAGCGCGGCCGCGACCCGCAGGGCCCCGCCGGCGCCGTTGTCGGGGTACGGCGAGCTGATCCACATCGCCAGCACCAGCACGGCGAACACGCCGAGCCCGAGGCCCGCCGCGATGATCCCGCGGAGAAAAGAGGTCGTCAGCACGACGGCCCGGCCCCGCTCCACGGCCGAGGCTGAGGACAACGACGCGGTGCGATCGGTCAATTGGGTCACGCCGTCATGCTGCCAACGACGGGCACTTTATTCGCGTAAGAGGCGGATAGCCGCTGTGTCGCCCAATATATGTTTATGTGCTTTTTCGGCCAATTCAGTGCTGCGGGGAGTACCTCATGACGCAGAGCACCACGCCCAGAGCTTCCGCCACCCCGCTGCCCTCTCCGGAGGAGAGGCGCAGGCTGCGGGAGGCGAAGCCGATGACCGAGAAGCAGGTCGCGAGGGCGGTGGGTGTCGCGCGGTCGACGATCCGGTCCTGGGAGACCGGCCGTACCCCTCCGCGGGGACGCAAGGGAGAGGTGTACGCGAAGCTGCTGGCCGGCTTCGAGGCGGAGCGCCAGGACAAGGCGGCCCAGGCCGCGAAGGCGGCGGCCGAGGCGGCGGAGGCGGCCGAGGTGCGGTCCGCGGCCCGTCAGCAGGACAGGGAGCAGGGCAGACCCGCTGCTCAGGACCGTACGAAGGATACGAAGGAACGGGAATCCGCCGCGCGCCGGCCGCGCCGGTCGCGGCACTCCCCCCGGCGGGTGCCCACGGCCTCCCCCATCACGGCCGCCGCCGCCATCGCCCTCGTCGAACGGGAGAAGGCCGTACACCCCGGGATGTGGGGCGGCGCCGGGCCCCGGATGGCCGATGACATGGCCGCGGCGCTCACCCCTGCCCAGGCCTTCGACGCGCTGTACGCGTTCGCGGCCCCCGCCCTCGTCCGCCAGGCGTACCTGCTCACCGGGCGGCGTAATCTCTCCCAGAATTCTGTCGAACGCGCCTTCCACCTCGCGTGGGAGCGCTGGCCCGAGGTCGCGGTCGACCGGGATCCGGCGGGCTGGGTGCGCGCCGCGGCGTACGAGTACGCGATGTCGCCCTGGCACCGGACGCGGCGCACCGGCAAGAAGCTCGACGTGGTCCCGGGCGAGCACGAAGGACGCGACGGACGGGAGCTGCGCGAGGCGCTGCTCGCTCTTCCGCCGTCGTACCGCCGCACGCTGCTGCTCTACGACGGACTCGGGCTGGACCTGCCGGAGACGGCCGCCGAGACGGAGGCGAGCACCCCGGCGACGGCGAGACGGCTGATCCATGCCCGCAAGGCCGTCGCCGGGCGGCTGCCGGAGCTGACCGACGCGGAGCTGCTGCACGAGCGCCTCGGCGCGCTCACCCTGTCGGTGGAGCCACCGAAACTCACCCCGGCCAAGAAGGTACGGAGCGGCTGCGAGCGGCGTGCCAGGCTCTGGACGCGGTCGGCCATCGCCTTCACCGTGCTGATCGTGGGGGCGACCGGGTTCACCCTGTCCACCGCGCCCACGCGGTACGAACCGCCGCAGTCCCCCGGTGAGCAGATCGAGGGCGTCCCGGTGGCCAGCGGTCCGCAGCGGCTGAGCAAGCAGGACCTGAAGCTGCGCGAGAAGCTCCGCAAGGAGCCGATGAACGGGCCGTACCGGCTCGTACCGCAGGTCCGCTGAGCTCGTACCGCAGGTCCCGCCGAGGGAGAACGCGCGTGGGCCCGCACCCCGGAAAGGGTGCGGGCCCACGCGCGTGGTGCGTTGAGACGATCAGCCCGCGAGAAGGGCGCGCGCCAGCTCGGCCGTCTCGGTCGGCGTCTTGCCGACCTTGACGCCCGCGGCCTCCAGGGCCTCCTTCTTCGCCTGGGCCGTGCCGGAGGAGCCGGAGACGATGGCGCCGGCGTGGCCCATGGTCTTGCCCTCGGGCGCGGTGAAGCCCGCGACGTAGCCGACGACCGGCTTCGTGACGTTCTTGGCGATGAAGTCGGCCGCACGCTCCTCGGCGTCGCCGCCGATCTCGCCGATCATCACGATCAGGTCGGTGTCGGGGTCGGCCTCGAACGCGGCGAGCGCGTCGATGTGCGTCGTGCCGATGACCGGGTCGCCACCGATGCCGACGGCCGAGGAGAAGCCGATGTCACGGAGCTCGTACATCATCTGGTAGGTCAGCGTGCCGGACTTGGACACGAGACCGATGCGGCCGGGCTTGGTGATGTCGCCCGGGATGATGCCGGCGTTGGACTGGCCGGGGGTGATCAGGCCGGGGCAGTTCGGGCCGATGATCCGGGTCTTGTTGCCCTTGCTGCCCGCGTACGCCCAGAAGGCCGCGGAGTCGTGCACCGCGATGCCCTCGGTGATCACGACGGCCAGGCCGATCTCGGCGTCGATCGCCTCGACGACGGCCGCCTTGGCGAAGGCCGGCGGCACGAAGACGACGGAGACGTCGGCGCCGGTCTTCTCGATGGCCTCGGCCACCGAGCCGAAGACGGGTACGGAGGTGCCGTCGAAGTCGACGGAGGTACCCGCCTTGCGCGGGTTGACGCCGCCGACGATGTCGGTGCCGTCAGCGAGCATGAGCTTGGTGTGCTTCATGCCGGTGGCGCCGGTCATCCCCTGGACGATGACCTTGCTGTCCTTGGTGAGGAAGATAGCCATGGTGTGCTGACCTGTCCCTTACTTCGCGGCCGCGAGCTCGGCGGCCTTGTCGGCCGCGCCGTCCATGGTGTCCACGCGCTGCACAAGCGGGTGGTTGGCGTCGGACAGGATCTTGCGACCCAGCTCCGCGTTGTTGCCGTCGAGGCGCACGACCAGCGGCTTCGTGACGTTCTCGCCCTTGGACTCGAGCAGCTCCAGGGCCTGGACGATGCCGTTGGCGACCTCGTCGCACGCGGTGATGCCGCCGAAGACATTGACGAACACGGACTTGACGTCCGGGTCGCCGAGGATGATCTCCAGGCCGTTCGCCATGACCTCGGCGGAGGCGCCGCCACCGATGTCCAGGAAGTTGGCGGGCTTCACGCCGCCGTGGGCCTCACCGGCGTACGCGACGACGTCGAGGGTCGACATGACCAGACCCGCGCCGTTGCCGATGATGCCGACCTCGCCGTCGAGCTTGACGTAGTTGAGGTTCTTGGCCTTGGCGGCGGCCTCGAGCGGGTTGGCCGCGGCCTTGTCCTCGAGCGCCTCGTGCCCGGGCTGGCGGAAGTCGGCGTTCTCGTCGAGCGAGACCTTGCCGTCCAGCGCGATGATCGTGCCGTCGCCGGACTTGATCAGCGGGTTGACCTCAACGAGGAGCGCGTCCTCCTTGATGAAGACGGTCCACAGCTTCTGCAGGACGTCGGCGACCTGGTCGGCGATCTCGGCCGGGAACTTCGCGGCGGCGACGATCTCGGCGGCCTTCTCGGGCGTGCAGCCCTCGTTGGCGTCGACCGGGACCTTGGCGAGCGCGTCGGGGTTCTCCTCGGCGACGACCTCGATCTCCACGCCGCCCTCGACGGAGGCCATGGCGAGGAAGGTGCGGTTGGTGCGGTCCAGCAGGAAGGAGACGTAGTACTCCTCCGCGATGTCCGCGGTCTCGGCCAGCATGACCCGGTGGACCGTGTGGCCCTTGATGTCCATGCCCAGGATCTGGCCGGCCTTCTCGACGGCGTCCGCCGGGTCGGAGGCCAGCTTCACGCCGCCGGCCTTGCCGCGGCCGCCGACCTTGACCTGCGCCTTGACGACGGCCTTGCCGCCGAGCCGCTCGGTCACCTCGCGGGCCGCTTCAGGCGTCTCGATGACTTCACCGGCCAGCACCGGTACACCGTGCTTGGCGAAGAGGTCCCTCGCCTGATACTCGAACAGGTCCACGCGTGTCCGTCCCTTTAGTCTCTTAAACCGCAGCCTGGTGATCGCGGGTTCGTTGTCTGCGTGGGCGTGCCGCGAAGGGCAACGTGACTGCGCTGTCACTGAGGGAGGCGTACACGCTGTCCGGTACGCGGCATGTCCGCCTCGCAGGTTATCCCCGTGGGCCGTAGGTCCCTAAATCACAGATCACACCTGAGCGGTGATACCTGTCACAGAGCGGTGATACCCGTCACAGTGGGCTCGGAGGGGCCCGCACACCCGGCCGATCCCCTTCCGCGAACCGGCGGAACGCGACCCCTTTATCCCTTTAGCAACCATTACACCCCTCGCGCCCCCTTGTCACCCAAAAGTCGCGGTATCCGGCACGGGGAGGGGGCGCTTCTCGATCGCCGCCGCCATCACCTCGGGGAACAGATCCGGTGTGCAGGCGAACGCGGGAGCGCCGAGCGCCGCGAGGGCCGCCGCGTGCTCCCGGTCGTACGCGGGCGCCCCCTCGTCCGACAGGGCGAGCAGCGCCACGAACTGCACGCCCGAGGCCTTCATCGCCGCGACGCGCTTGAGCATCTCGTCGCGTATGCCGCCCTCGTACAGATCGCTGATCAGGACGACCACGGTGTCGGCGGGCCGGGTGATCTGCGACTGGCAGTAGGCGAGCGCGCGATTGATGTCCGTACCGCCGCCGAGCTGGGTGCCGAAGAGGACATCGACGGGATCGTCCAGCTGGTCGGTGAGGTCGACGACCGCCGTGTCGAAGACGACGAGCCGGGTGTCGATGGAGCGCATGGAGGCCAGGACCGCACCGAAGACGGAGGCGTAGACGACGGACGCGGCCATCGACCCCGACTGGTCGATACAGAGGACGACTTCCTTCTTCACGGACTGCGAGGCCCGGCCGTATCCGATGAGCCGCTCGGGGACCACCGTGCCGTGTTCCGGCAGGTAGTTCTTGAGGTTGGCCCGGATCGTGCGGTCCCAGTCGATGTCCCGGTGGCGCGGC
This sequence comes from Streptomyces sp. NPDC058198, assembly GCF_042882605.1. Taxonomy (NCBI): domain Bacteria; kingdom Bacillati; phylum Actinomycetota; class Actinomycetes; order Kitasatosporales; family Streptomycetaceae; genus Streptomyces; species Streptomyces sp. NPDC058198. The sequence continues at coordinate 111,067 of NZ_JBHVVP010000008.1, forward strand.
CGGCTGATCCGCGCGGACCGGTCGAGCGCGCCGGTCAGGGTGGCCCTGGTCCGGGTGGCGAGCCGCTTCTCGATGTCCGCGACGACCTTGCGTACGACGGCGCGCGCCGTCTCCTTGGTCGTCTCGGGCATCGCCTTGTTGAGTGAGAGCAGCGTGCCGACCAGATGGACGTCGGCCTCGACCGCCTCCAGCATCTCCGGCTCCAGCAGCAGCGTGGACAGACCGAGCCGGTCGATCGCGTCGCGCTGCATGATCTGGACGACGGAGCTGGGGAAGTACGTACGGATGTCTCCGAGCCAGCGCGCGACGGACGGCGCGGAGGCGCCCAGCCCGGCGGAGCGTCTGGCGCCGCTGTCGCCGCCCTTGCCTGCGCCGTACAGCGCGGCCAGCGCGCTGTCCATCGCCGCGTCCCGGCCCGAGAGCGCGCATCCCGTCCCGTCGGCGCTCTCCCCGCCGAGCACCATCCGCCAGCGGCGCAGCCGCTCGTCGGCCTTCCGGTCCGTCCCGTCCGTGCTCATCCCGTCACTCATCCCGTCACCCCCGCGAGGTCGTTGTCATCGGAGCCGAGCAGCAGCCGGAGCACCGGCAGCACGGCGTCCGCCCGCGCCTCGTCGAGGCCGGGCCCGAAGCCGGGGGCGGCGGCCTCGGACTCCACCGGTCCACCGGCGGCGGGCCCGCGCCGCACCAGCTCACCGAGCGTGCGGCGGACGCCCGGCTCGTAGGCGGAGAACGTGCGGCGCAGCAGCGGGAGCACGTCCGTGAAGGAGTCGGCGGACACCCCGGTCAGCCAGGCGTCGACCAGGCCGAGGAGCCGTTCGTCGTGGACCAGGAGCATCCCGCCCGCCCCGCCGACGAAGCCCTCGATCCAGGCCGCGGCGTCGGCCGGCGGGGTGCCGGGCGACAGGGCGAGGCCCATGAGCCGCGCGGCCTCGTCCTCCGCGAGCCGTCCGTCGTCCAGCAGCAGCCGGGCGGCCCTCCCCCGGATCACCCCGGGCACGGTGTCCCGCTCCGCGAGCTTGCGCAGGACGGCTCCCCAGCGCCCGCCCAGATCGCGGCCGTGGCCGTCGGGAAGGAGGCCGATCGCGGTGTGGACGCTGTCGAGATGCGTCCGCATCTCGGCGGCGCCGTCCCCGTCGAGACCGGCGCACGCGGGCGGCAGACCGACGCAGATCCGTTCGGCGAGCCCGGCGGCGACCTCGCCGAGCGCCTCGGTATCGGTGGACCGTACGTCCCCGTACCGCAGCGAGCGCGCCAGCGCGGGCAGCGCCTGGGCGAGGTGGCCGACGTCGGCGTCGAGCGCGGCACGGTCGGCGAGGGCCCGCATCACCACGGGCAGCGCGTCGGGCAGTTCGGCCAGCAGACAGCGCTCGGCCAGCGCCGTGACCTCGGCGAGCGCGGTCGCCGACATGGCCTGCGACTCGGCCTGGGCGGTGGCGGCGGAGAGCACGGTGGTGCCCCATACGCCGGCCTCCGCGACCCGGACGAACAGCTCGGGCTCCCAGCGCAGCCGCCAGCTCTCCCGGAAGGTGCCGGTGGACCCGCGCCCGGCGGCCGGCTCGCCCCAGCCGATGGCGAGCAGCCGCAGCCGGTGCAGGAGCCTGCTGCGCGCCGCGTCGGTCTCCTTGCGCAGGTCGAGGTCCAGCTCGCGCTCCAGCGCCTCCGGTTTGAGCCGGAGCGAGCGCTGTAGCCGGGTGAGATCGCGCTGGAGCGGCACGGCGGGCGCCGTGTCCGGGACTTCGCCGAGCACATCGCCGACGATGAGCCGGTCCCGGATGAGCCCGAGCGGCACCTCGGATCCCTCGCACATCACGGCCCGGATCGCGTCGGTGGTCTCGGTGAGACCGGCGAGCGGGCGGCCGCGCATCGCGGCGAGGGTCTCGGCGAGCCGTACGGCCTCGATGACATGGGCGGAGGAGACCATCCGGTCCTCCTCCCGCAGCAGGCCCGCGACCTTGGTCAGCCAGCGCTCCACGGGGCGGTCGGTCACGCCGAAGAGATGGCCGTACCAGCCGGGCGAGTCGATGCCGGCTCCATAGCCGCTGTGCCGGGCGAGCCTGCGGTGGGTCCAGGGCACCCAGGTCATCTCGGTCCTGACCTTGGGCAGCCCTTTCAGGCGCGCGCGGTCCGCGCCGGCGGTGGTCTTCCCGGCCAGCGCGGGCACATGCCAGGCCCCGCAGACGACGGCGACGCCGTCGTCCCCGAACTCCTTTCGCGCGGCGCGCAGTTGGAGCCGCATATGGGCCTCGCGGACGAGATCCCGCTGATGTCCGCCGTCGCCGTACTCCTCGCGCAGCGCGCCCATGGCCTCGGCGACCGCTTCGAACGGTGCGAAGGGGTCGTCCGCACGGCTGCCGGAACCCCGGTGCTCGACGACGTCCTCCCACCAGCGCTCGGGATCGTCGTACCCCGCCGCCTCGGCGAGGACGGCGAGCGGATCGATGCGCAGCGCGCCGGTCTCGGGCTCGTCGGGCTCGCTCGCGGACTCGTCGGAGTCGGCAGGCTCGCTCGCGGACTCGTCCCGCGCGGCGAGCGCCAGGGAGTGCGCCGCCGGCAGGTCGATGAACCGCACCGGTACGTCGTGCGCGAGGCCCCAGCGGAGCGCGACCCACTCCGGAGAGAACTCGGCCAGCGGCCAGAACGCCGCGCGCCCCGGATCGTCCACGGCGTGCGCGAGGAGCGCGACGGGCGGCCGCATCGCCTCGTCGGCGGCGAGCGCCAGCAACGCGTCGCCCTCGGGCGGCCCTTCGATCAGCACGACCCGCGGCGCGGCCGCGTCGAGTGCCGCCCGCACGGCCCGCGCGGACCCCGGTCCGTGGTGCCGCACCCCGAGCAGCAGCGGCCCCCGTCCGGCGGCCCGCCGTCCGGCACCGGCCGCCGGGCCTGACGCCGTGTCCGGTACGGCGACGGCCGCGCCCCGCGCGTCCGTCGTGGTCACGCGCTCACCTCGCGGCAGGCGCGGTAGAAGTCCTTCCAGCCGTCCCGCTCGCGGATGACCGTCTCGACATACTCCTGCCAGATCACCCGGTCCGCCGCCGGGTCACGGACGACCGCGCCGAGGATGCCGGCCGCGACATCGCCCGGTCGCAGCACGCCGTCGCCGAAGTGGGCGGCGAGCGCGAGGCCGTTGGTGACGACCGAGATCGCCTCGGCCGTGGAGAGCGTGCCGGAAGGGGACTTGAGCTTCGTACGGCCGTCGGCCGTGACACCGTCGCGCAGTTCACGGAAGACCGTGACGACCCGGCGGATCTCGTCCATGCCTTCGGGACCGGCCGGCAGGTCGAGCGCGCGCCCCATCTGGTCGACGCGCCGGGAGACGATGTCGACCTCGGCCTCCGCAGTGGCCGGCAGCGGCAGCACCACGGTGTTGAAGCGCCGGCGCAGCGCGCTCGACAGGTCGTTGACCCCGCGGTCGCGGTCGTTGGCCGTGGCGATCAGATTGAAGCCGCGGACGGCCTGCACCTCCTGTCCCAGCTCGGGCACCGGCAGGGTCTTCTCGGACAGGATCGTGATGAGCGAGTCCTGCACATCGGCGGGGATACGGGTCAGCTCCTCGACCCGCGCGGTCATGCCCTCGGACATGGCCCGCATCACAGGGCTGGGCACCAGCGCGTCACGGCTGGGGCCGTGGGCGAGCAGCCGCGCGTAGTTCCAGCCGTAGCGGATCGCCTCTTCCGGGGTGCCCGCCGTGCCCTGCACCAGCAGGGTCGAGTCACCGCTGACGGCCGCCGCGAGATGCTCGGAGACCCAGGTCTTGGCGGTGCCCGGCACACCGAGCAGCAGCAGCGCCCGGTCGGTGGCGAGCGTGGTGACCGCGACTTCGACGATCCGCCGCGGTCCCACGTACTTGGGTGTGATCACCGTCCCGTCGGGCAGCGTGCCACCGAGCAGATAGGTGGCCACGGCCCACGGCGACAGCCGCCAGCGGACGGGCCGCTGCCGGTCGTCGGCCGCGGCCAGGGCCTTCAGCTCGTCGGCGAACGCGTCCTCGGCGTGCGGCCGCAGGGCCTCGCCGCCGGTGACGTCGGTGGTCGCGGTGGTTTCGGGCACGGTCATGGATCCCCCTCCAGATCGATCGACCGGATGTGGGATCCACGGTGCACCACGCCACTGACAATCGGCCGTCGTCGCAGGCCGGGGTGGTTCGCGAGAGAGTTGAGGGAGTTGAGGGAGTTACTCCACGATCGGGGAGGCCGCGACGCAGCCGCCCGCGGCGGTCAGGCCCTCGCCCGACTCCTCCGTGATGACCTTGCCCTTGTAGATGATCTTGCAGGTGACCTCGGCGCCCGTGGGATCCACGGCGATCGGCATGACGGCGGGCGGCATGATCCCGCGGAGCGTGACCGTCTTCGTCCAGGGCAGCGTGGGCTTCTCGACCTTTTCGATCTTCGGGTTCATGGCCTCGCCCCCGCCGGCGTGGAAGTCGATCGTGTCGATGTTCTTGCCCGTGACCTCGTACGTGACCTCGTACGTCTCGTTGACGGCCTTGTCGACCTCTTCGACCACGGCCTTGTCGATCTGCTCGGTGGCCTCGGAGCAGGCGCCCAGGCCGAGCGCGAGGCCGCTGACGGCGACGGCGCAGACGGCGGCGCGGATGGTGCGGTTCATCGGTGATCCCCCCGGATCTTGGTGTAGGAAGCTCGCCCACGGTAGCAAAGAAAAAGTAAAGCGCCCCCGCCCAAGCTCCGTTGAATCAGCAGGTCAGGGCGATTGTCAGTGGGGCGTCCTAACGTCATCCCCATGAATCAACCGGGGGTGCGCTGGACGACGGAACAGGTGCTGGCTCTGGCTCCTGACGACGCGTCACGCAGGGCGGGAAACAAGCTGAGCGCGGCCGGGCCGTGGTCGGAGGCGGGGAGCAGCGGCGCGGGAGCCGTGTGGGGCCTGTGCAAGGGCAGCGGCAGTAAGCCGTATCAGACGATAGTGGACATCACGGGCCCTGCCTACAGGTGCAGTTGCCCGAGCCGGAAGTTTCCGTGCAAGCACGCGCTGGGGCTGCTGCTGCTCTGGGCGGCGGACGAGAAGGCCGTGGGGGAGAAGCCGGAAGCGCCCGGCTGGGCCGGGGACTGGCTCGAAGAGCGCCGGAAGAAGAGCGCGGGGACGGCCGAGGGGGCCCCGGGCGAGGGCGGAGCCGGAAAGCCGGCCGATCCGGCGGCCGCCAGGCGCAGGGCGGAGCGCAGGGCCGTGCGGATCACGGCGGGCGCCTCGGAGCTGGAGCAGCGGCTGACGGATCTGCTGCGCGGCGGACTGGCCGCGGCGGAGCAGTCGGGATACGGGCTGTGGGAGGAGACGGCGGCCCGCATGGTCGACGCGCAGGCGCCGGGGCTGGCCGGGCGCGTGCGGGAGCTGGGGGCGATCCCGGGCTCGGGCCCCGGGTGGCCGGTGCGGCTGCTGGAGGAGTCCGCGCTGCTGCACCTGCTGACCACGGGATGGCTGGGGCTCGACCGGCTGCCGGAGCCGCTGGCGGCGACGGTCCGCACCCGGGTCGGCCTTCCGTCGCCCGCCGGGGGCGCGCCGGTCCGGGACCACTGGCTGGTCCTCGCTCAGGACGACTCCTCGGACGGCAAGCTGATCACCCGCCGTATCCGGCTGTACGGACGGGACTCGGGGCGTTCCGCGCTGGTGCTGTCCTTCGGGGCGGCCGGCCGCTCCCCCCAGCTGGGGCTGCCGGTGGGCCTGATGATCGACGCCGAGGTCACGCCGCACGCGGGCGCCGGGCAGCTGCGGGCCGACTGGGGAAGCCAGTTCGGCGCACCGGCCCCGATCCAGGGGCCGCCGCCGGGCGGCTCCACGGCCGCCGCGGTCGAGGCGTACGGCCGCGCGCTGCGGGACGACCCCTGGCTGGAGTCGTGGCCGGCGACGCTGAGCGATGTCATACCCGTCCCCGAGATGGGAGGCGGCTGGCAACTGGCCGACGCCGACGGCGGATCCGCGCTGCCCGTCGCGCCCGCCGCCCTCTCGCGCCCCGGGCTGTGGAAGCTCGTCGCGCTGTCCGGTGGCGGCCCGGTCACGGTCTTCGGCGAATGCGGCCACCGCGGCTTCCACCCGCTCGCGGCCTGGTCCGCGGAGATACCGGGGCCGGTTCCTCTCACCTGACCGCCGCCCGCGCCGCTTCGGACGACCCGACGCACGTACGGAGGACCCGATGACCAGCACCAGCACCACCGCCGCCACTACCGCCGCCTCAGGCACGACCCGTACCGCCCGCGCCACGACGCCCTGGGAAGAGCTCGTCACCTCGGCGCTGCTCGGCACGGACCGCCGCACCCCACCGGCGGAGCTCATGGCCCCGGGCCGGGACGCACCCGTCGCCCTGCTGGACGCCGCCGCGCTGCACACCGTACGGCGCAGGGCGGGCCTGCTCCCCGCCCGCGCCGCCGGGCGCCCCGAGCCGGCGCCCCACGACGGCCGGGGACCGTTGCCGGAGGCGGCCGGCAGACGGCTCACGCAGCTGCTCGCCGACCGGTCGGCGCCCTCGGGCGGAAGCGGCCGGCGCGGTACGGCACCGGATCTCACAGAGCTGCTGCCCCAGTGGCTCGCCGCGGCCAACGACCGGGAGTACCGCGCGCCCGCCGCCGTACTGCCCGCGCTGCTCGACGCGGCCCGCGCGCGCACCGATCTGCGGCCGCAGGCCCTGAGGTTCGCCGGGCCGCGCGGACTCTGGCTCGCCCGGCTCAATCCGGAGTGGAAGTTCGCCCTGCGGGGCGCGTCCGGTGGCTCCGTCCTGCCCGATACGCGCGACACCGGGGCCGTCCGGCTGCTCTGGGAGGAGGGCCTGTTCGCCGAGCGGGTCGCTCTGCTCTCCGCCGTACGGGCCGGGGGCGGCCAGGATGCGCTGGAGCTGCTGGCCTCGACGTGGTCCACCGAGCGCGCCGAGGACCGGCTGATGTTCCTCGACTCCCTGCGGACCGGGCTGTCCGGCGCGGACGAACCCTTCCTGGAACAGGCGCTGTCGGACCGCAGCCGCAATGTCCGGTCCACCGCGGCGGAGCTGCTCTCCGCCCTGCCGCACTCCGCGCTCGCGGGACGGATGGCGGCCCGCGCGGCGACCTGCGTCAGCATGGACCGCACGGGCGGCGGGGCGGCCGTCATGGTCGAGGCGCCGCACGAGTGCGACGCGGATATGCAGCGGGACGGCGTGATCCCGACACCGCCCGCCGGGCGGGGCGAACGCTCCTGGTGGCTGGGCCAGTTGGTGGAAGCAGCCCCACTGGACTCCTGGCAGGCCAGGCTCGGCGGCCGCTCGCCGGAGGAGATCGTCGCGCTGCCCGTGCTGGACGACTGGGCGGACGAACTGCATGCCGCGTGGTGCCGGGCGGCCGTCCGGCAGCGGGACGCACGGTGGTCCGGCGCCCTGCTGGGCCCGCCCGGGGCATCCCCGGCCACCGGCCCCGGCACCCCGTCCCTGGCCGAGCGCGCCAAACTCCTCGCCACGCTGCCGGCCGGCGACCGGGCCGACTGGGTGGCCGCGTTCATCGCCGCCCACGGTCTGTCGGAGGCGTTCCAGCTGCTCGGCGTCTGCGCGGTGCCCTGGGCGGGGCCGCTCGGCCGCGCGGTCGTGGACGCCCTCGACATCGCCCGGGACGCGGGAAGCTACCCGTGGAGCTTCAGCGGGGTCATGGGCCTCGCGGAACGCTGCCTGGATCCTGCGGAAGCGAGCCTCCTGGAGCTGCTCACGGCGACCCCGGACGAGCCGGAGGACGCGTCGCCGGGCGCGGGCGGCTACTGGTCGGAGGCGTTCCAGCGGCTGGTCTCGACCCTGCGCCTGCGCGCGTCGATGCTGACGGAACTGGCGCAGCCGTAGCGCGCGAGCCGGCCCGGTCCGGCCGGCCCGCGCACCGCTGTCAGGCGCCGCTGTCACGCCCCGCTGTCACGCACCCGCGGGCTGGCGGACGTTCGCGTTGACCCAGGTGACGATCGACGTCGTCGTCGCGCCCGGGGTGAAGAGCTCCGCGACACCCAGTTCCTTCAGCGGAGCGATGTCCGCCTCCGGGATGATGCCGCCGCCGAAGACCTTGATGTCCGCCGCGTCCCGCTCCTTCAGAAGCTCGATCACCTTCGCGAAGAGCGTGTTGTGGGCACCGGACAGGATGGACAGGCCGATCGCGTCGGCGTCCTCCTGGATCGCGGTGTCCACGATCTGCTCGGGCGTCTGGTGGAGACCCGTGTAGATGACCTCCATCCCCGCGTCCCGCAGCGCACGCGCGATCACCTTCGCCCCGCGATCGTGGCCGTCGAGACCCGGCTTGGCCACCACCACGCGGATCGGACCGGTCACACCCATCACTGCCTCCACATACCGACTGCGCCGTCATTGGTCCGGGTTCCCGGGCCCGTCGGGCCGGAGAAGTGAACGAACGTTATCTACAGCATCCCGCAAGCGGCCGTTTCGCGGAGGCCCGCGAGGGGGAAATCACACATGGGACATGTTCGCTTTGCGTCCTTCCCGCACCGCCCGGCACTTCGGGCGGCAGGGACGGCCGCAAGGGGAGCCGCACAGGGAGCCGACCCACGGGCCCCGTTCCACCGTGCCGCCAGCCGCGCGGCGCGGTGGCGCGGCTTGTGTACCGGCCCCCGGCGTGTCGGCAGCCACCCGACCCGCCATGAGCGGCGCCCCATGAGGGCACCGGGGGACAGAGCCGCCTCCCGGGTGCCGTTCGGAGGTCGGCCATGAAATTCCTGCCCGCCTTTCCGTCATTCGTACTGCAGCCGCTTCAGTCGCTTCAGCCCCTGCTGCGCCAGGTGGACCGGGTGGGCCACCCCGAATTCCCCGAATTCCCCGTCGCCGTCCTGCGCGCCACCGCGCTGGAGCTGGCGATCCTCACCGGCCATCTCTTCCTCTACCCGGCCGGGGTCGTCCAGGAGCGCCGCGCCGCCGCCCTACCGCCGGAAACCTCCCAGCTCCCCACCGGGGGCCGCTCCCACCTGCCCGTCGTCCTGCTTCACGGGCTCGTCGACAACCGCTCGGTCTTCGTCCTGGTGCGCCGCTCGCTGTCCCGGCACGGCTGGCGCCATCTCGTATCGCTCAACTATTCGCTGCTGACCTGCGACGTCCGTACGGCCGCCGAGCTGCTCGGCCGGCACATCGAGGAGATCTGCGCCCGCACCGGACACCGTCAGGTCGATGTCGTCGGGCACAGCCTCGGCGGTCTGATCGCCCGCTATTACGTACAGCGCCTGGGCGGTGACACCCGGATACGCACCCTGGTAACCCTCGGTACGCCCCATGAGGGCACCGCCGCCGCCCCGATCGCGAGCGCCCATCCCGTCGTACGGCAGATGCGGCCGGGATCGGCCCTGATCGAGGAGTTGCGGCTGCCGGCGCCCGGCTGCCGCACCCGGTTCGTGAGCTTCTGGAGCGATCTCGACCAGCTGATGAGCCCCGTCGGGACGGCCCGGATCGAGCACCCGGATCTCCTCGCGGAGAACGTCTGCGTGAGCGGCGTCGGCCATCTCGCCCTGCCGGTCCACCCCGCGGTCGTCTCCGGCATCCGGCGCACCCTCGAGAACGGGCCCGAGTCCGGCGAAAGCGGCACCGGTACCGGCGGTACGGCCTCCGTCGCCTGACGGACTTCCCTCGAACACCCTTCGAACGTAGGGCCAAAGCTGTGCCCACAGTCCGCCGAAACACGGCCGAATGCCCGTTTCCGCGCAGCCCAAAACCTGCCGAAGATTGTCGCCGTCGCATACCGCCGGGTACAGTCGCGGCCACTGCTTTCCCTCTGGGGTCCGTCCGGTCAGGACCGGACCCCAGACCCTGGTTCTGCTGCCGAGGCGAGAGAGAAGTTGGTGAACGACCAGCACGCCCACGCCGGGTATGCCGCATATGACGGCTATCAAACCGGCAGCTTCGAGACCGATCCGCTCTTCGGCAACCTTCCGGGCGGCCACGAAGGTTCCCCGGCCCACAACGGGCAGTACGACACCACGCAGTGGGACTCAGGTGCCCACCAGACGGCCGGATATGACGCGTACGGCACGCCGCAGTACGACGCCGGCGGCCAGTGGGCCACCGCCGCCGACGCCGGCTATCAGCAGCCGGCGGACCACCTGGGCCAGCCCGATGCCACGGGACAGTGGGACGCGGATGCCTGGAACCAGGCGAACCAGCTGAACGGGCCTGTCCAGACAGGACAGTTCGACAACACCCCGTTCGATCAGGCCCAGTTCGACCAGACGCAGTTCGACCAGAGCCAGTTCGACCAGACCCAGTTCGACGGCTCGCAGTTCGGCGCCACCCAGTTCGGGTACGGCGCGTCGGACCAGCCGGTCCCTCTCCCGTTCGACCCCGCGCAGGCCGCGCACTTCGAGACCGCGCAGTTCGACGCCGGGCAGTTCCAGGCCGCGCCCTTCGCCCACGAGCCGACCGCTCAGTGGGCGGCGCCCGCCTTCGACACCGGCGCGTACGACGCCACCGCGTGGAACTCGGGCGGCACGACGCCCGACGCGGCGCCGGAGACGCTCCTCTCGGAAGCCGTCGTACCGGAGCAGTACCACCCCGACGCGGAGTACACCCCGGACGGCCAGTACGACCCGCAGCAGCAGTACGACCCCCAGGCGCAGTACGCGCAGGACGGGCCGTACGAGACGGACGGCCCGTACGACGCCGACGGCCAGTACACCCCGGACGGCCAGTACAGCCCGCAGGAGCAGTACGGCCCCGACGCCGAGGACGACGTCCAGGAGACCGGGTCCGACAACGGGTCCGACACGCAGGCCGGCCACGACGACGACCCCGAGTCCGACCAGGTGCACATGGCAGCGACCATGACCGCACCCGCCATCACTCTCACGCCCCGCCCGGTACGCCGGGCCGGCGGCAGCGCGAACGGCAGCCGCGGCCGCCGCCGTACACCCGCCAAGCGCTCCGCGCTCCTGACCGTCGCGGTCCCCTCCGCCTGCGTGATGGGCGTCGCCGGCATCGCCGCCGCCTCCGTCGGCGGACTCGGCGGCGAGGAGACCCAGGACGACACGACCACGACGGCCTCGGCCCCCGACCCCGGCTCCGTCAAGCCCGTCGCGGCCAACAACAAGCTGGACACCCAGCTGGCCGCCCTCAGCGCCGACGCCCGAGACTTCGGTGACCGCGCCAGCCGTACCCAGGAGCGCATCGACCTCAAGGCACGGCAGGAGGCGGAGAAGAAGCAGCGCGAGGAGGAGGCGGCGCGCAAGGAGGCCCTGCGGCCCAAGTTCGTCCTCCCCGTCTCGCAGCACGGACTCAGCGCCTACTACGGCCAGGCCGGCGTCAACTGGATGTCCGTGCACACCGGGATCGACTTCCCCGTGGCGTACGGCACGCCGGTGATGGCCGCGACCGACGGCACCGTACGGACGCAGTACAACAGCGCCTACGGCAACATGGCCATCGTGACCGCCGCCGACGGAACCGAGACGTGGTACTGCCACCTCAGCACCACCAAGATCCGCTCGGGCACGGTCAAGGCCGGTGACGTGATCGCGTATTCGGGCAACTCCGGCAACTCCACCGGACCGCACCTGCACTTCGAGGTACGGCCCGGCGGCGGCTCCGCGATAGACCCGCTGCCCTGGCTCCGCAGCCACGGTGTCAGCCCGACGTAGCGCGCGGACCGCGGAACGTACTCATGACGGAAGCCCCCTCCGAGGAGGGGGCTTCCGCCGTATATCCGTATGTCTGTATGCCCTTGTGCCCGTGTGGCGGGAGGCCCGCCGGCGGACGCTACAGCTTCTGAACCGGCGCGTACCGCAGCAGCAGCCGCTTGGGCTTGGTGTCCCCGAAGTCGACCGTCGCCTGCGCGTCGGCGCCCGTGCCCGTCACCGCCATCACCGTGCCGAGGCCGAACTGGTCGTGCGTGACACGGTCGCCCACCACCAGCGAGACCACCGGCTTGTCCGTCGTACGCCGGGTGGCGAAGCCCGAGGGGCCGCCGCCGGACCGCGACCGCGAGGACGACAGCGAGGACGTGACCCCGGACGTCGGACCCGCCGGAATCTGCGCGCCGGTCCGCTTCCAGTCCAGATGATGTCCCGGGATCTCCTCCAGAAACCGCGACGGCGGGTTGTACGAGGGCTGCCCCCAGGCGCTCCGCATCGAGGACCGCGTCAGATAGAGCCGTTCCCGGGCGCGCGTGATGCCGACGTACGCGAGGCGCCGCTCCTCCTCCAGCTCCTTCGTCTGGCCGAGGGCGCGCATGTGCGGGAAGACGCCGTCCTCCATGCCCGTCAGGAACACCACGGGGAACTCGAGTCCCTTCGCGGTGTGCAGCGTCATCAGCGTGATGACCCCGGAGCCGTCCTCGTCCTCGTCGGGGATCTGGTCGGAGTCGGCGACGAGCGCCACCTTCTCCAGGAATTCGGCGAGCGTGCCGGTCGTGGCGGCAGCGCCGCCGGCCGCGTCGCCCGTGCCGTCGTCGCCCTGGGCGGCCTGGCCACGCTCCTGCTCGAACTCCAGCGCCACCGCTGCCAGTTCCTGCAGGTTCTCGATGCGCGTCTCGTCCTGCGGGTCGGTCGAAGCCTGCAACTCCGCCAGATAGCCGGTCCGTTCGAGCACGGCCTCCAGCACCGTCGCGGGCCCGGCGCCCGATTCGACGACCGTACGCAACTCCTCCATCAGCGTGTTGAAGCGCCTGACGGCATTGGTGGAGCGGGCCGCCATGCCGTACGCCTCGTCCACGCGCCGCAGCGCCTGCGGGAAGGTGATCTTCTCCCGCAGCGCCAGGGCGTCGATCATCGCCTCCGCACGGTCTCCGATGCCCCGCTTGGGCACATTGAGGATCCGGCGCAGCGGGACGTTGTCCTCCGGGTTGGCCAGCACGCGCAGATACGCCAGCACATCGCGGACCTCCTTGCGCTCGTAGAAGCGCACGCCGCCGACGACCTTGTACGGCAGGCCGACCCGGATGAAGATCTCTTCGAAGACCCGGGACTGCGCGTTCGTACGGTAGAAGACGGCGACGTCGCCCGCCTTGGCCTCGCTCGCGTCCGTCAGCCGGTCGATCTCGTCGGCGACGAACTGCGCCTCGTCGTGCTCGGTGTCCGCGACATAGCCGGTGATCTGGGCGCCGGCGCCGGCCTTCGTCCACAAATTCTTCGGACGGCGGCTCTCGTTCCGCTCGATGACGGCGTTGGCGGCGCTGAGAATCGTTTGCGTGGAGCGGTAGTTCTGCTCCAGCAAAATAGTTGTCGCGTCCGGGTAGTCCTCCTCGAACTGGAGGATGTTACGGATCGTGGCGCCCCGGAAGGCGTAGATCGACTGGTCGGCGTCGCCGACGACACACAGCTCCGCCGGGTCGTCATCCTCGCCGGAGGGGCCCACCAGCTCGCGTACGAGCGTGTACTGGGCGTGGTTGGTGTCCTGGTACTCGTCCACCAGGACATGCCGGAAGCGCCGCCGGTAGTGCTCGGCGACATCGGGGAACGCCTGGAGCAGATGGACGGTGGTCATGATGATGTCGTCGAAGTCCAGGGCGTTGGCCTCGCGCAGCCGCGCCTGGTACATCCGGTACGCCTCGGCGAGCGTCTTCTCGAAACCGTCGGTGGCCTGGTCGGCGAAGGTCTCCTCGTCGATCAGCTCATTCTTCAGATTCGAGATCTTGGCGCTGAAGGCCTTGGGCGGGTAGCGCTTGGGGTCGAGGTCCAGATCGCGGCAGACCAGGGCCATCAGACGCTTGGAGTCGGCGGCGTCGTAGATCGAGAACGACGACGTGAACCCGAGCCGCTTCGACTCGCGCCGCAGGATCCTTACGCACGCGCTGTGGAACGTCATCACCCACATGGCGGCGGCGCGCGGGCCGACGAGCTGCTCGACACGCTCCTTCATCTCGCCCGCGGCCTTGTTGGTGAAGGTGATCGCCAGTATCTGGCCGGGGTGCACGCTGCGCGCGCCCAGCAGATACGCGATCCGGTGGGTCAGGACCCGGGTCTTGCCGGACCCGGCCCCGGCCACGATGAGCAGGGGCGATCCGGTGTGCGCGACGGCGGCGCGCTGCTCCTCGTTCAGCCCTTCGAGCAGCGCGACCGGGTCCACGACCGTGCGCGGGGCCCCGTCGCGGTGATACGGATCCCGCGCGGGGGGCTGGTCGAAGGCGCCCTCGAAGAGGTCGTCCGGCATCTGTTCCGGGGCGTGGTCGGCATGCTCCTCGGGCGGCGGGGGGTGCTCGTCGCCGGAGGGCTGGAGGTCTGCCAGGAAACTGTCGTCAAAGAGGCTGCTCATCGCTCTACGAGTCTAGGCCGCCGGACTGACAGCCCGCGGCCGCCTTGGAAAGTCCCCGGCGCGGGGCGGCGATCTCCGGCGCAGGGCGCTCGCGCGGTCACGAAGGGTGACGACAGCCCCTCCGGAAGGCTTCCCTCCGCATCGCATGCGCAAATGTCACGGAAATGTATCGGGCATATCGGCCATCGACCTTCACATCAGCACCACACTTTGGCTAGCGTGCTCGATCAGGCAGCCCGTACCCCCGTCGGCGACCCACGCCGAGCGGGCGGCCCATGCCGAATGCGGGCTTCCCGCACGGAAGTCCAGAACCGAGGACCCACTCCGCACAACCGGGGTGGCAGGCGGTCCACGGAAGGAGATGCCGGCCTTGGCGTCGCATCGCAAACCGCGCAGCCGTAGCGGAGTACGCACCAACTCCCCCGCCGTCGGAATCACGACGGCCGCCCTCGCGTCCGTCACGCTGCTCTCGACGCAGAGCGCGAACGCCGCGCCCACCGAGCCGGCGCCGTCGGTGGAAGAGGTGCAGAAGAAGGTCGACGACCTCTACCGCCAGGCCGGCGTCGCCACGCAGCAGTACAACAAGGCGAAAGAGGCCACGGAGAAGCAGCGGCGCACGGTCGACCGGGTGCTCGACGAGGTCGCCAAGCGCGCGGACAAGCTGAACGAGGCCCGCCGTACGCTCGGCAGCTACGCGGCCGCGCAGTACCGGGAGGGCGCGGTCAGCCCGGCCGCCGCCCTGATGTTCGCGGACAGCCCGCAGACGTACTTCGACCAGACCCAGCTGATGGAACGGCTGACCGACCGTCAGCGCGGCGCCGTCACCGACTTCCAGTCGCAGCAGGCCGCCGCCGCGAAGAAGCGCGCGCAGGCGGCGAAGAGCCTGGAGTCGCTGACCGCCTCGCAGGCGTCGCTGCGGACCAGCAAGCAGAACGTCCAGCAGAAGCTGGGCGCGGCGCGGACGCTGCTGTCGCGGCTGACCACGCAGGAGAAGGCGCGGCTGGCCGCGCTGGAGCGCGAGAAGGAAGCGGAGGCCCGCCGCAAGGCGACAGCGAAGGCCGAGGCGGAAGCCCGCGCGAAGGCGGAGGCCGACCGCCTGCGCGAGGAGCAGGCCCAGCGCCCGTCGACCGGCACAGGCACGGGAGCGGGCACCGGCTCCGGGACCTCCGACGGCACCTACGCCACCAAGGCCGCGAAGGTCCTGGCCTTCGCCCGCACGCAGATAGGCAAGCCGTACGTCTGGGGCGCGACGGGCCCCAGCTCGTACGACTGCTCGGGCCTGACCCAGGCCGCCTGGAAGGAAGCGGGCGTCGAACTGCCGCGCACCACCTGGGACCAGGTGAAGGCCGGCACCCGGGTCGCGACGGAGGATCTGCTCCCCGGCGATCTGGTCTTCTTCTACGACGACATCAGCCATGTCGGCATCTACATCGGCGACGGCATGATGATCCACGCCCCCAAACCGGGCGCGAACGTCCGCGAGGAGTCCATCTACTACATGCCGATCTACGGCAGCGTCCGCCCGGCATAACGGATCAGCGGAAGCCGGGCCCGGCGCGCGCACGGGCCCGGCACGCGGCCGGGGCCGTACCAGCTTCGGTGGCCGGGTGGGGGCTTGTTTCCGGATCGGTCGGGTCCGGCCGGAAGAGCAGCGTTCCACCGCGATCATCCCGGTCACAAAGCGCCCCAGATCCCTCACCTGCCGCCAATACCCGCCATGCCGACACCGGCCTGTGACCTTGCCCCTTAGCGTCCTTCTCCAGGTGGCCCCACCGCCACCCCTGACGGACGCAAGGAAGAGGACCACCCCCGTGGCAGCGCACCGAAAACGAAAGCAGCGCCGGCTCACCGGCCCCGTCGGCCGCACCGCCGCCACGCTCGCGCTCGCCGGAGCCGCGACCGCCACCGCCCTCGACGGGCCCGCGCACGCCGAGCCCCGGCTCACCCCCGCCCAGGTCAAGGCCAAGGTGGACACGTTGTACGAGCAGGCGGAAGCCACCACCGAGCGGTACAACGGGGCGAAGGAGAAGGCGGACGACGCCCGCGCCGCACTGACGGAGCTGCGCGACGAGGCCACCCGCAGAACGGAGCGGCTCACCACCTCACGCAACGCGCTCGGTTCGATCGCCGCCGCGCAGTACCGGGCCGGCGGCCTCGATCCCGCCGTACAGCTCGTGCTCAGCTCGAAGCCCGGACGGTTCCTCGAAGGGGCCGCCCTCGCCGAACGGGCCGGTGCCCGCCAGGCCCACGCCATCGCCGGAATCCGCAAGGAACTCGCGGAGATCGCCACGCTGCGCGCGCAGGCCGACGGCAAGCTCGTGGATCTCAGGGCCCGCCAGTCGGAACTGGCCCGGCACAAGTCCGCCATCCAGCGAAAGCTGGACGCCGCCCAGCGGCTGCTGGACCGGCTCACCGCCCCGCAGCGCGCCGAGTACGACCAGCAGGGCGGTACGACCGGAACCCAGGCCGGCAGGCCGACGGTCCACGGCCCGCTGGCGGCGCCGGACTCCCGCGCTGCGGCCGCCGTCGCCTACGCGTACGGCGCGATCGGCAAGCCGTACGTCTGGGGCGCGACGGGGCCGGGGTCCTTCGACTGCTCGGGGCTGACCCAGGCCGCCTGGCGCTCCGCCGGAGTCTCCCTCCCCCGCACCACGTACACCCAGATCAACTCGGGGCCACGGATCCCGCGCTCCCAGCTCGCCCCCGGCGACCTGGTGTTCTTCTTCTCCGGGATCAGCCATGTCGGGCTCTATGTCGGCGGCGGGCAGATGATCCACGCCCCGCGGCCCGGCGCCGCGGTCCGTATCGCCCCGATCGACCAGATGCCGTTCGCGGGAGCCGCCCGCCCCGCCTGAGAGCCGCCCGGCACCACACCCCGTCGCCGCACTGGCCCACGCCGGGATGCCCCGCCCCCTCCCCCAGGTCACGATGAGCAGCAGCACGCCATCGGCCCGCGAAGGGGTTGCCGTGAGACGAGCCACCGCAGTCAGAGCGACGGGGCTCACCGTCGGCGCCCTCTTCATCATGGCACCGGTCGGATTCACCCCCAAGAGCTGCGGAGACCTCTCCGGCGGGCGGCTCTGCATAGAGGGCCCGATCGGCGGCGCGGGCGGCTTCACCGTCCGCTACGTCCAGCACGCGGGCCGTCCGGACATCGCCGTACGCCTCGGCTACCAGCGCAAGGACGACCGGATCACCGCGTTCCCCGGCTGGTTCGGCACACAGTGGACCCGGCAGGGCCGCGCCGAGCTGACCGGCACGCTCGACACCCTGCCGGGTGAGTGCATCCGCGGCGTGCTCAGCCATCAGAACCGGACGTACGTGACCCGGTGGTACTGCTCGTAAGGCCGGGAAGCTCGGGGAAGCCCCGGGAAGGACCGCAGTAAGGACCGCGGTCCTGGCGCCGTCAGACCAGCCTGCGGGCCGTCGCCCAGCGCGTCAGCTCATGCCGGTTGGAGAGCTGGAGCTTCCGCAGCACCGCCGAGACATGCGATTCCACGGTCTTCACCGAGATGAAGAGCTGCTTGGCGATCTCCTTGTACGCGTAACCCCTGGCGATCAGCCGCAGCACCTCGCGCTCCCGCTGCGTGAGCCGGTCCAGGTCCTCGTCGACCGGCGGCGCGTCCGTCGACGCGAAGGCGTCCAGGACGAACCCCGCCAGCCGGGGGGAGAAGACCGCGTCGCCGTCCTGCACCCGGAAGATCGAGTCGACCAGATCCGCGCCGGTGATCGTCTTCGTGACATAGCCGCGGGCACCGCCCCTGATCACCCCGATGACGTCCTCGGCCGCGTCGGAGACCGACAGCGCCAGGAAGCGCACCGGGTGCTCGGACGCCACCATCAGCGGTGCGCAGCGGCGCAGCACCTCCACGCCGCCGCCGCCCGGCAGATGGACGTCGAGCAGCACGACCTCGGGACGGGTCGCCGTGATCACGGTGATCGCCTGGTCGACATCGGCGGCCTCACCGACGACTTCGACGCCCGTCTGCTCGGTGCGGCCGATCTCGGCCTGTACGCCGGTACGGAACATCCGGTGGTCGTCGACCAGCACGACCCGTGCGCGGCGGCCGTCCTCGGCCCGGCCGCCGCTCTCCCCCGGAGTGCCTTCGGCCTGTACGCCCTCGCTCATGGTGTACCCCTCGCCCTCGTCGCTCCGCCGCCCGCGCGGCATTCGTACCGTACGGTCACCGGCTCTCCGGCCGGCAGTCACCCGCCCGCCGGCGGTCAGTCCGCCCGTTCCATCTCCAGCTCCACTTCCGTGCCGCCGCCGGGCACCGACCGCAGCCGTGCCGTGCCGCCGTTGCGCTGCATCCGGCCGATGATCGACTCCCGGACGCCCATCCGGTCGTCCGGCACGGCGTCCAGGTCGAACCCCGGCCCCCGGTCCCGTACGGAGAGGAAGACCGTCCGGCCCTCCACCTCCGCGAAAACCTGCACAGCGCCCCCCTCGCCACCGTACTTGGCGGCGTTGACCATCGCCTCGCGTGCGGCCTGCATCTGTGCGGCCAGTCTCTCGTCGAGCGGGCAGTCGCCGACGACCACGACCTCGATCGGCACTCCGTGGTAGTCCTCCACCTCGGCCGCCGTCCGCTTCACCGCCTCGGCGAGGGTCGTGGGCTCGTCCTCCTCGTCCTTGCCCGTGCCCTCCGGTTTGTACAGCCAGGCCCGCAGCTCCCGCTCCTGGGCCCGGGCGAGGCGGCGGACCTCGCCCCCGTCGTCCGCGTTGCGCTGGATGAGAGTGAGGGTGTGCAGCACGGAGTCATGGACATGCGCGGCGACCTCCGCGCGCTCCTGGGCGCGGATGCGCATCAGCCGCTCCTCGGAGAGGTCCTGGGTCATCCGTACGAGCCAGGGCCCGGCGAGCAGCGCGACCCCGGCCACGACGGCGATGGCGCCGGTCAGGACGTTGCCGAGCTGGGCCGCCGCGCCGCGCACCACCATGAAGACGGCCAGGCCGAGGCCGACCAGGGCGACCCCCGCGAAGGCGCGCGCCAGCTGGAGCACCCGGCGGCGGCGGCCGACCTCGGTCCAGCGGGCCCGGCGCGCGTTGTCCGCCTGCCGCCAGACCAGGACGACGCCCGCGCCGATCAGCAGCATCGGCCAGATGTAGCGGTCGGCGTGGCTGCGGCCCAGATTGACGTTGCCGATGAAGATGCCGGCGCCGATCACCAGCGCGATCAGCGCGAATATCTGGCCCTTGTCCGGCTTGCGGAGGCGGCGCCGGCCGTCCGGGCTGAGCTCGAAGACGGAACGCGGTTCGGTCGCCGTACCGCCGACACCGAGCGGGACGACGATCCAGAAGACCGCGTAGAGCAGCGCGCCGAGGCCCTGGGCGAAGAAGAGCCCGAGGAAGACCAGCCGTACCCAGACGACCGGCAGGCCGAGATGGCCGGCCAGCCCGCGGGTGACCCCGCCGAGGAGCCGGCCGTCCGCGCTGCGGTACAGCTTGCGCGGCGGCTGCTCCTCCGGCGCGGTGGCGCGGGAGGATGACGGCGTGGCGGCGCGGGGCGGGGCGGCGGGCATGACACCGATGGTCACACGGCGGGGCGGACGGGCACATCAGGGTCCGACCCCTGACGCGACCCTGATGACGCAACCCCTAACGACCTGGTGCACGACAGCCAGTGGATCAGCGAGCGGCGTCATGCGGCTTCGCATCCAAGGCGGAGGAGGGAGGCGACGCGGAGCGTCGTCGACTGACGACAACGCCGGAGGCGGAGTCGCAGGGCGTCGGGAGCCCGCTGGCTATCGTGCACCAGGTCGTAAGGGAGTACATCCCCTAGACCGCCCGGGGCCGATATCAGGGACAGCCCAGGGTCGGGGTGGCTGGAGCCACGGCACCGGCGCCGTCACCATGGACGTATGACCCAGTCGCCGACCCAGCCGCCCCCCGCGCCCCCGCCACCGTCGGCGCCGGCCTCCGCCGCGGGCCCGGTGTCGCCCCCCGCGGCCTCGCGGTTGCGGCGCAGTCCGCGGCAGAAGGTGTTCGCCGGCGTGTGCGGCGGGCTCGGGCGGTACTGCGACGTCGATCCGGTGATCTTCCGGATCGTCATCGGGGTGCTCACCGTCACCGGCGGCCTCGGGCTGATCTTCTACGGCTTCGCCTGGCTGCTGATCCCGCTCGACGGCGAGGACGAGAACGAGGCCCGCAGGCTGCTGTCCGGCCGGGTCGACGGTGCGTCGCTGATCGCCGTGCTGCTCGCGCTGATCGGCTGCGGGCTGTTCCTGTCCATGCTGGGCAACGGCGGCACGCTCGGCTTCGCCGCGATGCTGTCGATCGCGGTCGTGGGCTCGGCCGTCTGGTCCCAGCGCCGCCGGGTCACCGCTCCGGCCGGCGGTCCGCTCGACCCCGCCACCGCGCACGCCGTCGCGGAGGCGCCGCCGGAGACCAAGGCGCCGCCGACCCCGGGCTTCCCCTCGTGGTGGCGCGACCCGATCGTCAAGGACGGCGCCTCGGATCCGGCCGGCGCCCTCTATCTGTGGGGACCGGAGGACGGGATCGCCGACGCGGCGCCGCCGGGATACCGCAAGACCGCCCCGGTGCGCGCCTCCCGCTCCCGGGGGCCGCGCGGGATCGGCGGCATCGTCTTCCTGCTCGCCCTGCTGGCGGGCGGGCTCGGTACGGGCCTGTCCTGGGAGAGCCGGCCGTTCGGTACGAGCGTGCAGATCGGCCTGGCCGCCGCGCTGGCGGTCTTCGGCCTCGGTCTCGCGGCCAGCACCTTCCTGGGCCGTACCGGCGTCGGCACGATCTTCCTGACCCTGGTCACGGCCGGGCTGCTCGCGGGGGCCTCCGCCGTCCCGAAGAACATCAGCACGGAATGGGGCCGCCAGCACTGGACCCCGGCCTCGGTCTCCGCCGTACAGCCGCGGTACGAACTGGGCTCCGGTGTCGGCACCCTCGATCTGGGCGCTGTCACCGTCCCCGAGGGGCGGACCGTCAGCACGTCCGCCGAGGTCGGCGCCGGGCTGCTCAAGGTCGTCGTCCCCGACGGAGTGACCGTGAAGGTGCGTGCCACCACCGGCCTCGGGGACATCAGCCTCCCCGGGGAGCGGCCCAACGACGTGGATGTCTCCCCGGACCAGTCGCGTCAGCGCACGCTCACGCCACGGGCGGGCGCCGGCCCGGCCGGCACGCTGGAGCTGCGGCTCGAAGTCGGCCTCGGCCAGGTGGAGGTGACCCGTGCTTCTTCATGAGATCCGGCCGGGCCGGCTGGTCGTGGGCCTGACGGTGCTGGGTGCGGCCATCGCCTACGCGGGCGACGCGGTGGATGCCTGGCACACCCCGTGGTACACGGTCTTCCCGGTCATCTCCGGCGGCCTCCTCGTGGCCGCCCCGGTGACCTGGACGCACTACCGCGTACGCCGCCGCCGACTGGCCAGGACCGCGTCCAGGGAGAACATCGAGGCACCGGCGAACACCAGCGGCAGCCAGGCCATCAGATAGGGCAGGTCATTGCCGTAGTAGTACGGATCGCTCTGCCAGCTCATGGTCAGCCACAGGCTCAGCGAGATGAGGGCGCCGCCGAGTGCGGCGAGCCGGGTGAGCAGTCCGAAGAGGGTGCCCAGGCCCACGGCGAGTTCGCCGAGGGCCATGGCGTAGCCGAACCCCTCGGGGCTCCTGAGCGCCAGATCGACGAGCGCGGGGATGGCCGAGCTGTCCCGTACGCCGCGCATCATGTCGCCGATCGACCCGCTGCCCGACGCCGAGAGGAACGCGCTGTCGGTCAGCTTGTCGAGTCCCGCGTAGATGAAGGTGATGCCGAGAAAGATCCTGAGCGGCAGCAGCGCGTAACGAGTGGCGTTCTCACGCCAGCCGCTCCGCTCACCGCCGGGTCCGGTCTGTCCGTAAGTGTCCGTCCGGTAGCCAAGTGTCATCGCCGGTCCGCCTTCCCTGTCCCTGTCCACGCCGCCGCGGGGGTGCATGTCCCCGCGTGCCTCTTCCATGCATACGCATACGACGCGTCCCGCGCTCAGCGGACGGGCCGATCACCTGTCGGAATCGGCCATACCCCTAACCGGTGTGAAACAGATACAGGCCAGGTCCGTTCAGACGCAGCCAGTTTCGCTCAGCGAGCTTTGCTCAGTCCATCACTTCGACGGTGACCGGGTTGGTCTCCACCCCGGCCGCCGTGACGACCTGCACCTCGACGGGGCCCGGCTCGACGTCCACCGGCACCGGCACGGTGAGGGAGGTGTCGGCGGGGTTGGCGAAGCCGCCGGGGACCGGCACCAGCGGGACATGGACATGGACCGGGCCGATCCTGACGACCATCCTGGCCAGCCGGTCCGGGGTGCCCGCGCCCGGCGGTACGAAGCCGGCGCCGCGGATCTCGATGTCGTCGCCGGTACGGATGGGGGCGTCCAGGTCCCCCGCCTCGCGGGCCCGTACCACCGACAGGATGACGGGCCGCCCGCCCTCCGCGTACTTTCCGGCGAAGTAGGTCGCGGCGGAGACGGCGACCAGCAGGGCGAGCGCCCAGGGCAGATCGGGCAGTTGCTCGGGCCGCCGGGCCAGCCGGACCACCGAGAACAGCACGGCGACGGCGTTCACCACGGCGTACTGCACATCGGTGAAGCTGCCGCGCCCGGCGTCGTCGCAGAGCAGATCGGCCGGCCGCGGCCGCTCGGCCCGTACCTTCTGCAGTCGCTGGGCCAGCACCCGTACGGCCACCACGCGGCGTACGACGACGGCGATGGCGCACACCACGGCCAGCACGGTCACCAGGCCGGCGCCCCTGGCCAGCTCCAGGCCCGCGACCAGCTCGTCGCGCTGAGCGTGCCCGGAGGCGCCCGCGAGCTGGAGGGCGAGCACGAGCACGGCGAAGACGACGAGCAGCACCCAGGCGGAGGCGACGGTCCGTGAGGTCGACAGCCGGTTGTCCTCACCGATCAGCGGCGCGAGCAGTCCGCCGCGCGCACGGTGCAGCCTGGCTGCCCCGGTCAGCAGCCCGGCGACGGCCAGCGCGGCGAGCAGCCCCGCCGTACGGGCGACCGTCCAGCCGGAGCCGATCGCGGTCGCGGCCTGGGCCAGGGCGAGCAGCAGGACGCCGCCCCAGACCGCCAGCAGCGTGAGCCGCCAGACGGAGTGCAGCCAGGCCGCGCCCGCTTCGCGGCTGCGGTCGGCGACGGCGCGGGCGGACTGGGTGAGCTCGTCGGACACCCACTGCCGGGAGGCTCCGGGTGAGTACGCGACCGCGGCGGGCAGCCCGTGCCCGGCGGCCAGCTCGTCCCGCTTCGCCAGGAACGCGGCCACGGCCCGCCGGTGCCCCTCGCGCGCTCCGTGCGGGCAGTCACCGCACGTACAGCCCCCGCCGTGCGCGCCCAGTCTCGCCTCTTGCACCGACACGCCGAACGCCGCCTTCCCCGCCCTGATCCCAGTGAACTTCCTTGCGCCGTATGCGAATTGTGCCGTACTGAGTGAGGGAAACACGCAGTTGGCCCGGTCAGTCCGGGTGACGACATCGTTACGGTGTTGACCAGGCGGTGTTCACGGTCCGTGCGGGCGGTCCCGGGACTACTGGGGCTGCGCGCCCGTCCGGTCGGCGATGCCTACGCCCAGGAGCGCGGACTTGTCGGTGCCGAGGTAGGTCAGCTTCGTCGCGTCGAAGACCCAGGTGACGCCGGAGCCGTTGGACTCCTTGAAGCCGAGACCGAGCCCCTTGCGGCCGGCGGAGTCGGCCGCGTCCTTAGTGACGACGACGCCGGGGATCTCGGCGGTGACCTGGTAGAGCGCCGAGTTCAGCGCGGGGATCAGCGTCGACTGCGGGAGCAGCGAGCCGATGTACTCGAAGAGGGCCTCGTCCTGGCTCGGGCCCTGTCCCTGGACATCGGCGCGGAGCTTCTTCGACAGGGCGTCAGGGTCGGTGGGAAGGGCGGCCAGCTCCCGGTACGTCGTGGCGTTCGGGTCGGCCTCCAGCGTCATGCCGCCGTCCCCGAGAAGCTTCTGGCCCTTCGAAGGACCGGACGTGAACACCTCGCGGGCCAGGCCGTTCCGCTTGCCGTCGACCGCCTGCCAGTCCTGGCGCTCGAAGACGTCCGTGCCCTGGAGCGTGCCGTCCTGGAGGACGTCCCGCGAGCCCGCGGTCTTCGTGTAGACGTACTGACGGTCACTCACCGTCGACGCCGGGCTCTCGGCCGCGACGGTCGAGATCCGGTCCAGCACCTCTACCGCCTGCTGGTGCGCGGCCGCGCTCGCCGTCGGCGCGGACGAGCCGAAGACGCCGGTGACGCTCGCCACGGTGACCGCTCCGGCGACAAGCAGCGCCGGCGCGGCGACCAGCGCCAACCGCCGCTTCCACGACGGGCGGGCCGCCGGGGCCACGACGGGGGCGGGCATCGAGTCGCGAGTGGTCTGTGCCATGAAACGCTCCTTGAGGAAAGTCCGTCGGCCGCGTGAAAGGTGCGGCTATCTATGGACTGTCCGTAGGAAGTGGAGCGTTGCGAGTTTTTTGACCGCGGCGCGATTCTGCTCGGGCGCGGCGGGAGCAGGGTGGACGAGAATGCCGGCCATGACTGACACCATCTCGCCGCTGGTCGCCCTGCTCGGTCTGGAACCGCATGTCGAGGGCGGCTGGTTCAAGGAGACCTGGCGCACCGGGAGTTCCGCCGTCCCGCCCGGCTACCCGGGGCCGCGCGCCTTCGCGACGGGCATCTACTTCCTGCTGCACCCCGGCGAACGCTCCGCCCGCCACCTTGTGCGCTCCGACGAACTCTGGCTGTGGCACCGGGGCGGACCGCTGCGGCTGCGCATCGGCGACGAGACCCACGTCCTGGGCCCGGCCGTCGAGTCCGGCGAACGGCCGCAGCTGCTGGTTCCCGCCGGGGTCTGGCAGTCGGCGGAACCGGCCGGCGACGAACCCACGCTCGTCACCTGTGTCGTCTCGCCGGGCTTCGACTTCGACGACTTCACACTCGACCCGTCAGCCCCCTGAGCAGCCGGATACGGCGACGCCGCCGCCCGGGTGAAGGGGCGACGGCGTCGGCGTTGGCCTGAGGTGGAGGTTGGGAGGGTTACTCCCACTCGATGGTGCCCGGCGGCTTGCTGGTCACGTCGAGGACCACGCGGTTGACGTCCGCGACCTCGTTGGTGATCCGCGTCGAGATCTTCGCCAGGACTTCGTACGGCATGCGCGTCCAGTCGGCGGTCATCGCGTCCTCGGACGAGACGGGCCGGAGCACGATCGGGTGACCGTACGTCCGTCCGTCGCCCTGGACGCCGACGGAGCGTACGTCCGCGAGGAGCACCACCGGGCACTGCCAGATGTCGCGGTCGAGTCCGGCGGCGGTCAGCTCCTCGCGGGCGATGGCGTCCGCCTCGCGGAGCAGGTCGAGCCGCTCCCTCGTCACGGCGCCGACGATGCGGATGCCGAGGCCCGGCCCCGGGAACGGCTGGCGCTGGACGATCTCGTCCGGCAGGCCCAGCTCCTGGCCGACCATCCGGACCTCGTCCTTGAACAGCTTGCGCAGCGGTTCGACGAGCTGGAACTCGATGTCGTCGGGGAGCCCGCCGACATTGTGGTGGGACTTGATGTTGGCGGTGCCGCTGCCGCCGCCGGACTCCACCACGTCCGGGTAGAGCGTGCCCTGGACGAGGAAGGCGACGTCCTCGCCCTCCGCGCCCGCCTCGGCGACGATCTCGGCCTGGGCCTGCTCGAAGACGCGGATGAACTCGCGGCCGATGATCTTCCGCTTCTGCTCGGGGTCGGAGACCCCCGCCAGCGCGGTGAGGAAGCGCTCCTCCGCCTCGACGACCTTGAGCTGGACGCCCGTGGCGGCGACGAAGTCCTTCTCGACCTGTTCGGTCTCGCCCTTGCGCATCAGCCCGTGGTCGACATACACACAGGTCAGCTGGGAGCCGATGGCCTTCTGGACGAGGGCGGCGGCCACCGCCGAGTCCACTCCGCCCGACAGACCGCAGATGGCGCGCTTGGTGCCGACCTGCTCGCGGATGAGCGCGACCTGCTCGTCCACCACATTGGCGGTGGTCCAGGTCGGCTCGATACCGGCGCCGCGGTAGAGGAAGTGCTCCAGGACCTGCTGGCCGTAGGTGGAGTGCATCACCTCGGGGTGGTGCTGAACGCCGTACAGCTTCTTCTCGTCGTTCTCGAAGGCGGCGACGGGCACGACGTCCGTGGACGCGGTGACGGTGAAGCCCTCGGGAGCGGCGGAACAGGCGTCGCCGTGCGACATCCAGACGGGCTGCTCGGCCGGGGTGCCCTCGAAGAGGGTGGAGCCGGTCTTGGAGACATGCAGCGGGGTGCGGCCGTACTCACGCGCTCCCGTGTTGTCGACGGTCCCGCCGAGGGTCGTCGCCATCAGCTGGAAGCCGTAGCACATGCCGAAGACGGGGACGCCGGCCTCGAAGAGCGCGCGGTCGACGCTCGGGGCGTTCTCCGCGTACACGGAGGACGGGCCGCCGGAGAGGATGATCGCCTTGGGGTTCTTGGCCAGCATCTCGGCCACGGGCATCGTGGACGGGACGATCTCGCTGTAGACCCGGGCCTCGCGGACGCGGCGGGCGATGAGCTGGGCGTACTGCGCTCCGAAGTCGACAACGAGGACGACATCGGGGGCGGCGGCGGGGGGCGCTGCTGGCACGGGCGGCCTTCCGGCGGTGATGAGCATGGGATCGGGTTACATCGATTCTAACGGGGGGCGATGACGCCATTTCGTCTCACCATCCGAACCCGCTGTGGTCCCGGCGGAGGCATCGGGTCCATACTGTCCGCATGCACAAGCAGCTGACCTTCGTCTTTACCTATGGCACCGGCCCGTCCGGCTGCCATGGTCGTGCTGCTTGATCTGACAAGCGACTTCCCAGGCGCCCCGGGCCGACAAGGCCCGGGGCGTCTGTCGCGTTCGGGGGCCTGCCGCTCCGGGGCATCTCTCCCCGACAAGGAACCCGACATGACGACCGACACCACGACCGGCACCACGATCAGCCCGACCCACACCGAGAAGACCGGCGCCCGTACGGATGAGGCGGCCACGCTCATCGGTGACGCGCGTGAACGTATCGACGCGCTGGACGACCGGATCATCGGTCTCGTCCAGGAACGCATGGCGGTCTCGGCCGTCATCCAGGACGCCCGCCTCACCTCCGGCGGCCGCCGGGTCAATCTCTCCCGTGAGATGGAGATCCTCGGTCACTACCGGGACGCCCTCGGCAAGCCGGGCACGGCGCTGGCGATGACACTGCTGGAGCTGTGCCGGGGCCGTATCTGAGTTCGGGGACCGCCCTCACCCGTACGGCGCGTGACCGCCCCCGGCGGGGCTTCGTTGGGCCGTACGGGCACGCAGCGAAGCAGAATCCCGCCGTGGCTCCGCCGGAGCGTGCGACGTACCGCAGGTGCGTCGTGGGACCTCGCCCCGGCGCCCGTGACCGGTCGGCAGGGGACAGCGGCCCGGTCACTCAAGGCCGGCCGGCCCGGGGACGCCCGGCGCCGGCCGGCCCCCCGGCTCCTCCCCCACGCGGGTGTGACGCAGGCCACTTAAAGATTCTGTGAAGTGGACAACAACCATTTCCGCACGTCACGGGTCTTGCATGCGAAACCAAAGGCCACACCCGTGACCCCCACCCGGCGGGCCCCAAGACTCCGCACCGCGTATTGGCGGTGCGCCGACTTCGCTGAGGTCTTCATGAAGCTCCGCCGCGCTATGGCCGTCGCAGCCGCGACCGCTGTCATAGCCCCTGCCGCTTTCTTCGCGGCCCCGGCCGCGTTCGCGACCGACGGTGACACGACCACCCCGCAGACCAGCGCCGAGTCCCCCGCACCCGAAATCTCCGAGACCCCGAGCGAGGGCGAGAGCACCCCGCCCGCCGGGGAGACCTCGGAGCCCGCCGGCGAGACGTCCTCGCCGGCCGAAGAGACCTCGAAGCCGGCGGAGGAGACCTCCAAGCCGGCCGAAGAGACCTCGAAGCCCGCCCCCGAGACCTCCGCGCCGGCCCCCAGCGAGGACCCGTCGGAGCCGGCCGACGAGTGCCCGACCGATGACGACGGAAACGACCTGAACTCCGCGCTCGAACTGGGGATCACGGGTCTGCCCGGCAAGATCGTCGCCGGCAGCGGGTGGCACTCGTTCTCGCTGCGCGCGACCAACACCTCCGACAAGGCGCTCGGCACCGTCGAGTGGGCGCTCTTCGTCGACAACTTCTCGGAGAGCTGGGAGGAGAAGGACTGGCTCAGCTCCTACGCCGAGATCGAGTTCCAGGACAAGAACGGCGCGTGGGTCTCGATCTCCGACGAGTTCGGCACCGGTGCCTACTTCGGCGAGACCGAGCTGGGCGCCAAGGCCTACGTCGACCTCAAGCTGCGGCTGAACATCAGCGCCAAGGCCCCGGCCGGCGACGGCTACGCGCTGGGCCTCGCCGGCTACGTGGACGCCGACCAGAACTGCTACCACAGCGCCTACGCCGACTGGTACTTCACGGTCCTGGCCTCCGGCTCCGGTAACGAGAACCCGGGCGAGGCCGAGCCGGGCAAGGGCGACAAGCCCTCGGAGGGCCCGAAGCCGCAGGGCGGCGCCAAGGAACTCCCCGCCACCGGCAGCCTTGCCGAGACCGGGTCGTCCTCCATGGTTCCCATCATCGGTATGGCCGGCGGAATCGCCATCGTCGCCGGTGCCGGCGTGATGTTCGCGATGAAGCGCCGCCGGGACGACGCCACCGCGTAAGGCATACGGACAGAGAGAGGCGCTGCACTCGGAGGGGGGTGCAGCGCCTCTTTCTGTCTCTCTGTCTTTCTGTCTCTCTGTCTTTCTGTCTCTCTGCTTCTGCCCGCCCGCGTTACTTCTTCTTCGGCGGGATCTTCGGCATCTTCAGGAACGGCAGCTTCAGCGCGCCGAACGCCTCCGGCGGGACCGCCGGGGACATCGGCTCGACCGGGGCGGGACGTGTGTACGCCGTGCCCGCGCCCTGTTCAGGACGCGGATCCGGCTCGCCCTTGTTGGGCCAGAAGGACATCGCGCGCTCGGCCTGCGCCGTGATCGTCAGGGACGGGTTCACGCCCAGGTTCGCCGAGACCGCCGAGCCGTCGACCACCGAGATCCCCGGGTGGCCGTACAGCCGGTGGTACGGGTCGATCACGCCCTCCTCCGCCGACGCGCCGATGGCGCAGCCGCCCAGGAAGTGCGCGGTCAGGGGCGTGCCCATCAGCTCACCCACATTGCTGCCCGGGAAGCCGTTGATCTCCGCCGCGATGAGGGTCGCGGCCCGCGTCGCCTCCGGGATCTGCTTCGGGTTGGGGGCGCCGTGGCCCTGGCGGGCGGTGAGCAGGCCCTTCCCCACGCCACCCGGTTTGCGGTACGTCGTCAGGGAGTTGTCCAGCGACTGCATGACCAGACCGATGATGGTCCGCTCCGACCAGCGGCGGTTGGAGAGCGAACGGAGCAGCAGCGCCGGATGCCTGGCCGCGTTCCCGAGCCACGCCCGTACCCGCCGCTCGCTGTGCGGCACCTGGAGGATGGACAGCGCGCCCATCGCGTTGGAGCCCCTGCCGTAACGCACCGGCTCGACATGGGTGGAGTCGTTCGGGTGGATCGAGGACGTGATGGCGACGCCCTTCGTGAAGTCGGCCTTCGCCGCTCCGTGACGCGCGCGATAGCGCCGGTTGTCGGTCTGCGCGCCCACCAGCGCCTCGGAGTTGGTGCGGGTCAGCTCGCCCAGCCTCGCCGAGATACCCGGCAGCAGGCCCCGGTCCTTCATGGTGTGCAGCAGCGTCTGCGTGCCGTACGTACCCGCCGCGATCACCACCCGGCGGGCGCGCAGGTCCTTCGTACGGCCCTTCCGGCGGGCCCGGCGGGCGTCCGTCGGCACGGTCGAGACGCGGTAGCCGCCCGCCTCGTCCTCGGTCACCGCGACCACCGAGGTCATCGGATGGATAACGGCGCCCGCCCGCTCCGCCAGATACAGATAGTTCTCGTTGAGGGTGTTCTTCGCGCCGTGCCGGCAGCCCGTCATGCATTCGCCGCACTCGGTGCAGGCGTTGCGCGACGGTCCCGCCCCGCCGAAGTACGGGTCGTCGACGGCCGCCCCCGGCCCGGCCGTGGCCGTACCCTCCGCGTCCTCGCCGTCACCGAAGAAGACGCCGACCGGGGCCAGATGGAAGCTGTCGCCGACGCCCATCGCGTCGGCCGCGGCCTTCAGATGGACGTCCGAAGGGGTCATGGTCGGGTTGAGCCGTACGCCGAGCATGCGCCGCGCCTGGTCGTAGTACGGCTTCAGCTCCTGCTCCCAGTCGGTGATGGACGCCCACTGCGGGTCGTTGAAGAACGCCGCGGGCGGTACGTACAGCGTGTTGGCGTAGTTGAGTGAGCCGCCGCCGACCCCGGCGCCCGCCAGCACCATCACATTGCCGAGCAGATGCACGCGCTGGATGCCGTAGAGCCCGAGGGCGGGCGCCCAGAGGTAGTTCTTGATGTCCCAGGAGTTCTTGGGGAGCGTCTCGCGGGTGAAGCGGCGGCCCGCCTCCAGGACGCCGACGCGGTACCCCTTCTCGGTCAGCCGCAGCGCGGAGACCGACCCGCCGAAGCCCGAGCCGACCACGATCACGTCGTAGTCGTACGCGCCGCCGTCGTCATCGGCACCGGCACCGGCACCGGCGACGCTGTCGGGCTGGTTTTGGGCATGGCTGTCCTGTGACACTGGCTCTCCTCGTTGAGAACTACCGCGCTGCGAACTACCGCTGCGCACTACCGCGTGGCGGACTACCGCAGCCGTAGCGCCTTCATGGCCCGCAGACTGCGGCTCATGAAGGCCGCGTACTTCTCGTCGTCCATCCCGAGGGACGGGGCCATGGGCAGGATCCGCTGCTGCGCGACGGTCTGGGCCTCGGTGTACTTGAGGATGCCCTCGGAGCCGTGCCGCCGGCCGAGACCGGATTCCTTCATGCCGCCCATCGGCGCCCGCACGCTGCCGTACGCCGACGCGTATCCCTCGTTGATGTTGACCGTGCCGGTCCGCAGCCGGGCCGCGACCGCCCGGCCCCGCCGGGCGTCCTTCGTCCATACGCTCGCGTTGAGGCCGTAGGGCGTGCCGTTGGCGCGGGCGATCACCTCGTCCTCGTCGCTGAAGCGGTAGACCGAGACGACCGGGCCGAACGTCTCCTCCGTACACACCGCCATCGGTGCCTCGACGCCGTCGAGGATGGTCGGCTCGTAGAAGAGCGGCCCGATGTCCGGCCGGGCGACACCGCCGGCCAGGACCGTGGCGCCCTTGGCGACGGCCTCCTCGACATGGCGGGCGACCGTCGTGAGCTGACGCTCGCCCACCAGGGAGCCCATGTCGGCGCCGTACGCGAGCGAGTTGCCGAGCCGCATGGCCTTCGTGCGGGCGGTGAACCGCTCGATGAAGGCGTCGGCGACCGACTCGTGGACGTACAGCCGCTCGATGGAGATGCAGAGCTGTCCCGCCGAGGAGAAACAGGCGCGCACCGCGCCCGTCGCCGCCTTCTCCACATCCGCGTCCTTCAGGACCAGCATGGCGTTCTTGCCGCCCAGTTCGAGGGAGACGCCGACCAGCCGGTCCGCCGCGCCCCTGGCCACCTCGCGGCCGGTGCGGGTCGAGCCGGTGAAGGAGACGTAGTCGGCGTGCTTGACGACCTCGGGGCCGACGACCGGGCCCTCGCCCAGCACCACCTGGAAGACCTCGGCCGGCAGCCCGGCCTCGATCAGCAGGTCACGGGCCCACAGCGCGGTGAGCGCGGTCTCGGTGTCCGGCTTCATCACGAGGGCGTTGCCCGCGACGAACGCGGGCAGGGCGTCGCCGACGGACAGCTCGAACGGGTAGTTCCAGGGCGCGATCTGGCCGACGACCCCGCGCGGCTGGCGCAGCTCGGTGACCTTGGTCAGGGTGGGGATGGCGCCGGTGTGGCGCTTCGGCCTCAGATACGACGGCGCCTTGCGCCCGTAGTGCCGGGCGGCGACGGCCACGGCCTGGATCTCTTCGTGGGCGTGCAGCCGGGCCTTGCCCGTCTCCAGCTGGATCAGGTCGAGCACCTCGGCCTGGCGTTCCAGTACGAGATCGTGGAAGCGGAGCAGCACGGCGGCCCGCTGCCGGACGGGCAGGGCGGCCCAGCCCGGCTGGGCCGCGCGGGCCCGCCCGAAGGCGGTCGCGACGTCCTCGGGCGTGGACTCGGGCAGATCGGCCAGCTTCTCCCCGGTGAAGGGGGTGTGGTTGGCGGTACGGCCGGAGCCGACGACGCCATGGGTGAACTGGGCAACCACCTCGGGGGTGACCACATCGGCCGCGGTGCGCGCGCCGGCCGGGGCGGCGGCCACCGGGTTGGTGCCGAGGGCGCCGGAGCTGACAGTGGGGGCCTGCGAGTCCGTCATGGGGCCGAGAGTATGCCGCATCCGGAGCTTTGGGTACCCGTCGGTAACACCTTTTCACCGGCCGTCCACCGGCCCCTAGGACTGCTCGATGTCGAGATGGTCGACGACGTTCGCGAACAGCTCCTCGCCGTCCTTCACGGCCGCGCCCTCGGCGGGCATGGCCACCCGCAGCCGCAGATAGACATCGTTCTCGTCGGGGATGACGAGTTCGTGCCAGCGGTAGCGGACCGGGTCGTCGTCCGACGTACTGTATTCCGTGTAGTCGACAACGGTCTCGAAGCCCTGCTTGCCCTGGTGCTCCGCCTTCTTGGTGGTGACCTTGGCGTCCTTGATCTCCGTGCCGTTCTCGCCGCCGCTCTCGTAGTACGTCTCCCAGACGTCCGGGTCCGGCGCCAGCACCTCATTGTCCGCCCGCTTCTGGACCCGCTCCACATAGATGTGGAAGACATCGCTGGGGTCGTCGTAGGCGACGTTGCTGGCGGGGGTTCCCCGGTCGTCCTGCGTGCGCTTGTACTCGTCGGGTACGGCGACCTTCGCCTTCAGGATCTCCTTCTCCTGACGGACCGACCAGCCCTCGGGCAGCTCATCGCCCCCGAAGGGACTGGCGAAGATCAGGACCAGGGCGACGGCCACGGCGAGCACCCCGCCGCCGAGTCCGTACCGCGCCGTGCGGTTGCCGTGCAGCACCGGCGGCACCCAGGCGCCGGCGCCCGTCACCCGCGCACCACCGCTCTGCAACAGCTGCGTCGCCGCGAGCGCGGCCTGCGGCGGGCGCGCCACCGAGTCGAGGGTCTGCCGGATCTCCGCCGCGTCCGGCCGCGCCGCCGGGTCCTTGCGCAGCAGCCGCATCACCAGCGTGCCGAAGGCCCCTGACCCGCGCGCGGGCATCTGCGGCTCCGCGGAGAGCACCGCCTGGAGGGTCGCGGGGGCGTTGGAGCGGCGGTAGGGGGACATGCCCTCGACCGCCGCGTACAGCACCACACCCAGCGACCACAGGTCCGACTCGGGCCCCGGCCGCTGCCCCAGCACCCGTTCGGGCGCGATGTATTCGGGCGAGCCGACGAACGCGCCGGTCTCGGTCAGGCCCTGCTCGCCCTCGATCTGCGCGATGCCGAAGTCGCTGAGCACGACCCGGCCGCCGCTCCCCAGCAGGACGTTGTCCGGCTTGACGTCGCGGTGCAGCACGCCCTTCTCGTGGGCCGCGGTGAGCGCGTCCAGCACGGCGAGTCCGATCCGCGCCGCCTCGCGCGGGTCGAGCGTGCCCTCCTGCAGCCGGTCGGCGAGCGACTGGCCGCGCACCAGCTCCATCACGATCCACGGCTTGGCGTCCTCGACCACCACATCGTGCATGGTGACGACGGACGGGTGGTCGATCCGGGCCGCGGAGCGCGCCTCCCGCTGCATGCGCAGATACACCCGGTCCCGGTCGTGCTCGCTCACGTGGTCGGGAACGCGGGGCTCCTTGACCGCCACATCGCGGTCCACGACCTCGTCGTGCGCCAGCCAGACCGTGCCCATACCGCCGTGCCCCAGCCTGGAGACGAGCCGGTAGCGGCCACCGAGCACCCGGCCCTCGGCCGGATCCCGCCGCGCGGTCTCCGTCGGCGCGTACCCGGGCGCCGCGGGACTCTGTGACTGCGGCGGCACCTGCGGCGCGTTCGGCGGCCGGAGTGCGTAACTGGTGGGCTCCTGGCCGGTGGGCTCGTTCACCCGTCCCCCGTCGTTGGTCATGCTCACATCCTTACGAAGTGCGGTCACGGTTGCCACGGTGAGAGCGGCCCCGTTCACTGTGCCCGTTTGCTGTGCCCGTTCACTGGCCGGAAGCGAGGGGCGGCGGCTGCCAGCTGCGCAGTACGGCGTCGAACTGCTTGCGCGTCGTCGGCCAGTCCTCTTCGGGGCCGGACATGTAGATCGCGTACTCCGTGCTGCTGTCGTCCGAGTAGTAGATCTGGTCGATCGCGTGCCGCCTGCCCGGGTGCGTCTTCTCCTCGGTCCAGGTGAACTCCCAGCTCGCCGAGTGCGTCTGGTCGCGGTAGGTGTTCGGGGCCAGCTCGATCCGGTCGTACTCCGGAAGCCGCTGCAGGCTCTTCTCCATGTTCAGCATGTGCATGTACGGGTTCTCGAAGTCGGGCGAGCCGACGCTGATGCGCAGGAGGTGGCGGCCGTTGTCCGGGGTGAAGTCGATCTGGTCGCCGTCCATCTGGCGTTCCCAGCCCTCGGGGACGTTGAGGCTGAAGCCCTCGTCGGCCCGGACATGGACCCAGCCCTCCGGTACGGAACCGGCCGCTGTCGTACCGCCGTTCGCCGTCCCGGCGCTTGCCGTCCCGCCGGTCGTCGTCCCGCCGGTCGTCGACTGGCCGGTCGTGACGTTCTCTTCCGGGGAGCCGTCGTCCTTTCCGTTCACGTACTGCAGCGCCGCGAAGCCGGCGCCGCCGCCGAGGGCGGCCGCGATGACGACGGCCACGACCCTCGTACGCCAGCGGCCGCCGCGGCGGGGCGCCGAGGAGGCGGGGAGCGGGGCGGGAACGGCCGAGGGAACGGTCACGGCCGGAGGCAGCTGCGCGCCGACGCCCTGCCGGTCACCGTCCGGCATGACCCGCGTCGGGATGTACGCGTGCGCCTCGGTCGGCGCCCGCCCCTCCAGCACTTCGCGCAGCATCCGCTCGGTCTCGGCCACCCCGGGCCGGCCCTCCGGGTCCTTGCACAGCAGCGCCGCGATCACGGGAGCGAGCGGCCCGGCCTGGTCGGGGTGGCGCGGCTCCTCCGTGACCACGGCCTGCATGGTGGAGAGCGGTGAGGTGCGGCGGAACGGCGAATTCCCCTGGACCGCCGTGTAGAGCGTCGCCCCCAGCGACCAGAGGTCGGAGGCGGGACCGGGATCGCTGCCCCGTACCCGCTCGGGTGCCAGATAGTCGATGGAGCCGACCAGTTCACCGGTCCTGGTGATGGTCGAGTCGCCCTCTATCGCCGCGATTCCGAAGTCGGTGAGCAGCACTCCGCCGTCGCGCGCGAGCAGGACATTGCCGGGCTTGACGTCGCGGTGCAGCACCCCGGCGGCGTGCGCGGCGCGCAGCGCGCCGAGGACTTCGAGACCGATCCTGGCCGCCTCGCGCGAGCCGATCCGGCCGGACTCCTTCGCCTTGTCGGCGAGGGAGGGGCCGTCGACGTACTGCATGACGATCCACGGCCGGCCGTCGTGCTCGAGGACGTCATGGACGGTGACGACGCCCGGGTGGGTGATCCGGGCCGCGGCCCGTGCCTCCTTCTGCGTCCGCTGGTGCAGTACGGCCCGGTCGGCCTCGGAGACGTACCGTCCGGCCGTCAACTCCTTGACGGCGACGGTCCGGTGCAGCACCTCGTCGTGCGCACGCCACACTTTGCCCATGCCACCGCTGCCGATGGACTCGCCCAGCCGGTAACGCCCGGCGAGCACGAGCCCCGTGCCCGTACCCGCCCCCGCGCCCATGCCCGTTCCCTGCGAATGATCCACGTCCCCCGCCCCGTTCATTGGTTTGACAGGGTACGGAGGCGAGGTACGGACGGGGAACCTCGGGTGGCGCACGGAAACAGCACTGTGACGCGCGGGCGCGCCCAACAGGCGTCAGTCCGCTGCCCGGTAGGCCTCGGTGGCCTGCTGATAGATCTCGCTGACCTTGTCCCGCTGACCGTCGGGACCGATGACCTGGATGATGTGGTACCGGTCGCCGACGAGCATGGCGAGGTTGCGCACATAGACCTCGCGGCCGCCGCTGTCCTGCCAGGTGAACTGGCCTTCCGCCATGGCCTGCTTGCCCACGTCGATCCGCCGCAGGCCGGAGGCGCCGGCCCAGGACGAGTCCCGGAAGGGCTGCAACTCCCGTTCCACGTTGCGCTGGTACTCCATGGGATCGCTGCCGCCGTCCGCCACGGTGTCCCGGCCGGGGACGACGATCAGCGTGAATTCCCCTTCGGTGTAGCGGACTTGCCTGCTCTCGTTGATGGGCTGTCGCTGCCAGTCCTTGCCGACGGCGATCCGGAAGCCCTCGGAGTCCTCGCGCAGCGTGTAGCCCTCGGCGAGATCGACGGCGGGACCGGAGGTCCGGGGCGCGGCGGACGTGCTGGGATTCGCTTCGCCGACTTGCTGCCCCTGCTGTCCCGTATCGGCCTTGGGCAGGAACATCACGGCGTACACGATGGCCCCCACGAGCAGGAGCAGTATCAGCACGAGCAGGGTACGGCCCAGCGAGCGGGGGCCACGGCCCCGGCCCTGCTCGTGCCGCTCCGGCCGCTCGTGCCGCTCCGGCCGCTCGTGCCGTTCCAGCCGCTCCGGCCTGCTCATCCGCTCCGGTCGCTCGCGCGGCTCCTCGGCCATGTGCTGGTGCTGGGGCCGCTGCTCGTACGGCTGCTGGTACGGGCGCTGTTCGTCGTAGCCGCCCCTGCCGCCCTTCTCCTTGCGTTCCTTGCCCTTCTTGTGGCGGTGGCGCCCCTGGCCCACGTCACGGCCGCGCCCCCAGCGCTTGCGCACCAGCTCGCCCCGGCGCCGCACTATCGGCAGCCGCTCGTCGACGGACGGCAGCGGTACGACGTCGAGACCGGCCTCCGGCTCGGGCGCGGACCGTACGAGCGAACGCAGCCAGCCGCGCAGCTCCTCGAAGTCCGGCCGCTCGGTGGGGTCCTGACGCAGCAGCGACTCGACGACGGGGCGCAGCGGGCCGCACTCCTCGGCGAAGGCGGGCGGTTCGGCGCAGACGAGCTGCACCAGCTCGGCGGCGTTCTCCTCCGGGTACGGGGCATGGCCCTGCACCGCGCGGTACAGCAGCGCGCCGAGCGCCCACAGGTCGGTGGAGGGTCCAATCGGCGGTGCCAGCTGCCAGTTCTCGTGTACGGGCCCGGCCTGTTCGGGCGCCCAGCGCTCGGTGACGGCCCCGACGACGGCGATGCGCGCCTGCCGGGCGCGCTCGGCGGCGAGGGGCGTGGCGGGACCGCGGTACGCGGGTACCGACCCGCTCGCCACGATCTCGTCCCACCGGCCCGCTCCGGCGGACTGCCCCGCCACGGCGGGCAGGTGCGCCGTCTGCCGCTGCGCGTCGGCGCGCATTCCGTCCCGCGGCCCGGTGCTCTGACCACCGCCGCCGCCGGACGCGGAGTAACCCGAGTCGCCGCCCCGGGCCATGGCCACGCCGGTACCGGGCGGCAGCGCGGGGGCGCCGCCCGGGCGGTCACCGGCCGGGGGAAGCGCGGGCATACCACCCGGGCGGCCGCCGGACGCCGGGAGTCCGGACGCCGGGAGTCCGGACGTGTCACTGTGGGCGGATCCCGAGCCGAAGGGGCCGGCCGAATCGGGGCCGTACGGGCTGCCGCCCGCCGGGACCGAACCCGAGGCGTCGTTCCACGGCGCGGGGCCGTCGCGCCAGGTGCCGGCGAGTTGGGCGCGGTAGGGCGTGGGCGGGTCGTCGTCCTCGTCGGTGTCCGGCTCCTCGAAGCCGCGCGGCGGCTGCGCCCACCAGTCGGGGTCGGAGCTGCCGCCGTGCGGCGGGTCCTGCGGCCCTTCGCCGGCTTCCGGCCGCCTCGGCGGGGGCAGCACGCCCTCGTCGGCGCGCCGGTCGTCGTCAAAGCGCTGATCGTCGTCGGAACGCCGGTCGTGGTCGGAGCGCTGGTCCTCGCCGGCACGGGCGGCGGCGCGCGCTCCCGCGCGGTAGGCGGCGATGGCACCGGCGCGCGCGGCGCGGATGTCCCCGGAGGCGTTCCCCGAGGCGTTCCCGGCGGGCAGCGCCGCCCGGCCGCCGTACGGGGCGGGGATCCCGGGCGTGCCGTGGTGCGGACGGGGCATCGCGCCGGACGTACCGGACGAGGTGCCGTCGTCGTACGGGAGGTCAGGGCGGGGCGCCCCCAGCGCGGCGCGGCCCGGCGAGCCGGGCACTCCCGCCGTCGACCCGCGATCGTAGGGCAGTTCCGGCGCCTCGGGCCCCGGCTGCTCCCGTGGCGGCGCGAGCTGCTCCGGCGGTGCGGGCTGATCCCCCGGTCCGAACTGGTCCGGTGGTCCGAACTGGCCGGGCGGCTCCGGCACCGGCGCGTATCCGCACAGCGCCTCCTCGGCCGCGCCCGCCGCGAGGCCGGTCAGCACCACACGTCCGTCGTCGCAGACCAGCACCGTACGGACGGTGATGTTCCGGTGGGTCCAGCCATGGGCGTGCAACACGCGCACGGCCGTGAGCACATCGGAGGCGATCTCGGCCGCCCGGTACGGATTCAGCGGCTTCTCGGCGAGCAGCGCCGCCAGCGGCCTGGCCGCGACCAGTTCGCTCACTATCCACAGCGAGCCGGCCTCCGCGAACACGTCGAAGACCTGGTCGAGACGGGGATGGTCGGGGATCTGGGCGGCGCTCTGCGCGGCCTCGATGGCCCGCCGCACCGCCGGGTCCGTGGCCCTGCGCGGCGCCCGCCCGGAGACCCGCCGCGGGGCCGCGGCGCCCTCCGCGTCGATGACCTCCGCGTCCACGACCTCCGGCAACGGCACTTGCCTGACGAGGACTTCCTGCCCGCTGTACGTGTCGAACGCCCGGGTCTCGACAAGTTCGAACTCGTCGGAGGGCGGCAACGGCAGGCGATAGCGGTCGGCCAGCACCCGTCCCGCGTAGTCGTCCACGACGCCTCCCCACACACGCTGTCTCCCGGTCCCGGAGACCCGCGAAACCGCCAATTCCGGTCGTTTACCGGCCCATTGTGGATGCGTACGGTTCGCGAGCTCTCACGATACGTGGCCGCAGGCAAACATGCCGCCGGGTCGCGGCAACCCGCTGCCGAACGTTCGCCTCCGGTACCCGAAATCGCCTCTCCCCACGGCCGGAACGAGCCGGTCCGTTCACCCCGCGGGCTTGAACGTCGCGTACGCCGTCTCGCGCAGCGTCGTGCACTCCGCCGCGTCCCACTCACTCGCCTTGCAGCTGATCATGATCGCGTAGCCGCGCTTGCCGTCGACCTTGAAGCCCCGGTTGAGGACCCTGATCCGCTCGCCGCCCTGGTTGCGCTCGAACTGCCAGTCGGCGACGGTCGGATAGCCGTTGAAGTCGGCCTTCTTTATGCCGAGGAGCTTGTAGGCCGAGCTGCTGCCACGCACCGCCGGTTCGAGTCCCTGCCACGCGGCGACGGCGTCGTCGGTCGGACTGCCGTTGAAGTCGACCTGGATGCGCGGGAACGCGCCCTTGGCGGTGTTGTATATGCCGCCGGAGTTACGGCCGGCCGTGTCGGTCAGGCGGAACCCCTTGGGCATCGCCATCGAGAAGCGGAACTGCTTGTCGCTGACCGTGGCGTAGCCGTCGGGCAGTTCGTCGCCGTTCCCCTTGCCACCGGAGTCGTCCGACGCGCCGGACTCGGAATCGCCGGACGGCTGCCCGCCGCCCGCGGCGTCGTCCCCCTGGCCGTCCTCGCTCGCGCCCGGGTCCGCGCTCTGCTGCCCCTTGTCGCTGTCCTGGGCCGCGCCGCCGGTCGTCGTCGCCCCGGCCGATGCCGCCGTGCCGTCCTTGCCCTGCTGGGCGTCGTCGTCGCCCCCGCTCAGGGCGACCGCCAGGACCGTCGAGATGATGGCCAGCGCGGCGACGACCGCGATGATCACCTGCGTGCGCCGGGGCACCACATCGGTGAGCGACGCCCGCGGCGGGGCCGGCCGGGACGGGGCCGTGGCGTCCGGACGGGGCCCGGACTCGGGCGTGGCCGCCGCCGCGTTCCGTACGGAGCGCAGCGCGCCACGCACCCGGTCGGCACTGGCGTCGCCCGTGTTCTTCGGGGACGTGGCGGACTTACCGGCACGGCCGTCGGCGGTCGCCGGCGGCAGCGGGACGACCCGCGTGGCCTCGGGCCCCGGCTCCGGCTCCCGCTCCGGCGCGGTGATGATGGCCTGGAGCAGCGTCCGCGCGCCCGCGTCGTCGAGCCGCTGCTCCGGGTCCTTGGCGAGCAGCCCGTAGATGATGGGTTCCAGCGGGCCCGCGTTCTTGGGCGGGTCGACCGGCTCGGTCATCACGGCGGTGAGGGTGGCGATGGCGGAGCCCTTGTCGTACGGCGGGCAGCCTTCCACCGACGCGTACAGCAGACCGCCGAGCGACCAGAGGTCGGCGGCGGGCCCCGGCTTGTGGCCGCGGGCGCGCTCCGGCGAGATGTACGAGGGGGCGCCGACGAGCATGCCGGTGGAGGTGACCGACGGGTCGCCCTCGACCTGGGCGATGCCGAAGTCCGTGAGCACGACGCGCCCGTCCTCGGCGATCAGCACATTGGACGGCTTCACATCGCGGTGCAGGATGCCCTCGCGGTGCGCGGAGCGCAGCACGTCGAGGATCACGAGGCCCACCTCGGCGGCGCGCCTGGGGGTGAGCGTGCCGTCCTCGCGGATGGCCTCGGCGAGCGACTTGCCCTCGACCAGTTCCATGACGATCCAGGGCCGGTCGTCCTCGTCGACGACGTCGTAGACCGTCACCGCGCCGCTGTTGCGGATCCGGGCGATGGCCTTGGCCTCGCGCAGGGTGCGGGTGATGAGCCGGCGCTTCTCGTCCTCGTCGATGCTGGTCGGAAAGCGCAGTTCCTTCACGGCGACCGTACGGCCGAGGGTCTCGTCGAGAGCCCGCCATACCGTGCCCATGCCCCCGCGCCCGAGGACCCCGCCCAGCCGGTATCTGCCCGCGAGCAGGCGCCCTTCCGGGCTGTCGTCGGCGCTCTTCCTCGTGTCCTGCTGGGGCTCCTGCGCCGTGTCCCGCGACTGCTCCGACTCCGACATGCGTCCCCTCTGCGATCCCTGATCCTGGCCCGCGACTGCAGCCCGCCCACGCGGTGCCGTAACGCGCCCTGGCAGAGCCTTCATTGTCCCTCATTCCGGGACGGCCGGTACTCCCGGGTCCGGTGTCCGCCAGGATGGGGCCGGAGGAAGGGATCCCACCATGCCACTACCCCGGGCCCGGCTGAGCACCCCGCTGGTCATGGCCCTCTTCGGACTTGGCGCGAGTGTGCTGGGAACGGGTGTGCCGAGTAAGGGTGTACGGGATACGACGGCGGAGCCGGGCCGGCCCTCGCCCGCGCCCGCCTCTCAGGTCCTTCCCCTGCCCGCCTCCCAGGTCCTTCCCCTGCTCGTCTCCCGGGGCCGTGCTCCGGGCGCCGCCCTGCTCTCCCGTTCCGCGGCCGGCTCCACCCGGTTCGAGACCGCCGGATCCGGGATCCGCCGCGCCGACCGCTTCCGCGCCGGCAGCGTCACCAAGACCCTGCTGGCGACCGTCGTCCTCCAGCTGGCCGCCGAAGGCAGGCTGAAGCTGTCCGACACCGTCGACCGTCATCTGCCCGGACTCGTGCGCGGCCACGGCAACGACGGCCGCCTGCTCACCCTGCGCGCTCTGCTCACCCACACCAGCGGTCTGTACGACTACACCGCCGAGGACTCCGCACCCGGCCCGACCACTCCCCTGGCCGCGATCCGTACCGCGCTCGCCCACGCGCCGGGCCCGCTCGGCTCGTACGCGTACTCCAACACGGACTACATCCTGCTCGGCCTGATGGTCGAGCAGGTGACAGGCCGTTCGTACGCGGCCGAGGCCGAGGCCCGCGTGATCGTCCCCCTCGGTCTCACCGGTACGTCCTTCCCCGGCGACCGCACCACGCTCCCCTCCCCGCACGGCCGCGCCTACAGCCGCACCCCGGGCCCCGGCCACCCGCTGCGCGACGTCACCGAACTCGACCCCCGCCCGGCGGGCGCGGCCGGTGAGCTGATCTCCACGCTCGACGATCTCGACCGCTTCTACACCGCCCTGCTCAGCGGCGAGCTCCTCCCCGCGCCCCAGCTGCGCGAGCTGCTGGACACCGGCGCCGCACACGGCGCCTACGGCATGGGCGTCTACCCGGAGCGGCTCTCCTGCGGTATCACCGTCTGGGGCCACAACGGCCGGATCGCGGGCAGTTACGTCCGTACCGCCGCCACCGCCGACGGCCGCCGCACCTTCACCTTCCGCGTCAACACGGACGCGCTCGCCGATAACTCCCTCGAACCGGCCCTCCTGGACGAGGAGTTCTGCGCGTCCTGAAGGGCCGGCACATGCGGCGGCGGGAGCAGTGGGAGCGGCGGGCGGGGGCCGTCAGATCGGCACGATGTCCGGCGCACCCAGCCGCGCCGCGTCGGCCGTCTGGTCGTCCGGCTGCCGCTGCGACTCGCGCTCCGCCTCCACCCGCTTCTCGTAGTGCTCGATCTCCCGCTCGATCCGGCTCTTGTCCCAGTCGAGCACCGGAGCCATCAGCTCCGCGCACTCCCGCGCGCTGCGCGTCCCCCGGTCGAAGGTCTCGATCGATATCCGGGTCCGCCGGGTGAGCACGTCATCGAGATGGCGCGCCCCTTCGTGCGAGGCGGCGTAGACGACCTCGGCGCGCAGATAGTCCTCGGCGCCGCCGAGCGGCTCGCCCAGACCGGGATCGGCGGCGATCAT
Organism: Streptomyces sp. NPDC058198; assembly: GCF_042882605.1. Lineage (NCBI taxonomy): Bacteria > Bacillati > Actinomycetota > Actinomycetes > Kitasatosporales > Streptomycetaceae > Streptomyces > Streptomyces sp. NPDC058198. The sequence continues at coordinate 154,015 of NZ_JBHVVP010000008.1, forward strand.
TTCGAGCAGCTCCTCGACGAGCGTGCCGTAGCGGTTCAGCAGATGCTCCACGCGGACCACATGGATCCCGGTCCGCTGCGCCATCCTCGCCCGCGCGTTCCACAGCGCGTGATATCCCTCGGCGCCGAGCAGCGGCACATCCTCCGTGACACAGTCCGCCACCCGCTGGTCGAGGCCGTGCACCGCCTCGTCCACCGCGTCCTTGGCCATCACCCGGTAGGTCGTGTACTTGCCTCCGGCGACGACCACCATGCCGGGCACCGGATGCGCGACCGTGTGCTCACGCGACAGCTTGCTGGTCGCGTCGGACTCCCCGGCGAGGAGCGGCCGCAGGCCCGCGTACACCCCCTGCACGTCGTCCCGCGTCAGCGGCACGGACAGCACGGAGTTCACATGCTCCAGCAGATAGTCGATATCGGCGCTGGAGGCCGCCGGATGGGCCTTGTCCAGGTCCCAGTCGGTGTCGGTGGTGCCCACGATCCAGTGCCGGCCCCAGGGGATGACGAACAGCACCGACTTCTCGGTCCGCAGGATCAGCCCGGTCGAGGAGTGGATCCGGTCCTTGGGTACGACCAGATGGATGCCCTTGGAGGCCCGGACGTGGAACTGCCCGCGCTCGGCGATCAGCGCCTGGGTGTCGTCCGTCCACACGCCGGTGGCGTTGACGACCTGCTTGGCCCGGATCTCGTACTCCCCGCCGCCCTCCACGTCCTGGACGCGTGCGCCGACCACCCGCTCGCCCTCCCGCAGGAAGCCGACGACCCGCGCCCGGTTGGCGACCTGCGCGCCGTAGGTCGCGGCCGTACGGACCAGGGTGGCCACATAGCGGGCGTCGTCCATCTGGGCGTCGTAGTACTGCAACGCCCCGACCAGCGCGTCCTTCTTCAGACAGGGCGCCACCCGCAGCGCGCGCCGCCGCGAGAGATGGCGGTGGGCCGGCAGTCCGCGTCCGTGCCCGGACGATATGGACATCGCGTCGTACAGCGCGACGCCCGAGCCGGCGTAGAGCCGCTCCCAGCCCTTGTGCTGCAACGGGTACAGGAAGGCCACCGGCTTCACCAGATGGGGCGCCAGCTTCTCCAGCAGCAGCCCCCGCTCCTTCAGGGCTTCCCGCACGAGCGCGAAGTCGAGCATCTCCAGATAGCGCAGACCGCCGTGGATCAGCTTGCTCGACCGGCTCGATGTGCCGGACGCCCAGTCGCGCGCCTCCACGAGGCCGGTCGCCAGTCCTCTGGTGACGGCGTCGAGAGCGGTCCCCGCCCCGACCACCCCCGCGCCCACCACCAGCACGTCCAGTTCACGCTCGGCCATCGCCGCAAGCGCTTGGGTGCGCTCCGCAGGTCCCAGTGTCGCTGTCCTCACTGCTGCCTCCCGTCGTCCCCCGCGTGGTCGGGCTCACAGATCGATTCTGTCCGCACTGCGCGACTTCAGCCACCGCCTGTGGATAACGCCGGCCGACGATCGGCCCGGCCCCCGACAAACCAGACTCTCCCCGGCCACGCAATGCCACATAACGGTCATATTTACGCCTAGTCTGACATTGCGCGTGCCCGTTCTGTCCACACGGCTTGCGTCCACTGTCCACTCCGGCTAAGGGAAGGACGGCCTCCACCGCCATGCCCGCAGATCTCGCCGTCATCGGACTCGGCCATCTCGGCCTGCCCCTCGCCCAGGCCGCCGTTGCCGCCGGTATCGACACCATCGGCTACGACACCGACCCACGGCCCGTCGCGGAGCTGGCCGCCGGCCACACCCCCGTCGACGGTCCCCTCACCGCCTCGGACGTCCGCCGGATGCTCTCGGGGGGGTTCCGGCCCACCACCAACCCGACCGAGCTGGGCCGGGTCCGTACCGCCGTCATCTGCGCGCCCGCCCCCCTCGGCGCCGACCGCACCCCGGATCTGACCGCCATCGGCGAGGCGGCCCGCGCGCTGGCCGCCCGGCTGCGCCCGCACACCACCGTGCTGCTGGAATCGCCCGTGGCGCCCGGCACCACGGAGGGCTTCCTCAGGACCATCCTGGAGGAGGGCTCGGGCCTGCGGGCGGGACGCGACTTCCACCTCGCGTACTCCCCCGGCCGGCTCGACCCCGGCAACCGCACCCACGGCCTCGCCAACACCCCCAAGGTGATCGGCGGCCTCACCCCCGCCTGCACCGAATCGGCCGCCGCCTTCTACGGCCGCCTCACCGACAAGGTGGTCCGGGCGCGCGGCCCGCGCGAGGCCGAGACCGTCAAGCTCCTCGAAACCAACTTCCGGCATGTGAACATCGCACTGGTCAATGAGATGGCCGTGCTCTGCCACGACCTCGGCGTCGATCTCTGGGACGTCATCCGCTGCGCGGAGACCAAGCCGTTCGGCTTCCATTCCTTCCGGCCGGGCCCCGGCGTCGGCGGCCACGGCGTGCCGATGGATCCCAGCTATCTGCCGCACGCCGGCCGCACCCCCGGCCACCCGCTGCGCATGGTCGGCCTCGCCCAGGAGATCAACACCCGGATGCCGCAGTACGTCATCCAGCGCTGCGCGGCCCTCCTCAACGAACACGGCAAGTCCGCGCGGGGCGCCCGGGTGCTGCTCCTCGGCGTCACCTACAAACAGGACCTCGCCGACCAGGAGAGCTCACCGGCCACCGAGATCGCCTGCCGGCTGATGGATCTGGGCGCCGCCGTCAGCTACCACGATCCATACGTCTCCGACTGGCGCGTGCGCCAGCTGCCCGTACCGCGCGCGGACTCGCTCTACGAGGCCGCGGCCAACGCCGATCTGACAGTGCTGCTCCAGCACCACCGCACGTACGACCTCCAGGGCCTCGCGGTCAAGGCCCAGCTGCTGCTGGACACCCGGGGGGCGAGCCCGGCGGGCACGGCGTACCGGCTCTGAAATCGCGTACGGGACTGTCGGACCTGCCTGCTACTGTCCAGGGCCATCGTGCGCAAGTCATGCGCACGACACTTTCCCTGGGGGGAATTCCCGCATGAGCCAGCCCGTTCCGCCGCCCGGCAATCCATTCGCCGAGGGCGCCGCCCCGTCCGGCAATCCGTCCGGCAACCCGTTCGCCGAGGGCGCCTCCCCGTTCGCCCCGCCGCCCCCGCCCGTCCGCGCGAACATCGGTCTCGGTCTGGCGGCGGCCCTGGTCGCCGCCCTCGTCGCCGCCGGGGTCTACGGCGGGATCATGGGGGCCATCGAGCGGGAGATCGGCTGGGCCGCGATCGGCGTCGGCTTCCTGACCGGATTCGCCGCAGGCAAGGTGGGCGGCCCCCATCCCGTCCTGCCGGTCGTCAGCGCGGTCCTGTCCCTGGGCGCCGTCTATCTCGGACAGCTGGTCGGCATCGCGATCCTCTTCGGCAAGGATCTGAACGTGTCCGCGACGGACGTCTTCCTCGACCACCTCGATGTCGTCACCGCGGCCTGGAGCGAGGGCACGGACGTCATGAGCTTCCTGTTCTTCGCGCTCGCCGCCTTCGCCGCCTTCTCGGGCGCCAAGAAGGCCTCTTTCTAAAAGACATGGCCTGAAAGGCATGGCGCACGGCGAAGTGCCCGGACCGGTCCATGGTCCGGGCACTTCGCCGTGCGCGACGCGTTCGTGAGCGCCGGCGCTCAGCGGCGGTGCTGCGAGTCCCCCACCGTCACCTCGACGCGCTGGAACTCCTTGAGTTCGCTGTAGCCCGTCGTCGCCATGGCCCGCTTCAGCGCGCCGAAGAAGTTCATGGATCCGTCCGGGCTGTGCGAGGGGCCCGTCAGGACCTCCTCCGTCGTCCCGACGATGCCCAGGTCCACCAGCTTGCCGCGCGGCACGTCCTCGTGGACCGCCTCCATGCCCCAGTGGTGCCCCTTGCCCGGCGCGTCCGTCGCCCGCGCCAGCGGGGAGCCGATCATCACGGAGTCCGCGCCGCAGGCGATGGCCTTGGGCAGATCCCCGGACCAGCCGACGCCGCCGTCCGCGATGACGTGTACGTACCGGCCGCCGGACTCGTCCATGTAGTCCCTGCGGGCCGCCGCCACATCCGCGACCGCCGTCGCCATCGGCACCTGGATGCCCAGTACATTGCGGGTGGTGTGCGCGGCGCCGCCGCCGAAGCCCACCAGTACGCCCGCGGCGCCCGTACGCATCAGATGCAGGGCCGCGGTGTACGTGGCGCAGCCGCCGACGATGACCGGCACGTCCAGCTCGTAGATGAACTGCTTCAGGTTCAGCGGCTCGGCGGCGCCGGAGACATGCTCGGCGGAGACCGTCGTACCGCGGATGACGAAGATGTCGACCCCGGCGTCCACCACGGCCTTGGAGAACTGCGCGGTCCGCTGCGGCGAAAGCGCGGCCGCCGTGACCACGCCCGAGTCCCGCACCTCCTTGATGCGCTGCCCGATCAGCTCTTCCTTGATCGGCTCGGCGTAGATCTCCTGGAGCCGGCGGTTGGCGCTCGCCTCGTCCAGCTGCGCGATCTCGTCGAGCAGTGGCTGCGGGTCCTCGTACCGGGTCCACAGACCTTCCAGGTTGAGCACCCCCAGACCGCCCATCTCACCGATCCGGATCGCGGTCTGCGGGGAGACGATGGAGTCCATCGGAGCGGCCAGGAACGGCAGCTCGAATCGGTAGGCGTCGATCTGCCAGGCGATCGAGACCTCCTTCGGATCCCGGGTGCGCCGGCTCGGGACGACGGCGATGTCGTCGAAGGCGTACGCCCTGCGGCCGCGCTTGCCGCGCCCGATCTCGATCTCAGTCACGATGTGTGGCCTTTCCTTCTACGTCTGCCGTTCCAGTATCCCCGACGCATCAGTGAGGGGCGGTCCCGGAATCCCGGGGCCGCCCCTCACTGGCACGTGTGTTCAGCTCCTGCTGTAGTTCGGTGCTTCGACCGTCATCTGGATGTCGTGCGGGTGGCTCTCCTTGAGCCCCGCCGCCGTGATCCGGACGAACCGGCCCTTGCGCTCCATCTCGTCGATGGAGGCCGCGCCCACGTATCCCATCGTCTGGCGCAGGCCGCCGATCAGCTGGTGCAGTACGGCGGAGAGCGGACCCCGGTAGGGCACCTGGCCCTCGATGCCCTCGGGGACGAGCTTGTCGTCCGCGGAGACGTCCGCCTGGAAGTAGCGGTCCTTCGAGTACGAGCGGCCCTGGCCGCGCGACTGCATCGCGCCCAGCGACCCCATGCCGCGGTACGACTTGAACTGCTTGCCGTTGATGAACTGCAGCTCGCCCGGGGACTCCTCGCAGCCCGCCAGCAGGCTGCCGAGCATCACCGTGCTGGCGCCGGCCGCGAGGGCCTTGCCGATGTCGCCCGAGTACTGGAGGCCACCGTCGCCGATGACCGGGACGCCCGCGGCCATGCAGACCACCGCGGCCTCGTAGATCGCCGTGACCTGCGGGACGCCGATACCGGCGACGACGCGGGTGGTACAGATCGAGCCGGGCCCGACACCGACCTTCACGCCGTCCACGCCCGCGTCGATCAGTGCCTTGGCACCGTCGCGGGTGGCGACGTTGCCGCCGATGATGTCGATGCCGACACTCGACTTGATCTTCGACATCCAGCTGAGCGCGTTGCTGTTGTGGCCGTGCGAGGTGTCCACGACCAGGAAGTCGACCCCGGCGGCGACCAGCGCCTGGGCGCGCTCCAGCGCCTCGGGGCTGGCACCCACGGCGGCGCCGACGAGCAGCCGGCCCTCCGCGTCCTTGGCCGCGTTCGGGTACTTCTCGGCCTTCACGAAGTCCTTGACCGTAATGAGGCCCTTGAGGATGCCCGCGTCGTCGACCAGCGGCAGCTTCTCGATCTTGTGGCGGCGCAGCAGCTCCATGGCGTCCACGCCGGAGATGCCGACCTTGCCGGTGACGAGCGGCATCGGGGTCATGACCTCGCGCACCTGGCGCGTACGGTCCGCCTCGAAGGCCATGTCGCGGTTGGTGACAATGCCGAGCAGCTTGCCCGCGCGGTCGGTGACCGGGACGCCGCTGATCCGGAACTTGGCGCACAGCTGGTCGGCCTCGGCGAGCGTCGCGTCGGGGTGCACCGTGATCGGATCGGTGACCATGCCGGACTCGGAGCGCTTCACCAGGTCGACCTGGTTGGCCTGGTCGGCGATGGAGAGATTGCGGTGCAGTACGCCGACGCCGCCCTGGCGGGCCATGGCGATGGCCATCCGTGCCTCGGTGACCTTGTCCATCGCCGCGGAGAGCAGCGGGATGTTCACCCTCACGTTGCGGGAGACCTGGGAGGCGGTGTCCACCTGGTTCGGCAGCACTTCCGAGGCGCCCGGCAGCAGCAGCACGTCGTCGTATGTCAGCCCGAGCGTCGCGAATTTCTCGGGCACTCCGTCGACGTATGCAGTCATGACACCTTCCCCATATGGCCTTGATCGGTGCGGATGCCCATGCTAACGGGCTCCGCGGGCCTCTCATTCCACGATCAAGATCACCGAACAGCTTCGCTCACTGCTCGGCGAGCGCCCGCAGCCTGCTGAGCGCGCGGTGCTGCGCGACCCGTACCGCGCCCGGGGACATCCCCAGCATCTGCCCGGTCTCCTCCGCGGTGAGCCCGACGGCGACCCGCAGCACCAGCAGCTCGCGCTGGTTCTCCGGGAGATTGGCGAGCAGCTTCTTGGCCCACTCGGCGTCGCTGCTGAGCAGGGCACGCTCTTCCGGCCCCAGCGAATCGTCGGGACGCTCCGGCATCTCGTCGGACGGCACGGCCGTCGACCCCGGGTGCCGCATGGCGGCCCGCTGGAGATCGGCGACCTTGTGGCCGGCGATGGCGAAGACGAAGGCCTCGAAGGGCCGGCCGGTGTCGCGGTACCGCGGCAGGGCCATCAGGACCGCGACGCAGACTTCCTGCGCGAGGTCTTCCACAAAGTGCCGCGCATCACCCGGCAGCCGGTTCAGTCGCGTACGGCAGTAGCGCAGCGCGAGCGGATGAACGCGGGCCAGGAGATCGTGCGTGGCCTGTTCATCGCCGTCGACGGCACGGTGAACGAGCGCACCAATCACCGTGGTCTCGTCATCGCGCATCGGTCCATGGTGCCTTGGCGGCTGCTGATTGGTGGCACCGCGTCCATAGTTGTGCACCGAAGCGTTATGAGCAGGTGCGGCAGAACTCATCCTCTGCGCCCTCCCCTCGCGCTCGTCCGACTCGTCCCCGAGGAACTCCACAACTCAAGGATGCGGCATCGCGCGCGAAACAGTTGCGTACGGGCGTACGTTGCCCCGCCCGCCTCGGCCCTGTCCCCTCGACAGGATCGTGCGGCGGGCGGGGGTGAGGGCCTGTCCCGTCAGCGGACCAGGCCCCAGCGGAAGCCGAGCGCCACCGCGTGCGCGCGGTCCGAGGCGCCGAGCTTCTTGAACAGCCGCCGGGCGTGTGTCTTGACCGTGTCCTCGGAGAGGAAGAGCTCGCGGCCGATCTCGGCGTTGGAGCGGCCGTGACTCATGCCTTCGAGCACCTGGATCTCCCGCGCGGTGAGCGTGGGCGCGGCGCCCATCTCGGCCGAGCGGAGCCGGCGCGGGGCGAGCCGCCAGGTCGGATCGGCGAGCGCCTGTGTGACGGTCGCGCGCAGCTCGGCGCGCGAGGCGTCCTTGTGCAGATAGCCGCGGGCACCGGCGGCGACCGCGAGCGCGACTCCGTCCAGGTCCTCCGCGACCGTGAGCATGATGATCCGGGCGCCGGGGTCGGCGGAGAGCAGCCGGCGGACCGTCTCGACTCCGCCCAGCCCCGGCATGCGTACGTCCATCAGAATCAGGTCGGAACGATCGGCGCCCCAGCGGCGGAGGACTTCCTCGCCGTTGGCCGCGGTCGTCACGCGCTCGACGCCGGGCACGGTCGCAACCGCTCGGCGGAGCGCCTCTCGGGCAAGCGGGGAGTCGTCGCAGACGAGGACGGATGTCATGACCGTCCTCCGCAGCTGATGCGCGTCACCTTGAGCCTCCAGGCTGGGTACATATCGTCACCTGTGCGATTGACGCTTTCGGACATGTGCCCGACCGCTCGTTCTCTCAACCGCCTCGCACACTCAACGACGGTCACTCGAAAGAGTTACGGGTCGGACGGCCGAGTTCAGCACTCCCTGTAAGGGGTCGCACACAGAGGAGAGCATCGCAGGTCATCCGGCCCTTATTTTAGAGCTATGCCCCATTTAGCGGCTTTTCTTCCCTTTTGCTGGTGTCTGTGGCTAGATTCGCAATGAGTCATATTTACATCTACTTACATAGTAGATGTACGGTCGTGAGCACCGGTGCGGGAGCGCGTCGGGCTCGTACCCGGCACCCAAGCGACCCGTATCCGCCTCAGCACGGTTTCAAGGGGACATGAGCAATGGCAGATTTCTCCCGCCTTCCCGGACCGAACGCCGATCTGTGGGACTGGCAGCTCCTCGCGGCTTGTCGTGGTGTCGACAGTTCACTCTTCTTCCACCCGGAAGGGGAAAGAGGCGCGGCACGAAGCGCGCGTGAGAACTCGGCGAAAGAGGTGTGCATGCGGTGCCCGGTCCGCGCCGAGTGCGCGGCGCACGCGCTGGCGGTGCGGGAGCCGTACGGCGTGTGGGGCGGGCTGACCGAGGACGAGCGCGAAGAGCTGATGGGGCGGGCGCGCACCCGGCTGATCCCGGCCTCCGCGTCGGCCTCGGGACCGGGACCGGGACCGGGCTCCGGCGCCGGCCCCGACAGCCACGCGAGCGGTCGACTCCCGTAGCGCCAGAACCTTCTGAAGAAACGTTCCTGCACTCTCGCCGCTCAGCCTTCCCGCCGCTCAGCGGGTCGCAGGCCGCGGGAGGAGCGGGGCGCCGTCAGCGCGCGGCAGCCAGGACCAGCTGGTCCAGCGTGGCCGCGACGGCCGGAACCCGCGCCAGATCCGGCAGGGTCAGCGCGACGATCTCCCGGCGGACCGAGGGCTCGACCGTGAGCGTACGGATCCCCTTGGGGCGTACCGACTCCATCGCCAGCTCCGGCAGCACCGCCACCCCGAGCCCCGCGGCGACCAGGCCGATCACCGCCGGATAGTCGTCCGTCGCGAAATCGATCCGGGGCGTGAAGCCCGACTCCGCACAGGCGTCGACGAGCTGCTTGCGACAGCGCGGACACCCCGCGATCCACGACTCCTCGGCGAGATCGCCCATCGCGACGGCGCCGGCGTCCGCGAGCCGGTGGCCCTCGGGGACCAGACCGACGAGCCGGTCCACCAGCAGGGGCCGTACCACCAGGTCGTCCCACTCCGCGGCGGAGCCGCCGTACCGGAACGCCAGCGCCACATCGCAGTCGCCGGCTCGCAGCATCTCCGCGGAGCTCGGCGGCTCGGCCTCGACGAGCGAGACCCGGGTGCCGGGATGGGCCGCGCGCAGGGCGGCCAGCGCGGTGGGGACCAGCGTGGAACTGCCGCTGGGGAACGACACCAGCCGGACCCGGCCGGCCCGCAGCCCCGCGATGGCCGCGATCTCCTCCTCCGCCGCGGTGAGTCCGGCGAGGATGCCCGTCGCGTGCCGTACGAGCACGTCGCCGGCGTGCGTCAGCCGCATCTCGCGGCCGGTGCGGACGATCAGCGGGGTGCCCGCCGACGCTTCGAGCGCCTTCATCTGCTGGCTCACGGCCGGCTGCGTACAGCCGAGTTCACGCGCGGCCGCCGAGAAGGAGCCCGTGGCGGCCACGGTGCGCAGGACACGGAGATGGCGGGCTTCGATCACACCGCGACCATAAGCGACGCTTGGGGATAATGCGAAATATCCGGTGGATCATTTGAGACTCGGGGGGATACCGTGCCGTGTATGAGACTTCTGACCGTGAATGTGGGACGGCCGAAGGCCGTGGAGTACTCCGACGCCCCGAGCGGCACCACGGGTATCGACAAGCGGCCGGCCGACGGTCCCGTACGGGTGGCGGATCCCGGGCCCAAGGGCGAGGGCGCCGGCGGTGTCGCCGGTGACACGGTCTGCGATCTGCGCCATCACGGCGGCACCGACCAGGCGGTGTACGCCTTCGCCCGCGAGGATCTGGACTTCTGGGAGCGGGAGCTGGGACGGCCGCTGGCCAACGGCGTCTTCGGCGAGAACCTCACCACGTCCGGCCTCGACCTCACCGGCACGAAGATCGGTGAGCGCTGGCGGATCGGCCCCGATGTGGTGCTGGAGGCGACGAGCGGCCGGATTCCGTGCCGTACGTTCCAGGGCTGGCTCGGCGAGAAGGGCTGGGTCAAGCGCTTCACGAAGGAGGCCGTCACCGGCGTGTATCTGCGGGTCCTCACCCCCGGCGAGATCCGGGCGGGCGACGCGATCGAGATCGTCCACCGTCCCGATCACGAGGTGACGGTGGCCATGGCGTTCCGGGCCGTCACGCTTGAGCGGGAGCTGCTGCCCCGGGTTCTCGCCGCCGGTGAGGCGCTGCACCACGAGTCGCTGAGGATCGCGCGGGAGTACTGCGAACGGTACGGCGAAGTCGGCGCCGCACCGGCCAACCGGCCCTGACCTGGGCCGATTTGGGCGGAATACTTCATGCGTAGGGGATGTCCCTGAGAGCACTGAGGGGTGAGTCGGGGGTGCCTCGGGGTGGCCCCCGATGACCGAGGGTGGCACCCACCGCGACGCTCAGTACATGTCTGGGTTCAAGCGTGTCCTCATCATTCTCGCGTCTGTCGCGACCGTGCTCGCCCTGGCGGTCGGCGGTGGTTTCCTGTGGCTCTACTCCGGCGCCAAGGTGTCCACGGTCGGCCGGACCTCCTTCCGCAATGAGCTGGCCGTACCGCCGCTCGCCGAGTCGACCGTCACGGCGGACGGCACCCGCGTCTTCGATCTGAAGATGCAGGCGGGCGAGACGGAGTTCAAGGCCGGGCGGAAGACCCCGACCTGGGGCTTCAACGGAAGTTATCTGGGCCCCACGCTGCGCGCCGAGCGCGGTGAGAAAGTCCAGGTCAGAGTCAGGAACACGCTGGGCGAGGCGTCCTCCGTGCACTGGCACGGGATGCGGCTGCCCGCGAAAATGGACGGCGGACCGCACCAGATGGTCGCGCCGGGCACGACCTGGTCGCCGCATTGGAAGGTCGACCAGCCGGCCGCGACGCTCTGGTACCACCCGCATCCGCACGGCGAGACCGAGGACCATGTGCAGCGTGGCCTGGCCGGGATGTTCATCCTCGACGACGCCAAGTCCCAGGGGCTCGCGCTGCCCGACACCTACGGGGTCAACGACCTTCCCCTGGTCGTCCAGGACGTGAAGTTCGACGGAGCACGGTTCGACCACGGCAAGGGGGTGACGCAGACCGTCGGATTCCTCGGTGACCGCACGATGGTGAACGGCACCCTCGATCCGTACCAGGTGGTCGGGGACGAACTCGTACGGCTGCGGCTCCTCAACGCCTCGACCGCCCGCACCTACGACTTCGGCTTCGACGACAGCCGGGCGTTCTCCCTCATCGGCACGGACGGCGGGCTGTTGGAGAAGGCCGCGCGGATGGACCGGATCCAACTGTCACCCGGTGAGCGGGCCGAGGTCGTGGTCCGGGTGCGGCCGGGCGAGCGGACGGTGCTGCGCAGCTTCCCCCTCGACATCGGCCAGGACTTCTACAACCAGCGCTTCAACGGCGGCGACGACACGTTCGACGTACTGGAGTTGCGCGCGAAGAAGCGGTTGCGCCCCTCCCCCGCGCTGCCCGCCACGCTCGGAAAGCTGGAGATACCCGACGGCTCGCACGCCGCGCGCGGACGGTTCTTCGACCTCAAGCTGTCCGGGATCAACGGCAGGAGGATGAGCATGGGACGGATCGACGAGACCGTCACGCGCGGTACGACGGAGACCTGGACCGTACGGAACACCAACGGGATGCCGCACAACTTCCATGTGCACGGCGTGCAGTTCAGAGTGGTGTCGGTGAACGGACGGGAGCCGGAACCGGCGCTGCGCGGGGCCAAGGACACCGTCTTCATCCCGGACGGTACGACGGTGAAGCTGGCGATGCGTTTCGACGGACCGGCCGATCCGAACGCGCCGTTCATGTACCACTGCCATCTGCTCTATCACGAGGACCAGGGGATGATGGGTCAGTTCGTCGTGGTGGAGAAGGGGCAGAAGGCGGGCCGTCCGGCTGCGAGCCACGCACATCAGGGGCACTGACACAGGCGCTAACGTGCCGCGTATGACGACTGCTTTGATTACGGGCGCGACGGCGGGGATCGGCGCCGCCTTCGCGCGGCGGCTGGCGGCGGACGGGCACAATCTCGTGCTGGTGGCCCGCGACACCGAGCGTTTGCAGGACCAGGCCACCGAACTGCACGACCGGCATGGCATCGAGGCCGAGGTGCTGACCGCCGACCTCTCCACCGACAGCGGGATCGCGTCGGTGGAGAGGCGGCTCTCGGACCGCAAGCAGCCGGTCGATCTGCTGGTCAACAACGCGGGGTTCGGCAACAAGGGCCGTTTTCTCGAAGTCTCGATGGCCGATGAGCTGACCATGCTGAAGGTCCACTGCGAGGCGGTGCTGCGGCTGACCTCGGCGGCGGTCGTGGGCATGAAGGCGCGCGGTCGGGGGGCGGTCGTCAATGTGGCGTCGGTGGCCGCGTTCCTGCCGCGCGGGACGTACGGCGCCTCGAAGGCCTGGGCCGTGCAGTTCTCCCAGGGCGTGGCCCGGGACCTGACGGGGACGGGGGTGCGGCTGATGGCGCTGTGCCCCGGTTTCGTACGGACCGAGTTCCACGACCGGGCGGGGATGGACACCGGCTCCATCCCCGGCTGGATGTGGCTGGACGCGGACAAGCTGGTGACGGCCGCGCTGGCGGATCTGGCGCGCGGGAAGACCGTGTCCGTACCGGATCCGCGCTACAAGGCGCTGATGGGTGCGGTGAAGCTGGCTCCGCGCGGGCTGCTCGGCGGCATCTCGTCGAAGGCCGGGCGCAAGTACGGCCCGCGGTAGCCGCGCCGGATCACCGGCACGCGACACGCCGAGGCCCGGTGCCCCCGCGGAGGGGGCACCGGGCCTCGGTGCGTTCAGCTGTGCGCGTCAGGCGTCGGCGTCAGTGGCTGTGCCCGTGGCCGTGGCCCGCCTCGGGCTCATCGTCGACCGGCTTCTCGACGACCAGGGTCTCGGTCGTGAGCAGCAGCGACGCGATGGACGCGGCGTTCTCCAGCGCGGAGCGCGTGACCTTGACCGGGTCGATGACGCCGGCCTTCACCAGGTCGACGTACTCGCCGGTCGCGGCGTTGAAGCCGTGACCCTTGTCCAGCTCCGCCACCTTGGAGGTGATGACGTAGCCCTCAAGGCCGGCGTTCTCGGCGATCCAGCGCAGCGGCTCGACGACGGCGCGGCGGACGACCGCGACACCGGTGGCCTCGTCGCCCTCCTTGCCGAGGTTGCCCTCCAGCACCTTGGCGGCGTGCACCAGAGCGGAGCCACCACCGGAGACGATGCCCTCCTCGACCGCGGCGCGGGTCGCGGAGATGGCGTCCTCCAGACGGTGCTTCTTCTCCTTCAGCTCCACCTCGGTGGCGGCGCCGACCTTGATCACGCACACGCCGCCGGCCAGCTTCGCGAGGCGCTCCTGGAGCTTCTCGCGGTCCCAGTCGGAGTCCGTGGACTCGATCTCGGCCTTGATCTGGTTGACGCGGCCGTGGACGTCGGCGGTGTTGCCCCCACCGTCGACGATGGTCGTGTCGTCCTTGGAGATGGTGACGCGGCGGGCGGAGCCCAGTACGTCGAGACCGGCCTGGTCGAGCTTGAGGCCGACCTCCTCGGCGATGACGGTGGCACCCGTGAGGGTGGCGATGTCGCCGAGCATGGCCTTGCGGCGGTCACCGAAGCCGGGGGCCTTCACCGCGACCGCGTTGAAGGTGCCGCGGATCTTGTTGACGACGAGGGTGGAGAGCGCCTCGCCCTCGACATCCTCGGCGATGATCAGCAGCGGCTTGGAGCCACCCGCCTGGATGACCTTCTCCAGCAGCGGCAGCAGGTCCTGGATGGAGGCGATCTTGCCCTGGTGGATCAGGATGTACGGGTCGTCGAGGACGGCCTCCATACGCTCCTGGTCGGTCACCATGTACGGGGAGAGGTAGCCCTTGTCGAAGGCCATGCCCTCGGTGAAGTCCAGCTCCAGACCGAAGGTGTTGGACTCCTCGACGGTGATGACACCGTCCTTGCCGACCTTGTCCATCGCCTCGGCGATCAGCTCGCCGACCTGCTGGTCCTGCGCGGAGAGCGCGGCCACGGCGGCGATGTCGGACTTGTCCTCGATCGGGCGGGCGGTCTCGAGGAGCTCCTCGGAGACAGCCTTGACCGCGGCGTCGATGCCCTTCTTCAGGGCGGCCGGGGACGCGCCCGCGGCGACATTGCGCAGGCCCTCGCGGACCAGCGCCTGGGCCAGCACGGTGGCGGTGGTGGTGCCGTCACCCGCGATGTCGTTGGTCTTGGTCGCCACCTCCTTCACCAGCTGGGCGCCCAGGTTCTCGTACGGGTCCTCGATCTCGACCTCACGGGCGATCGTGACACCGTCGTTGGTGATGGTGGGGGCGCCGAACTTCTTGTCGATGACGACATTGCGGCCCTTGGGGCCGATCGTCACCTTCACCGTGTCGGCAAGCTTGTTGACGCCGCGCTCGAGGGCGCGACGGGCGTCCTCGTCGAACTTCAGGATCTTCGCCATGGGAGCTTCTCTAGTCCTCTCGAACGAACGGCGCCCCCGTCCGCCCGGCGATTGCAGGGTGGCCGAGGGCGCAGCTCAAAAGCACATACTGACGGTGAATTACTTCTCGATGATCGCGAGTACGTCGCGAGCCGAGAGGACGAGGAACTCCTCGCCGCTGTACTTCACCTCGGTGCCGCCGTACTTGCTGTACAGAACGACATCGCCGACGGAAACGTCGAGCGGAAGCCGCTCGCCGTTCTCGAAACGGCCCGGGCCCACAGCCAGGACGACGCCCTCCTGGGGCTTCTCCTTGGCGGTGTCCGGGATAACCAGGCCAGAGGCCGTGGTCTGCTCGGCGTCGAGCGGCTGGACCACAATGCGGTCCTCGAGCGGCTTGATGGCAACCTTGGTGCTGGCGGTCGTCACGATCCGACCTCCCCCTTCGGAGATCTCACGGGGTTAACTGTCTGAGTGGCGACCAGGTGGATCCGTCGTCGCGGGTGCCGGATCCGCCAGTCGCGCGTTTGGCACTCTCCAGTGGGGAGTGCCAGACCTGAGACTATGACCGCGATTAGCACTCGGTCAAGCGGAGTGCCAATGCGCGTCGGCGTGGCGTACCTCGGATCCCGGTCCCGCCGCCCTTCCCGGCAGGGGCGATTACTGCGCGTCGTCCATATGCGCCACCGCGGAATCGCGTTCCTGACGGTGACTCAGCAGCAGTTCCTGCCGGTCGCAGATCTCCCGCGGCTGTCCCCCGTTCGGCAGCCTGGCCCTGACCGTCCGGCCCAGCACCGAGGCGCGGGCCGGCTCGTGCGGGCCGACTTTCTGCGCCGCCTTGCGGCCCAGCCGTTCGATCGGGTCCACCGACTGCGCACAGCCGGTGAGAAGCGCACCGGCTGCCAGCGCTCCGGCCAGCAGCCGGTGCGCGGTGCTCATACGTAGTCCTCCAGCTTGGCCACGGCGTAACCCCTGTCCGTGATCGTCTTCATCACGTTCCTGATCATGTCGGGCATGGTGCCCTTCCAGTCATTGGGCCCGCGGAAGTGCGTGAGGATGATGTCGCCGGGGTGCAGGTCCTCGTCCCACTCCCGCCACTCCATGTGGTCGGGATACGCCTCGGACGCCCAGATCGGCGCGGCCTTCACGCCGCACTCCTTGGCGGCGCGCAGCGTGTCGCCGTTGTAGTTGCCGTACGGCGGACGGAAGAGCGTGGGCCGCTTCCCGTACCGCTGTTCGATCTTGTCCTGCTGGTCGCAGATCTCCCGCCTCTGCTCGTCGTACGACAGACCGGGCATGTAGCGGTGGTTGATGGTGTGGTTGTTGAGGGTGACGCCGCGGTCCTGCATCTGCTTGAAGTAGTCGTAGTTGTCGGTGATGACGTAGTCACTGAGGAAGGCGCTGTACGGGATCTTCAGCTCGGACATCATCCGCAGCAGCTCGGGGTCCTTCTCCGCGCCGTCGTCCATCGTCAGGAAGACGACCCGGTCCTTGACCGGGACGGTGGTGAAGATCGGCGGCAGGTCCTCGCCGCCCTCCACCTCGAAGCCCTGGCGGGTGACGATCGTCGGCTTGACGGCGGGCGGCGGAGGCGCGGCCAGGGGGGTGGTGGCGAGCCCCCACTTCTTGGCCGCGACGGCGCGCTCGGCCTGCGCGCGGCGGACGCTCTCGGCGTACGCGGGCGTGCCGGGCTTCAGCGCCTCGGCCTGCGCGCCCGGCCGACCGTGCTTCGCGGCGTCGCCCTTGGCGGGCGCGGGTCCGGCCGGCCCGGACTCCAGGCCGCATCCGGAAGCGATTGCGGCGAACAGGAGCGCCGCCAGCACTGCCCGGCTCCGCCGGCCTCCCTTCATCATCCCCTCTGCCATCTTTTCTTCCTTTTGTCGTACTAGTCGTATTTAGTGGCATCCTGTCAGCGCACCGCGCCCCCGCCCGGCCGACACCGCCGCCCCGGCGCGCACCGTCCCCCGGCTGGCCCACAATGGGCCGGGTGACCGACCGCGTTCCCTTCCCCCTCCTCGCACCGCTGCTCTCCGCCGAGGGCCAGGCCCTCCTCGCCGAGCTGCGCGACCACGACCCGGCGCGGGAGCTCACCCTCGCCACCCGGCTGCGCCGCGAGCACCCGGCCGAGCTGGTCTCGGCGGCCATGGCGCAGGCGCGACTGCGGCAGCGGGGGGTGGCGAAGTTCGGCGCGGACGACGCGTACCGCATGTACTTCACGCCGAACGGCGTCGAGCAGGCCACCCGTGGCAGCGTCGCCGCCCACCGGGCCGCCCGGTTCCGTGATCTCGCCGGCGACCTCGCCCCGGGCTCCGGCGCGGAGTCCGTCCGCGTCACCGACCTCTGCTGCGGCATCGGCGGCGACGCGATCGAGCTGGCCCGCGCGGGCTTCGCCGTGTCAGCCGTCGACCTCGACCCGCTGACCTGCGAGATCGCCCTGACGAATGTGCGGACGCTGGCCCCCGGCGGACCGCCCGTGACGGTCACCCGCGCGGACGTCCTGGAGTACGACCTCACCGGTGCCCAGGCCCTCTTCATCGACCCCGCGCGACGCGGCGGCCGGGGCAGGATCTTCGACCCGGAGGCGTACTCACCCCCGCTCTCCTGGGCCCTCGACGCGGTACGCCGGGCCGGCGCCGGCGCGGTCAAGATCGCGCCGGGCATTCCGCACGAACTGATCCCGGCCGACTTCGAGGCCGAGTGGATCTCGGACGGCGGCGACGTCAAGGAGGCGGTGCTCTGGCACCACGGCGCCGGGCCGCACAACGCCACCGGGCCGGGGGCCGTGGTCCCCGGCGCCCGCCGCGCCACCCTTCTCCCGTCCGCCACCACCCTCACCGGCCGCGGCCTGCCGGACCCGCACGTCCGTAAGACCGGCCGGTTCCTGTACGAGCCCGACGGCGCCGTCATCCGCGCGCATCTGGTCGCGGAGGTGGCCGAAGAGCTGGACGGCGGCCTGATCGACGAGACGATCGCGTACATCACGGCCGACGAGCTCCGTCCCACCCCGTACGCCACCGCCTACGAGATCACCGACGAACTCCCCTTCAACCTCAAGAAACTGAAGGCCCTGCTGCGCGCACGCGAAGTCGGCGTCCTGACAGTGAAGAAGCGCGGCTCCGCGGTGGAACCGGAGGAGCTGCGCCGGCGAATGAAGCTCAAGGGACCGCACGCCTCAACGGTCTTCCTCACCCGCGTCGCGGGCGCCCCGACGATGCTGATCGGCCACCCGGCCACGGCGTAGCCGCACGCCGGACAGGGCCTACCCCAGGTCCGTCAGTTCGTCCGGGTAGATCTGCGACAGCGGCTGCGGGCCGACGTACTGCTGGCAGTTGCACTGGCGCAGTTCGTACCGCAGCGGCTTCTTGTCCTCGCCCCACTCCGTCGGGACCTCCACGTCCTCGTGGCACTTGCCCCGCCGGTCGTGCTTCGCCAGATGGTGCGTGCAGCCGCAGACCGGCACCGGCGGCTTGTGGGCCTCTTCCAGGGCCCGCCGCTCCCGCTCCACCAGCTTGAAGCGTTCGATTCTCCGCTCGTGCCGGGTCCGGAGCGCGGTACGGCCCGTATCGGCCATCCACCCGAAGCCGCCCACGAGGAAAAAGATGAAAATCCACCAGAGCCAGGTCATCCGCCGCCCCTTACCCTGAATGAGGCATGTGTTCCTTATTCAGCATAGGACGGACCCGGCGGAAACCGCCTCAGCGGTGCGCTCCCCCGCCCCTGCGGACCGGCACCGGGCTCAGCAGCCGGGCCGACCAGCGCTGATGCGCGACCGACCGGGCGATGCCCAGCAGGCCGGTCAGCAGGACCGTGGCCTCCAGGCCCAGCGCGTACACCGCGTCGCCCACGGTGACCGGCTCCGGCCCGTTCCCCGCCGCCGTCCAGCCGTGACCGACCCCCCACGCCCCCAGCAGACACAGCAGCACCGACGGCAGCAGCCAGGCGACACACCGCGCGGGCGCCCGCAGCCGCACATCCGTCGCGGGGTCCTGGCCGAGTGCCGCCCAGGCGTCCAGCCGCTGCCGTACGTCATGGCCTCCGCGCAGCCAGAAGCCGAGCCCGACCCCCGCCGGCACCAGGAACACCGCCGCGAGGACCAGCGCCGCCAGCCCGGTCGCCTGGGCCAGACCGCCTTCCTCGAAGCTCTGGATCGCCAGCCCCACGGCCGCCCAGCCGATCACGGCGACCGCCGCCAGCAGCCAGAGCAGCAGCAGCCTCCCGATCGCGAGTCCACGCCCGGTCAGTACGGTCATGGCCGCGGCCCGGTCGGCCAGCAGCGCCTCGCGGTCGGGCCAGGAACGGATCTCCTCGGGTGGAGGGGGCGGTGGCAGCGGCGTGCGGCTGATCATTCGGCTGAGGGTAACGGTGCGGGCGGGCCCTGATATTCGGCAGGGTGGTACCGCCGTTCGGAGGTAACGTCACCCACCGATCCGTGCCATCGATCCGTGCCGATCGTCCCCGGCCGGCTCCGAACCACCCCGTCGAGCAGAAGGAATCCGCAGTGACCACCGAACGTATCGGCCCGCCGGCCGTCGCAGGCGAGCGCGAGATGCTGCGTGCCTTCCTCGACTACCACCGCGCGACCCTCGCCCTGAAGACCGACGGCCTCTCCGACGAGGACCTCCGCCGCCGGTCGATGCCCCCCTCGACGCTGTCCCTGCTGGGCCTGGTCCGGCACATGGCCGAGGTGGAGCGCGCCTGGTTCCGCCGGGTGATCAACGGCGAGGACATCCCGCTCGTCTGGTCCGACCAGGGCGACTTCCAGGTGGCGTACGACGCGCGTACGGCCACCCGCGCGGAGGCGTTCGCCGCCTGGCGGACCGAGGTGGAGCACGCGCGCCGGATCGAGCGGGAGGCTGCATCGCTCGACGTGACCGCCTACGCGGCCAAGTGGGAGGAGGACGTGTCGCTGCGGATGGTGATGCTGCACCTGATCCACGAGTACGCCCGCCACAACGGCCACGCCGATTTCCTCCGGGAGGCGATCGACGGCACGGTCGGAGCCTGAATCACCGGACGGGCTCAGACCTGTTCCGTCGGGCGGATCAGCATCTCGTTGACCGCCATCCGGCGCGGCCGGGTCACGATGTAGTGGATCGCGTCCGCGATGTCCTCGGCCCGCAGGCTCTCCATCGAGTCGTACCATGCCTCGATGTTCTCGCGAACGCCTTCCCGGATGTGCTGCGTCAGCTCGGTGGTCACCGCGCCGGGCTCCACCGCGCTCACCCGTACATGCTGGCCGGCGAGCTCCTGGCGCAGCGCCTCGCTCACCGCCGTGACCCCGAACTTCGTCAGGTTGTAGACGGCGGAGCCGGCGTGGGCCACCCGTCCGGCCACCGAGCTGATGTTCACCAGGTCGGCGACCCCGCGCTGCCCGTCGGCAGCCGCCGCCACCAGATGCGGCAGCGCGGCATGCGTCACCCGCAGCAGGGCCGACAGGTTGAGATCGACCATCCGCTGCCACTCCTCGACGGGGGTCTCCAGCGCCGGGCCGATCAGCATCACCCCCGCGTTGTTCACGAGGATGTCCAGCCGGCCCGACCCCTCCACCACCCGGGCGACCAGCGCCTCCGCCTCTCCCCGTGCGGTGATGTCGACGGCGAAGGCGTGCGCGCTGCCGCCCGCGTCCTGGATACGGGCCACGAGATCGTCGAGCCGGTCCTTGCGCCGGGCCACGACCGCGACCGACGCGCCCTCCGCGGCCAGCGACAGCGCGGCCGCCTCACCGATCCCACTGCTCGCGCCGGTCACCAGCGCGACCGTTCCGTCCAACCGTCCGGTCATGTTCTTCTCCACCTTCGCTCTGTGATCAACGCGGGTCGCCGTGGGGCAGGTGCCTCGGCTACACCCGGTCCTCGCGGGTCTCCGACACCCAGTCCGGGTCGTCGTGGTCCGAGCGGCTCCCGACCACGCCCTCGGCCAGCTCGCTCAGCAGCCCGAGCTGCTCGGCGTCGGGAGTGATCTCCAGGGAGCGGATGTTCTCGTCGACGCGAGCCGCCCGCCGTGTCCCCGGGATCGGCACCACCGGCAGCCCCAGCCGCTCCCCCTGGACCCGCAGCCACGCCAGTGCCACCTGGGCCGGCGTGGCGTCCAGCTCGGCCGCGATGCCCTGGATGGCCCGTACGACGGCCTGATTGCGGTCGAAGGCGTCGCCGGAGAACCGCGGCAGCCCCGAACGCCAGTCGCTGCTGACGGCGGACCGGTCCGCGAGCGTGCCCGTGAGGAAGCCGCGGCCCAGCGGTGAGTACGGCACAAAGCCCACGCCCAGCTCGGCGGCCGCCGGCACCACCGCGCGCTCCACATCACGACTCCACAGCGACCACTCGCTCTGTACGGCCGCGATCGGGTGCACGGCGTACGCGCGCCGCAGCTCGTCGGCGGTCACCTCGGACAGCCCCAGGTGCCTGACCTTGCCCTGCCGGACCAGCTCCGCCATGGCTCCGACCGTCTCCTCGACGGGAACGGACACATCGCGGCGGTGCAGGTAGTACAGATCGATGGTGTCGATGCCGAGCCGCTTCAGGCTCGCGTCGGCCGCGGAGCGTACGTAGCCGGCGTCACCGCGCGTCGTCATGGCATCCGTGCCGGAATCGGACCCGCCGAGCACGATGCCGAACTTGCTCGCCACGGTCACCTCGTCCCTGCGCTCGGCCAGCAGCCGCCCGACGAGCCGCTCGTTCCCCCCGGCGCCGTACACGTCGGCCGTGTCGATGAGCGTCACCCCGTGGTCGACGGCGTGGTGCAGGGTGGCCAGGGACTCCCGTTCCTCGGCGGGTCCATAGACGTCGGACAGGCCCATCGCGCCATAACCGAGCGCGCTGACCACGAGTCCGTCGCCGAGGAGGGTGGTGGGGACGTGCGTCATGGGCGGTGTTCCTTAGAAGTCGAAGAAGGCCGGGGAGGGTCCGGGGAACCGGGAGCGCCGGACAGGCTCGTCCCCCGGCCGCCCTTCCACACAACCACCGCGCGGCCCCGCCCGCACCACCTCAGCCACACCCTGCCCGGACCTGGATCCGGTGGTCCGGGTTCCGGCCTGCCCAGGTCTGGCAGACCTACCCTGAGCAGGCCGGACGCGCCGCCGCCCGGCTACAGTCGACGGCGTGGAGCACAACACCGAACTGCGGGAGTTCCTCCGCACCCGGCGTGCCAGGATCAGCCCCGAGCAGGCCGGCGTCCGGCCTCATCCGGGCCCGCGCAGGGTGCCCGGTCTGCGGCGTGAGGAAGTGGCGTACCTCGCCGGAGTCAGCGCGGACTACTACGCGCGCCTGGAGCAGGGACGTAACCTCAACATCTCCGACAGCGTCCTGGACGCCGTCGCGCGCGCCCTGCGCCTGAACGCGACCGAACGCGATCACCTCTTCGCCCTGGCCCGCCCGCCCCACGGCCGCTCGCGCCGCCGGTCACCGGCCGCGCAGCGGATCCGGCCAGGAGTGCTCCATCTGCTGGCGGGCCTCGACCATCTGCCGATGTTCATGATCGGTCACCGGATGGACATCCTCGCGTCCAACCGGCTGGCGCACGCCCTGCTCACCGACTTCGACGCGCTGCCCGCCCGCGAACGCAACTTCGCCCGCTACCTCTTCCTCGACCCCACCGCGCGCGAACGCTTCGTGGAGTGGGACGAGATGGCCGCGGACAGCGTCGCCAACCTGCGCCGCTACAGCAGCCGTTTCCCGCACGATCCCCGACTGGCCGACCTGATCGGCGAGTTGTCCGTCCAGGACGCGGACTTCCGCCGCTGGTGGGCCGATTACGACGTGCGGTACGCCACCCATCGCGTCAAGCATGTCCGCCACCCCGCCGTCGGTGAGCTGGTCCTCGACTGCGAGACGCTGGTCTTCCCCGACGACCCCGACCAGATGATCAACCTCCTCACCGTGGAGCCGAACTCCCCCTCGGACCGGTCCCTGCGCCTGCTCGGCTCACTGACCTCGGCTCCGCTGGAGTTCGGGGCGTGAGGGTGTGTGTCGGACGCGGCTGCCCGGCCGTCCGCGAGTAGTTTCGTGGCAGAACGACCGCTGCCGACCGAGGGTCCGCCCATGCCGCCGCTGTCCCTCGTGTACCTGCTGAGAAGGCTGCTGGGCAATGACCG
Organism: Streptomyces sp. NPDC058198; assembly: GCF_042882605.1. Lineage (NCBI taxonomy): Bacteria > Bacillati > Actinomycetota > Actinomycetes > Kitasatosporales > Streptomycetaceae > Streptomyces > Streptomyces sp. NPDC058198. The sequence goes on from NZ_JBHVVP010000008.1 coordinate 176,677, forward strand.
CTGGCAGCGGCTGCACGTACGGGCCGCCGTGTGGGCCACCCTGGCCGTCGTGGTGGTCCTGTTGGCCGGCTCCTGGGCCATCGTGCCGTTCGAGGTGTCCGCGCCCCACGCGACCATCACCTCGTTCCCCCTCGCCCTGTGGTGGTCCGTCGAAACCGCCACCACCGTCGGATACGGGGACCTGTATCCCGTCACCGCGCCGGGGCGTGTCATCGCCACGGTGGTGATGCTGGCCGGGATTTCCGTCTTCAGCATCGTCACCGCGTCCATCGCCACCTGGTTCGTCGGCGGCGCGGCCCGCGACGCGCGCCGGCTGGCCCTGGCCTTCGAGCACGCCGAGCGGGAGGGGAAGGCCGGCGCCTCCGACGAGATGCGCGCCGTCCACGACCGGTTCGATCGGCTCGAACACCTGATCAAGAACCCCGGCGGACCCCCGGCCCAGAACTAGGGCGTGTTGCGAAAGTCCCGCCTGGCTCGCGACGCCCGGCACGCACGCTCGCCGCGTTGTCGGAGTCGTCCAAGTACGTCCAGTACGAGGACGATCCTCCGCCTTGCGATCGCACGCACCGGACGCCGCGAGCCCCGCCCTGCAGGCGGACGGCGCTACTTTCGCAACACGCCCTAGGCGGCGCTACGTCGGCAGCGGCAGATCGGCGGCCATCAGCAGCATCAACTGCTCAAGGCCCGGCCGGTCCACCGTCGACAGGCGCTCCGCGTGCTGCTCCACCATCCGCTCGAAGAGCTTCCTGGCCTCACGCGCGTTGCTCGACTCGCCGCCCTCTGCGGCCAGCCGTCCGAAATGCCCCCGGAGCAGCGGCGGGACGGCCTCGTCGAGAACGTACTGGTTCGTGTCGGCGATGAGTTCGGTGATCTCCACCAGTTCTTCCACGCTGTACGGCGGGAACTCGATGGTCCGCGAGAAGCGCGACCGCAGTCCCGGGTTCGCGTCCAGGAAGTCGTTCATCTCCGCCGTATAGCCCGCGACGATCACCACCACGTCCTCGCGCCGGTTCTCCATCAGGGTGACGAGTTCGTCGATCGACTCCTGCCCGAAGTCGGCGTTGACGCCGAACTTCCTCGACAGCGCGTACGCCTCGTCGATGAACAGCACTCCGCCGGTGGCCTTGGTGAACACATCCCGGGTCTTCTGAGCCGTCGAGCCGAGGTACTGGCCGACCAGCTCGCTCCGGCTCACCTCGTGGACCTCACCGTTCGTGAGGACGCCCAGCGCCGCGAGGATCTGCCCGTACAGCCGCGCCACCGTCGTCTTTCCGGTGCCGGGCGGCCCGGAGAAGACCAGATGCCGGCTGAGCGCCGGCGTCGGCAGCCCGGCGGCCTCGCGGTGCTGCGCGAGCTTGATCATGTTGATCTGGGTACGAACCTGCCGCTTCACCGGAGCCAGCCCGACGAGCCGGGTGAGTTCGGTCAGGGACTCGTGGTCCGCGGGCGGTGCGGTGGTACGGCCGCTCCGCCCGTCCCGCGCTCCTTCGCCGCCGGACGAGGCAGCGGCGGAGACGGCGGCGGCGCCCCGCGGTCCTCCCGGCCGACGCGTGGAGGAAGGCCCCGATCCGATCGCCGAGTCGGTGACGTCCTCCTCACAGCTGTCCTCGATCCGCAGGTCCCCCCGGGCGTTGCCGGACACCGTGGAACCGTTGAGGATGACGCGGGCCGAGCCCTTGCCCCAGACCCCGGTTCCGCCGCAGCCGCGCACGGTCAGCCGCGTCGCGTCGATACGGGCCTGGCCGTCGACCGTCACCCCGTGCGCGTCCCCGCCGGTCACCGAGCAGTCCGACAGCGTCGCCCGCGCCTTGCCGGCGAGAACGATGCCGCCGCGCCGGGCTCCGCTGATCGTCGCGCCGGTCAGCTCGACCGACATGTCCTTCTCCCTGGCCTCCACCCCGACTCCGCAGCGCTCGATCGTCAGGTCCTCGAAGTGCGCGTACGAGCGTTCCTCCAGCCGCACCGCGACATCGTTCCCCTTCAGGGTCACCCCGGTGAAGCGGCCGCGTCCCCCCGACATCCAGACGCCTTCCTCGCCGCCGTCCACCGTGAGCCCGTGCACGGTGGTCGCGCTGTCGCCCGCGACGTGGATCCCGTACCGCGCCGCGGAGTTGATCACGCAGTCGGTGATCTCGCTCGTGCCGCGGGTGGTCATCAGCACGCCCGCGCTCCGGCACTCGCTGATGCGCACATCCTTCAGGGTGGCTTCGCCGTCGTCGAACACGCTGATGCCGTGCTCGGCGCGGTCGACGCTGGTCCGGTGGACGGCGCCGGTCGCGTGCCCCAGGAACGCGATGCCCGACGTGGACACGTCGTGCACCGCGCAGTCGGCGACGGTCATCTCGGCGTCGTAGGCGACGGACAGGGCCGTATTGCCCGTGCCGCTGACGTCGCATCTCTCGATCAGTGCGGTGGATCCGTTGACCCGGACGCCGTGGACAGCCGGTTTGGTGATCGTGCAGTCCTTGACCGTCACCGCTCCGCCCTCCACCACCGCGATGGCGTTTCCGACGGAGTCATGGAAGCGGCAGTCCTCGATGGTGGCCTTCGCACCGGCGAGCAGGACCTCTCCGCCCCGGGCGACCGTGCCCCGCATGGCCAGCTCGGTCCCGCGGTCGCCGCGGACGCAGACCCCGTCGGCTCCCTGCCCCAGCACCTCGCAGTCCCGCAGGGTCACCGTCCCCTTGGTGCACCACAGCGCCGTGGCCCCGTAGCTGACCAGGCGGATGCCCTCCAAGGTCACGGCGCCCGAACACTCCAGGGTGGTGCTCCCGGACGCGGTGATCGTCACCTCGGCGCCGGGGTCGACGGGAGCGAGCTCGACCATGCCGCGGATCGACAGCTTCTCGGTGTAGGTCCCGGCGTCGAGGAGGATGCGTACGCGTTCCCCGAGCGCCGTGCCCTCAAGGGCGGCGACAATCGTGGGAAAGGCCCCCGCCGCCGTGGGGGATACGCGGACGGTCTGTGCCACGGTGCACTCCGATCAGTCGATCCACCCGGACCCGCCCTAGGTCGGACACGGCCTAGTGAGCGATGCCGTCGATCAGTTCTCGCGCGCCCTGGCGCAGCAGGGTGACGGCGACGGACGTGCCGAGGGTGGCCGGGTCGAGCGGACCCGCCCACTCGTGCGCGTTGAGGACCGTCTTGCCGTCGGGGGTGAACACGCAGGCCCGCAGCGACAGATCGCCGTTGCGCCCCGCCTTCGCGTGGCCGGCGATCGGGGAGTTGCAGTGTCCCTGGAGGACGTGGAGGAACATGCGCTCCGCGGTGGCCTCGCGGAAGGTGCCGGGGTCGCCCAGGGGGCTGACGGCGTCGATGGTGGCCGAGTCGTCCTCGCGGCACTGAAGGGCCAGGATGCCCGCGCCGATCGGCGGCATCATCACCTCGGGCGACAGGATCTCCGTGATCACGTCCGGGCGGCCGATGCGCTCCAGCCCGGCCACCGCCAGCAGCAGCGCGTCCGCTTCGCCCGCCGCCAGCTTTTCCAGCCGGCGGTTGGCGTTGCCCCGGAACGGGACGCACTCCAGATGCGGGTGGGAGGCGGCGAGCTGGGCGATACGGCGGACGGAGGAGGTGCCGATCCTGGCCCCGTCCGGAAGCTCGTCGAGGGTGAGCCCGCCCGGATGGATCAGGGCGTCGCGGATGTCGTCCCGTTCGAGGAACGCGGCGAACAGGGTGCCGGCCGGGAGCGGCCGGTCGGCGGGCACGTCCTTGACGCAGTGCACCGCGAGGTCCGCTTCCCCGGCGAGCAGGGCGGCGTCGACTTCCTTGGTGAACGCTCCCTTTCCCTCCACCAGGGACAGGTCACCCATCCACTTGTCGCCCGTCGTCCTGACCGGCAGCACCTCGGTCCTCATGCCGGGGTGGAGCGCGGCCAGTTCGGTACGGACACGCTCGACCTGGGCCAGGGCCATGGGCGAGTCACGGGACACGATGCGGATCAGCTCAGGAGCGGACATGGCGCCCACGATAGACCGCGGTCCCCCGCCGCCGGCCGCCAGCCCCGGCGGCCATCTCGGGTGTGTGGCACGCGAGTTGGGGCCGTCGGGCAGGTGTACGAATGGCGGCCGCGACAGCGGAACGGGACGGCTCGCGCGCTCTCCTCGGTCCCTCGGCGCACGCGCGGTCTACTGTTCGGCGATCTCCCGGAGCTCGACAGTCATGTTGAACTCCTCCTCGTGGAGCTCCACGAAGCGCCGGGTCCACTCGACGGCCTGCTCCTTGTCCGTGGTCCGGATCATCGCGTACCCGCCGACGACCTCCTTGGTCTCGGTGAACGGCCCGTCGGTGACGGTGAGCTTCCCGCCGCTCAGCTTGAACCGCACGCCACCGGAGGTCGGCGTCAGCCCGGAGGTGTCGAGCAGCACTCCGGCCTCGGTCATCTCCTCGATCAGCTTGCCCATGCGCTCCATCAGCTCGGGGCTGGGTCCGTCGTCGGGCGTGTTCTGCTCGTCGATCATGATCAGCGAAAGAAAGCGTGGCACGGTGGCTCCTCGGTGTGCCGACCCTGACGGATCGGGCTGGTGGGCCGGGCTGTCCGCCCGCCTCACCCTTACGTCGAACGGGAGACACCCGAAGCGACACACGCCGGGATCTTTCTTTTCCCCGCACCGCCGTGCGAGCGGATCAGCCCTGCGTGGGCCGGGTTTCCGCGCCGAGGGACTCGAAGCGCCAGCGGTGGACCGGGCGGGTGATCGCGTCGGGGTCGGGGTCCGGGAGTTCGGGTACGTCGGCTTCGTACGGGCCGTCCCACCAGGTGATGACCAGGACGCGGTCCTGCGGGGCGCGCAGGAGTTCGCGGCGCAGGGGGGCGGGCGCCAGGGTCTGCGCGCGCGCCCACTCCAGCAGTTCCGCGCCCCGGCCGGGCACCGCCTTGGCCTCCCACATCAGCGCGACCGTCATGACTGCCTCATGAGTACAGGTTGTCCTTGCTCAGCTCGTGCAGATGGTCGTGATCGTGGCCGTGGTTGTGGCTGTGGTCGTCGCCGTCATGGCCGTGGTCGCTGCCCGGCACATGCGGTTCCGTGACCGGCAGGGACGAGTCCGCCGACAGCTCCCAGTCCGAGGCCGGGCGGTTGCGCGCCACCATTTCCGCGCCCAGTGCCGCGACCATCGCGCCGTTGTCCGTGCACAGCCCCGGGCGCGGCACACGCAGCCGGATGCCCGCCCGTTCACAGCGCTCCGCCGCGAGCGCGCGCAGCCGTGAGTTCGCCGCGACACCGCCGCCGATCATCAGATGATCCACGCCCTCGTCCTTGCAGGCGCGGACCGCCTTGCGCGTCAGGACGTCGACCACCGCCTCCTGGAAGGAGGCCGCCACATCCCGGACCGGCACCTCCTCGCCCGCGCTCCGCTTCGCCTCGATCCAGCGGGCCACGGACGTCTTCAGACCGGAGAAGGAGAAGTCGTACGGCGCGTCGCGCGGGCCCGTCAGCCCCCGGGGGAACGTGATCGCGGACGGGTCGCCCTCCCGCGCCAGCCGGTCGATCACCGGGCCGCCGGGGAAGCCCAGCTGCAGGACCCGCGCGATCTTGTCGAACGCCTCGCCCGCCGCGTCGTCGATCGTCGCCCCCATGGGCCGTACGTCGGCCGTGATGTCGGGCGCCAGCAGGAGCGACGAGTGGCCGCCGCTCACCAGCAGCGCCATCGTCGGCTCGGGCAGCGGCCCGTGTTCCAGCTGGTCGACGCAGATGTGGGAGGCCAGGTGGTTCACGCCGTACAGCGGCTTGCCGAGCGCGTACGCGTACGCCTTCGCCGCCGAGACTCCCACCAGCAGCGCGCCGGCGAGTCCGGGCCCCGCCGTCACCGCGATCCCGTCGAGGTCGCGGGCGGAGACCCCCGCCTCCTTCAGCGCCCGCTCGATCGTCGGCACCATCGCCTCCAGATGCGCGCGGGACGCGACCTCCGGCACCACACCGCCGAAGCGCGCGTGCTCGTCGACGCTCGACGCGATGGCATCGGCGAGCAGGGTCGTCCCGCGGACGACGCCCACGCCCGTCTCGTCGCAGGAGGTCTCGATACCGAGGACGAGAGGTTCGTCAGCCATGGGTTCCCGTTCCTTGTACGTGAAGTCCTTGCACGTGGAGGCGCATGACGAGCGCGTCGACGTTGCCCGGCTGGTAATAGCCGCGGCGGAAGCCGATGGGCTCGAAGCCGAACCGCTCGTACAGCTTCTGCGCCCGGGTGTTGTCGACCCGCACTTCGAGCAGCACCTCCTCGCATTCGAAGGCGGTGGCATGGTGGAGCAGATCGCCGAGGAGCCGGGAACCCAGGCCCGTCCCCCACTGGTCGCGGGCGGCGGCGATGGTCTGTACGTCACCGAGCCCGCCGGCGGCCGCGAGTCCGGCGTAACCGACGATCCCGCCTCCCGCCGTCTCGGCGACCACATAGCGGCGGGTCGCCCGCGGACCGCGCGCATGGGCCAGCTCGGACCAGAACATCCCCGGTGACCAGGCGTCCTCGGGGAAGAGCTGGTGTTCGAGGGCGAGGACGGGCTCGATGTCCCACCAGCGCATCTCACGCAGCACCGTGGCGGCGGACGCCACGTCGGTCGCTTCGGTCGTGTCGGTCACTTCGGGGTGACCACCTTGTAGTTCTTGGGCACCTGCGCGTCGGGGCGGCGCAGATAGAGGGGCAGCGGCGGCAGGAACTCCCCGCCGGTCCCGAGCCGCTCGACGGCCAGCGAGGCGAGCGCGGCGGCCGACTGGTACTGCGGGCCACGGGCGTCCGGGAAGGTGTCCGGGTAGAGCAGCGCGCCGGCGCCGACGGCGGGCAGGCCCGCGACCTGGCCGGCGATATCGGCCGGCCGGTCGACGGCCGGCTCGGTCAGGCGCGTACGGGCGTCCGCGTACCGCGCCCAGTAGACCTCCTTGCGGCGCGCGTCCGTGGCGACCACGAACGGCCCGTCGACCGGTCCCTCGGCCTCGGACGCGTACGCGAGCCCGTCCAGCGTGCACAGGCCGCGCACCGGCACCCCGAGCGCGGAGCCGAAGGTCAGGGCCGTCACCAGCCCGACCCGCAGACCGGTGTACGGACCTGGCCCCACCCCGACGACCACCTCCGTCACGGCGTCCAGTTTCACCCCGGCCCCGGCGAGAACGCGGTCGACGGCGGGAAGCAACAGCTCCCCGTGGCGGCGCGCGTCGACCTGACTCTCGGTGGCCAGGACGGAGGAACCGTCGTGGAGGGCGACGGTGACGGCGGGCGTGGCGGTATCAACGGCGAGCAGAAGCACGCAAACAGCCTACGGCTCCGACGCCCGGGGCACGGCGCCCCGTCCCGTCAGCCCGCTGCTGCTAACGTCACCACGGAGTCATACGTACGAGAGGTGGATCAAGGTGTCCAGGAGCAGCTCGGGAATCGTGGCCGGGCTCACCGCGGCGGCCATCGCCGCGGTCGGCTTCCTCGCTTACCAGGCGTCGGCGAACGTCCCCGCCAACCTCTCGAAGCCGAAGACACCGAGCGCCTCTCCCGCCGGCTCGGCCGGCGCCCCGGCGCAGAAGCGGCGGAACCCGCTGACCCTCCCGGCAGAGTCGGGCAAGGGGCTGCGGGTCGTCTACGGGCTGGGCGACCGGCGGGTGTGGCTGGTGAACGAGAAGGACCAGGCGACCCGGACCTTCCCGGTCATGCCGAGCAAGATCAGCCCGCCGCCCGGTTCGTACCTGGTGACCTCGCGGTCCGGTGCGGTCACGGGCTCGGACGGGGTGCGGATCGAGCACGTCGTGCGGTTCACGTCCGTCAACGACGTGGTGATCGGATTCAGCTCGGCGGTGGACGGCTCGCTGTCCAGCCCCGACCCCACCCTGAAGACGGGCGGGGTCAGGATGAAGCGCGCGGACGGCAACGCGATGTGGTCGTTCGCCACGGTCAACACAAAGATCGTCGTCGTTCCGTAGCCGGGTCTTCTCCCCTGCGGCTCTTCGCCTCAGGCGGCGTGTTGCCGCTCCGCAGCGGCAGCCGCCGCTGCCGCTTGTGCGACCGCCACCGCCGAGGGCTCCCGGGGCGGTGTGGAGACCGCCGCGGCCGCCACACAGGACGCCAGCAGATCCCTCATGGACATGGACGACGGGGACGGTGACTGCTGCGGACGCGCTTCGCGCTCTGGCGTCGACATGGATGCCTCCTGGGGCTCCGGGGGCAGGCGTGGTTAGGTAGACCTAACCGCGTCTCGATACCATGTGACCACGCCCGGCACGGCAGGCGCAACATTTTGCCGACGTCTTGTCGGAAAGCACGGAACGACCCGCCCGGTCAGCGAGTCAGCGGCCCCAGATCCGCGTCCGCCCAGCGGCTGCCGAGCCCGGTCAGGGTGACGGTGCGCCGGTCGTCCTCGCCCGCGTCGATGTCCACGGTGCCCACGACCCGGTGGATCACCACATGCAGCCGGTCGTCCGACAGCTCCTCGACCTTGCCGTCGCCCCACTCCACGACCACGACGGAGTCCGGCAGCGAGACATCGAGGTCGAGGTCCTCCATCTCGTCCAGTCCCCCGCCGAGCCGGTACGCGTCGACATGGACCAGCGCGGGACCGCTGACCAGGGAGGGATGTACGCGGGCGATCACGAAGGTGGGGGACGTGACGGCGCCACGGACCCCGAGTCCTTCGCCGAGGCCCCGGGTCAGGGTGGTCTTGCCCGCGCCGAGTTCACCGGCGAGCATCACCAGGTCGCCGGGGCGGAGCAGCTCCGCGAGCCTGCGGCCCAGCTCCCGCATCCGCTCGGGAGAGTCGATGGTGATCGTGACACCGGCGTCAGCCGCCGGGCTGTGCGCTGCTTCCATACCGGCCAACGTTAGCGTCGGCCGGCACCGCGCCGACCCGTGCCAGCAGGTCGGCGAGCCGGTCCGTGACCGCCTCCGGGTGCTCCAGCATCACCAGATGCCCGGCGTCGGGTACGAGCACCAGCTCCGCGTCCGGCAGCAGATCAGCGATGGCCTCGCTGTGCGAGCTGGGTGTCACCAGATCGCTCTCCCCGGCCAGCACGAGCGCCGGGATCTCCAGGAAGACCGAGAGCGCCTGCGCCTTGTCGTGGTCGGTGAAGGCCGGGTAGAACTCCGCGACGACATCGATCGGGGTGCCCTCGATGAGCCGCTCGGCGAACCGTACGACCGCGGGGTCCACGTCCTTCGAGCTGAACGAGTACCGCTTGATCAGTCCCGCGAAGAGGTCGGCGGTGGCCCGCCGGCCGCGCTCGACCAGGTCGGCCTGCGAGCCGAGCGCCTTGAGGACGCCGGGGAGCACACGGCGTACGGCGTTCACGCCCGCGACCGGCAGCCCGTAGTTGACCTCGCCGAGCTTTCCGCACGACGTGCCGACGAAGACGACACCGGCGACCCGTTCCCGTATCAGCTCGGGGAACTGGTCGGCGAGGGCCATCATCGTCATCCCGCCCATGGAGTGGCCGACGAGCACGAGCGCTCCCTCGGGCGCGGCCGCGTCGATGACGGCCTTGAGGTCGCGGCCGAGCTGGTCGATGGTGACCGGGACGGCGCCCTCGCCGTGCTGCGCGACGCCACGGGCGGAGCGGCCGTGGCTGCGCTGGTCCCAGTGGACGGTGCGGACGAGTCCGCGCAGGGCGGCGCGCTGGAAGTGCCAGGAGTCCTGGTTGAGGCAGTAGCCGTGGCTGAAGACGACGGTGACTGGGGCGGGGGTCTTGCGGCCGAAGAGGCGCCGGCGGCGGGGCGCGGACGCCGCCTTGGGCCCGCTCCCGCTCCCGTTTCCGGCCCCGGTCCCGGCCGTGGTCCCGGTCTCCGGGTCGAGGTCGTCGATCTCGTAGTACAGCTCGGTGCCGTCGTCGGCGAGGGCCTTGCCCGGGGTGCCGCGCAGTCCGCCGTACGGCCCCGACGAGTCGAGCGCGAGCCGTGCCTTCCTGCGCATGCCGCGGCCGACGGTCATCCTCTCGATCGCGACGCCGGCGGCCGCACCGGCGGCGATCACGCCTATCGCGGCGCCGGCGACCCCTGCCCGGCGCCAGGTGCCGTTGGCGGCCGCCGTGGCGGTGGCCGCGGCCACCCTGACGGCCGCTGTGGACGCCACGTTCCCCGCCGCGCTGTTCTCGCTCACCCTGCGCTCCTCGTCGTCCTGGCTTGCCTCTTCCCCGTGGTGCTGGGCTTCACCCGAGAGAGGGCACTCGGGCTCTTCATTCGGGCCGCTCGATCGGCTCGATCGGCTCGGCCGGCCCGGTCTGCTGGTGGAGTTCGTTCAGATGGACGCGCGGGACGCGGGAGCCGATGCGGGTGACGATCTCGTACGCGATGGTGTCCGCGGCCTCGGCCCAGTCCTCGACGCTCGGCTCGCCGTGGTCGCCGGGGCCGAAGAGGAGGGCGGGGCTGCCCGGCTCCGGGGTGTCGCCGCCGAGGTCGACGACGAACTGGTCCATGGCCACCCGCCCGGCCACCCGCCGCCGGACCCCGCCGACCAGGACGGGCCCACGGCCCGAGGCATGGCGGGGGATGCCGTCGGCGTACCCGAGGGGGATGAGGCCGAGGGTGGTCTCCCTGGGCGTGAGGTAGTGATGCCCGTAGCTGACGCCATGGCCTTCCGGAACCCGCTTGACGAGGGCGACGGAGGCGGAGAGCGTCATCACGGGCCGCAGGCCGAAGTCCTGAGGGGTGCCCAGCTCCGGGCTGGGCGAGATGCCGTACATGGCGATCCCGGTCCGTACGAGATCGAAGTGCGACTCGGGGACGGTGAGGGTCGCCGGCGAGTTGGCGATGTGCCGGACCTCGGGCTCGACGCCCTCCTTCTCGGCGTACGCGATCATCTCGTGGAACACGTCGAGCTGGGCGGCGACGGAGGGATGACCGGGTTCGTCGGCGCACGCGAAGTGCGACCAGAGGCCGGTGACCTGGACCTCGCCGGCGGCCTGGGCGGCGAGGGCGGCCGCGACCAGTCCGGGCCAGTCCGCGGGCTGGCAGCCGTTGCGGCCGAGGCCGGTGTCGGCCTTGAGCTGGATCCGGGCCGGGCGGCCCGCCTCGCGCGCGGCGGCGGTCACCTCGCGCAGCGCCCACATCGCGCTGACGGACATGTCGAGGTCGGCCTCGATGCCCTCCCGCCAGGGGTCGCCGGGCGTCCAGAGCCAGCACAGCACCCGGCTGCGGATGCCCGCGGCCCGCAGGGCGAGCGCCTCGTGCGGGGTGGCGGTTCCCAACCAGGTGGCCCCGGCGTCGAGGGCGGCGCGGGCGACGGGCACCATGCCGTGGCCGTACGCGTCGGACTTCACGACAGCCATCAGCGCGGTGCCGGGCCCCACGCGCGCACGCAGCGCACGCACATTGCCCCGCAGGGCGGCGAGATCGACTTCGGCGCGCGCCCGGAGGCCGGCCGAGGTCTGCGTCATTTCGGTCATCGCGCCCAGTCTCTCAGAGCCGCCCCCGGGGGCCGACGACGCGGCGGCAGGGGTCTATCTGGACGTTCGCCCGGGTTAGTGGGGTTTGGGGTGATACCTGTATCGGGTATCTCTGGCGGCGTTGACAGATGCTGCTCGGAGGAGACCGACGATGGCACAAGGCACAGTGAAGTGGTTCAACGGTGAGAAGGGCTTCGGGTTCATCCAGCAGGATGGCGGCGCCCCGGACGTGTTCGTCCATTTCTCCGAGATCATCGGCAATGGATACCGGAGCCTGGACGAGAATCAGCGGGTCGAGTTCGAGGTCGCGCAAGGCCCCAAGGGTCCGACGGCCGCGCAGGTACGAGCCCTCTGACCGACCGCACCACCAGCGACACCCGGAGAGTCAGGACCCTCCGGGTGTCCGCGTGCGCGCTCACCCGACGACCGGGGGGAGCGTGCCCGCCCCCTCCGTGGCGCCGGCTCACCCCGCCACGTTCGCCCACGCCTCCGGCAGCTTCTCCGCCACGTCGTGCGCCGCCACCGGCGCTCCCCCTGACGCCAGACGTGCCGCCAGGCCGTGCAGATAGGCCGCCACCGAAGCCGCGTCGCGGGCCGCCAGGCCCGAGGCCAGCAGCGAGCCCGCCAGGCCCGAGAGGATGTCGCCGCTGCCCGCCGTCGCCAGCCAGGGCGTGCCCGTGGGGTTCACCCGGACCGGGACACCCGGGTCCGGGTCGGCGACCAGCGTCGTCGAGCCCTTCAGCAGCACCGTCGCGCCGTACCGTGCCGCCAGTTCCCGTACGGCCGTCAGCCGGCCCGACTCGACCTCCTCGCGGGGGACGCCCAGCAGCGCCGCCGCCTCTCCCGCGTGCGGGGTGAGCAGGGTCGGGGCCGTACGGCTGCGTACCGTCGCCGCGTCCAGCAGCCGCAGCCCGTCGGCGTCCACCAGCACCGGGACGTCCGAGGCCAGCACGTCCGCCACGGCGGACTCCGCCTCCGAGCCGTCGCCGAGGCCCGGCCCCGCCGCCCAGGCCTGGACGCGGCCCGCCTTCGACGGCGGGCCTTCGTGCACCAGCGTCTCCGGGAAGCGCGCGATCACCGCCTCGCTCCCCGGCCCGGTGTACCGGACCGCCCCGGCGCCGCCCCGCAGCGCGCCCGCCACCGCGAGCACCGCCGCGCCCGGATAGCGCGCGGATCCGGCGACGATGCCGACCACGCCCCGCCGGTACTTGTCGCTCTCGCCCGTCGGCACCGGCAGCAGCCGCGCCACATCCGCGTGCTGGAGCGCCTCCAGCTCGGGCACGGACGGCAGATGCGGTGCGAGCCCGATGTCCACGAGCCGTACCGCCCCCGCGTACTCCCGCGCCGGATCGATCAGCAGGCCCGGCTTGTACGTACCGAACGTCACCGTCACATCCGCGCATACCGCCTCTCCCGCCACCTGGCCGCTGCCCGCCTCCACCCCGCTCGGCAGGTCGACGGCGACGATCACCGCCCCGGAGCCGTGCGCGGCCCGTGCCACCGGCACGGCGTCCGGGCGCAGTCCGCCGTGTCCGCCGATGCCGGTGATGCCGTCCAGCACCAGATCGGCGGCGGCCAGCGCCGCGAACGGGTCATCGGCGACCCGCCCGCCCGCGCCGAGCAGCGCCGCCAGCCCGGCCGGATGGGCGCGGTCGGGGGCGAGCAGCACCGCCGTCACCCCGGCGCCCCTGCGGGCCAGCCGGGCCCCGGCGTACAGGGCGTCACCTCCGTTGTCCCCGCTGCCGGCGAGCAGGACGACCCGCGCCCCGTACACCCGCCGCAGCAGGCCGGCGCAGACCGTGGCGAGACCGGCGGCGGCGCGCTGCATGAGCGCGCCCTCCGGCAGCCGTGCCATCAGTTCCCGCTCGGCGTTCCTTACCGTCTCCACGCTGTACGCAGTACGCATGCGGTCAGCCCTCCTCCGTTCAACCCTCGGCGATCACTACGGCGGACGCCACCCCCGCGTCGTGGCTGAGCGAGACATGCCAGCTCCGTACGCCCAGCTCGGCCGCGCGCGCCGCCACCGTCCCGCGTACCCGCAGCCGCGGCTGCCCGCTCTCCTCCACGTACACCTCGGCATCGGTCCAGTGCAGCCCGCCGGGCGCACCCAGTGCCTTGGCCACGGCCTCCTTGGCGGCGAACCGCGCCGCCAGCGAGGCCACCCCGCGCCGCTCCCCGCTCGGCAGCAGCAACTCCTTCTCCGCGAAGAGCCGTTGGGCCAGCTGCGGCGTACGTCGCAACGACTCCGCGAACCGGGCGATCTCCGCCACGTCGATCCCCACCCCGATAATCACCCGGCAGCCACCCTCACCCCAGCCTCACTCCCGCCCTCATGTCGGCCCCGCTCCGTATCTCACTCCACCGTCACGGACTTCGCCAAGTTCCTCGGCTGGTCCACCTCGTTGCCCCGCGCCGTCGCCAGCTCGCACGCGAACACCTGCAACGGCACCGTCGCGACCAGCGGCTGGAGCAGCGTAGGCGTCGCCGGGATACGGATCAGATGGTCCGCGTACGGCACCACCGCCTCGTCCCCCTCCTCCGCGATCACGATCGTCCGCGCGCCCCTGGCCCTGATCTCCTGGATGTTCGACACGATCTTGTCGTGCAGCACCGAGCGGCCACGCGGCGACGGTACGACCACCACCACCGGCAGGTCCTCCTCGATCAGCGCGATGGGACCGTGCTTCAGCTCGCCCGCCGCGAACCCCTCGGCGTGCATGTACGCCAGCTCCTTGAGCTTGAGCGCACCCTCCAGGGCCACCGGATAGCCCACATGGCGGCCCAGGAACAGCACCGTCTTCTTGTCCGCGAGCGAGCGCGCCAGCTCCCGTACCGGCTTCATCGTCTCCAGGACGCGGTCCACCGCGCCGGAGATCCGCGACAGGTCCCGGATGACGGCCCGGATCTCGTCACCCCACTTGGTGCCGCGCAGCTGCCCCAGATACAGCGCGACCAGGTAGCACGCCACCAACTGGGTCAGAAACGCCTTGGTGGAGGCGACGGCGACCTCGGGACCGGCGTGCGTGTACAGGACCGCGTCCGACTCGCGCGGGATCGTCGAACCGTTCGTATTGCAGATGGCCAGCACCTTCGCGCCCTGCTCACGGGCGTGCCGCAGCGCCATCAGCGTGTCCATGGTCTCGCCGGACTGCGAGATCGCGATCACCAGCGTGCGCGGGTCCAGGATCGGATCGCGGTAGCGGAACTCGCTCGCGAGCTCCACCTCGCACGGCATCCGGGTCCAGTGCTCGATGGCGTACTTCGCGATGAGCCCGGCGTGGAAAGCCGTCCCGCACGCCACGATCACGACCTTGTCCGCCTCCCGCAGCACCGACGCCGGGATGCGCACCTCGTCGAGCCTCAGCGAGCCCTCGGCGTCGATCCGCCCGAGCAGCGTGTCCGCGACCGCCTTCGGCTGCTCGGCGATCTCCTTGAGCATGAAGTAGTCGTAACCGCCCTTCTCGGCGGCCGAGGCGTCCCAGTCCACGTGGTACGAGTGGACCTCGGCCGGCGCGCCGTCGAAGTCGGTGACGGTCACCCCGTCCCTGCGCAGCTCGACCACCTGGTCCTGGCCCAGCTCGATCGCGGAGCGCGTATGGGCGATGAACGCGGCGACGTCCGACGCGAGGAAGGACTCGCCCTGGCCGACGCCGACCACGAGCGGGGAGTTGCGGCGCGCGCCGACGACCACGTCCGGCTCGTCCGCGTGCACGGCGACGAGCGTGAACGCCCCGTCGAGGCGCCGGCACACCTGCCGCATCGACTCGGCGAGATCGCCGCACGACGAGAAGGTCTCGGCGAGCAGATGCGCCACGACCTCGGTGTCGGTCTCCGACTCCAGGTCATGGCCGCGCTCGGCCAGCTCGGCCCGCAGCGCCGCGAAGTTCTCAATGATCCCGTTGTGTACGACGGCCACGCGCCCTGCGTTGTCCAGATGCGGGTGGGCGTTGACGTCGGTCGGGCCGCCGTGGGTGGCCCACCGGGTATGCCCGATCGCGGTGACGCCGCTCGGCAACGGCCGTTCCACCAGCGCCTTCTCCAGGTTGACGAGCTTGCCCGCCTTCTTCGCCGAGGCCAGCCCGCCGTCCGCGAGCACCGCGACTCCGGCGGAGTCGTAACCCCGGTACTCGAGCCGCTTGAGGCCCGCGATGACCACATCAAGCGCCGACTGTCCGCCGACGTAACCCACGATTCCGCACATGTCGGCAGCCTACGGTGCACTGCCCCGCGCCCCCCGTAACTCATCCTGTGGCAGGGTTTCGCCGTCGGAATCCTCCTCGGGGTCACCGTCGAAATCGTCATCGAAATCCTCTGGTGGCGGCCACCACCGACCGCATTCAATGGGGCTTCGTGACACTCCGCACGCTGCTCACCCTGCCCCGCATGCTCCGCCACGGCGCAGCCGTCGGCGCGGACCTGCCGCCCGACGCGGCCGTGGTCCTCGATCCGGCCGCCCCCGAGCTGCGCGCCGCCCTCACCGCGGCCTCCGCCGGCGATCACGGACCGGCCAGGGAACTGCTCGCCGCCACCCGGCTGGGCGCCGAGTGGGAGCGCCGCGGCAGCTGGGTGCCCCGCCTCGCCGAGAGCGCGCTGCACAACCCCGGCTGGCTGGACGGCTGGCTGGCCCAGGACCCCGACGACCCCGACGCCGTACTGGTCAAGGCCGATCTCCGCGTCAAGCAGGCGTGGGAGATACGGACCGGCGCCCGCGCGAAGGATGTGCCGAAGGATCAGTTCCAGGCGTTCTTCGCGCTGCTGGACGACGCGGCGCCGGTGATCGGGGCCGCGGCCGAGCTGAATCCGGCCGATCCGGTGCCGTGGCAGGTGGCGCTGACGCATGCGCGGGGCAGCCAGGCGCCGCGCGAGGTCTTCGACGCGTACTGGACGGAGGCCACGCTCCGCGCCCCGCACCACTACGGCTGCCATCTGGCGGCGATGCAGTACCTGTGCGACAAGTGGTACGGCTCGCACGAG
This sequence comes from Streptomyces sp. NPDC058198, assembly GCF_042882605.1. NCBI lineage: Bacteria > Bacillati > Actinomycetota > Actinomycetes > Kitasatosporales > Streptomycetaceae > Streptomyces > Streptomyces sp. NPDC058198. The sequence continues at coordinate 192,996 of NZ_JBHVVP010000008.1, forward strand.
GAGATGTTCGACTTCGCGGAACGCGCCGCGCAGGGGGCGCTGCCGGGATCGAAGCTGCACGCCCTGCCGCTGCTCGCGGCCGTCGAGTACGAGGTGGTGGCCGACCGCGCCGGGCGGGGCACGGCGGACGGGCCGATCGGACGGGCCCGTATCGACACGGCGATCGAACGGGCGCTGACGCTGTCCGCCGGCTCTCCGCCGGGCGATCCGGAGGCGGCGGGCGTACGCAACCACCTCGCCCTGATGCTGATCCTCGCGGGCCGGCACGACGAGGCGCTGGAGCAGTTCCGGGCGGTGGGCGTGCAGGCGACCGAGCTTCCGTGGGCGTATTTCGGTGACGCGCGGCAGGAGTTCCTGGACTTCCGTACCGGCGTACGGATGCATGTGGCGTCGCGGATCCCGTTCTTCTCGACACCGAAGACCCCGGACGTACCGGCCCAGGTCCCCTACCGCCACCACACCCCGCGCTCCCTGGCCCTGGTCGGCGCACCGCCCCACAAGGTCGCGGAGGCGGCGCTGCTGTGCGGCGTGCGGCTGCGGATCGCCCCGGCGGCAGGCAGCACGTCGTACGTCGAGCTGGCCGCCGACGCCTCCCCCGGCAAACGCGCGACGCTCCTCGGCGAGGAACGCCTCACCGCCGCGGCCGACAGCTTCACCACCGGCGAGCGCTGGCCCGCGCTCGTCCTGCGCAGAACCGCGGACCGCCACGGCTTCACCCTGCTCCACAAGGGCCGGACGGTCGCCGACCACGAGTGGGATCCGGCGGCGCCGGTCCCCGACCTCGCGACGGCCGCCGCCACCGCCCGTACGCTCGCCACGGTCTACTCCATCGCCGACCCGCGCCCGCTCACCCGGCTGCTCCGCGGCTCGGACGACCCCGCCCGCCGGCAGAGCGCGCTGGTGGCGGCCCTCGGCCTGCCTCCGCTCCCACCGGGCTTCGGCGAACGCGACGAGATCCTCACCGCGCTGCCGGGCGCCCAGGTCCTCGCCCGGCGCGGGGTACTGGCCGGCATCAGGGACACCCTCTCCACAGAACCGGGCCATCCCCCGCCCCCGCCACAGCCGGTCTTCCCCCGCCCCCGCCGCTGGTGGCTCCCGCGCGTCCTGGGCCTGCTGGTCTTCCTCCCCGCCACGGTCTACGCCTGGTGGTCCCCCGACATCGGGCTGCTCCGCTCCGCACTGACCACGATCGCCACGCTCTGGCTGACGTCCCAACTCACCAGGGCCTGGCGGCAGCGGGACCGGCCGGCCGCCGCCGCAGGCTCGGCCACGTGACCCAGCACACCATCCACAACCGCCTCGTAGCCCCGACAATGGCTGCGTGATCAGTTTGCCGCTACGAAACCCCCAGCGCCGGGGCGAGCACGGGCCGACCCCGTACGTCGACCTCACCCGCGCCGAGTGGAGCGCGCTGCGGGACAAGACTCCGCTGCCGCTGACCGCCGAGGAGGTCGAACAGCTGCGCGGGCTCGGCGATGTCATCGACCTCGACGAGGTACGGGACGTCTATCTGCCGCTCTCCCGGCTGCTCAATCTCTATGTCCAGGCCACGGCCGGGCTGCGGGGCGCGCTGAACACCTTCCTCGGGGACGCGGGCAACGGGCACGGCGCCCAGCGCGGTACGCCCTTCGTCATAGGGGTCGCGGGCAGTGTGGCCGTCGGGAAGTCCACTGTCGCGCGGCTGTTGCAGGCGCTGCTGGCGCGCTGGCCCGAGCATCCCCGGGTCGAACTCGTCACCACCGACGGCTTCCTGCTCCCGATGAAGGAGCTGGAGTCGCGCGGACTGATGTCGCGCAAGGGCTTCCCGGAGTCGTACGACCGGCGGGCCCTGACCCGGTTCGTCGCCGACATCAAGGCCGGCAAGGACGAGGTCACCGCGCCCGTCTACTCGCATCTGATCTACGACATCGTGCCCGGCGAACTGCTCACCGTACGGCGGCCGGACATCCTCATCGTCGAAGGGCTCAACGTCCTCCAGCCCGCGCTGCCGGGCAAGGACGGCAGGACGCGGGTCGGGCTCGCCGACTACTTCGACTTCAGTGTGTACGTGGACGCCCGCGCCGAGGACATCGAGACCTGGTATCTCAACCGGTTCCGCAGGCTGCGCGAGACGGCCTTCCAGAACCCCTTCTCGTACTTCAGGAAGTACACCCAGGTCTCCGAGGAAGAGGCCCTGGACTACGCCCGTACGATGTGGCGGACCATCAACAAGCCCAATCTGCTGGAAAATGTGGCCCCGACGCGGGGCCGCGCCACCCTGGTCCTGCGCAAGGGCCCGGACCACAAGGTCCAGCGGCTGTCCCTGCGCAAACTCTGAATCCCGCACACTTCGCACTTCGAGGAGCCGTCGGCGTGCTGCATCTGCGTCTGCTCGTACCCGCCGACCGCACCGACGAGGTCCTGCGGGCGGTGGAGCGGACCGTCGGCACCGCGCATCTCGCCGTCGTGCCCGGCGCCTCGCGCGATCCGCGGGGCGATCTGGTCATGTGCGACGTGGCGCGCGAGGCGGGCGACGAGCTGATCGCCGAGCTGCGCGCCCTCGGGATCGACGAGTCCGGGTCGATCGCCGTGGAGAACATCGATCTGTCGCTGTCCCAGCGGGCCGACAAAGCGGAGGAAGAGGCTCCGGGCGAGGGCGCCGACGCCGTGCTCTGGGAGCAGCTGGCGGAGGCGACCCACGAGGAGTCCACGCTCTCCTTCACCTATCTGGCGTTCCTCACCCTCGCGACGATGATCGCGGCCTGCGGTGTGGTGATGGACAACGCGATCCTGATCGTGGGCGCGATGGCCGTGGGACCGGAGTTCGGCCCGCTGGCCGGGGTCTGTACGGCGGTGGTGCGGCGCGCCCCGCTGCTGGTGTGGCGCTCGCTGGTCGCGCTGATCGCCGGGTTCGCCCTGGCGATAGCGCTGACGACCGGCTTCAGCCTGCTGATGGACGCCTTCGGGCTCTTCACGGAGTCGATGCTGGAGGCCGACCGGCCGAACACCGCGTTCATCTGGAACCCGGACATGTTCTCGGTCGTGGTCGCGGGGCTCGCGGGCGTGGCCGGGATGCTCTCGCTGACCTCGGCGAAGTCGGGCCTGCTGGTGGGGGTCGCCATCTCGGTGACGACGGTCCCGGCGGCCGCCAACGCGGCGGTCGCGCTCGGCTACGGCGAGTTCGCCCAGGTCTGGGGCTCCACCAGCCAGCTGCTGCTGAACCTCGCGGGCATCGTGGTCGCCGGGACGCTCACCCTGCTCGTACAGAAGGCGCTCTGGGCGACCCAGCGGGGCCGTATACGCCGCGACGGCACCCCGGCGTCCAAGAGATTTTAGGTCCTGTCCGGCCGGGGCGCTCCCGCTCGCGGTTCAGCCCGGCGCTTCAACGCGCGGGTCAGCTCAGCGCTCCCGCGCCGGTCAGCCCAGCGCCGACTTGACGGCGTCCGCCAGCCGGCTCGCCACCGACCTCGCCTGGTCGATGTCCGCCGCCTCGACCATGACCCGTACCAGCGGCTCCGTACCCGACGGGCGCAGCAGGACCCGGCCCGTGGAGCCCAGTTCGCGTTCGGACTCGGCGACCGCCGCGGCCAGTTCCGCGGACGTCTTCACCCGCGACTTGTCGACGTCGGGCACATTGATCAGCACCTGGGGCAGCCGCTCCATGACGGCCGCGAGGTCGGCCAGCGTACGGCCGGTCGCGGCGACCCGGGCCGCCAGCATCAGGCCGGTCAGCGTGCCGTCGCCGGTCGTCGCGTGGTCGAGGACGATGACATGGCCCGACTGCTCACCGCCGAGGGCGTAGCCGTGCTCCTTCATCGACTCCAGTACGTACCGGTCGCCGACCGCGGTCTCGACGAGGTGAATGCCCTCGCGCTCCATCGCGATCTTGAAGCCGAGGTTGGACATGACCGTCCCGACCACCGCGTCGCCGCGCAGCGTGCCCGCCTCGCGCATCGCCAGGGCCAGCACGGCGAGGATCTGGTCGCCGTCGACCTCCTCGCCCGCCGCGTCCACGGCCAGGCAGCGGTCCGCGTCGCCGTCGTGGGCGATGCCGAAGTGCGCGCCGTGCTCGACGACCGCGGCCTTCAGCTGGCCCAGATGCGTGGAGCCGCATCCGTCGTTGATATTCAACCCGTCCGGCTCAGCGCCGATCGTGATGACCTCGGCGCCGGCCCGTGCGAAGGCCTCGGGCGAGACCCGGGCGGCAGCGCCGTGCGCCTCGTCCAGGACGACCGTGAGCCCGTCGAGCCGGTTCGGCAGCACACCGATCAGATGTGCCACATATTGATCGAAACCTTCGTCGTACAAGCGGACCCGGCCGACGCCCGCCCCGGTCGGCCTGGTCCAGGGGGCCCCGGTGCGGTGCACCGTGTTCTCCAGGTACGCGGCCTCGATCCGGTCCTCCAGCTCGTCGGCGAGCTTGTGCCCGCCCCGGGCGAAGAACTTGATGCCGTTGTCGGGCATGGCGTTGTGGCTCGCGGACAGCATCACGCCGAGGTCGGCGCCCAGCACCCCGGTGAGATACGCCACCGCGGGGGTGGGCAGCACACCGACGCGCAGGACGTCCACGCCCGCGCTCGCGAGACCCGCCACCACGGCGGCCTCCAGGAATTCGCCGGAGGCCCGGGGATCACGCCCGACCACCGCCGTGGGCCGATGCCCCTCGAACGTCCCCACCTCGGCGAGCACATGCGCCGCCGCGACCGACAGACCGAGCGCCAGCTCTGCCGTCAGATCAGCGTTGGCGACACCGCGCACACCGTCCGTGCCGAAGAGTCGTCCCACAGCTCTCCCTCCGAAAACGCCCAGAGCTGAACCGCTCCGAACGAAAATGCTCCGAAAATGCAAACTCTTGAGCGCCTGATGCTGTTATACGCCCGAGTCGACCGATAAACGAACGCCCCGGCAGCACGGAGTGCCGCCGGGGCGTTCGGGTGCCGTAGAGGCGTTGAGAGCCTGTACCGGCCAGCGAGCGACTAGCGCTTGCTGTACTGCGGGGCCTTACGGGCCTTCTTGAGACCGGCCTTCTTGCGCTCGACCGCGCGGTCGTCGCGGCTCAGGAAGCCGGCCTTCTTCAGCGGGGCGCGGTTGTTGTCCACGTCCGCCTCGTTCAGCGAACGGGCCACGCCGAGGCGCAGCGCGCCGGCCTGGCCGGAGACGCCGCCACCCGAGATACGGGCGATGACGTCGTAGCGGTTGTCGAGCTCGAGCACCTTGAAGGGCTCGTTGACAGCCTGCTGGTGCACCTTGTTGGGGAAGTACTCCTCAAGGGTGCGACCGTTGATCTTCCACTTGCCGGTGCCCGGGACGATCCGGACGCGGGCGATGGCGTTCTTGCGGCGGCCCAGGCCGGCGGCCGGCTGGGGGTCGCCGAAGCGGGACGCCAGGGACTCGGAGGTGTACTCACCCTCGACGGGGGTCTCCGACTCGAAGGTCGTCACCTCGGCGAAGGTCTCTTCGACCTCGGCGCCTTCGACGGGGTTCTCAACAGTGGACTCGGCCACGATGCTCCTCAGATTTCTTTTCGTCTTAGGGGGTGGCCGGAACTACTGCGCGACCTGGGTGATCTCGAACGGGACCGGCTGCTGAGCAGCGTGCGGGTGCTGGTCGCCCGCGTAGATCTTCAGCTTCGAGAGCATCTGACGACCCAGGGTGTTCTTCGGGATCATTCCCTTGATGGCCTTTTCCACAGCCTTCTCGGGGTTCTTGGCCAGCAGCTCGTCGTAGCGGACGGAACGCAGACCACCCGGGTAACCCGAGTGGCGGTACGCCATCTTCTGGGTCCGCTTGTTGCCGGACAGGTGCACCTTCTCCGCGTTGATGATGATGACGAAGTCACCAGTGTCGACGTGGGGTGCATAGATCGGCTTGTGCTTACCCCGGAGAAGGGATGCGGCAGTGGTCGCCAGACGGCCCAGGACGATGTCCTGCGCGTCGATGATGTGCCACTGGCGCGTCACATCGCCGGGCTTGGGGCTGTACGTACGCACGGTCGTATGCCTTCGCTTCTTCAGTGAATGGGTCCTGACAAGGCCACCTGGACGATCACGACAGCCCTGGCTGGCATACGGGGACGCAACCCGCTGCCTGCCGCTGGTCATCGGCCCGGCGGACCGGCGTAAGGGCCCATCACGTGAGAATGAACAAGCCAATACGCATAACGAACCAGCAGAATACCCGGGCTCCCCCACCTGGGTCAAAATGCCTCCGGCCCGCTCCCCCGGCGGCCCCGGCCGATGGCCGGCGAGCCGGACAACCATAGCTCTCAGCGGGCGCCCAGGGCGCTCGCCAGCTGCTCGGCCTGCCACTGGTTGAGGCCGCCGGCGATCTGCATCCGGCCGTCGGTCAGCCGGTCCATGACGGCGGGGGCGCTGAGGAGCCGGTCGCCCTGGACGATCGCCAGCTGGTTGCGCGGCGCGTCCAGCGCCGCCACCCGCCCGGACAGCTCGGCGAACCGCGTGGCGTCCTCGGGCTTGAAGGCCATCTCGACGATCCAGCCCTGACCGGTCGACGCGTTGTCGACCGCGCGCACGGCTTTCAGTGCGCTGATCTTCATACTTCCCTCGGTGGAGATCGTGACACAGCTCTGCCGGTCGTCGGCCGTGAAGGATCTCCCCTCCGGAACCCGCGTCTCCAGCACCCCCGCCGAAGGGCAGATCCCCTGGGCGCTCTGCTCCACCGGGTAGATCTCCATCGGCTTGTCGGGCGCGGCCACCGTAGGGCCCCCGGACTCCCAGGGCCGCAGAACGGCCAGTCCGGCCGCCGCCACCACTGCCAGCAGCCCCGCCACGCCCCAGAGCCGGCCGCGGGCCGTCCGGAGCCACGGCACGCCCGGCGGACCGGACACGTCCCCCGGGCCGGCCGGCGGCGGGGGCAGCCGGGAGGTCCGTCCCGGCAGGGACACCGGGCCGGTCGGAGCGGCTGGATCGGACCGCTGCCGCGCCTCCTCCACCTCACGGGTCCTGCGCTCGCGGTGCCGCTCGATCGCCGAGACCCAGCCGGGGCTGAGCCAGTCCGCCCCGCCCCGGGCATCCGGACGGTCCCCCAGCCGGGCCGCACAGCTCTCCAGCAGCCGGGCGGGGGTGGGCCGGTCGGCGGGGTCCAGGGCCAGACAGGGCAGTACGAGCGACTCCAGCCCGGGCGGCAGACCGGTGACATCCAGATCGCCATGGGCGGCCCTGACCAGCTGCTCCAGGGCGGGTCCTGAGCCGCCGTCCCGGTACGGTGCGCGCCCGACCGCGAGAAAGAAGAGCGTCGCGCCCAGCGAGAAGACGTCCGAGGCCGGGGTGGTCACCTCGCCCCTGGCCTGCTCGGGCGCCGCGTAGGCGACCGTACCGAGCACGGCGTGGGTGCGCGTGACATCACTGGCCTGGGAGATGCCGAAGTCGATCACCCGGGGGCCCTCGACGGGCAGCAGTACGTTCGACGGCTTGACGTCCCGGTGCACCAGTCCCGCCGCGTGCACGCTGACCAGCGCCTCCGCGACCCCGGCCGCGACCCAGTGGAGGGCGGGCCCGTCCAGCGTCCCGCAGCGCTCCACCAGATCCCGCAGGGACGGCGCCGCGATGTACTCCGTCGCCATCCACGGCATCGGCGCCCGGGCGTCCGCGTCGACGACGCTCGCCGTGAACACGCCCTTCACCCGCTGGGCCAGCGCGACCTCACGAGCGAAACGGCGCCGGTCGGCCGAGGCGACCGCGCCGCTGGCGTCCTCGGCGAGCAGCGTCTTGACGGCCACGGTCCGCCCGCCGGGCGAGCGGGCCAGATAGACCCGCCCCATGCCGCCGCTGGCCAGCTCGGCCACCACGGTGAACTGCCCGAACCGGCGGCCGGGCCCCGGCTCGTCCGTCGTTCCGTCCTGCTGCATGCACGCCCCGCCCCCGGTCGCACCACACGTCAACTACCACCACTTTAAGGGCCGTTGAGGCGCCCCTCCAGGGCGTGCGGGAGCCGGGCGGGGTTCTGGGCACACACCGGCCGGACAGGGCCTAGGGCGTGTTGCGAAAGTAGCGCCGCCCGCCCGCCCCAGGGCGGGGCTCGCGGCGTCCGGTGCGTGCGATCGCAAGGCGGAGGATCGTCCTCGTACCGGACGTACTTGGACGGCTCCGACAACGCGGCGAGCGTGCGTGCCGGGCGTCGCGAGCCAGGCGGGACTTTCGCAACACGCCCTAGCGGGCGCGCACCACGCGTCGCTCGTCCCAGACCGGCTCCGGCGTCTCCCGTACGACTCCGTCCGAGCCGAACACAAGATACCGGTCGAAGGTGCGGGCGAACCAGCGGTCGTGGGTGACCGCCAGCACCGTGCCCTCGTACACCTCCAGCCCCTCCTGAAGGGCCTCCGCGGACTCCAGGTCGAGGTTGTCCGTCGGCTCGTCCAGCAGCAGCGCCGTCGTGCCCCGCAGCTCCAGCAGCAGGATCTGGAAGCGCGCCTGCTGCCCGCCCGAGAGCTTCTCGAAGGGCTGGTCGCCCTGGCGCTCCAGCTCGTACCGGCGCAGCACGCTCATCGCGCCGCCCCGGTCCTTGGCGTGCTCCGTCCACAGGATGTCGACGAGCGTCCGCCCCAGCAGCTCGGGGTGGGCGTGTGTCTGCGCGAAGTGCCCGGGGACGACCCGCGCGCCCAGCTTCCACTCTCCGCCGTGCCGGACGTCCTCCCCGGCCAGCAGCCGCAGGAAGTGGGACTTCCCGGAGCCGTTCGACCCGAGGACGGCCACGCGCTCGCCGTAGTAGATCTCCAGCGAGAACGGCTTCATCAGGCCGGTCAGCTCCAGGTCCTTGCAGGTCACGGCCCGCACCCCGGTGCGCCCGCCACGCAGCCGCATGGTGATCTCCTGCTCGCGCGGCGGCTCCGGCGGCGGCCCCGCCTCCTCGAACTTCTTGAAGCGCGTCTGCATCGCCCGGTAGCGCGAGGCCATGTCGGGGCTGATCGCCGCCTGCTGCCGCAGCCGCAGCACCAGCGCCTTCAGCCGGGCGTGCTCCTCGTCCCAGCGCCGCTTCAGCTCCTCGAAGCGCGCGAAGCGCTCCTTGCGCGCCGCGTGGTACGTATCGAACCCGGCGCCGTGCACCCATACGTCGGAGCCGGCCGGACCCGGCTCGACGCTCACGATCTTCTCGGCCGCCCTGGCCAGCAGCTCCCGGTCGTGGGAGACGAAGAGGACCGTCTTACGGGTCTCCTTCAGCCGCTCCTCCAGCCAGCGCTTGCCGGGCACGTCCAGATAGTTGTCCGGCTCGTCGAGCAGCAGCACCTCGTCGGGCCCGCGCAGCAGCGCCTCCAGCACCAGCCGCTTCTGCTCGCCGCCGCTGAGCGTGCGCAGCTCGCGCCACTGCGCCTTCTCGTACGGGACACCCAGCGCCGCCGTCGTGCACATGTCCCAGACCGTCTCGGCCTCGTACCCGCGCGCCTCCGCCCAGTCGCTCAGCGCCTGCGCGTACCGCATCTGCGCGGCCTCGTCGTCGACGGTCATGATCCCCTGCTCGGCCTCGTCGACGGCGGCCGCCGCCTGCCGGATCCGTGGCTGTGCGACGGAGACCAGCAGGTCACGGACCGTACGCTCGTCGCGCACCGATCCCACGAACTGCGACATCACGCCGAGCCCGCCGCTGACCCTCACCGTGCCGCCGTGCGGCTGCAGCTCCCCCGCGATCAGCCGCAGCAGCGTCGTCTTGCCCGCGCCGTTGCCCCCGACCAGGGCGACGACGGCGCCTTCTCCCACCCGGAACGAGGCGTCGCCGAGCAGCACCCGTCCGTCGGGGAGGTAGTACTCCAGGTGCGCGGCCTCTAGATGTCCCATGTCCGGCATTGTCGGTGCAGGCGGCGCCAACGCCCAAACGTTTTCTCCCGCACCCCGGTACAGGCCCGTCCACCCCCGCCGTAAACTGCGCGGCATGAGCTTTGGGCAAGGGGGACCACCCTGGGGCGGCTCCGGTTCACCGGGGCAGGATCCGTACGGATCGCAGCAGGGACCGCAGGACCCGTACGGATCCCAGAACCCGCATGGATCACCGGACCCGTACGGATCGCAGACACCCGACTGGGCGGCACTGGCGGACGCCTCCGCCTCACGCACCCGCCGCAAGCGCTGGACGCTGATCGGCGGCGGTGTGCTCGCGACCGTGACGGTCGCCGCGATCGTGGCGACCGCCGTCGTCTTCATGGACGGCGGCAGTGACGACCGCGCCTCGGACAAGAACGCGACGGAACCGGCCGCTCCCACCGAGTTGCCGAGCGAGTCCGCCGAGCCCGAGCCGTCCTTCTCCTCGGTCGCGCCGCTGCCGCCGCCGAACCCCAAGGACTTCGTCTCCAGCGCCGACAAGGACAAGGCGCCGCTGAGCGCCGACACCCTCTTCCCGGGCCGGAAGCTCACGATGGGCAGCCGCGTCTACCAGAAGGGCGCCACGAGCAGCACCACCAACTGCGCCGCGGCGACGCAGGGCACGCTCGGCTCCGTCCTCGCCTCCAACAGCTGCGACCGGGTCATCCGCGCCACGTACAGCAAGGACGGCGTCGCCGTCACCATCGGTGTCGCGGTCTTCGAGAAGGAGGCGCAGGCGCTGAAGGCCAAGAACGAGGTGGACCAGCGCAAGGGCGGTCTGGCCTCGCTCTCCGGGACCGGCGTCGGGACGTTCTGCCGGGCCCCCTCGGTCTGCCGCAAGACCACCAACTCGTACGGCAGGTACGTCTACTTCACGGTCGGCGGCTTCACCGACGGGAAGAACGTCACGAAGGCGAGCAAGGACGTCTTCACCACCGGTGACGACATAGCGGAGTTCACCTTCCGTCAGATCCACCAGCGCGGCAAGACCCAGGCCTCGGCCGCGGCGACGGCCCCGGTCGAGCAGTAGGGCCGGCCGCGGCCGGCCCCACCGACACCGCCGTCCTGCGCACCGACGGCGCGCCTGGGCTCAGCAGCAGCCGGCCCCGCCGCCCAGCGTCCGCTTGTTGCGGGCCTCGCGATTGCGCGCGCCCAGCAACGCGTCGGCCGGATAGCCGACTTCCTCCAGCGTCAGCCCGTGCGGCCGTACGACATGCACCGCCGAGTCGCGCACCCCCGCGGCCAGCACCTTCGCCGGCCACTCCACGGGCCGGTGCCCGTCCCCCACGAACAGCAGCGCGCCCACCAGCGAGCGCACCATGTTGTGGCAGAAGGCGTCCGCCCTCACGGTCGCGGTAATCACTCCGTGCGCGTCCCGCTGCCACTCCAGCTTCTGGAGCGTACGGATCGTCGTCGCGCCCTCGCGCCGCTTGCAGTACGCCGCGAAGTCGTGCTCGCCCAGCAGCCCGGCCGACGCCGCGTTCATCGCCGCCACGTCCAACGGCCAGTCGTGCCACAGCACATGACCACGCAGCAGCGGATCCACGCCGCCGGGGTGGTCCACCACCCGGTACGCGTAACGCCGCCAGCTCGCCGAGAACCGCGCGTTGAAGCCCGCCGGGGCCTCCGCCACCCGCCAGACCCGTACGTCGTGCCCCAGCCGCCCCGCGAGCCGCCGCAGCAGCCGCTCCTGGTGCTCGGCCCACACCTCGTCGGGCAGATCCACATGCGCGACCTGCCCCCGCGCGTGCACCCCCGCGTCCGTGCGCCCGGCGACCGTCAGGTCGTACGTCCGCGAGGACCGTGTCACCGTACGCAGCGCGTCCTCGATCTCCCCCTGGACGGTGCGCCGGGTCTTCTGCTTCGCCCAGCCGGAGAAGTCCCTGCCGTCGTACGAGAGATCCAGCCGCACCCGTACGTGTCCGGGCGCGGGGCCCTCGATGTCCTCGCTCACCTGTCGATCCTCTCAAAGCGGAACGGGCCCGCCCCCGTGAGGGAGCGGGCCCGTCCGTCAGCCGTCAGAACGCTCAGGCGTCCTTGGACTCGGCCTCGGCGGCCGGCTTGGCGTCCTCGACGGTCTCGGCCGGAGCCTCGTCCTTCTTGAGGGCGTCTTCCTTGACCGCGCGCTTCGTCGCCGCCTCGGCCTCACCGGTGGCTTCCTGCGCCACGGTCAGGGCCTCGACCAGCTCGATGACCGCCATCGGGGCGTTGTCGCCACGACGGTTGCCGATCTTGGTGATGCGCGTGTAACCACCGGGGCGGTTCTCGTACCGCGGGGCGATCTCGGTGAAGAGCGTGTGGATGACGCTCTTGTCCGTGATCGACTGCAGCACCTGGCGACGGTTGTGGATGTCGCCCTTCTTCGCCTTGGTGATGAAGCGCTCCGCGATCGGGCGCAGGCGGCGGGCCTTGGCCTCGGTCGTGGTGATGCGGCCGTGCTCGAAGAGCGACTTCGCGAGGTTCGCGAGAAGCAGCTTCTCGTGCGCAGCGCTGCCGCCCAGACGGGCGCCCTTGGCGGGCTTCGGCATGGTGTTACTCCTTCATATCTGCACCGGCCGTGTCAGGTACCGATGTCAGTTCCCGCGAGGCGGCCGCCCCGCGGAAGAGAAATCAAGCCGGTCCCGGCGGTGCCGGACACGGGGCTCAGTACTGCTCGGTCTCCACGAAACCGGCGTCCGCGTCGTCGTCCGCGCCGAAGGCGTCCGCCGCGGCGGTCGGGTCGAATCCGGGCGGGCTGTCCTTGAGCGCCAGGCCCATGCCGGCCAGCTTCGCCTTGACCTCGTCGATCGACTTCGCACCGAAGTTACGGATGTCGAGCAGGTCGGCCTCGGAACGCGCCACGAGCTCACCCACGGAGTGGATGCCCTCGCGCTTGAGGCAGTTGTACGACCGAACGGTGAGCTCCAGCTCCTCGATCGGCAGGGCGAGATCGGCGGCGAGCGCGGCGTCCGTCGGGGACGGGCCCATGTCGATGCCCTCGGCGTCGATGTTGAGCTCGCGGGCCAGACCGAACAGCTCGACCAGCGTCTTACCGGCGGACGCCATGGCGTCGCGCGGCCGCATGGCCTGCTTGGTCTCGACATCGACGATCAGCTTGTCGAAGTCGGTGCGCTGCTCGACACGGGTCGCCTCGACCTTGTACGTGACCTTGAGCACCGGGGAGTAGATGGAGTCGACCGGAATACGGCCGATCTCCTGGCCCACCTGCTTGTTCTGTACGGCGGAGACATAGCCGCGACCGCGCTCGACGGTCAGCTCCATCTCCAGCTTGCCCTTGCCGTTCAGCGTCGCCAGCACGAGGTCCGGGTTGTGGACCTCGACACCGGCCGGCGGGGCGATGTCAGCAGCGGTGACCAGGCCGGGGCCCTGCTTGCGCAGGTACATCACGACCGGCTCGTCGTGCTCCGAGGAGACGACCAGCTGCTTGATGTTGAGGATGAGGTCGGTGACGTCCTCCTTGACGCCCGGCACGGTGGTGAACTCGTGCAGGACACCGTCGACCCGGATGCTGGTGACAGCGGCACCGGGGATCGAGGAGAGGAGCGTACGACGCAGAGAGTTACCGAGCGTGTAGCCGAAGCCCGGCTCCAGCGGCTCGATGACGAACCGCGAGCGGTATTCGTCGACGACCTCTTCGGTCAGCGAAGGACGCTGAGCGATAAGCATGAGAAATGCCTCCAGTCTTGGCACCCACTATTTGATGCCAACGAAACAAGGGTACGGGCGGTACGGCACCGAAGCGCCGTACCGCCCGTACGTGACCTTCAGCCGGCTGCGCCGGCGGGCCAATCCCCTGCTGCCCCGGTGACGGGGACAGGGTCAGACGCGGCGGCGCTTCGGAGGGCGGCAGCCGTTGTGCGGGGTGGGGGTGACGTCCTGGATCGAACCCACCTCGAGGCCGGTGGCCTGGAGGGAGCGGATCGCGGTCTCACGGCCGGAGCCGGGGCCCTTGACGAAGACGTCGACCTTGCGCATGCCGTGCTCCTGCGCGCGACGGGCAGCCGACTCGGCGGCCATCTGCGCGGCGAAGGGAGTGGACTTACGCGAGCCCTTGAAGCCGACATGGCCGGCGGAGGCCCAGGAGATCACATTGCCCGAGGGGTCCGTGATCGAGACGATCGTGTTGTTGAACGTGCTCTTGATGTGGGCGTGCCCATGAGCGACGTTCTTCTTTTCCTTGCGGCGCACCTTCTTGGCTGCGCCCTGACGGCCCTTAGGAGGCATGTCTTTACTCCTGCGTGGAGGTGGTCGGTCCTACAGCGAAGACCGCTGGTGAGCGTCCGCTGAGGACTACTTCTTGCCCGGCTTCTTCTTGCCGGCGATGGCGCGACGCGGACCCTTGCGGGTACGAGCGTTCGTGCTGGTGCGCTGACCGTGCACCGGCAGGCCGCGGCGGTGACGCAGACCCTGGTAGCAGCCGATCTCGACCTTGCGGCGGATGTCGGCGGCGATCTCGCGACGAAGGTCACCCTCGGTCTTGAGGTTGGCGTCGACGTACTCGCGGATCTTGACGAGGTCTTCCTCGGCCAGATCGCGAACGCGGACGTTCGCGTCGACGCCGACGGCGGCGAGCGTCTCCTTGGACCGGGTGCGCCCGATGCCGAAGACATAGGTGAGGGCGACCTCGACGCGCTTTTCGCGCGGGAGGTCAACGCCTGCGAGGCGTGCCATTCATGGCTCCTGTTGATGTCGGAGGTCTTCCACAGTGTCTGTCCCGGACATGACCGTCCCCGCACCTGGGCAGGGACGAGTCCGGGTCTCCGGCCTCCGCCGGAGGTGTCGACACCCGCAGGGGGGTCGGACACTGCGTATTAACGAGTTGCTCGCGTCGCGCGAAGTACTGCGAGAGGCAGGCGGTCGTGCGTCAGCCCTGGCGCTGCTTGTGGCGCAGGTTGTCGCAGATGACCATGACCCGACCGTGACGGCGGATCACCTTGCACTTGTCGCAGATCTTCTTGACGCTCGGCTTGACCTTCATGGGATTGAGGTTCTCCGGGTCAGTGCCGGCACCCCGACTAAGGGGTGTCAGCAAGATCTACTTGTATCGGTAGACGATCCGGCCACGCGTCAGGTCGTACGGAGACAGCTCCACCACGACCCGGTCATCGGGAAGGATTCGGATGTAGTGCATCCGCATCTTGCCGCTGATGTGCGCGAGGACCTTGTGACCGTTCTGGAGTTCCACCTTGAACATGGCGTTCGGGAGGGACTCGATCACGGTGCCCTCAATTTCGATGGCACCTTGCTTCTTGGCCACGCTTCGCCCTTCGAATCGGCTACCTTGATCGACTCCAACAGCCGCATGCGGACACACGGGTACACCAGAGCCGACGCGTCAGTCTACGGCAGCACATCTGAAAAGACGAATCCGTGGAGTTTGCCCACCGGCGGAGATTTTTAAGCCAGCGGGTCGGGCGCCGCCGTCACGCCGAGCTCCGCCAGCTTGGCCTTGCCGCCGTCCGGGGCCGTCAGGACCAGCGGGCCTTCCTCCGTGAGAGCCACCGAGTGCTCCCAGTGCGAAGACCAGGTGCCATCGGTCGTGATGACCGTCCACTGGTCCTCCAGCACCTCCGTGCGGGGGGTACCGAGCGACACCATGGGCTCGATCGCCAGGCAGAAGCCGGGGATCAGCTTCGGGCCCTTGCCGCGCTTGCGGGAGACGTAGTTCAGCAGGTGCGGGTCCATGTGCATCTCCGTACCGATGCCGTGGCCGCCGTACTCCTCGATGATCCCGTACTTGCCGCCGCCCGGACGGGGCTGGCGGCGGATGTACGTCTCGATCGCCCGGGACACGTCGACCAGCCGGCCGCCGTTGCGCATCGCCGCGATACCGGCCCACATCGACTCCTCGGTCACCCGGGAGAGCTCGATCAGCTCCGGGGCGTGACCGGTGCCGACGAACGCCGTGAAGGCCGCGTCACCGTGCCAGCCGTCGATGATCGCGCCGGCGTCGATGGAGATGATGTCGCCGTCCTTGAGGACGGTCTTCTCGTCGGGGATGCCATGCACCACGACATCGTTCACCGAGGTGCAGATCGTCGCGGGGAACCCGCCGTACCCGAGGAAGTTCGGCTTCGCGCCGTGGTCGGCGAGCACCTTGCGGGCCACCTGGTCCAGATCCTTTGTGGTGGCGCCGGGCACCGCGGCCTCGCTCGTGGCCGCGTGCACGGCGGCGACGACCAGTCCCGCCTCGCGCATCTTCGCGATCTGCTCGGGAGTCTTGATCTCCACCATGACTGCGCCTTCCGCCTGACTCTCAATGACTCTTGGTGACGTTCTTACAACTGATTGTGCCCCGTTCAACAGTACGGCCGTGGTGCCCGAGGGACGCCACGGCCGTACTGGTCACACCTTGCTTCAGGACTGCGCGGCCCGGTCCCGCTGAAGCGCCTCCATCGCACGCTTGGTCACATCGGTGACCGTACCGAGCGCCGAGATCGTGACCACGAGGCCCTGGGCCCGGTAGTGGTCGATGATCGGCTCGGTCTGCGTGTGGTAGACCTCCAGCCGGGTCCGCACCGTCTCCTCGGAGTCGTCGTCCCGCTGGTACAGCTCGCCGCCGCACTCGTCGCAGACACCCTCGCGCTCCGGCGGGCTGTACGTCTCGTGGAAGACGTGCGCGCTGTCATTGCGGCAGATACGCCGGCCGGCGATCCGCTTCACGACCTCTTCGTCCGGGACCTCCAGGTCCAGGACCGCGTCCAGCGTCACACCATCCGCCGCCAGCGCCTCGTCCAGCGCCACCGCCTGCGACACATTGCGCGGGAAGCCGTCCAGCAGGAAACCCTTCTGGGCGTCCGGCTGGGCCATGCGGTCCAGCGCCATCGCGATGGTTACCTCGTCGGGCACAAGGTTCCCGGCGTCCATGTATGCCTTCGCCTGTTTGCCGAGGGCGGTGCCCTGGCTGATGTTGGCGCGGAACAGGTCACCCGTGGAGATGTGCGGGATCGACAGGTTTTTGGCGAGGTACGCAGCCTGCGTTCCCTTGCCGGCACCGGGCGGTCCGACGAGGACGATTCGCATCAGCGGAGGAACCCTTCGTAATTACGCTGCTGAAGCTGGCTCTCGATCTGCTTCACGGTTTCCAGACCCACACCCACGATGATCAGGATGCTTGTCCCGCCGAACGGGAAGTTCTGGTTCGCACCGCCGAAGCCTGCCAACGCCATCGTCGGGACAAGAGCGATCAGCCCCAGGTACAGCGAGCCCGGCCAAGTGATCCTGTTGAGCACGTAGCTCAGATACTCGGCAGTAGGTCGACCTGCCCGGATACCCGGGATGAAGCCACCATACTTCTTCATGTTGTCGGCGACTTCTTCGGGGTTGAACGAGATCGCCACGTAGAAGAAGGCGAAGAACACGATCAGCAGGAAGTACGTCGCGATGTAGTACGGGTGGTCACCCTTGACGAAGTGCGCCTCGATCCATGTCTTCCAGCCCGAGCTCGAGTTGGAGAACTGCGCCACCAGCGCCGGGATGTAGAGGAGCGACGACGCGAAGATGACGGGGATCACACCCGCCTGGTTCACCTTCAACGGGATGTACGTCGACGTACCCCCGTAGGACCTGCGGCCGATCATGCGCTTCGCGTACTGCACGGGGATCCGGCGCTGCGCCTGTTCGACGAAGACGACCAGGCCCACCATCACGAAGCCGATCAGAATGACCGTGCCGAACTCGATCCAGCCCTTGGCGAGCGTGCCGCTCTGCTTGATGGCCCACAGCGCACCGGGGAACCCGGCGGCGATCGAGATGAACATCAGAATGGACATGCCGTTGCCGATGCCGCGGTCGGTGATGAGCTCACCGAGCCACATGACCGCCGCGGTACCCGCGGTCATGGTGATCACCATCGTGACGGTGACGAAGATCGACCGGTCGGGAACGATCTCTGTGGCTACTGGGCAGCCACTGAACAGCGCGCCGCTGCGCGCGGTCGCGACCAGGCCGGTGCCCTGCAGCACGGCGAGGGCGACCGTCAGATAACGGGTGTACTGAGTGATCTTCGACTGGCCGGACTGACCCTCCTTCTTGAGGGCCTCCAGCCTGGGGATGACCACGGTCAGCAGCTGCAGAATGATGCTCGCGGTGATGTACGGCATGATGCCGAGCGCGAAGATCGTGATCTGCAGCAGCGCCCCGCCGCTGAACATGTTCACCAGACCGAACAGGCTGTTGTTGCCCTTCTGGGCCGCGTCAACACAAGTCTGGACATTCTCGTAACTGACACCCGGTACGGGGATATGTGCCCCGAGCCGGTACAGCACGATAATGGCGAGTGTGAAGAGCAGCTTCTTGCGCAGGTCGGGCGTCTTGAACGCCCGGGCGAACGCGGTGAGCACGGTGCCTCCTGCGACCCCCGCGCTACTGCGTCAGAGGTGACGGTATTGAGGATCGACGGATAAGGGACAAGCGAAACCGCGCGGGGAACCCCTGCGGACACACCGCGCGGCGGGGGTCCGGGGGCGAGCCCCCGGCTTCAATACACCAACAATGCACGCCACCTTACCGGCGACAGTGCCCACCGTGGAACGACCAACCGGGGATGCCCCTTTTGAGAGGCATCCCCGGTCGGGTGTTCAGGTCATCGAGTTGTCTCAGACGAGCTCGGTGACGGTGCCGCCGGCGGCGGCAATCTTCTCCTTGGCGGAGCCGGAGACGGCGTCAACCGAAACCTGCAGCGCCACGGAGATCTCGCCCTGGCCCAGGACCTTGACGAGGCTGTTCTTGCGGACCGCACCCTTGGCGACCAGATCGGCCACCGTGACCTCGCCGCCCTCGGGGTAGAGAGCGTCGAGCTTGTCCAGGTTCACGACCTGGTACTCGGTGCGGAACGGGTTCTTGAAGCCCTTGAGCTTCGGGAGACGCATGTGGAGGGGCATCTGCCCACCCTCGAAGCGCTCCGGAACCTGGTAACGGGCCTTGGTGCCCTTGGTACCACGACCTGCGGTCTTACCCTTGGACGCCTCACCACGACCCACACGGGTCTTGGCGGTCTTGGCGCCCGGGGCAGGACGGAGGTTGTGGACCTTCAGCGGCTTCTGCTCCGCCATGTCAGTCGACCTCCTCAACCGTCACGAGGTGGCGGACGGTCTGCACCATGCCGCGGAACTCGGGACGGTCATCCTTGACCACCACGTCGTGAAGGCGCTTGAGCCCGAGCGAACGCAGGGTCTCGCGGTGGTTCTGCTTGCTGCCGATGTACGACTTCGTCTGCGTGATCTTGAGGCGAGCCATTACGCACCCGCTCCCGCACGCGCACGCAGCAGAGCCGCGGGGGCGACGTCCTCGAGGGGCAGACCGCGGCGGGCCGCGATCTCCTCGGGACGCTGCAGGCCCTTGAGGGCCGCCACGGTCGCGTGCACGATGTTGATCGCGTTGTCCGAGCCGAGCGACTTCGACAGGATGTCGTGGACGCCCGCGCACTCGAGCACGGCACGCACCGGGCCACCGGCGATAACGCCGGTACCGGGGGAAGCCGGCTTGAGCAGGACGACGCCCGCGGCCTTCTCGCCCTGGATCGGGTGCGGGATGGTGCCCTGGATACGGGGAACCTTAAAGAAGTTCTTCTTCGCTTCCTCAACACCCTTGGCGATGGCGGCCGGCACCTCCTTGGCCTTGCCGTAACCGACACCTACGGTGCCGTCACCGTCGCCCACCACGACCAGCGCGGTGAAGCTGAAGCGACGACCACCCTTCACAACCTTGGCAACGCGGTTGATCGCGACAACGCGCTCAACGTAAGCGGTCTTCTCGGCGGCAGGGCCACCGTCGCGACCCTTCCGGTCCCGCCGCTCGCCGCCACCGGCACCGCTTCCGCGGCGCTGGGGTCCAGCCATTGGATTTACCTCTCTCTGTTACGTCCGTTAGTCCCGGAACCGGGGCTTAGAACTTCAGCCCGGCTTCGCGGGCGGCGTCAGCCAGAGCGGCAATGCGCCCGGCGTACCTGTTGCCACCACGGTCGAACACGACGGCCTCGACACCGGCGGCCTTGGCACGCTCGGCGACCAGGGCGCCGACCTGCGTGGCCTGGGCGCTCTTGTCGCCCTCGCCACCGCGGATCGAGGTGTCCAGGGTCGACGCCGACGCGAGCGTGTGGCCCGCGATGTCGTCGATGACCTGCGCGACGATGTTGCGATTGGAGCGCGTCACGACCAGACGAGGACGCTCCGGCGTACCGGAGACGTGCTTACGGACGCGGATGTGGCGACGCTTGATGGCGGCGCGCTTGTACGCGTCACCCTTGGCGATCTTTACACCGTATGCCATGGCTTACTTACCCGCCTTTCCGACCTTGCGGCGGATAACCTCGCCGGCGTACTTGACGCCCTTGGCCTTGTACGGGTCGGGCTTCCGCAGCTTGCGGATCTTCGCGGCGACCTCGCCGACCTTCTGCTTGTCGATGCCCTCGACGGAGAACTTCGTGGGCGTCTCGACCTTGAAGGTGATGCCTTCGGGGGCCTCGATCAGGATGGGGTGGCTGTAGCCCAGGGCGAACTCCAGATTGGAGCCCTTCGCCTGGACGCGGTAACCGACACCGCTGATCTCGAGCGCCTTGATGTATCCCTGGGTCACGCCGGTGATCATGTTCGCCACCAGCGTGCGGGACAGGCCGTGCAGGGCCTTGTTCTGACGCTCGTCGTTGGGGCGCAGCACCTGAAGGATGCCGTCCTCGCCCTTGGTGACCTCGATCGGCGCGGCAACGGTGTGCGAGAGGGTGCCCTTGGGGCCCTTCACCGCGACCGTACGGCCATCGATGGTGACGTCCACACCGGCGGGAACCTGGATGGGGAGCTTGCCGATTCGCGACATGAGCTTTTCCTCCGTTCCCGACTACCAGACGTAGGCGAGGACTTCCCCACCTACGCCCTTCTTGCCTGCCTGCTGGCCGGTCAGGAGACCGTAGGACGTGGAGATGATCGCCACGCCCAGGCCGCCGAGGACCTTCGGCAGGTTGGTGGACTTCGCGTACACGCGCAGACCCGGCTTGGAGATGCGCTTGATGCCGGCGATCGAACGCTCGCGGTTCGGGCCGAACTTCAGCTCCAGGACGAGGTTCTTGCCGACTTCGGCGTCCTCGACCTTCCAGCCGGTGATGAAGCCCTCCTGCTGGAGGATCTCCGCGATGTGCGACTTGATCTTGCTGTGCGGCATCACGACGTCGTCGTGGTATGCCGAGTTCGCGTTACGCAGACGCGTGAGCATGTCTGCGATGGGATCAGTCATGGTCATGAATTGGCCTTCGGCCTCTCTCGCCGGGGTTTCCTGTATGCGCCATCCCTCTCCCCGATCAGAGCCGGGACGGGTGCGGTGCGGGGACCTACGGCGTAGTAAGCGTCGTTGAGCGGGCTTTGCCCGCGGACGTAATGGACGGCAGGCGCCCAACCCCACAAGCCTACGGCATGTGGGGGAGGGCTCCCGCCAACCAGTTGCTTACCGAGAGCTTCGGGTAATTCCCAGAAAGGGAATTACCAGGAGCTCTTGGTCACGCCCGGCAGCTCGCCACGGTGGGCCATCTCACGAAGGCACACGCGGCACAGGCCGAACTTGCGGTAGACGGAGTGGGGACGGCCGCAGCGCTGGCAGCGGGTGTAACCGCGCACACCGAACTTCGGCTTGCGGGCGGCCTTAGCGATCAGAGCCTTCTTCGCCACGGTCAGTTCTCCTTGAACGGGAAGCCGAGGTGACGAAGGAGGGCACGACCCTCGTCGTCGTTGGTCGCCGTGGTGACCACGGTGATGTCCATGCCCCGGACCCGGTCGATCTTGTCCTGGTCGATCTCGTGGAACATGACCTGCTCCGTGAGACCGAAGGTGTAGTTGCCACGGCCGTCGAACTGCTTCGGGGACAGGCCGCGGAAGTCACGGATACGCGGCAGCGCGAGCGACAGCGTACGGTCCAGGAACTCCCACATGCGGTCACCGCGGAGGGTGACGTGGCAGCCGATCGGCTGACCCTCGCGCAGCTTGAACTGCGCGATGGACTTCCGGGCCTTGGTGACGGACGGCTTCTGCCCGGTGATCGTGGTGAGGTCGCGGATGGCGCCCTCGATCAGCTTGGAGTCGCGGGCGGCGTCGCCCACACCCATGTTGACCACGATCTTGACGAGGCCGGGGATCTGCATGACGTTCTCGAAGGAGAACTCCTCACGCAGCTTGCCGGCGATCTCCTCGCGGTAGCGCAGCTTCAGACGCGGCGCGTTGGTGGTGGCAGTCATCAGATGTCCTCACCGGTCCGCTTGGCAACGCGGATCTTGTTGCCCTCGTCGTCAAAGCGGTAGCCAACGCGGGTGACGACCTTCTTGCCGTCCTTCTCCACCACCAGCTGAACGTTGCTGATGTGGATCGGGGCCTCGGTGGTCACGATGCCACCGGTCTGCGAACCACGAGCCGTCTGACCGGCCTTGGTGTGCTTCTTGACCCGGTTGACACCCTCGACGAGAACACGGTCCTGCGTGGGGTAGGCCACAATGACCTTGCCCTGCTTGCCCTTGTCCTTACCGGTGATGACCTGAACCAGGTCGCCCTTCTTGATCTTCATGCTTACAGCACCTCCGGCGCGAGCGAGATGATCTTCATGAACTTCTTCTCGCGCAGCTCACGGCCCACCGGGCCGAAGATACGGGTGCCGCGAGGGTCGCCGTCGTTCTTCAGAATGACGGCGGCGTTCTCGTCGAAGCGGATGTACGAGCCGTCCTGGCGGCGGCGCTCCTTGACGGTGCGAACGATGACCGCCTTGATGACGTCACCCTTCTTCACGTTGCCACCGGGGATCGCGTCCTTGACGGTGGCGACGATGACGTCACCGATACCCGCGTAGCGGCGACCCGAACCACCGAGAACACGGATGCAAAGGATCTCCTTTGCACCAGTGTTGTCGGCGATACGAAGTCGCGACTCCTGCTGGATCACGTCTATCTCCTGATCGTCTGCCGGTTCCCGGTGGGGCTCCGCGAGTCACTCACGGAGCCCCACCGAGCCTGGCGGAACTATTCCGAGGGAATCCCCTCGGAGGGATTTACTTGGCCTTCTCGAGGATCTCGACGATGCGCCACCGCTTCGTGGCGGACAGCGGCCGGGTCTCCATCAGGAGGACGCGGTCGCCGATGCCGGCGGCGTTCTGCTCGTCGTGCGCCTTGAGCTTGTTCGTACGGCGGATGACCTTGCCGTACAGCGCGTGCTTCACACGGTCCTCGACAGCGACGACGACGGTCTTGTCCATCTTGTCGCTGACGACCAGGCCCTCACGGGTCTTGCGGAATCCGCGGTCGGTGTTCGTCTCGGTCACGTTGCTCTCAGTCATCAGGCGCTCTCCACCGTCTCGATGCCCAGCTCGCGCTCACGCATCAGGGTGTAGATCCGCGCGATGTCCTTGCGGACGAGCTTCAGCCGCCCGTGGTTCTCGAGCTGACCGGTCGCCGCCTGGAAGCGGAGATTGAACAGCTCTTCCTTGGCCTCGCGAAGCTTGGCGACAAGCTCCTCGCCGCCCAGCTCGCGCAGTTCGGACGCCTTGGTAACGGCCGCCATCACGACTCACCTGCCTCGCGCCGAACGATCCGGCACTTCATCGGAAGCTTGTGAGCAGCGCGGGTAAGCGCCTCACGCGCAATCTTCTCGTTCGGGTAGGACAGCTCGAACATCACCCGACCGGGCTTGACGTTCGCGATCCACCACTCGGGGGAACCCTTACCGGAACCCATGCGGGTCTCGGCAGGCTTCTTGGTGAGCGGACGGTCCGGGTAAATGTTGATCCAGACCTTGCCGCCACGCTTGATGTGACGGGTCATCGCGATACGAGCGGCCTCGATCTGGCGGTTCGTCACGTACGCGGGCGTCAGCGCCTGGATACCGTATTCGCCGAACGCAACCTGCGTGCCACCCTTGGACATTCCGCTGCGCTTCGGGTGGTGCTGCTTGCGGTGCTTGACCCTACGGGGGATCAGCATTTCGGTCAGGCCTCCGTTCCGCCGGTAGAAGAGGACGTCGCCTCAGCGGCCGGAGCAGCGGCGGCGGCGTCGGCCTTGGGGGCCTCGGCAGCCGGGCTCTGCTGCGGCTTGCGGCCACGGCCGCCACGCTCGCCACCGCGGCCACCACGGCCGGCGGGACGGTCGTTGCCACCACCACGGGCCGGACGGTTGCCGGCACGGGCCGCGGCGTTCTCGGCACGCACCTCGGCGATGTTCTTGACGTCGCCCTTGTAGATCCAGACCTTCACGCCGATACGGCCGAAGGTCGTCTTGGCCTCGAAGAAGCCGTAGTCGACGTTCGCACGGAGCGTGTGCAGGGGCACGCGGCCCTCGCGGTAGAACTCCGAGCGGGACATCTCGGCGCCGCCGAGACGGCCACCGCACTGGATCTTGATGCCCTTGGCGCCGGCCTTCATCGTCGACTGCATGCTCTTACGCATGGCGCGACGGAAGGAGACGCGGGAGGACAGCTGCTCGGCGACGGCCTGGGCCACCAGCTGAGCGTCCACCTCGGGGTTCTTGACCTCGAGGATATTCAGCTGGACCTGCTTGCCGGTCAGCTTCTCCAGCTCGCCGCGGATACGGTCGGCCTCGGCGCCGCGGCGGCCGATGACGATGCCCGGACGTGCGGTGTGGATGTCCACGCGGACGCGGTCACGGGTGCGCTCGATCTCAACCTTCGAGATGCCGGCCCGCTCCATGCCCTTCGTCATCATGCGACGAATGGCAACGTCTTCCTTGACGTAGTCCTTGTACAGCTTGTCGGCGTACCAACGGGACTTGAAGTCCGTGGTGATACCGAGCCGGAACCCATGCGGGTTAACCTTCTGGCCCATTACCGGGTTCCTTCCTTGCTGCTGACGACCACGGTGATGTGGCTGGTCCGCTTACGGATCCGGTAGGCACGTCCCTGGGCACGCGGCCGGAACCGCTTCAGGGTCGGACCCTCGTCCACATACGCCTCGCTGATGACCAGCGAAGAGGCGTCGGAGTGGTCGTAGTTGTGCGCGGCGTTGGCAATGGCGCTGTCAAGCACCTTGCCTACCGGCACGCTCGCGGCCTGCGGGGCGAAGCGCAGGACCGCCTGAGCCTCCGTGGCATCCATGCCACGGATGAGGTCCACCACTCGGCGGGCCTTCATGGGCGTGACGCGGATGTACCGCGCCTGGGCCCTGGCTTCCATGGTTGTCCCTTCGGTGTGAGTCATAGTCAGTTCCACCCCGCGTTAGCGGCGCTTCGACTTCCGGTCGTCCTTGACGTGGCCGCGGAAGGTGCGAGTCGGCGAGAACTCGCCGAGCTTGTGGCCGACCATGGACTCGGTGACGAACACCGGGACATGGATCTTGCCGTTGTGCACCGCGATCGTGTGGCCCAGCATGGCCGGGACGATCATCGAGCGACGGGACCAGGTCTTGATGACGTTCTTGGTGCCTGCTTCGTTCTGGACGTCCACCTTCTTGATCAGGTGGTCGTCGACGAAGGGCCCCTTCTTGAGACTGCGCGGCATCTAAACCCGCTCCTAGCGCTTCTTGTTCGTCTTGCGGCGGCGGACGATGTACTTGCTGCTTGCCTTCTTCGGCGAGCGAGTACGACCCTCCTTCTGACCCCACGGGCTGACCGGGTGGCGACCACCGGAGGTCTTGCCCTCACCACCACCGTGCGGGTGGTCGACCGGGTTCATCGCGACACCGCGGACGGTCGGGCGAACGCCCTTCCAGCGCATACGGCCGGCCTTGCCCCAGTTGATGTTCGACTGCTCGGCGTTGCCGACCTCGCCGATGGTGGCGCGGCAGCGGACGTCGACCAGACGGATCTCACCGGACGGCATACGAAGGTGGGCCATGGAGCCCTCCTTCGCCAGCAGCTGCACGGAGGCACCCGCGGAGCGGGCGAACTTCGCGCCGCCGCCGGGCCGCAGCTCGATGGCGTGGATGGTCGTACCGACCGGGATGTTGCGCAGCGCCAGGTTGTTGCCGGGCTTGATGTCGGCGGCCGGACCGTTCTCGACATGAGCGCCCTGCGACAGGCCACGCGGCGCGATGATGTAACGCTTCTCGCCGTCTGCGTAGTGCAGCAGCGCGATGCGGGCGGTGCGGTTGGGGTCGTACTCGATGTGCGCGACCTTGGCCGGCACGCCGTCCTTGTCGTGACGACGGAAGTCGATCACGCGGTAGGCGCGCTTGTGGCCACCACCCTGGTGGCGAACGGTCACACGACCGGCGTTGTTACGGCCGCCCTTGCTGTGCAGCGGGCGGACCAGCGACTTCTCCGGCGTGGACCGCGTGATCTCGACAAAGTCGGCGACGCTGGAGCCACGACGGCCCGGGGTCGTCGGCTTGTACTTGCGGATACCCATTGTCTCTCAGTCCTCGGAAGAATTCCGGATCCTGGACGACTCGACCTCCGTCAGGAGGCCGGGCCGCCGAAGATGTCGATACGGTCGCCCTCAGCGAGGGTCACGATGGCGCGCTTGGTGTTCGCGCGCTTACCGAAACCGGTGCGGGTGCGCTTGCGCTTGCCCTGACGGTTGATCGTGTTCACCCCGGCGACCTTGACCGAGAAGACCGCTTCCACGGCCTGCTTGATCTGGGTCTTGTTGGCCGTGGGCGCCACGATGAACGTGTACTTGTTCTCGTCGAGCAGCGCGTAGCTCTTCTCGGAGACCACGGGCTTGACAAGAATGTCGCGCGGGTCCGTGAAGGTCTTGCTGGTGATCTCGGCCATCAGGCTTCGCTCCCCTCGTCGTCAGCGGCCTTGGAAGGGCCAGACACGAAGGACTCGAAGGCGGCCTTGGTGAAGACCACGTCGTCGGAGACGAGCACGTCATACGTGTTCAGCTGGCCCGGCGCCAGGATGTGCACCTGGGGCAGGTTGCGGGCGGACAGCCACGCGGCCTCGTCGGCCCTCTCGACGACCAGGAGCACGTTCTTGCGCTCGCTGATCTTGCCGATCAGGGTCTTCGCGGCCTTGGTGGACACCGCGTCCTCGACCAGGCCGGAAACGACGTGGATACGAGAGTGACGGGCCCGGTCGGTGAGGGCACCGCGCAGGGCGGCGGCCTTCATCTTCTTGGGGGTCCGCTGCGAGTAGTCACGCGGCTGCGGGCCGTGGACGACGCCACCGCCGGCGAACTGCGGCGCACGGGTCGAACCCTGACGGGCGCGGCCGGTGCCCTTCTGGCGGTACGGCTTCTTGCCACCACCACGGACTTCGCCGCGGGTCTTGGTCTTGTGCGTGCCCTGTCGGGCAGCGGCCAGCTGGGCGACAACGACCTGGTGGATCAGCGGAATGCTGACCTTGGCGTCGAAGATCTCCGCGGGGAGTTCGACGGTCCCGGCCTTGTCGCCTGCCGGCGAAAGGATGTCAACGGTGCTCATCAGTTACCTCAGGCCCCCTTGGCCGCGGTACGGACCAGGACGAGGCCGCCGTTCGGACCAGGAACCGCGCCCTTGATCAGGAGCAGGCCCTTCTCCGCGTCAACGGCATAAACGGTCAGGTTCTGGGTGGTGACCCGCTCGTTGCCCATGCGACCGGCCATCCGCATGCCCTTGAACACACGACCCGGGGTGGCGCAGCCACCGATGGAGCCAGGCGAGCGGTGCTTGCGCTGGGTGCCGTGACCGGCGCCGAGGCCCTTGAAGTTGTGACGCTTCATGACACCGGCGAAGCCCTTGCCCTTGCTCTTGCCCGTGACGTCAACCTTGACGCCGGACTCGAACACCTCGGCAGTGACCTCCTGGCCGAGCGTGTACTCGCTCGCGTCGGAGGTGCGGAGCTCCACCAGGTGGCGGCGCGGGGTCACGTCGGCCTTGGCGAAGTGGCCCTTGAGGGGCTTGTTCACCTTGCGAGGGTCGATCTCGCCGAAGGCGATCTGGACCGACTCGTAGCCGTCGGAGTCATTCGTACGGACCTGGGTAACAACACAGGGCCCGGCCTTGACGACGGTCACCGGGACGACACGGTTGTTCTCGTCCCAGACCTGGGTCATGCCGAGCTTCTCGCCCAGGACACCCTTGATCTGCTTTGCCATCTCTTCCGCGCCTCTCAGAGCTTGATCTCGATGTCAACGCCGGCCGGAAGGTCCAGGCGCATCAACGAGTCAACGGTCTTGGGCGTCGGGTCGAGGATGTCGATCAGGCGCTTGTGCGTGCGCATCTCGAAGTGCTCGCGCGAGTCCTTGTACTTGTGCGGCGACTTGATGACGCAGTACACGTTCTTCTCAGTGGGCAGCGGCACCGGGCCCGCGACCGACGCACCAGTACGCGTCACCGTCTCGACGATCTTCTTCGCCGAGGAGTCGATGACTTCGTGGTCGTAGGCCTTGAGCCGGATGCGGATCTTCTGTCCCGCCATGGCTGCTTCGTAGTCCTGTCTCTCGTAACGCTCTGGAACCCGGTAGGTTCGCGTCCTGCTCCGACCCACGCGGTCGGGCGTGTCGCATCCCTTTCACGAAAATCTCCCGAAGGATTTTCCCTGCCAAGGGGTGCGGCCCAAGTCCGCGAGCCGGGGGCAGAACACCACCCGGGTGCCTGGTAGGGGCCCCGCTGACACTTCCCGGAAGATTCCCGTACGTCCGTCCCAGCGCTGCCCCGGAAGGCAGTTGGGACGACGAGTACTGTGGGACTCGCTTCCGGTCCTCCCGGCGGGAGGCGCGCAGCATCGGCACTCAACCGAGCAACCTGAACAGTGTGCCATAGGCCCCACGGCCCTGGCCAATCGGGCCGGAAAGAGTACCCCACGGCACGCTGCCCAAATCCTGCGGCGGTTCGGCCCCGAAATTCAGCGCTTCGACGCGTACGCCACGAACCCGGCCCATGCGTCAGGCGCGAAGCCGAGTTGGGAACGGCGGACGTCCTTGGAGTCCCGGACGAGAACGACTCCGGGGCCGGCCGCGACCTCGACGCAGTCGTTGTTGTCGCTGCCGCTGTAGCTGCTCTTGAACCACGCCGGTTCGGAACCGTTCCCGGTAGAAGCCTGGCGGGTCATGTCTCCCCCAGCACTCTCACGAAGCCCGCCCACGCGCCAGGCGTGAAGCCGAGATGCGGGCGGTGCACGTTCTTGGAATCGCGTACGAGGACCGCGCCAGGAGCGGACGCAACCTCGACACAGTTCGCGCCTTCATTGCTGCTGTGGCTGCTCTTGCTCCACTCCAGCGCTGCGGCGTCCCCGGCAGAGAGCTTGCGAGTCATCTGTTCAGCCCCTCGACGCGTACGCAACGAATCCGGCCCAGACGCCCGGCGCGAAGCCGAGGTGCGGGCGGCGGATGTCCTTGGAGTCACGGACGAGAACGGCTCCGGTGGTGGTCGCGACCTCGACGCAGGCCGCGCCTTCGTTGCTGCTGTAGCTGCTCTTGCTCCACTCCAGCACCGTGGCTTTCCCGGCGGAGGGCTTGCGAGTCATCTGTCAGCCCTTCGACGCGTACAGCACAAACTCGGCCCACGCGTCCGGCGTGAAGCCGAGGTGCGGGCACTGGGTGTTCTTCGAGTCCCGCACGAGGACCGTTCCAGGGGTGGCCGCGACCTCGACACAGTCGTTGTTGTTGCTGCCGCTGTAGCTGCTCTTGAACCACTCCGGCTCGGAAGCGTCCTCAGCAGAGGGCTTGCGGGTCATGTCTCTCCCAGCACATTCTCGATGAAGGCCAGCGACTCCCGTGGGCTGAGAGCCTGGGACCGGATGATCCCATACCGCAACTCCAGGACCTGTACGTCCTTGGGGTTGGAAAGCACACGGCTGGTCAGCTGCGCTTCCGAGTGCCCCACCGCCGAACCGTCCCTGAGCTTCAGAATTTGGACCTCGCCCCCCATGCCGGCGTGGTCGTCGCGATCTGTCGGCATCACCTGGATCTCTACATGCCGCAACTCGCCCAGCTCCAGCAGGTGTTCGAGCTGCCGGCGCAGCACCATTGTGCCTCCGATAGGGCGTCGCAGCGTAACCTCTTCCTGGACAAAGGTGAGAGTGGTCAGAGGGGTACGTGTGAAGATCCTCTGCCGCGCGAGACGCGCGGACACGTACCGGTCGAGGTCGTCTGTGGAGAGTGCAGGCCGCCGGACGTCGAACAGCGCCCGCGCGTACTCCTCCGTCTGCAACAGCCCGTGGATGTTGTGGTTGCCGTAGGCGCCGAGCTCAACGGCGTCCCCTTCCAGCTTGGCCAGGTGCCGCACCTTCCCGGGGTACCGCGCTTCCGCCACGTCCCGCTTCATCGCGGCGATCTTGCCGCCCGCGCACAGGACCTCGTCCGCCCGGTCAAGGAACTCCGGCCTCGGGATGCGCTTGCCGGCCTCGACCTTGTAGACCTGGTTCTCGCCGTAGCCGATCTTCGTCCCGAATTCGGCCTGGCCGAGACCCGCCGACTCCCGCCAGAGCTTGATCTGACGGCCGACCGCCGCGATCACCGCTCCGGAGTCGTCTTCCAGATCGGGTTCCCAGTCGGGTTCGTCCGCCCCGTCCACCGGGTAGTCCGTACCGCCGCCGTCCGCGCTCACCGCGTACACCTCCGACATGTTCGTCGCTCACCGAGCCCGCTCACGGAAGGTGATGGTGGACAGCCCGGACAGAACCGGACCGCAGCAGGACAGTCACTGTCCGTACGGGCGTCGTCCCTATTCAGCCTACGCACGTCCGGCCACGCTGTGTGACGTGAACCCCAAAATCACCGACCAGCGCCCGCCGGCCCGAGCGGCGCTCCCCGCCCGTCAGTTCCGCGTCCAGTTGTCCTCCACCCGCAGGGGCGCCCGGCTCGCCCGGCTCCTCGCCGTGGAGCAGCTGCGCTCGTGGGAGATGCCGTTCGAGACAGCCGCGCACGTGATCGCGGAGCTGGCGTCGAACGCCGCGCTGCACGGACGCACGCCGGGCCGGGACTTCCGCCTCGTACTGACCTTCCCGGCGCCCGGCACGCTCCGTATCGAGGTGACGGACACCCAGGCAGACCGCCTTCCCGCCACCCGCCGAGCGGCGCCCGCCGACGGGGAGTCGGGCCGTGGCCTGATCCTCGTGGCGGCGCTGGCCGACCGCTGGGGCGTCACGACCGGACCGGCCCCCTGCAAGACGGTCTGGGCCGAGCTGGACCTCACGCCCTGAACCCAGCCCACCGGGGCCGGGAAGCCCTGGCCCCGGTGGCCTGCGTGCCGGGGCTGCGAGTTCCCCAGCGGGCCGGACGCCGCCCTGCCGCGTCTGTTGTCCACGGCTCAGGCAAGGGCGCCTGCGGGGGTGCGCGCGGTGTGGCGGAGGCGGGCGGCGTCCTGGCTGGGGGGTGCGCCGAACTGGCGGCGGTATTCCCGGCTGAACTGTGACGGGTTGTCATAGCCGACGCGGCGGCCGACTCCGGTGACGTCGCCCGGGTGGGTGGCGAGCAGGAGCCGGGCCTCCTGCAGCCGGATCTGCTTCTGGAACTGGATGGGGCTCATCGCGGTCACCGCCTGGAAGTTGCGGTAGAAGGCGGAGACGCTCATGCCGGACAGCCGCGCCACGTCCTCGACCCGGAACGGCTGCGCGTAGTGCTCGCGGATCCAGCCCGCGGCCCGGGAGACGTGGCTGAGGCTGCTGTCGGCCAGGCCGAGCTGGCGAACCGTCGCGCCCTGCTCCCCGGCGATCAGGCGCCACAGGATCTCTCGCTTGACCAGCGGGGCCAGTACGGCCCGGTCGCGAGGCTCGTCAAGCAGGCGCAGCAGCCGGACCACCGCGTCAAGCAGCGCGGTCGAAGCGTCGCTGACGGCGATCCCCGACGGCGCGCCTCCGCCGGCGCGGGGAGTGTCTCCAGGCCCGGCCTGCAGCAGCAGCTCGGCGACCGCGGACGGTTCCAGCAGGAGACCGAACCCCAGCGCCGGCTGATCGGGTTCGGCCTGGGTGAACTGTCCGGTGACGGGCAGGTCGACCGACGCGACCAAGTACTGCCCGGCGCGGTACTCGTACACCCGGTCGCCCAGGGCAAGGCGTTTGGCGCCCTGGGCGATGACCGCGAGCACGGTGCCGGACATCGAGGGCGCCGGCGGGTCCGACCGGTCGACCTTCGAGATGAGGACGCCGTCGATCGCAGTGGTCCAGTCGGGCCGGGCATGCCGGGCCAGCAGGGTGCGGAGCTCTTCGAGGTGCATGCGTCCATTGCAGCACCATTCGACGCCTCAGCTCCCGCGACCGCGAGGATCGTGCAAGTGAGAGCGAGCATTGTTCTAACGTTTCCGCAGGTCACGGCGGTTGAATGGAATCACTCCACTCCATCGCCACCGAAGAGGGCATCCATGATCGCCAACTATGGCTTCAACGCCACCCTGACCGCGAAGCCCGGAATGGGCGACCAGCTGGTCGACCTGCTGCTGACCGGGCTGAACGAGGGCAGCCCGGGCGCGAGCGCACACTGCGTCGTCTATCTCGTCTCCCGTTCCGCGTCCGACCCCGACGTCGTCCACGTCACCGAGGGCTGGACCAGCGAGGAGGACCACCACCGGATCTTCGCCGGCGAGCCCGCCCAGGCCATCGTGGCGCAGATCGGCGGCCTCCTGGCCAAGGAGTCCGCGTACACCGACTACGTGCCGGTCCGCGGCAAGGCCACCTTCTGACCCGCCGATCGGCCCACGGCCCTGTCGCTGCCCCGGCCCCGGCCCCTGCCGAGCGGCCCCCTCCTTGCCCAACCGTCCGGCACCGCCCCACGAAAGGCAGCACCATGACCACGCCACGACCCGACCTGGACCCCGAGCTGCGCGAACTGCTCGCAGACATGCCCCTCATGTCCCAGCTCAGCCCGGAAGTACTCGCGCAACTGCGCCAGCTCCCCTCGACACCCGTCGAGTCCCTCCTCGCACACCGGCAGGTCGACCGGCGGGAGGTCACCGTGCCCGCCAAGGACGGTGCGCCGATCCCGCTGTCGGTCTTCAGCCCCGCGAACACCGATCGCACCACCGCCGCACCCTGCGTCTACTGGATGCACGGCGGCGGGATGGTCATGGGCGACCGCTTCTCGCAGATCGACATCCCGCTGGAGTGGCTCGACGAGTTCGGTGCGGTCGTGGTCTCCGTGGACTATCGGCTCGCTCCGGAGGCCACCGGCACCCTCCTGGTCGACGACTGTTACCAAGGACTGCTCTGGGTCGCCGACCACGCCGCCGAACTGGGCATCGATCCCGCCAGGATCGTCGTGGCGGGCGCCAGCGCGGGCGGCGGCCTCGCCGCCGGCGTCACCCTGCTGGCCCGCGACCTCGGCACCCCGGCGATTGCCGCGCAGATGCTGATCTGTCCCATGCTCGACCACCGCAACACCAGCACCTCCAGCCGCCAGTACTCCGGCGGACCCGGCGTCTGGACCCGCGAGATGAACGAGTTCGGATGGCGCTGTGTCCTCGGTGACCTCGCCGACAACGAGGTACCCGCGTACGTCTCACCCGCGCTGGCCGACGACCTCTCGGGCCTGCCGACCACCTACATCGACACCGGCTCCGCCGAAGTCTTCCGCGACGAGGACGCCGACTACGCCACCCGCGTCTGGGCGGCCGGCGGCCAGGCCGAACTACATGTCTGGGCGGGCGGCTTCCACGGGTTCGACGCGCTGTACCCGCAGGCGCCCATATCGGCCACGGCCCGCCGGACCCGCACCGACTGGCTCGCCCGGGTCATGCCCCCGAACTCCGCCGCCTAGTAGTGTCCTGCCGCCAATACCTGGCCGCTTCACAGCACTTTGGCCCCGCCGAGGAACTCGACGGGGCCATAGCGGCACGATGAACGTCGGTCGTGCTAGCGCGGCAAGCCGGCAGGGGCCGTCGCCCAGCCGGAGTCCGGGTGGTCGCCCAGCTTGAAGGAGAGGGAGCCGCCCGTGTGCAGGAACGAGCTGTCGAGCCATGAGGCGTCGCGACGTGCGCCGTTGACCTGGACCGCGTTCACGTACAGGTTCGCGTCGGAGGCGGCCGGTGCCGTGATCGTGATCGCGCGCCGCTTCCCCGCCGGGGCGATCACCGCGCGCGGGAACAGCGGACCGGTCAGCAGCAGGTCGGCGCGGCCGGGAGCCTGCGGATAGATGCCCAGCGCGGCGAAGACGTACCACGCCGACATGGTGCCGAGGTCGTCGTTGCCAGGAAGCCCCGCCGGCCCGGTCCCGTACACCGTGTCGACCAGCTCACGGACGGTCTCCTGGGTCTTCCAGGGCTGCCCGAGCGCGTTGTACAGCCACGGCGCGTGGATGCCCGGCTCGTTGGTGGGGTCGTAGCGCAGCGGATCGCCGCCGCGGATCGACCATGAGCCGTCGGGCTTGTGGAAGAAAGCGTCCAGCCGCGCCGCCGCCGTCTCGCGGCCGCCCATCGCCGTGGCCAGCCCCTGCACATCCTGCGGCACCATCCAGGTGTACGTCGCCGCGCTGCCCTGGGCGAAGCCGCGGTCGGAGGCGGGGTCGAAGGGGGTGACCCAGGAGCCGTCCAGGTTCCTGGCCTGGATGTAGCCCGCCCCGGCGGTGGCCTGCGGATTGAACACATTCCGCCAGTAGCCGCCCCGCTCGCTCAGCTCCTCGTACTCCCGGTCGCGGCCGAGCAGCTTGGCCCACCGCGCGAGGGCGGCGTCGGCGACGGAGTCCTCCAGGGTCTCGGCGGCGCCGCCCCAGCAGTGGCAGGCGTCCTGCGCGGCGTACCGCGAGTCGAGGTACTGGGCCAGGTTGGGGCGCTGGCCCTCGCACTGGCCCGGGCAGCCCGCGTCGGAGAGCCCGGCCGGGTGCGGGACGGTGGCCTGGCGGTAGAGGGAGTCGAACGCGCCCTTGACGTCGAAGTTCCGTACCCCCATGGCGTAGAAGGTCGCCAGCGTCGCGGCCGTGGGATCGCCCGTCATCACATGGGTCGCGCCGCTGATGTGCACCCATCGGTCCCAGACCCCGCCGTTCTGCTGGGCGAAGTTGAACAGCGACTGGGCGAAGTCACCCGCGACGCGTGGTTCCAGCAGGGCGAGCAGTTGCACCTGGGCCCTGTACTGGTCCCAGCCGGAGAAGTTGCTGTACTGCGCCCCCTGCCCGCGCCCGACGCGCTGGAGCCGCCCGTCCATACCGAGGTAGCGGCCGTCCGTGTCGCTGATCAGGTTGGGCTGCTGGAGCGAGTGGTA
Source organism: Streptomyces sp. NPDC058198 (assembly GCF_042882605.1). Taxonomy (NCBI): domain Bacteria; kingdom Bacillati; phylum Actinomycetota; class Actinomycetes; order Kitasatosporales; family Streptomycetaceae; genus Streptomyces; species Streptomyces sp. NPDC058198. The sequence goes on from NZ_JBHVVP010000008.1 coordinate 227,814, forward strand.
GAGGGCGGTGTAGAACGTGGTGCGCTGCGCCTCGCTGCCGCCGCTGATCCCGACGTCGCGCAGCTGCTCGTCCCAGGCCGCCCGGCCGGCCGACGCGACGTCCGCCACGCTCGCCCGGGGCGCTATCTCCTCACGGAGGTTGGCCTCGGCCCCCGCGAGGGAGACGTACGAGATACCGACCCGCATCCGGACATCGTTGTCACGCTTCGTATCGAAGGTCACGTATCCGCCGGAGCCGCGGCCGGCCCGGTCCGCTCCGGTGGCGTACCCCTCGCCTCCGTCGGCCGTGGTGGAGCCGGCGGAGAGGCGGTCGTTCTGCCAGGTGCCGACGCCGGAGAAGGCGCGGTCGAACGCGGCGGTGAAGTAGAGGCGGTAGTAGCTCTTACGGTTGTTCTCGCCGCCGTTGGCGCGGCGCCCGCAGAACGCGCCGGTCTCCACCCAGCCGGTCACCTCGCGCTTCGCCTCGTCGATCTCGACGTGCGCGTTCTCGCTGCCGTTGAGGGAGTTGGAGACCCGGAAGAGAAGGCTGGCCGGCTTGTCCTCGGGGAAGGTGAAGTCGGCGACGCCCGCGCGCTCGCTGACCGCGAGGTCGGTGGCCGCGCCCGAGTCGAGGCCGAGGCGGTAACGGCCGGGCTCGGCCTTCTCGTTGTCGTGCGAGAAGTTCGCGGCGTACTTCTCGTCCTTGGTGTCGGCGGAGGGGGACGAGTCGACCTCCCCCACGAACGGCATGATCGGCACATCACCCGCGGCCCCGGGGTGGCAGCCCGCGCCGTTGACGTGCGTGAGGCTGAACCCGCGGAGGCGGGTCGTGTCGTACGAGTAGCCGTTGGCCGCCGCGGTGTTGGTCTGGTCTCCGGCGGTGCTGGTCGGCGACCAGGCGATCATGCCGAACGGCAGATTGGCGCCGGGGTAGGTGTTGCCGCCGTTGGTGGAGCCGATGAGCGGATCCACGTACTGAACGGGATGGCGCACCTCGGCGGCGGCCGGCGCCGCGCCTGCCGCCGGGGCGCCGACGAGCGAGGCGACCAGCCCGGCCATGGCGACCGCGACTCCCCCGCCCGTCAGCGCCGATCGGCTCCCGAGTCTCGCCCTCTTCCGGACCGCTTCCATCGCGAACCACGCCCTCTCCTGTGCCGATGCGCTCGTTGAGATCGCTGCGACCCTAGGAGTGTTCGTCCCTTCCCTGCCACGCACCGAGGAGCACAGTCGGTGAAGGTTGCGTGAACCGGCCCTCGTCAGCGCCCCGTTCCGCACCGTCAGAGCACGCCGCGCAGGTCCACCACCGGTGTTTCCTGGTCCGGCCCGGGTGTCAGGTACTGGTGCTGGCGGCCTTCGGCGAAGAGGTCGCGCAGATACATGCCGGGGAAGTCCAGGAGCTCGTCCCGGTCGGCCAGTGCGATGCGTACCCGGTAGGCGGTGTCGTCGGCGCGGACCAGTACGTCGCACCAGTGCGGGAGCGGTGACTCGACGCCGGTGAGGGTGACGTGTTCGTCGGCCAGCGGGTCGATCCAGGTGGCCAGGTCCTCCAGCAGCCAGGCCATGAGCATCCAGGAGGGTGCCTCGGTGGCGGGCTGCCAGTCGTACACGCGCCGGCCCTCGCGTCCCGGTACGAGCGGCTCGCCCTGCGCGTAGAGAGGCGGGCCGGGGGTGGTGTCGGTGCCGGTGTCGATGAAGGCGATCCGGCGGGAGAGGACCGTGATCACGGACACGCGGTAGCCGTCCGCGCCGAGCTCGAAAGCGGCTTCGGACGCGCGGGTGAGGAACTCACTGTCGGGACTGGCCACGAGCCTCCTTCAGGAGAGCTTGCTGTACGCGCCGACGTAGCGGGAGGTTCCGGCGACCGCGGCGGGCTTCGCGCTGACGGCTGCCTTCACATCCGCGGCACGGACGGAATGCGCGAAGGGCCGGTAGGCGCCCACGTACCTCTCGGGGCCCGCGGCCGCGACGGAACGGCTGTTGGCCTTGGACAGAGCCGTGGTGACCCAGTTCGGGCACCGGGTGATACCCACGCAGTACTGGGTGATCACACCCTTGTCGTGTTGGTCGCGGAGCTTCTTCTCGTTGACCGTCAGGAGGACCTTGTACTGCTTGACGAGCTTGCAAACGCCCCTGCTGCACGTGTACTTACCCGCGTAGCCCGTCTCGCGGTACGACTGGCCACCGATGTGCTCGCGCGTGGGCGACTTCGCGATGAACTCGACAGCCGAGTACTTCGTGATGTTGTGCTTGTTCTTGACCTTGGTCCAGCCGAAGCCCTTGTCGGTGGACGCGTGGTAGTAACCGAGCCGCAGCGAAGCCTGTCCGGGGCCCCGGTAGTCCAGATGCTTGAGGATCTTGTACGCCGGGTCTGCCACCGGCCGGGCCTCGCCACTGGACGAGACGATGGTGGACGAGGCGGTGGCGGTCGAGGCGGTGGACGAGGCAGTAGTCGAGGCGGTGGCCGGGCCCCCGAGGGCTCCCAGCGTGGCCGTGGCCGCGAACGCGGCTCCGGCGATCAGCATGCGGTTCATTCGAGCTGTCCCCTTCGTGAACCATGCGCACCGGTCGAGCGCGCCGGAACACTACGTTACGCAGCGCACACTCTACGTATCAATCGGCTTTCGCTCGCGGAACGTTGGGACTTCAGTTCGGCCATGAACCCGTACGAACCCGCATGAACCCCCGAGAACACACGACAGGGGCCCCGCACCACCGTCCTTGCGGACGGGGTGCGGGGCCCCTGCTGGATGCTCCGAGGAGCTACCAGGTCAGATCAGAATCTGATCAGATCAGCAATTACTTGTTGATCTTGGTGACCTGGCCGGCGCCGACGGTCCGGCCACCCTCACGGATGGCGAACTTGAGGCCCTCCTCCATGGCGACGGGCTGGATCAGCTCGACCGTCATGACGGTGTTGTCGCCCGGCATGACCATCTCGGTGCCCTCGGGGAGGGTCACCACGCCGGTCACGTCCGTGGTACGGAAGTAGAACTGCGGGCGGTAGTTGTTGAAGAACGGGGTGTGACGGCCACCCTCGTCCTTCGACAGGATGTACGACTGGGCCTCGAAGCTGGTGTGCGGCGTGACCGAACCCGGCTTGATGATGACCTGGCCGCGCTCGACGTCCTCGCGCTTGATGCCACGGAGGAGCAGACCGACGTTCTCGCCCGCCTGGCCCTCGTCGAGCAGCTTGCGGAACATCTCGATGCCGGTGACCGTGGTGGTGGTCTTCTCGGTCTTGATACCGACGATGTCGACGGTCTCGTTGACCTTGAGGACACCACGCTCGATACGACCGGTGACGACGGTGCCACGACCGGTGATCGTGAAGACGTCCTCGATCGGCATCAGGAACGGCTTGTCGACGTCACGCTCGGGCTGCGGGATCGACTCGTCGACGGCCTTCATCAGGTCGAGAACGGTCTTGCCCCACTCGGCGTCGCCCTCGAGCGCCTTGAGCGCCGAGACCTTGACTACCGGCAGGTCGTCGCCCGGGAACTCGTACTCGGAGAGCAGCTCACGAACCTCGAGCTCGACGAGCTCAAGGATCTCCTCGTCGTCCACCATGTCGGCCTTGTTCAGCGCGACAACGATGTACGGCACGCCGACCTGGCGGGCCAGGAGCACGTGCTCCTTGGTCTGCGGCATCGGGCCGTCGGTGGCCGCGACCACGAGGATGGCGCCGTCCATCTGCGCCGCACCCGTGATCATGTTCTTGATGTAGTCCGCGTGACCGGGGCAGTCGACGTGCGCGTAGTGACGCGACTCCGTCTGGTACTCGACGTGCGCGATGGAGATGGTGATACCGCGCTGGCGCTCCTCAGGAGCCTTGTCGATCTGGTCGAAGGCCGAGGCCTCGTTCAGGTCCGGGTACGCGTCATGCAGCACCTTGGTAATGGCGGCCGTGAGGGTCGTCTTACCGTGGTCGATGTGACCGATGGTGCCGATGTTGACGTGCGGCTTAGTCCGCTCGAACTTCGCCTTCGCCACTGGGGTCCTCCTGGAGTGGTTCTGTACGCCTTACTCATCGGCGCCAGGTGATCTTTGCTGGGATGCCGGGGCCCGGGGCACTCCCGCCGCGATACGGCGGGAATGCCCCAGGGCTTGCCGGTGACAAGCCTAAAGCGTGGACTCGGAAGAGTTACTCGCCCTTGGCCTTCGCGATGATCTCCTCGGCGACGTTCCGGGGAACCTCGGCGTAGGAGTCGAACTGCATCGAGTAGCTTGCGCGACCCGAGGTCTTGCTTCGGAGGTCCCCGACGTAGCCGAACATCTCCGAAAGCGGCACCAGGCCCTTGACGACCCGGGCGCCGGCCCGCTCCTCCATGGCCTGGATCTGGCCACGGCGGGAGTTGATGTCACCGATGACGTCGCCCATGTAGTCCTCGGGCGTGGTGACCTCAACGGCCATCATCGGCTCGAGGAGCACGGGAGACGCCCTGCGGGCGCCTTCCTTGAACGCCTGCGAACCGGCGATCTTGAACGCGAGCTCGGAGGAGTCGACCTCGTGGTAACCGCCGTCGAGAAGCGTGATGCGCACGCCGGTCATCTCGTAACCGGCCAGGATGCCGAACTGCATGGCTTCCTGCGCACCGGCGTCGACCGAAGGGATGTACTCCTTCGGGATACGGCCACCGGTGACCTTGTTCACGAACTCGTACGAGGCGTCGCCGCCCTCGATGGGCTCGATCATGATCTGCACCTTGGCGAACTGCCCGGTGCCACCGGTCTGCTTCTTGTGGACGTAGTCCACCCGCTCGACGGTCTTACGAATCGTCTCACGGTAAGCGACCTGCGGCTTGCCGACGTTCGCCTCGACGCGGAACTCACGCCTCATGCGGTCGACCAGCACCTCGAGGTGAAGCTCGCCCATACCGCCGATGACGGTCTGGCCGGTCTCCTCGTTGGTGTGCACCTGGAAGGAGGGGTCCTCCTCCGCGAGACGCTGGATGGCAACACCCAGCTTCTCCTGGTCACCCTTGGACTTGGGCTCGATCGCGACCTCGATGACCGGCGCCGGGAAGTCCATGGACTCCAGGATCACCGGGTTCTTCTCGTCGCACAGCGTCTCACCGGTGGTGGTCTGCTTCAGGCCCATCACGGCGACGATGTCGCCGGCGCCCACCGCCTCGATCTCCTCACGCTTGTTCGCGTGCATGCGGTAGATCTTGCCGATGCGCTCCTTGCGGCCCTTCACGGAGTTCAGCACCGCGGTGCCGGACTCCAGACGGCCGGAGTACACCCGGACGAAGGTGAGCTTGCCGAGGTGCGGGTCGCTCATGATCTTGAACGCCAGCGCCGACAGCGGCTCGTCGAAGGACGGCTTGCGCGTGATGACCTTCTCCGGGTCCTTCACGTCGTGGCCGTTGATGCCCTCGACGTCCAGGGGAGACGGCAGGTAACGCACGACCGCGTCGAGCAGGGGCTGTACGCCCTTGTTCTTGAACGCGGTACCGCAGAACACCGGGGTGACGGTGACGCCGTCGGACTTGCCCGACGCGATGGTGATACGGCGGATCGCCGCGTACAGCTGCTCCACGGTGGGCTCGACGCCCTCCAGGTACAGCTCCATCAGCTCGTCATCGTTCTCGGAGACGACCTCGAGCAGCTTGCCGCGCCACTCCTCGGCCGCCTCGACGTGCGTGGCCGGGATGTCGACAACGTCGTACATCTCGCCCTTGGCCGCCTCGGCGGACCAGACAAAGGCCTTCATCGTCACGAGGTCGACGACGCCCTTGAAGTCCATCTCGGCACCGATCGGAAGCTGCATGACGATCGGAACCGCACCGAGGCGGTCCGAGATCATGTCGACGCAGCGGTGGAACTCCGCGCCGGTCCGGTCGAGCTTGTTGACGAAGCAGATGCGGGGCACGCCGTAACGGTCGGCCTGCCGCCATACGGTCTCGGACTGCGGCTCCACACCGGCGACACCGTCGAACACGGTGACGGCACCGTCGAGGACGCGGAGCGAACGCTCCACCTCGACCGTGAAGTCCACGTGACCCGGGGTGTCGATGATGTTGATGGTGTGGTCGACGTCCTCGAGCGGCCAGTGACAGGTCGTCGCGGCGGACGTGATCGTGATGCCGCGCTCCTGCTCCTGCTCCATCCAGTCCATCGTGGCTGCGCCGTCGTGGACCTCACCGATCTTGTAGCTCACACCGGTGTAGAACAGGATGCGCTCGGTGGTCGTCGTCTTGCCCGCGTCGATGTGGGCCATGATCCCGATGTTGCGGACCTTGGCCAGGTCAAGCGAAGTGGTGGCCATAAGGCTCAATCTTCTCTCGGTCTCGATGTGGGTAGCGACTACCAGCGGTAGTGCGCGAAGGCCTTGTTGGACTCGGCCATCTTGTGCGTGTCCTCACGCTTCTTGACCGAGGCGCCGAGACCGTTGGAGGCGTCGAGCAGCTCGTTCATGAGGCGTTCGGTCATCGTCTTCTCGCGACGGGCGCGGGAGTAACCCACGACCCAGCGCAGGGCGAGGGTGGCGGCGCGACCGGGCTTGACCTCGATCGGCACCTGGTAGGTGGCGCCACCGACACGGCGGGACTTGACCTCAAGCGTGGGCTTGACGTTCTCAAGCGCGCGCTTCAGCGTGATGACCGGGTCGTTGCCGGTCTTCTCGCGGAGGCCTTCCATGGCGCCGTACACGATCCGCTCGGCGGTGGAACGCTTGCCGTTGAGCAGAAGCTTGTTGATCAGCGAGGTGACAAGAGGAGAACCGTAGACCGGGTCGATGATGACCGGGCGCTTCGGGGCGGGGCCCTTACGAGGCATTCTTACTTCTCCTTCTTGGCGCCGTAGCGGCTGCGGGCCTGCTTGCGGTTCTTGACACCCTGGGTGTCAAGGGAGCCGCGGATGATCTTGTAACGAACACCCGGCAGGTCCTTCACACGGCCACCACGCACGAGCACGATCGAGTGCTCCTGCAGGTTGTGTCCCTCACCCGGAATGTAGGCCGTGACCTCGATGCCGGAGGTCAGACGCACACGCGCGACCTTACGGAGCGCCGAGTTCGGCTTCTTCGGGGTGGTCGTGAAGACACGCGTGCAGACGCCGCGGCGCTGAGGGGAACCCTCGAGCGCGGGCGTCTTGTTCTTCTCGACCTTGTCCTGCCGGCCCTTCCGGACCAGCTGCTGGATCGTAGGCACTACTTCTCCGGTTTCTGTGTGCCGTTAGTGAAACTAACCTGGAACACCTCCGACCCACGCGGTCGGGTGTGTCGAATGCTGCATGACCCCGCCGGAAGCGAAGAAGGCGCAGATCACGGTGGCCCGTACTCAAGCTCGCGTGCGGTTGCAGACACGCACAGGAGCCCAGGCACACCCCAGGCACAAGGTCTGAGCGTACCTACCTCATCGACTCCGGTCAAAACAAATGCCTCGGCCCCAACACGCCGGGCGTCCGCGATCATGTCCGCGAAGCGCCCAGGCGCCGCCTGGAAGCCCCGAAGGGCGGCCACCGCACTGGATGGCCGCCCTTCGGTCCGCTCACGCCTCTTACTGGTTGTACGGACCGTAGTCGTAGTCCTCCAGCGGGACGGCCTGGCCGGAGCCGGTGCCGAACGGCGAGTAGTCGATGTCGTCGTAGCCGACGGCCGAGTACATCGCGGCCTTGGCTTCCTCGGTCGGCTCGACCCGGATGTTGCGGTAGCGGGACAGGCCCGTACCGGCCGGGATGAGCTTACCGATGATGACGTTCTCCTTGAGGCCGATCAGGGAGTCCGACTTGGCGTTGATCGCCGCGTCGGTGAGGACCCTGGTCGTCTCCTGGAAGGACGCCGCCGACAGCCACGACTCGGTGGCCAGCGAGGCCTTGGTGATACCCATCAGCTGCGGACGGCCGGAGGCCGGGTGGCCGCCTTCCGTGACCACACGACGGTTCTCGGTCTCGAACTTCGAGCGCTCCACGAGCTCGCCCGGCAGCAGCTCCGCGTCGCCGGACTCGATGATCGTCACACGGCGCAGCATCTGCCGGATGATGATCTCGATGTGCTTGTCGTGGATCGACACACCCTGCGAGTTGTAGACCTTCTGGACTTCGCCGACCAGGTGGACCTGGACCGCGCGCTGACCGAGGATCCGCAGCACGTCGTGCGGGTTGGTGGCACCCACGGTGAGCTTCTGGCCCACCTCGACGCGGTCGCCCTCGCCCACGAGCAGACGGGCACGCTTGGAGATCGGGAACGGCGTCTCCTCGCTGCCGTCGTCCGGGGTGACGACGAGCTTCTTGGTCTTCTCCGTCTCCTCGATACGGACGCGGCCGGCCGCCTCCGAGATCGGGGCGACACCCTTGGGCGTACGAGCCTCGAAGAGCTCGACGACACGGGGCAGACCCTGGGTGATGTCGTCACCGGCCACACCGCCGGTGTGGAAGGTACGCATCGTCAGCTGGGTACCGGGCTCACCGATGGACTGGGCGGCGATGATGCCGACCGCCTCACCGATGTCGACCAGCTTGCCGGTGGCCAGCGAGCGGCCGTAGCAGAAGGCACAGGTGCCGACCGCGGACTCGCAGGTCAGGACCGAGCGGGTCTTGACCTCCTCGACCCCGGCGGCCACGACGGCGTCGATCAGGACATCGCCCAGGTCGACATTTGCCGGCGCGATGACCTTGCCGTCGACGACGACGTCCTCGGCGAGCATCCGCGCGTACACGGACGTCTCGACGTCCTCCGCCTTGCGCAGTACACCGTCGGCGCCGCGCTCGGCGATCCGCAGCTTCAGACCGCGGTCGGTGCCACAGTCCTCCTCGCGGATGATCACGTCCTGCGAGACGTCCACCAGACGACGGGTCAGGTAACCCGAGTCGGCGGTACGCAGGGCGGTGTCGGCCAGACCCTTACGGGCACCGTGCGTGGAGATGAAGTACTCCAGCACGGACAGGCCTTCACGGAAGGACGCCTTGATGGGACGCGGAATCGTCTCGTTCTTGGCGTTCGACACCAGACCACGCATACCGGCGATCTGACGCATCTGCATCATGTTTCCGCGGGCACCCGAGTTGACCATCATGGAGACGGGGTTGGTCTTCGGGAAGTTCGCGTTCATCGCCTCGGCGACCTCGTTGGTCGCCTTGGTCCAGATCGCGATGAGCTCCTGCGTGCGCTCTTCCTTGGTGATCAGACCGCGCTCGTACTGCTTCTGGACCTTCTCGTCCTGTGCCTCGTAACCCTGGACGATCGCCTTCTTCGCGTCGGGCACGACGATGTCGGAGATGGCCACGGTGACACCGGAGCGGGTCGCCCAGAAGAAGCCGGCCGCCTTCAGGTTGTCGAGCGTCGCCGCCACGATGACCTTGGGGTAGCGCTCGGCCAGATCGTTGACGATCTCGGAGAGCTGCTTCTTGCCCACCGAGTAGTCGACGAACGGGTAGTCCTCGGGCAGCAGCTCGTTGAAGAGCGCGCGGCCCAGCGTCGTACGCAGCCGGAACGGGTCGCCCTGCTGCCACTCGACCGCGGTGCCGTCCGTGTCGGACTCGTCGCGGGCCGGCGGGGTCCAGCCGCGCGGCGGGATGGTGCCCACCGGGAAGCGGATGTCGACCTTCGCCTGCAGCGAGAGCTCGCGGTTGTCGAACGCCATGGTCGCCTCGGCCGTGGAGCCGAAGAACCGGCCCTCGCCGATGACCTTGCGCTCTTCCTCGTCCGTGGTGAGGAAGAAGAGACCGAGCACCATGTCCTGGGTCGGCATGGTGACCGGACGGCCGTCGGCCGGCTTGAGGATGTTGTTCGAGGACAGCATCAGGATGCGTGCCTCGGCCTGCGCCTCCGCGGAGAGCGGCAGGTGGACGGCCATCTGGTCACCGTCGAAGTCCGCGTTGAACGCGGTGCAGACGAGCGGGTGGATCTGGATGGCCTTGCCCTCGACCAGCTGCGGCTCGAAGGCCTGGATGCCGAGGCGGTGCAGGGTCGGCGCACGGTTCAGCAGCACCGGGTGCTCGGCGATGACCTCTTCGAGCACGTCGTACACGACCGTGCGGCCGCGCTCGACCATGCGCTTCGCCGACTTGATGTTCTGCGCGTGGTTCAGGTCCACCAGGCGCTTCATCACGAACGGCTTGAAGAGCTCCAGCGCCATGGCCTTCGGCAGACCGCACTGGTGCAGCTTGAGCTGCGGGCCGACGACGATCACGGAACGGGCCGAGTAGTCGACTCGCTTGCCGAGCAGGTTCTGACGGAAACGGCCCTGCTTGCCCTTGAGCATGTCGCTCAGGGACTTCAGCGGGCGGTTACCGGGACCGGTCACCGGGCGACCGCGGCGGCCGTTGTCGAACAGCGCGTCGACGGCCTCCTGCAGCATCCGCTTCTCGTTGTTCACGATGATCTCGGGGGCACCGAGGTCAAGGAGACGCTTGAGGCGGTTGTTGCGGTTGATCACACGGCGGTACAGGTCGTTCAGGTCGGAGGTCGCGAAGCGGCCACCGTCCAGCTGCACCATCGGACGCAGGTCCGGCGGGATCACCGGTACGCAGTCCAGCACCATGCCCTTGGGGCTGTTGCTGGTCTGCAGGAACGCGGAGACGACCTTGAGGCGCTTGAGCGCACGGGTCTTCTTCTGGCCCTTGCCGGTACGGATGATCTCGCGGAGGCGCTCGGCCTCCTCGTTCAGGTCGAAGGACTCCAGGCGCTTCTGCAGCGCCGCGGCACCCATCGAACCGTCGAAGTACGTGCCGAAGCGGTCACGCAGCTCGCGGTAGAGCAGCTCGTCGCCCTCCAGGTCCTGGACCTTGAGGTTCTTGAAGCGGTTCCACACCTCGTCGAGACGGTCGATCTCGCGCTGCGCACGGTCGCGCAGCTGCTTCATCTCGCGCTCGGCGCCTTCGCGCACCTTGCGGCGCACGTCGGCCTTGGCGCCCTCGGCCTCCAGCTCGGCCAGGTCGGTCTCGAGCTTCTTGGCGCGGGCCTCGAGGTCGGAGTCGCGACGGTTCTCGACCTGCTGACGCTCGACGGAGACATGCGCCTCCAGCGAGGGCAGGTCGCGCGTACGGCGCTCCTCGTCCACGAACGTGATCATGTACGCGGCGAAGTAGATGACCTTCTCAAGGTCCTTCGGCGCGAGGTCGAGCAGGTATCCGAGGCGCGAAGGAACGCCCTTGAAGTACCAGATGTGAGTGACGGGAGCGGCGAGCTCGATGTGGCCCATCCGCTCACGGCGCACCTTGGCGCGCGTGACTTCCACGCCACAGCGCTCACAGATGATGCCCTTGAAGCGGACACGCTTGTACTTGCCGCAGTAGCACTCCCAGTCCCGGGTCGGACCGAAGATCTTCTCGCAGAAGAGTCCGTCCTTTTCGGGCTTGAGCGTGCGGTAGTTGATGGTCTCCGGCTTCTTCACTTCGCCGTGCGACCAGGTCCGGATGTCGTCCGCGGTGGCAAGGCCGATCCGCAGCTCGTCGAAGAAGTTGACGTCGAGCACTTGTCGTCAATCCCTCTTTCGGGGGTTCGAGCCCCTCGCGTCAGCGAGAAAATGGGGCACTTCAGCAATGGTCTGAACGGGTCCGGGGAGAGCCGGCCGGATACGGGATCCGGCCGGCGAACCCGTCAGACCTCTTCGACGCTGCTCGGCTCTCGCCGGGACAGGTCGATTCCGAGCTCCTCCGCCGCGCGGAAGACATCCTCGTCCGTGTCGCGCATCTCGATGGACATGCCGTCCGAGGACAGCACCTCCACGTTGAGGCAGAGCGACTGCATTTCCTTGATGAGCACCTTGAAGGACTCGGGAATGCCGGGCTCGGGGATGTTCTCGCCCTTGACGATGGCCTCGTAGACCTTCACGCGGCCGGTCACGTCGTCGGACTTGATCGTCAGCAGCTCCTGGAGGGCGTACGCGGCGCCATAAGCCTCCAGCGCCCACACCTCCATCTCACCGAAGCGCTGACCGCCGAACTGGGCCTTACCACCCAGCGGCTGCTGGGTGATCATCGAGTACGGGCCGGTCGAGCGGGCATGCAGCTTGTCGTCGACCAGGTGGTGGAGCTTGAGGATGTACATGTACCCGACCGAGATCGGGTCCGGGAACGGCTCACCGGAGCGGCCGTCGAACATGTGGGCCTTGCCGGACGGGAGGACCATCCGGTTGCCGTCGCGGTTCGGGATCGTCGACTCGAAGAGACCGGAGATCTCGTCCTCGCGGGCGCCGTCGAAGACCGGGGTGGCGACGTTGGTGCCGGGGGCGACCTCGTCGGCGCCGATGGACTTCAGCCGCTCCATCCACTCCTCGCTGCCCTCGACCTTCCAGCCCTGGCTGGCGAGCCAGCCGAGGTGGATCTCGAGGACCTGTCCCGGGTTCATTCGGGACGGGACACCCAGCGGGTTGAGGATGATGTCGACCGGGGTGCCGTCCTCCAGGAACGGCATGTCCTCGATCGGCAGGATCTTCGAGATGACGCCCTTGTTGCCGTGCCGGCCGGCGAGCTTGTCACCGTCGGTGATCTTGCGCTTCTGCGCGACGTACACGCGAACCAGCTGGTTCACGCCCGGCGGCAGCTCGTCGCCCTCCTCGCGGTCGAAGACACGCACACCGATGACCTTGCCGGTCTCGCCGTGCGGCACCTTCAGCGAGGTGTCACGGACCTCACGGGCCTTCTCACCGAAGATCGCGCGGAGCAGTCGCTCCTCCGGGGTCAGCTCGGTCTCACCCTTGGGCGTGACCTTGCCGACCAGGATGTCTCCGGCGACGACCTCGGCACCGATACGGATGATGCCGCGCTCGTCGAGGTCCGCGAGGACCTCCTCGGAGACGTTCGGGATGTCCCGGGTGATCTCCTCGGGGCCGAGCTTGGTGTCACGGGCGTCGACCTCGTGCTCCTCGATGTGGATCGAGGAGAGGACGTCGTCCTGCACCAGCCGCTGGCTGAGGATGATCGCGTCTTCGTAGTTGTGGCCCTCCCACGGCATGAACGCCACGAGGAGGTTCTTGCCGAGCGCCATCTCGCCCTGCTGGGTGGCCGGACCGTCGGCGAGAACCTGGTTCTCGACGACCCGGTCGCCCTCGTTCACGACAACCTTCTGGTTGACCGAGGTGCCCTGGTTCGAGCGGGAGAACTTGGCGATGCGGTACGTGGTGTACGTGCCGTCGTCGTTGGCGACGGTGATGTAGTCCGCGGATACCTCCTGGACCACACCTTCCTTCTCCGCCTTGATGACGTCACCGGCGTCGACCGCGCAGCGGTACTCCATGCCGGTGCCGACCAGCGGCGCCTCGGACGTGATCAGGGGCACGGCCTGACGCATCATGTTCGCGCCCATGAGGGCACGGTTGGCGTCGTCGTGCTCCAGGAACGGGATCATGGCGGTCGCGACCGACACCATCTGGCGCGGCGAGACATCCATGTAGTCGACGTCCGTGCCGGGCACGTAGTCGACCTCCCCGCCACGGCGGCGGACCAGGACGCGGGGCTCGGTGAAGCGCAGCTCGTCGGAGAGCGTCGCGTTCGCCTGAGCGATGACGAACCTGTCCTCCTCGTCGGCGGTCAGGTAGTCGACCTCGTCGGTGACCTGGCCGTCGGTGACCTTGCGGTACGGAGTCTCGACGAAACCGAACGCGTTGACCCGGCCGTACGAGGCGAGCGAGCCGATCAGACCGATGTTCGGGCCTTCAGGGGTCTCGATCGGGCACATGCGGCCGTAGTGCGACGGGTGCACGTCACGGACTTCGAAGCCGGCCCGCTCACGGGACAGACCACCCGGGCCCAGCGCCGACAGACGGCGCTTGTGGGTCAGACCCGACAGCGGGTTGTTCTGGTCCATGAACTGGGACAGCTGGCTGGTGCCGAAGAACTCCTTGATGGAGGCGACGACCGGCCGGATGTTGATCAGGGTCTGCGGCGTGATCGCCTCGACGTCCTGGGTCGTCATGCGCTCACGCACGACGCGCTCCATCCTCGCCAGACCCGTACGGACCTGGTTCTGGATGAGCTCGCCGACGTTACGCAGACGACGGTTGCCGAAGTGGTCGATGTCGTCGGTCTCGACGACGATCTGGGTGCCGCTCTCGCCGACCGTCTCGGTCTCACCGGCGTGCAGCTTGACCAGGTACTTGATGGTCGCGATGACATCGTCGGTGGTAAGCACGCCGGCGTCCAGCGGCTCGTCCGCGCCGAGCTTCTTGTTCACCTTGTAGCGGCCGACCTTGGCGAGGTCGTAGCGCTTCGGGTTGAAGTAGAGGTTCTCGAGCAGCGTCTGAGCGGCCTCGCGCGTCGGGGGCTCGCCCGGACGCAGCTTGCGGTAGATGTCGAGCAGCGCGTCGTCCTGGCCCTGGGTGTGGTCCTTCTCCAGGGTGGCGCGCATGGACTCGTACTCGCCGAACTCCTCCAGGATCTGCTCGGTCGTCCAGCCGAGAGCCTTGAGAAGGACGGTCACGGACTGCTTGCGCTTGCGGTCGATACGGACACCGACCATGTCGCGCTTGTCGATCTCCATCTCCAGCCAGGCACCCCGGGAGGGGATGATCTTGGCGGAGAAGATGTCCTTGTCGGACGTCTTGTCGATGGAGGAGTCGAAGTAGACACCCGGCGAGCGGACCAGCTGGGACACCACGACACGCTCGGTGCCGTTGATGACGAAGGTGCCCTTGTTGGTCATGAGCGGGAAATCGCCCATGAAGACCGTCTGGGACTTGATCTCGCCGGTCTCGTTGTTGGTGAACTCGGCGGTGACGAAGAGCGGGGCGGCGAACGTGAAGTCGCGCTCCTTGCACTCGTCGATCGAGTTCTTGGAGGGCTCGAAGCGGTGGTCGCGGAAGGTCAGCGACATCGACCCGGAGAAGTCCTCGATCGGCGAGATCTCCTCGAAGATCTCTTCCAGACCGGACTTCCTGGGGACGTCCTGTCCGTTCTCGAGAGCCGCCTCGACACGAGCCTTCCAAGCGGCGTTGCCGAGCAGCCAGTCAAAGCTCTCGGTCTGCAGCGCCAGGAGGTTCGGAACCTCGAGGGGCTCCTTGATCTTTGCAAAGGAGATGCGCAGCGGGGCGGTGCTGGCGCCGTTGTTCGTATTCGCGGTCGAGGCGTTGCGCGAGGCGGCCAAGAGGGGGTCCTTCCGAGGGCTCGGACTCACTACGCGCGTACCGGTCCCAAGCGGGGCACGGAGAGGGAAAGCCCAGTTCAGGGCCGTTCAATCACCGATGCTCATGCGAGGGGGTGCCCCTGGTGACGGGCAGGGAGCAGCTAACAGGCAGCGCAAAGGGTCAGTGTAGCCACTTGGCACACTGATGTCCAGAGCCGGTTTTCCGACACCCTCGTTGGTCTCAACACCTTTGTCTCAACTGCGGCAAGCCTCGCGCCAGTAGGCGCACATCGATACTGCCCTCTTCGCCGTCGATCCATGCCTCGGATACGGATCGATTGTGACGACGCGTCCTGAGAATTGCGCGCTCCGTGCGGTTCGTCAAGGCCCCCAGCCCTCGGGGGCGTCTTACGGATCGTCACTGGGCGTACGGAAGGCACGGCGATGATCACGATACTCGCCGGGAGCCGAAGATCAAGGCACCCCCCACGGGAGCGCGGAAGGGCGACCACCCGACTGGGTGATCGCCCTTCGTGTCAACGCTGCGCCTCGCGGCGCCGAGACTGCCTCCGTACGCCTAGCGGCGCGCGGTGGCGGACTCGCGCAAGGTCACTTGACCTCGACGGAGGCGCCGGCGCCCTTGAGGGACTCGGCGGCCTTCTCGGCCTGCTCCTTGGCGACCTTCTCGAGAACGGGCTTCGGGGCGCCGTCCACGAGGTCCTTGGCCTCCTTGAGGCCCAGGGAGGTCAGCTCACGCACGACCTTGATGACCTGGATCTTCTTCTCGCCGGCACCCGTGAGGATGACGTCGAACTCGTCCTGCTCCTCGACGGCCTCGGCGACGGCACCGGCGCCACCACCGGCGACAGCGGCGGCAACGGGGGCCGCGGCGGTGACGTCGAACTTCTCCTCGAAGGCCTTCACGAACTCGGAGAGCTCGATGAGGGTCATCTCTTCGAACTGCGCGAGCAGGTCGTCCTGGCTGAGCTTCGCCATGATGGCGGTCCTTCCACTAATTCGGCTGGTGCCGTATGTACAGAGTTCCGCGGGCGTGCGCCTAACGGCATTACTGCGTAGACCGGCCCGCTTCGACCGAGCGAGCGTGATTACTCGGAGTCGGCCTCGACGGGAGCCGGCGTACCGGCACCGTCCTGCTCTTCCTTCTTGGCACGAAGCGCTTCCGCGGTGCGGACGAACTTCGACGGAAGCGCCTGGAAGAGCGCGGCAGCCTGAGACTGCTTGCCCTTCATGGCACCGGCCAGCTTGGAGAGCAGAACCTCGCGGGACTCGAGGTCCGCAAGCTTCTTGATCTCATCGGCGCTCAGCGCCTTACCGTCAAGGACACCGCCCTTGATGATGAGATTGGGGTTGTCCTTGGCGAAGTCACGAAGACCCTTCGCCGACACCACCGGGTCACCGGTGACGAAGGCAACCGCTGTCGGACCTGCGAACAGGTCGTCCAGCGTGTTGATCCCGGCCTCGTTGGCCGCAATCTTGGTCAGCGTGTTCTTCACCACGGCGTACTGGGCGTTCTCACCGAGAGAACGGCGCAGCTCCTTGAGCTGCGCCACGGTGAGACCCCGGTACTCGGTCAGCACGGCGGCGTTCGAGCTGCGGAACTTGTCCGTCAGCTCGGCTACCGCGGCAGCCTTGTCGGGCCTTGCCATGAGCGTCGGCCTCCTTCCGGGTGATGAGGACCGCTCAGAAGGGGCTGGGCAAAACGAAACGCCCCGGCGCAGGCGCACGGGGCGTAGCTCGACCGAATGGAATCCGGGAGCTGTCCACAGTCACCTGCGCAGGTCGTCCGCAGCTAGCGGATCCTTCGGCCACCGCACCCTCTTACGAGCACACGGCAACGACCAGCGGTCTTTGGCTTCTGGGGAAGACTACGTCAACCGGTCTCCGGCAGGCAAATCCGGCGCCGGAGACCGGCGGGACGAGAGCGGCGGGGCGGAGATCAGCTCCCGCTGCCGGAGCTTCCTGAACCCGCGCCCAGCTCGCTCAGCATCTTGAAGAGATCGACCGTTTCATCGGCCGGCGGGGCCTGGACCTGGGACTTCGCTCCGTAGTCGGAGTAGTTCGCGGTGATCTTGATCGCGCCCTCGGCGGTGTCCATGGCGACGTCCATCTTCACCGGGTAGTCGTCCTCGTTGACCCAGACCTCGGTCTCGTAGGCCTTCATACCCGACTTCTTCATCGTGTCGAGGAGGTCCTTGCGCTCCTTGTCGCTGAGGACATCGAGCGAGGCGTTGGACTTCATCATCTCGTCGACCGTGAGCGTGCCCTTGTAGTGCTCGGCCTGGACGCCGTCGACCTTCTCGGTGCCGAGGTGCTTCAGGTTCGGCGAGTCGAGCAGCAGGGCGAGCTGCTGGGCCGGGTCCTGGTTCATGTTCTCCAGGCCGCCGGTCAGCGCTTTGCTCGCCGCCTTCTCTCCGGACGCCTCGGCCGCGGCGGCGAGGTCGAGCTTCATCCAGCGCTTGCCGTCCATGTCCTTGACGACGGTCGGGCTGCCGCCCATGTCCATGTACATGGCGTTGTCGAGCCACACCATGCGGATCTTGTCCGGTGCGCCGGGCTCGTCGCCCATCGCCGATCCGGACACGGTCATATCCATCACCGTGGGATCCCAGCCCATGACGCCGGACATCTCCATGTCGCCGCCGGCGCCCGCCGAGACCGGCATCGACATCGTCATCCGGACCTTGGCGGACTTCGCCGCCGCCGTCTTCTTGTAGGCCGCGGTGATGACCTCCGTGGCCCCGGGCCGGGACGCGGTCTTCGCCGGGGCCCCGTCCTTGGCCCCGTCCTTCGTGCCACCGTCGCTCTGACAGCCCGCGACACCGGCTATGACGGCCACGGCGGTCAGCGCGACGCCCCCGCGCCTCCATACGGACATGCTCATTCCCACCCCTTGATCGTGAATCAACTCCCCCGCACGGTAACGCACGGCTCTGACAGTCCCCACGGAAAAAGCCGGTCCCCGCACCTCCGGAGAGGTGCGGGGACCGGCTTTCGTACGCGTGACCCGCGACTGCCGTCAGTGTCAGACGGCGGCCGGGTCCTCCTCGACGAGGAGGTTGCGGGTGCGGTTGGCGTCCAGCGGGATGCCGGGGCCCATCGTCGTGGCCAGGGTCGCCTTCTTGATGTAGCGGCCCTTCGCGGCGGACGGCTTCAGACGGAGGATCTCCTCCAGCGCCGCGGCGTAGTTCTCGACCAGCTTCGTCTCGTCGAAGGAGATCTTGCCGATGATGAAGTGCAGGTTCGAGTGCTTGTCGACGCGGAACTCGATCTTGCCGCCCTTGATGTCGTTGACAGCCTTGGTGACATCAGGGGTGACCGTGCCGGTCTTCGGGTTCGGCATCAGACCACGCGGGCCGAGGACGCGGCCGAGGCGGCCGACCTTGCCCATGAGGTCCGGGGTGGCGACGACGGCGTCGAAGTCCAGACGGCCCTTCGAAACCTCGTCGATGAGCTCGTCGGCGCCGACGATGTCGGCGCCCGCGGCACGCGCGGCCTCGGCGCGGTCACCGGTCGCGAAGACCAGGACCCGGGCGGTCTTGCCGGTGCCGTGCGGGAGGTTCACGGTGCCACGGACCATCTGGTCGGCCTTGCGCGGGTCGACGCCCAGACGCA
Source organism: Streptomyces sp. NPDC058198 (assembly GCF_042882605.1). Taxonomy (NCBI): domain Bacteria; kingdom Bacillati; phylum Actinomycetota; class Actinomycetes; order Kitasatosporales; family Streptomycetaceae; genus Streptomyces; species Streptomyces sp. NPDC058198. Next base: position 246,427 of record NZ_JBHVVP010000008.1, read on the forward strand.
TGGCCACCTCGACGGTGCCGTCGAACTTGGTGCTGGTGGTGTCCTTGGCAAGACGAACGGCCTCGAGCGGGGCGTAGCTGCGCTCCCGGCTGATCTTGGCGTCCGCGTTGCGGAGAGCCTTACTGCGCTTCACTTCTTCTCCTGGTGTTTCTCAGGTGTGGAGTTCGTGGTCCGGGCCGCGCATGGCCCTGCCACTGGGACTGCTCGAGCTGGGATCAGCCCTCGACCGTGACGCCCATGGAACGGGCGGTACCGGCGATGATCTTCTCGGCGGCGTCGAGGTCGTTGGCGTTCAGGTCGGGCATCTTGGTCGTGGCGATCTCACGCACCTGGTCGCGCGTCAGCTTCGCGACCTTCTTGACGTGCGGCTCGCCGGAGCCCTTGTCCACACCAGCAGCCTTGAGGATCAGCTTGGCGGCGGGCGGAGTCTTGGTGATGAAGGTGAAGGAGCGGTCCTCGTAGACCGTGATCTCCACCGGCACGACCATGCCACGCTGCGACTCGGTCGCGGCGTTGTAGGCCTTGCAGAACTCCATGATGTTGACGCCGTGCTGACCGAGCGCGGGGCCGACCGGCGGAGCCGGGTTGGCCGCGCCGGCCTTGATCTGGAGCTTGATAAGCCCCGTGATCTTCTTCTTCTTGGGAGGCATGTGCTCTCTCCGGGTCCTAGTGAGAGTTTTCAGCCCGCCGTCCGGTCATCCGGATGGAGGCATACCGCACAACGATAACGGGTATAGCCGTACGGCCAAAAACCGACAGGTCAGACAGCTGTGGGAGCCTGTCTGACCTGGTCGGAAGCTGCTGTTCCAGAAGGGCGCTGACGCGCTCAGTTCTTCTGGATCTGGTCGAAGCTCAGCTCGACCGGGGTCTCGCGGCCGAAGATCTCGACCAGGCCCTTGACCTTCTTCGAGTCGGCGTTGATCTCGTTGATGGTCGCCTGGAGCGTGGCGAACGGGCCGTCCGTGACGGTGACCGAGTCGCCGACCTCGAAGTCCAGCACCTGGACCTCGACCTTGCGGGACGGCATCGGCTTGCCCTCGGCCTCCGCGGCCTCGCGGGCGGCCTTCTCCTCGGCCTCCGGAGCGAGCATCTTGACGATCTCGTCCAGGGTCAGCGGGTACGGGTCGTAGGCGTTGCCCACGAAGCCGGTGACGCCAGGGGTGTTGCGGACGACGCCCCAGGACTCGTTCGTCAGATCCATGCGCACCAGGACGTAACCCGGGAGCTTGTTCTGGCGGACGTTCTTACGCTCGCCGTTCTTGATCTGGACGATCTCTTCCTCGGGGACTTCGGCCTGATAGATGAAGTCCTCGACGTTCAGCGAGACGGCGCGCTGCTCCAGGTTCGCCTTCACGCGCTTCTCGTAGCCCGCGTAGGTATGGATCACGTACCACTCGCCGGGCAGACCGCGCAGCTCGTCCCGGAGGGCGGCGACCGGGTCGGCCGGAACATCGGCCACCACGGCGGCCTCGTCCTCGGAGTCCTCGGCTTCGTCCGCGGAGTCCTCTGCGGACTCGTCGTCGGAGTCCTCGGAACCCTCAGCGTCGTCGTCCGTGTCCTCGTCAGCCTCGTCCGTCTCGGACTCTTCGTCCTCGACGTGGACGGCGGCCTCTTCGGCCGGCTCGCCCGCGGCGACGTCAGCGGCTTCGGCCTGGTCTGGCTCGACAGCGTCCGCCGCCTCGACGATGTCGGTTTCGTCCGCTACGGACTCCACCGACTCGCTGGCGTCGTTCAGTTTCGGGTCAGACACGGTGGCTGCTTCTTCCTGGCTCAATGGGTGGAACACGCGAAAGGGGCGCCGCGCCGGGCGCCCTTCGCGGGATCAGCCGAAGACGTACTTGATTGCTTGCTGGAAGCCATAGTCAATCACGGTCACCAGACCGATCATGATGACGACGAAGACAATCACCACTGTGGTGTACGTGGTCAGCTGATTGCGAGTCGGCCAGACGACCTTGCGCAGCTCGGCGACGATCTGACGGTAGAAGAGTGCGAGACGGCCCAGGGGGCCCTTCTTGCCACGCTTGCCGCCCTTACGGGGCCTCTTCGACTCGGCGGACTCGTCGTCGGCATCAGGCTTGTCGATGGAGCCCACGGCGTCCGTCACGCTCTCTCACCTGATTCCCGGTCGTGGCCGTGCCGCGCCCGGGGGAGCCGCACGGCGATGCATTGAATGTACGTACATGCGCACACACCCTGGCGAAGGTGTGTGTAGCAGGGCCGGAGGGACTTGAACCCCCAACCGCTGGTTTTGGAGACCAGTGCTCTACCAATTGAGCTACGACCCTTTGCGTTTTCCCCAACCTACCGCATCCGACCGGGTGCACGGAGTGCGCGGTACGGACCTGGCTGCTGAGGGCCAACGACGAGTGAGTGTACGTGGTCGCGGCCCCTGCGTCGAACAGCTTGCTCGCCTCCGCCCTCCTCTTCTCGTGTTCGTCTCGTGTCCGCGGAGCGAATCCTCGTGTGTCCGCAGAGCGAAACCTGTGTGCCGGGGAGGTTTCGGGTCTGGGACCATGGGCCTCATGAGCGCTGCAATCCCTCCCACCGAGCGCCGGGTCTCCGCCCGCATCGGCGCGATCTCCGAGTCCGCGACCCTCGCTGTGGATGCCAAGGCCAAGGCCCTGAAGGCCGCCGGGCGTCCGGTGATCGGCTTCGGCGCCGGCGAGCCCGACTTCCCGACGCCCGACTACATCGTCGAAGCCGCTGTCGAGGCCTGCCGCAACCCGAAGTACCACCGCTACACGCCGGCCGGCGGACTCCCCGAGCTGAAGGCCGCCATCGTCACGAAGACGCTGCGTGACTCCGGTTACGAGATCGAGCCCTCGCAGGTCCTGGTGACCAACGGTGGCAAGCAGGCGATCTACGAGTCGTTCGCGGCCATCCTCGACCCGGGCGACGAGGTCATCGTCCCGGCTCCCTACTGGACCACGTACCCCGAGTCGATCCGGCTGGCCGGCGGTGTCCCGGTGGAGGTCGTGGCCGACGAGACCACCGGCTACCGGGTCTCCGTCGAGCAGTTGGAGGCGGCCCGCACCGACCGTACGAAGGTCGTGCTCTTCGTCTCGCCGTCCAACCCGACGGGCGCCGTCTACAGCGCGGCCGACACCGAGGCCATCGGCCGCTGGGCCGTCGAGCACGGGCTGTGGGTGATGACGGACGAGATCTACGAGCACCTCGTCTACGGCGACGCCACGTTCACCTCGCTGCCGGCCGTCGTACCGGAGCTGCGCGACAAGTGCATCGTCGTCAACGGTGTGGCGAAGACCTATGCGATGACCGGCTGGCGGGTGGGCTGGGTCATCGGCCCCAAGGATGTCGTGAAGGCCGCGACCAACCTCCAGTCGCACGCCACGTCCAATGTCTCCAATGTCGCCCAGGCCGCCGCCATCGCCGCGGTCTCCGGTGATCTGACGGCCGTCGCCGAGATGCGGTCCGCGTTCGACCGCCGCCGCCAGACCATCGTGCGGATGCTGAACGAGATCGAGGGCGTCGTGTGCCCGGAGCCGGAGGGTGCCTTCTACGTGTACCCCTCGGTGAAGAGCCTGCTCGGCAAGGAGATCCGCGGCAAGCGCCCGCAGTCCTCCGTGGAACTGGCCGCGCTGATCCTGGAAGAGTCCGAGGTCGCGGTCGTCCCCGGCGAGGCATTCGGGACGCCCGGCTATCTGCGGCTGTCGTACGCGCTCGGCGACGAGGACCTGGCCGAGGGCATCGCCCGGATCCAGAAGCTGCTCGCGGAGGCCCGGGACTGACGTTCGGCTCTCAGCGTGAAAACGGGCTCCCGGCCACCGCCGGGGGCCCGTTTCTTCGTTCGGGCAAGATCTCGATCGGGGAAGGGGCTGCCGGGCGGGCGCCTCATGCGGCAGGATCTTCAGATGGAGAGCACCACCCGCCCCCGCGACCTCAGCCTGCTGCCCAAGGCTCATCTGCATCTGCATTTCACCGGCTCGATGCGGCCCACCACCCTGCTCGAACTCGCCGACAAGTACGGCGTTCATCTGCCCGACGCGCTGACCAGCGGCGAACCGCCCAAGCTGCGCGCCACCGATGAGCGCGGCTGGTTCCGCTTCCAGCGGCTGTACGACATCGCCCGGTCCTGTCTGCGCTCGCCGGACGACATCCAGCGGCTGGTGCGCGAGGCCGCCGAGGAGGATGTACGGGACGGCTCGGGCTGGCTGGAGATCCAGGTCGACCCCACGTCGTACGCCCCCACGCTCGGCGGGCTGATCCCCGCCCTGGAGATCATCCTGGACGCCGTGGACGCGGCCTCCAGGGAGACCGGTCTCGGGATGCGCGTGGTGGTCGCGGCGAACCGTATGAAACATCCGCTGGAGGCCAGGACGCTGGCGAGGCTCGCCGTGCGGTACGCGGACCGGGGCGTCGTCGGCTTCGGGCTCTCCAACGACGAGCGCCGCGGCATGGCCAGGGACTTCGACCGGGCGTTCGCGATTGCCAGGGACGGCGGGCTGCTGGCGGCTCCGCACGGCGGGGAGCTGACCGGGCCCGCGTCCGTACGGGACTGTCTGGACGATCTGCGCGCCGCCAGGATCGGGCACGGCGTCCGGGCGGCGGAGGACCCACGGCTGCTGCGCAAGCTCGCGGAGCGCGGGGTGACCTGCGAGGTCTGCCCGGCCTCGAATGTCGCGCTGGGCGTCTACGAGAAGCCGGAGGACGTACCGCTGCGGACGCTGTTCGACGCGGGGGTTCCGATGGCACTGGGCGCGGACGACCCGCTGCTGTTCGGCTCGCGGCTGGCCGCACAGTACGAACTGGCCCGCGAGCAGGGCTTCGACGACTCCGAACTGGCCGAACTGGCCCGCCAGTCGGTACGGGGCTCGGCGGCGGACGCGCCCGTGCGGGACAAGCTGCTGGCGGGGATCGACGCCTGGCTCGCGGACTGAACGCCTCGCGCGGTCCTGCGGACATCCGCCGGACAGGACCTAAAGGCTGACGCCGACCGTCACGGGCTCGTTGACGAGGGTGATCCCGAAGGCATCGCGTACCCCCGCGACCACCTCGCGCGCCAGTGCGAGCAGATCCTCGGTGGTCGCCGCGCCCCGGTTGGTGAGCGCGAGGGTGTGCTTGCTGGAGATACGGGCCGGGCCCGTGCCGTATCCCTTGGTGAAGCCCGCCCTGTCGATCAGCCAGGCCGCGGAGGTCTTCGTGTGCCCCTCCCCCGCCGGGAAGGCGGGCGGTGTCACGTCGTCGCCGAGGCGGGTCCGTGCGCGCGTGAGGAAATCCGCGTACTGCTGTTCGGTCAGGATCGGGTTGGTGAAGAAGGAGCCGGCGGACCAGGTGTCGTGGTCCTCGGGGTCCAGCACCATGCCCTTGCCCGCCCGCAGCTTGAGAACGGTGTCCCGGGCGGTTTCCGCCGGGACACGGTCACCCGGCTCGACGCCGAGGACCCGTGCCGTCTCGGCGTACTTGAGGGGGGCGGAGAGCCCGCCCGCGTCCTCCAGCTCGAAGCGGACGCGCAGCACGACCCAGCGCTCGGGGTGCTGCTTGAAGCGGCTGTGCCGGTACGAGAAGGCGCAGTCGGCGTTGGAGAGGGTCACGGTCTCGTGGGCGGAGCGGTCGTAGGCGACGACCTCCGTGATGGTGCTGGACACCTCCTGGCCGTACGCGCCGACGTTCTGGATCGGGGTGGCGCCGGCCGAGCCGGGGATACCGGCGAGGCATTCGACGCCCGCGAGTCCCGCCTCGACGGTGCGGGCGACGGCGTCGGTCCAGATCTCGCCCGCGGCCAGTTCCAGCGCGGTGCCGTCGAGCGCGAAGCCCTGGGTCGCGATGCGCAGCGCGGTGCCGGCGAAGCCGCGGTCACCGATGACCAGATTGCTGCCGCCGCCGATGATCAGGAGCGGAGTGCCGGCGGCCTCCGCCTCGCGTACGGCGGCGATCACCTCGGCGTCGGTGGTGGCCGTGACGAGGCGGGTCGCCGGGCCGCCGAGGCGGAAGGTGGTCAGGGGGGCGAGGGGGGCGTCGTGGAGTTCCTGCACGGGGACAAGAGTACGGTCCGCGGCGCCGCCGCTCGGGCGGGGCCACGGACCGTACGGGACCGTGTGCGTGGACGGGACGACGGTCAGACCGCGACGCTCTCGCGCGTGTCCGCCTTCTCCGCCGCGCCCGTGACCACGGAGGTCCCACCGGCGCGGCGGCCGGGGATGAGCAGGCCCGTCAGCGCGGCGAGAGCCACCCCGCCCGCGCCGATCCAGAGGGCGGGGACGGTGCCGTCCACGAAGGCGTCGGGGCTCGCGTAACCGCCCTGTGCGGAGAAGACGGCGCTGAGGATCGCGACGCCGAGTGCTCCGCCCACCTCGCGCAGGGCGTTGTTGGCCCCGGAGGCGATGCCCTGTTCCTCGGGGCGGACGCTGGACATGACCAGGCTGGCGGCGGGGGCGAAGTACAGCCCCATGCCGATGCCGCTGACGATCAGGCCGGGCAGCTGGGCCGCGTACGACACCCCCGGCTCGACGACCAGCGCGAACAGCCCGAGGCCGACGGCCTGGAGGGCCAGTCCCGTGACTACGACGGGGCGGCCGCCGATGCGGTCGGCGAGGAGACCGGCGATCGGTGAGACGAGCAGCGGCATCGCGGTCCACGGAAGCATCCGCAGGCCGGCCTCGGTGGGCGAGTAGCCGACGACGCCCTGGAGGAACTGGCTGAGCAGGAAGATCGAACCGAACATGCCGAGGAACATCAGCAGGCTCGCGGCATTGATCCCGGCGAAGGCGCGGTTCTTGAACAGCCGCATGGGGAGCATCGCGTCAGGGCGGCGCAGTCCGTGGCGTACGAAGGCGATGAGCAGCGCGCTCCCCGCGAACAGGCCGAGCAGGATCGGGGCGCTCGTCCAGCCGTCGGCGTTGGCGTTGACCAGGGCGTAGACGATGCCGAAGAGGCCGCCGCTGATGAGGACGGTGCCGGGGATGTCGAGGCGGGCGTCGGGTGCGTGCGACTCCCGCAGCCGCAGCCGGGCGAGCGGCAGGAGGGCGATGCCTATGGGGACGTTCAGCCAGAAGATCCACTGCCAGGAGAGGTGCTCGGTGAGGCTTCCGCCGACGAGGGGGCCGCTGGCGACGGCGAGGCCGGTGATGGCGCCGAAGATCCCGAGGGCCGCGCCGCGCCGTTCGGCGGGGACCGCCGCGGTGAGCAGGGTGAGTGCGAGCGGCATCATGATCGCCGCGCCGACCCCCTGGACGGCGCGTGCGGCGATCAGGGCGTCGATGCCGGGTGAGAGGGCCGCTGCCGCCGAGGCGCCGGTGAAGACCGTGAGTCCGGCGACGAAGAGCCTGCGGCGGCCGAACCGGTCACCGAGGGTCGCGCCGAACATGAGGAGGACCGCGAAGGTGAGCGTGTATGCGTTCACCGTCCATTCCAGATCCTCCAGCGCGCCGCCCAGGTCCTCGCGGATGGACGGCAGGGCGGTGGTGACGACGAGGTTGTCCAGCGCTGCCATGAAGCTGGCGGCACCGGTGATGACGAGGGCCCAGGCGGCGCGGGAGCCGCGGGCTGCTGGCTGGTTCATCGTTCTCCTCTCTGCCGGCGGCGCGCATGGGCCACCGATCAGTTGGTTATCGATCTAGTTAGTTATTGATGACTAACTTTCTTGGACAGAAAACGCGGCCGGAAAACGCGGCCAGAAAACGGCGTCGGTACTCCCGACGCCCGATTCACCGGCCGGGCGGCAGCGCCGAGTCGTAGAAGCCGCCCCAGACGCGGTGGCTGGGCGGAAAGCCCAGCGAGACAAAGGTGTTGATCAGCGTCCCGTACGCCAGGAACGACGTGGTCTCCTCCACGTCCGCACCGAGCGCCAGATGGACCGTCTCCCAGAGCACCACCCAGCCGGCCCGTACCGAATCACCGAAGGCGTGGTCACCCGCGGCCTCGGCGGACGCCACCGCGACGTTCATCTGCATCTGCATCAGCAGCTTTTCCGGATCATCGGCGATGATCCGCTGATACGCGGCGGCCATGGCATGCAGGGCCTCTTCGCCCTCCAGACCTTCCGAGGCCTTCTCGAAGACCTGTGCGGTGTCCGCCAGACAGCGCTCCGCGGCGGCGAGGAAGATGGCCTCCTTGTTGGGGAAGAGCCGGAAGAGATACGGCTGCGAGACACCCACACGGCGGGCAATCGCCTCGGTGGACGTGCCGTTGTAGCCGCTGCGGGCGAACTCGGTGACCGCAGCGCGGATGACGCTCTCGCGTCGCTCTTCCGCACTCATTCTGACCATGCGATGAGGTTATTGACCACTCACTAACTATGTCAAGCGGCTGGCGGGCCCGGTACGAAAATGTGCGGGCCCGGTACGGAAACGTAAGGGGCGCCCGCAATGGCGGACGCCCCTTACGCACAGCTCTGCGGCCCTGACGTCTTTACTCAGGCAAGGCGGACGACGGCGCGGGACATGCCCAGCACCTTCTGCCCGGCGCTCATGGCCGTGAGATCCACCCGGACCCGGTCGTCGTCCAGCTTGGCCGCGACCTTGGCGCTGACCTCGACCAGCGCGCCCTGGTCGTCGTTGGGCACCACGACGGGCCTGGTGAAACGGACGCCGTACTCCACGACGGCCGCCGGGTCGCCCACCCAGTCGGTCACCACACGGATCGCCTCGGCCATGGTGAACATGCCGTGCGCGATGACGTCCGGCAGCCCGACCTCCTTGGCGAACTTCTCGTTCCAGTGGATGGGATTGAAGTCACCCGAGGCGCCCGCGTACCGCACCAGCGTCGCGCGCGTGATGGGGAAGCTCTGCGCCGGCAGCTCCGTACCGACCTCGACCTCGTCGTAACCGATCTTCGCGGTCATCGGTCTCACGCCCCCTCGGCGGCGCGGGCCACCAGCTTGGTCAACGCGGTCACGACATGCTCGCCGGCCTCGTCACGCACTTCACCACGGACGTCGATGATGTCGTTCCCGGCCAGCGACTTGATCGCCTCGATGGTCGAGGTGACGGTCAGCCGGTCCCCCGCGCGTACCGGACGGGAGTACGTGAACTTCTGGTCGCCGTGCACCACCCGGCTGTAGTCCAGACCCAGCTGCGGATCGGCGATGACCTCGCTCGCGGCCTTGAAGGTGATCGCGAACACGAAGGTCGGCGGGGCGATCAGATCGACGTGCCCGAGCGCCTTGGCGGCCTCCGGGTCGGTGTACGCCGGATTGGTGTCGCCCACCGCCTCGGCGAACTCGCGGATCTTCTCCCTGCCGACCTCGTACGGATCGGTGGGCGGATAGCTCCGCCCCACGAAGGACTGATCGAGCGCCATGGACCCGCTCCCTCCAGATGGATGTGACCACTACAAACGACGTGAGGCCGCCCCCAGAGGGGACGGCCTCACATACGAGCCTGATTCAGCGCGTTTCGCGGTGCGCGGTGTGCGAGTTGCAGCGCGGGCAGTGCTTCTTCATCTCAAGACGGTCCGGGTCGTTACGCCGGTTCTTCTTGGTGATGTAGTTCCGCTCCTTGCACTCCACGCAGGCCAGCGTGATCTTCGGGCGGACGTCGGTGGCAGCCACGTGAGTGCTCCTTGGACGGACAACGGATGAACATATGAACGCATAAAAGAGTAGCCGATCGAAGGACCGACCCCACAATCGGCTACCGTGTGTAGCGGTGACCGGACTTGAACCGGTGACACAGCGATTATGAGCCGCTTGCTCTACCGACTGAGCTACACCGCTTCGATGTTGGATCTCCTCGCCCGGAGGCGAGGATCACCGAACATCTGAGCCCCAATACGGAATCGAACCGTAGACCTTCTCCTTACCATGGAGACGCTCTACCGACTGAGCTATTGGGGCGAGCGATGAAGACATTACACGGTCTCTCGCCGATCGCCCAAATCCGTTTCCTGGCAGCTCACCCCACCCGTCCCACAGACCACTCGCGGGCCACTCGCGGGCCACTCGCCGGCCGCTCGCACGCCGTGGACGGCCACGCCGGTACGACTATTGAGCTCCTCCTCGAAGCTCGGCTGATGCGCCTCTAGGCTCGACTCACGCTGCGTGATCTTGCACACCGGAGCCCCGGAGTCCGACCAGGAAGCCCTCACCAGGAGCGCGATGCCCGACAGCCAGCCGCAGCCGTCCAACGGCGCCACGGCCGACACCACCGCGCTCGTCCTCTGCGGCGCCCGTCTCACCGACGGCCGCATCGTGGACGTACGGCTCGGCGCGGGCCGGATCGAAGCCGTGGGCACGGCGGGCAGTCTCACCGCGCACGGCGCGCGCCTGGACCTCGCCGGCTATCTGCTGCTCCCCGCCCCGGCCGAACCGCACGCCCACAGCGACACCGCGCTCACGGCACCCGCCTCCGACCGGCCCGTCTCCTACGCGCCCGAGGAGGTGCAGCGCCGGGCCACCGAGGCCGCCCTGCTGCAGCTCGGGCACGGCGCGACCGCGCTGCGCTCCCACGTACGGATCGGCGACGCGCAGGAACTCGGCCGGATGGAGGCGGTGCTCCAGGCCCGCCGCTCGCTGCGCGGCCTCGCCGAGCTGACCGCCGTCGCCGTACCGCGGCTGCTGACGGGCGTCGCGGGCGCCGACGGAATGGCGGCGCTGCGCGACGCGGTGCGGATGGGCGCGGGGGTGGCGGGCGGCTGCCCCGACCTCGATCCGGACCCCGCCGGATACGTGGAAGCGGTGCTGGAGGTCGCCGCCGAGCACGACTGCCCGGTCGATCTGCACACGGACGGCGACGACCCGGCGCGGCTCGCCCGGCTCGCGGCGATGGTGGGCGGCATGCGGCCCGGGGTGACGCTCGGGCCGTGCTCGGGGCTGGCCCGGCTGCCGGCCGGTGTGGCGGCACGGGTCGCGGACCAACTGGCGGCGGCCGGTGTGACCGTCGTCTGCCTGCCACAGGGCGGCTGCGGGGGCGTGGAACGCGGCGGCGCGGAGCGGCGCGTCGCCCCCGTACGGCTGCTGCGGGCGGCCGGCGTGCGGGTCGCGGCGGGCGGCGGTGCGCTGCGGGACGTGTCGAATCCGGTGGGGCGCGGCGATCCGCTGGAGTCCGCGTATCTGCTGGCGTCGCAGGGCGGGATGCGGGCGGCGGACGCGTACGCCACGGTGAGCACGGCGGCGCGGGCGGCGATGGGGCTGCCGGAGGTACGGGTGGAGGCGGGCTTTCCCGCCGAGCTGCTGGCGGTGCGCGGCGACGGGATCGAGAGCGTGCTGTCCCTCGCGTACAGCAGGATCGTCATCCACCGGGGGCGGGTGGTGGCGCGGACGAGCGCGGTGCGGGAGTACTGCGATTCCGCGGCGGCTGTCGCACTGGAACTGCCGCGGCAGGGGCGGTCCGACCTCGGTCACGCCGGCCGGTGAGCGGGCCGGCGCCGTGGCGCGTGAGCGGGGAAGTCTCGCCGCACGTACGGTCGTGACCATGCGAATCGTCATTGCCGGTGGACATGGTCAGATCGCGCTGCGGCTGGAGCGGCTGCTCGCCGCGCGCGGACACGAGGGGGCGGGCATCATCCGTAACCCGGAACAGGCGGCGGATCTGCGGGCGGCGGGCGCCGAACCGGTCGTCCTCGACCTGGAGTCGGCCTCGGTCGAGGAGGTCGCCGCGGTGCTGGAGGGCGCGGACGCGGCGGTGTTCGCGGCGGGAGCCGGCGCGGGCAGCGGCGTCGCCCGCAAGGACACGGTGGACCGCGGCGCCGCGGTCCTCTTCGCGGACGCGGCGGAGCGTGCGGGGGTACGGCGCCATGTCGTCGTCTCCTCAATGGGCGCGGACCCGGATCACGAGGGCGACGACGTCTTCGACGCGTATCTGCGGGCCAAGGGCGCGGCGGACGCGTACGTACGGTCCAGGTCCGCGCTCGACTGGACGATCCTGCGGCCGGGGAGGCTGACGGACGACCCGGGCACGGGCCGGGTCCTGCTGGCGGAGTCGACGGGGCGCGGCGCGGTGCCGCGCGACGATGTGGCGGCGGTGCTGGCGGAGCTGGTGGAGACCCCGGGGACGGCGGGTCTGACCCTGGAGCTGATCAGCGGGACGGTGCCGGTGGCGGAGGCGACGAAGCACGCGGCGGCCGGCTGAGCGCGGCTGGGAGAAGCCGCCGGGGAGAAGCCGTCGGGAGAGGTCGCCCGGAGAAGGTGACGGCCTCTCACCTCGGCCATTCCGGCGGACTGTTGGAGCCCAAGCAAAGATGGCCTCTGATCTACTTTTCCGTAGATCAGAGGCCATCTTTATCGCGTGGCGGCGCCAGGATTCGAACCTGGGTAGGCTAAGCCGACGGATTTACAGTCCGCTCCCATTGGCCACTCGGGCACACCGCCATGGGATGTCGCTGCCGTTCGGAGGGGCCGCGGTGGGCGGTGCTCCTGTGGCAACGACGTAAACGATACCCGATGCCCGGGGGTGCTTCGCCACCGGATTGATCAGCGCTCGGGGCGGGTGTGGGTGACTAGGCTTCGGGGCAGCGACCGGCGGTGTCCGGTCGTGCATCGAGCAGCTGTTCAGCACCCGATAAGTACCGATACAAGGAGCCACAGGACATGGCCGACTCCAGTTTCGACATCGTCTCGAAGGTCGAGCGGCAGGAGGTCGACAACGCCCTCAACCAGGCCGCGAAGGAAATCTCGCAGCGCTACGACTTCAAGAACGTCGGGGCCTCGATCGGCTGGTCCGGCGAGAAGATCCTGATGGAGGCGAACTCCGAGGAGCGGGTCACCGCGATCCTCGACGTCTTCCAGTCCAAGCTGATCAAGCGCGGGATCTCGCTGAAGGCACTGGACGCCGGGGAGCCGCAGCTGTCCGGCAAGGAGTACAAGATCTTCGCCTCGATCGAGGAGGGCATCTCCCAGGACAACGCCAAGAAGGTCGCGAAGTTCATCCGCGACGAGGGCCCCAAGGGCATCAAGGCGCAGGTGCAGGGCGACGAGCTGCGGGTCAGCTCGAAGAGCCGGGACGACCTGCAGACCGTGATCTCGCTGTTGAAGGGGCAGGACTTCGACTTCGCACTGCAGTTCGTGAACTACCGGTGATGAAGGCGGTACGGGGGCGGAGCGGGCGAACCGTTTCCGTCCCCGCGTCCTGCTTCCGGATGTGATGTCGGAATTCCGCCAGCCGCGTCGGCCGGGCGGGACCAGACTCGGGACTCATGGCCGGCTGAACACGCCGCGCGGAGAGGAACGAGTGATGACCGTGTACACGACGATCGACAGCCCGCTGGGCGAACTGCTGCTGGTCGGCGAGGAGTCCGCCGGCGCGAAGGGCGGCACCGCGCTCGCCTCGCTCTCCCTGCCGGGCCAGAAGGGCGCGGCCGTCGTCCAGGACGGATGGGTGCGGGCGCCCGCCGCGTTCGACGGGATCGCCGGGCAGCTCAGGTCGTACTTCGCGGGCACGCTGACGCGCTTCGACATCGAGTACGTCGACGGCGGCACGGACTTCCAGCGGCGGGTCTGGCAGGCGCTGGACGCCATTCCGTACGGCGTGACGGTGACGTACGGACAGATCGCCGGCCAGGTCGGCTCCGCCGGGGCCGGGGTACGGGCCGTGGGGACCGCGATCGGGCGCAATCCGCTGCTTGTCGTGCGGCCCTGCCACCGGGTGATCGGCGCGGACGGGGCGCTGCGGGGGTACGCCGGCGGGCTGGAGCACAAGCGGCGGCTTCTCGGGCTGGAGAGCACCCTGTTGTCATGAGCGGAGAACTGTTCCCGAGGCCACGGGCGGTCGTCGCGCCCGGGGCCGTGCATGTGCCCGGCTGGCTGTCCCTGGAGCGTCGGCGCGAGCTGGTGGAGGCGTGCCGGGGCTGGGCGCGCGGGCCGGTGCCGATCCGGCACACGACGCTGCCGGGCGGGGGCGTCATGTCGGTGCAGACGGTCTGCGTCGGCTGGCACTGGCAGCCGTACAAGTACACCCGTACCGCCGGGGATGTGAACGGCTCGCGGGTCGCGGAGTTCCCGGACTGGCTGCTGCGGCTGGGGCGGGCGGCGCTGGCCGAGGCGTACGGCGATCAGGCGGCCGCCGCGGCCTACACACCGGACACCGCCCTGATCAACTTCTATGAGGGCGGCGCGAAGATGGGAATGCACCAGGACAAGGACGAGCGGTCCGACGCCCCGGTGGTGTCCCTGAGCATCGGGGACAGCTGTGTCTTCCGCTTCGGCAATACACGGGACCGGGGGCGGCCGTACACGGACGTCCCGCTCGCCTCGGGTGACCTCTTCGTCTTCGGAGGCCCGGCCCGCTTCGCGTACCACGGGGTGCCCACGGTGTATCCGGGAACGGCCGACCCGGCGACGGGCATGAACAGCGGGCGGTTGAACATCACTTTGCGCGAGACCGGCCTCGGCCGGCCCGGCCGGGCGGTCTGAGACCGCCCGCGGCCGACGGGCCCGGCGGACCGTCAGCGGGAGCGTGAATGGCCGAAGATGATCCGGTAGAGGACCAGCAGGACGAGCGCTCCGCCGATGGCCGCGGCCCAGGTGGCCCCGTCGTAGAAGTCCTTGCTGATGGGGTGGTCGAACCAACGGGCCGATATCCAGCCACCGATGAAGGCTCCCGCGACACCGATGAGCGTCGTGCCGATCAGACCGCCGGGGTCGCGGCCGGGGAGCAGAATCTTGGCGACGACTCCGGCGAGCAGTCCGAGAACGATCCAGCTGATGATGCCCATGCCGTGAACCTGCCTTTCGTGCTGTGTTGCCCCGGAAGACGCCGCAGAGGCGGGCGGCGGTTGCGCGGAGACCGGCACAGGCCCCGGCAGGCGGTCCACTACCCCGCATCCGGTGGGACATACATCTAAGAGCCCTCCGCGCCCCATGGGCGAGGGCGGTTCAGGGCTTGGGCGTCGCGGACGGCGACGTCAGCGCGTGGCGAAGGGCTGGTCGGTGGGGACGATTTCCTTGCCGAGCGGCATCAGCGAGACCGGGATCAGCTTGAAGTTCGCGAGGCCGAGCGGGATTCCGATGATCGTCACGCACAGCGCGATGCCGGTGAAGATATGGCCGAGCGCGAGCCACCAGCCGGCGAGGACCAGCCAGAGGACATTGACCACGAAGGAGGGCGCGCCCGCGTCGCGGCGGTCGACCGCCATGTACCCGAAGGGCCACAGGGCGTAGAAGCCGATGCGGAAGGCGGCCACGCCGAAGGGGATTCCGATGATCGTGACGCACAGGAGCGCGCCCGCGAGGAGGTATCCGAGGCACATCCAGAAGCCGCACAGGACGAGCCATATGACGTTCAGGATTGTCTTCATGGTCGGCGACCTGCCATCTTTTCGAGTCGGGCGATGCGCTCCGCCATCGGCGGATGCGTGGAGAAGAGGCGCGAGAACCCCTGCCCGGGCCGAAAGGGGTTCGCAATCATCATGTGGCTCGCGGTCTCGATGCGCGGCTCGGGCGGCAGCGGGAGCTGCTTCGTCCCGGCGTCGAGCTTGCGCAGCGCGCTCGCCAGGGCGAGCGGGTCGCCCGTGATCTGCGCGCCCGAGGCGTCCGCCGCGTATTCGCGTGAACGGCTCACCGCGAGCTGGATGACCGAGGCCGCGAGGGGGCCCAGAATCATGATCAGCAGCAGCCCGACGATGCCGGGTCCTTCGTCGTCGTCGGAGCGTCCGAACGGGATCAGCCAGGCGAAGTTCACCAGGAACATCACGACGGAGGCCAGGGTGCCCGCGACCGAGGCGATCAGGATGTCGCGGTTGTAGACATGGCTGAGTTCATGACCGAGGACACCGCGCAGCTCTCGCTCGTCGAGGATCCGCAGGATCCCTTCCGTGCAGCAGACAGCGGCGTTGCGCGGGTTGCGGCCGGTGGCGAACGCGTTGGGGGCCTGGGTCGGCGAGATGTACAGCCGTGGCATGGGCCGGCGGGACGCGGTCGAGAGCTCGCGGACGATGCGGTAGAGCTCCGGCGCCTCGAATTCGCTGACGGGACGGGCACGCATGGCGCGCAGCGCGAGCTTGTCGCTGTTCCAGTAGGCGTACGCGTTTGTGCCGATCGCCACGAGGAGCGCGACGATCAGACCCGTACGGCCGAAGAAACTGCCGATCGCGATGATGAGGGCGGACAGTCCCCCGAGGAGAACGGCGGTCCTCAGCCCGTTGTGCCGGCGGTGCACGGTACGCCCTCCAAGTGGTGCCGCAGGGGAACCCTTTTCCTGATGCTGCTCCACTCTCCAGTGGACCCTTACGTACTGGTCAACGCCAGGCGGGCAGCGCGGGTTCCCTGGTGCGCCCGGACGGGGGCGTACGCCGTCCGGGTGGCGGGTGCGCGGGCGCGGTGGCCGGGGAGGGCCGGGCCCGGTGGTTCAGAAGAGGCTGATGGCGGCGAAGCGCAGCACCAGCTGCGGCGCTCCGGACAGGATGACGCCGAGGACGGCGGTCATGACGATGGCCACGGTCAGCGCCGCGGGGGCTTCATGGGTGACCAGCTCGCCGTGCCCGGTCACCTCGACCGCGCCGGCGCCCTCCTCCTGGCCCTCGGGGGCGCGGAAGAGGACCGCCGTCCACTGGAGGTAGTAGTACAGCGCGATCACCACATTGACGGCCATGACGACGGCCAGCCAGCCGAGGCCCGCGTCGACGGCCACGGAGAAGATCGTGACCTTGGCGAAGAGGCCGATGACGCCCGGGGGCAGTCCGGCCAGGCAGAGCAGAAAGAAGCCCATGGCGAGGGCGACGAGCGGCCGCTGCGCGGAGAGGCCGCGGTAGTCGGAGATGCGGTTCAGCGGCTTCGTACGGGCCACCAGGGCGGCCACGGCGAAGGCGCCGAGGTTCACGACGGCGTACATCAGGGCGTACGCGACGGTGGAGCCGATCCGATCGCCTCCCGCGTACGCGGCGGCCGCGATCGGTACCAGGAGATAGCCCGCCTGGGCCACGGACGACCAGGCCAGCAGCCGTACCGCGCTCCGCGCGCGCGTGGCCGACTGCCGCAGCGCCGCGACGTTGCCGACGGTCATGGTGAGCGCGGCGAGGACCGCGAGGACCGGACCCCACACATGCGCGTAGCCGGGGAACGCGATGACGGTCACCAGAATGAGGCCCGCGAAGCCGACCGCCTTGCTGACGACGGAGAGGTACGCGGCGACCGGCAGGGGCGCGCCCACATACGTGTCGGGAACCCAGAAGTGGAACGGGGCCGCGGCCGCCTTGAAGGCGAAGCCGACGAGGGTGAGGGCGACGCCCGCCGCGGCGAGGGTGTCCAGCCGGCCCGGGACATGGTCCAGCGCGGCGGCGATCCGGGTGAGGTGCAGGGTGCCGGTCGTGGCGTACACGAAGCTGACGCCCAGCAGCATGACGGCGGTCGCGGTGACCGAGGAGAGGAAGAACTTCAGCGCGGCCTCGGAGGAGAGCCGGTCGCCGCGCCTCAGCCCGACCAGGGCGAAGGCGGGCAGGGAGGCGACTTCGAGGGCCACGACGAGCGTGGCGAAATCGCGCGAGGCGGGCAGCAGGGCGGCGCCGGCCGCCGAGGAGAGCAGCAGGAACCAGAACTCCCCCACGGGGAGTTGCCTGGTGTCGGCGAGCGCGAGCAGCGCGGTGAGCAGCGCCCCGCCGAGCACGAGCAGTTGGACGATCACGGCGAAGTGGTCGGCGGTGTAGCTGCAGACGCCGGGGTCGGTGGTGAGGCAGAACGTCGAGCGGTCGCCGTCGCGCAGCGGTACGAGCATGACGATCGCCGCGACGAGTCCGGTGATCGCGACACCGCCGAGGAGCCGCTTGCGGTGCTCCGGTACGAAGAGGTCGGCCACCAGGACGATCAGACCGACCGCCGCCGTGATGGTGGGGGGCGCGATGGCGAGCCAGTCGACGGACTGGACGAGGCTGGCGGCGCTTGCGGCACTCTCGGCGGCCACGGTCACGACTTGCCTCCTGCGAGGAGCTTCTGCACGGCCGGGTCGCTGAGGCCGAGGAGGACCGCGGGCCACAGTCCGGCGAGGACGGTCAGGGCGACGAGCGGCGTCCAGGCGACGAATTCGTACGTCTGGACATCGGCGAGGTGCGGCGCCTCCTGCGGCTTCACGCCCATGCAGACGCGGCGCACGACGATCAGGAGGTACGCGGCGGTGAGCAGCGTGCCGAAGCCGGCGATCACCATGAACGTGAGGAAGGCGGGCCGGCTCAGACCGTCCGCCGGGCGGAAGGCGCCGAACATCGCCAGCATCTCGCCCCAGAACCCGGCGAGACCGGGCAGCCCCAGGGAGGCGACGGCCGCGAAGGCGAGCAGTCCGCCGAGGCGGGGGGCGCGGCCGTAGAGCGCGGCGCCCGTGGCCCCGGCGAGGGTGTCGAGATCGGCGGTGCCGTAGCGGTCCTTGAGGGCTCCGACCAGGAAGAACAGCAGGCCGGTGATGAGGCCGTGGGCGATGTTGGCGAAGAGCGCGCCGTTGACGCCGGTGGGCGTCATGGTGGCGATGCCGAGCAGTACGAAGCCCATGTGGCCGACGGAGGAGTAGGCAATCAGCCGTTTGAGGTCGCCGCCCGCGCCCTGTTTGGCGAGGGCGAGACAGGCGAGGGATCCGTAGACGATGCCGACGACGGCGAGGGCCGCGAGATAGGGCGCGAAGGTCCGCATTCCGTCGGGGGCGATGGGCAGGACGATGCGGACGAATCCGTACGTACCCATCTTGAGCAGGACACCGGCGAGGAGTACGGAACCGACGGTGGGGGCGGCGGTGTGGGCGTCCGGCAGCCAGCTGTGCAGCGGCCACATCGGGGTCTTCACCGCGAGCCCGAGGCCGATCGCGAGAACGGCGGTGACCTGCACGGCTGTGCTGAGGCCACGGCCGTTGTCAGTGGCGAGTGCCACCATGTCGAATGTGCCCGCGGTGAGCCCGACGAGCAGCAGGCCGAGCAGCATGACCACAGAACCGAGCAGTGTGTAGAGGATGAACTTCGAGGCGGCGGCCTGCCTGCCGCCCGGCACTCCTTCCGAGCCGCCCCAGCGGGCGATCAGGAAGTACATCGGGATCAGCACCATCTCGAAGGCCAGGAAGAAGAGCACGAGATCGAGGACGGCGAAGGTCGCGAGGGTGCCGGACTCAAGGAGGAGCAGCAGGGCGACGAATGCCTTGGGCGAGGGGCCCTTGGGCATCTTGAAGTAGCTGTAGAGCGCGCAGAGGAAGGTCAGCAGCGCGGTCAGGACCAGAAGGGGGAGCGAGATGCCGTCGATGCCGAGATGGATCCGGACGTCCAGTGCCGCGATCCAGCTGATGTCCGTCGTGGCCTGCATCGTTGACGGATGGTCATGGTCGAAGCCGAGGGCCAGGACGATCGCGGCGAGGAGGATCGCGCCGGTCACCGTCACCCCGTGGCGGAGCACGGCCTGGTCGGGGCTCGTGCCCCGCAGCCCGGGCGGGGCCGGCAGGAGCGCCGCCACGGCGCCGGCCAGCGGCCCGACGACGATCAACGCGAGAAGGAACTGCATCACGGATTCACTGATATCGATCACGGCTCACGCTCCGGCGGCGACGAGTACGGCGGCGACGGCCAGGACGACGGAGCCGGCGAGCAGGGCGCTGAGGTAGGTCTGCACATTGCCGGTCTGCGCGCGGCGTACGGCGGCGCCGAGCCAGCGGCTGCCGGTGCCCGCGGCGCGTACGTAGGTGTCGATGACCTCGCGGTCGAGGAAGCGGACCAGCTGGGCGGCCGCCAGGACGGGGCGTACGAAGAGGCTGTGGTAGACGGCGTCGAGATGGAAGCCGGATGCCGCGTGGCGGTGGAGCGGTCCCAGGAGCAGACGGCCGGGGTCGGCCGGGTCGGGGGCTGCCGCGATATTGCCGTACGCGGGGACATGGGTCTCGATGGCTTCCGCCTCGGAGATGGCGGGCTCGGCGTCGGGGTGGGCGGCGACGGCGCCGATCGGGGTACGGGCGGCGAGCGCCGTGGTGTGCCGCCAGCTGCCGTAGGTGATCAGACCGCCGACCAGCGCGACTCCGGTGCCCAGGACGGAGGTGGTGAGGTTCGGGGCGAGGCTGTGTCCGTCGAACCATTCGGCGAGATAGCCGACCGTCAGGCCGAGGGCGAGGGAGGGCAGGGCCAGCACCCACAGGACGGCGTTCATGGCGAGGGGCTGTTTGCCGTGGTCGGGGGCCTCGATGCCATGGCCGCGGAAGGCCAGCAGCCAGAGGCGGGTGGCGTACGCGGCGGTGAGGAGGGCGGTGAGCAGACCGGCGAGCAGCACGGTCCAGCCCGCGGCCCCGGGGGCGGTACCGGTGTCGCCGAGCGCCGCGTGCTCGGCGGCGACAAGGACGGACTCCTTGGAGAAGAAGCCGGCGAAGGGGGGCATCGCGGCGAGGGCGAGCAGCGCGATCGTCATCGTCCAGTAGGCGTCGGGGATGCGCTTGGACAGGCCGCTCATGCGGGACATGGTGGCCAGTGAGTTGGTGCCGGCGGCATGGATGATCACGCCGGCGCCGAGGAAGAGGAGGGCCTTGAACGCACCGTGCGACAGGAGATGGAAGACGGCCGCGCCGCGGTCGCCCACCGCCAGGGCGCCCAGCATGTAGCCGAGCTGACCGATGGTCGAGTAGGCGAGGACGCGCTTGATGTCGTCCTGGGCGAGGGCGGCAAGGCCGGAGCCGACCATCGTGATCGCGGCCATCACGGCCAGGACCACCAGGGCGGCGGTCGAGGCGGCGAAGACGGGGAGGAGCCGGGCCACGAAGTAGATACCGGCGGCGACCATCGTCGCGGCGTGGATCAGCGCGGAGACGGGCGTGGGGCCCGCCATCGCGTCGGGCAGCCAGGTGTGCAGCGGGAATTGGGCCGACTTGCCCGCCACACCCGCGATCAGCAGCAGCGCGATCAGGGTGGGGTGGTCGAGGCCGCCGTTCCCGACGGTCTCCAGGACGCTGGTGATGCGGAACGTACCGGCGTCGGTGGCGAGCGCGAACAGCCCGATCAGGAAGGGGACATCGCCGAGCTTGGTGACCAGGAACGCCTTGAGGGAGGCGGCGCGCGCCTCGGGGGTCTCCCAGTAGTGGCCGACGAGGAAGTACGAGCAGATGCCCATGATCTCCCAGCCGATCAGCAGCACCATCAAATCGCCGGAGTAGACGACGAGCAGCATCGCGGAGGTGAAGAGGGAGACCAGCGCCGCGTAGGAGGGGTAGCGCGCGTCGTCGCGCAGATAGCCCGTGGAGTAGATCTGCACGCACGACGCGACGACGGCGACGAGCACGGCGACCAGCGCCGCGAAGCCGTCGATGTACAGGGCGAGGTCGATGGGGACCGAGCCGGTGGGGGTGAGCTCGGTCGCGGCCTCCAGCGGCGCCTTGCCGGCGCCCGCGCCACCGCCCTGTCGTACGGCCACGGCGACGGCGAGCGCGGCGGCCAGCAGGGTCGGCAGCACGGCCAGGGGACGGACGAACCCGGGCGAGGTGCGGCCGAGCAGCAGCCCGGCGACGGCGCCCAGGAACGGAAGGAGGGGGACGAGGACGGCGAGGGTCGTGGTGGTCACGCGGTGGCCTCAGCCTTCTGTGCCGGGGAGGCGGTTTCCGGCTCGGCGCCCTCGGTGCCGGCGCCGTCCGGGCCCTCGGCGGTGTCGCGGAGCTTGTCGATGTCCGAGGTGCCGCGGTTGCGGTAGACCATCAGGACGATCGCCAGGCCGATGCCGATCTCCGCGGCGGCGATGGCGATGACGAAGAGGGTGAGGGCCTGGCCGGTGTGCAGGGTGTCGCGGAGCCAGACGTCGAAGGCGACCAGATTGAGGTTCACGGCGTTGAGCATCAGCTCGACGGACATCAGGACGAGGATCGCGTTGCGGCGCGCGAGTACTCCGTACAGCCCGGTGCTGAACAGCAGGGCCGCCAGCACGGCGGGATAGGCGAGATGCATCAGCGCTGCTCCTTACCGCTGCCGCCGGGGGCACCGCTGTTCTTGCGGGACTGGCTGTTCTTGCGGGACAGGACGATCGCGCCGACGAGCGCGGCCAGTAGAAGCACGGAAAGCGCTTCGAAGGGCAGCACCCAGTACCGGAAGAGCATTTGTCCCGACACCTCGGTGGAGCCCTGGGCCGGCCCTTCCAAGTTGATCCAGGTCGCACGGAACGCGTCGACGACCACCCAGACCAGGGCGGCGGCCGCGGCGACGGCCACGGCCAGCGCGGCCGGGCGGTTGCCGGAGTCGGCGTCCGGGGAGCGGCCGATGGGCGCCTTGGTGAGCATCAGTCCGAAGAGAAGGAGGACCACCACGGAACCGAGATAGATCAGAACCTGCACCCAGGCGATGAATTCCGCCGTCAGCAGGAGGTATTCGACGGCCAGGCCGCCGAGCGTGACGACCAGCCAGAGTGCGGCGTGCACCAGCTGCTTGGTCGTGACGGTGACGAGGGCCGCGCCGAAGGTGACGAGGCCGACGAGAAGGAAGGCGATCTCGACGCCGCTCGGTGACAGGAAGCCGTGTCCGGTTGCCGCGGAGGTCACTCGCCGGCCTCCCGTCCCTGGTCCTGGTCCCGTCCCTGGTCCTGCTCCTGCTGTCGCGCCGCCGCGAGCTTCTCGGCCGTCTTGCGGGCCGCGCCGATCTCCTTCGGCTCCTCTGCACCCGGGTCGAGCGCGGGCGGCGCGGGCACCGTCCACATCCAGTCGCGGAGCTTGTCCCGCTCATGGGTGAGTTCGAGGATGTCCGTCTCCGCGTACTCGAACTCCGGTGACCAGAACAGCGCGTCGAAAGGACAGACCTCGATGCAGATACCGCAGTACATGCAGAGCGCGAAGTCGATCGCGAACCGGTCGAGGACGTTACGGCTGCGCTCGCGGCCTCCGGGGGCCGCGGCCGGGACCGTCTCCTTGTGGGAGTCGATATAGATGCACCAGTCGGGGCACTCACGGGCGCAGAGCATGCAGACCGTGCAGTTCTCCTCGAACAGCGCGATCACCCCGCGGCTGCGGGGCGGGAGTTCGGGCTGCGTTTCCGGGTACTGCGCGGTGACGGTCTTCTTCGTCATCGTCCGCAGGGTGACGGCCAGGCCCTTGGCCAGGCCGGAGCCGGGGAACGAGTGGGCCATCAGTTGATCGCCACCTTCACGATGCCGGTGAGCGCGATCTGCGCGAGAGCGAGCGGGATGAGCACGGTCCAGGCGAGTTTCTGGAGCTGGTCCTCCCGCAGCCGCGGATAGCTCACCCGCAGCCAGATGACGATGAAGGCGAGCACGGCCGCCTTGAGGAGCGTCCAGACCCAGCCGAGACCGTCGGCGCCCAGCGGGCCGTGCCAGCCGCCGAGGAACAGGACGGTGGTCAGCAGGCAGAGGACGACGATGCCCGCGTACTCGGCGAGCAGGAACAGCGCGAAGCGCAGACCGGTGTACTCGGTGTAGGCGCCGAAGATGATCTCGGAGTCGGCGACCGGCATGTCGAACGGCGGGCGCTGGAGTTCGGCGAGTCCCGCGACGAAGAAGACCAGGGCGCCGACGATCTGCCACGGCAGCCACCACCACTCGAAGGCGTCGAGGATGCCGGGCAGCGAGACGGTGCCGGCCGCCATTGCGACGGAGGCGGCGGCAAGCAGCATCGGCAGCTCGTACGCGAGCAGCTGAGCGGCGGTCCGCAGACCGCCGAGGAGGGAGAACTTGTTGGCCGAGGCCCAGCCCGCCATGAGCGAGCCGAGCACACCGACGCCCAGCACGGCGAGCACGAAGAAGATGCCCGCGTCGACGACCTGACCGACCGCGCCCTCGCCCGGGCCGACCGGGATCGCGATCAGTACGAGGAGGTAGGGGAGGAGGGCGACGGCCGGGGCGAGCTGGAAGATGCGGCGGTCGGCGTTGGCCGGGACCACGTCCTCCTTCTGCGCGAACTTCACCCCGTCGGCGACGAGCTGGGCCCAGCCGTGGAAGCCGCCCGCGTGCATGGGGCCGAGGCGGCCCTGCATATGGGCCATCACCTTGTGTTCGGCCTGTCCGACGATCAGCGGGACGACCATGAACACGGCGAAGACGACAACAAGCCGGAGGGCGACGTCGAGTGCGTCGTTCACGCGTCTCCTTCGGGGCGTTCGCTCGCGGAGCCGTTCCCGGACTCGTCGGCCGGGGCGGGCTGGTCCTCGTCGCCTTCGAACGCGGGGCGGGGGTGGTGCCACGGCGCGTCGGGGGCCGGGGCCTCGCCGGCGGTGCGCTCTTCGCGCGCCGATGGCGGCTGCACCGGCGGCGGCGCCGTGTCGTCCGGCTTCGCCTCGTCCGGCTTCGTCTCGTTCCCGTCGCTTCCGGCCGGCGCCTGCTGGCTCGCCGAACCTCCGGCGACGCTGCGGGCGCGGCGGACCGGGCGGTCACCCGTGGCGCCGGCGGCGCGGGCCCCACGGGCGGGGCGGGCCGGGGCCGGCGGGAGCTGGCCCCTCAGAGGGCCCCATTCGTTCGGGTCGGGGACGCCGGGCGGCAGCATCTGGCGGCGTTTGGGGCCGCCGTGTTCGGACTCCCCCGGCTCCTTCGCGCCCGGCCATGCCTTGGCGACCCGGGCCGCCAGGACGAAGTCCTTGCGCAGCGGATGGCCCTCGAAGGTCTCGGGGAGAAGGAGGGGGACGAGGTTCGGGTGGTCCGTGAAGGAGATGCCGAACATCTCGTGCGTCTCCCGCTCGTGCCAGCCCGCGCCCGCGTAGACCGCGATGGCCGTCGGCAGGACGGCCGCCTCGTGCGGGACGGTCGTACGGACCAGAAGCCGGCGGACCTTACGGTCTTCCAGGGCGACCACATGGGCGCAGACGCGGAAGCCCGTGCCCGGTTCGTCGACGGCGCTGAGCCAGTCGAAGTAGCCGCAGCCCAGCTGGTCGCGGGCGGTTTCGAGGGCGGCGATCCAGGACGCGGCGGGGACGTCGACCGTCAGGAGGTCGTACGCGCGCCCGGCCGTGGCGTCCTCGCCGAAGATCTCGGTGACGGCGTCGGGGAGCCGGTCGTAGGCGCTCACGGAGTGCTCTCCCCCGGCGTCGGCGGGGCGGCGACCAGCCCGCTGCGCAGTGCGGCGGGCGAGGGCCGGCCGCCCGAGGCGTAGCGCTCGCTGAGCGATTCGCGGGAGATCTTCTCCTGGAGCTTCAGGATGCCCTGGAGGAGCGCTTCGGGACGCGGCGGGCAGCCCGGTACGTAGACGTCGACCGGGATGATCTGGTCGACGCCCTTCGTCACGGAGTAGGAGTCCCAGTAGGGGCCGCCGCAGTTGGAGCAGGCGCCGAAGGAGATCACGTACTTGGGCTCGGGCATCTGCTCGTACAGCCGCTTCACCGCGGGCGCCATCTTGTCCGTGACCGTGCCGGACACGACCATCAGGTCCGCCTGGCGCGGTCCGGGGGCGAAGGGGATCACGCCGAGCCGGATGAAGTCGTGCCGGGCCATGGACGCGGCGATGAACTCGATGGCGCAGCAGGCGAGACCGAAGTTGAAGACCCAGAGGCTGTAGCGGCGGCCCCAGTTGAGGACCACCTTCATCGGCTGGGGGGCCAGGCGGGAGAGCACGCCGAGCCGCCGGGGCTCCGGCAGCGGTTCGATGGTCACGTCCATTCCAGGACGCCCTTCTTCCATGCGTAGAGCAGTCCGACGGCCAGGAAGCCGAGGAAGAGGAACATCTCGACCAGCGTCGCGGCGCCGTAACCGGGGGCGGCGAAGACGGTCGCCCAGGGGAACAGGAAGATCGAGTCGACCGCGAAGATCACATAGAGGAACGCGTACACGTAGTAGCGGACCTGGGTGTGCGCCCAGCCCTCGCCCACGGGGTCCACACCGCATTCGTACGTGAGCAGCTTCTCCGGCGTCGGCACCACCGGCCGCAGCAGCCGGCCCGCTCCGAAGGCCACGGCGACGAACAGCACACCGACGACCGCGAGCAGTCCGACCACCGAATAGCTCTGGAAGTATTCCGACGCGAGAACGGTCGGTTGCGACACGTCCGCCCCTCGCTCCCTGACCTCGTAACAGCTTCTTCGACGATCTGTACGGACGGGAGTCTAGGCCCTGTTAAAGAGACGGTAAGCAGCCGCGTCTCGCATAGTGGGGTTATCCCTACTTCCTGCCACCCAGCAACCCCATGGCGTGCGGCACCCGGGCCGTGCACGCTTGGGCCTTATGACCGTGAGCAGCAGCCTCCCCGACCATGACCGGCCGCCCGCCGTGCGCTTCGCGTACGACCGGCACACGTGGAAGGAGATCGGCCATCTCCTCGCGAACCTGCCGGCCGCGCTGATCGGGTTCGTCTATGTGGTGTTCATGGTCTCCACGGGCGCGGGCCTGTCGGTGACGGTGATCGGTCTGCCGTGGCTCGTCGCCGGTCTCACCGGCGCACGGCTGCTCGGCCGGACGGAGCGTGCGCGGGCGCGCGCGCTCCTGGGCGTACGGATCGACGAGCCGAGCCCGCTGCACGGACGGGGACACCGTCCCGAAGGCGTCTTCGGCTGGGTGTGGGCGGGGCTGAAGGACCCGGTGGCCTGGCGGACCATGCTGTACGCGTTCATCCGGCTGCCGTGGGGGGTGGTGACGTTCACCATCACGCTCGTGGGCCTCTTCGTCCTCTGGCCGGTCCTTCCCTACGTGGCGCGCGGTCTGACCAACGCCGACCGGGCGATGGTGCGGGGGCTGCTCTCGCCGTCCGACGAGCTGGAGCGGCGGATCGCCGAGCTGGAGTCGGACCGGGGCGTGGTCGTGGACACGGCCGCGGCCGATCTGCGCCGGATCGAGCGCGATCTGCACGACGGGGCGCAGGCCCGACTGGTGGCCCTGGCCATGGGGCTCGGGCTCGCCAAGGAGAAGCTGACGGAGGATCCGGAAGCGGCCGCGACCATGGTCGACGAGGCGCACGGCGAGGTGAAGCTGGCCCTGCAGGAGCTGCGCGATCTGGCCCGGGGCATCCATCCGGCCGTCCTGACCGACCGCGGCCTGGACGCGGCGCTGTCCGCCATCGCCTCCCGCTGCACGGTCCCGGTGACGGTGACCGTCGGCCTGGACGAGCGGCCCGCGGAGGCGATCGAGGGCATCGCGTACTTCACCGTCTCGGAGCTGCTCCAGAACGTCAGCAAGCACAGCGCGGCGCGTACCGCCGCGGTCGATGTGCGGCGGACGGACGACCGGCTGCTGATCCAGGTCCGGGACGACGGGCGCGGCGGCGCGCGGCTGGACGGCGGTACGGGCATGTCAGGACTGGCCGAACGGCTGGGCGCGGTCGACGGTCTGTTCGTCCTCGATTCACCGGCCGGGGGGCCGACGGTCGTCAGGGCGGAGCTGCCCTGGCGGCAGCGCGGCACGGCCTGACGCCCGGGCCCCGGGCGAGCCGCATCTCAGGGGTGGGGAAAACCCCCGGGCGGAGACGGAGACCTCCCTCATGGTGTGCGCTGCCCGGCGCCAGCAGCATGGAGTACATGGACGTACACAGCCCGCTCCCAGCCGGCCCGCTCGCAGAACGGACACCACCGATGGCCACGGATCACGGATCGCAGTCGCGGACCCGCCTCCTTCCTCCGGCCCTGCGCGCGCCGGTCGAGGGCCGCACCTGGCGCGAGTTCGGCTATCTGCTGCTCAGCCTGCCGATCAGCGCGGTGCTCTTCACGTACGCGATCACGACGATCTCGCTCGGGGCGGGGCTGCTCATCACCTTCCTCGGTGTCCCCGTGCTGGCGGCGGGCCTGGCCGGCTGCCGCGGCTTCGGCATGATGGAGCGGGCGCGGGCCCGGGGGCTGCTGGGGCTGGCTGTGGCGGACCCGGCACCGGCCCGCGCCAAGGAGCGCGGACTGATGTCCTGGGTCGGCGCGGTCCTGAAGAGCGGGGTGTCCTGGCGGCATCTGCTGTACGCGGTGGCGCACTTCCCGTGGGCCGTGTTCGCGTTCGTCGTCTCCGTGACGTTCTGGGTCACGGGCTGGGCGCTGTTCCTCTATCCGCTGTGGCAGTGGGTGTTCCCCAGCCATCTCGACCAGTCGGGCATCGCGCTCTACAGCGAGGCCCATGGCGACGGCTTCTATCTCGACACCCCGTTCGAGATCGGTGTCACCAGTGCGGTCGGGCTGGTGCTGGTGCTCGCCTCCCCCTGGGTGATACGCGGCCTGACGAGCGTGGACCGGCTGATGGTCACCGGGCTGCTCGGGCCGTCCCGGCTGGCCACGCGCGTCTCGGAGCTGGAGTCGGACCGGGGCGTGGTCGTGGACACGGCCGCGGCCGATCTGCGCCGGATCGAGCGCGATCTGCACGACGGGGCGCAGGCCCGACTGGTGGCCCTGGCCATGGACCTCGGGCTGGCCAAGGAGAAGCTGACGGAGGACCCGGAGGCCGCGGCGCGGATGGTCGACGAGGCGCACGGGGAAGTGAAGACGGCCCTGCAGGAGCTGCGCGACCTGGCGCGCGGCATCCATCCGGCCGTCCTGACCGACCGCGGCCTGGACGCGGCGCTGTCCGCCATCGCCTCCCGCTGCACGGTCCCGGTGACGGTGGAGGTCGATCTGCCCTCCCGGCCGGCCGCCGCGATCGAGGGGATCGCCTACTTCACGGTCTCGGAGCTGCTGCAGAACGTCAGCAAGCACGCGCGGGCGAGGCGAGCGTCGGTCGATGTGTGGCACACCTACGACCGGCTGATGCTGCAGGTCACGGACGACGGCAGGGGCGGGGCCGACACCGCGGCGGGCAGCGGGCTGGCCGGCCTGGCCGAGCGGCTGGACGCGGTGGACGGGATCCTGGTGGTCGACTCCCCGGCGGGCGGCCCGACGACGGTGACGGCGGAGCTGCCCTGGCGGGGCTGACCGTACGAGGAGACGCCCCCGGGCTGCCCGGGGGCTGTCCCGTTTCGCCGTGTGGGCACGGAGTCATCCGAATACTGGGATGCTGGAGGTGCGGGGGCGGACAAATGTCGACAGTAGGGGCTGCAGGGTCGTGGAGGACAGGGTGCGAGTGGTCATCGCCGAGGACTCAGTGCTGCTCCGGGAGGGCCTGACCCGGCTGCTGACCGACCGCGGGCACGACGTGGTCGCCGGTGTCGGTGACGGGGAAGCGCTGATCAAGACCGTGGGCGAGCTGGCCGGCCAGGGCGAGCTGCCGGATGTGGTGGTCGCGGACGTACGGATGCCGCCGACCCACACCGACGAGGGGGTACGGGCGGCCGTGCGGCTGCGCCGCGACCATCCCGGCATCGGGGTGCTCGTGCTGTCGCAGTACGTCGAGGAGCAGTACGCCACCGAGTTGCTGGCCGGCAGCAGCCGGGGCGTGGGCTATCTGCTCAAGGACCGGGTGGCCGACGTCAGGGAGTTCGTGGACGCCGTGGTGCGGGTGGCCAGGGGCGGGACCGCGCTGGACCCCGAGGTGGTGGCCCAGCTGCTGGGCCGGAGCCGGAAGCAGGACGTGCTGGCCGGGCTGACCCCCCGCGAGCGGGAGGTCCTCGGTCTGATGGCCGAGGGGCGGACGAATTCGGCGGTCGCCAAGCAGCTGGTCGTGAGCGACGGCGCGGTGGAGAAGCACGTGAGCAATATCTTCCAGAAGCTCGGCCTCTCCCCGAGTGACGGGGATCACCGCCGCGTCCTGGCCGTTCTGACCTATCTGAAGAGCTGACGAACGGCCGCCGCGTCCGCCACCCCGTCAGATGTGCGCCGGAGCGGAAAAGCCCTAGTACTAAAGGATGAGAGTAGAGCGGCTTTTACTGAAGGACCTGGGGGCGGGCAAAGTATGACAAATCGGCACGTCGAGACGTCTCACCATGACGTCCACCATACGATCGGTCCAGGGAAGGCGACCCTTACCGACGTAGGGTGGCCTCCGGGACTGCCGGGCGGTCGGTCAGTCCCGCAGAGCCGCCTCGAGGGAGGTCCAGTTCAGTGACCAGCCAGGTCAGTAGCCCAGCCGAGCAGGCCGACGACGCCGGAGACGGCGCCGCCGGGGAACAGCGTGCCCCGCTGCCCGGACCCGAGGGCGCGGGCGAGAAGGAAGTACGCCGTCTGGACCGGGTGATCATCCGTTTCGCGGGTGACTCGGGTGACGGGATGCAGCTGACGGGTGACCGGTTCACCTCGGAGACGGCGTCGTTCGG
>NZ_JBHVVP010000009.1:0-233535 GCF_042882605.1 Streptomyces sp. NPDC058198
CCGAACGACGCCGTCTCCGAGGTGAACCGGTCACCCGTCAGCTGCATCCCGTCACCCGAGTCACCCGCGAAACGGATGATCACCCGGTCCAGACGACGGACCCCGGGAGCCGGACGAGTCGTTCCGTCCGTGCTCCCGGGGGCGCTCGTATCACTGGTATGAGTTGTGTCAACGGCCACCGGCCGCTCCTTCCCGTCGACGCAGCTGGGTGGCTGCCGCCGAACGGTATTGAGCGACCCTTGTGACCGGCCAAAGCCGCCTGACCGCGACCGGCGGATGCCGTTACGGCAGCCAGTCCGCGTCCCTGGCGATACGGATCGCGTCGACCCGGTTGCGCGCGTTGAGCTTGGTGACGATGGTGGTCAGATAGTTGCGCACCGTCCCCGCCGACAACCGCAGCATGGAGGCGATCTCCCGTGCCTCCGCGCCTTCCGCCGCGAGCCGCAGTACCTGGGCCTCCCGGTCGGTGAGGGGGTTCTCGAACTCTCCCCAGGCGGCCAGCGCCAGTTCCGGGTCGACGGCTCGGTGCCCCGCGGCCACCCGCCGTACGGCTGCGGCGAGTTCGGCGGACGGCGCGTCCTTGAGGAGAAATCCGGAGACCCGGGCCTCAAGGGCCCGGCGCAGGGTGCCGGGCCGGCCGAGGCTGGTGAGGATGAGGGCGCGGCACTGGGGGAGCCGTTCGCGCAGCTGAGTCGCCGCTGACAGACCGTCGACACCGGGCAGATCGATGTCGATGATGGCGACCTCGGGCCGGTGCTTGAGCGCCATGTCGACGATCTGGTCCCCGCGTTCGACCTCACAGACCACTTCGAGATCCTCTTGGAGATTCAGCAGAGCGACCAGGGCGCCGCGGACCATGTTCATGTCCTCTGCGATCAGTATCCGTATCACTGAGTTCCCGTCTGCGGTCCGTGCGGGCTCGGATCGTGGCGAGGTGTCGTGGTCCGTACCGTTGCTGAAGGCTTGCGCGGTCATGCGGCTGATCCATTGGGCGGGAACGTGATCTCCCTTGGCTCCGCAGCTAATTCCGCGGAGGTTTCCGATGTCCTTCTCGTGGGCGCTTCGGCGAGGAGGCGGAATATGCCGTCTTTTCCGGGGCCCGATTCGAGGCGTCCGCCTATGACGGTCATGCGTGCGTGGAGGTTACCGAGTCCGCTGCCACTGTGCGGTGCGGGGTTGTGGTAAGCGGGGTCGACGCCGTCGTTTTCGACCACGAGGCGCACCAGGCCGTCCTGTTGGACGGCTTTGATGCCGCAGTGTGTGGCGTTGCTGTGTCGCAGCAGGTTGGTGACGGCTTCGCGCAGCGTGGTGGCGAGCGCGGTCTCGACGTGGGGGGAGAGTGTGCCGAGTTCGACCTGCGCCTGTACGTCGATGTCGGCGGCGTCGAGCATCGTCTGCGCGGTTCTGATCTCCTGCTGGAGTGACATGGTGCGGTAACCGCTGGCGGTCTTGCGGACATCGGCGAGGGACTGGCCGGCGATGGTCAGGACCTCGTTGATCTCTTTCATGGCGCGGTGGGGGTGGGTGGGGATGAGGCGGTGGATGAGTTCGCTTTTGAGGGTGATGGCGGAGAGGCTGAAGCCGAGGAGGTCGTGGAGGTCGCGGGCGAAGCGGAGCCGTTCTCCGGTGACGGCCTGGCGGGCGAGTTCACCGCGGGTGGTGTGGAGGTGTGTGATCAGTTCCGTCAGCCGGGTGAGCCCGTAGAGGACGAGTCCCGCGAGGAGTGTGGTGTGGGAGAAGGGGATGCTCTCGATGAGCGGTCGGCCGTCGAGGAGGGGTGGGATGAGCATGCTGAGGCCCACGGCGGCGTAGAGCGGCCAGGCCACGCGGGGTGGTAGGAGCAGCAGGAGTGAGCCGGCCAAGTAGCCGGCCATGGTTTCCCAGTAGCCATGGAAGACAAGGATCGGAAGGTAGGTCAGGAGTGCCTGGAAGGCAAGGATCAGGCATTTCCGGGTCAGGGGTGCCTGGTTGCTGCCCGGTGCGGAGTGGAGGAGTTGCAGGGCGAGGATCAGCAGGAGGAGCAGGCTGGTTGCCTCGCCCGTCGGGGACATTCCCGCGCTCAGGATGCCGATGGCGGTGAGGAGCGCGTAGCCCAGCAGCGCGGTGATGAGGATGGTGCGCGCCAGCCGGGAAACGGGAAGGTCGTTGCTGGGGCTGGGCGGGGCTACCGCCTCGGGTCTGCGGCCCCGCGACTCGTCCGCACTGTCGGAACGGTCGTGACTGTCCATCATCTGCAACCTGTCCCCCGCAACCATGTGCGTCATCCTGCGGGGATGATAAGTCAACGTGGTAAAGCGTGTGCAGCGATCAGGGTCTCGTGGACACAAATTTGCGGAACCAATCGGCCCTAAGGGCCGTCCCGTAATCCCTGGCGGGCGCACCACGACAGCTACGGCACCTCGCTGGCTTGTCGGAACGCCCGAATACATCCAGTACATGGGTGATCCTCCGGCTGGCGACACGGCACTGGACCCCATGGGCTGATCCGCGAATATCCGCCGGACAGGACCCGGGGCGATGGAGCCCGGGCGGCTCCCGGGAGCCGGTCACCCCGCGCCGCGGCGGCGGAACGCCCGCGCGAAGACG
Organism: Streptomyces sp. NPDC058198; assembly: GCF_042882605.1. NCBI lineage: Bacteria > Bacillati > Actinomycetota > Actinomycetes > Kitasatosporales > Streptomycetaceae > Streptomyces > Streptomyces sp. NPDC058198. Next base: position 2,587 of record NZ_JBHVVP010000009.1, read on the forward strand.
AAGACGTGGCCACCGTGCCGGCCGCCGACGGGAGGCTGCTCCCTGTCCGCTCTGCACAAGCGGCTCTTTAGAGCCCCCTCGCAGGATTCGAGAGCGAACAGCACGCGTCGGCGTTGAGCCGGCAGTCTCGGAGAGGTCAGCGATGCGCGTTCTTTTCACCATCTTCCCGACATCGGCACATCTCTATCCAGCCATTCCGCTGGCATGGGCGCTGCAGAGTGCCGGTCACGAGGTCGTGGTGGCGAGCCCCGAGGGTGTGGTCGATCCGAAGGTGATCGCGAACATCACCTCGGCCGGCCTCACCGCGGTGTCGCTGGGCGGCAAGGAGGAGCTCACCGCCTCACTGGCGCCCCTCATCGCCGGTGCGGGCCCCAGCAGGCCCACCCTGGCGCTCGACCCTGACGACGAGAACGCCTGGCGCCAAGCCAGGGCCGTCCTCGGCGGCATGTTCAACGCGTACTACCCGCCGGGGCCGGCGAGCGGCGGGCCTCGTCCGATCCTGGACAAGCTGGTGGAATTCGCCCGGGACTGGCGTCCTGACCTGGTGCTGTGGGATCCGCTGGCGCCGACCGGGGCGGTGGCCGCGCGTGCTTGCGGCGCCGCCCATGCCCGCCTTCTGTTCGGTATGGACAACATCGGTCTGATCCGTTCCAAGACACGGCAGGAGCTGGCCGATCCGTCCTCGGGCCTGACCGAGGACCCGTGGATGGCGTGGCTGGGCCCGGTGCTGGAGCGTTACGGGCTCGACTTCACCGAGGAGACGCTGGTCGGCCAGTGGACCCTCGACCTGACCCAGTCCCGGATGCGTAACCCGCTGGACCTGATGTACGTCCCGGTCCGCCGGGTTCCGTACAACGGGGCCGCCACGCTTCCTCAGTGGCTGCACGCCCGGCCCGAGCGGCCCCGCGCGGTGCTCACCCTGGGTGTGAGCCGCCGACTGCTCGCCGGGAAGCACAGTGGCTTCCCGATGCGGGAGTTCTTCGACTCCGTGTCCGGCCTGGACCTGGAACTGGTCGCGACGCTGAACAGCGAGCAGCTCACCGCCGTGGGCACGCTCCCGGACAACGTCCGCGCCATCGAGTACGTACCGCTCAACCAGGTGCTGCCCACCAGCTCGGCGATCATCCACCACGGTGGCGGCGGGACGTTCGCCGCCGCCGTCGCCTTCAAGGTGCCGCAGCTCGTCGTGCCGCTCCCGATGTGGGACGAGATGGTCACGGCGCGGTACGTCGAGCGGCGGGGCGCGGGACTGGTCGCCGACCCGGCGACGATCGACGCAGGCAGCACGCAGAAGGACCTCGTCCGGCTGATCGAGGAGCCGTCCTTCCAGCTCGGGGCCCGCGGTCTGTACGAGGACATGCTGGCCGCCCCGGCGCCGAAGGACGTGGTCCCGGTCCTGGAGAGGCTGACCGCGGAGCATCGCGGCTGAGCGGCCGGCCTTCGCCCGCACAGCACGAGTCGAGTTCAGGACGAAAGGGCGAGCGAGCCGTGCGCATCGAGGAAACCACCATCCCCGGCACGTTTCTGATCGAGCCGGACCACATATCCGACGACCGTGGTGTGTTCTACGAGTCGATGCGGTCCGACGAACTGGAGCGGGCCGCGGGGATCACCTTCCAGCCCCGTCAGATCAACTACTCGGTCTCCAAGCGCCACACCCTGCGCGGCATCCACAGCGTGAGCAGCCCTCCGGGGCAGGCCAAGTTCGTCACCTGCGTCCGGGGCGCGCTGCGCGACATCGTCGTCGACCTGCGGGTCGGTTCGCCCACCTTCGGCAAGCACCAGGTGAACGAACTGGACGCCGCCTCGGGCCGGTCCGTGTACGTCCCGGAGGGCGTCGGCCACGGATTCCTGGCGCTCACCGACGACAGCTGCATCTGTTACGTCGTCTCCAGCACGTACGTCCCCGGAACACAGATCGACATCAACCCGCTCGACCTCGACCTGGACCTGCCCTGGGACTGCGCCGGGACACCGCTGATCTCGGACAAGGACGCGAAGGCGCCCACACTGGCCGAGGCCCTGGCAGCGGGCACGCTGTCCGATTTCGACGCCGCCTGACGCGGCGACACCCCTGTCCTGCCGGCCGCCGGCGCACCGGGACGACGAGTGCACGGCCGAGCGGCTGCGAACCGCGCACCAGACCGAAAAGGCATCACCACATGAATCGAGAGGACCTGCCATGAAGGCTCTGGTGTTGGCCGGCGGATCGGGCACCCGCCTACGGCCCTTCAGCTACTCGATGCCCAAACAGCTCATCCCCATCGCGAACACGCCCGTCCTGGAACACGTTCTGAGGAACATCCTGGACCTGGGCGTGACCGAGATCGGGGTCATCGTCGGCGACCGCGCCCCCGAGATCCACCAGGCGCTCGGGGACGGATCGCGGTTCGGGGCACAGCTGACCTACATCCAGCAGGAAGCTCCGCTCGGCCTCGCCCACACCGTCGCCATCGCCCGGGACTTCCTCGGCGACGACGACTTCGTGATGTACCTCGGCGACAACATGCTGCCCGAGGGGATCGTCGGCATCGCCGAGGAGTTCGCCGCGCACCGCCCGGCCGCCCATGTCGTGGTGTACAAGGTCCCGGACCCGCGCGCCTTCGGCGTGGCCGAACTGGGCCCCGGCGGCGAGGTGCTGCGCCTGGTGGAGAAGCCGCAGCAGCCGCGCAGCGACCTGGCCCTGATGGGCGTGTACTTCTTCACCGACGCCATCCACGAGGCGGTCGAGGCCATTGAGCCCAGCGCCCGCGGCGAGCTGGAGATCACCGACGCGATCCAGTGGCTGGTGTCGGCGGGAGCGGATGTGCGGGCCAGCCAGTACGAGGGGTACTGGAAGGACACCGGGAACGTCGAGGACGTCCTGGAGTGCAACCAGCACATCCTGGAGAACCTGCGGCCCTCCGTGGCCGGTGAGGTCGACGACGCCAGCGTGCTGGCAGGACCGGTCGTCGTGGAAGAAGGGGCGCGCATCGTGCGCTCCCACATCGAGGGGCCGGCGATCATCGGTGCCGGCACGGTCGTGGAGGACAGCCACATCGGCCCGCACACGTCCATCGGACGCGGCTGTGCGATCACCGGAAGCCGGGTGGAGTACTCCATAGCCCTGGACGGCGCGTCGGTCACCGGCGTCCAGGGCCTGCGCAGTTCCGTCATCGGTCGCTCCGCCTCCGTCGGCACCATCGGGCAGAGCACGGACCGTTACCGCCTGGTGGTCGGAGACCACACCCGAGTGGAAGTCGCGGCATGAGGATCCTCATCACAGGAGCAGCCGGTTTCATCGGCTCCAACTTCGTCCGTAACCTCCTCGCGGACAACTACGCGGGGTGGGAGGGCGCCAAGGTCACCGCCCTGGACAAGCTGACCTATGCGGGCAACCGCGCCAACCTGCCGGCCTCGCACCCGCGCCTGGAGTTCGTCCGGGGCGACATCTGCGACTCGGGCCTGCTGCGCGAACTGCTGCCCGGACACGACGCCGTGGTGCACTTCGCCGCGGAGTCCCACGTGGACCGCTCACTGGAGGGCGCGGGGGAGTTCTTCCGCACCAACGTCCTGGGCACCCAGACGCTGCTCGACGCCGTGCTGGACAGCGGTGTCGAGCGGGTCGTGCACGTCTCCACCGACGAGGTGTACGGCTCGATCGGGGAGGGCTCCTGGACCGAGGACTGGCCGCTGCTGCCCAATACCCCCTACGCGGCCTCCAAGGCCTGTTCCGACCTGGTCGCCCGCACCTACTGGCGCACCCACGGAGTGGACCTCTCCATCACGCGCTGCTCCAACAACTACGGGCCGTACCAGCACCCCGAGAAGCTCATCCCGCTGTTCGTCACCAACCTGCTCGAAGGGCAGCAGGTGCCGCTGTACGGCGACGGACTCAACATCCGCGAGTGGCTGCATGTGGACGACCACTGCCGTGGCATCCACCTCGTGCTCGGAGGCGGCCGGGCCGGTGAGATCTACAACATCGGCGGCGGCAACGAGCAGACCAACCGCGACATCACCGAGCGGCTGCTCGAACTGACCGGCTCGGGACCGGAGATGATCCGCCGTGTCGCCGACCGCAAGGCGCACGACCTGCGGTACTCCATCGACGAGTCCAAGATCCGGGAAGAGCTGGGCTATGCGCCGCTGACCGGATTCGAGGAGGGCCTGTCCGCCACGGTGGCCTGGTACCGCGACAACCCCGACTGGTGGAAGACCGTCAAGTACGGGGCCGAACGTGCGGACGGCTGACAACGGCGGAGCCGCCGGGCTCCGCGTCGTGGTGCTCGGGGGCACCGGCTATCTGGGCCGCCGCATCGGCGAGGCGTTCACCGCCGACGGCGCCCTGGTGCACCTGGTGTCCCGGAGCCCGGCGGCGGACGCCCCGGCGGACCCGCGTTCCGTCCGCATGGACCTGCTGGCGGCCGGCCCGCGAGAACTCACCGAGTTCTTCGGCTCGGTGCGGCCCGACGTGGTGGTCAACGCCGCCGGCCGGGTCTGGCAGTCCGGCGAGCCCGAGATGGCCGCAGGCAACGCGGACCTGGTGGCCCGGGTGACGGAGTCACTCGTCGGCCTGCCCCGCCCGCCGCGGCTGATCCAGCTCGGCACCGTCCACGAGTACGGCGCCGGCACGCCGGGCGCCGGCACCTCCGAGGAGCACGAGCCCGCTCCCGTCACACCGTACGGGCGCACCAAACTCCTCGGCACCCGGATCGTGCTACGGGCCGCGGCGGAACACGGCCTGGACGGTGTGGTACTCCGCCTCGCCAACGTGATCGGCGCCGGGGTGCCGGCCGGCAGCCTCTTCGGCATGGTCGCCGCGCACCTCGGCGAGGCCGCCCGCGCCCAGCTCCTGGGCGAGAAGCCGGACGAGCTCAGGCTCCCGCCGCTGCGCGCCCACCGCGACATCGTGGACGCGCATGACGCCGTCGACGCCGTACGGGCCGCCGCCATCGCGCCGGGGGCGGACCTCAGTGGCCACGTGGTCAACATCGGCCGCGGCGAGGCGGTTCCGATGCATGCGCTGATCCATCGCATGGTCGAACTCAGCGGTGTGGATCTCCCGGTCGTCGAGGCCGTTGCCGACCAGCCCGCACGCACCGACGCGGAGTGGCTGCAACTGGACGTCTCACGGGCGCTGCGGCTCCTGCGATGGCAGCCGCGGCGCACCCTCGACGCCTCGCTGCGCGACCTGCTCGCGGCCGTGCTGCCGGCGCCAGTCAACGGAAGGAAATGACCATGAGCGACAACAAAGAACTGGTGCTGGACGAGGTCCGCAAGTACCACCGGGAGACCGCGCCCAAAAGGGAGTTCGAGCCCGGGGTGACCGAGATCTGGCCCTCCGGCGCGGTCCTGGACGAAGAGGACCGGGTCGCCATTGTCGAGGCCGCGCTGACCATGCGCATCGCCGCCGGGCCCAGCTCCAAGAAGTTCGAGTCCGACTTCGCCAAGCGCCTGAAGCGACGCAAGGCCCATCTGACCAACTCCGGTTCGTCGGCCAACCTCCTCGCCGTCTCGGCCCTCACCTCGCACCAGCTCGGTGACCGGCGGCTGAAGCCGGGCGACGAGGTGATCACCGTCGCGGCGGGATTCCCCACCACCGTCAACCCGATCCTGCAGAACGGCCTCCTGCCGGTCTTCGTGGACGTGGATCTGACCACGTACAACACCACGGCCGACCGGGTGGCGCGGGCCATCGGCCCCAAGACCCGGGCGATCATCATCGCGCACGCGCTCGGCAACCCCTTCGAGGTCGCCGAGGTCGCCCAGCTCGCCAAGGACAACGACCTCTTCCTCATCGAGGACAACTGCGACGCGGTCGGCTCCACCTACGACGGTCAGATCACCGGCACCTTCGGCGACCTGACCACGGTCAGCTTCTACCCCGCGCACCACCTCACCATGGGCGAGGGCGGCTGTGTCCTCACCTCCAACCTCGGCCTGGCCCGCATCGTGGAGTCGCTGCGCGACTGGGGGCGGGACTGCTGGTGCGAACCCGGCAAGAACAACACCTGCTTCAAGCGGTTCGAGTACCAGATGGGCAACCTGCCCGCCGGATACGACCACAAGTACATCTTCTCCCATGTCGGTTACAACCTGAAGGGAACCGACATCCAGGCCGCGCTGGGCCTCACGCAGCTCGCCAAGCTCGACGGCTTCATCGAGGCACGGCGGCGCAACTGGCGCCGGCTGCGCGAGGGACTGGACGGTGTGCCGGGCCTGCTGCTCCCCGAGCCGACCCCGCGGTCCGAGCCGAGCTGGTTCGGTTTCGTCATCACCGTCGACCCCGAGGCCCGCTTCACCCGCGCCGAACTGGTCGCCCACCTGGAGGAGCGGAAGATCGGCACCCGGCGGCTGTTCGCCGGCAACCTCACCCGCCAGCCGGCCTACATCGGCCAGCCCCACCGCATCGTCGGCGAGCTCACCAACAGCGACGTCATCACCGAGCACACCTTCTGGATCGGCGTCTACCCGGGGCTCACCGACGAAATGCTCGACTACATGACCGCCACGATCAAGGAGTTCGTGGCCCAGCGCGGCTGAGCCCGACGGACCGCCTCCCACCCAGAGATCAGGACGAGGACGATGGACATTGTGGGAACCGGTTTCCTGGCGCGGAGTCTGCGTCCGCTGGCCGGCCGGCATCCGGGCACCGTGGCCCTCGCCGCGGGGGAGTCCAGAACGAGCGGGGCCACCGACGCGGACTTCGCGCGGGAGGCCGCACTGCTGCGCGATGTCGCCAAGCAGTGCGCGGCCAACGGGCAGCGGCTGCTGTTCTTCTCCACGGCCGCGACCGGAATGTACGGGTTCGCCGAGGGACCGGGCGACGAGGACACCCCGGTGACCCCCTACACCTCCTACGGCGCACACAAACTCGAGCTCGAGGACCAGCTGCGTGACTCCGGGGTCGACTACCTCATCCTCCGGCTGGCGCACCTGGTGGGACCGCACGGGCGCTACCACCAGCTCATCCCCACGCTGCTGCGGCAGGTACGCGAGGGGGTGGTCACCATGCACCGGGGCGCCGGCCGTGACCTGCTCCGGGTCAGCGACGCGATAACGATCATCGACCGGCTGCTCGCCGCGGGTCTGCGGGCCGACACGGTCAACGTGGCCTCCGGTTTCGCCGTCCCGGTGGAAGACATCGTCGACCATCTCGCCGGCGCGCTGGGGCTCGAACCGCGCAAGGAGTACGTGGCCACGGGCGTCCAGTACGCCATCTCCACCAAGAAGCTGCTCGCCCTGGTCCCTCACGTGGCGGACATGGGCTTCGGCCCCGACTACTACCGCCTGGTTCTCAACGACCTCCTCGCGGCCGAAGATGCCTGACCCGGCCGCGTACGCATCACGAGAAAGGCAGGGAGTCCCTCCGATGCCGTCCCACATCATCCAGACGCGTGAGAACAAGAGCCTGCCCGACCGCATCGCTCTGTCGGCCGCCGCCGCCCAGGGTGCGCACCTGCGTACCGAAGACTTCGGCGACTGGCTGGCCGAGCGGGGCAGGGCCAATACCTTCCGGGTGGAGCGGATACCGTTCGCGGAGCTGGACGGCTGGTCGTTCCAGGAGTCCACCGGGAACCTGGTGCACCGCAGCGGCCGGTTCTTCACCGTCGAGGGCCTGCATGTCACGGAGGAGGGGGAACCGCACGGCGACGGTCCCTACGCCGACTGGTACCAGCCCATCATCAAACAGCCCGAGGTGGGCATCCTCGGCATCCTCGTCAAGGAATTCGACGGGGTGCTGCACTTCCTGATGCAGGCGAAGATGGAGCCGGGCAACCCGAACCTGCTCCAGCTCTCGCCCACGGTCCAGGCGACCCGCAGCAACTACACCAAGGCCCACAAGGGCGCGGACGTCAAGTACATCGAGTACTTCGTCGGGCCGAACCGCGGCCGGATCGTCGCGGACGTGCTCCAGTCCGAGCACGGCTCGTGGTTCTACCGCAAGTCCAACCGCAACATGGTGGTGGAGGCGGTGGGTGACGTCCCGCTGCTGGACGACTTCTGCTGGCTCACCCTCGGGCAGATCCACGAGCTGCTGAGCCGGGACAACGTGGTCAACATGGACTCCCGTACGGTGCTGTCCTGCCTGCCCTTCGCGGACGGCTCGGACGGCGCGCTGCTCTCCGACATCGAACTGCTCTCCTGGATCACGGGCGAGCGCACCCGGCACTCCGTGCGGACCGAGCGCGTCCCGCTGGACTCCATTCCCGGCTGGAAGCGCGGCGAGAGCGAGATCGAGCACGGGGAGGGCCGCTACTTCAACGTCGTGGCCGTGTCCGTACGGGCGGGAAACCGCGAGGTGACGGGCTGGACCCAGCCCCTGTTCGAGCCGGTCGGCCTGGGTGTCACCGCCTTCCTCACCCGCGAGTTCGGCGGCGTCCAGCATGTGCTGGCGCACGCCCGGGTGGAGGCCGGCTTCCTCGACACCCTCGAGCTGGGACCGACCGTGCAGTGCACTCCGGACAACTACGCCCACCTGCCCGAGAAGGAACGCCCCCGGTTCCTGGACACGGTGCTGCGCGCCGGCGCGGACCGCATCCGTTACGAGGTCGTGCACTCCGAGGAGGGCGGGCGCTTCCTCAACGCCGAGAGCCGCTTCCTCATCGTCGAGGCGGACGAGGCCGACGCTCCGCTCGACCCGCCGCCCGGCTATGCCTGGGTCACCCCCGCGCAGCTCACCACCCTGGTCCGGCACGGCCACTACCTCAACGTCCAGGCCCGCACCATGCTCGCCTGCCTCAACGCGACGGCGACGAGTACCCGGTGACCGGACCCTTGCGGGTGGGAGTGATCGGATGCGCGGGCATCGCGGTGCGCCGTATGCTTCCCGCCTTCGCCGCCTGCCCCGACATCGAGATCGCGGCCGTGGCCAGCCGGGATCCGGCCAAGGCGCGGCAGGTCGCGGAGCGCTTCGGCTGCCGTCCCGTGCACGGATACGGCGAGCTCCTCGAACTCGACGACATCCAGGCCGTCTACATACCGCTGCCCGCGGCGCTGCACGCCCGGTGGACCGAGGCGGCACTGAACACGGGCCGGCACGTCCTCGCCGAGAAGCCCCTGACCACCGACCGCCACCGCACCGGCGAACTGCTCGAACTCGCCGCATCCCGCGACCTGGTGCTCATGGAGAACGTCATGTTCGTCCATCACCACCGGCACCGGGCCGTGCAGCGCCTGGTCGCCGACGGCGCGATAGGTGAACTGCGGTCGTTCCACGCGGCGTTCACCATCCCCCCACAGCCGGACGGTGACATCAGATACGACCCCGAACTCGGCGGCGGGGCACTGGCGGACGTCGGGGTCTACCCCCTCCGGGCCGCACTGCACTTCCTCGGCCCCGAACTCGACGTCGTCGGCGCCCGCCTCGTCCGGGGCGCGGGACGTCGGGTCGAGACCTCCGGCGCCGCGCTGCTGAGCACTCCCGGCGCCGTCACGGCCCAGATCACCTTCGGCATGGAGCACGCCTACCGCTCGTCGTACGAACTGTGGGGCAGCGAGGGCAGCATCACCGTCGACCGGGCGTTCACCCCGCCCGCCGACCACGTCCCCGTGATCGGCCTGCACCGCGACGGGAAGACCGAGGAGATCCGGCTCGAACCGCACGATCAGGTGGCGGCCACCGTCGCGGCCTTCGCCGCCGCGGTACGCACCGGAACCCTCCCGGACACCCGCGCCACCCTGCGGCAGGCGGAACTTCTCGACGAGACACACCGGTCCGCCTCGCGCGGAGAACCCCTCAGAACTGGATGAGCGGCCGCTGCCCGGGCCCCTCGGCGATGACCGGCCGAAGGACACCGGCAGGGCATGGAAGGAGACATTCGTGCAACGCCACATCGCTTTCTTCAACTTTCCGGCCGTAGGCCATGTCAATCCCACGATCGGCGTGGTCGAGGAACTGGTGAAACGAGGTCATCGCGTCACCTGCACCGCGACGGACCATTTCGCCCCCATAGTGAAGGCCGCCGGCGCCGAAGCGGTCAGGTACGACTCGGTCTTCGGCGACTTCTACCGCGCCCCCCTGACCGCCGAGGAGAACGCGGGCGAGGGACTGCGGTGCCTGGACGAAAGCACCTCCCTCGTGGAACAGGTCGCGCCGTTCTACGAGGACAACCGGCCGGATGTGATCGTCCATGACTTCATGGCGTGGGGAGCGCGGTTCTTCGCCGCCAAGAACGACATTCCGCTGATCCGTACCTATCCGGTGTTCGGGGCGAACGAACACTTCTCGCTCCGGGAGAAGTTCCCGGTGGCGGAGCTGAACGACCCGCAGATCATGGAAGCGGTGAAGAAGCTCGCGGGTGTGCTGCCCCAGTTCGGCCTGGCGCCCGACCCGATGGGCTTCCTTGCGGGGATCGAGAAGCTCGGGATCATCTTCCTCCCGCGCGAATTCCAGTACGCGGGCGAGACCTTCGACGAACGGTTCGTCTTCACCGGGCCCTGCATCGCCGAACGCCCCTACCAGGGCAGCTGGCAGCCGGCCTCGGCGGACCGGCCCGTGCTGCTGATCTCGCTCGGCACCTCGGCCAGGGGCTGGTCGGAGTTCTTCACGATGGCCATCGAGGCCTTCGCCGACTCCGAGTGGGACGTCCTCATCACCGTCGGTGAGCACACCGACCCCGCCGGCCTCGGGCCGCTGCCCGCGAACGTCGACGTACGCCGGTACGCGCCGCAGCTCGACGTGCTGCGCCACGCCAAGCTGTTCATCACCCACGGCGGTATGAACAGCACCATGGAGTCGCTGGACAACGGCGTGCCCATGGTGGTCGTGCCGCAGACGAGCGAGCAGCGGGCGAACGCCCAGCGCGTGGAAGAGCTGGGCCTCGGCCGCCGTCTGGCCAAGGAGGACGTCACGGTGCAGAGCCTGCGCGAGGCCGTGGCCCAGGTGACGGGCGACGCGTCCGTGACCGACCGGGTGCGGGCCATGCGGGAGCGCATGCGGTCCATGGACGGTCCGGCCGTCGCGGCCGACGCAGTCGAGGCGTACCTGGCCCAGCAGAGCTGAGTACCCGCCGCCGCGACACGGATCCGTGTCGCGGCGGCGGGCCCGCACCGGTGTCGTACGGCCCTCGCTCACAGGCCGTACGACACCGGTCGGCATCGGCCGGCCCGGTCAAGGTCCGGGGCCGTCCGAACCACCACATCGCAGCCGACCGGGCCTCGGGCCTCGGTCCGCGCCGTCTCGACGGCGCCACCCACTGACCGGGGACGGTGACTCGACAGCCATGGACCATCTGGAAGAACTCAAGGAATTCGCCCGCCTGCACGCCCGGGGCCAGGGCATGACGGCCGAGCACGCCACGCGCGTCCTCGCCCGTATCACCAACGACACCACGGGGGATCCGGACTCCTGGGCCGCGGTGTGGACCGCCGAGGGCCGGGCCGCCGCCACCCGCGGTGATCTCCTCGACGCGTGCCGGCACTACGCGCTCGCCCGTTTCCCGTACCACGGTGACGCCGATCGCCTGCACGCCCAGCGGCTCTGCGTCGACACCTTCGACCAGTGGCGCGGTGACCAGGACGGCATCGAGCGCCTGGAGTTCGACCACGCCGACGGCACCGTCGCCTGCTGGGCTGCCGGGCTCGACAGGTCCCGCCCGCTGCTGGTCGTCATGGGCGGCATCGTCAGCGTCAAGGAACAGTGGGCGCCGCTGCTGCCCCTGCTGCGCAAACTCGGCTTCGCCGCCGTCGTCACCGAGCTGCCGGGCGTCGGCGAGAACACCGTCACCTACGGCCCCGATTCCTGGCGCACCCTCAGCTTCCTGCTCGACCAGCTCGCCGACCGCGCCCAGGTCTCCGACACCTCGATGCTGGCCCTCAGCTTCAGCGGCCACCTCGCCCTCGGCGCCGCCGCCGAGGACCCCCGCATCCGCCGCGTCCTCACCGTGGGCGCGCCCGTCGCCGACTTCTTCACCGACGAGGCCTGGTGGCCTCGGGTGCCCGGCATCACGACCGACACCCTGCGCCGCCTCACCGGCAGCAAGGACCTCACCGAACTCCGGCACCGGCTGGCGCAGTTCGCGCTCACACCGGAGCAGCTCCGGCAGGTGCGGATACCCGTCAGGTACGTCGCCAGCAGCCGCGACGAGATCATCCCGGACACGGATCAGGCGCTGCTGCGCGGCACGCTCGACGACGTCCGGTTCAAGACGTTCGACGACGTGCACGGTTCGCCCGCCCATCTCGACGCGATGCGGCGCTGGCTCATCTCCCAGCTGCTGTGGCTGCGCTTCGCGCGCCGCCGCGCCCGGCCGACGACGAGCGTGAGGGCCTCATGAGCGAGCTCAGGAACGACGACGGTACGACCTCCGGCACCGCGATCGGCACCGTGTGGCCGTGGCAGACACTGGCCTCACTCGGTATCACCGAGAGCGATCTGATGACTGATCAGGACATGTGCGACCTTCCGGCGGGGGCGGGCACGGCGGCGCCCGTGGCTTCCACGGGTGTGTCCGAGGGTCTCGCGGGTGCTTCGGCGAGGAGCCGGAACGTGCCGTCCTTTACGTGGCCGGTTTTGAGGCGTCCGCCGATGGCGGTCATGCGCGCCTGAAGGTTGCCGAGTCCGTTGCCGCTGTGGGGTGCGGTATTGCGGTAACCGGGGTCGGCGCCGTCGTTTTCGATGAGGAGCCGGACGACACCGCCGTGGTGGACGGCTCTGATGCGGCAGTGGGTGGCGCTGCTGTGGCGGAGGAGATTGGTGACGGCTTCGCGCAGGGTGGTGGCGAGTGCGGTGTCGATGTGCGGGGAGAGCGTGGCGAGTTCCATTTCTACGTGTACGTGGATGCCGGCGGCCTGGAGCATGGATTGTGCCGTTCTGATCTCCTGCTGGAGTGAGATGGCGCGGTAGCCGCCGGCGGCTCTGCGGACGTCGGTGAGGGACTGGCCGGCCAGGGTGAGAACTTCGTTGATCTCTTTCATGGCGCGGTCGGGTTGGGTGGGGACGAGCTGGTGGACGAGTTCGGTCTTGAGGGCGATGGCGGAGAGGCTGAAGCCGAGCAGGTCGTGGAGGTCGCGGGCGAAGCGGAGCCGCTCTCCGGTGACGGCCTGGCAGGCGAGTTCCCCACGGGTGGTGTGGAGGTCTGTGATGAGGTGCGCCAGGCGGGTGAGTCCGTAGAGGACGAGTCCGGTCAGGAGCGTGGTGTGGGTGAAGTTGATGCTGTCGAGGAGGGGCCGGCCGGTCAGGAGTGGTGGGATGAGCATGCTGAGTCCCACGGTGGCGTAGAGGGGCCAGGCCAATCGGGCCGGCAGGAGAAGGAGTAAGGAGCCGGCGAGATAGCCGGCCATGGTTTCCCAGTAGGCCTGGAAGATGATGAGTGGGAGATAGGTAAGGAGTGCCTGGAGGGCGAGGATCAGGCAGGTACGGGACAGGGGTGCCTGGTTGCCGCCGGGTGTGGAGTGGAGAAGCTGCAGGGCGAGGATCGGCAGAAGCAGGAGCAGCCCGGTTGCTTCGGCTGTAGGGGACACTCCGGCGGTGAGGATGCTGGTGATGGTGAGGAGCGCGTAGCCCAGGAGCGCGGTGATGAGGATGGTGCGTGCGATGCGGGGTGCGGGTAGCCGGTTGCCGGGTGTGGGCGGGGCTACCGCCACGGGTCTGCGGCCCGTCGACTCGTCCGCACGGTTCATATGGTCGTGACTGTCCATCATTTTCACGGTTCCCCCGTAAACCATGTGCGCCATCCCGCCGGGTCGGTCCGGCCCGGCGGGTGTGTGCGTGTCCGCCGGATGCTGCCCGTAGTGACAGGGGTTGATGCCGTCGCGCGGCAGCCGGTCCGCCACGGTGAGGGTCCTCCGCCCTGTGCCCCCCGAGGAGGACCCTCACCAGCGGATGGGAATCGCTCGGATCAGCGCAGGACCCACAGCTCGTGGATGCCGGAGCCGATGGACACGCACTGCCATGCGGCGGCCTGGCCGTTGTTGACCAGGAGGGTGCCCCAGTTGACGCACTGGCTGAGCGGGAAGTTCCCGTACTTCTGCCAGACCAGGAGCGGCGCGGCCTCGGCGGCGCTCGCCGTGGTCGTGGGCTCGGCGGCGGCGGCGCTGGTCGCGGCCGCTCCACTCACCAGCAGGATCGCACCCGTCGCGGCAGTGGCGATCAGGCTCGTCAGGCGGCTTGTCATGTCATTCCCCGTTCTGTTCATGGCACCGCGGGGACCATTGACTCCGGGCGAAGAGGCCCGGGAGCCGAGCCGGCCGGGTGGCCGGCGGGGTTCCGCGTCTGAACACAACGATCGCGGCCCGGGCCGCCACGCCACAGAGCAGTCGGCTACTCAACTTCCGGCCCGCGTCTACTCCCCGCGTCCACTCCCCGCGTCTGCTCCCCGTGTCTGCTCTCCGGGGGCGGCGGTCTCAGGACCGAGGAAGGCCGCGGGAGGAGAACCCCCGCGAGCGTGGCCCGGCTGGAGACGCCCAGCTTGCGGTAGACGCGGCTCAGATGGTTCTCGACCGTCCGTACCGACAGCACGCACGCCTCGGCGATCTCCCTGCTGGTACGTCCCCGGGCCGCCATCAGCGCGATGTCCCGTTCCCGCGAGCTGAGCGGTTCGGGCGCCGAGGCGTCACTGAGGGCGGGTGTCGCCGCGTCCGGGCAGCGCTCCAGCAGGATCCGTGCGTGCGCCGCCGCTCGCGTCGCCCGGGACGGCTGCCCCGAGGCGGACCACCGGCCCGCCGCCGCGACCAGCGCTTCCGCCGCCTGGAGACCGGCGCCCAGCGCCTCCAGGAGCGCGGCGGCCTCCTCGAGGGCCGTCCCGCCGGGCGGCCCCAGGACCGCGGCGGCGTGTGCGGCCCGGGCAGCGGCGAACGGACCCTGCATCCGCGCGGCCGCCGCCCGCAGATCCTCGGCGGCCTCCACCACGCCCCACCGGACCAGGTCGTGCAGGACGGTGACGGCGCCGGAGACCTCACCCGCCGCCAGCGCGTCGTCAGCGGTCCGCCGCAGCAACCGCCGTGCCCGGGGCGTCTCGCCGCGGAGCAACAGGACCCAGCCGTGCGCGCGAAGCGTGTCCAGCCCGCACAGCGGCGACGCCGGCCGCGCCGCGAGAGCCGCGAGCTCCTCGGCCTCGGGAGCGATCCGGCCCGCGTGGGCCGTCGCCAGGACGAGGCCGGCGAGGGCGCGCTGCCCGGCGAACGGCTGTCCGCACAGCAGCGCCTGGGCCCGTGCCTCCCGGAAGTGCGCGACGGACGCGGCGACCTGTCCGCGTTCCAGCGCGATGCGGCCCAGCACCCAGGAGAACCAGACGGTGAGCGCGGGCACCGGCGCGCCCATGGTCTCCCGGCCCTCACGGGCCGTCCGCTCCGCCTCCTCCGTACGTCCCGACTCCAGCAGCGCCGCGGCCAGCAGGTACAGGTGGCGCGCGGGATAGTAGGCGGCCCAGCGGTCCGCCAGGTCGCAGTGCGCCGCGTACGCCTCGCGTCCGGTGCGTACGGCGTCCTCCACGAGGCCGGCGCCGAGCTCGATCCGTAACCGGGCGTGCAGGTGCGCCACGTACTCCTGGCCCGCCATGGCGGTCGGGCGACGCGGATCCGGGGCCGTCTGCCCGGCGAACAGCGCGGCCGCTTCGCCCGTCCGGCCCACCGCGGTCAGCAGGGTGGCCTCGTAGGCGACGGGCAGCGGGCGGCTGCGGATCCGTACGGCGGCCTCCCGGAGCACCGCGCGTGCCCGTTCCAGGTCCCCGAGCCCGTACAGGCAGTGCTGGGCGAGGACCGCGGCGGCCGCCTGCACGTCCTCCTCGGTCGCGGCCGCGCCGAAGGCCCGCTCCAGGACGGGGACTGCTTCGCCGAACTCACCTTGCTGGCCGAGGGCTTCACCGAGCATCAGACAGGCCCGTACATCCGGTCCGTGCACCAGGGCCGCTCCGGCGAGACGGCGCATCGTGGCCAGGTCCTCGGCGTGCAGGGCCTGGGCCGCGGCGCGCACCAGCAGGGCCGGGTCCGCCGTGCCGTTGGCGTCGAGGTCCCAGCAGGCGAGGTCGAGAGCGTCGCCGACGCGGCGGGCCCCGTACCCGCGGACCCGCTCCGCCTGCCGGCGCAGCAACTGTCTGGCCCGGGTTCTGGGTATCGCGTCGCGCAGCAGCCGCGCCTGCCAGGGATGAGCCAGGGCGACCCGCTCGCGCCGGTCCTCCAGGCGTACGGTCAGCACATCGAGCACTTCCAGGTCGACCAGGGCGTCGGCGTCGGCGTGCTCCAGGGCGTCGTCGAGGCCGACAGGACCGCACAGCGCCAGCAGTTCCAGCACGGTGCGCCGGTCCCTGGGCAGGTCTCTCATCCGGTCCGCGAACGGAACGACCGCGGGAAGCCGCTTCAGCGGCCGCGCCAGACACCACACCCCGTCCACCTGGACCAGTGACCCGTCCCGCACGGCCGTCCGTACCACTTCCCGCGTCCACAGCGCGTTGCCGAGGCCGACCTCCCACAGGGCGAGCTCCGCGGGCGCCGAGACCGCACCGGCGAGGGCCGCCCGCAGCAGGCCCGCCATCTCGGGACGGCTGAACGCGGGCAGCCGGAGGTGGTCCAGCGCGTCCGCGCGCCACAGCGAATGAAGGACGTCCGGCCAGTCGGCGTCCGTGGGCAGGGTGGCGACGAGGAACACGGACGAGTCGGCGGCCAGCTGGCCGAGCAGGGCCAGTGACGTGGGGTCCAGGAGGTGTACGTCGTCCACCAGCAGCACCGTACGAGAGCCGCCGCCGGTGGCCGCGAACGACTGGCGCACCTCACGGAAGAACACGGCCGGGTCCTCGGCGCCGGCGTGCGCGGGAAGCAGGGGAGCGAGGGCCGACAACGGCACGGTCGACGCCGTCAGGGTGGCCAGCACCCGCACGGTCCGGTGGGCAGGACCGGTCCGGCCCACGAACTCCTCCGCGAGCCGGCTCTTGCCGACGCCGGGCGCGCCCGTGACGGCGGCTCCCTTGCAGCCGGGCCGGCGCAACGCGGCGTGCAGCGCCGTGAGTTCCTCGGTGCGGCCGGTGAACGGCATGGGTGCGGTACGGCCGACGACAGACATCAGAACCCCCCGGTTGGTCCGTGCGTGCGGACAAAGTCTGACATCAGCAGACTCCTGCCGGGTGTGCGATCGGCGGGCTGGCCGAAACCGGACCGGGAGCGGTGGCCCTCAGCCGTCGGACGGCTCCGGAATCGGCGCCCCCGCGCCGCCCACGCGGACGCGCGGGTCGCCCGCGCGCAGTTCCACCGTCAGGACGCCGGGGCGGCCCATGTCCTCGCCCTGGTGCAGGGTGAGCACCGACTCGTCGGGTACGGCGCCGAGTTCACGGGCGTACGCACCGAACGCCGCCGCCGCGGCCCCCGTCGCCGGATCCTCGACGACCCCGCCCACCGGGAACGGGTCGCGGACATGGAATACGGCGGCGGACGCCCGCCACACCAGCTGGACCGTCGTCAGATCCAGCCGCCGCATGACCGCTTCGAGGCGGTCGAAGTCGTACGAGAGGTCGGCGAGCCGGGCCCGGCTCGCGGCGGCGAGGACGAGATGGCGGGCTCCGGCGAAGGCGATACGGGGCGGCAGGGCCGGGTCGAGATCGGCCGCAGGCCAGCCGAGCGCGGCGAGGGCCTCCCGTACGTCCTGCTCGTCGACGCCGGTCACGTAAGGCTCGACGCTGGTGAGGGTGGCGCGCAGCACCCCGTCCGTCTCGGTGACGGTCACCGGCACGGTCCCGGCGCGGGTCTCGAAGACCAGCTCACCGGGGCCGGCCCGGTCGGCGAGGGCGACGGCGGTGGCGACCGTGGCGTGGCCGCAGAAGGGGACCTCCGCCTTGGGGCTGAAGTACCGGATGGTGAACGCCCGGCCCGGCTCGCCGAGCCCCTCGGGCGGCGCGGTCAGGAACGCGGATTCGCTGTATCCCAGCTCCGCCGCGATCGAGAGCATCTCGTCGTCACCGAGCCCCGCCGCGTCCAGGACGACACCGGCGGGGTTGCCGCCCCGGGGATCGCTGGAGAAGGCGGTGTACCGGAGGACGGCGGCGGGCGCGGCGGCGGGGCCGGGCGCGGCGGAGGTGTGCGGGCTCATGCCTGGGCCAACGGCGCCGCCGCCCGCGTGCATTCCCGCGCGGGCGGCGGCCGATGGCAGCACCTGACCGTCCGCGCGGCAGGCTCTCAGCCCCGGCCCACGAACGGCATCGCCGTCGCCAGTACCGTGGCGAACTGGATATTCGCCTCCAGCGGCAGCTCCGCCATGTGCAGCACCGTCGTCGCCACGTCGGCCGCGTCCATCACCGGCTCCACCGCCAGCTCGCGGTTCGCCTGCGGAACTCCCCGCCGCATCCGCTCCGTCATATCGGTCGCCGCGTTGCCGATGTCGATCTGGCCGCAGGCGATGCGGTAGCGACGGCCGTCCAGGGAGAGCGACTTGGTGAGCCCGGTCATGCCGTGCTTCGTGGCCGTGTAGGCCACCGAGTCCGGGCGGGGCGCGTGCGCCGAGACCGAGCCGTTGTTGATGATCCGGCCGCCCTGCGGATCCTGCGCCTTCATCATCCGGAACGCCGCCTGGGCACAGAGGAACGTGCCGGTCAGATTGGTGTCCACCACCTTCCGCCAGGCCGAGTACGGCAGGTCCTCCAGCGCCATACCCCCGGGCCCGAACGTGCCCGCGTTGTTGAAGAGCAGATCGATCCTGCCGTACCGCTCACCCACCGCCGCGAACAGCGCGTCGACGTCCTCCGGGAGTGACACATCGGTCCGTACGCACAGCGAGTCACCGCCCGCCGCGCGCGCCGTCTCCTCCAGGGTTTCGGTGCGCCGTCCCGCCAGCACCACCGACCAGCCCGCGCCGCTCAGCGCCCGTGAGACCGCCCGTCCGATGCCCGAGCCCGCCCCTGTCACCACGGCGATCTTCCGGGGGGTGTCGATCTTCCGCATGGCATTCATGGCGACGCAGCGTACGTGAGATACAACTGTGCGCACAGCACCCGGACCTCATCCGTCCGCCATGTGCATGTTGTGTACCCGACAACAGGGCGCCGCCGCCCCCGACTGCAATGGCCCGGGACAGCCGTCGTCAGGGGAGGGGCACATGACACACCGCCACGCACAGGGCACCCACGCACCCGAGCTCAGGGCCGCCGCCGCGCACCTCGGCCGCCGCCGCTTCCTCACCGGCACCGCGGCCGCCGCCGCGCTCGCCTTCGCCGTCAACCTGCCGTCCTTCGGCGTCGCGAGCGCCGCCGAGCTGGACGCCGGGAAGATCACCGAGGACCCGTTCACGCTCGGCGTCGCCTCCGGAGACCCGCGCCCGGACAGCGTGCTGCTCTGGACCCGGCTCGCGCCCCGCCCGTACGAGGCGGACACCGGCCTGCCCGCCAACCGGGTCTCCGTGCGCTGGGAGCTGGCTCACGACGCGGACTTCACCCGGATCGTCAGGCGCGGCCGGGCCGACGCCCACCCCGAACTGCACCACAGCGTCCATGTCGCCGTGGACGGGCTGGACTCCGGCCGGGTGTACTACTACCGCTTCCGCGCCGGTACGTGGCTCAGCCCCGTCGGCCGCACCCGTACCGCCCCCGCCCGCGACGCCCGGATCACGGCGCTCACCTTCGCCGCCGTCTCCTGCCAGGCGTACCACGACGGCTACTTCACCGCGTACAAGCACCTCGCGGAGGAGGACCTCGACGTCGTCTTCCACCTCGGCGACTATCTGTACGAGTACGCCGTGACCGCCGTCGGCGGCGCCCGCGGCTACACCGACCGCCGGCTGCCCGCGCACTACAACCGCGAGACCGTCACGCTGGAGGACTACCGGCTGCGGTACGCCCTCTACAAGTCCGACCCGGACCTGCGGGCCGCGCACGCCGCGCACCCCTTCGTCGTCACCTGGGACGACCACGAGACCGAGAACAACTACGCGGGCGGTACCCCCGAGAACGACGTACCGCCGGAGGAGTTCCTGCTGCGCAGGGCCTCCGCCTACCGCGCTTACTGGGAGAACCAGCCGCTGCGCGCCCCGCAGCGGCCCACCGGCCCGGACATGCGGCTCTACCGCCGGCTGGACTTCGGGCGGCTCGCGCGGTTCGACATCCTCGACACCCGGCAGTACCGCTCCGACCAGGCGTACGGCGACGGCTGGCAGGTGCCGGGCCCGGAGTCCGAGGACGTGTCGCGCACGATGACCGGCGAGGCCCAGGAGCGGTGGCTGCTGGACGGCTGGAAGAACTCCACGGCGACCTGGAACGTCGTACCGCAGCAGGTGACCTTCGCCCGGCGCCGCAACCTTCCGACGGAAGGCTTCAAGCTGTCGATGGACGCCTGGGACGGCTACCCGGCCTCCCGGCAGCGCCTCCTGGACGGCGTCGAGGCAGCCGGGATCGAGAATTTCATGGTGCTGACCGGCGACGTGCACACGGGTAACGCGTACGACCTGAAGAAGGACTGGAACGACCCGGAGTCGCGCACCCTCGGCACGGAGATCGTGGCGACCTCCATCGCGAGCGGCAAGGACGGCGCGGACAAGCCGGCCGACTGGGCCACGCTCATGGCGGCCAACGCGCACATGAAGTTCTACAACGGGCGGCGCGGCTATGTGACCGTGGCGCTCGGCGACGCGCAGGCGCGGGCGGACTTCAGGACGGTCTCCGCCGTCACGACGCCCGGCGCCCCGGTCACGACGGTGGCGTCCTTCGTGACCGAGGCGGGCCGTCCTGGCCTCGAACCGGCCTGACATCCGTCTGCCAGGCCGTGTCCCCGCGAAGAGCGACCGGGCAGGGCCTACGCGTCCACGGGGAAGCGGACGCCGATGCGGTCGCGTACCGCGTCGAGCGTCCGCATCACCGCGAGGGTGCCGTCCAGCGGCACCAGCGGGGATTCCGGCTCGCCGGCCCGCAGACAGCGCATCACCTCGGCCGCCTCGTGCTGCATCCCGTGCAGTCCGCTCGCGGCCGTGAACTCCTCGGGCTCGGCGCCGTCCCGGTGCAGGACGAAGCGCTCGGGGTGGAAGAAGCCGGCCGGGACCTCGATGCGCCCCGCCGTGCCCGTCACCGCCGCCGTCACCGGGGTGCCGGCCGTCACCGAGCAGGTCAGCAGCGCCGTCGCTCCCGAGTCCCAGCCCAGCAGCATCCCGGTGTTGAGGTCCACACCCTCGGGCGAGAGCAGCGCGTCCGCCTGGACGCGGTCGGGCTCGCCCAGCAGCAGCTGGGCGAAGGACACCGGATAGACCCCGAGGTCGAGTACCGCGCCGCCGCCGAGGGCCGGGTCGCGCAGCCGGTGGTCGGGAGCGAAGGGGCCCTGGAGGCCGAAGTCCGCCTGGACGGTACGGATATCACCGATCGCGCCGTCCCGGACCAGCTCCACCATGCGGCGGATCACCGGGTTGCAGTACATCCACATGGCTTCCATCAGGAAGAGGCCCCGGTCCCGGGCGAGCGAGACCAGCTCCCCGGCCTCCCGGGCGTTCAGCGTGAACGCCTTCTCGCACAGCACCGGCTTTCCGGCGGCGAGGGCCAGTCCGGCGGCGGCCCGGTGCGCGGAGTGAGGCGTGGCGACGTATACGACATCCACCTCCTCGTCGGCGACGAGCGCGGCCCACTCGCCGTACGCCCGCGGGATCCCGAACCGGCCGGCGAACTCCTTCGCGCCGGCGTCGCTGCGCGAGGCCACCGCCACGACCTCGGCGTCCGCCATCTCCAGCACATCGGCCGTGAACCGCGCGGCGATCCCGCCCGTCGCCACGACGCCCCAGCGCACGGCTCGGTCCTGTGCCACCTGTCCCGCTGTCATAGCTGCCTCATTAATGGGTCTCGACCACTCCGGCTGAGCTGAGAGCATAGGTAAGGATTCGACGACATGGAGATACGGATGCCGGACGGCGGCCAGACCACTCAAGGACGCGAAGGACACATACGGCCCGAGCAGCGCCGCTCGGCACAGATCCCGGGGCAGCGGCCGGCCCCCGCAGAGGCTTCCCCGCAGGAGCGGGCAGCCGCCGCCAGGGCGGCCGCCACCCCCATGACAGACGCCGCCCCCGTGGCCGCGGCACGCCGCGTCGGGCTGCTGGTCACGCTCATCCTCGGCGGGCTCACCGCACTGCCCCCGCTCTCCATGGACATGTACCTCCCGGCCCTGCCCGAGGTCACCAGCGCGCTGAACTCACCCGCCGCGACCGTCCAGATCACGCTCACCGCCTGCCTCGCGGGCATGGCGCTCGGCCAGATCGTCGTCGGACCCATGAGCGACAAATGGGGACGGCGCAGACCGCTGCTCCTCGGCATGGTCGTCTACGTCATCGCCACGGCCATCTGCGCCCTGGCCCCCACCACCGAACTTCTCATCGGCTTCCGGCTCCTGCAGGGCCTCGCCGGCGCGGCGGGCATCGTGATCGCCCGCGCGGTGGTGCGTGACCTGTACGACGGCGTGGAAATGGCCCGCTTCTTCTCCACCCTGATGCTGATCTCCGGCGTCGCGCCGGTCATCGCGCCCGTGATCGGCGGCCAGGTCCTGCGCCTCACCGACTGGCGGGGCATCTTCGTCGTCCTCACGGTGATCGGCGCCGTCCTCACCTTCGTCGTCTGGAAGTGGCTGCACGAGACGCTGCCGCCCGAGAAGCGGCACAGCGGCGGCGTCGGCGAGGCGCTGCGTACGATGCGCGGACTGCTCGCCGACCGGGTCTTCACCGGCTACACGCTCGCGGGCGGCCTCGCCTTCGCCGCGCTGTTCGCGTACGTCTCCGCCTCACCGTTCGTGGTGCAGGCCATCTACGGCGCCTCGCCGCAGACCTTCAGCCTGCTCTTCGGCATCAACTCCGTCGGACTGATCACCGTCGGCCAGATCAACGGCAAGGTGCTGGTCGGCCGGGTCAGCATGGACCGGGTGCTGGGCTTCGGGCTCCTCGTCATCACGCTCGCCGCGCTGGCGCTGCTGCTGATGACCAGCGGGGTGTTCGGCCGCGTGGGGCTCTTCCCGGTCGCGGCGGGGCTGTTCGTGCTGATGTCCGCGATGGGTCTGGCGATGCCCAACACCAACGCCCAGGCGCTGATGCGGACCCCGCACGCCGCGGGCTCGGCCTCCGCGCTCATCGGTACGGCGTCGTTCCTGATCGGCGCCATCGCCTCGCCGCTCGTGGGTATCGCGGGCGAGGAGACGGCGGTCCCGATGGCCGTCGTCCAGCTGGTGTGCGCGCTCGGTTCGCTCGGCTGCTTCCTGGGTCTCGTACGCCCCTGGGAGCACCGGCGGGCCATGGAGCAGCCGGCCGTCGCCTGAACCACCGGCGGGCTGCCCGGCAGGGATTCAGCCGCGCTGCGCGTACCCGATCAGATGCAGCGTGTCGTTCGTGTCCGTCCAGCGGAAGAGGCCGACCCCGGTGGCCTCCCCGCTGGGCAGCCGGACATTGGGGGCGAGGGCCTTGGGCGTCCCGGCGGTGACGTCCACCGTGACCGGGGTGCCGCCGCCCGCCAGGGCGTCCGCCGCGCTGCGGGCGCCCGACGCGCCGTAGGCCGTGCCCTGGTCCGTCACGGTGGTCAGGGTCAGCGGCTTGGTGCCGTCCGACTCCTCGAAGCAGTAGGCGGTCTTGGTCTCCACGGCGAAGGCGAGCCTCCCGGCGATCAGATAGCGACCGTTCGGGGAGGCGACCAGCCGCGGATCGGTGCCCGGCGCGATAGCCGGTTTACGGCACCGCACCTGGGCGACGGTCTTGCCGGTCGTCGCGTCGTGCAGCGCCCACACCTCGTGCGTGGCGGCGTCCTTGGCGCCCTTCTTCCGCTGCCACTTGGCGAGGACATAGCCGGGCGCCGTCGAGGTCGGCACCCCCGAGGTGGGCTCCGTGTCCTTCGGCGCGACCTTCCGGCTGAACCAGCCGCCGCGCACCCAGAACTCCCTGGCCCCGCTGACCAGCAGCCCCTTGTCGGTCACCCCGCGCACCTCGGTCAGCCTGCGGCATTCCGTACAGCCCTTGGGGTAGCCGAGCGTGCCCGGCGGGGCCTTGACCACATCACCGGTCGCCGGGTCGACGACCGCGCTGGTGGCCTTGGAGTCGGTGATCAGGATGCCGGGGCCGGTGGCGGTGACGGTCGGCGCGTCGGTCCAGGGGACCTCGACCCGCCGCCAGGAGCCGTCGGCGACGCGGTACACATCGAGGGAGACGATGGAGTCCGAGTGGGTCAGCACGTCCGCCGTGAGCTTTCCGTACGACCAGGTGACGAAGTACTCCTGACCGCCCTTGGCGACGGACAGCAGCCGGGGGAAGCGGTCGGGGGAGAAGAGCGGACGCCAGGGCGCGCCGTCCCAGCCGCGCTTGCCGGTCGCCGGGTCCAGCGTCCGCAGCCGGAACTGGACCTCGTCGACGCGCTGCAGATAGGCGAGACTGCCCGCGGCGGTGGCGACGGCGTACTCGGGGGAGGCACCGATGATCTCCCAGCCGTGCTGGGTGTCGTACGAGGGCGGGACGGTCAGCTGTGTCGCCGGCGCCGCGCTGTTCCGCACGGGCTTCTTGGGCGGGCCGTCACCCTTGTCGTCCTTGCTGTCACCGCTTCCGCCGCAGGTGGCGAGCAGAAGCAGCAGCGCCAGCACGATCACGCCCGCCACCAGGGACACGCGTACGACCCTCTGTCTCATGGTCCCCCTGACAGCTGCTGCCGAACAACGATCGTCAGCGTAGCAACTGCGCCCAGGCACTCAGCAGTTCGATCGGTGGTACGGGGCCGGGGAAGCCTCCCGGCCCGCTCCGGGCCGCGAGGGGCACTAGAATTCTGCGGTGAACGCCACTCCTCCCACCGCCGACGCGCTGCGCGCCGCGCTCGCCGGACTGCTCGACGGGCTGCCGCCCAAGCAGGCCGCACAGGCCGTCGAGCGGCTGATCGCCAACTACCGCGGGGCCACCCCCACGGACGCGCCCGTGCTCCGGGACCGGTCCGATGTGGCCGCCTACGCCGCGTACCGGATGCCCGCGACGTTCGAAGCCGTACGGGCCGCGCTGGACGGTCTGGCCGTCGCCGCGCCCGACTGGGTGCCGGGCAGCCACCTCGATGTGGGCGGCGGCACCGGCGCCGCGGTCTGGGCGGCGGACGCGACCTGGGCGGAGCCCCGTACCACCACCGTCCTGGACTGGGCCGAGCCCGCGCTCGCCCTCGGCCGTGAGCTGGCCGAGGCATCCGGGTCCCCCGGGCCGCGCGCCGCCGAGTGGCGGCAGGCCAGGATCGGCGCGGCGCTGAAGCTGCCCGAGAGCGATCTGGTGACGGTCTCGTACGTACTGAAGGAACTGGCCGAGCGGGACCGCGGCGCGCTCGTCGCCGAAGCCGCACGGGTCGCCCAGGCGGTGGTGATCGTGGAGCCGGGCACCCCCGACGGCTATCTGCGCGTCATCGAGGCCCGCGACCGGCTGATCGCGGCGGGGCTGCGGATCGCGGCGCCCTGCCCGCACGACGGCGCCTGCCCGATCGAGCGGGGCACCGACTGGTGTCACTTCGCGGCGCGGGTCAGCCGGTCCTCGCTGCACCGTCAGGTGAAGGGAGGCACGCTGCCGTACGAGGACGAGAAGTTCAGCTATGTCGCGGCGGTGCGCTTCGAGGCGCGGCCGGCGGCGGGCCGGGTGACCCGGAAGCCGCAGATCCGCAAGGGGCAGGTGCTGCTCGAACTGTGCACCGTGGACGACGGACTGCGGCGGGAGACGGTGGCCAAGCGGCACGGCGCGCTGTACCGGGCGGCGCGTGACACGGCGTGGGGCGACACCTGGCCGCCCCCGCCGGATTCCGTTGACTGAACCCCGGACAGGGGGCGGCTGCTGAGCCATGGCGCGTCTCGTTCACCTTCTGACGGCGTGCGCTGCTGTGGGGCCCGCCCGCCGGGCACGGGCGGGCCGGTGCGCCACTACTACTCCTGGAGCTTCTCCCGGATCGCCCTCAGGGCGGCCGACACGTACTCCTCAGTGCTCGTCTTGTCGAGGCCGAGCCCGCTGAGCACGCCCTTGCCGTCCTCCTGCTCCAGCAGTGCCAGCAACAGGTGCTCCGTGCCGACGTAGTTGTGGCCCAGCCGCAGCGCCTCGCGGAAGGTGAGCTCGAGGGCCTTCTTCGCCCGGGCGTCGAAGGGCACGAGGTCGGGCACGGGCTCACCGGAGGGCTCCGGCAGCGCCTCGGCCACGGCCTCCCCGACCGTCTCCAGCTGTACGCCCTGGGCGACGAGCACCTGTGCGGCCAGCCCCTCCGGGTCGTCGAGCAGGCCGAGCACGATATGCCCTGTGCCGATCTGCGTGTGACCACCTTCGCGGGCCTTGTTCTGGGCCGCGACGACCACGCTCCTGGCCCGCGGGGTAAACCTGCCGAAGTCCTGCTTCGCGTCGGGCGCCGGCTCGTCTTTCGTCACGAACCGCTTCTGGACGGCCTGCCGTGTGACGCCCATGGACTTGCCGATCTCGGTCCACGAGGCGCCGGAGCGGCGGGCCTGGTCGACGAAGTGGCCGATGAGGTGATCGGCCACTTCGCCGAGATGGTCAGCGGCTACGACAGCGCTCTGGAGCTGATCGAGGGCGTCGCCGTGCACCTTCTTGATCGCCTCGATGAGGTCGTCGAGGCGTACGGGATTATTCATCTGCGTCGGTTCCACCATGAGGCAACCCTAGGTTGACAGTCGATTGCTGTCAACCCGTGGTTGACATCACGGTAAGGGGTTCGGTGGCCGTAGGGGCTGTGGGCCGCTCGGCCTCGCCCATCTAAGGCCGCAGCTCCTGGGTGCAGCACTTCACGCTGCCGCCGCCCTTGAGCAGCTCCCCGAGGTCCATGCCGAGCGGTTCGTACCCCCGCTCGCGCAGCGGGGTGAAGAGCCCGGCCGCGGCTTGCGGCAGCAGCACATGGCGGCCGTCGCTCACCGCGTTCAGACCGAGCGCCGACGCGTCCGCCTCGTCGGCGATGAGCGCGTCGGGGAAGAGTCGGGCGAGCACGGCCCGGCTGCCGGGGGAGAAGGCGCCGGGGTAGTACATGATCTCGTCGGCCGTGTCGTCCAGCACGGCGAGGGCCGTGTCCAGGTGGTAGTAGCGCGGATCGACGAGATCCAGGCCGATCACCGGGCGGCCGAAGAACTCCTGCGCCTCGTCGTGGGAGAGCGGGCTGGAGCGGAAGCCGCGCCCGGCCAGCAGATAGGACGCGGTGACGGCGAAGTCGCCCTCGCCCTCGTTGATGTGCGCGGGCTCGTGGATCTCGGTGTAGCCCTGGGCGCGGAACCAGGCGAGATGCGCCTCGGCCTCGCGCGTACGTTCCTGATGGGCGAAGCGGGCGCCGAGTACCCGGCCGTCGATGACCGTGGCGCCGTTCGCGGCGAACACCATGTCGGGCAGGTCGGGGCTCGGCTCCAGCAGCGAGACGGTGTGGCCGAGGGCGAGATAGCGGTCCCGGAGGTCTTCCCACTGGGTGAGGGCGAGCGGCAGGTCCACCGGCTTCGCCGGATCCATCCAGGGATTGATCGAGTACGTCACCCTGAAGTGGTGCGGGGGACACATGAGATAGCGGCGGGGTGAGGCATCACGAGGCAATGAGGGCTCCTCACGAGCGGCAGTACGCACGACGTGTGCGTGGAAGCCATGGTCCGCTCTGCGGAGCCGCTGCGCTGTGATCCGTTCGGGTGATTCCTGCGGACCGTTTGACTTTGTCGAGACGATACGTCTCGCCTTGCCCCATGGGTAGAATGGGAGCCATGGCCGATACCAGGGCACCCGACTCCACCCGGCGCAGTGAGCGGTCGCGCCGCGCGATCTATGAGGCGGCCCTCGCGCTGGTCGGCGAGACCGGTTACGCGAAGACGACGATCGAGGGCATCGCGGCCCGCGCCGGCGTCGGCAAGCAGACGATCTACCGCTGGTGGCCCTCCAAGGGCGCCGTCCTGCTGGAGGCCTTTCTCGACCTCGCCGACCAGGCGGCGCGGGCGGCGGCCGAGGACGCGGCGCCCGAGGGGGAGGCCGCCTACGAGATCCCCGACACCGGCGATCTGGAGGCCGATCTCAAGCTGGTCCTGCGTGCCACGGTCGACGAGATGAACAACCCCAGGTACGAGGTCCCCTACCGGGCGCTGGCCGCCGAGGGGATCGTCAACGCGGAACTCGGCGCCGAATTCACGGCGAAGCTGCTCGAACCGCAGCTCCAGCTCTATGTGAAGCGGCTGCGCGCCGCCCAGGACGCCGGCGGCGTACGGCAGGGCATCGACCTCCGTACCGCCCTGGAGCTGCTGACGGGACCGGTCGCCCACCGCTGGCTGCTGCGGACGCTTCCGCTGACGCACGCGTACGCGGACGCCGTCGTGGAGTACGCGCTGTACGGCTTGGCGCCGCGGCGCTAAAGCGGGGCTTGAGCGCCGCGGCGTTGAAGCCCCGCTTTCCGGGCTGAATCCCGGCTTCCGGTCTGAACCTTTGATTCCGGTGGGGGCGCGGTGGGGGCGCGTGGAGGCATATGGGGCGGGTGTGGCGAACGCCATCAGCCCTCTGTGCCGGAATGGCCGCTTCATATCGCCACATACGCCGCAATAGCCATCGGAGCGGCGGATGAGCCCTCGTACCCCGGTTGGGGAGCACGGCCACCCGAGGAGCAGGATGGTGCGACCATGGAAGTGTCCGCAGGGGCGAGCGTGAGGTGTGAGGGGATAGATGGGCGACGATTTCGGCCGCTACCGCGGCACGGAGAGCAGGATTCCCCAGTGGCTGCGCAGGCGTCCCAAGAAAAGCGCCGGTGACTCCGCGCTCGACGCGGACGTGGCAGGCCGGGAGGCGCTGCTCCTCGCCGTCGCCGCCGCCGGTATGCCCATCGCGCCCGCCGCGCACCCGGTCGGCTATCGATGTTCCTGTGACCGCATCGGCTGTCCGACCCCGGCCCGGCACCCCATCTCCTTCGCCTGGCAGACCCAGTCCACCACCGATCGCGCACAGATCGAGCGGTGGGCCCTCAACCAGCCCGAGGCCAACTTCATCACCGCGACCGGCATGATCCACGACGTCCTCGACGTCCCGCTCGAAGCGGGCAGCCGCGCGCTGGAGCGGCTGCTGGAGCAGGGCATCGACGTCGGCCCCGTCGCCGACTCCGGCGGCGACCGGATGCTCTTCTTCACCGCGACCCGGGGCACTCCCGATGACGAGGACGAGTGGTGGCCCTGTGAGCTGGACTGCCACCCCGAGACGATGGACGAGCACCCGGGGCTGCGCTGGCACTGCCGGGGCAGCTATGTGCTCGTACCTCCGGCCCGGCTCCCCGGCGAGCTCGCGCTGCACTGGCTGCGCGGCCCGGAACACCCGCTTCCCGACCCGCTGACGCTGCTGGAGACCCTGACCGACGCGTGCGCCCGCTACGCCGGGGAGAACGGCGAGCTGGACCCGCACGCGGTGGCCTGGCCGCTCGGCCGCTGAGAGGCTGAGCGGGGAGCCTGCGGCCTTGAGGGGTTCACCCTCAACCCCGCGGCCCCCGCCCGGCGCCGTCCGTCCTGCTACGACCCCTTGGCGGCCGTGACCCCCTGGAGGCGGCCCGCCACCTCCACCGCCGGGGTGTCCGCGCCGGCACGGGGAACCAGCACCACCTGGCTGGAGACCCACTCCTTGGTGAGCGTGTTCTTCACCTCGCCGGTCATCAGCGCCTTCACATCCGGGCTCACCTGAGGGCGTACGTCCTTCGCGCCCGTCTGGCGTTCGAAGTAGCGCGTGGCGAAGAAGACCAGCGCGTCGCCGTCCTTCGTCAGCAGCCCCAGCGGCGCGAAGTCGCCGTCGGTCAGCGGCCGGTCGATGTACTGCGTGGTGAGACCGGGCAGCTGTGCCTTCTGCGCGCGGCTGTCCCGCCACGCGGTCGTGTGCGGTCCTTCCGCGAAGTGCTCCGGCTTGCCGCTCCCCAGATACGAGACGAACTCCGCGCTCAGATCCTTCGGCGCCACCGACAGCGCCTCGCTGTCCGGCTTCACCGCCTCGCCCCAGCCGTCCTTGTCCGTCTTGAAGACCGGGACGTCGTCCGGGGCGAGGATCGTCAGATACGGGACCTTCCACTTCTGGTCGGGCCCGTTGCGTACGAAGACCAGCACCCAGCGGTTGTCCTGCGGGCCGCTGTCCTGGTCGCGGTTGCTGTCGGTGTCCGCGACGAACCAGCGCGGCCAGCCCGCCTTCCGCGGGATCGTGAACTTCGCATCCGCCAGTTCGAGCGGCTGATGCCGGGGATTCCCGCCCGGGCTGGTGATGCTCCGCGCCTTCAGACCCGCCTGGTTGATCGCGCCGAGCGCGCCGGTGACCCGGTCCGCGTCGAGCGCCGGATCGTAGGCCTTGTCCGCCTTGTTGTAGGCGTCGGTGAAGTCCTTGAGCGCTCGCGCGGCCTCACCCCGGTCAGCCGACGGTACGACCGCCAGCTCCCCGTGAACCGTCACGCACCCGCTCGCCGTCAGGGACAGCACCGTCACCGTCGCGAGCCCCGCCGCTGCCCGAATCGGCCTTCTCAGCCTGCTCATCGGTCGCCTTCTGCTCCTTGACCCTCACTGACCGTCCGAACCCTACCGGGGCCAGGAACAGAGCGAGCGTCGGGATCAGATACAGGCACCACACAATGACCTGAAGCACCGTCGGGTCCGGCTGGAAGTTGAAGACACCCTTGAGGAGCGTGCCGTACCAGCTGTCCGGCGGGATCGTCGAGCTGATGTCGAAGGCGCGGTCGGCCAGACCGCCCAGGAAGCGCGCCTCCTGGAGGTCGTGGACGCCGTACGCGAGCACGCCCGCCGCGACGACCACCAGCATCCCGCCGGTCCAGGTGAAGAACTTCGCCAGATTGATCCTGAGGGCGCCCCGGTAGAAGAGCCAGCCGAGCACGACCGCGCTGGCGATGCCGAGGAGCACACCGATCAGCGGCGCGTGGGTGCCGTCCTGCGAGGCTCGTACCGACGCCCAGACGAACAGCGCCGTCTCCAGACCCTCCCGGCCCACCGCCAGGAAGGCCGTCGCGACCAGCGCGCCCGTGCCCATCTGGAGCGCCGCGTCGAGCCTGCCGTGCAGCTCCGTCTTCAGATGCCGCGCCGTACGCCGCATCCAGAAGACCATCCAGGTCACCAGGGCCACCGCGAGGATCGACAGCGAGCCGCCGAGCGCCTCCTTCGCCTCGAACGTCAGCTCCTGCGAGCCGAATTCGAGCGCGCAGCCGAAGCCGAACGCGACGGCGACCGCGACCGCGATACCGATCCAGATGGGCCGCAGCGCGTCGCGCCGGTCCGTCTTCACCAGATAGGCGACCAGGATGCAGACGACGAGACTGGCCTCAAGGCCCTCGCGCAGACCGATCAGATAGTTTCCGAACACGTCGGAACTCCTTTTCGAGGATCAGGAGATCAGGGCCCGGCCCCACCAGTCGTCCGTGTCCCGGACGCCCGGCGGGACCGCGAAGACCGCTGAACCCACGTGCTGGATGTACTCGTTGAGCGCGTCGGAGCGCGCCAGGGACCGCTGTACGGGAATGAACGCGTCCCGTACGTCACGCTGGTACGCCAGGAAGAACAGCCCGGCGTCGAGGCGGCCGAGACCGTCCGTACCGTCCGTGAAGGAGTAGCCGCGGCGCAGCATCATGGCTCCGTGATGGGAGTCCGGATGCGCCAGCCGTACGTGCGACGTCGGCAGCATCGCCTTCAGGCTGGGCTTGTCGTGCTCGCGCGCCTTGCCGACCGCCGCGCCCTCGCCCTTGTCCCGGCCGAAGACGTCCTCCTGCTCCTGGAGGGACGTACGGTCCCAGGTCTCGATCCGCATCGAGATCCGGCGGGCCACCAGATAGGAGCCGCCCGCCATCCAGGAGGAGCCGTCCTTCTCCGTCGCCCAGACATGCCGGGAGAGGGCGTCGGTGTCGGTGCCCGCGATATTGCTGGTGCCGTCCTTGAAGCCGAAGAGATTACGGGGGGTCTGGGCGCCGGGCGTCGTCGACGACGTCTTGCCGAAGCCGAGCTGCGACCAGCGCACCGCGACCTTCCCGAAGCCGATCCTGGCGAGGTTGCGGATCGCGTGCACCGCGACCTGCGGATCGTCCGCGCACGCCTGGACACACAGATCGCCGCCGCTGCGCGCCGGATCGAGATTGTCGCCGGGGAACGCCGGCAGGCCGACCAGCGCCGCAGGACGCTGCTTCTCCAGTCCGAACCGGCCCTGGTCGAAGAGCGAGGGCCCGAAGCCGATGGTCAGGGTGAGCCGGGACGGTTTGAGGCCGAGCGCCTCGCCCGTGTCGTCGGGCGGGGCCTCGGCGAGACCGCCGTACGCGCCCTCGCCGACCGCGTGTCCCGCCGTCATCCGCTCGGCGGCCCGGGTCCAGTCCTTGAGCAACTGGACGAGTTCGGCGCGGTCCTTCGTCGTCACGTCGAACGCGGCGAAGTGCAGCCGGTCCTGGACGGCGGTGGCGATACCCGCCTGATGCGGGCCGTGGAAGGGGACGGCCGCGCCGGATTCGGCGGCGGGCCCGGCCGTGTCGCCGTCCCGCACGGCCGCCACGGCGCCACCGGCCGCGGCGGCGCCGAGCGCGAGCCCGGCACCGCCCCAGCCGAGCAGCGAACGGCGGGAGGGGACACGGGGCGCCGGGGTGTTACCGGCCGCCGCCGTGCTCTCCGCTGTTTCGTCGGACATGAAGTTCGGGATCCCTTGTGTGGCGGCTACGTGACGACTACTTGACGACGGCCGCGGCGAGCTTGGAGAGCGGCTCGGCGAGCGCGTTCACGCCGTCCGAGAGCTCCTTGCGCTGCGGCTTGCCCACCTTCTCGTACGAGGTGAACTCGTAGGAGTCCGGGGCGTCGCGGTACTGGTCGAGCAGCGTGTTCAGCGCGGCGAACTGCTTGTCCAGCTCGGTCACCAGCGCCGGGTCGTTCTTCGAGGCGATCGGCTTGAGCAGCTCGTACGACTGCTGCGCGCCCTCGACGTTCGCCTTGAAGTCGACCAGGTCGGTGTGGCTGTAGCGCTCCTCCTCACCGGTGACCTTGCCGGTGGCGACCTCGTCCAGCAGTTCCTTGGCGCCGTTGGCCATGGAGGTCGGGGTGATCTCGGCCTTGCCGACCCGCTTCTGCCAGTCCGTCAGGTCCTTGTCGAGCGCGTCGGCCAGCGCCGTCGCGTCCGGGCCGAGCTTCTTGTCCTGCCAGAGAGCCTTCTCGAGGCGGTGCCAGCCGGTCCACTTCTGGCCGGGCTCCAGGCCGTCGGCGCGCACGTCCACCTTCGGGTCGATGTCGCCGAAGGACTCGGCGACCGGCTCGGTGCGCTCCCAGCCGATGCGGGACGGGGCGTACGCCTTCTTGGCGGCCTCGAGGTCACCGGCGCGCACGGCGTCGGTGAACACCTTCACCTTCGGCAGCGTCTCGTCGGCCTGCGCCTGGACGTAGGTGCGGTACGCGGCGACGGCGGTGTCCATCTCCGGGCTGCGCTTGGCGGCCGTGCCGCCGGTGACGGTGACCTTCTGGCGGATGCCCTCGCCCTTCATGCCGGGCTTGCAGGCGATCTCGTACGAACCGGCCTTCACCTCGGCGGTGACCTTCGCCTTCGTGCCGGGGCCGATGTTCTCGCGCTCCGTGACGATCCGGTCGTCCGGGAAGAGGACATAGACCTCGGTGACCTTGGAGCCCTTGTTCTCGACGGCCAACTCGACATGGCCCGCGGGGAACTCCTTCTTCGACACCTCGCAGGAGTCGTCCTTCGCGATGACCTGGACGGCGCCGTCGCCGGCCGTGGCGTCGCTCTTCTCGGCGCAGCCCGTGACGGCGGTCAGGGCGGCCACGGCGGCGGCAGCGGTGACGACGGAGAGGCGGACAGGTCGCATGAAGGGCTCCACGATGGATGGAATACGGAACTGAGGCGGCCCTAACTTAACCGAGCCTTACCTTAGGAGCGTCCGCCCGTTCAGTGATTCAGATCTCACTCCCACCCCTCGGACACGGCGAGATCACAGCGACCCATCGACCGCCCCATGGGATGGTCAAGGGGAGGTCAAGAGGGCCGCTTCGGGACCACCAGTGGGGCGCCGGTCCGTGGGTGCGGGAACACCTCGACGGGCTGCCGGTAGACCCGGCTCAGCAGGTCGTCGCGGAAGATCTCGGCGGGCGGTCCCTCGGCCGCGATCCGCCCGTCGTGCAGCACGGCGGTCCGGTCCGCGTGGGCCGCGGCGAGCCCCAGATCGTGCAGGACGACCACGACGGCGTCGCCCGCGGCCGCGCGCTGCCGGCAGATCCGCAGGACCAGTTCCTGATGGCGCAGATCGAGCGCCGCGGTCGGCTCGTCGAGGAGCAGCAGCGGGGCGCGCTGGGCGAGGACCCGGGCGAGAGCGACCCGGGCCCGCTCGCCGCCGGAGAGCGCCGAGAAGGGACGTGCGGCGAACTCGGTGACCTCGGTGGCCGCCATCGCCTCGGCGACGGCGCTCCCGTCCTCGTCCTCCAGAGCGGTCCCGGCCCAGGGCGCCCGGCCCATCCGTACGACCTCGGCGACCGGGAAGGGGAAGGAGAGCGTGGCGGCCTGGGGCAGTACGGAGCGGCGCAGGGCGAGTTCGGGCGCGGACCAGTCGTGCGCGGGGCG
Organism: Streptomyces sp. NPDC058198; assembly: GCF_042882605.1. NCBI lineage: Bacteria > Bacillati > Actinomycetota > Actinomycetes > Kitasatosporales > Streptomycetaceae > Streptomyces > Streptomyces sp. NPDC058198. The sequence continues at coordinate 37,016 of NZ_JBHVVP010000009.1, forward strand.
CCCGTCGATCCGTACCTCACCGCGGTCGGGACGCAGATCGGCGGCGAGCGCGGCGAGGAGGGTCGACTTGCCCGCCCCGTTGGGCCCGACGAGCGCGAGCACCTCACCGGCGCGCGCGACGAGATCGATCCCGGAGAGCACATCGCGCTGCCCGAGGCGGACCCGCAGGCCGCGGACCTCGGCGACGGGGGCGCCGGGACGGGCGGGGGAGGGGAGCGCACGCCCCCGCGCGGCGAACAGACTCTTGAAGCTCACGCCCAACCACCTTGCTTCCGACGGGTTCTGCGCAACAGCCAGAAGAAGAAGGGGCTGCCGAAGAGGGCGGTGAGGACACCGAGGGGGAGTTCCGCGGGGGCGGCGACCGTACGGGCCGCCAGATCGCCCGCCACCAGCACCAGCGCGCCGCCGAGCGCGCTGCCCGGGACCAGGAAGCGATGGCCGGGGCCGTTCGCCATCCGCAGCAGATGCGGCACCAGCAGACCCACGAACGTGATGATCCCGGCCACGGCGACCGCCGCCGCGGTGAGCAGCGCGACGACCAGGACGAGCAGGACACGGAGCCGCTCGACGTCCACGCCGAGGTGCCTGGCCGGCCGTTCGCCGAGGGCGAGGAGGTCCAGCTTCCGTGCCGAGAACGGCGCGACGGCGAGACCGGCCAGCGCGCACGGCAGTACGGCGAGCACCTTCGGCCAGGTCGCCTGCGCCAGCGAACCGAGCTGCCAGAAGGTGATCTGCGTGAGCTGCGCGTTGTCGGCGAAGAAGATGAACAGCCCGATGAGCGCTCCCGCGAACGCGTTCACCGCGATACCGGTGAGGATGAGCGTGACCACTTCCGTACGGCCGCCCGAGCGGGAGAGCACGTACACCAGCACGACGGTCACGAGACCGGAGACGAACGCGCAGACCGTCACGGTCCAGTTGCCGAAGAAGGTCAGTCCCAGCGCGATCGAGGCCACCGCGCCGACGGCCGCGCCCGACGAGATCCCGATGACGCCGGGCTCGGCGAGCGGATTGCCGAACACGCCCTGCATCAGCGCGCCCGCGCAGCCGAGCGAGGCGCCGACGAGGAGCGCGAGCACGACCCTCGGCAGCCGGACGTTCCACAGGACGCTCTCGCCGACGCGGTCGAGCGCGGCGCCGCCGAGGCCGGTCCGGTGCTGGACGGAGGAGAAGACGTCCCCGAGGGGGATGTGGTACGCGCCGACGCCGGCCGAGAGCAGGCAGAGGACGACCAGCGCGCCGAGCAGCCCGCCGGTGAGGAGGGCGGTGCTCCCGGGGAGCCGCCTGCCGCCGGGGGCGGGCGCCGCGTCCGTTCCCGCGTCGCCAGTCGGGCCGGCAGTCGGGTCGCCAGTCGGGTCCAACGTCGGGTCCGGCGAGGTGGGTGTCGTCGTCACGTCACTTCCCGTTCGCGTACAACTGGCCGACGATCGACTTCAGCACCTGGTCCGTGCGCGGACCGTAGTTCAGCAGCACCCCGTCGTCGACCGAGACGACCCTGCGGTCCATCCCGGCCGGCGTCTCCGCGACCCCCGGGATCTTCACCAGGCCGGCCGGCCCGCCCACCGATCCAAGTCCCTTGGTCATCACCAGGATCGCGTCGGGAGCGGCCTTCGCCAGCGCCTCACTCGTGATCGCCGTGAAGTCCTTCGTCAGCCCCGACTCCTTGCCCGCGTCGACCGCGCCGGCCGCCTCCAGCAGGGAACTCGCCCCCGAGTCGCTGCCGCCGAGCAGATACACCGAGGCTGAACCCCGGAGATAGAGGAAGGCGACGCGCGGCTTGCGGCCGTCCTCGTGCGCCGGAATGTCCTTCTGTACGGCGGCGATCCGCCGCTCCGTACGGTTCTTCAGCTCGGTACCCGCCGCCGTGACGCCCAGCGCGGCGGCCACCGCGTCGATCCGTGTCCCGACGTCGGCGAGGCTCTTCGCCGGTTCTACGACGACCAGCGCGATGCCCGCGTCCCGGATCTGGCCGATGGCCTCGGCCGGCCCGGTGGAGGTGTCGGCGATGACCACAGTCGGCCTGAGCGACAGCACGCTCTCCGCCGAGACGTCGTGCGCCCTGGTCACCACCGGCAGCTTCGCCGCCTGCGCGAAGGTGGCGGTGATGTCGCGGGCCACGACCTGGTCGCCGAGGCCCAGGGTGAAGACGATCTCGCTCAGCGAGCCGGTCAGCGGCACGATCCGGTCGGCCGAGGCGACCTCGACCTTCCTGCCCTCCGCCGAGTCCACGGTGACGGGCAACCGCGGCCGGTGCGTGGTCGCCAGGGGCTCCACCCGGTCGGCGGGGGCCGCGGCGTTCTGCGGGGCGGCCGCGTTCGTACGGCCGGTGTCGGTGCCGGGGTCGGCGCCGCCGCAGCCGGTGGTGGCCAGGGCGAGGGCGAGCACGGAGAGGAGCGCACCCGCCAGACGTGATCTGCGCACGGAGTGCACCGTCCTGTCGTTCTATCCATCGTTCTACGGGGGTTTGTTGAGGTTTCCGTGCCGGAAGGTTCCGGCGGGAGCCAGGGATAGCTTAGGTTAGCCTTACCTTGCTTGCTAGTCCCTGGGCTGCTCGGAGCCCGGTTCATTCGGATATGGGAGTGACTTCATGCCGTCCTTCAGACCCGTGCGCGCGTTCGCCGTCGCGCTCCTTCTGGCCCTGCCGGTGGCCCTGCTCCCGGCGGCCGGCGCGCAGGCGGCGAACCGCACGGTGCAGGGCGGCAGGCTCGACTGGGGCATCAAGTCCTCGTTCCAGAGCTATGTCACCGGGCCGATAGCGCAGGGCAGTTGGAGCCTCACCGGGGGCGCCGCCACGGTGGGCGGCAGCCAGTTCCGGTTCCACTCGGCCACCGGCTCGTACGACCCGGGCACCGGGGCCTTCCGCGCCGGCTTCTCCGGCGGCGTCCGCTTCGTCGGCCACAAGAAGGCCGGCGGATCGTATGAACTCGACCTCACCATCAGCCGCCCCACCGTGCGGACAGCCGGCGGCCGCGGCACCCTCTACGCGGACATGACCAGCAAGGCGAAGGGGTCGGGCACGGTCACCACGGCCGCGCAGGTCCCGCTCGCCGCGCTCGATCTCTCCGGTATCGACATGGTGGGCGGCGGCAGCCCGGTCGCCCTCAACAACGTCCCGGCGACGCTCACTTCCCAGGGCGCCACCGCCTTCGCCGGCTACTACACGGCCGGTACGCCGCTGGACCCGGTCAGCCTCTCCGTGGATGTCGCGGCGGCGAAGAAGCCCGCGGGCAAGCCCGCCGGGAAGCCGGCCGCGAAGCCCACGGCCACGACGGGCGGACAGGTCCGGGGCGCGTTCCAGGACGCGGCCGTCGACTGGGGCGTACGCCGCACCTACCGCGAGTACGTCACCGGCTCCATCGCCCAGGGCGAGTGGACGCTGAGCGACGGCGCGCAGGACGGCGGCGCGCTGTTCCGCTTCCCCCGCGGGAAGGGCTCGTACGACACCACCGGGGGGACGCTCGACGCCGCCTTCGCGGGCAGCGTCCGCTTCACCGGCAACGGCCTGGATCTGACGCTGAGCAAGGTCGTGGTCCGGGTGAAGGACGGCAAGGGCACGCTGTCCGCCGATGTCGCCGACGCCGCGGGCGGTACGTCGCGCAAGGCCGTGCCCCTCGTCACCTTCGCGGCCAAGGACTTCACGCCGAAGAACGGGCTCGCCTCGGTCACCGAGGCTCCTGCCACGCTGACGTCGCGGGGCGCCCAGGCATTCGGCTCCCTCTACGCGGCCGGCACGGCGATGGACCCCGTCTCGCTCGCCGTCGCCGTCGACACGAAGGCGTCGCTGCCCGCCCTGCCCGACCTGGGCAGCGACGCCTCGCCCTCCGCGCAGCCGAAGGCCACGACCGGCAGCCCCACCGGGCCGGCCACCGACGCCGCGTCGTCCGTCTCGTCCTCGTCGGGGGCCGGTACGGGGACGTACCTCGCGATCGGCGCGGGCCTGCTCGTCGCCGCGGGACTCGCCGTCCGCCTCGCCCTCAGGCGCCGCGGCGCCGCCGGGTCCGACGGCCACTGACCCCCACGCATTCCGCGCACGCCTTTCGTGCGCCCACTTCGCGCATCACACCATCGAGGAGAACACCGATCATGGCTGCAACTCGCCGCCCCATAGCTCTCGCCGCCGCCATCGCGACGGCGGCCGCCCTCGGCGCCACCGCCTTCACCCTCCCTGCGCTCGCGGCCGGCCTCCCCGCCGCCGCACCCGGCGCGGCCCCGAAGCTGGAGCTGAAGGACGGCACGCTGGACTGGGGGCTCAAGGAGTCCTTCCGTACGTACGTGACCGGCATCGCCGCCGGCACCATCTCGGCCACCGACGGCGCCACCCAGGCCACCGGCAACGGCCCCTTCACCTTCTCCAACGGCACTGGTACGTACGACCCCTCCACGCACAACGTGGCCACGGACTTCGACGGAAGCGTGCGCTTCTCCTCCGCCGCGCACGGCTTCGACATCAAGATCGCCGACGTGAAGCTGGTCACCGAGGGCACGGCCGGCGCCATCGAGGCGGATGTCACCCTCAACGGCACCACCCAGGACGACATCGAGCTCGCCGCGATCGACCTGGCGGGCATCCGTCCGGAGACCGCGGGCGGCGCGATGGTCTTCAAGGACATCCCTGCCACGCTGACCGCCGACGGTGCGAAGGCATTCAACGGCATGTACGCGGAGGGCACGGCGCTCGACAAGGCGACGCTCGCCGTCGCGTACTCCACGGGCGGCACGCCGACCCCGACGCCGTCGGAGTCCGAGTCGACCCCGGCGCCCTCGCCGTCGGTGACCGAGCCCACGCGGCCGCCGACCACCGAGCCCACGACGACGGCCCCCACCGCCCCGGTCTCCGACGCGCCCCCGGCGGCCGTGGACGGCGCGATCGTCGACGGCAATCTCGACTGGGGCGTCAAGGAGTCCTTCCGGTCCTATGTCACGGGTCCGATCGCCAAGGGCAAGGTCGAACTCGGCGACGGCGCCACGGCGTCCGGCGCGGCCTACCGCTTCCCCGAGGGCACCGGCTCCTTCGACGCCGACGCTCAGACGCTCTCCGCGTCCTTCGCGGGTACGGTCCGCTTCCTCGGCCACCAGGAGGCCGGCGAGTACGTCCTCGACCTCACCGTCGGCGGCCTCCGGGCCGAGGTGAAGGACGGCAAGGGCACGCTCGTCGCGGACGTCAGCACGAAGGACCGTGAGACGCACAAGGTCTCCACGTTCAAGGACCTGACCTTCGCCACGCTCGACCTCCCGGCCGGTGACCTGGCGGCCAAGGACGGGGTCGTCACCCTGAGCGGCGTCCCCGCGACCCTCACCGCCGACGGCACCCAGGCCTTCGGCGGCATGTACCCGGCGGGCACGGACCTCGACACGCTGACCCTCGCGGTCTCGCTGGACGACGACGCGGACCTCCCGGGCGGTACGGGCGGCACGTCCGGAGGCATCTCCGGCGGTACGGGCGGCACCACCGGAGGCGCCTCCGGCGGTACGACCGGCGGCGGCACGGTCGGCGGCACCGGTTCCCTCGCCTCCACGGGCTCCGAGGTCCCGACGGGCACGCTCCTGAGCGCCGCCGGCGCGATTGCCGCGGCCGGCGTGGCGGCGGTCCTCGCCACCAAGCGCCGCCGCACGGCCCTGGACGAGTCCTGATCCCACTGACGGCGGGGCCGCACCGACGGACATCGTCGGTGCGGCCCCGCCGCGTCGGTGATGTTTGAATGCCCGGGTGACTGACATCGACGTACTCAGCGTCTTCTGCGGTGCGGACGGCCGACACGGCAATACGCTCGGCGTCGTCCGCGAAGGGCGCGACCACCCGGACCGGGCGTCCCGGCAGGCCATCGCCGCCGAACTCGGCTACAGCGAGACCGTGTTCGTGGACGACCCCGAGCGTGGTGTGGTCGACATCTATACGCCGGGGCTGCGGCTGCCGTTCGCCGGGCATCCGCTCGTCGGCGCCGGCTGGCTGCTCGATCTGGAGTCGGTGAACCCGCCCGCCGGTGAGGTGTGGGTCCGTCAGGACGGCGAGTTCACCTGGATCACCGCCCGTCCCGAATGGGCCCCGCCGCGCATCATTCAGCAGTACGCCTCCGTCGCCGAGGTCGACGCGCTGCCCGCCCCGCCGCCCGGTGAGGGCTGGCTCTACGCCTGGGCCTGGCTGGACGAGTCGGCGGGCCGCGTCAGGGCCCGGGCCTTCCCGCGCCGTGACGACGGCATCGTCGAGGACGAGGCGACCGGCGCGGCGGCCCTGCTGCTCACGGCGGCGCTGGGCCGCGCCCTGAACATCACCCAGGGCCGGGGGTCGCAGCTGCTCACGGCACCCGGCCCGGACGGCTCGATCGAAATCGGCGGACGCGTGCGCCTGCTCACGGCCCACTGACGCCGCCCGGCGGCGGGATGCCGGGCGGCGGGCGGCGACCGACCGGGGACAGTGGCTACGCGCTCAGCGGGAACCGGGCGCCCAGCTCACGGAAGACCGCCCCGTTGAAGTCGAACGCGCGCTTGCACTCGTCGATGATCCGCTGCTTCTCCAGATCGTCCGCCGCCACCTGGTCCAGCAGCTCGCGGTAGCCCCGCTTGAAGGCCGCCGGGTTGGGGATCTCCTCGAAGACGTAGAACCGGACGCCATCGCCCTTGCGGGCGAATCCCCAGGTCTTCTCCGCCTTGTCGCGGATGATCTGGCCGCCGGAGAGATCCCCGAGATAGCGGGTGTAGTGGTGCGCCACATAGCCGCCGGGCCAGACACGCGCGCACTCCTCGACCCGCGCGGCGTACGCGGCGGTCGCGGGCAGCGGCTCAAGGCCCGTGCGCCAGTCCGCACCGCGCAGATGCGCGAGATCGCGCTCCAGCTCGGGCGTACGCAGCAGCTCGCGCCGGATGAAGGGTCCTGCGACCGGATCCGCCTTCAGCGACTCGGCGGCGCTCTCCAGCGCGCGGTACACGAACCACAGCTGTTCGGTGTAGCGGGTGTACGCGTCCACCCCGAGCCGGCCGCCCAGCAGATCGCTCATGAAGGTCGAGGTCTCCGCCTCCGTGTGCTGCTCGTGCGAGGCGACACGGATCAGCGTGGAGAACGGGGTGGCGGTGGCGGTTGCGTCCAAGGCGGGCCTCCGGGGACCGAGGGGGACGGGAGCCGGCGGATACCGGCGCTGGCAGCACAGGCGGCAGCCATCACCGATACTCTTACTTAGGCTTACCTAAGTCAACTGGTTCCCGACGTCCTGTCGGTAAAAACGCTACCCCGCCCCGGCCCCGGGGCAACCTCAGGGAAGGGTGAGGATCTCGGCGCCCGTCTCCGTCACCACCAGCGTGTGTTCGAACTGCGCGGTGCGCTTGCGGTCCTTGGTCACCACGGTCCAGCCGTCGTCCCACATGTCGTGCTCGTACGTGCCGAGTGTGAGCATCGGCTCGATGGTGAAGGTCATGCCCCGCTGGATGAGGGTGGTGGCGTGCGGGCTGTCGTAGTGCGGCACGATCAGCCCGGAGTGGAAGGACGAATTGATCCCGTGGCCGGTGAAGTCCCTGACGACGCCGTAGCCGAACCGCTTGGCGTACGACTCGATGACCCGCCCGATGACATTGATCTGGCGGCCCGGCCGCACGGCCTTGATGGCGCGGTTCAGCGACTCGCGGGTCCGCTCCACCAGGAGCTTCGACTCCTCGTCGACATTCCCGCAGAAGTAGGTCGCGTTGTTGTCGCCGTGCACCCCGTTGATGTACGCGGTCACGTCCAGGTTCACGATGTCGCCGTCGCGGAGCACCGTGGAGTCCGGGATCCCGTGGCAGATCACCTCATTGACGGACGCGCAGAGCGACTTGGGGAAACCGCGGTAGCCGAGGGTCGACGGATAGGCGCCGTGGTCACACATGAACTCGTGTGCGACCCGGTCCAGTTCGTCCGTGGTCACGCCGGGCGCGATGTGCTTCGCGGCCTCCTCCATCGCCTGCGCGGCGATACGCCCCGCGATCCGCATCAGCTCGATCGTTTCGGCGGTCTGCACTTCCGGCCCGGTGTACGGGGTAGGCGCAGGTTTGCCGACATATTCGGGGCGCCGGATTTTTCCGGGAACGGAGCGGACGGGAGAGAGCTCCCCTGGTACGAGCAGCGACTGGCCAGACATGCCAGCGAGTCTAACCAGCGGCCGTGGGGCAGCATGGCGTCAGAGGAAGGAGCCGATGATGGCCCTGTTCAAGAAGCGTACGACCGGCAAACCGGGCGAGTGGTTCTACTGCCTGCAACACAAGAAGGTCGAGGAGGGTCCTGAGTGCCCGGCCAAGGACCGCTTCGGCCCCTATACGACCCGCCAGGAGGCGGAGCACGCGATGGAGACGGCGAGGGAACGCAACCAGGAGTGGGAGACGGACCCCCGCTGGCACGACGCGTCCCGGGGCAAGGACGGGGACGGGTCCGCCTGACGGCGGTGTGACCGGGTCAGGGCCGGAAGCGGGCGCCCGGTCCTGACCCGGCGGGGAGCGACGGGCCGGGCGGCGCGGCCGGGTCAGGCCGGCGCCGTCGTCGTCGCTTCCTTCTGAGCGCGGCGGCGCACCGCGTCCTCGTCCGTCGCCGCGTCGTACGTCACCAGCCTCGGCAGCACCGCCGCCAGCAGGCCCACCGAGGCGAGGCAGGCCAGGCCGCCGCCCCAGATCGCCGGGCGGGTGCCCGTCCAGCCCGCCATCGCGCCCGCGCGGACCTGGCCCAGCTGTGGCCCGACGCTGTACGAGAGCACCTCGATGCCCGCCAGCCGGCCGCGCAGCTCCTCCGGGATGGTCTGGTTCCAGATGGTCGAGCGGCCCAGGCCGCTGAGCATGTCGCCCGCGCCCGCGAACGCCAGACAGACCAGCACCACCCAGATGTTGGAGAACCACCCCGCGGCCGTGATCGCCAGCCCCCAGGCCGCCGCGCCGAACACCACGAAGAGCCCGTGCCGCCGCACCCGCGAGGTCCACCCGCTGGTCAGGCTGAGCACCACCGAGCCGACCGACCCCGCCGCGTACATCAGTCCCAGCGACCACTGCGCGTCCAGGTCGTCCGCGAGGAAGGGGAAGATCGTGTTCGGGAAGGCGAAGAACATCGCGGCCATGTCTATCGCGTACGTGCCCAGCAGCACCGGTCTGCTCCAGGCGTAGCGCGCGCCCTCCGCGATACCCCGCAGGGACGGCTTCTCCGCGTCGTGCGCGGCCGGCGCCGGCGCCAGCCGCAGACACAGCAGTACGGAGGCGGCGAAGCCCAGGATCGTGACCCCGTAGGCCGTGGCATGGCCCGCGTACGCGACGACCAGACCCGCCAGCGACGGTCCCGCGATGGCGCCGAGCTGCCAGCGCACCGCGTTGAGCGCGGCGGCCGCGGTCAGCTGGTCGTGCGGCACGATCCGCGCCATCAGCGAGTCCAGCGCCGGGCGCTGGAGTCCCGCCAGCGCGGACACCCCGGCCGCCACCAGATACAGCGGCCACAGCAGGGGCTCCGGCAGCAGCGCGTTCACCAGCAGGATGCCGGCCAGCACCCCGAGCCCCGCCTCGGTGAGCAGGATGACCCTGCGGCGGTCGACGGCGTCGGCGAGCGCCCCGCCGTACAGCCCGAAGATGATCAGTGGCACGAGCTCCACCGCACCCATCGCGCCGACGGCGAGCGGGGAGCCGGTGAGCTCCTTGATCTGGAGCGGCAGCGCGATCATCGCCATGAAGCTGCCGAAGTTCGTCACCAGCCCCTGCACCCAGAGCAGCCGGAAATCCCGGGAGGAACGGAGAGGGGAGAGATCCGGCAGGATCGCGCCGAGCTTGTTGGTCACGAGGGGCCATGTTCCGCGCTGCGGGCAGGCCAGGGCAACCGGATTCCCCGCCGGACCGGGGCGGCCCGTGCCCGGGCTCGGCTACCAGCGGGCCGGGGGCGGCGCGGTCAGCTGGTCGGCCAGGTGGGACAGCCGGTCCCTGAAGCGGCGCCGGCCTCGCGGCGCGGGCAGGCTGTTCTCCCCGGCGGCCGCGCTCACCAGATGCTGCACGGTGTCCAGGTCCACGCCGTGCGCCGCGTCCGACGCGGCCACCGTCAGCGCCTCGTGCGCCAGGCCGCGCACCTCCGCGTCCCCGCCGTCGAGCGACAGCACCGTCGCCCCGGCCCGCCGCGCGTCGTGCACCCGCTCCAGCAGCCCGCCGTCCGGCCGCTGCGGCGCGACGACGAGCAGCGTCGCGCCCCGGCCCGCCGCCTGGAGCCGGCCGAGACCGACGGCCAGATGCGCCGGATCCCCGGCCCGCACCCGGTGCCGTACCAGCGTGGGGTTCAGCTCCGGCTGCCCGGACCACGCCGCCTCGTCCACGAGATGCGCGGCCAGATGCCAGGGCTCGTACTCCTCGGTCCCGACCAGCAGCAGCCCGCCGCCCTGCGGTACGACGGAGGACCGCAGCGCCCCGGCGAACCGGCGGGTCGCCGAGGGCCAGTGCGTTCCGGCGAGAACTTCACGCAGCAGTGCGACGCGTACGGCATCCATGGGCCCGCATCCTGTCGCAGCCGGGCTCACGGGCGCGGGCGGTCGACGCCAACTCACCCGAACGTGACCGGTTACCTGCACGTAGAGTCGGAGTCATGACTTCGACTGACAGTGGCAGCACGCCCAAGCCCCCCGCCAAGGACCCCTGGGACCTCCCGGACGTCTCCGGCCTGGTGGTCGGCGTGCTCGGCGGCACCGGCGACCAGGGCCGTGGACTTGCCTACCGGCTGGCCAGGGCCGGGCAGAAAGTGATCATCGGATCCCGGGTGGCCGAGCGGGCCGAGGCGGCCGCCGCCGAGCTCGGCAACGGCGTCGAGGGCGCCGCCAACGCCGACTGCGCGCTCCGCAGCGACGTGGTCATCGTCGCGGTGCCGTGGGAGGGGCACGCCAAGACCCTGGAGTCCCTCAAGGAGGAGCTGGCGGGGAAGCTGGTCGTCGACTGCGTCAACCCGCTCGGCTTCGACAAGAAGGGCGCGTACGCCCTCACCCCCGAGGAGGGCAGCGCCGCCGAGCAGGCCGCCGCCCTGCTGCCCGAGTCCCGGGTGACCGCCGCCTTCCACCACCTGTCCGCGGTGCTGCTCCAGGACCCCGCGGTCGAGCAGATCGACACCGATGTGATGGTGCTCGGAGAGGTACGCGCGGACACCGACCTCGTGCAGGCGCTCGCGGGCCGCATCCCCGGCATGCGCGGGGTCTTCGCGGGCCGGCTGCGCAATGCCCACCAGGTCGAGTCGCTGGTGGCGAATCTGATCTCGGTCAACCGCCGCTACAAGGCGCACGCCGGGCTGCGCGTGACGGACGTGTGAGCGGACGGACCGGTGACCGGACCGTCGGGTAACCGGCCGTCGGGTGACCGGGCCGTCGCGTAACCGGCGGCGCCGCCGGAGGCACCGCGGGCATGGGGGACACTGGACGGCGTACGACCGCAGCCCAGGAAGCCCCCGACAGGAGCCGACCCCCATGCCCCGCCTCGCTCTGTACGCCCTCGCCGTCTGCGTCCTCGCCGTCGCCGCGGCCGTCGTCTCCTTCGTCCAGGGCAGCTGGCTCGGCATCGTCTGGGTCCTGCTCGCCGGGCTCTCGTCCAACATGGCCTGGTACTACCACCGCCGGGCGAGGATGGAGCGGGCGGCCCGTACGACCACGGCTACGGGCTGACAGGACCGCAGGCGAATTCGTTCCTGTCGGTCCACCAGCTGAACAGGTTCCGGCCGCAGTAGGTGTCCAGGTTCGTCACCCCGAGCCCGCGCAGAATCGCGTCGATCGCGTCGAAGAAGACCGCGTTCACCCCCGGGATGAGGATGATCACGAAGACGGCGAGCAGTCCGAACTGCGCGTACGGCTCCACCTGCCGGCGGATCTTGTACGACAGCCACGGCTCGACCACCCCGTAGCCGTCCAGGCCCGGCACCGGCAGGAAGTTCAGGATCGCCGCGGTGACCTGGAGCAGGGCGAGAAAACCGAGCGCGTAGCGGAAGCCCGTCGGCACCCCGTCCAGGGCGCCCAGCCAGAACGGCGCCGTGCACACGACCGCGAACAGCACGTTCGTGAGCGGCCCCGCCGCCGAGATCAGGCTGTGCTTCCAGCGGCCCTGGATGCGGTTCCGCTCGATGAAGACCGCGCCGCCGGGCAGACCGATCCCGCCCATGATCACAAAGATCACGGGCAGCACGATGCTCAGCAGCGCATGGGTGTATTTGAGCGGGTTGAGGGTCAGATAGCCCTTCGCGCCGATGGAGATGTCGCCGCCGTGCAGCGCGGTGCGTGCGTGCGCGTACTCGTGCAGACACAGCGAGACGACCCAGGCGGCCGTGACGAACAGGAAGACCGCGACGCCGATGTCCGACGCGAAGTCCGTCCACACGGCCCAGCCGGAGACCGCCATGACGGCGACGATCCCGAGGAAGACCGGAGAGATCCGCCGATCGCTGTTGCGGGTGGTGGCGGTGGTCATGGGCGGGTCTCCCGGGGATCGGTTGCGGTGCGGATCGACCGTACCGGCGGCGCTGGAGGAACGTCCCACCCGCCCTCCGTGGTTCCTGCCCCCGTCCGCCGGCGGGCATCCACGGCAGGGCGGCGTGGATACGAGTCCGGGTCCGGGGACAATGGGCGGATGCGCTATCGCGTCCTCGGCACCACTCGGGCACTGCACGACGACGGCACCCCCGTCGCCCTCGGTGGAGCGCGGCTGCGTGCGCTGCTGACGGTTCTCGCGCTGCGGGCCGGGCGTACGGTGCCGGTCGCCGCGCTCGTCGCCGACGTCTGGGACGGTGATCCGCCGGCGGACGCGGTGGGGGCGCTCCAGGCGCTCGTCGGACGGCTGCGGCGGGCGCTCGGGCACGCGGCCGTGGCGTCGTCGGACGGCGGGTACCGGCTCTGCGCCGACCCGGAGGACGTCGATCTCCACCGCTTCGGCCGGCTCGCGGGCGAGGGGGCGCGGGCCCTGGAGGCGGGCGACCCGGCGAAGGCGGCGAGCCTTCTCGACGACGCGCTCGGACTCTGGCGGGGGCCGGCCCTGGCCGACCTCCCCGACCGTACGGCGGAAGCGGCCCGCTGGGAGACCCGCCGCCTGGAGGCCCGCAGGACCCGGCTGACGGCCGCGCTCGCCCTGGGCCGGGCGGAGGCGGTCCTGCCCGAACTGGCCGCGCTCTGCGGCGCGTTCCCGCTCGACGAGCCGCTCCAGGCGCTGCGTATCCGCGCCCTGCGCGACATGTCCCGCCCCGCCGAGGCACTGGCGGCGTACGAGACCGTCCGCCGCGCCCTGGCGACCCGCCTGGGCACCGACCCGGGCCCGGAACTGCGCGCACTGCACGAGGAGTTGCTCCAGCCGGGCGGCCCGGTGGGTGAGCCGGACGCGGCAGGCGCCCATGGTGGGTCCGGCGGCCCCGCCCGCGCGCCGCGCCCCACACCCGGCAACCTCCGCGCCCGGCTGACCAGCTTCGTGGGGCGCGAGGCGGACATCGAGGCCCTTCGCGGCGACCTCGGGCGGGCCCGGCTCGTGACCCTCCTCGGGCCCGGCGGGGCCGGGAAGACGCGGCTCTCGCAGGAGGCCGCCGAGCGGGCGGCGGAGGAATGGCCGGACGGGGTCTGGCTGGCCGAACTCGCGCCCGTGGACGATCCGGAGACCGTGGCCGAGGCCGTACTGACCGCACTCGGGGCGCGGGAGACCGTGCTGCGGGGGGCCGGGGCCGAGGAGCTGCGGGCCGCCGACCGGCAGGGCAGTGAGCCGCTCGTACGGCTGGCCGAGCACTGCGCGCGCCGGCGCATGCTGCTGCTCCTCGACAATTGCGAGCATGTCATCGAGGCCGCCGCGACCCTCGCCGAAGAGCTGCTGGCGCGCTGCCCGGAGCTGACGGTGCTGGCGACCAGCCGTGAGCCGCTCGGGGTGCCCGGTGAAACCGTACGGCAGGTGGAGCCCCTGCCGCCCGACCCGGCGCACCGGCTCTTCGCGGAGCGCGCCCGCGCCGTACGGCCCGGCTTCGACGCGGCCGACGATCCGGACGCGGTCGCCGAGATCTGCCGTCGGCTCGACGGGCTGCCGCTCGCCATCGAACTGGCCGCGGCCCGGCTGCGGATGCTCAATCCGCGCCAGATCGCCGACCGTCTGGACGACCGCTTCCGGCTGCTGACCAGCGGAAGCAGGACCGTACTGCCACGCCAGCAGACGCTGCGCGCCGTCGTCGACTGGTCCTGGGACCTGCTCGCCGCGCCCGAACGCGCCGTACTGCGGCGGCTGTCCGTCTTCGCGGGCGGCTGCGATCTGACGGCGGCGGAGTCGGTCTGCGCGGACGTCGGCCCGGAGAGCGAGGGCCGCAAGCACGACGACTCCGTCGAGTCCCGCGATGTCGCCGGGCTGCTCGGCTGGCTCATCGACAAGTCCCTTGTCGTCGCGGCCCCTTCACCGGACGGCGGCATGCGCTACCGGCTGCTGGAGACCGTCGCCGAATACACCACGGAGCGGCTCGACGAGGCGGGAGACCGCGCCCCCACCGAGCGCCGGCATCTCGTCCACTACCGGGAGCTGGCCAGGACCACCGACATCGAGCTGCGCGGTCGCGGCCAGCGTGCCGGGATCGCCCGCTTCCAGCTGGAGTTCGAGAATCTCCGCACCGCGCTGCGCCGGGCCGTCGCGTTCCGCGACGAGCACGAGACGCTCTGCCTCGTCCTGTCCCTCAGCTGGTTCTGGCAGATGCTCGACCTGCGCGCCGACGCGCGTCAGTGGGCGGGCGCCGCCGCGGCCCTCGGCCCCGATCCGTTCGCCCCGCCGCTGGAACCGGCCCTGCCGCTCGTCGAGCGGTGCACGGACGCTCCGCCGCCCATGGCGCCCGACGTACTGCTGGAGGCCCGACGCGAGGTGCGGCTGATCGAGCTGGTCAGCATGGACCACGGCGAGGACGTCTGGGCGAGGCCGGAAAGACGCGAATGGCTGAAGGCGGTGGCCACCGTCTACCGGCCGGGCCTGCCGCAGACCTGCCGGTTCCCCGGCACGCTGTGGTTCTTCGCGATCATGTTCACCGGGGACGCGGAACAGCTGAGAGTGGTCCTCGACGAGACGGTGGCGGCCTGCGAGCGGTTCGGTTACGAGTGGGAGCTGGGCGGCGCCCTCTATCTGCGGGCCAACATCCTGGCGAATCGCACCGAGTGGGCGGGCGACGCGACCCGGGACGCCGACCGCAGCCTGGAGATCTTCGAGCGGCTCGGCGACGCCTGGGGCACCGCGGAGGCGCTCTCGGCCCGCGGTGAGGCCAGGGAGAAGCGCGGTGACTACGCCCTCGCCGCCGAGGACTACGCGGCGGCCGTCGGCCACGCCGAGGGGCTCGGCGCCCTCGGTCAGGTGGTGCTGCTGCGGGCCCGGCTCGCGGCGACCATGTTCGAGACGGGCAGCGGCGAGGAGGGGGAGCGCATCCTCCGCGAGGTGCTGGAGGAGGGCCGGGACGTGCCGCACGAGGCGCTCCCTGCCATCCGGCTCATTCTCGCGCTGTGGCTGGGCCGCACCGGACGGCGGGACGAGGCCCGGGTCCAGCTCCGCCTGCTGCTGGAGGTCTTCCGCACCGAGACACTCGCCCTCTTCGAGGGCTTTGTGACGGGGGCCTTCGCCTGGCTGGACTGCGCGGACGGGCGGTACGCCGAGGCGCTGGAGGCGGCGCGCACGGCCCTGGAGTCAGCGCGGTCGCCGCTGTCACAGATGGTCGCCCCGGAGATGGCCGCGGTCCATCTGGTGACGGCGGCCTGGGCGTTGGCCGGTCTTGGCGGCCAGGCCGGCGACGACCGGGGCCGGGAGCGGATACGGGACGCGGCCCGGCTCATCGGCGCGTACAAGGCGCTGCTGCCCCGCGGGCACTTCCGGACGGGCATGGAGCGGGACGTTCTGATGAACGCGCGCGAGACCGTGGTGGCCCTGCTCGGAGATGCCGCGTTCGAGGCGGCGAGCACCGAGGGCGGCGGCCTCACGCTGGAGCAGGCCGCCGCCCTCGTCTGATGCCGTCCCGCCGGCGTCAGGACTTCTTGCGGAACTTGGCGACCGCGAGCGGAGCCGTCACCAGCGTGATCCCCGCCGCCCACCCCAGCGTCATCCACGCCGAGTGCGCGACCGGACCGCCATTGATCAGATTCCGCGCCGCGTCCGCCAGGTTGGAGAGCGGGTTGTAGTCGGTGAAGGACTGTAGCCAGCCGGGCATCGTGGACGGCGGAGCGAAGATCGACGAACCGAACTGCAGGGGCATCAGCACCAGCATGGCCACCCCCTGGACGGCCTGCGCCGTCTTCATGGTGAGCCCCAGCAGGATGAAGATCCACATCAGCGAGGCGCCGAACGCCAGGGAGAGACCGACGGCCCCGAGCAGCTCCAGCACCGAGGTCTTGATCTCCATGCCGAGCAGGAAGCCCATGCCGAGCAGGATGGTGGTGGCGATCAGCATCCGGCCGATCTCGACGACGATCTTCGCGATCAGCACGGAGGACCGGGCGATCGGCATCGTACGGAACCGGTCCATGACCCCCTTGCGGAAGTCGTCGTTCATGCCTGTGCCGACCGCCATGGCGATGTTCAGGCCCATCATGGCCATCAGGCCGGGGATCACATAGTTCACATACGCGTCACGGTCGCCGCCGAGGCTGGCGCCGACGGAGCCGCCGAAGACGTACACGAACAGCAGCGTGAAGATGATCGGCATCAGCAGGACGTCGAACATCGACTCCGGATCCTGCTTGATCTGGAGGGTGTTACGGCGCACCAGGGCGCCGATGTGACGCAGATTGGCGCGCAGTCCGATCCGGCCCTCGTCGCCGCCGCCGGTGACGGCGCGGGACGGCGTGGGCTGCTGCTCGGTTGTGGACGTGGGCAGCGTGGTCGTGCTCATGCTGCGACCTCCTCGGGTGCGGTGTCGGACGCGGATGCCGTCTTCTGGCCGGTGATGGCCAGGAACACTTCGTCCAGGCTGGGCAGATGGGTGCCGATATGGGCGATGCCGAAGCCGCGCTCGCCCAGCAGGCCGACGACCGCGGTCAGCTGCTCGTCGCTGAGGATCGGTACGTAGAGGAGTTCCTCGTCGGGGACGACATGGGTGCCGGACACCCCGTCGAGTCCGGTCTCGGCAATCGCCCGCGCCATCGCCGGGAGGTGCGCGGGATCCGTCGGCCGGATCTGTAGCGTCCGCCCGCCGACCTTCGCCTTCAGCTCGTTCACACCGCCCTGGGCGATGACCCGGCCCTGGTCGATGACCGTCAGCTCGCTCGCCAGCTGCTCCGCCTCTTCCATGTACTGGGTGGTGAGCAGCACGGTGGCCCCCTCGGCGACCATCCGCTGCACCTCGTCCCAGACCTCGTTACGGGTCCGGGGGTCGAGCCCGGTCGTCGGCTCGTCCAGATAGAGCACGGACGGCCGGCCGATCATCGACGCGGCCAGGTCGAGCCGGCGCCGCATACCGCCGGAGTACTGCATCGCCGGCTTCTTCGCGGCGTCCGTGAGGGAGAAGCGCTCCAGGAGTTCGTCGGAGCGGCGGCGGGCGTCCTTGCGGGACAGGTCGAGAAGCCGCCCGATCATGTAGAGGTTCTCCCAGCCGGAGAGCTTCTCGTCGACCGAGGCGTACTGGCCGGTGAGGCCGATGACGCGGCGCAGCTGGCGGGGCTGGCGCAGCACGTCGTACCCGGCGACCATCGCGGTCCCGGCGTCCGGCTGGACGAGGGTGGAGAGAATACGGACGAGCGTTGTCTTACCGGCGCCGTTGGGTCCGAGCACACCGAGGACGGTGCCTTCGCGCACGTCGAGGTCCACTCCGTCGAGGGCTCGGGTGCCCTGGGGTCCGCCGTACTGCTTGACCAGCCCCCGCACCTCGACGGCGTTGCCCGTGCGGACGCCGTTGGGGTTCTTGTCGATTCGCGTCATGTGCCTATCAGATCAGCTGCCACCGACAATCCACCGACAAGCGGCCGACAGCCCACTGACATCCCACCGACAAACCGCCGTCGGCGCGCGACAGCCCGCCGACGGGGGAAGATCGGCGGGCTGTCGCTCGTGCGGGCAGTGGCTCGGGGGAGGCGCCGCGGAACCATGCTCCGGCGGCGCTCCGGACAGGACCTAGGCCGGACAGGGCCTAGTGGAAGGTGTGGTCCTCCTGCGGGAACGTTCCGCCGACGACCTCGTCGGCGAAGGCCTTCGCCGCGTCGCCCAGCGTCTGGCGGAGGTTCGCGTACTGCTTCGTGAAGCGCGGCACCTTGCCGCCCGTCAGACCGACCATGTCGGTGTACACGAGCACCTGGGCGTCCGTCTCGGGACCGGCGCCGATACCGATGGTCGGGATGTGCAGAACGCGCGTGACCTCGGCGGCCAGCTCGGCCGGTACGAGTTCGAGCACGACCGCGAAGGCGCCCGCGTCCTGCACCGCCTTGGCGTCGCGCAGCATCTGCTGGGCGGCCTCCTCGCCACGGCCCTGCACCCGGTATCCCATGGCGTTGACGGACTGCGGGGTGAGCCCGATGTGGGCCATCACCGGGATGCCGGCCTGCACCAGCAGCTCTATCTGGCTGTGCGAGCGCTCGCCGCCCTCCAGCTTGACCGCGCCGACACCCGCGTCCTTCACCAGCCGGGTGGCGCTGCGCAGCGCCTGGACCGGGCCTTCCTGGTACGAGCCGAAGGGCAGGTCGCCGACGATCAGGGCGCGCTTCGTGCCCCGGACGACCGCGGCGGAGAGCATCGTCATCTCGTCCAGCGTGACGGGCACGGTGGTCTCGTAGCCCAGATGGCAGTTGCCCATGGAGTCGCCGACCAGCATGACGGGGATCCCGGCGTCGTCGAAGACGGAAGCGGTCATCGCGTCGTAGGCGGTGAGCATGGGCCACTTCTCGCCGCGCTCCTTGGCGGCGGCGATGTCATGCACGGTGATGCGGCGGGAGCTCTTGCCGCCGTACAGCGCCTTGGCACTGTCGGTGGGGCGTCCCGCGGGCGGCGTCTGCGCAGCCTGGAGAGTCATGGCCCATGGCCCTTTCGTCATCTCGAGGCGCCCTGACGGCGTCCCCGGACCGTAACCATGGTGGCATCCCGAGGCCTTCCACGGGAAGTGGGCCCTTCCCCAGGACCTGGCCGGTCGAGCTTCGTGGGCCGGCAATGGCCTTGTACGGTAAAGACTTTATAATACGAGACGGTCTCGTATCGAAACAGGCTTAGTCTGTCGGTCATGTCCATACCGTCCGGCGCCCCTGCCGCCGCACCTCGCATACCCGAAGCCGTCCACCGCCGCCGCTGGGCGATCCTGGGCGTCCTCATGTTCAGCCTGCTCATCGTCGTGCTGGACAACTCGATCCTGAACGTCGCGGTCAAGACGATCGCCGCCCCCGCACCCACCGGTCTCGGCGCCACCCAGAGCGAGCTGGAGTGGGCGATCAACTCCTACACGCTCGTCTTCGCCGGACTGCTCTTCACCTCGGGTCTCCTCGGCGACCGTATCGGCCGCAAGAAGGTACTGCTCTTCGGCATCCTCGTCTTCGGTCTCGGCTCCGGCCTCGCCGCCCTGTCCGGGTCGCCCGCCGAACTCATCGGCTACCGCGCCCTGATGGGCTTCGGCGCCGCCTTTGTGATGCCCGCCACTCTCGCCGTCCTGATGAATGTCTTCGAGCGCGACGAGCAGCCCAAGGCCATCGGCATATGGGCGGGCAGCGTGGGCCTCGGCATCGCCATCGGCCCGATCACCGGCGGTCTGCTGCTCGAACACTTCTGGTGGGGTTCCATCTTCCTGGTCAACGTCCCGGTGGCCGTCGTCGCGCTGATCGCGATGGTGCTGCTGGTGCCGGACTCCAAGGACCCCCGGCCCGGCCGGCTCGACCCGCTGGGGGTCGCGCTGTCCATCGTCGGGCTGGTCCTCCTGGTGTACGGCATCATCCGCGGCGGCGAACTGGCCGACTTCACCGAACCGACGGTGCTGCTGCCCCTGCTGGCAGGACTGGCCGTGCTGGCCGCCTTCGTCTGGCACGAGAAGCGCAGCAGCCACCCGGCCATCGACGTCTCCTACTTCAAGGAGCCCGCCTTCGCCGCCGCCGTCGCGGCCATCGCGCTGGTCTTCTTCGCCCTGATGGGCGTGACCTTCTTCTCGGCCTTCTATCTGCAGAGCGTGCGCGGCTACAGCGCGCTGGAGGCCGGACTGCTGATGGTGCCGCTGGCCGCCGCCCAGATGGTCTTCGCGCCGCGCGCCCGGCTGGTCGTGGACCGGTTCGGCGCCCGCGCGGTCTGCACGGTGGGCATGCTGCTGGTGGCGGGCGGCCTCGCGGCCTTCGCCCTCTTGGGCGCCGGTACCCCCGTCTGGGTGCTCTGCCTGGTCTTCTTCGTCCAGGGCACCGGCATGGCCCACATCATGCCGCCGGTGACCGTCGCGGTCATGCAGGCGCTGCCCCGGGAGAAGGCCGGTTCCGGCTCGGCCATCAACAACACCTTCCGCCAGGTCGGCGGGGCGCTGGGGGTCGCCGTCCTCGGCTCGGTGCTCTCCGCGACCTACCGGGGAGGGATCGAGGGACATCTCGGCGCCGTCCCGCCCGCGGCGCGGGACGCGGCGGGGGAGTCGATCGAGGCGACCCTCGGCATCGCGGCGAAGCTGGGCCCGGCGGGCAGGCCGCTGATCGGCTCGGCGTACGACGCGTTCCTCCACGCCATGCATGTCACGGCTCTCGGCTCGGCGGCCGTCGCGCTGATCGGCGCCGTGGTGGTCGCGCTCTTCCTGCCGGGACGGCCGCCGGCGCCGAAGCCCGCCGGGAGCGAGGAACTGCCCGAGCCGGCCGCCGCCCGGAGCTGACGCCCGTACCGGCCGCCCGTCCCGCGGCAGGGCGGGGGCGGGCGGCCGGGACCGAACACCCCCGCGGTGTACGAGAATCGGCGCAGCGACGAGTGCGGTGAACGGCGCGATGAAGAGCGCGCGGTGAACGGCAGGCGGTGAACGGCGGGCGAGAGGTGGAACACGTGCAGGGGCAGGATCACGCGAAGGAACACCGGCGCGGCAGGCCACGCAGTGAGGCGGTCGAGCGGGCGATCCTGGAGGCCGTCGTGGCCCTGCTGGAGGACGGTGTGCCGCTGGGCGCCCTCTCCATCGAGCGCATCGCCCGCACGGCGGGCGTCGGCAAGGCCACCATCTACCGGCGCTGGCAGGGCAAGGACGAACTCCTCGTCGACGTCCTGCGGGAGATCGAACCGCCCGATCCCGCACTGCCCGGCACCTCCGCCCTCGACGATCTCGCCGTGATCCTGGAGTCGCTGCGCACGCGCGGGCTCGCGCAGCGCTCCTCCGCCCTGCTGCACAACGTCTTCGCGGAGATGAAGAGCCGGCCGGCCCTGTGGGGCGAGTACCGCAGGACGGTCATAGAGCCCCGCCGCCAGACCACGCTGGACGTGATCCGCCGGGGGGTCGCCTCCGGTGAGCTCCGTGACGACCTGGACGTGGAGCTGATGAACGACCTGCTGGTCGGCCCCATGCTCGTCCGCACCATGCACCGGCCGGACGCGCCACTGGACGACGACCTCGCCGAGCAGATCATCAGTGCGGTGCTCCAGGGCCTGAGTCCCCGGAAGTGAGGCAGCCGGGCGGCGAAACGCCCGGCGGCCCGGCCGATCGCACCGGACCGGGCCTGCCGCGACCGTGCGTGTTCTGTCACAGCTGCCGGTCATTCGTCCTTGATCGGAACCCGTCGTGCCGTCTCTTTCGTCTCCGTGGCAGTACGGCCGTCCAGGGACGGCGGAGAAAGCGCCCGCTCCATCGCCTAGGGTCGGGGGCGGGCGTGCACAGCAAGGCAGTGAGGGCAGCACATGACGCAGGAGTACACAGCGCAGTCGGTGACGGCCGACGGGGACGACCACCGCACCGCATCCCGCGTCAGAACCCAGCTCGACCGCTGGCGCCGCGACCCCGGTATCTGGCGGCGCGGCATCGTCCTCGCGTTCCTCGCCGTGTCGGCAGCGCTGTTGATGATCTTCCACGCTCAGATCCCGAACAAGATCGGCAACCTGGGCAGTCTCACCGAGACCTTCCTGCCCTGGCTCGGTCTGTTCGTCCCGCTGATCCTGGTCCTCGCGCTGGTACGGCGCTCGGCCACCGCACTGATCGCGCTGCTGCTGCCGGCCGTGGTCTGGCTCAATCTCTTCGGCGGGCTCCTCACCGACAAGTCGGGCGGCGGCGGTGACCTGACGGTCGCCACGCACAACGTCAACGCGGACAACCCCGACCCGGAGGGCACCGCGCGCAAGGTCGCGGAATCGGGCGCGGATGTCGTCGCGCTGGAGGAGCTCAAGGCCGACGCCGTACCGGTGTACGAGAAGGCGCTGGCCGGCACGTACGCGTACCACTCCGTGCAGGGCACGGTCGGGCTGTGGAGCAAGTACCCGATGACCGGCAGCCGGCCCGTCGACATCAGGCTGGGCTGGGTCCGTGCCATGCGCTCCACGGTCTCCACGCCCGAGGGGCAGGTCGCCGTCTATGTGGCGCATCTGCCGTCGGTACGGGTCAAGCTGAACGCCGGGTTCACCGCCAACCAGCGGGACAAGAGCGCGGACGCGCTGGGCGAGGCCATCGCCGACGAGCCGCTCGGCCAGGTGATCCTGCTCGGTGACCTCAACGGTACGATGAACGACCGTTCGCTCAACGCCGTCACGTCCCAGATGCGTTCGACGCAGGGCGCGGCGGGCCACGGGTACGGTTTCAGCTGGCCGGCGGCGTTCCCGCTGGCGCGGATCGACCAGATTCTGGTGAAGGGCGTCGAACCGACCTCGTCGTGGACCCTTCCCCGGACGGACAGCGATCATCTGCCGATCGCCGCCCGGGTGGAACTGCGCTGAGCGGAGCGATCCGCGCAATCCGGTGTTCATCTGCCGGAACAAACGGCCTGAGAGGCTTTGTTCCGTAGAGGTACTTACTACGGAAAGGTCTTTCTTCATGCCCCTGGCCCTGCTCGCTCTCGCCGTGAGCGCCTTCGGCATCGGTACGACCGAGTTTGTGATGATGGGTCTGCTGCCCAATGTCGCGGACGATCTGGGAACGTCCGTGCCCACCGCCGGCTATCTCGTGTCGGCGTACGCGATCGGCGTCGTCATCGGCGCCCCGCTGCTCACCGCCGTCGGCTCCCGTATCCCGCGCAAGCGGATGCTTCTGCTGCTGATGGGCCTCTTCATCGTCGGCAACCTCGCCTCCGCGCTCGCCCCCGGCTTCGGCTGGCTGCTGGCGGGCCGCGTCCTCGCCGGGCTGCCGCACGGCGCGTTCTTCGGCGTCGGCGCGGTCGTCGCCGCCCGGCTGGTGCACGAAGGCCGGCAGGCGCGGGCCGTGGCGACCATGTTCCTCGGCCTGACCATCGCGAACATCGTCGGCGTCCCCGCGGCCACCCTGCTCGGCCAGCACCTCGGCTGGCGTGCCACCTTCCTGGTGGTCACGGTGATCGGCCTGGTCGCGATGGCGGCGCTCGCCCGGCTCGTACCGTACGTACCCGTCGACGCGCACCAGAGCGTGGGCCGGGAGCTGCGCGCCCTCGGCAACCGTCAGGTGCTGCTCGGGCTGGCGACCGCGGTCTTCGGCTTCGGCGGGGTCTTCGCCGTGTACTCCTACCTGGCCTCGATGACCACCGAGGTGATGGGCTTCGGCGAGTCGTCCGTGACGCTGGTCCTCGCCCTCTTCGGCATCGGTATGACGCTGGGCGCGCTGGCGGCGGGACCGCTGACGGACCGGGCGCTGCGGCCCACGCTGTACGGCTCGCTCGCCACCCTCGCCGTGGTGCTGGTCGCCTTCCGCTTCACGGCGCAGGTGCAGTGGGCGGCGCTGGTGACGGTGGTGGTGCTCGGCGCGGTCGGCTTCATGACGACCACGCCGCTCCAGATGCTCGTCATGAACAAGGCCAGGCAGGCCCCCACGCTCGCCTCCGCCTCCAACCACTCGGCCTTCAACCTCGCCAACGCGGGCGGCGCCTGGCTCGGCGGCGCGGCCATCGCGGCGGGCTGGGGCTGGATGTCACCGACCCTGGTCGGCGCGGTGCTCGCGGTCGTCGGCCTGGCCATCGCGGTGACGGCGGGCCTGCTGGACCGGGGCGGCCGGGAGACGGCGGCGGGGACCTCCCGCGTCGTCGCGGAAGGCCCCCGGCCGCAGGAGAACGCGCACCAGGCCGTTACTTCCTCGTCGACTCGCGCCAGCGGTTCGTGATCGGCAGCCGCCGGTCCTTGCCGAAGCCCTTCGCCGAGATCTTGGTGCCCGGCGGGTACTGGCGCCGCTTGTACTCCGCCGTGTCCACCATCCGCAGGGTCTTCGTGACCAGCTCGTCGTCGAAGCCCGCCGCCACGATCGCGTCCTTGCCCTGGTCGCGGTCGACGTACAGCTCCAGGATCCCGTCCAGTACGTCGTAGTCCGGCAGCGAGTCCGTGTCGACCTGGCCGGGGCGCAGCTCGGCGCTCGGCGGCTTGGAGAGGGAGTTCTCCGGGATCGGCGGGGTCTGGCCGCGCTCCTCGGCGGCGCGGTTGCGCCAGCGGGCGAGCCGGAAGACGGCCGACTTGTAGACGTCCTTGATCGGGCCGTACGCGCCGACGGAGTCGCCGTACAGCGTCGAATAGCCCACCGCGAGCTCGGACTTGTTGCCCGGCGCGAGCACGATCTGGCCCTCCTGGTTGGAGAGAGCCATCAGCATCGTGCCGCGCAGCCGCGACTGGAGGTTCTCCTCCGCGAGACCGGTGAGACCGAGCGACCCCATGTACGCGTCGAACATCGGCTCGATCGCGATCGTACGGAAGTTGAGCCCGGTACGGCGGGCCAGCTCGGCCGCGTCGTCCCTGGAGTGGTCCGAGGAGTACTTGGACGGCATGGAGACGCCGTACACGTTCTGCGCGCCGAGCGCGTCACAGGCGATGGCGGCGACGAGCGCGGAGTCGATACCGCCGGAGAGCCCGATCAGGACGGACCCGAAGCCGTTCTTGGCGGCGTACGCGCGCAGGCCCACGACCAGCGCCGAGTAGACCTCCTCGTCGTCCGCCAGGCGGTCGGCGTAGCCGCCGGCCAGCTCGGGTTCGTACGCGGGCAGCGGCTCCTCGGAGAGGACGACATGGTCGATCCGCAGCCCGTCGTCCACGACACCCGACGGCGGTTCGGCCGCGGCGGCCGGCAGATCGAGGTCGAGGACCACGCATCCCTCGGCGAACTGCGGCGCACGGGCGACGACTTCGCCGTCCTTGTCGACGACGATCGAGTCGCCGTCGAAGACCAGCTCGTCCTGGCCGCCGATCATCGCGAGATAGGCGGTGGTGCAGCCGGCCTCCTGGGCGCGCTTGCGCACCAGGTCGAGCCGGGTGTCGTCCTTCTCCCGCTCGTACGGTGAGGCGTTGATGGAGATCAGCAGCCCCGCCCCGGCGGACCGCGTGGCCGGCACCCGGCCGCCGTCCTGCCAGAGGTCCTCGCAGATCGCGAGCGCGACGTCGACGCCGTGGATCCGGACGACGGGCATGGTGTCGCCGGGGACGAAGTACCGGAACTCGTCGAAGACGCCGTAGTTGGGCAGATGGTGCTTGGCGAAGTTCAGCGCGACGGCGCCGCGGTGCAGCACGGCGGCGGCGTTCCGCGGGGCGCCGGCGGGCTGGCCGAACCGCGCCTGGGCCTTCTCGGAGCGGTCGAGATAGCCGACGATGACGGGCAGCTCCCCGAAGCCCTCCTCGTCGAGCCGCACTGCGAGCGCGCGCACGGCGGCCCGGGACGCCTCGACGAAGGACGACCGCAGGGCGAGGTCCTCGACGGGGTAGCCGGTCAGCACCATCTCGGGGAACGCGACGACGTGCGCTCCCTGCTCGGCGGCGTGCCGGGTCCAGTGCACGATCGCCTCGGCGTTCGCGGCGAGATCGCCGACGGTCGAGTCGATCTGATTCAGGGCGAGGCGTAGTTGAGGCACGGCGCCCAGTGTAATCGTCTGACTGACACGATGTCCTGGGGCGGGAGTGTGGGCCGTCCCACTCGGCCCCCGTCGGCGCTGACCCGAGGGCGCGCGGCCAGGACTGCCGCGCGCCCCGATGGTGGCGGGTCAGCGGAGCGCGTACGGGTCCGCGGAGCGTGTACGGGTCAGCGGGGCGCGTACGGGTCAGCGGGGCGCGTAGACCTTCTCGGCCCACGTGGCGATCTGGATGTCGGTCAGATGCTGGGCGAGATCGGCCTCGCTGATCATCCCGACCAGACGCTTGTCCTCGATCACCGGGAGCCGGCGGATCTGATGGGTCTGCATCTCCATCAGGACCTCGTCCACGTCCGCGTCCGAGTCGACCCAGCGGGGTGTGCCCCGGGCCATCTCACCCGCCGTGATCTTCGCCGGGTCATGGCCCTTCGCCACACAGCCGACGACGATGTCACGGTCGGTGAGTATGCCGGTCAGCCGCTCGTCGGAGTCGGCTATGGGCAGCGCGCCCACATTCAGATCGCGCATCATCTGTGCGGCGCGGTCGAGCGTCTCGTGCGCGGGGATCCACTGGGCCCCCGCGTGCATCATGTCCTTGGCAGTGGTCATGGGTTTCGTGCCTCCTGTGTGCCGTCCACCCCGAGCCAGAACCATCATCGTGCAGCCGTTCGGGTGACGCGACCGGTGGCACCCGAACGGGTGGCTGAGCCCTGAACGCGGGCCGGCGCCGGGCGCGGGCCGCTGACCGGCATCGGACCGCCAGCCGCACCGGGCCGCGTGCCGCACCGGGCCGGGCCGGACCGTCTGCCGCACCGCATCGGGCCGCCGGTCCCGGGGGACCGACGGCCCGCGCGCGTCAGCCGGTGCGCGGCTTCGCGCCGCGCGCCTTCAGCAGGTCCGCCATCAGGTTCAGCTCCGACTGCTGCGCCGCGGCCATGCCCTCGGCGAGGTCCTTCTCCGTGCCGACCGCGCACATCTCGGCGCAGCCCTTGGCCATCGACACGCCGCCCTTGTGGTGGTCGGTCATCAGCTGGAGATACAGGATCTCGGCCTGCTTGCCACGGGCCTGGCGGAGCCGCTCCAGCTCCGTCTTCGTGGCCATGCCCGGCATCAGCGAGCCGTCGCGGGCCTGATGCTCCGCGTGCCCGTGATCCATCGCGGCGCCGTCGTCCGAGCCCATGTCCATCGGCATCCGCATCCAGGCCATCGGCTCCTGGCCCGCCTCGGCCTTCGGCAGCCCCCACAGGTCCAGCCAGCCCAGCAGCATCCCGCGCTGGTTCGCCTGGGTGTTGGCGATGTCGTACGCCAGTCGGCGCACCTCCTCGTCGTCCGTGCTGTCCCGGACGATGAAGGACATCTCCACCGCCTGCTGGTGGTGGACCGCCATGTCACGGGCGAAGCCCGCGTCCGCCGAGTCCGCCGACGGGGTACGGGGCGCGCCCGGCCCGTCGTCACGCCCGGCCGAGGCCACCGTGGCCGTACCGGCGAAGAGCAGCGCCAGTACGACCGCGGTGATCGCCGCCCACTGGGTGCGGGTCACCGAGCTCACTGCGCGCCCTGCCCGCCCGTGCAGGTAGCGCCCGGCTCAGGGGTCTGCGAGCCCTGTACGTACTTCGTGAGGAACTGCTCCACCCGCGGGTCCGCCGCGTTGTCCACCGAGACCTGCTTGCCCCACGCGCTCAGCATGATCGCGCCGGACTGGTCCTTGACCGGGCTCATCAGCGTGTACGGGGTCTTCTCGACCTTCTCGGAGAGCGTCTTCACATCGGCGTCGGCGGCCTTGTCGTTGTACGTGACCCAGACCGCGCCGTGCTCCAGCGAGTGCACCGCGTTCACGTCCGGTATCGCGTCCTTGTAGACGACGCCGTCGCAGTTCATCCAGACCTGGTTGTGGTCACCGCCCACCGGCGGCTTCATCGGGTACTTCACAGCCTCGGTCACATGGTTGCGGCCGAGCTTCTTGGCATCCCAGGACTTCTCGCCCTTGACGGGCGCCTTGGCCGCCGCCTGCTGCTCTTCCTTCTTGTCGGACTCCTTGTTGAGGATGAAGGCGCCGAAGCCGACGAGGGCGGCCACCACGACGGCGCTCACCGTGATCGTGATGAGGCGGTTGCGCCGCTCGCGGGCCTGCTCGGCGCGGCGCATCTGCTCGATGCGGGCCTTGCGCTCGGCGGACTGGGACTTGGAAGCCATGATGTATGTCCTTCTGCGATAACTACGGAACGCGGATACCTGCGGAACGGAGATCAGGAGATACGGGAACCCGGTGCGGGTGCGGGCCCGGCTACGTCCGCAGTACTTGAAGGACGTGGAGGTCCGGCGCGCGGGCGAGCGCTCCGGAGCGGGGCACCTGGCCGGTGGGGTGCGGCGGTTCGAGGTGCTGGAGCTGTACGCCGCCGGTGAGTGGGGCGGCCGGCGGCGGTACGGTGAGCACGGCCGGGCTCAGATGCGGGAAGAGCCCGCAGTCGCCGTTGTCGTACGGACAGCTGAACCGGTCCTCGGCCCTGACCTGCTCGGCCCGGACGTGCTGGACGTGCGGGGCCCGGCTGCCGGCGGCGGTGGCCCCGGCGGCCGAATCGGGCCGATGATGAGCGTCGGCGGGACCGGGTCCTGGCCCCAGACATATGAAGAGCGCGGCGAACAGCGTCGCCACGGCACTCACCAGTGCCGTGGGACGCGTGATGCCTGTGCGACGCGGTCCCCCCATGGGCGCAAATCGTAGTGCGTACTCCCCGCCGCGCAGCAGTGAGGAGCCGCTTCTGCGGCCGGATCCCGCCCCTGGACGGAGCCGATGTGGTACGAACCGGGCACGGTACGGCCCTGGCGCGGTGACGGACCCGGTCGCCGCCGCGACCGTACGGACTCCGTCGCCACCCGCGCCGGACCCGGTCGCGTACCGCGCCGGACCCTGTGGCCACCCGCGACGGTACGGACCCGGGCCCGGCGCGGTACAAAGAGGCATGGCCCACCCTCCCCAGCCGACGCCCCCGCAGCAGGGCCCGGCCGACGTCGACGCGGTGACCCACGCGGTGCTGACCGCGTCCCGGCTGCTGGTGGCGGTCTCCACCCGCTCCCTGGCCGCCGTCGCGGACCGGGTCACCCTGCCGCAGTTCCGGCTGCTGATGGTTCTCGCCACCCACGGCGACGCCAAGCTGGTGGAGCTTGCCGAGCGGCTGGGCGTGAACCCCTCCACCGCCATGCGCATGCTGGACCGGCTGATCGCCGCCGGCCTGGCGACCCGGCAGAGCAATCCGGACAACCGCCGCGAGACGATGTTGCGGCTGACCCCGGAGGGCGACAGGCTGGTCGAGGACGTCTCGGCCGCGCGCCATCGCGAGATCTCGGCGATCGTCGAACGGCTGACCCCCGAGCAGCGCTCGGCCCTGGTGGGCGCCCTGACCGCCTTCACCGAGGCGGGCGGGGAGCCGGTGGTTCCGGATGACGATTCGGAGCCGTACCCTCTGGGCTGGTCGGACACGCACGCCCGGCACGGCAACGGCTGACGGGCTGACGGGACCGGACCCGGGGTCCACCGGGAGCGAGCGGGAACGGGCAGGAGCGGGCAGTGGCGGGCGCGGCAACCTCGCGCCATCTATCAGCACCATGGATTGCGATCACCTGTTACATGGGCACCAGACGTACAGGCACTATGGACAGAGACCCGTACACGCGCACGACGCGGGACGTTGGACGGGGGTTCGCAACGCGCCGGAAATCGTGTGGTGGGATGCTCGTGTGCCGCAACGTGCCCCGCGGCAGGGGAGCAGGTGGCCTGACCAGCAAGGATGGGTGGAAATGGATAAGCAGCAGGAATTCGTGCTCCGTACGCTCGAGGAGCGCGACATCCGCTTCGTGCGCCTGTGGTTCACCGATGTGCTCGGCTTCCTGAAGTCGGTCGCCGTCGCGCCCGCCGAGCTGGAGCAGGCCTTCGACGAGGGCATGGGTTTCGACGGCTCCGCGATCGAGGGCTTCGCCCGGGTGTACGAATCCGACATGATCGCCAAGCCCGACCCGGGCACCTTCCAGATCCTGCCCTGGCGCGCGGAGGCCCCCGGTACGGCCCGGATGTTCTGCGACATCCTGATGCCTGACGGCTCGCCGTCCTACGCGGACCCGCGCTATGTCCTCAAGCGCATGCTCGCCAAGACCTCGGATCTCGGCTTCACCTTCTACACCCACCCCGAGATCGAGTTCTTCCTGCTGAAGAGCAAGCCGGTCGACGGCACCCGCCCGACCCCCGCCGACAGCTCCGGCTACTTCGACCACACCCCGCAGAACGTCGGCATGGACTTCCGGCGCCAGGCGATCACGATGCTGGAATCCATGGGCATCTCGGTGGAGTTCAGCCACCACGAGGGCGCCCCCGGCCAGCAGGAGATCGATCTGCGGTACGCGGACGCGCTGTCCACCGCGGACAACATCATGACGTTCCGCCTGGTCATGAAGCAGGTCGCGCTGGAGCAGGGCGTGCAGGCGACTTTCATGCCCAAGCCGTTCTCGGAGTACCCGGGCTCGGGCATGCACACCCACCTCTCGCTCTTCGAGGGCGACCGCAACGCCTTCTACGAGTCGGGCGCGGAGTACCAGCTCTCCAAGGTCGGCCGCTCCTTCATCGCCGGCCTGCTCAAGCACGCCGCCGAGATCTCGGCCGTCACCAACCAGTGGGTCAACTCCTACAAGCGCATCTGGGGCGGCTCCACCCGCACCGCGGGCTCGGGCGGCGAGGCCCCCTCGTACATCTGCTGGGGCCACAACAACCGCTCCGCGCTGATCCGCGTTCCGATGTACAAGCCCGGCAAGACCGGCTCGGCCCGCGTCGAGGTCCGCTCCATCGACTCCGGCGCCAACCCCTACCTCACGTACGCGGTGCTGCTCGCCGCGGGCCTCAAGGGCATCGAGGAGGGCTACGAACTCCCGGCGGGCGCCGACGACGACGTCTGGGCCCTCTCCGACGCCGAACGCCGCGCGATGGGCATCGAGCCCCTCCCGCAGAACCTCGGCGAGGCGATCTCCCTGATGGAGCGCAGCGAACTGGTCGCCGAAACGCTCGGCGAGCACGTCTTCGACTTCTTCCTGCGCAACAAGAAGCAGGAGTGGGAGGAATACCGCTCGGAGGTAACCGCCTTCGAACTCCGCAAGAACCTCCCGGTCCTGTAGCCGCGGGTCAGCGGAGTTTCCTTGCTTGATTGACGCGTCGGGCCGAACGGGCACGGCTTCAGCCGACGCGCAGGCCGCCGTCGACATAGAGATCGATCGCGTTGATCCCCCCGTTGTGGAGGAGGAAGTCGGCGGCGTGGGTGATCTCCGCCATCGTGACCAATCGTCCGATGGGTGTGCGAGCGAGGTGCGGGTGGTCCGGCACATCACGCCAACGCGGGCTGTCACCGACGACTCCGGGGTGCAGGGCATTGACGCGGACCGGAGCCAGTTCGAGCGCCAGCGTCCGCGTCAGTCCCGTGACAGCGGCATTCGCCGCGCTGACGATCGTAGATCCCGGGTAGGGGCGTTCCTTGGCCAGACCGCCGAACAGAACGACCGAAGCGCCGGGACGGAAACGTTCCTTGAGGACTCTCACGGTCTCGGTGTAGCCGACCAACTTGATGGTGGCCGAACGTGCGGCACTCTCCACGCTGAACGCCGCGAGGCTGTTCAGGCTGGGCTCGGCGACCGTGATCACCAGATGGTCCACGCCGCCAAGGCCGCGCAGGGCGTCTTCGATGGTGTCGGGACGGGAGAGATCCACACCGATTCCGCTTACCGTGTCACCGATCTGTGTGGCCACTTCCTCAGCTCTCGCTCCGTCCCGGCTGCCGATCACCACGTCTTCGCCACGTGCGGCGAAGCACTCAGCCATGTGCCGTCCCAGTCCGCTGGTGCCACCGATGATTACTGACGTGGTCATTCGAGTCCCTTCGTCTTGAGAGCCCTGCCTCATGCCCCGCGCCGTCGGTATCCCACAAGCCTTCACACAGGCGTAACGGGTTTCCTTCCTGATCGCCCGGAGCCGCCTCCGCACGAGCGCACTGCGCAAGCCTGTCGGAGACCACGGCCGGCCACGCGACGGCTTGCCGTACATGCCCGCCAGATGATCGACAGGAGCCGGCCCGACGCCCGGCGTGGGCTCCGCCAGGACCGCCCGCTGTACCGGCCCCTCGTACGTGCCGCCCACGGTCACCGAGGTGCGGATACTCCCTCGGCTGCCTGTGCCCGCTCCCGTATGGCACGCAGCATGGCTGTAAGAACGGGGCCGTCGGGTGCCGGTTGCTGGGCGCTGATCTCCTGGTATCCCCATGCCTCGTAAAGCGCCTTCACCTTGCCGTCCCCGGCGAGCGGGTTGACCAGGAGGGAGACCTGTTCCTCGGGACGGGCGGCGAGGAGTTCGTCGTGTATACGCCGGGCGGTGCCGGTGCCACGCCAGGGCACGCGCAGCATGATCTCCTTCAGCGCCACGGTGGGCAGGCCGGTGCACCCGGGCGGCAGAGGTGTGGTCATTCGCCGCCACCAGCGGTCGTCGGGCTGAAGGGTGTTGATGTAGGCGTAGCCGACCGGCTCGGCGCCGTCGAAGCCGACAACGGCCTCCCAGCCGGGCTCCGACGCGTGCCTGGCCAGGCGCTCGCCGTAGCGCTCCACGGAGTAGTGCGCCAGGTGCAGCTTGTCCGTGCGAACCTCGGCGTAGACCTCGATGAGGGTGTCCCAGACCTGGTCGATGTCGATGGCGTGGCGCAGCTCGATGCTGTCCGGTGTCACGGGGGGTTCCTTCAGCTGTCGTGGGTGTACTGGTACCAGGTGCGGGCGGCACCGCTGGAGGGAGCGGCGATGCGGAGCGTGCTGCCGAAGGCTTCCAGGAGCCCAGCGATGCGCGGATGCCGGCCGGCGGAGTCGGTTGGGATGGACATGGCGGTGGTCACGGCGGGTTCCAGGTCGCCCTGACCCAGCTGGGCGTGGGCTAGGCGGGCGGTGGTGATGGCCCGGGTGCGCAGCATGTCGGGGCGGAGGAGGGAGAGGCTGCGGTGGGCGTGGGCCTCGGCGTCCTCGTAGTTCCCCAGGGACAGGCAGGCGGCCAGGGCGAGGTTGTCCAGTTCGGCCTGGTCGTAGAAGGCGTTCAGCCAGAGGGGTCGCTGCTCGCCCGGGTGGGACTGCTCCAGCGCTGTCTGCGCGTGGCCGAGGACCTGGCGGACGGCTCGGGAGTCTCCGGTGAGGCCGAGAATGGCGGCGTGGCGGGCGTGCCCGAGTGAGGCGAACATAGGGTCGCGGCGGGTGATCGGCAGATTGCGGGCGACATCGTTGGCCGCCAGGGCATCCGCCGGCCGCGCCATGTGCCGGTAGAGGCTTCCGGCGTGGGACCAGATGCGGAACTGGATGGTCGGGTCGCCGGACATGGCGGCCAGGCTGGACGCCCGGTGGAAGTGGCGTTGTGCGGCGTCGAATCGGCGGCCGTCGGTGGCGGCCCACATCGCGCTGGAAGTGAAGGAGGCCGCGCACGCGTACAGCGCTCCGCGTACCCGTTGGCCGGCGGTGCCCCGTGCCTGGAGCGCGAGGGCTTCCCCGGCGAGGGCGGCGGCTTGGGTCTCGATGGTGAGCTTGCCTCCGTACCGATGGTCGCTCGCGACGAGGACGGCGAATTTGCTCTGCAGCCGTTCCACGTCGCTCGATCCGACTCGGCGTGGTGCGGCGTGACCGGGAGCGGCGGCACCGAGAGGCAGAACTATGCCGGTGGAGGCGCTGATGAAGCGGCGACGAAGCACAGGGGCCTCCGATGAGTCCATGCGAGCGGCGGCGGGTTCTTGTCTCGGCGTGAAGCCCAAGTCGGTGACGGGACAGTGGAAAACTGCCTCTAACGCCGCACGCTGGCGGCGGTGCGGCCAGCGGGTTTTACCTGTCAGCCAGGTGCGGACGGTGCGGTCGCTCACCGTGCCCCCGTACCCGGCCGAACGCAGGTCGGCGTTGACTGATTCGGCCAGCTCAGTCTGGGTGAAGCCCGCCTCGGCCATCTTCTTCTTGAGGATCTGGTTGCCCTCCACGCCCTCAACATAGCCAGCCCGTGCTCGCCGCAGAACCGAACACCCCGGAAATTACCGGTCCATCGCGAGCCATGCGGTAGCCAATTTTCCGCACGCTCGGTGACGCCTTCTCGTTGACTGAGACACGGCAGCCGCACTCCGACCCTTCGCGCTCATCGCCCGACGGAGAGGTAACGGGATGACTACACTGCGGCGCTTCCTCTGCCTCCCACACCTCCCGTGCTCAGAACAGCCCCCAGGAAGGAATCCATTCATTTATGCCTGAACTGACCGAAGAGGCTCGTGCCGCACGATTGCGTGAACAGGTCGTCGACGAGCTTGCTGCGGACGGCGCGATCGTCTCGGATGCGGTCGCGCACGTCCTGCGCACCGTCCCCAGGCACCTGTTCGCGCCCGAGGCGTCCCTGGAGGACGCCTACAGCGCCTACAACGCGGTAATCACCAAACGGGACGGCGACGGCCTGGCCGTGAGTTCCGTATCCGCTCCCCAGATCCAGGCTTTCATGCTGGAACAGGCCGAGATCCGGACCGGAATGCGGGTACTGGAGATCGGTTCCGGGGGCCTGAACGCCGCCTACCTTGCAGAGTTGGTCGGCGAAGCCGGTGAAGTCACCACGGTGGACATCGACCCCGAGGTGACCAACCGTGCGAGCCGCCTGCTCAAAGAGAACGGCTACCCGCAGGTTCGTGTGGTGACGGCCGACGCCCACAACGGCGTCCCGGCTCACGCCCCCTACGACCGGATCGTGGTCACCGTCGGAGCCTGGGACATTCCGCCCGCCTGGATCACCCAGCTCACCGAGCACGGCCGCATCGTCGTTCCTCTGCGGATGCGCGGGCTGATGCGCTCAGTCGCGCTCCAGCGCATCAGCGATCATCTGGTCAGCACCTCGGCGCGGATCTGTGGCTTCGTACCCATGCAGGGCACGGGAGCCCGTGAGTCCCAAGCGCTGCTGCTCACCGGCACTGATGAGATCACCCTGCGGTTCGACGACGGGCTCCCGCCCGACCCGAGCCTTCTGGACAACGCGGTCCGCATGCCGCGGACCGAGACCTGGACCGGGGTAACGGTCAAACGCGGGGTGCCGGTGGACTCCCTGCAGCTGTACATGGCCACCATGCTGCCGGGCTTCTGCACCATGGCCGTGGACCCGGATCTCGACACCGGTGTGGTCGCCCCGCGCAACAAGCGGTTCTCTCTGGCCGCCGTCTCCGAGGACGGACGGAACTTCGCTTACATCACCCCGCGCCCCGCCACCGACGACACGTTCTTCGAGTACGGGGTCGACGCCCTCGGTCCCGGAGCAGCCGCGTTCGCCGACAAGATCGCCGGTCACCTCCGCACCTGGGGCCGGGACCACCGAGGCGGATCGGGCCCACGCATCACCGTCTACCCGGCGGGAACTCCCGATGGCCAGATTCCCGAGTTGGCCGACGGTCGTGTCATCGACAAGAAGCACAGCCGGGTCGCACTCTCCTGGCCCACGGCTCCGGCTGAGGACCGGGACGTTCCCCACCACCCCACCAAAGAAGAAGGAGAGTGATCGATATGTCGGATCTCGGGTTCTCTGACGGCGCCACGGCGCTGGCCGAACCGCGGATTACGGAGTTCGACGACTTCACGCTGGACGTACGTGTCTTAGTGGCCACCCGCCCCCACGGCAGTGCTGGCGACTGCCCCACCGACGACGGATGTGGCAACACCTGCCAGAACGGCGCCAGCGCGTGTGACTCGTTCATCGACGACCCGGTCTGATCGGCACTGACAGCTGCGCGGGTGCCGGGCCGGCCTTTCCCGCCCGGCACCTCGTCCAGCACCACGGAGGGGGAAATCGTGACAGCACAGCAGTCAGTGAACTACCGGTGCCAGGATGGTGCGCTGCTGCGTGTCACCACCGATCCGGGCGGGCTGGACCTGCCCCGAGACCTCGATCTGTCCGGTGCGGACGCCGCAGCGCGTGGACGCGAGTGGCTGACAGCCGCCTGGCAGCGTGAAGAGGTCCGCGTCGCGGTGAGCGCGGCCAGCCCCGCCCTGAGTGACCGAATCGGCGAGATCGTGAACGGCCGGCGATGCGACGCCCGGCGAGTACGGCGGACTGTGCTGTCCCTCGCGTCCTACCTCCTGCGCTGGCAGCGCCGTTCGACGCCGTTCGGACGCTTTGCCGGCGTCGCCCCGGTGCGGATCGGTGACGTACCGCGGGTCTCGTGGGGAGGAAGGCATAGCACGGGGGTACGAGCGGACACGGCCTGGCTGGCGGGGATCATCGCCCGCCTCCACCGATGTCCTCAACTGCTCGATCGACTGCATGTGGTGGCCGCGAACACAGGGCAGGTGCGCGGCAACCGGTGGGTCGCACCAGGCCTGCCGACGGACGATCGCGCTCAGGCTCTGGCTCCGGTCGAGGTATCCGTACGACACACCGGCCCGGTTCAAGCCGCACTCGCCTGCGCTGCCTCCCCCATTGGGTACGACGAGCTGGGCGCACTGCTCACCGAGCGGTTCCCAACTGCTCCCAGGGGCCGGATCGACGTGATGCTCAGCGGACTGGTCTCGGAGAACATCCTGCTCACCCACCTATGGGCGCCGATGACCCACCTGGACGCCCTCGGGCACCTGTGCACCGAGCTGGAGGCCATCGACGCCCGGGGCATCCCCGGTATCGAGGGCCTGGTGGGCGAACTGTTCGCGATACAGGATCAGATCGCAGACCCAGGTACGGGCGAGGCCGGGCCGGCGAAGCGGATGAGGGCCCTCTGCGGCACCGCGCCAGTGCCGCAGACCGTCGATACCGCCGCGGACTGTGACATCCAGATCCCCGAGTCCGTGGTGCGGGAAGCACAGGAAGCAGTTGGAGTTCTGTGCAGGCTGTCGCCGTATCCGTTCGGGTATCCGGCCTGGCGCGACTACCACGGACGCTTCCGGGCCCGGTACGGAGCAGGAGCGGTGGTTCCCGTCCTGGATCTGGTGGCCGACAGCGGTCTCGGCTTCCCGGCCGGATATCTGGGCTCCCCGTACAAGAGCCCGGGTCGGCAGTTGACCGAGCGCGACGAGAAGCTGTTGCGCCTGGTCCAGCAAGCAACGCTGGACGGAAGCGGTGAGATCGTACTGACCGAGCCGATGATGGCAGATCTGGCGGCCGACGCCGACGGCATGGCGCCGGTGCCTCGGGTGGAGGTGGCCGTCGAGATCCACGCAGTCGCGCAGGCTGCACTGGCCCGTGGTTCGTATCAACTGCTTGTGACCGGCACGCCGAGGCCGGGCAGCAGTATGGCGGGGCGATTCGCCCACCTTCTGCCCGGCCAGGACCGGGTCCGGCTCGCGGCCACTTACCAGGCAACGTCCCCCGATGCGCTGGCCGCGCAGCTTTCCTTCGTCCCGCGTCGTCGCCGCAACGAGAACATCGCCCGCACCATGCGGCTCCTCCCGCACGTGATCTCGCTCTCCGAGCACCGGCCGAAGGACGAAACCGTGATCGAGCCGGCGGACCTCGCGGTCACGGCGGACTCCCGGCGCTTCCACCTCGTTCAACTCTCCACCGGCCGCGCTGTCGAGCCTCGCGTGCTGCATGCGCTGGAGGCCGGTGTGCACACGCCCCCGCTGGCGCGCTTCCTCGCGGAGATCAACACCGCCCGCTGCGCGGTCTACAAGTCCTTCGACTTCGGTGCCGCCGCCCACCTGCCGTATCTGCCCCGGGTGCGCTACCGGCGCACTGTCCTCGCCCCGGCCCGCTGGCTGCTGAATGCCCAGGTGCTGCCCGGCAGTCAGACTTCCACCGCCGAGTGGGACACGGCATTGGCCACGTGGAGAGCCAAACTGCGGGTGCCCGAGCGCATCGCCATGGTGGAGCATGACCAACGGCTGCCCCTGGACCTCACCCATCCGATTCACCGGCTGCTCCTGCGTACCCGTCTCGATAGATCCCGGCGCCTCGAACTGCGCGAAGCCCCCGGACCGCAGGATGTCGGCTGGCTCGGTCGCGCGCACGAACTCCTCCTCCCCCTGACCCTGGCCGAGCCAGTCAGCCGAGGGATAACGGCCTCGCTCCGCGCCACCGCGACCGACGCGGACCACCTTCCAGGCCGCTCGGCCATCCTTCACGCGCGTATCCACGCCCATCCGGACCGCTTCGGCGAGATTCTGACCGAGCATCTGCCCGCCCTTATCGGCACCTTCGAAGCCCGCCCGCAGTGGTGGTTCAGCCGCCACCGCGCCACGCCCCGCCCGGACGCGGACCAACATCTCGCGCTGTGCCTGGCGCTGCCGGACCCCGGCGCGTATGGGAGAGCGGCCGAACGGGTCCACGACTGGTCGGAGGGGTTACGCCGTCGACGCCTGCTGGCGCAGCTCACGCTCGCCACCTACCACCCCCCGTCCGGCCGCTACGGGCACGGCGCGGCAATGGAGACGGCTCATGAGGTATTCGCCGCCGACTCGGCCGCAGCCGTCGCTCAGATCCAGGCGGCCCCCGGCGGGATGGACGGTCAGGCGCTCGCAGCGGCCAGCCTGGTGGATCTCGCGACCCGCTTCGCACCCCACGTCGAGGAAGGGCTTCGCTGGCTGGCCCAGGAGCTGCCGCACGAGAAGGGACCTCTGGACCGGGTGCTGCGCGACAGGGCCCTCGATCTCGCCGACCCCTACGGCAATGCC
Source organism: Streptomyces sp. NPDC058198 (assembly GCF_042882605.1). Lineage (NCBI taxonomy): Bacteria > Bacillati > Actinomycetota > Actinomycetes > Kitasatosporales > Streptomycetaceae > Streptomyces > Streptomyces sp. NPDC058198. The sequence goes on from NZ_JBHVVP010000009.1 coordinate 75,520, forward strand.
TCCGGGCTGGGGTCTGCACCCGGCACGGAAGCCGTGGCTGCGGCGTGGCAACAGAGGGCCACCGTGCTGGCTGCCTACCGCGAGCAGTTGTCAGCACAGCGCGACCCACTCACCGTGCTGGGGCCTCTTCTGCACCTGCACCACGTACGTGCCCTCGGCATCGACCCCGACCGGGAACGGGTCACCCGCCGTCTGATCCGTACCTGCGCGCTCCGCCACACAGCCAGGAAGTCCCGATGACTCCGCCCCTCGCACCTACCGACCTGATCGAGCGCTTCGCGCAAAACCTGGCCGAGCCAGGACCTCCGCCCCCGGACGAGCCCTGGGCAACGCAGTCTCTGGCCCAGGGTGCAGCCGGAACAGCTCTGTTGCACATTGAACGGGCCCACACCGGGACCGGAACCTGGCGACAGGCCCATCGGTGGATCACCAGCGCTGTCGCAGGAGAAGTGAGCGCCGGCGAGAGCAGCGGCCTCTACCTGGGCGCACCCGCCATCGCCTTCATGGTGCACGCCGCCGCCGGCTCCTCCGCGCGCTACGTCCACGCCCGCACCACGATCGACCGAAGCGTCGCCGAACTCGCGTACTGCCGCACCGCCACCGGGCTGGATCGGATTCAGCGCGGTGACCTTCCCGCGTTCCGCGAGTACGACATCTTCTCCGGGCTGACCGGTATCGGTGCCTACCTGCTGCACCGAGATCCCACTGACCCCGCACTCGAAGGCGTGCTGACTTACCTCGTCGCCCTCTCCAGACCGCTGCGGCACGAAGGACGGACCGTACCCGGCTGGTGGGTCGGTCATGATCAGTACACCCGTACCGCCGCCCGTTTTCCGTACGGTCACAGCAACCAAGGAGCCGCGCACGGCATTACCGGGCCGCTCTCGTTCCTTGCCCAAGCGATGCGCCATGGCATCACGGTGGACGGCCAGCGCGGGGCCATCGCCACGATCTGCGCCTGGCTTGACCAATGGCAACAGCCTGGAGCGACAGGAGCGTGGTGGCCCGAGTGCATCACCCTCACTGATCTGCGGCACGGCCGGCCCAGCCAGACCGGTCCTGCCCGGCCCAGCTGGTGCTACGGCACTCCCGGCATCGCCCGCGCGCTCCAGCTCGCCGCCATCGCGACCCATGACGTCGAGCGTCAGCGTGCGGCCGAACAGCACCTGACCGACTGTCTGACCGACCCCACCCAGCTCGCACGACTCATCGACTCCGGCCTGTGCCACGGCTGGGCGGGCGTCTATCAGACTGCATGGCGAGCCGCCCGCGACGCCGAGGACCCAGCACTCCGGGCCGCCCTGCCTCGCATGGTCTCCGCCCTCACCGACGCCGCCAGCAACGGGACGACAACCGGTCCCGGCTTCCTCGACGGCAAAGCCGGTACAGCCCTCGCCCTGACCACCGCCGCCCGCGACGCGGCCCCGCTCTCCGGATGGGACGCATGCCTGCTGATCGACTGAGCCCCGCCGGAGTCCAGAAGACCGTGACCGCCGTCCTCGACGTCCTCGCCGGAACACCGCTCAGCAAGGCTGCTGACCTTATGGGCATGGACCCGACGGAGCTGGCAGCGGCCGTCGATGTCTTCCGCCAAGCGGGTAGCCGCGCCCTGGAGCAGCAGGCCGCCACTCCGGACTGGTGGCAGATCTACGTCGAGTTCCCCGACTGGGCGACCGCCGAGACCACGGCAGCCACCCACCTCGCCCCGCTCCTGGACCAGGCCGACATCGAGTGGTGGTTCATCCGCAAACACCCCTGCTGGCGAGTCCGCCTGTACACCCAGGGCCATCCCGGCAGCACGAAAGCCACGGTGAGCACCGCCTTGGACGAACTCGCCGCCACCGGCCACATCCGGCGCTGGTGGACAGGCATCTACGAACCGGAGTCCGCAGCCTTCGGTGGCACGGAGGCGATGAAGGCCGCACACCATCTCTTCCACGCCGACAGCCGCGCCATCCTCACCCTGCCCCACGAGACCCATCACGGTGTCGGCCGCCGCGAACTGTCCGTCCTGCTGTGCACCGCCCTGATGCGCGGCGCCGGACTGGAGTGGTACGAACAGGGCGACGTCTGGCAACGGGTCTCCGCCGAGCGCCCCCTACCCTCCGACGCCATGCCCGATCGGCTCCAGTCGATGGCCGCATGCCTGAGGCCTGTGCTGTTGGCCGACCTCTACCCGGACGGGCCGCTGCTCAGTGATGGCGGCCCTGCGGCGTTCGCCACCGACTGGATAGATGCCTTCCGGGCCTTGGGCACCTTTCTCCGTGAAGCTGCCCGTGAGGGAAGGCTGGAGCGAGGCCTGCGCCAAGTCCTTGCCTACCACGTGATCTTTCACTGGAACCGGCTGGGACTGCCCGCCCGCACGCAGAGCACCCTCGCCTGGGCCGCCCGCACAGCAGTGCTGGACGGTCAGACCCTCCGCATCACCGCAAAGGGAGGAGTCAGCCAATGAAGAAGCCACAGGTCATCCAGATGCTGCGGCAGCGGACGGACCTCCAGGTGCTGTAGGTCCTGGCCGGGCCGGCGCCCGCACGGTGCCGGCCCGGGGTTTCAGGGGGTGCGTTGGGCGAGGGGGGTGGGGGTTTCTTGGACTGTCCAGGTGTTGCCGTCCGGGTCCGGGAAGGAGAAGAAGGAGTTCCACGGGCCGCCGGGGCCCTCCGCCCAGCCGTTGCCCTCGATGTGGCTGACCGGGCCCGCCTCGACGCCGCGTGCGACGACTTCGGCGTGGGCCGCGGTGATGTCCAGGACGCAGAGCTGCATGCCGTGGTACGTGCCGGGCCGGGGCTCCTGTTTGTCCTTGTCCGGGGAGGACATCCCCGAGCCGATGACGATCGAGCAGCCGGAGCCGGGCGGGGTCAGCTGGATGATGCGGACCGTGTCGCCCATCCGCGTGTCGTGGTCGACCGTGAAGCCGAGCTGCTCCGCGTAGAAGGCCTTGGCCCGGTCGAGGTCGGTGACCGGGATGACGACGGCTTCCAGGGTCCAGTCCATGGGTGTTCCTCCATCAGAGTGGCGGGCGGGACGCGGGGGTCAGAACTGCCAGCGGGTCTGGCTGTACGGGGCCTTGCCGAAGCCGAAGGCCGTACGGGGAGCGACCTGGAAGACCAGCGCCACATTGCCGTGCTCGCCCGCGAACGATCCGTCCCGTACGTCGAAGTGCCAGTCCGGTCCGTACTTCGCCTCCCACTCCGTCGCGAGCGCGGTCAGCCGCGCCTCGTCGGTCACCCGGACCGCCGTGCCCTCCACCACCAGGTCACAGCCTCCGCGCAGGGCGTTCGCACCGGTGGTGAGGACCACATCCTGGTTCTGGGCGAGGTTCAGGGTCTTGCGCTCGGCGGCGCCGGTGCAGAAGTGCAGCGCGCCGTCCCACCAGACGGCCAGCAGCGGCGTGACATGCGGGCGGCCCTCGGGCCGTACGGTCGTCAGCCAGAAGACCTCGGCCTCGGTGAGACGGGCGACCGCCTCGGACCAGTCGGTGGCCGTGGCCGCCGGATCGCCGTAGCGGGCGTCCAGCTCGGTGCGGGGTTCCTTCACGGGCATGGTGCCGTCCTCTCACGTGCCGGACCGGGCGGGGGCCCGGCTTCCTGGATGTATGGACCGGGCGCGCGGCCAGGACTCATCGGTCCGCGCCGACCGGACAGGGCGTAGGTCCTACGCGGACCGCCCTCCGCCGCGACCTGCGGCTAGGTTCTGTCTGACACATAGCGCCGTCCGCCCGGAGGGCGGGGCTCGCGGGGTCTGGTGCGTGCAATCGCAAGGCGGAGGATCATCCTCGTACTGGACGTACGTGGATGACTCCGACAACGCGGCGAGTGTGCGTGCCAGGCCCCGCGAGCCAGGCGGGATGTGTCAGACAGGGCCTAGGCTCGATTCCTGAGCTGGATCGGACGGGTACGCGGACAGGAGACGCCACGATGACGCTGCCGGGACGCAGGAGCAGTACGTTCACCCGCCTGCTGCGGCACGGCTTCACCGATCCGTCCGCCGCCGAGCGGCTGCTCGACGCCCCCGAGATGTCGCCCATACGGTCCGATCCGCTGCTGCTCGACGCGCTCGGCGCGACCGCCGATCCCGATCTCGCCCTGCGCGGCCTCGTCCGGCTCGCCGAGGCGGCGCACCCCGACGAGCGGCGGGTGCTGCTGGACACCCTGGTCACCGCGAAGCCGCTGCGGGACCGGCTGCTCGGCGTGCTCGGCGCGTCCGAGGCGCTCGGTGACCATCTGGCCAGGCACCCCGCCGACTGGCATGTCCTGGTCACCTACGAGTCGGCCGATCTGCACCCCGGCGTCGAGGAGTTCGAGCACGGCCTCGCCGACGCCAACGACCCCGTCTCGCTGCGCATCGGCTACCGCCGCTGTCTGCTGGCCATAGCGGCCAGGGACGTCTGCGGTACGACCGATGTCGCCCAGACCGCCGCCGAACTCGCCGACCTCGCGACCGCGACCCTGCGCGCCGCCCTCGCCATCGCCAAGGCCGCCGCGCCCGAGGACGCCGCGGCGTGCCGGCTCGCGGTCATCGCGATGGGCAAGTGCGGCGGCCATGAGCTGAACTACGTCTCCGACGTGGACGTGATCTTTGTCGGGGAAGCGGCGAACGGGACGGACGAGGGCCCCGACGAGGGCAAGGCCCTTCAGGCGGCGACCCGTCTCGCGTCCCATCTGATGCGGATCTGCTCCGAGTCCAACATGGAGGGGACGATCTGGCCCGTCGACGCGAACCTGCGGCCCGAAGGACGCAACGGACCGCTCGTACGGACGTTGAGCAGCCATCTCGCGTACTACCAGCGCTGGGCCAAGACCTGGGAGTTCCAGGCGCTGCTCAAGGCCCGGGTGGTGGCCGGTGACCCGGCGCTCGGCGCGGAGTACATCGACGCCGTGTCACCGCTGGTGTGGCAGGCCGCCGAGCGCGACCACTTCGTACCCGACGTACAGAACATGCGCCGCCGGGTCGTCGACAACCTCCCCGCGGGACAGGCGGAGCGCGAGCTCAAGCTCGGTCCCGGCGGGCTGCGGGACGTCGAATTCGCCGTACAGCTGCTCCAGTTGGTCCACGGCCGCAACAATGTCACCCTGCGCAGCGGTTCGACGCTCGAAGCGCTCGCCGCGCTGGCGGCGGGCGGCTATGTGGGGCGGGCGGACGCCAGGCAGCTCGACGAGGCATACCGCTTCCTGCGCGCCATGGAGCACCGTATCCAGCTCTACCGGCTGCGCCGGACGCATCTGGTGCCGGAGGACGAGGCCGATCTGCGCCGCCTCGGGCGCTCGCTCGGGCTGCGCAACGACCCGGTCCCCGAGCTGAACAGGGCGTGGCGACGGCATGCCTCCGTGGTGCGGCGGCTGCACGAGAAGCTCTTCTACCGGCCGCTGCTCGACGCGGTCGCCCAGCTGGCGCCCGGCGAGATCCGGCTCAGCCCGAGGGCGGCGGGGCAGCGCCTCGAAGCGCTCGGATACGCCGACCCGGCCGCCGCGCTGCGGCATCTGGAGGCGCTGGCGTCCGGGGTGAGCCGCAAGGCGGCGATCCAGCGGACGCTGCTGCCGGTGCTGCTGGGCTGGTTCGCGGACTCCGCCGATCCGGACGCCGGGCTGCTCGGCTTCCGCAGGGTGTCGGACGCGCTCGGCAAGACGCCGTGGTACCTGCGGCTGCTGCGGGACGAGGGGGCCGCGGCGGAGAATCTGGCGCGGGTGCTGTCGGCCGGCCGGCTCGCCCCCGATCTGCTGCTGCGCGCACCCGAGGCGGTGTCGATCCTCGGGGATCCCAACGGGCTGCTGCCGCGCGGCCGTGACCTGCTGGAGCAGGAGGTGCTCGCGGCGGTCGGGCGCGCGGACACCGCGGAGGGCGCGGTCACCTCGGCGCGCGGGGTGCGCAGGCGCGAGCTGTTCCGTACGGCGGCCGAGGACATCATCGGCTCGTACGGTACGGAGGACAGCCCGGCCGAGGAGGACCACGGGGCGCTGGTCGACCGGGTCGGGAACGCGGTCACCGATCTGAACGCGGCGACGCTCGCGGGCGCGCTGCGTGCCGTCGTACGGGAAGGCTGGGGCGACACCCTGCCCACCCGGTTCGCGGTCATCGGCATGGGCCGCTTCGGCGGTCATGAGCTGAGCTACGGCTCCGACGCGGATGTGCTCTTCGTGCACGAGCCGCGCGAGGGCGTCAGCGAGCACGAGGCGGCGCGCGCCGCGAACGCGGTGGTCGCCGACATGCGACGGCTGCTCCAAGTCCCCACCTCGGATCCTCCGTTGCTGATCGACGCGGATCTGCGGCCGGAGGGCAAGAGCGGCCCGATGGTGCGCACGCTCGCCTCCTACGCGGCGTACTACCGGCGCTGGTCGCTGGTCTGGGAGAGCCAGGCGCTGCTGCGCGCCGAGCCGATGGCCGGCGACGCGGATCTCGGCCGCCGCTTCATCGAGCTGGTCGACCCGCTGCGGTATCCGGCGGAGGGGCTCGGCGAGGACGCGGTACGGGAGATCCGCCGGCTCAAGGCGCGGATGGAGACGGAACGGCTGCCGCGGGGCGCCGACCCGACGCTCCACACCAAGCTGGGCCGGGGCGGCCTCTCCGATGTCGAGTGGACGGTCCAGCTGCTGCAGATGCGGCACGGCTGGGCGGAACCGGGCCTGCGCACCACGCGCACCCGCGAGGCCCTCGCGGCCGCCCAGGCGGCGGGCCTGCTCTCGGCGGAGGACGCGCAGATCCTGGACGAGGCATGGGTCCTGGCGACCCGGGTCCGCAACGGCGTGATGCTGGTCCGTGGCAGGCCCGGCGACACGTTCCCTTCGGACGGCCGGGAACTGGGCGCGATGGGCCGCTACCTCGGGTACGGGCCGGGACCGGAGCAGCGGCAGCCGCACAGCGGATACAGCGGCAACATGATCGACGACTACCGGCGCACCACCCGCAGGGCACGCGCGGTGGTGGAGGAGCTGTTCTACGGCGCGGTGTGAGTGGCGGCCGTCGACGCGCCCGGAGCGGACGCGCCCAGGTCCGACGCGCCCGAAGCCGACGCGCCCAGGTCGGACGCGCCCGGGTCTGATGCGTCCCCGGCCGTCAGCCGCCGGCGGCCGCGCCACCGGGGCCGGTCGTTCTCCGGCCGGCGGGGGAGCCGGTAGGGCAGCGCGCCGTACCAGGCGTACGAGAGGGCGAAGCCGAACGCGAGACAGAGCATCCCGCCCACCGCGTCCAGCCAGAAGTGGTTGGCGGTGGAGACGATCACGAGCAGGGTGAGCGCCGGATAGAGCAGGCCGAGGATCTTCGCCCAGGGCGCCGAGGCGAGCGCGAAGACGGTCAGACCGCACCACAGCGACCAGCCGATGTGCATCGACGGCATCGCGGCGTACTGGTTCGACATGTTCTTGAGGTTGCCGGACGCCATCGAGCCCCAGGTCTCGTGGAGCGCGACCGTGTCGATGAAGTGCTGCCCCTTCATCAGGCGCGGGGGAGCCAGCGGATACAGGTAGTAACCGAGCAGCGCGACGACCGTGGTGGCGAAGAGCGCCAGGCGGGCAGCGGCGTAGCGGCCCGGATGGCGGCGGAAGAGCCAGATCAGCACGGCGATCGTGATGATGAAGTGCAGCGTCGCGTAGTAGTAGTTCATGGCCACGATCAGCCACGTCACCGAATTCATGGCGTGATTGACGGACTGTTCGACCGCGATGCCGAGGGTCTGTTCCGCCTGCCAGATCCAGTCGGCGTTCCGCAGGGCCTTGGCGCGCTGCTCCGGCACCGCGTTGCGGATGAGGGAGTACGTCCAGTAACTCACCGCGATCAGCAGGATCTCGAACCAGATGCGCGGCCGGCGGGGTGCCCGCAGCCGCCGCAGCCGCGTACGGTCGTCGGCCGCCCCGGACGCCGCCCCGGACGTCGCCACGACGCTCGCGCCGATGGGTGATGGGGTAGCCGTCCGGCCTTCCTCTGTCTTCACGGTCGAGTCACCCATAGTGAGAGAGTCTGCCAGATTCGCACCCACCGACCGATCATCCCCCGGTCGGGTTCCCGGCGCATTCGCTACGCCTCAGGGACGAGCGCGTGACCCTGTTGCCGGGAGCGGGCCGGGGGCCGGAGCCGAAGCGGTTGAACCGCGAACGACCAGCTCGGGCATGAAGACGAATTCGCTGTGCGGCGCAGGCGTGCCGCCGATTTCCTCAAGGAGCGTACGGACCGCCGCCTGCCCCATCGAGGGCACCGGCTTGCGGATCGTCGTCAGCGGGGGATCGGTGAACGCTATGAGCGGGGAGTCGTCGAAACCGACGACCGACAGGTCCCTGGGCACCTCCAGACCGAGTCGCCGCGCCGCCCTGATCGCGCCGAGCGCCATCATGTCGCTCGCGCACACCACCGCCGTACAGCCGCGTTCTATCAGCGCGGAGGCGGCGGCCTGGCCACCCTCCAGGGTGAACAGCGACTGCTGGATCAGCTGGTCCGTCTCCTCGGAGGTCAGCCCCAGCAGCTCCTGGACGGTGGCGCTGAAGCCCTCGATCTTACGGAGCACCGGCACGAAGCGCCTGGGGCCGACGGCGAGCCCGATCCGCTGATGGCCCAGCGAGACGAGATGGGTCACGGCGAGCCGCATGGCGGCCCGGTCGTCGGGCGAGATGAAGGGCGCCTGCACCTTCGGTGAGAAACCGTCCACCAGCACGAAGGGCACGCCCTGGGTGCGCAGCTTGTCGTACCGCCGCATATCGGCGGAGGTGTCGGCGTGCAGCCCGGAGACGAAGATGATGCCGGAGACGTCCCGCTCGACGAGCATCTCCGTCAGCTCGTCCTCGGTGGATCCGCCGGGGGTCTGGGTCGCCAGCACCGGCGTGTAGCCCTGCCGGGTCAGCGCCTGGCCGATGACCTGCGCCAGGGCCGGGAAGATGGGGTTCTCCAGCTCCGGGGTGATCAGGCCGACCAGCCCCGCGCTGCGGCGGCGCAGCCGTACGGGACGTTCGTATCCGAGGACGTCGAGCGCGGCGAGTACGGATTCGCGGGTGGCCGCGGCAACCCCGGGCTTGCCGTTCAGAACGCGGCTGACCGTCGCTTCGCTGACCCCCGCCTGGGATGCGATGTCGGCAAGCCGTGCGGTCATGTGAGTGGACTGTACCGGGCGTCTGTCGGATTGCCCACCGGGCACGGAATCCGGCCACGGCAGCAAGTTCTTGCAAGATCTTGCGAAACGTTCCCGCAGGCGTCATGACGGCTTCTCAGGAACCCGCCGACCAGCACGGACCGCCCCTGACAGGTGGTGTGGCTCCCCGTCAAGAGTGTGGCGTGCAACCGACAGGACACATGCCGGTAACGATCAGCGGCCCTTGCAGAAAAATTCCGCAAGGTCTTTCGGCCTTCTTTCATCGCTGTTACGTTCACGTCCGACCCGGCGCCGCGACGGAGCGGTACGGCAGTTGAAGGAGTTCGGATGCGACGTGGCATAACGGCCACCGCCCTGGCCGCGACCTTGGCGCTCGCGGCGACCGCCTGCGGCAGTGACGATGAGTCAGGCAGCGGCAAGAGCTCGGGCGGCGAGCTCTCGGGAACGGTCACCTGGTGGGACACCTCGACCGTCGGCAGCGAGGACAAGGTCTTCAAGAAGCTCGCCGAGGGCTTCGAGAAGAAGCACCCGAAGGTCGACGTCAAGTATGTGAACGTGCCCTTCGGCGACGCCCAGAACAAGTTCAAGAACGCCGCGCAGTCCGGCTCCGGCGCCCCCGACGTGATCCGCTCCGAGGTCGCCTGGACCCCCGAGTTCGCCGATCTCGGCTACCTCGCGCCGCTGGACGGCACCCCGGCGCTCAAGAACGACAAGGACTTCCTGGCCCAGGCCGCCGCGTCCACCAAGTACAACGGCAAGACCTACGCCGCGCCGCAGGTCATCGACTCCATGGGCATCTTCTACAACAAGAAGATCTTCAAGGACGCCGGCGTCGAGGTCCCCACGACCGTCGACGAGCTGAAGACCGTATCGAAGACGATCAAGGACAAGACCGGGAAGACCGGCCTGTATCTGCGCGGTGACGACGCCTACTGGTTCCTGTCGTTCCTGTACGGCGAGGGCGGCAACCTCGTCGACGCCGGCAGCAAGACCGTCACCGTCGACAACGCCGCGGGCGTCAAGGCCCTGACCGTCGTCAAGGACCTCGTCGACTCGGGCGCCGCCAAGACCGACGCCACCGACGGCTGGGAGAACATGCAGTCGTCGTTCAAGGACGGCAAGGTCGCGATGATCATCAACGGTCCGTGGGCGGTCGCCGACACCTACGGCGGCCCGCAGTTCAAGGACAAGGCCAACCTGGGCATCGCCCCCGTACCGGCCGGCTCCGCGGGCCAGGGCGCGCCGCAGGGCGGCCACAACCTCGCCGTCTACGCGGGCTCCAAGAACCTCGACGCCTCCTACGCGTTCACCGAGTACATGACCTCCGCGGAGAGCCAGGCCCAGGTCGCGAAGGACCTGAACCTGCTCCCGACCCGTACGTCCGTCTACTCCCAGCCGGGCGTCGCGGACAACGAGATCGTCGGCTTCTTCAAGCCCGTGGTCGACAAGGCCGTCGAGCGTCCCTGGATCCCGGAGACCGGCAGCCTGTTCGCGCCGCTGGTGACCGAGTACACCAAGGTCCTCACCGGCCAGACCACGCCGGAGAAGGGCGCCCAGTCCACCGGCGACTCGTACCGCAAGCTGCTCAAGGGCTGGAAGTAACAGGAAGGCAGGCCGGCTGATGGCTGTCCACACCAGCCAGTCGGTGGCGAAGGCCGCGGGCGACGACCTCGCCCGCGGCCGCAGCCGCGGCTCTGGCAACCCACCCGGCAGGCTCCGGCGGGGCATGTCGACCCACTGGTACGCCTGGACCATGGTCGCCCCCGTGGTGGCCGTGATCGGCGTGATCATCGGGTATCCGCTGGTCCGCGGCGTCTATCTGTCGCTCACCGACGCCAATGAGCGCAATGTCGAGCGCAATATCGGCGTCAACCACCTGCCCGCCACGTACGAGTTCGTCGGGCTCGACAACTACGCCGACGCGCTGACAGGTGGTCAGTTCCTGTCCACCCTCGGCTGGACGCTGGTGTGGACGGTCTCCTGCGTCAGCGTCACCTTCGCCCTGGGCCTTGCCCTGGCGAACATCCTCAACCGCCGGATCGCCGGCCGCTCCTTCTACCGGATGCTGCTGATCCTGCCCTGGGCCGTACCGGGCTTCGTCTCCGTCTTCGCCTGGCGCTTCCTCTACAACGAGGACCGCGGCTTCCTCAACAAGATCCTGGCCGGCGGCGGAATCGACGCCGTGCCCTGGCTCAACGACCCCACCTGGGCCAAGTTCTCGGTCATCGCCGTGAACGTCTGGCTCGGGGTGCCGTTCATGATGGTCGCGCTGCTCGGCGGACTCCAGTCCATCCCCGGGGAGATGTACGAGGCGGCCGAGATGGACGGCGCCAACGCCTGGCAGCGCTTCTGCCACATCACGATGCCGGGGCTGCGCGCGGTCAGTACGACGGTGATCCTGCTCTCCACCATCTGGACGTTCAACATGTTCCCGGTGATCTTCCTGCTGACCCGCGGCGGACCCGGCGAGGCCACCCAGATCCTGGTCACCCAGGCGTACAAGTTCTCCTTCGAGATCAGCCCGCGCGACTTCGCGCAGTCCTCCACCTGGGGCGTGCTGATCCTGGTCCTCCTGATGCTCTTCGCCGCGGTCTACCGGCGAGTCCTCCGTAAGCAGGGAGATACGTGGTGACCCTCGCCGAACCCCGCCCCGCGTCCCCCACGGCGGCCGGCACCCCGCGCCGCGGCCGCCGTTCACCGCTGGCCTCGGTCGCGCTGCACACCACCCTGGTCGTGGCGTCCGTGATAGCGGTCTTCCCGGTGCTGTGGGTCTTCCTGACCTCGCTCAAGCCGCCGAGCTACGCGACCACCACGGACTTCTTCAAAGAGACGACGTTCAGCAACTACACCAACCTGCTGCGCGACACCCCGTTCCTCACCTGGTTCGGCAACTCGCTGCTCATCGCGGCCCTCACCACGGTGCTCGGGGTCTTCGTGGCCGCCACCACCGGCTACGCCGTCAGCCGCTTCCGGTTCCCCGGCAAGCGCGGTCTGATGTGGACCCTGCTCATCACCCAGATGTTCCCGGTCGCCGTCCTCATCGTGCCGATCTACAACATCATGGCGAGCCTGGGACTGCTCAACAATTCGGCCGGCCTGGTGATCACCTACCTCACCATCGCCGTGCCGTTCTGCGCCTGGATGATGAAGGGCTTCTTCGACACCATCCCCCGGGAGATCGACGAATCCGGCATGGTGGACGGCCTGACCCCGTTCGGCACCTTCTTCCGGCTGATCCTGCCGCTCGCCAAGCCGGGGCTCGCGGTGACCGCGTTCTACTCCTTCATCACCGCCTGGGGCGAAGTGGCCTACGCCTCCGCCTTCATGGTCGGCGACGAGAACCTCACCCTCGCCGGCGGCCTGCAGAAGTTCGTCAACCAGTACGGCGCCCAGTGGGGACCGATGACCGCCGCGTCCGTGCTCATCGCCATCCCCGCCGCGCTCGTCTTCCTCTTCGCCCAGCGCCACCTCGTCACCGGCATGTCCGCCGGCGCCGTCAAGGGCTGACCGGCCTTACCCGTACCTCGTACCACCGCGTTCTTTCGACGGCGGCGCAGGGCTCAGCACGCCCGGCGCCGCTCCCGCCCCCAGACACTCCAGGGACGACATGACCCAGCACCTCGCTGCCCCCCTCACCGGCACGTCCGACGACGCCCCGGGCCACCGCTCGGGCTGGTGGCAGGACGCGGTGATCTACCAGGTCTATCCACGCAGCTTCGCCGACGGGAACGGCGACGGAATGGGCGATCTCGACGGGGTACGCCGCCGGCTTCCGTACCTCAGAGAGCTCGGTGTCGACGCCGTCTGGCTCAGCCCCTTCTACGCCTCCCCCCAGGCCGACGCGGGGTACGACGTCGCCGACTACCGGGCCATCGACCCGATGTTCGGCACCCTGCTGGACGCCGACGCGCTGATCCGCGACGCGCACGAGCTGGACCTGCGCGTCATCGTCGACCTCGTGCCCAACCACTCCTCCGAGGAGCACGAATGGTTCAAGCGCGCGCTGCGGGAGGGGCCCGGGTCCGCGCTGCGCGAGCGCTACCACTTCCGCCCCGGCAAGGGAGCCGACGGCGAACTCCCGCCCAATGACTGGGAGTCCATCTTCGGCGGCCCCGCCTGGACCAGGACCTGCGACCCGGACGGCACCCCCGGCGACTGGTATCTGCACCTCTTCGCCCCCGAACAGCCCGACTTCAACTGGGACCACCCGGCCGTCGCCGACGAGTTCCGCTCGATCCTGCGCTTCTGGCTGGACATGGGCGTCGACGGCTTCCGGGTCGACGTGGCCCACGGACTGGTCAAGGCCCCGGGACTGCCCGACATCGGCGACGCAGGACAGCTCAGGCTCCTCGGCAACGGTGTCATGCCGTTCTTCGACCAGGACGGCGTGCACGAGATCTACCGCAGCTGGCGCACCATCCTCGACGAGTACCCCGGCGACCGGATCGCCGTCGCCGAGGCCTGGACCCCGACCGTCGAGCGCACCGCGAACTACGTACGCCCCGACGAGCTGCACCAGGCCTTCAACTTCCAGTATCTGAGCACCTCGTGGGACGGCCCCGCGCTGCGCGAGGTCATCGAGGTCTCGCTCGCCGCGATGCGTCCCGTCGGCGCCCCCGCCACCTGGGTGCTCTCCAACCACGACGTGACCCGGCACGCCACCCGGTTCGCGGGACCGCCCGGAGCCGGCACCCAGACCCGGGAGCCCGGCGACCGGGAGCTCGGACTGCGCCGGGCCCGCGCGGCGACCCTGCTGATGCTGGCCCTGCCGGGCTCCGCGTACCTCTACCAGGGCGAGGAACTCGGGCTGCCCGACGTCACCGATCTGCCCGACGAGGCCAGGCAGGACCCGTCGTACTTCCGGGCGGACGGCCAGGACGGCTTCCGTGACGGGTGCCGGGTGCCCATCCCCTGGACGCGCGAGGGCAGTTCGTACGGCTTCGGCAGCGGATCCAGCTGGCTTCCGCAGCCGGAGAGCTGGTCCGGACTCAGCGTCGAGGCGCAGACCGGCGACCCGCACTCCACCCTGGAGCTGTACCGGTCGGCGCTGGCGGCCCGCCGGGAGCACCCGGGCCTGGGCGCGGGCACCGAGGTCGAGTGGCTGGACGCGCCGGAGGGTGTGCTGATCCTCGCCCGCCCCGGATTCGTCTGCACGGTCAATACGACGGACACGGCGGTACGGGTCGCGGTGCCCGGCACCCTGCTGCTGGCGAGCGGTCCGGTGACGGCCGACGGCGCCGGCGCCGAGCTGCCCGCGGACACCACGGCGTGGTGGACGGTGTGACCGTCCTCCTGCCGCAGGGCGGCGGCGGACCGAGGCTCTCGGACATCGCCGGCCAGGCGTCGGTCAGCGAAGCGACCGTCAGCCGCGTCCTGAACGGCAGGCCGGGCGTCGCGGACACCACGCGTCAGCGGGTGCTCGCGGCGCTCGACACCCTCGGCCAGGAACGCCCTGGCCGGCCGAGGCAGCGCACCGAGGGACTGATCGGGCTGGTGACGCCCGAGCTCACCAACCCGGTCTTCCCGGCCTTCGCCCAGGCCGTCGAACAGGTCCTGGCCGGGCACGGCTACACCCCGGTGCTCTGCACCCAGCTGCCGGGCGGCGCCACCGAGGACGAGCTGGTCGAGCAGCTCGTCGAGCGGGGCGTCGGCGGCATCGTCTTCCTGTCCGGACTGCACGCCGACACCTCGGCGGACCCGGCGCGCTACGCCGCGCTCGCCGCGCGCGGGGTGCCGTACGTCCTGATCAACGGCTACAACGAGCGGGTCAGCGCGCCCTTCGTCTCGGCCGACGACCACGCGGCGGTACGGATGGCCGTCAGCCATCTCGCCGAGCTGGGACACCGGCGGATCGGGCTGGCGATCGGGCCGCAGCGTTATGTGCCCTCCCGGCGCAAGCGCGAGGGCTTCCTCGACGCGGCCGTCGGGCTGCTGGGGCTGGCGTGGAGCGAGGCCGAAGAACTGGTGTGCTCCACGCTGTTCAGCGTCGAGGGCGGGCAGGTCGCGGCGGGCACCCTGCTCGGCCGCGGCTGCACCGGCATCGTCTGCGGCAGCGATCTGATGGCGCTCGGCGTGGTACGGGCGGCCAGGGAGCGCGGACTCGACGTGCCGCGCGACCTGTCGGTCGTCGGGTACGACGACTCGCAGCTGATCGCCTTCACCGACCCTCCGCTCACCACGGTCCGCCAGCCGGTACGCGCGATGGCCGCGGCGGCCGTCGGCGCGCTGCTGGAGGAGATCGCGGGCAGTCCCGTCCAGCGCACCGAGTACGTCTTCCAGCCCGAGCTGGTCGTACGCGGCTCCACCGCGGGCTCGCCCGCGTCCCGCCGGCCCGCGTCCCGCGCGCACACGTCCCACCCCACCGACCATTTCCGCAGTACCAGAGAAACAAAAGGCACCACCAGCACCAACAGCACCACCCGCAAGGGGCCTTGAGGGCAGAACACGCCACGCGAGGCCGCACCATCGTCACCCGCACCTCCCCCCACCAGTGCAGGAGGAACCATGGCTCGCAGATCCCTGGCCGTCGCGCTCGCCCTTGTGGCCGGCGCCACCGCCCTCGTGGTCCCCGCCGGGACCGCCCAGGCGGCCCCGCCCGGCAGCAAGGACGTCACCGCCGTACTGTTCGAGTGGAAATTCGCCTCCATAGCCAAGGCGTGCACGGACACCCTCGGCCCGGCCGGCTACGGCTACGTACAGGTCTCGCCGCCCCAGGAGCACATCCAGGGCGGCCAGTGGTGGACCTCGTACCAGCCCGTCAGCTACAAGATCGCCGGCCGTCTCGGGGACCGCGCCGCTTTCTCCAGCATGGTGAACACCTGCCACGCCGCGGGCGTCAAGGTCGTCGCCGACAGCGTCATCAACCACATGTCGGCCGGTGACGGCACCGGTACGGGCGGCTCCTCGTACACCAAGTACAACTACCCGGGCATCTACTCCGGCGCCGACATGGACGACTGCCGGTCGCAGATCAGCAACTACGGCGACCGCGGCAACGTGCAGAACTGCGAACTGGTCGGTCTCGCCGACCTGGACACGGGCGAGGAGTACGTACGCGGCCGCATCGCCACGTATCTGAACGACCTGCTCTCGCTCGGGGTCGACGGCTTCCGGATCGACGGCGCCAAGCACATGCCGGCCACCGACCTCGCCAACATCAAGAGCCGGCTCACCAACCCCGGCGCGTACTGGAAGCAGGAGGTCATCTTCGGCGCGGGCGAGGCCGTCTCGCCCACCGAGTACCTCGGCACCGGAGACGTCCAGGAATTCCGCTACGCCCGGGACCTCAAGCGGGTCTTCAACAACGAGAACCTCGCCTATCTCAACAACTACGGCGAGGGCTGGGGCTACATGCAGTCCGGCAAGTCCGCCGTCTTCGTCGACAACCACGACACCGAGCGCGGCGGCGACACCCTCAGCTACAAGGACGGCGCGAACTACACGCTCGCCAATGTGTTCATGCTGGCCTGGCCGTACGGATCGCCGGATGTGCACTCGGGCTACGAGTACACCGACCGGGACGCCGGACCGCCCAACGGCGGCACGGTCAACGCCTGCTACAGCGACGGTTGGAAGTGCCAGCACGCCTGGCGCGAGATCTCGTCCATGGTCGGCTTCCGCAACACCACCCGCGGTGAGGCCGTCACCAACTGGTGGGACAACGGCGGCGACCAGATCGCCTTCGGCCGCGGCTCCAAGGGCTATGTGGCCATCAACCACGAGGGCTCCGCGCTGACCCGTACCTTCCAGACCTCACTGGCCGGCGGCACCTACTGCGATGTGCAGAACGCCAGGACCGTGACCGTGAACGGCTCGGGACAGTTCACGGCGACGCTCGGCGCGAACACGGCGGTGGCCCTGCACACGGGCGCCCGTTCCTGCTGACACCACCCCCCGAATTCCACCCCCGAATTCCACCCCCCCCGAATTCCGGCCGCCCGGCGACGTCCTGACCCGTCGCCGGGCGGCCCCCTTCCCCTGCCTCCGAGGAGACCCGCGTGATACGCCCGCCCTTGCGAAGAACGGCGACCGGCGTCCTCGCCGCCGCCCTGTGCGCGGCGCTGGTGCCCGCCCTGCCGGCCGCCGCGGCCAAGCCGCCCGCCCCGCCGTCGGACGCCAGGCTCGCCGCCGAACCGGCACGCCACGACCTGACCCGTGAGCAGTTCTACTTCGTCCTGCCCGACCGCTTCGCCAACGGCGACCAAGCCAACGACCGCGGCGGGCTGACCGGTTCGCGCCTGGAGACCGGATACGACCCCGCCGACAAGGGCTTCTACCAGGGCGGCGACCTCAAGGGCCTGACCGGCAAGCTCGACTACATCAAGGGCCTCGGCACCACCGCGATCTGGCTCGCGCCGATCTTCAAGAACAAGCCGGTGCAGGGGGAGGGGAAGGACGCCTCGGCCGGCTACCACGGCTACTGGATCACCGACTTCACCCAGGTCGACCCGCACTTCGGCAGCAACGCCGACCTGGAGACGCTGATCGACAAGGCCCATGGCAAGGGCATGAAGGTCTTCTTCGACGTCATCACCAACCACACCGCCGACACCGTCGACTACGCGGAGAAGACCTACGGCTACCGGCCCCAGGGCGCCTATCCGTATCTCGACCAGGACGGCCGTCCGTTCGACGTCCGCGACCGGACCGCCAAGGCCGGCCTCGACTCCTTCCCGTACACGCCGGCGCCGCGGAGCGGTGAGAAGAAGGTCCCGTCCTGGCTCAACGACCCCACGATGTACCACAACCGGGGTGACTCCACCTTCGCCGGCGAGAGCAGCGAGTACGGCGACTTCTCCGGCCTCGACGACCTGTGGACCGAGCGTCCCGAGGTGGTCGACGGGATGGAGAAGATCTACGAGAAGTGGGTCCGCGACTTCGACATCGACGGCTTCCGCATCGACACCGTCAAACACGTCGACCTGGACTTCTGGACCCAGTGGGCGACCGCGCTCGACGCGTACGCGGCGAAGCGCGGCCGGGACGACTTCTTCATGTTCGGCGAGGTCTTCTCGGCGGACACGGAGGTCACCTCGCCGTATGTGACCCGCGGCCGGCTCGACGCGACGCTCGACTTCCCGTTCCAGGACGCGGCGCGCGCGTACGCCTCGCAGGGCGCGTCCGCCGGACGGCTCGGGGCGGTCTTCGGCGACGACTACCGCTACACCACCGACCGGGCCAACGCCTATGAGCAGGTGACCTTCCTCGGCAACCACGACATGGGCCGCATCGGCACCTTCGTCCGGCAGGACAACCCGGACGCCGGTGACGCCGAGCTGGTCGGGCGGGCCCGCCTCGCCAACGAGCTGATGTTCCTGTCCCGCGGCAACCCGGTCGTCTACTACGGCGACGAGCAGGGCTTCACGGGCGCGGGCGGCGACAAGGACGCCCGCCAGACCCTCTTCGCCTCCCGGACGGCCGACTATCTCGACGACGACCAGCTGGGCACGGACCGCACGCACGCCTCCGACGCGTACGACCCGTCGCATCCGCTGTACCGGTCGATCGCCGCGCTCTCCACGCTCACCAAGGAGCATCCGGCGCTGCGTGACGGCGTCCAGACCGAGCGGTACGCGAAGGATTCCGTCTACGCCTTCTCCCGTACGGACGCGAAGACGCGCTCCGAGTACGTCGTCGCCGTGAACAACGCCACCGGCGAGAAGACCGTGGAGATCCCGGCGGGATCGGCCGCAGGCACCGACTTCCGTACGCTGTACGGCGGTTCGGGTACGGTCCGCGCGAGCGCCGACGGGACCGTCAAGGTGACCGTGCCCGCACTGTCCTCGCTGGTGCTGAAGGCGGCCAAGCCCCTGGCCCCGCCCGCCGCCAAGCCCTCGATCGTGCTGAAGGCCCCGGCGGCCGGCGCCACCGGCACCGTAGAGCTCTCCGCGCAGGTCACCGGCGGTCAGCTGAACCGGGTCGTCTTCGCCGCCCAGACCGGCAACGGCCCGTGGCGGACCCTCGGCACCGCGGACCACGCCCCGTACAAGGTCACCCAGTACCTCGACGAGAAGCTGTCCGCCGGAACCGCCCTGCGGTACAAGGCGGTCGTCGTGGACAGCGCGGGACGCACCGCGAGCGCCCTCGCATCGAGCACCACGGGCCAGGTCCCGCCGCCCGAGAAGCCGTCGGCCGTCGAGCGTGACTACGCGGTCGTCCACTACAAGCGCCCGGCCGGCGACTACGACGGCTGGCAGCTGCGCTCCGGCGAGCTGACCGCGCCCTTCACCGGGCGGGACGCCTACGGCGCCTTCGCCTGGGTCAAGGTCCCCGACGGCGCGTCGGCCGTCCCGTACACCGTCGCGAAGGACGGCGCCACCGACGGTCCCGAGCGGACCGTCGACCTCGCGAAGACCGGAGAGGTCTGGATCGAGGAGGGCCGGGACGGACAGACCGACCAGGCACCCGACGGCGCGTACCCGCCGCAGGACACCACCAAGGCCGTCCTCCACTACCAGCGGGCCGACGGCGACTACGACGGCTGGGGCCTGCACACCTGGACCGGCGCCAAGGAGCCGACCGACTGGGCGAAGCCGCTGCCGCCGGTGAAGGAGGACGCCTACGGGGTGACCTTCGAGGTGCCGCTCGCCGAAGGCGCCACCTCGCTCAGCTACATCCTGCACAAGGGCGACGAGAAGGACCTCCCGACCGACCGGTCGCTGGACCTCGCGACCTACGGCAACGAGGTGTGGCTGCTGGCCGGGCAGCCCACGTACCTGCTGCCGCAGACCGGTTCCGGACCGGTCCTGGACCTGGCGAAGGCCGAGGCCCAGTGGCTCGACGCGGACACCGTCGTCTGGAAGGTGAAGGCGACCGCCGCGACCAGCCAGCAGCTGGTGTACGCCCGTGACGGCGGCATCACGGTCAAGGACGGCGCGCTGTCCGACGAGGGCCGGTGGCTCCGGCTGAACCCCTCGGCCCTGACCGACGCGCAGAAGGCCGCGTACCCCCATCTGAAGGACTACCCGGCCTTCACCGTGGACGTACGGGACCGGGACAGGGTCCGCGAGTCGCTGTCCGGCCAGCTGATCGCCACCCAGCGGGCCGCGAACGGCGCGCTGCTCGCGGCGACCGGTGTACAGACGCCGGGCGTCCTCGACGATCTGTACAGCGCGCGGGCGGTCGAGGCCGACCTCGGCCCGGTGTTCGCACACGGCCGCCCGACGCTCTCCCTGTGGGCACCGACCGCCCAGCGGGTCGACCTCGAACTCGACGGCCGTACCGTCGCCATGAAGCGCGACCCCGCCTCGGGTGTCTGGTCGGTCA
Organism: Streptomyces sp. NPDC058198; assembly: GCF_042882605.1. Classification (NCBI taxonomy): domain Bacteria; kingdom Bacillati; phylum Actinomycetota; class Actinomycetes; order Kitasatosporales; family Streptomycetaceae; genus Streptomyces; species Streptomyces sp. NPDC058198. The sequence goes on from NZ_JBHVVP010000009.1 coordinate 95,852, forward strand.
GCGGCCCGAAGAGCTGGGCGGGCAAGCCGTACCGCTACGCCGTCAAGGTCTGGGCGCCGAGCGTCCAGAAGGTCGTCACCAACAAGGTCACCGACCCGTACTCGACCGCGCTCACCACCGGCTCGGCCCGCAGTCTGGTCGTCGACCTCGCCGATCCGAAGCTGGCGCCCGCGGGATGGTCCGCGCTCAAGAAGCCCGCGGCTGTCCCGCTGCGCGACGCGCAGATCCAGGAGCTGCACATCCGCGACTTCTCGATCGCGGACCCCACGTCCGGCCACCCGGGCCGCTACGCGGCCTTCACGGACACCGGCTCCGACGGGATGAAGCAGCTGCGCGCGCTCGCCGCGTCCGGCACGTCGTACGTCCATCTCCTCCCGGCCTTCGACATCGGGACCATCCCGGAGCGCGCGTCCGAACAGGAGACGCCCGCCTGTGACCTGAAGGTGTATGCGCCCGACTCGCCGGAGCAGCAGGCCTGCGTCGCGAAGAGCGCCGCGAAGGACGCGTACAACTGGGGCTACGACCCGCTGCACTACACCGTGCCCGAGGGTTCGTACGCCTCCGACCCGGAAGGGACGCGCCGTACGGTCGAGTTCCGCCAGATGGTGGGGTCGCTCAACGGCACCGGGCTGCGCACGGTCATGGACGTCGTCTACAACCACACCGTGGCGAGCGGCCAGGACGACAAGTCCGTCCTCGACCGGATCGTGCCCGGCTACTACCAGCGGCTGCTGGAGGACGGCACCGTCGCCACCTCCACCTGCTGCGCCAACACCGCGCCCGAGAACGCCATGATGGGCAAGCTCGTCGTCGACTCGGTCGTCACCTGGGCGCGCGAGTACAAGGTCGACGGCTTCCGCTTCGACCTGATGGGCCACCACCCGAAGGCCAACATCCTCGCCGTACGGAAGGCGCTGGACGCGCTGACCGTGGCCAAGGACGGCGTCAACGGCAAGGAGATCGTCCTCTACGGCGAGGGGTGGAACTTCGGCGAGATCGCCGACGACGCCCGCTTCGTCCAGGCCACCCAGAAGCACATGGCCGGCACCGGCATCGCGACCTTCTCGGACCGGGCCCGCGACGCCGTGCGCGGCGGCAGCCCCTTCGACGAGGACCCGGGGGTCCAGGGCTTCGCCTCCGGCCTCTACACCGACCCCAACTCCTCACCGGCCAACGGCACCCCGGCCGAGCAGAAGGCCCGGCTGCTGCACTACCAGGACCTGATCAAGGTGGGTCTGACCGGCAACCTCGCCGGATACTCCTTCACCGACACCTCCGGCCGTACGGCTCGCGGCTCGGAGATCGACTACAACGGCGCACCGGCCGGCTACGCCGACGTCCCCGGCGACGCCCTCGCCTACGCCGACGCCCACGACAACGAGACCCTCTACGACACGCTCGCCTTCAAGCTGCCGCCCTCGGTGACGGCCGCGGACCGGGCCAGGATGCAGGTCCTCGCGATGGCGACCGCCACGCTCTCCCAGGGCCCGGCGCTCTCCCAGGCCGGGTCGGACCTGCTGCGCTCCAAGTCCCTCGACCGCAACTCGTACGACAGCGGCGACTGGTTCAACGCGATCCACTGGGACTGCCGGGACGGCAACGGCTTCGGCCGGGGGCTGCCGCCCGCGGCCGACAACGAGGACAAGTGGCCGTTCGCCGCGTCCCTGCTGGGCAAGCCGGCGCTGACCGTGGGCTGCCCGGAGATCACCGGTGCCTCCGCCGCGTACCAGGACCTCCAGCGGATCCGGTCCACGGAGCGGGCTTTCAGCCTCACCTCCACGGAGGCGGTCCAGTCCGCGCTGGCCTTCCCGCTCTCCGGGCCCGACGAGACACCGGGAGTGATCACCATGCGGCTCGGCGAGCTCGTGGTGGTCTTCAACGCGACCCCGCGGGCGCAGAGCCAGCGGGTGGCCGGGCTCGCCGGACAGCCGTACGCGCTGCACCCGGTCCAGGCCGGGGGAGCGGACCGTACGGTCAAGGAATCGGCATACGAAAGGAGTTCGGGAACCTTCACGGTGCCCGCGCGGACCGTTGCGGTTTTCGCGGCGCGTCAGTGAGCCGAACTGACCGGACAAGAACCACTTCCGGTCGTTTGTGACTGTTTCCCACCATGGGGGTCAGGACTGAACCTCACCTGGTCCAGACTGTCCCCGTGGTGGGGAACCTTCCCGAAGAAACGACCAGCTTCGTAGGACGCGGGACCGAACTGGTCCGTCTCGAACGCGCGCTCACAGAGCACAGGCTGATCACCCTGACCGGCAGCGGCGGCGTCGGCAAGAGCCGGCTGGCGCTGCGCGCCGCCGGCCGGGGCGCCGCGTCGCGCGGGCGCTACCCCGACGGGGTCTGGTGGGCCGACCTCTCCTCGCTCTACGACGACCGGCTGCTGCTCGCCACCGTCTCCGACGCCGTCGGGCTCTCCGACTACTTCCTGCGCATGCCCATCGAGGCGCTCTGCGAATGGCTCGCGGACCGGCGGCTGCTGCTCGTCCTCGACTCCTGCGAGCGGATGGTGCCCGCCTGCGGCCATCTCGTCGGCGAACTGCTCACCGCCGCCCCCGGGCTCACCGTCCTCACCACCAGCAGACAGCCCCTCGGCGCCAAGGGCGAACACCTCCTGGACGTACCGCCGCTGCCGCTGGAAGGCGACGAGGACGCCCTCCAGCTCTTCCGCGACCGCGCCGCCGACGCGGCGCCCCAGGTGTCCCTGGACGATCCGGGGACCGCCGCGGCCGCCGTCCAGATCTGCCGCCGGCTCGAAGGCATCCCGCTCGCCGTCGAACTCGCCTGCGCCCGGCTCGACGAGAACTCCGTCGAGCAGATCGCCGACCTGCTCACCTTCCGGCTCGACCTGCTCACCAACGAGAACGCCTGGCCCGAGCGCCACCGCGCCCTGCGCACCGCCATCGGCTGGAGCCACGAGCTGTGCGCCCCCCTGGAACGCCTCCTGTGGGCCAGGCTCTCCGTCTTCCGCGGCGACATCGACCCGGTCGACGCGCGGGCCGTCTGCGCCGGCGGCCCCCTCACCACCGACGACGTCGGTACGGCCCTGGCCGGACTCGTCGCCCAGTCCGTGGTGCGGCTGGACGGCACCCGCTACCGGATGCTCGACACCATCCGGGAGTACGGCGCCATGTGGCTGGCGGAACTCGGCGAGGAACGGCTGCTCGCCGACCGGCACGCCGCCTACTTCGCCGAGCTCGCCCGGCAGGCCCACGACGCGTGGCTGGGGCCCGCGCAGGTCGCCTGGTACCGGCGGATCGCCGACACCCACGCCGACCTGTGCGCCGCCCTCAACCACCTGCTCGCCGAAGACCCGGAGGCGGCCGTGCACATGGCGGGCCGGGTCGGCTTCTTCTGGTTCTGCTGCGGCCATCTGCACGAGGCGCGGATCTATCTGGAACGCGCGCTGGACGCCGACCGCACCGCGGGACCGCACCGCACCCGCGCCCTCTGGGCGCTCGGCATGACCGTCGTGCTCCAGGGCGACCACGAGACCGCCCACCGGCTCGGCGAGCGGTGTGGCCTGGCCGCGTGGCACGAGCAGGACCCCGAAGCCATGCTCTCCGCGGCCTATCTCCTCGGCATCACCTATCTGATGATGAGCCGCCCGCAGGCCGCCCTCACCGTGGCCGAGCGCGCCCTGCTCGCCCTGCCGGGCGAACCCTTCGGCTCCCCGTCCCGGCTGCGCTGCCGGCTGATCCGTATCTTCGCGCTCACCGCGACCGGCAAGCTCGACGAGGCGGGCGCGGAGGCCGCGGACCTGCGAAGGCTCTGCCTGGACCACGACGAGTACTGGACCCGCTCCTACGCCGACTACCAGCTCGCGCTGGTGCGTCTGCTGCAGGACCGTCCGTACGAGGCGGAGGCGCACGCCCGCTCGATGATCGGCGCCAAGCAGCTGCTGGGCGACAGCTTCGGCATCGCGCTCGGCCTCGACCTGCTGGCGGCCGCCATCGCCGCCCAGGGCGACGGCGAACGGGCCGCGCACGCCTACGGCACCGGCCAGGCGTACTGGCGCATGGTCGGCCACCCGCAGCGCGGTACGCCGGAGCTCGCGCCGGTCCGCGCCGAGTGCGAACGGCGGGCCCGCGCGGCGGCCGGCAATCTCGCCTACGACGACGCGTTCCACCGCGGCCTGGTCGACGACGGTGAGAGCGGGCTCGCCCGCGCGCTCCGGGGGCATCTGCCTTCGGAGACCTGAACGTGACTGTGTGAACCGGCCCGTGCGGGAAAACCTGGTAGGTATGACGTCCACCGACGTGAAACCCGAAGAGAGCCGGAAGCGGACGCGCGCGTCGCGTCTGTCCCGGTGGAGCACACTGCCCATCGCACTCCTCGTCGTGGCCGCGCTGCTCTTCCTCGGCAGCCGCCTCGACCTGCTGCCCGGGTTCGGCGACCTGTTCGGCGAGGAGACACAGGACCGTACGGGACCGACCCTGCTCACATCCATCCAGGACCTGGACCGGTACGAGGCGGCCTCCGGCAACTTCCAGGTCGTCGTGGACCTGGAGAAGGACGCCAAGTACCTGCCGGACGCGATCCGCGGCACCCGGACCCTCTATGTGGGCGCCGGCACCGTCGGCTCCTACGTGGACTTCAGCGGGATCGCCAAGGACAACGTCCAGGTCAACGAGGCCCGCACCACCGCGACGATCCGGCTGCCGCACGCCCAGCTGGGCAAGCCTGCGCTCGACGCGGACCGTTCGTACGCGGTCTCCAAGGAACGGGGGCTGCTCGACCGGCTCGGCGATCTCTTCTCCGACAACCCGGCCGACGAGCGGGCCGTGAACCGGCTGGCCGCGCGGCACATCGGAGACGCCGCGAAGGACAGCGAACTCACCGCGCGCGCCGAGAAGAACACCACCGCCATGCTCCAGGGCCTGCTGCGGTCCCTCGGCTTCACCTCGATCACGGTGGTCTACGCCTGACCGGGCAGCCCCGTACCTGGGAGGCGGTCTCCGGGCGTGTCCGTTACGCTCCCGGTCCATGAGCGCATCTGACCAGGACGAAGCCGTGGACACGCCGATACCGGAGCCCGAACCGGAGGCGGAGCGCACCGGCCTGACCCCACGTCAGGCCCGGGCCGCCCGGGTCGCGCTCGCATCGGTGCTGCTGGCGGCGCTGGCGGTGCTGCTGGCGGTACGTCTGGCGCAGCGGACGTCGGTCCTGGTGGTCGGGGTGTACGGGCTGGCGATGATCCTGTGCGGCGTGGTGATCGAGCTGAGCCGTCACGGGCGGACCCGCCTGGGCACCTGGCTGCTGGGCGCGGGCCTGGTGGCCGCGCTGGGGGCGGACTGGCTCCTGCTGCCGTAACGGGGTCGCGCCCACGGGGTCAGGGGGCCGGTGCGGGCCCCCGGCCACCCGTCGTTACCGCAGGACGCCCAGCCGGGTGCCGTCCGAGACGCGGCCCCACAGCTCCGCCCGCGCCCCGCGCTTCGCCCGTACCGCCAGCACGTTGCCCGCCGCCTCCCCCCGTACCCCTCCCGACGTCACCAGCGCGCGGAACTGTGAGCTGCCCGCCGCCAGCACGTACCACCGGCCGCCCCGCGACTTCCACAGCACACCGGCCAGCACCCGCGGATCCCGGACCCCGCACGCCGGTGAGTCCTCCGCCCGCGCCGCTACGGCCCCCGGGGCGGCCGGCCGCCGGGACGGCGCCTGGAACTGCGCGAGCACCCGGCTGCCCCTGCCCCGCCAGGTCTCCGCGCGGGTGCACAGCCAGTTGGCGGTGCCGTTGGACTCCGGCAGCGGCTGGCGCGCGTACTGCCAGGAGTTCACGGACCGTACGCCGTGCGAGCGCACCGCCGGCAGCAGACAGGCCGTCCTGGCCCACGTCGCCCGGTCCGCCGCGCTCGTCACGTCCAGCGGCGCCGACGGCGGCCCGGACGTCAGCCGCGCCGGGATCAGCTCGCCGAGGTCGCTGAGCAGCCGGTCCGTGGATCCGTCGCGTACCGACAGCGTGTTCCAGGACCGGCAGTCGCGGGCCGTCGCCGGGCTGGCCAGCGGATCGGTCACCCCGTCCGCGTCGCGGCGCAGCGGCCGCGCGGACCCTGCCGGGTCGAGCAGGTCGCGTACGGACGTACGGCGCACCCACGGCGCCGTCAGATAGCGGACGTCGCCGCCCGAGCGGCCCGCGACCAGCGCACCCGAGGCCGCGCCGTCCGCGCCGTCGGCCCGCGCGAAGTCGAGGGCCGCCTCGCCGCCGTCCTCGGACTCCGCGTACCGCACGACCCGCAGTCCGTCGTGGAAGAGCACCACCCGCGCCCCGTCGACCGTGCCCGCGTACAGCAGCTGCGGCGATCCCATCGGCGGACCCGACGGGGTGGTGGGGGTCGCCGAGACCCGTACCGAGGCGCCGGGCCTGGCCCAGACCGCCAGCGCCCGGCGCAGCAGGCCGCGATCCTCGGCCAGCGCGCCGCGCGTGGGCCAGACGGAGAAGTCCGTACGGGTCGAGATCTGCCACGCGGCGGGCGCGATCCGCCGCACCTTGGCCGGGTCGAGGGCCGATTGGGCCGCGGCGTTACGGGTGTACGCGGGCGCCGCCGCACCATCGGGGCCCCAGCCGCCGCCGGGCAGCGCGAGGAGCGCGCCGCAGACGAGTGCCGCCGCGCCGGCGGCGAGCACGGCCCTCACCCGCCGCCGGCGGCGGGCCAGATCGGTGGGCCTGGCCTGCAAGGAGCAGGGATCGAACTCGGGTGAGAGCAGCAGCGCGGCGGCGTCCGCCGTCCCGGCGCCGGCCGCCTCGGCAAGCGCCGTGTCCACGTCGTCGGCGCCCGCCGCGCCGAGCACCTGCCGTACCTCCGCGTCCGTCAGCCGGTCGAGAGCGCGCAGGGCGAACGCCGCGCGCGCCGCGCCGGAGAGGGCGGACAGCCGCTGTTCCAGGGCGAGTTCGTCCGCCCCGCCCGCGCGCGGGAACAGCCGTAGCCCCCATACGTGCGGCAGCAGCGGCGGCAGTTGGGCGCGCCTGGGCAGGGCCCGGCGGAGCGGCGGACGCCCGGCGTCCAGTGCCTGGCGCAGTACCCGCCCGCGCAGACAGGCGTACAGGGGGTCCTGCGCGGCCCCTTCGATACGGCGCGGCGCGGGGATCCCCGGGGCGTCGCCCGCCGTACGGCCGCGCGGCAGCGAGCGCTGCGCCAGCGCGTGCGCGGTCAGGACACGCCGCTGGCGGTCGAGTGACGGCGGCAGGACGAGATAGGCGATCCGTACGAGACGGGGGTAGTGCTCGACGAGGGCCGCCTCGGCCTGTTCGACGCCGACGAGCGCGGGAGCGGAACCGGGGGACACGGGAGCGGTGACGTCTTCGTGTGGGCGCACGTCCAGCAGAACGAGCGGATGGTCCGATGGTCACCCCGGTCCTGCCGTTCCCCGGCGCGACGGGGTGCTCACGGGGCACGATGGCCGCATGCGTACGGAGCGACCCCGAGTGGTACTTGCAGTCCTGGCCCTGGCCCTGATCGCGGGCTGTGGCGCGAACGACGACGAGGCCCCCGAGGTGCCGAAGACGGCAACCGGGAGCCTCGAAGAGATCGCCTCGCGGGCGGAGTGCGAGCCTGACCTGCAGACCGACGCGACGGAGCTGCGGCAGGCCAACTGCACGACGGACGACGGGAAGTACGTGCTGGCCACCTTCGCCACCGACCGCGGCCAGCGCGAGTGGATCAACGAGGCCAATGACTACGGCGGTTCGTATCTCGTCGGCAGGAAGTGGGTCGCGGTCGGCGACGCGAAGGTGGTCGCGGCGCTGCGCGGCCGGCTCGGTGGGACGGTGGAGACCGGCTCGTCCCGCCACCACTCGGGGGTCAGTGGTGGCGGCGGGGGGAACGAGAGTCACTCCGGTCACCACACGAGCTGACCGCGCAGGCTAGGTCCTGTCTGACACAGAGCGCCGTCCGCCCGCAGGGCGGGGCTCGCGGGGTCTGGTGCGTGCAATCGCAAGGCGGAGGATCGTCCTCGTACTGGACGTACTTGGATGACTCCGACAACGCGGCGAGTGTGCGTGCCAGGCCCCGCGAGCCAGGCGGGATGTGTCAGACAGGGGCTAGGGTCAGCGGCACTTGCGTCCGCTGTTGATGCAGCTCACCACCCGGTTCATCAGACGCTGATCGAAGACGTTGATGAAGTCACCGTGGTCGGTGACGGGCTTGTGCAGCTGCTCGGGGAAGGAGTCCACGGCGAACCCGGGCCCCGGCGGCACGTCGTACACAATGCGCTGCTGGAGCTGCGGAATCGCCCGGAATCCGTTCTGGCACCGGCCGTTCTTATCGGCGAACGCCACATGGGTGCGGTGGTTGGCGCTGTCGGTGTTCTGGCCGTCCCAGCAGCTCTGGAAATTGAAGGTACGGACCACCTTGCTGCCCTCGGGGCAGATCGGGTATTTGTCCTTGAGCTGGCGGTTCTCGAATCCGGTGCAACTCCACGAGGCATTGGCGTTGGCGTCGCCGTTGACGAATGCCTTGGCGTCACCGGTGATGACGCGCAGGAAGCGCGGCATCGCGGTGACCCGGGAGACCGGGCTGCCGACGAATTTCAGTGTGACCTGGGCCGGAGTCTGGATCTCTCCGACATTGCCTTCCTTGCCGCCGCCGTCCGCATTGGCGTCCGCCTCGGCCTGTCCGTTCTGGAGACGGAGCACCGGCCAGTAGTAGGTCGACTTGTCACCCTGATTGCGGCAGCTGCTCTCTCCGTTGGCGAGAGCGTCGTCGCTGGCGAACGCGTCATTGGCCTGATTGCCGACGTAATCGTGCATATGGTGTGCGCCATTGCTCACACCTGGGGCGACGATGACATTGTCCGAATTGAACTTTCCGGCCTCGTTCCGCCCGCAATCGGTGGTGAACGCGCCTCTCGACGCGCCGCGGCGCGGCCGGGGCTGCTTGGTGTTCGGCTGGACGGTCGTGATGTCGACGAAGTCGGCGGCTTCAGGGCCGTTGCCGCCCTGACCGCCGGCCTGGTCATCACCTTGGCCGTCACCTTGGTCATCGCCCTGGTCACCGCCCTGGCCGTCACCTTGGCCGTCACCCTGGCCCTGGTCCTGGCCGTCGTTCTGGCCCGGATCCTGGCCCTGGCCGCTGTCGTCGGCCCGCAGGGTGCACGGTGCGAGCGCCTCAAGGCCCTGCGGCGGCTCCCCGACCCGGCCGATCGCGAGGGCGATCCGGTCGAGGGCGGCCAGCCGCTTGCCCTTCAGCGGATTGAGAATGGCATTGTCGGCGATTGCGGGATCCCGCTCGATCTGCGCCTTCTGATCGGCGAACTGCTGGTACGCGTCCGTGATCTGGCCGTCGATCGCCGCCAGCTCCCGGTCGACCTCCGCGCGCGCCGCTTCCGGTACGTCCGTGAGTTCGTTCGCCACATCCGGGCAGTCGATGGTCGACATCTGCTGCCCGGCATTCTCGGTCTGCTGCTGCGGAGGCTTGCCGGCCGAGCCTTCACCCGCGGATGCGTAAACATTGACCGCTACCAGCCCACCCCCGCCCAGGAGCAAGGCAGCCGAGGCGGCAATCGCCCGGTTTGCCAGTGTGGAACGTTTTCTCGATGCGCGTGCCATGGAACTCCTCAAGCTTCGTCGCCGTGAACAGGGAAATCTCGGCAGGGGGTGAAGCGAAGCGCTCCGTTGCATACGGACGTGCCGCGCGGCCTGTTCAGCCGTCGCGGGAATTCATGAAGAACTCGCTCAACAAACCGGGCGGACATACCCATTGCGGGGTGAGGCGCGTCCGTGGGGACAGGACCTACCGGCCGCGGTCCAGATAGGCGAGCACCGCCAGCACCCGGCGGTTGTCGTCGTCCGACACCGGCAGGCCCAGCTTCCCGAAGATGTTCGAGGTGTGCTTGGCCACCGCCCGTTCCGTGACCACGAGCTGGCCGGCGATGGCGGCATTGGACCTGCCCTGCGCCATCAGCTCCATGACCTCGCGCTCCCGTGGCGTCAGACCGCCGATCGGCTTGTCCTGGGCGCGGCGGGAGAGCAGTTGCGCGATCACCTGGGGATCCATCGCCGTGCCGCCCGCCGCGACCCTCCGTACCGCGTCGATGAACTGGTCCGCGTCGAAGACCCGGTCCTTCAGCAGATAGCCGATCCCGCCGTTGCCGTCCGCCAGCAGTTCGCGCGCGTACAACTGCTCGACGTGCTGGGACAGGACGAGGACCGGCAGACCGGGCCGGGCACGCCGCGCGGCGAGTGCGCACTGCAAACCCTCGTCCGTGTGGGACGGCGGGAGCCGGACGTCGACGACGGCGACGTCCGGCTCCAACTCGGCCAGGGCCCTGGTCAGTTCGGGCCCGCTCTCCACCGCCGCCAGGATCTCGAAGTCGTACGCTTCGAGCATCCGGACCAGACCGTCGCGCAGTAGGAAGAGATCTTCGGCTAGGACAACTCGCAAGGAATCTCCATGGTCACCATGGTGGGACCGCCGGCGGGGCTGCTGACGGCCAGGATGCCGTCGAATGTACCGAGCCGGCGCTCCAGTCCGCTCAGTCCGGAGCCGGTTCCGATCGCCGCGCCACCGCCGCCGTTGTCGGTGACCGCGACCCGCAGCATCCCCTCGGCGTACGAGAGATCGACCCAGATCCGGTCCGCGGCGGCGTGCTTCACCGCGTTGGCCAGCGCCTCACTGATCGCGAAGTACGCGGCCGACTCGACCGGGGCGCCGGCCCGGCCGGGCAGCTCGACATCGACCTCGGTCTCCACCGGCAGCCGTAGCGCCAGCGCCTTCACCGCGTCCCCGAGACCGCGCTCGGCGAGCACCGGTGGATGGATGCCGCGTACCAGGTCGCGCAGTTCCGTCAGCGCCTCCTTGGAGGACTGGCGGGCCTTGCCGATCAGCTCCTTGGCCCTGGCCGGGTCCTTCTCGATGAGCGCCTCGATGGTGGACAGGTCCATGCCCACAGCGACCAGCCGGGCCTGCGCCCCGTCGTGCAGATCGCGCTCGATGCGGCGCAGTTCGGCCGCCGAGGTGTCCACGGCGTCGTGCCGGGACTCGGTGAGCCGCTCGATCCGCAGGGCCAGTTCCTGGTCATGACGCGGCGCCAGCAGCGTCCTGGCCAGGGTGAAGTGCAGCCGCAGCAGGTCCGTGTTGTAGCGCAGACCGAGCGCGAACAGCACCAGGCCGAGGGCCGCCGCGGCGAGTCCGGTCAGCTGGCTGGAGACCGGGACGAACGCGTACCAGTACCGGTCGTCCGTGAACACCCGCCACAGCCCCGCGGCCAGCACGAAACCCTCCACCGCGTAGAGGAGCAGGCCGCAGGAGAAGACGGCGGTGATGAAGCCCGCGGTCATGTCGGCCAGCAGCCAGCCCAGATCACGCCAGGTCGCCGGGTCCTTCAGCAGCAGGGAGCAGCGCTCCACCTGCCCGGTGATCCCGCCGCGCAGGTCCGGCGGGAAGGCGCGGTACGGGACGGGGATCCGTACGCCCGACCACTTCGCGGCCAGCAGCCTGCGCTGATTGGCGTGCGCCCTGACCGCCGTCAGTACGGCCGGGGTGGTGAGGACACCGACACCCAGCAGGATGAGGCAGATCGAGACCACCGCCACCACGAACAGCGTGATCGAGCCGGCCAGCGAGATGACCGACAGCGCCAGCCCTTGCCCGACCGCCTCCAGCGAACGTCGCGTCCTCGTCTTCATGGTGGTCTCTCCCCTTCGCCGGCCGGGACGGCCCCCGACGGCCCGACCTCCGGGCACGGCCCTCAGTCTGGCCGGACCCGCCCCGCGCCGGCAGCCGGGTCTCCCCCCGGCCGGTGGTGTAGCCAGCACCACCCCCGATCAGGGGCTTTGACGGCTGGGGCGGGCGGCCTCCGGTTTCTAGCGTCGTAGCTGACACATCCGTTGCTCAACTCTGCTTACCACTGGGGGCGAAACGCCATGAGGAAGAACCTCGCGGCACGAATCGGCGTGTGGAGCGCGCACCACCGCAAGACCGCGATCATCGGCTGGCTGCTGTTCGTCGTGCTGACGGCGGGCGTCGGCGGCGCCTCGGGCATGGTCGAGATGTCCGCCTCCGAGCAGGGCGCGGGTGAGTCGGCGAAGGCCGAGAAGATCCTCGACGACGCCGGGATCGAACATCCGGCCGGGGAGCTGCTCATGATCAGCGGCCGGACCGCGGGCGGCTGGGAGAACGCGGCCCGCGACGTGACCGAGGGCCTGCGCGCGACGGGCGAGACGCAGAAGATCGACAAGCCGCTCGCCTCGGCCGACGGCAGGAGCGCGCTGATCCGCTTCGAGATCAAGGGCGATCCGACGACCGCGCCCGACCGGGTACAGCCCGTCCTCGACGCCGTACGGGACGCCGGAGAGACCCACCAGGACGTGCGGTTCTACCAGTTCGGCGACGCCAGCTCGGGCAAGTGGCTCGGCGATCTGCTGGCCGACGACCTCAAGAAGGCCGAGCTCACTGCCGTACCCCTGGCGCTGGGCATCCTGCTGGTCGCCTTCGGGGCCGTGGTCGCCGCGCTGCTGCCCGTCGGGCTCGCGCTCACCGCGTGCATGGCCGCCTTCGGACTGCTGTCCCTCGCCAGCCATCAGCTGCATCTCTTCCAGACCACGTACTCCGTGATGTTCCTGATGGGCCTCGCCGTCGGCGTCGACTACTGCCTGTTCTATCTGCGGCGCGAGCGCGACGAGCGCGCCGCGGGACGTGACGCCGAGACCGCACTGCGCATCGCGGCGGCGACCAGCGGCCGGGCCGTGCTGGTCTCCGGGGTGACGGTGATGGTCGCGATGGCCGGGATGTTCCTGTCCGGGCTGATGCTCTTCAAGGGCTTCGCCCTCGCCACGATTCTGGTCGTCTTCATCGCGATGCTCGGCTCCGTGACCGTCCTGCCCGCGCTGCTCGCCTGGCTCGGTGACCGTATCGACGCCGGACGGGTGCCGTTCCTGAACCGCCGGAAGAAGAAGGGGGCGCGGGAGACCGGCGCCGTGGCGGGTGCGCTGCTGGCGCCCGTCCTGGCCCGGCCGAAGCTCTTCGCGGTGGCGGCGGTCGCGGTGCTGCTGGCGCTGGCCGCGCCGGCGCTCGGCATGAAGACGGAAGAGCTCGGGCTGGAGAAGCAGTTCGGCTCGGACTCCTCGCTGTCCGTCGCGTACCGGAACATCACCACGGCCTTCCCCGGCGGACCCGCTCCTGCCCGGGTGGTCGTGAAGGCCGACGACATCGGGTCCGCCGGGGTCCGGGAGGCGCTGGCGGAGTTCGACACGGTGACCGTGCACCCGGCGCGGAACATCGCGGAGATCGAGGTGCCGCTTGCCGGGAACGGCAGCGACGCGCGGTCGAAGGAGGCCCTGGCGGAGCTGCGGGACGAGCGGGTGCCCGCCGTCTTCGGTGACACCGGCGCGGAGGTCCATGTCACCGGTGCGCTCGCGGGGTCCGTCGACTTCAACGATCAGCTGAAGCGCGGCATCGTCCCGGTCTTCGTCTTCATCACCGTGGTGACCTTCCTGCTGATGCTGTTCTGCTTCCGGTCGTACGTCATCGCCGTCACCGCGATCGTGCTGAACCTGCTGTCCGTGGTGGCCGCGTACGGCGTCATGGTCGCGGTCTTCCAGCACGGCTGGGGCGCGGAGCTGATCGGCTCCGAGGGGGTCGGCGCGATCGAGAGCTGGATGCCGCTGTTCGTGCTGGTGGTGCTGTTCGGACTGTCGATGGACTACCACGTGTTCGTGGTGTCCCGGATCCGGGAGGCCCGCGACCGGGGCCTGGACACCCGGGCCGCGATCCGTGAGGGCATCCGCCGCACGGCGGGCGCGGTGACGGGCGCCGCCGCGATCATGGTCGCCGTCTTCGCGGTCTTCGGGACGCTGTCCATGCAGGACATGCAGCAGATGGGCGTGGGACTCGCGGTGGCCGTGCTGCTGGACGCGACGCTCGTACGGATGGTGCTGCTGCCCTCCGTGATGGCGCTGCTGGGGGAGCGGAACTGGCGTACGCCGAAGTGGCTGCGGTGGCTGCCGGAGCTCGGACACGGCGAGCAGGACGAGGCGGCGGACGCGCCGGAGGGCCCGCGGCACGCCGCCCCGGTGAGCTGATCCGCCGAGCTGATCCGCCGAGCGGTCGGCCCGGGCGTCCTACGGGGGGCGCCCGGGCCGACTCGTGCGCGGGGCCGATTGTCAGTGGCTCCTGGCACGATCAGGGGCAACGGGATGAAGAACGATCAGGGGGCTGCAATGGGGACCTGGGACACCGGCCACTTCGACAACGACACCGCGGCGGACTTCTCCGCGGACCTGGACGAGGCGACCGAGGGGCGGCGTACGGAGATCGTGCGCGAGGCGCTGCTCGGCGCGATCGGCGCCGACGGCTATCTGGACAGTGACGAAGGAGTGGTGGCCGTCGCGGCGGCCGCGCTGGTCGCCGCGCAGTGCCCCGGGGGCCCGCCCGTGGAGACGGTGTACGGCCCCGACGAGCCGCTGCCGCGGTTTCCCGTGGAGCTGAGGGCCCTCGCGGTCCGGGCCCTGGACCGGGTCGTCGCGGACAAGTCCGAGCTTCGCGATCTCTGGGTCGACGCGGACGGTGAGAACGGCCTCTGGCATCAGGGCGTCGCCGAGCTGCGCCAGGCCCTGGCACCGGCGATACCCGGGGTGGTCCTGGAAGGCCACTGACCCGGCGTCACCGGTCAGTGCGCCACCCGGCCCGGCGCACTGACCAGCCGTCACTGCCCGGCGTCGCTGCCCCGGTGTCACCGGCCCCGCGTCACCGGCCCAGCACCTTGGCTTCCAGCTCCGGTGCCAGACCCACCGGCGGGCGGTCCGGGCGCTGCGGGGCCTCGCCACCGATCGAGAGGAGCCAGGCCCAGGTGTCCGCCACCGTCCGGGCCACGGGGCGGCACCGCAGCCCGGCCGCCAGGGCCTTGGAGACATCGCCGCGGTGCATGGCGGCGTGCAGCTCGCCCGGCGGCAGCCAGACCGGCAGGTCCGTCCAGGGCTCGATCCCCGCGTCGAGGATCGGCTCCGGGGCGGTCCAGCGCAGCTCGGCGCCGGAGCCGGTGACCCGTACGCACGCCTCCAGCAGTTCCCCCATGGTGGTGTGCCCGGCCGGGCTGACCAGGTTGTACGCGCCGCCCAGACCGTCCCGCACCGCGTCCAGGGTCCATTCGGCGAGATCGCGCGCGTCGATGTACTGCAACGGGTTGTCGCGCGGCCCGGGGGCCAGCACAGGACCGCCCTTCGCGATCCGGCCCAGCCACCACGGCAGCCGGCCGATGTTCTCGCCGGGGCCGAGGATCAGGCCGGCGCGTACGAGCAGCGCCCGGTCCCCGAAGACCGCCTCGGCCGCCAGCTCGCCGCCCCGCTTGTCCAGGGGGTACGAGATCTGCCCGGCCTCCGCCGACGCGCCCTCCACCAGCGGGCCGTCCTCCGGGAGTCCGGCCGGGCTGGGATACCTGTACACCGACCGGCTGGAGATGTACGCGTACCGGCCGGCCCGGTCCGCCAGCAGCCGCGCCGCCGCGTGCACCGCGGCCGGCGCGGCCGACCAGGTGTCGACGACCGCGTCCCACTCACCGTCGGCGAGGGCCGCCAGACCGTCCGGGGCGGTGCGGTCACCGAGCAGAGAGGTCACACCCGCAGGGGCTTCGTGCCGTCCGCGGTGGAAGACGGTCACCTGCCAACCGCGGGCGAGCGCCGCCTCCGTGACAGCGCGGCCCACGAATTCCGTACCACCGAGAATCAGGAGTCTCATGGAGCCGACTCTGCCCCGAGGCCGACGACAAGGACAGCCGAATTCGCTGCCAGGGGAATCGTGTGCTTTTGGCATCTGCCGCGCGCACCTGCCGGGATGGCAGCATATGCGGACCATGACAGATGCCCGGTCGCCGATGCGCGCCCTACGGGCCGCGGCCTTCGCGGCGGTATGCGTGACATTGGCGGCGGTGGGGCATTCGTTCACATCCGGGCATGAGATCCCGCCCGGCGCGCTGCTGGCGGCTTTCGGCGTGACCGGCGGCGTCGCCTGGCTCGCGAGCGGGCGGCGGCGGGGCGTGCGCTCCATCGGCGCCGGACTGCTCACCGTCCAGGGCGCCCTGCATCTGCTCTTCGCGGGGGCGCCGCCGTACGGACTGTCCGCCGCCCCGCACGACCCCCATACCGCCGGCGGTACGGCCATGAGCATGGGCTCCGGTATGAGCATGGACCCGGGCGCCGGGCCCGAGGGGGAGCCGGCCGCGCTGGCCGCCCTCGTCGACGGCCCGGCCGCGATGGCCGCCGCGCACCTCCTCGCCGCCGCCGTCTGCGCGCTCTGGCTGGCCCGGGGCGAGGCCGCGCTCTTCCGGCTCACGCACGCCCTCGGCGCCCTGGCCTTCACCCCGCTGCGGCTGCTGCTCACCCCGGTCGGGCTGCCCGCTGCGCCCCGGCTCGTACGGCCCGTGCCCGGCGCCCCCGCCGCGCACCGCTTCCGTGGCGTCGTCCTCGCGCACACCCTGTCGCGGCGGGGCCCGCCCGCGCCCCGTACCTCTCACGCCACGGCTCCGGGAGCCACCGTCACCATCACTGTCTGACCGTCGGCAGGCCCGGGGCCCCTTTCCCCATGCCGACGCCAACACCTAGGACAGTCATGGCCATTGACGACCCCGTACAGGGGATCGAGTCCGAACGGCCCACCGCCGCGCCCGAAACCGCTCCGGGCACCCCGTCCGCCTGGAGTTCCCTGCGGCCCCTCGTGCTGCGCCTGCACTTCTACGCGGGCCTGCTGATCGCCCCGCTGCTGCTGGTCGCCGCCACCAGCGGATTCCTCTACGCGCTCTCCTACCAGGCGGAGAAGGTGGTCTACCGTCATGAGCTGCGGGTACCGGTCGGCGACCGTACCGTCCCGCTCTCCGCCCAGCTCGACGCCGCACGCGCCGCCCACCCGGACGGCACGGTCACTTCCGTACGCCCCTCGGCCGAGGACGGCGCGACCACCCGGGTCCTGATGACCACCCCCGGGGTCGAGGAGGGCAAGTCCCTCGCCGTCTTCGTCGATCCGTACACCGCCGAGGTGCGGGGAGAGCTGACCAGCTACGGCAGTTCGGGCGCCCTGCCGCTGCGCACCTGGCTCTCCGAGCTGCACCGCCATCTCCAGCTGGGTGAGCCCGGCCGTATCTACAGCGAACTCGCCGCCAGCTGGCTGTGGGTGGTGGCCCTCGGCGGACTGCTGCTCTGGACCGCGCGCAAGCGGACCTCGAAGCGGGCGATGCTCACGCCCGAGCGCGGGGCCACCGGCCGCCGCAGGACCCTCTCCCTGCACGGCTCGCTCGGGCTGTGGGCCGTGACCGGACTCGTCCTGCTCTCCGCGACGGGCCTGACCTGGTCGCGGTTCGCCGGCGAGAACATCGGCGCGGTCCAGGACCAGCTCGGCGGCGCCACCCCGGTCGTCACCGCCACCCTCGAACCAGGCGCCAGCGGGTCGGGCGGCGGCCACGAAGGGCACGAGTCCATGCCGGGGATGGAGGACATGCCCGGCATGGACGGGGCGGACGTCGGAGCCGATCTGGCGGTCGTCGCCGCCCGTCAGGCCGGTCTCGACGGGCCGCTCGCGGTGACCCTGCCGACCGATGGCCGCGGCTATGTCGTCGCGGAGACGGACACCCAGTTCCCGGTCCGGCTCGACTCGGTCGCCATCGATCCGGCCAACGGCATGGTCATGGACGAGCTGCGCTTCGCCGACTATCCCGTGCTCGCCCAGCTCACCCGGTTCGGTATCGACGCCCACATGGGTGTCTTCCTCGGGCTCGTCAATCAGCTGGCGCTCGCGGTCCTCGCCCTCGCGCTGATCCTGATCATCCTCTGGGGCTACCGGATGTGGTGGCTGCGCAGGCCCACCAAGGAGCGGAAGCTGAGCGCGGGCAGAGCGATGCCGCGCGGTGCCTGGCGGAAGGTGCCGCTGACCGTGCTGCTGCCGCTCCTGGCGGTCACGGCCATGGCCGGCTGGTTCGTCCCGCTGCTGGGCGTCAGCCTGCTGGCGTTCCTCGTCCTGGACGGGGCGCTGGGGCTGCTGGCCCGCTCCCGGACGCGGCGGCGCGCGCACTGAGTCATCCCTCGCGCGTCATCCGTGGCGCGCACTGAGCCCTGCCGGTCCGGCCGGCAGGGCTCAGGCTCGGGCTCGCGCTCAGGCTCGGTGCGGGATCAGTGCGAGATCAGGGTGCGTACTTGTACCCGACCCGCCGTACCGTCTGGATGGTGTGGCGGTGCTCGGCGCCCAGCTTGCGGCGCAGCCGGGCCACATGGACATCGACGGTCCGCCCGTCGCCCACATGCCCGTAACCCCAGACCGTGGTCACCAGCTGGTCGCGGGTGTGCACCCGGTGAGGGTGTGCCACGAGATGGGCGAGCAGTTCGAATTCGAGATAGGTCAGGTCCAGCTGCTGTCCGTCCACGACAGCGGTCCGCTGGACGTCGTCTATCCGCACCGGACCGCCACCGCCATGGCCGGCCCTGGGGCTGTTCACGGCCGTGCCGGCGGCGAGGTGCGGCGCGGAGGCGGCCAGCACGGCTGCGTGCTGATCGGCCGGTACGAGCACGAGATAGCCGACCATCGGCGGCTGTCCCGGCAGCGAGGGCAGCGTGTGCTGGGGCGCGGGCAGCCAGGTGGCGCCCGGCGGCAGGAAGTCCACGACCTGACCGGCCGTGACAGCGCTCGGAACGGCGGCCGGGGCGGTCTCGTCACGGTCGACGGCCCGGAGCCGGTGGCGGCCGGGCACGGCCGGTTTCTGGTTGAGAGCCGCGGCGGCGGCCGCGGCGGAGAAGGAACGGGGGTTCGCCATGAGGGGTCAGCTCTTTCGCGCGAAGGAGTCGTCGAGTCGACAGGTCGGACGGGACGTACGTCATGCGCGGCGGCCGAAGGCCTGAAAGAAGGCTTTAGAGGGCCGGCGCGTTCCTCGCGCGGCAACACACCCGGTCGAAGTCGTGATGCTGCCGGGACGGCCAGAACGGCTCCAGGTCGATGCGACCCGTCGCGGTGTGCTGGAAGCTGGCCATGACCCCATTGAAGCAGATACGGGGGCGGGGCAGGAGCCCCTTTCCACCCGTCGGTACGCACCACGACGACGAGGGGGCGGCCGCCCAGGCCCCGTCCGGTCGACAGGACCTACGGCGGCCGCCCCCTCAGAGCCTGTCGGGGCGGGCGGGGCGGGCCGGATCAGACCTGGCCGGCCTTCTCCAGCGCGGTGCAGCAGGTGTCGACGATCAGCCGCGTCACCACATACGGGTCCACGTTGGCGTTCGGGCGGCGGTCCTCGATGTAGCCCATGCCCTCCTGCTCGACCTGCCAGGGGATACGGACCGAGGCGCCGCGGTTCGAGACGCCGTAGCTGTACTCGTTCCACGGAGCGGTCTCGTGCAGACCGGTCAGCCGGTCGTCGATGCCCGCGCCGTAGTTCTTGACGTGGTCGAGCGGCTTGGAGCCCTCACCCAGCGACTCGCACGCGGTGATGATCGCGTCGTATCCCTCGCGCATCGCCCTGGTCGAGAAGTTGGTGTGCGCGCCCGCGCCGTTCCAGTCGCCCTTCACCGGCTTCGGGTCGAGCGTCGCGGAGACCTCGAAGTCCTCGGCGGTGCGGTAGAGCAGCCAGCGGGCGATCCACAGCTGGTCCGCGACGTCCAGCGGCGCCAGCGGGCCGACCTGGAACTCCCACTGACCCGGCATGACCTCGGCGTTGATGCCGGAGATGCCCAGACCCGCCTTGAGACAGTTGTCGAGGTGCGCCTCGACGATGTCACGGCCGAAGATCTCGTCCGAGCCGACACCGCAGTAGTAGCCGCCCTGCGCGGCCGGGAAGCCGCCCTCGGGGAAGCCCAGCGGACGGGTGCCCTTGAAGAACGTGTACTCCTGCTCGATGCCGAAGATCGGCTCCTGGCCCGCGAACTTCTCGGCGACCTCGGTCAGTTGCGCACGCGTGTTGGACTCGTGCGGCGTCATGTCGATGTTCAGGACCTCGCACATGACGAGGACGTGGTTCCCGCCGCGGATCGGGTCGGGGCACGAGAAGACCGGCTTGAGCACGCGGTCGGAGGCGTGGCCCTCGGCCTGGTTGGTGCTCGACCCGTCGAAGCCCCAGATGGGCAGCTCGGCGCCGGCATCAAGGATCTTCGTCTTCGAGCGCAGCTTCGCGGTCGGCTCGGTGCCGTCGATCCAGATGTACTCAGCCTTGAAGGTCACGTGGCCTCATCCTTTGCGGGTGCAGCAGCTATGACGGGAAAGCCTCGCAATGTGCGGTTTCCCGTCCATTGCCCATTGATGAACCGCGTGTTACTCAGGCTTCTTTTGTTTCGGCGGCGTGCCGGGCGACCGCGTGCGCGTTGAGCAGCGACGCGAATCCGGCGCCGCGGATCCGGCGGACCAGCTCGTCGTCACTGGTGCCCAGAGTCTCCGCCGTACGGCCCAGGTGCCAGTCGTGCTCGGCCAGTCGGCTCAGCAGCTGACCGTGCCTGATCTGCGCGTCGGACAGCCGGAACGTCTTGAGGTACGCGGTGCGCCCCTGGTGATCGGTGATCAGTTCGCCGATGTGCTGCTCTCGTGCGCGTCGCTCCACGCGCGTTCCCGCGCACACGCCGCGGCCCGCAGATCGGCGAGCGTCCTCAGGTGCCCGCCGTCGCGGATCCGCGCCTCGAACTCGGGCACCGGGCCGCCGAAGAACGCGTACTGGTGCACCAGCTCGCCGTACATGTCCTGCAACAGGGTCGGGTGCAGAGCGCGGTAGTCGGCGGGATGGGGCACGACGAAGGCCGCGGCGAGCGCGTCCGCCGCGTACACCATCACGCCGCACTGGCCGGGATGGATCTCGAAGATCCGCAGCGCGTCGGCGAGTCCACGGACGGTCAGCCCCAGACAGGTGTCCTCGGCGCGCGGCGAGAGCCCCTGCCGTACCGCCTGCCGGGACCACTCGTCCCAGGCGGTGGACGGGCCGCCGAAGTGCAGCGCGAGATAGCCCTCCAGGGCGAGATGCAGCGGGAGGAACCGGCAGCACGTCGCTGCGGCGGCCCTGGACAGCCCCTTCCCGGCCTTCGCGCGCTTCACCATCCGGTGGTGGCGGTGTACGGGCACGGTCTGCGGCCGGCCCTCGCCCAACTGCGTGCCGTGCGCCGCCCCCTGCCCACCGGGCGACGTGCCCTGCCGGCCGTCGCCCGACCAGTCGGCGACGAAGCCGTGCGGGATGTACGAGACGTACTGGGTGCCCGGGTTCACCCGGACCTCGCCGAACCCGTCGTAGATCTCGCGGTGCCGCCGCAGCCCGTCCATCGGCTCCTCGCGCACCAGCGGTACGAGACGGAGGGGCCGTATCGTGCGTGGCTGGGGCCGTCGTCCCGTGCGTGGCCGTCTCCCGTGGCGGGGCCTCGCCGGGGAAGTGGCAGAACGGGTCGTCGTCCAGAAGGCGCCGCACACGCCGGTCCAGATACGCCCGCAGCTCCGCCAGTCCCGTACGGCCCTCCGCGAACTGCGCGATCTCCACCAGCGCCGGCAGATCCTCGGCGTCCCGTATCCCCGCCGTCGGCACGCCCGGTGCCAGCCGGCGTACGTCAAAACCGTCCGCGTCGTATACGGGGTTCAGATGAACGGCACTCGTCCTGCGCGCCGGGTACGCCACACCCGCAGCACCTCGCCCGCCAGCCCCGGAGGGGCGTTGTCCCAGCCGTCCGAGACGATGACGAGCCGGTCGGGCGCGTGCTCCAGAGCGTCGATGATCCGCGTCCCCGAGCGGTGTCGGCCCCCAGGGGCGTACGAGGCAAGTGGTCCGTGCTCCCTGAGATCCACAGCGCGCTGTACTCCCCCGGAGCGGCCGGCGCCTCCAGCAGAAAATGGCAGGCCAGGGCCACCGCGAGCGGACGACGGCGCTTCTCGCCCGAGCCGGACGAGGAGTAGCTGCCGTCCAGTACGGCGGCGACCCGCTCCCACGTCCCGGTGTGCGGACCCGCCACGCGGCGCGCTGCCGCGCGCAGGGCACGGGTCAGCTCCGCCCGGCGCCGTACGCGCTCGTCCGGAGCCAACGACAGGGCGGCGCGAGGCGGGTCGGCGGCATGCCGGCCAGATCGGTCCGGCCGTCGGCCCTGACCCCCGCCGACCGCTGGGTCCGCAGCCGCTCCAGCCGGGTCAGCCGTGGAGCCATCCGCTCCAGGAACACGTCACGGGTGATGCCGTGCCCCGCTGCGAACCCCTCGGCGGCGGTGAACGGCAGCTCGTAGAGCGCGCCCTGCTCGAAGCGGGCGCGGCGATGCGCGTCCAGCAGCGGGTGCTCGTAGCGCTTGCGCCGGCCGGGCTCGAAGAGGAAGTCGCCGAGTTCGCCGGCTCGTGCAACGTAACACCGGCCGTGGCCGGCGCCGCACCCGCTTTTACGCCTCCCGTTTACGCCTCCCGGACACCCCCGCGCCGCCCGGACGCGGCACACTGATGGTCATGAGCAAGCCACGTATCGGACTCCTCGGCACCGGCCCCTGGGCGGAGCGCACGCACGCCCCCGCGCTCGCCGGCCATCCCGGACTCGAATTCAGCGGCGTCTGGGGGCGGCGCCCCGAGGCGGCCGCCGCCCTCGCCGCCGCCCATGGCACCACCGCCCACTCCGGCGAGGTCGGGCTCGACGCGCTCTTCGCCGAGAGCGACGCCGTCGCCTTCGCCCTGCCGCCGGACATCCAGGCGCCACTGGCGGCACGGGCCGCGGCCGCCGGATGCCATCTCCTCCTGGACAAGCCGGTCGCCACGACCGTGGCCGGGGCCCGCGAGGTGGCGGACGCGGCCGCGAGCGCCGGGGTGGCGTCCGTGGTCTTCTGCACGCTGCGCTTCGCCGCCGGCACGGCGAGCTGGATCGACGAACAGGCGGCGAAGGGCGGCTGGTTCACAGCCCACGCGTACTGGCTCGGCGCCCTCTACGGGCCGGGCGCCGACAGCCCGTACGCCGAATCGCCCTGGCGCCGCGAGAAGGGCGGACTGTGGGACGTCGGCCCGCACGCGCTGTCCGCTCTGATCCCGCTGCTCGGCGATGTGACGGAGGTGACGGCCGTACGGACCGAGCCGGACCTCACCCACCTGGTGTTCCGGCATACGTCCGGGGTGGCCAGTTCGGCGGCGCTGAGCCTGAGCGCGCCGAAGGCGGGCGCGGGTACCGGGCTCGAACTCCGGGGCGAGCACGGGACGGCGGTGCTGCCGGAGGGCTGGGGCGATCCGGTCGACTCGTTCGTGGCGGCGGTCGACGCGCTGCTGGAGTCGGTCCGTACGGGCCGGCCGCACCCGTGCGACGTACGGTTCGGGCTGCGGCTGACGGAGATCCTGACGGAAGCCGAGGAACGCGCGGCGGCGGGCGCCACGCAGTAGCGGCGGCCTCGCGGGGTGTGCGCTGCGGGGGACTGGTGGCGCACACCCCGACCGGTGCGCCGTGCGGGGGCCGGGAGCCTCGGCGCGGTCGGCCTGCCGTGCGGGGGCCGGTGGCCTCGCCGCGGCTGGGGTTACGACGAACGGCCGAGGGCGTCCCGTACCGCCTCGTCCGTACGCGCCACCACCGCCGTGCCGTCGTCCGCTGTGATGATCGGCCGCTGGATCAGCTTCGGATGCGTGGCGAGCGCCGCGATCCAGCGGTTCCGCGAACCGGCCTCCCGCGCCCAGTCCTTGACGCCCAGCTCCTTCGCGGCCGCTTCCTCGGTCCTGGTGATGTCCCAGGGCTCAAGGCCCAGCCGGCCGAGCACCGCCCGGATCTCGTCCTCGGTCGGTACGTCCTCCAGATAGCGCCGGACGGTGTACGAGGCACCCTCCTCATCGAGCAGCGTCATCGCGCCGCGGCACTTGGAGCATGCGGGATTGATCCAGATCTCCATGGCCCCAACAGTACCGTCGGCCACCCCTCAAACAACGTCTGGCCAGGGGCGATTGTCAGTGGGAGGCAGTAAAATGGAGGTAGTTCGTGAGGGTCCAACCACCGTGCCGGGAGGTCGCCGATGGCCGTTGCCACAATCACGACGAAATCCTTCGAGACCCTGCCACCGATCAAGCGCAAGCCACTGCCCGCGGGACAGCCCCGTGAGTGGTACGAGACCCATAACCGCCGACTGAAGGCCATGCGCCTCGCCATCGCCCTGCTCGACTCGGGCGTGTACCACCCGGCGAACGCGAACAACCGCAGGATACGGCGCACGGCGGCCCGCATCGGGATCCACCCGCCGTCCGACGTCACCTGCCGCATGGTGCGCACCCTGATCCACGACGGCCGCTGAGGCAGGGCCACGACGCCGGCCTCCCGCCCCGATCCGGGACGGGGGGCCGGTGAGCTCACCTTCCGAGGCGCCGCCGCCAGCGGACCTCGCCGTCGTGCCATACGTCGGTGGGCGTCAGCCCGACGGCCGCGGCGACCGCCGCCGACGCCCCGTGGTCCGGATGGACATGGGCGATGAGCGTCCGTACGCCCTGCTCGTCCAGCCACCGTACGAGCGCCCGCGCGGCCTCCGTGGCGATCCCGCGTCCTTGCCACGGCGTGCCCACCACCCAGGCGATCTCGGCGACGAGATCCCCGTGGCGTCCGGGGTCTTTGTGGCCCCTGTGGTCCTCGGGGTCCTCGTGGTCTTCGGGGTCCAGGCTGACGGTCGCCTGGACCGTACCCGCCAACCGCTCGCCGTCCCGCTCGCGTTCTCCCGCGCCGTCCCGCTGGTCCTCGCGGACGCCGATCACCCAGTTGCACCAGGAGACGTCCGGGTCGGGAGAGCCCGCGACCATACGGGCGTAGCGCGTGCGCAGCTCCTCCGCCGTCGCCGGCGCCCCGCCGATAAAGGTGTGCAGCGCCGGATCGGACAGGACGACGGCCATCTCCTGCGCGTGCTCGACACGGAGCGGCACGAGCGTCAGCCGCTCGGTGGCGATGACCTCGGCGAGCAGCGCTGTCACGAAGGCTGCCCCGGCTCAGGCTCCGGCTGCCGCTCAGGCTCCGGCTCCGGCTGCGTCGCGACCGCGTGCAGCCGTCCGTACCGGATCGCGAAGTGCGGCAAGGAGACCCCGAACTCTTCGGCGACGGCGGTGAGTCCCTCGTACTCGTCATCGAGGTCCAGGGCCCGGTCGCCGGAGTCGGGAAAGAGACGCTTCGGGTCGAGGGATTCGGGAACCTCCCCCCAGTGTTCGGTCCCGGTCTCCTCGCCGCGCACTGTGAATCCGTACCGGGGCTCCCCGTCCTCGGCGCAGGAGAAGTGGAAGGTGCCGGGCGACGCCGCACCCTGGCCCGGCCGTTCGACCCACACCAGGACGGACTTGGCTGCCCCCGGCACCGTACCGAGCGGACCGCTCACCCCGTCCGGACCGCTCACCCCGCCCGGACTGCTCAGCGGCTCCGGCCGGAACGGCTCTGTACGGCTCTCGAAGGCGAAGCTCCAGCCGCCTCCGCACAGGCCGACACGAGCGGTCCTGCGCCCTTCCTGTCCGAACAGGACGCTGGTCTCCTCTTCGCTGGACGGCGGCAGCAGCGGACCATGGCCGATGTGCCCGGCGAGGTCCTCCGGCGAGAGGCCCTGGGCCAGCACGAAGCGATAGGAACCCTGCTGCTCCTCCTGATCGGCGAGCCAGGCGAGCCCGTCCACCACGGGCTCGGGCGCTTCCTCCGCACGGTCACGGGTCCGCCCCCGTCCGCTGCCCCGGGGCGTTTCCAGGATGTACCGGCCGCGCTCCGGAGTGATCACCGGCCCGAGGACCGGATCGGCGAGCAGCCCGACGGGGGCTATGTGCTCAGCGCCGTACGGCTCCCAGTCGCCCAGGGCAGGGGCGAGGATGTGCCAGGCGGCGTCGGTATCGCCCCATCGCGCCTGTTCACGCGCCGTGGCGACCGCCGTACCGAACGGCCCGGGAGGCTCGTACCGGACCGTACTTCCATCGGTTTCCCGCAGCGGATCGCCCAGGTCCGCGACGACGGGGGAGTGCACCGGCCCGCCGTCCAGCATCGCTTCCACCTGGGCCCGCAGCCCCCGCGCGCGGGGCCGTCCGTGCTCGTCCGCCTCGATGAGCAACTCCAGCTGCGCATCGATGTCGTCGCCGCGCAGACAGGCCGTCCGCGCCTCCTCGACATCGGCGTCGAGCTCGCGCGTCGTCTCGTTCACAAACCCGGGGGTGGCCTGATTGGCGCGGTGGAATTCCCGGAACAGGGCCTGCATGAGCTCCATGAACGACTCGTAACGGTCCGGGTTCTCGTCCGGCCGGCCCCGGTGGAGAAAGGCGGCCCACTCCCCGTCGGCGTTCACATCGCCGGGGTCGAGCAGGACACCGGCCACGTCCGAGCCGGGCGACAGCTCCAGCGCCCCGGCCCATATGTCCACCGCGTCCACCGCGTCCGCCCCGTCCCCGGAGATCTCCTGACGCCCGCCGGGGTCCGCGTGCCGGCGAACGCCGTCCGCCGCCCCCAGCGGAGAAAGGCCCGTCCCGGCCGGCCGCCACCCGTCGGTGGTCGCCAGAAAGGACCGGTAGGTCGGCGGCAGCGTCACCCCGAGCCGCTCCTCCAGCGCCCGGATCCGCTCTTCCCCTGCCGCCGGGAACCCGAGCCACCGCTCCCGCAGGGCCTCCTCGTCCCCGTCCCTGAGCCCCAGCGCACCGATCGACTCGACCCAGTCCGCGCTCCACCGCTCAAGGAAGGGCCGCCAGTTGTAGATCTTCATCCCCTCATCGTGCCAGCGCCCGCTGACAACGGACACCCGCGCGGTCAGGACAGCACCCGGCGGCGGAAGTTCCGCAGACCCAGGCCGAGGAAGAGCACGCAGAACGCCACGAGCACCGGATAGACGATGTACAGGTGCATGTGCGAGAGATCGGTGAATCCGGCCCGCATACCCTCGCTGATGTAGATCAAGGGGTTCACGAGGACGACGACTTGAAGCCAGTGGAACCCGCCCAGCTCCACCAGGCCCAGCTTGGTCCACTGGTAGTACGTGCCTCCGAGGAAGACGAGCGGCAGCACCACGAAACCGAACATGACCCCGATGTTCCTGGGCTCGAAGGTGGTGCCCAGGAGCAGCCCGAGGGAGGTCATCGCGATGCAGGACAGCGGAATCAGCGTGACCACGATCCACCAGTGGACCGTCAGATGGGGATGTACGCCCGGTGCGTGCACCACGGCCGCGATCGGCAGCACGATGACCGCCGAGATCAGCCCCTGGGCGGCGCCCGACAGCACTTTCGCCACCGCCACCAGCCAGAGCGGGCAGGGCGCCTGCACCCGGTCCTCGATCTCGCGCGTGTACCCGAATTCCTGGGACATCTGGATCGCGACGGACTGGATTCCCTGGAACATGATGGCGATGGACACCACCCCCGGCACCAGAACGGTGGCGAACGCGGATTCCCCGGCCGTGCCGCCGCCGGATCCGATGCCCTGTCCGATGATGGGAAAGACGTACAGGAATACGAAGACGAGCAGGAACGGCTGCATCACGGTCCGGCCCACGAACTCACCGAAGTTCTTCCGCAGTACGGTCAGATCCCGCCGGACGAGCGCCGCCAGCGCCGAACGGCTGGCGGCTGCCACGGACCGCGTCGGCAGCACACCGATCCGGGGCGCGGCCGGTCCGGTGGGCGGCGGGGGCATACCGTATGCGGTCATCATTCCCTCAGTTCTTTTCCGGTGAGGCTGATGAACACCGTCTCCAGGGTGCTTTCGGCGATCGAGAGGTCGACCAGGTCGAAGCCGCCGGACTCGGCGCTCGTCACGACGCGGGGCAGCAGCCGGTCGTTGTCCTTGACTTGAAGCTCGACCCCGCCGTCGACCAGGCGGGTGCGGACGACTCCCGCGATGTCGCGGCGCAGCCGGGCCGCCAGCTCGTCCGGGCTGCCGGTGGTGACCACCGTGACGATGGTGTCGGCTCCGAGCCCCTGCTTGAGCGCGGCAGGCGTGTCCAGGGCGAGGATCCGGCCGTGATCGATGATCGCCACCCGGTCGCAGAGATGGTCGGCCTCCTCCATGTTGTGCGTGGTGAGCAGAACGGTCTGGCCATCGGCGATCAGACGGTCCAGCACCTCCCAGAGCGCCAGTCGGCTCTGCGGATCCAGGCCGGCGGTCGGCTCGTCGAGAAAGAGCACGGCCGGACGGTGGAAGATCGCCCGCGCGACCAGGAGACGCTGCGCCATCCCGCCGGACAGCGCGTACACGGAGGAGGCCCGCCACCGTGACAGGCGGAACCGGTCGAGGAGTTCGTCCGCCGTCCGCCGCGACTCGCGGCGGGAGATGCCGAACAGGAGCCCGTGGAAGTAGAGGTTCTCCCAGACCGTCAGCGAGCGGTCCAGGGTGTTCTGCTGGGTGACCACGGCGATGACCTGCTTGGCCAGGGTCGGATGGCTGACCACGTCGATGTCCCCGATGTACGCGGAGCCCGAGGTGGGCACCACCCGCGCGGTCAGCATTCCGACCGTGGTGGTCTTGCCGGCGCCGTTGGGGCCCAGCAGCCCGAAGATCTCGCCCCGTCGCACCAGCAGATCGATCCCGTCCACGGCCGCGAAGTCGGTCTTGGGGTAGACCTTCGTGAGACCGGTCGTACGGATGACAGCCTCCGGACCGGACGCCGGCGGGCCCGCGCCCGTTCCCCGGGCACGGTCCGATCCGGGTGTCGCCATCGTTCACCTCGCCGAGTCCGGCGGACATCATCGACCGGTTCGCCCGCCACGCGCACTTCCCGAGACCTCCCGAGACCTTCCGGGACGACTTGCGCCGCCGGCCCGCCGACATCGATCACTCGGTATCGGCCGGAACCGGCGGCGCGAGCCACGGATGTCCGGGCCTCGGCCTCAACCTTGGCCTCAGCCTGGGCCCGACGGCATCAGCTCGGAGGCATCAGCACGCCATCGACGAGGTAGATCACGGCGTTCGACGTCTTGATGTCGCCACAGACGATGTTCGCGGTCTTGTTGACCTTGAACGATGTACCCGAACCCGTGGTCTTGAGCGCGGCACCCTCCAGGGTCTTGAAGCTGCCGTTCGGGAGCTCGGCCCGGGTGATCTCCTTCTTCCCCACCACGTGGTAGGTCAGAAGCTTCTTGAGCGCGGCCTTGTCGCTCAGCAGCTTGTCGAGCTGCGCCTTGGGCACCTTGGCGAAGGCCGCGTTGGTCGGCGCGAAGAGAGTGCCGTCCTTGATCTTGTTCAGTGTGTCGGTCAGTCCGGCCTTCTTTACCGCGCTGACCAGGGTGGCGAGGTTCGGGTTCGTCGCCGCGGCGTTCGCCAGCCGCTCCTTGGCCATGGCGGCGACGCTGCCGGCGCCACTCTTCGCCAACGACGCGCACCCAGGACCGAACGGTTTGGACGTACTCGGCGCCGGCGAGGTGCTGGGAGACGTGGACGGGCTCGGCGCAGCGTTCTCGGCGAACGCCTGCGGTGCCATGACCCCCAGCGAAACGGGCAGGGCGACCGCGGCGGCAACGGCCACAGCGGAGGTGCAGAAGCGGGAGGACTTCATGTTTCGATTCCTCTTCCTGTGGGGGAAGTGCCCGGGGATCCGGGCCTGGAACGATCGGTGGCGGCCTGACTCCGCCACGCCTGGGGTGACCGCGACACCGCCCGGGGACACCCCACCCGCCCGGCACCGCATCGACGCTACTGATCGATCAAGCCACCGCCATCAGGGTAAGCGCCCCCCACCACTCCAAGCATCTTGAACCCCCAGAAACCCCCTCTCACCAGCAGTTTCCCCAAGATCGTCCACCTGCTCGGCACCCCTCGGCAAGGGCCCCGAGCCAGGAGGCGGGCGCCCCCACACGACAGTCGTTACGCACGCCATGAGATCCATGGGCGCCCCGTGCCCCCGCAACCGCTCCGTCGCCGAGCGCCGCATGCGCCGTCCACACACCGGTGGCCCACGTGAACAGAAGGACCGCTTGCCGCGTCGCCATCCTCTACCGGGAGGACTCCTCCACACGGCCATGCGAACCGCGAAGATCCGCCGGACAGCCCTTAGCCCAGCTCCAATTCCCCGACCTTTTGATTCCCGCTCATCTCCCCTGTCGGCCGGAACCCGAGCCCGAGGTAAAAGCCCTCGGGGCCGTCCTTGCCCGGGTGCCAGGTGGTGGTCAGACGCGTGCCGCCCCGGCGGCGGATCTCAGTGGCCACGGACCCGACTGCGAAGCGACCGTAGCCGCAGCCTTGTTCGCCGGCCGCGATGTTGAGCCGCCACAGACCCGAGCGGATATCAGTGCCTGTGCCGTCACCCGCGAAGTCGATGTCGAAGAAGGCCATCAGGAAACCGACCGGCCGGTCTCCGTCGAGGATGAGGCGGGGCCAGGCTACGCCGGGGTACACGTATGCCTCCGCGAGTGACTTCACGACCGGCGCGACCAGATGCTCCTGGTCAGGGCGAACTTTCAGGCCGATCGCGGCATCGAAGTTGGCCGCAGTGACCTCTGCCAGCCGGAGATTCATCGTCATGCCAAAACCGTAAGCCAGTAGATCAAGTGGATTTCATGAGTAGTCCCGGTGTACGCCGATGGCTGGTCCCAGCGAGCACCAATGAGGCCGATCCTTCCCGCGCCCGCCCGCGCAGACCCCCGGAACGCGAGAGGCTACGGCGCAGCAACCGCGCAACACGAGGAGCATCAATGCCCGGCGTTCTGACGACTGATCACCCCGCCTGGACCGAGGCGGGGGCAGGCGCTCGCGCACGAGCCGTGCGCACGGCCTCTGGTGTCTGGGTTGTGTCGTGGGACCAGGAAGGCCCGCACATGACGTGTGTGCAGGGCGCTGAGGATGCGAAGCCGGCGTTCGTCGCCACGGACCCCTCGTGCCTGCCCGAAAGTGTCCCTGCCGAACTCAAGGCCGGGCTCGATGACCTCGGCCCCACGCAGCGTCTGGCCAATCCCTGGCTGTGGGACGCCATCACCACCGCGATCCTGCGGCAGGTCGTACGCGCCGGGCAGGCCCGCAAGCTGTACAGGGCGTGGTGCCGGACATTCGGCACCACCGTTCTCAGCCCCACGGGGGAACTGTCCGTCGCCCCTACCGCCGCCCAGGTCCTGGAACTGGATGACGAACGGTTCACGGACGTCGGGGCCAAGTTCCACCGCAGTGTCCTGCAGGCCGCCGCCACCCACTACGAGCGGCACTACCTCCACTGGCAGCGTATGGACCCCCGCGACCTGGTCGCCGCGCTCACGAGCGTCCCACGCATCGGCCCGTGGACCGCGGCCGCCGCAGCCGCCGACTACACCGGCGACTTCAGCATCTACCCGCACGACGATCTCGCCGTGCGTACCTGGGCCGCACAGATCGCGCCCGCCCACGCCTGGCCCGGCAGGAAGGACAAGGCATTCGGCCCGATGTGGATCGGCATGGCCGGTCCCAACCGCACCGCCCTGCACACCCTGACCCTCGCCACCCTCACCTGGGGCTCCCATGCCCGTTGACCTGGAGGATCCATGCCGCAGTTATCGCTGATCACGGGCGCCGATCCGACCCGCACACTCGACGCGCTGTTCGTGAACGCGCCGCTGCGCGACTACGACCAACGGCCACGGACCAACGACTACACGCTCCCCGTGCTGGGCATGGCGTACATCGCCACGTACGCGAAGGAGGTCGGCGGCTTCAACGTAGGCCTCCTCGACGCCGAAGCCCACGGTCTCGGCATCGCGGAGACAGTGAATCTCGTCAACGAAGCACAGCCCCGGTGGGCGGCCATGAACCTGCTCGCCCCCACCTACGAGATGTCCGCCCGCATCGCGGCCGGCCTCTCCCCGGACATCGCCCTCATGGTCGGCGGCCACCACGCCAAGGCCATGCCGGACCGTGTTCTCACCGACCCGCGCATGAGCAACTTACGGGCCCTCGTGCTCGGCGAGGGTGAGCTGCGCGTCGCCGCCCTCCTGGAGGACGAGCAACGCCGGCGTGAACTGCCAGGAGTCCTGTGGCGTGACCGCCTGCTCGGCACCCGGGCAGCGGGCGTCGGCGACCCCAGGACGAGCGCACAGATGCTCGGCCCCGACATCAACGCCCTCCCCTACGTCAACCGCGCCTTCCTGCCCCAGGATCCCTACCGGGCCGCACCCACCGAGACAGACCGCCGCCTCGCGGTAAGCCGCGGCACCGCCCTGCTGACCCGGGCCGCCCGCACCGGGCACCTGGAAGTCAACATCGTCGGCTCCAGGGGCTGCCCCTACAACTGCACATTCTGCGGCGCAGCCGTCAGCGCCAACCCCGACGTCAAGATCCGAGTTCGCGACCCTGAGGACATCATCGGCGAACTCGACATGCTGCACGGCGAGTACGGCGTCACCGCGTTCCGGTTCGTCGATGACCTGTTCCTCGGCGCCTCCCGCGTGATCAAGACGCAGATGGCGGCATTCACGCAACACGACATCGGCGAACGGTACGTGTGGGACGCCACCGGACGCATCAACGTCCTGGACCGGCTGGACAACACCGAACTCGAACTGCTCGTCGACAACGGCCTGCGGGAAGTCGCCCTCGGAATCGAGTCCGGAAGCGACCGCATCCTGAGCGCGATGGACAAACGGATCGACGCCGAGATGACCGAACGCGTCGCTCGCCGCCTTGTCGAACACGGCATCGGTGTGAAGGGGTACTTCATCCTCGGCTTCCCCGGCGAGACCCACGAGGACATCCAGGCGACCGTACGGCACATCCGCAACCTCTGGAGCATCGCCGACAGCAACCCCGGCGACGTGCGGGCCAGCGTGTTCGAGTTCCGCCCTTATCCCGGAACACCCGTGTGGAAGAAACTCATCGACGCCGGCCACGACCCCGACAAGCTCCTCGCGTACGGAGACGTCGACCTGACCGCTGACGGGGCCGACGAGTCGATGCGCCAGCGCGACGAGTTCAATTTCTCCGTCGGCATCCAGTTCGGCGACGTCCCGCTGGGCGAAGTCCGCTCCACCCTGGCCACGCTCACCCGCGAGCAGCACGAGCGCAACCAGGCGACCGGGGAGGCCGCGGCATGAGGTCGAAACGCGGGCACTTCATCACCCTCGACGGCCCGAGCGGAGTCGGGAAGACCACCACTGTCCGGGCCCTGACCAGGGAATTAGCCAGACGCGGCCGGATTGTCCACCAGACCGTGGAACCCACCACCAGTGAACTCGGTGCCTTTATCAGGGAGCATTTCAGTCACATCCGCCGGCACGCCCTGGCCTGCCTGGTCGCGGCGGACCGGTACGAGCACATCGAGCACGAGATCGAGCCCCGACTGAACGCCGGCGACATCGTGCTCTGCGACCGGTACCTCGCCTCGACGCTCGTCATGCAGCAGCTCGACGGCGTACCACTGCAATTCTTGCTGGACTTGAACGCGCACGTCCTGATGCCGGACCTGGCAGTCATCCTGACCGCATCCCCCGGGCTCATCGCAGAACGGATAGCCGCACGCGGACCCCGCAACCGCTTCCACCTCGACCCCACCGCGCCCCGCCGCGAAGTCGACCTGTACGACGAGACGGCCCAGACCCTCATGACGGCGAACGTGAAGGTGCTGGTCGTGAACACCAGCGACGCCGCGCCAACGGAGATCGCGGCCTCAATCGCCGACGTGATCCCTCATTCGTCGGTAACGTCAGCCGCCCCAACGCCACCAACCACCCCCCAGGAACCATGAATCCGCAACCCGCACAACCCGTCATCGACACGCACGTCATCCTCCGCGACGGAGACAAACTCCTCTTCTCACAGCGCGGGGGGCCCTACGGCTACGGCCGCTGGCACATGCCCTCGGGCAAGCTCGACCAGGGCGAACCCGTGAGCGCCGGAGCCGCCCGGGAGCTGCTGGAGGAAACCGGCGTCGAGGTCGACCCAGCTCATCTGCGGCTGGTGCATGTCGTGCACCACAGGCAGAGCGAGACCGTGGAACGGATCGGATTCTTCTTCGAGGCCACCGACTGGATCGGAGAGCCCGTCAACAAAGAACCTGCCAAGTGCCTGGGTCTTCAGTGGTTCAGCGTGCACGAACTGCCCGAGGACATCATCGAGTACCCAGAGGAAGGACTGCTCGGATACCTGGAGGGTTCCGGCGCTCTGGCAGAGCACGGCTGGTAACCCCCTGAGGACCATCTGTGACGCACGCAAGCAAGCCGTGAGGCGCACCCGACGCCGCCCGCACACAGGCTCAGCGCATCCCCCGCTTCCCCCCTCAGGCGAGCCGATCGAGGCGGGCTGGGACGCCGACCTCGCGCTGGCCACGGAGTCGCTGAGCACCGCCCTCCACGAAGAGGCCACACGCGACCTGTTGGTGGACGACCTGCGCTGACCGGCCCGACAAGGCTTGTTGCGACAGCTGTTCAACGAGAACGTGGGCGACGGCTCGGCACGCATGGCCAGGGGCACGGCCGAGGGCCGCCAACCGAGTGGGGTGGCGGCCCTCACCCTTGCTGACACAAAGTCAGAGAGTTCCGCGCGTGCTCGTGAGCGTCCATGGAACTCCTCAGTCGCTGGTCAGAGCGACTTCGCGACGGTACGCACTGCCACGGGCGGGGGAGCAACTGAGGCCAAGATCCCGCCGTTTGCGAGGCGTGCAGTTTTGACGAGATCATCGCCCGCGACGCGAAAGGACGCGTGGCGCAAGTACAGAAGCAGCGCCTCGTGTTCCTGGCATTCCTTTGCGTTTGCTGCGTCGCAGTCGCTCTGTTCTGGGTGAACGCGACAGAGCGCAAAAGTGAGCCACCGAGCAAGTCCGCTCCTGCCTCGTCCGTAGGAGCGTCGCTGGCCCAGTAGCCCGCGAGAGTGGTCCCCTTGCTAGGCCAGCAAGGGGATCACCCCAGCTCGGACCAGGTCCGAGATGGAGTCCCTGGGAAGCCCTGCCGGGTTCGAACCGACAACCTACGGTATGCCTCGCTCCATCTGCGTCGGGGTGATCGCAGCGCGAAAAAGGGCCGTCGGCCGCGTTCCTCAGCGAGTGAGGAACGCGGTCGACGACCCATGGACGGCCCAGGGGAGCGGAAAGCCGCTCCGACCTGGGGCCTTCCTAGATGTCGAAGTAGAGCTCGAACTCGTGCGGGTGGGGGCGGAGCTGGATGGGGGCGATTTCCTTGGTGCGCTTGTAGTCGATCCACGTCTCGATCAGGTCCGACGTGAAGACGCCGCCCGCCTGGAGGTACTCG
Source organism: Streptomyces sp. NPDC058198 (assembly GCF_042882605.1). Lineage (NCBI taxonomy): Bacteria > Bacillati > Actinomycetota > Actinomycetes > Kitasatosporales > Streptomycetaceae > Streptomyces > Streptomyces sp. NPDC058198. The sequence goes on from NZ_JBHVVP010000009.1 coordinate 130,849, forward strand.
TTGTCCGCTTCCAGGGCTTCGAGGACTGCCGGGAGGGAGGTGGGGACCTGGGGGACGCCCGCGTGCTCTTCGGGGGCGAGTTCGTAGAGGTCCTTGTCGATCGGCTCGGCCGGCTCGATCTTGTTCTTGATGCCGTCCAGGCCCGCGAGGAGGAGGGCGGAGAAGGCCAGGTACGGGTTCGAGGACGGGTCCGGGGCGCGGAATTCGACGCGCTTGGCCTTCGGGTTCGAGCCCGTGATCGGGATGCGCATCGCGGCGGAGCGGTTGCGCTGCGAGTAGACCAGGTTGACCGGGGCCTCGAAGCCGGGGACCAGGCGGTGGTACGAGTTCACCGTCGGGTTGGTGAAGGCCAGCAGCGACGGGGCGTGCTTGAGGATGCCGCCGATGTAGTAGCGGGCGGTGTCCGACAGGCCCGCGTAGCCCTGCTCGTCGTAGAAGAGCGGGGTGCCGCCCTGCCACAGGGACTGGTGGACGTGCATGCCGGAGCCGTTGTCACCGAAGATCGGCTTGGGCATGAAGGTCGCGGTCTTGCCGTTGCGCCAGGCGACGTTCTTCACGATGTACTTGAAGAGCATCAGGTCGTCGGCCGCGGCGAGCAGCGTGTTGAACTTGTAGTTGATCTCGGCCTGGCCGGCGGTGCCCACCTCGTGGTGCTGGCGCTCGACCTGGAGGCCGGAAGCCTCCAGCTCCAGGGAGATCTCGGCGCGCAGGTCGGCGAAGTGGTCGACCGGCGGGGCCGGGAAGTAACCGCCCTTGTAGCGGACCTTGTAGCCACGGTTGTCCTCGACCGCGCCGGTGTTCCAGGCGCCGGCCTCGGAGTCGATGTGGTAGAAGCCCTCGTTCGCGGTGGTGTTGAAGCGCACGCTGTCGAAGACGTAGAACTCGGCCTCGGGGCCGAAGTAGGCGGTGTCCGCGACGCCGGTGGAGGCGAGGTAGGCCTCGGCCTTCTTGGCGATGTTGCGCGGGTCGCGGCTGTACTGCTCGCCCGTGATCGGGTCGTGGATGAAGAAGTTGATGTTCAGCGTCTTGTCGCGGCGGAACGCGTCGACCCGGGCCGTCGACAGGTCCGCGCGCAGCGCCATGTCCGACTCGTGGATGGCCTGGAAGCCGCGGATCGACGAGCCGTCGAAAGCCAGCTCCTCATTCGGGTCGAACGCCTTCGCCGGGATCGTGAAGTGCTGCATCACGCCAGGCAGATCGCAGAAGCGGACGTCGACGAACTTGACGTCCTCGTCCGCGATGAACTTCTTGGCGTCGTCGGCGTTCTGGAACATCCAGCTCCTCCTCCTCCCGACCCGGGGAGGGACGGGGGTTATCGCTCGGTCGTGCGGCCAGTGCGGTGGCACACGCTGGACCCGACCATAGGTTTCCAGGATTTCTCAAGCATGACCCATTTGTTTCGCTGAAGTTAACCAGCCCGGGTGTGCGCGGGGGCGGAGAACGGCTTCGCGCCCCCCGTCCGGGGACGCGAACGCGCCCCCAGTACCGTGGACGGGTGGACAACAGGCAAGCAATCGGATCGTGGCTGTCGGGACCGCGTGCGGCCGCCGAGGACATGGGTGTCGACTTCGGCTACCGGGGTGAACGGCTCGGTCTGCCGGAGCAGGGACCTGGCTCGGTCGCGAGGCCAGGACGGCGCCTCGGCGCCCTCGCCGTCGACTGGGCGCTGTGCCTGCTGATCGCATACGGGCTGCTCGCCCGGGGTGACTGGCAGGCATCGGGCAACTGGGCGCTCGGCGTCCTTTTCGTACTGAGCGTGCTGACCGTCGGTACGGTCGGCTCCACCCCCGGCAAGCGCCTGTTCGGCCTGCGGGTCGTCGCCGAGGACGGCGGCAGGCTCGGCATGGGCCGGGTGCTCGTGCGCAGCCTGCTGCTCTGCCTGGCCATCCCGGCGCTGATCTGGGACCGCGACGGGCGTGGACTGCACGACCGCCTCGCCCGCGCCGTACAGGTACGTATCCAGTCGAAGCCGTAGGACGTGGAGAGGGCGGTCCGGAACGCGCGTTCCGGACCGCCCTCTTTATGTGTATGTGCGGTCAGCGCATCTTTCCGCCGCGCGGCATCCGCATGCCCTTGGGCATCGGACCCTTCGGCAGCGGCATGTTGCTCATCAGGTCACCCATCGCCCGCAGCCGGTCGTTGGCCGCCGTCACCTGCGGGCCCGTCAGGACCCGGGGCAGCTTCAGCATGGTCGTACGGACCTTCTTCAGCGGCACCTGGCCGTCGCCGTCGCCGACCATGATGTCGTGCACCGGCACATCCACGACGATGCGCGCCATCTTCCTCTTCTCGGCCGCCAGCAGGCCCTTCAGCCGGTTCGGGTTGCCCTCGGCCACCAGCACGATGCCCGCCTTGCCGACGGCCCGGTGGACGACGTCCTGGCTGCGGTTCATCGCCACGGCGGGCGTCGTGGTCCAGCCACGGCCCACGTTCTGCAGGACGGCCGCGGCCGCGCCCGGCTGGCCCTCCATCTGCCCGAAGGCGGCACGCTCGGCACGCCGGCCGAAGATGATCGCCATCGCGAGGAACGCCAGGATGAAGCCCAGGATGCCCAGATAGATGGGGTGGTTGATCAAGAAGCCGATCGCGAGGAAGACACCGAAGGTGACGATTCCCACACCCGCGACGACAAGACCGACCTTCGAGTCGGCCCGCCGGGTCATCTTGTAGGTAAGGGCGATCTGCTTCAGTCGCCCTGGGTTCGCAGTAGTGTCTGCGTTTTCCTTCCTCGCCATGCCCAGGAGTTTACGTGGCGTGGGAGGTGCGCTCCGACACCGCCTCCAGTACGTGCTGTGCCTCGACCCGGTCCTTGGCCCGGCGGCGGTCCTCGAGGACGGCCGTCCAGGCGTTGCGGCGGGCCGTGCGCTGGCCGCCGCTCAGGAGCAGGGACTCCACGGCGCGCAGCGCGCCGGAGACCGAGGACAGGGCGGTGACGGCGGTCGGGGCAGGGGTGGTGCGGGTGGCTGCCGCCCTTGCTTCGGTGATGGGTCGTACCGGCGCGACCTGCATGGCGGTCCCCTCTGAGCGTGTGACGAGTGAGGTGTGACGGGTGTGCGGTGCGTTGAACCAGCGTCACTGACTGGTGTTACCAGGGCATGACCTGCTGGTCAAACGCGAATGAAACCTTGATTCGGGCCCCGCAAAAGCGGACGCGGCCCGTACGCCGCCCCTACCTGGGGGGACGTACGGACCGCGTCACGACCGGCCTCTACCGTCGAGTAGCCGCTTGTGCTCGGATTCACACGCCGTGACTCGCGCCGTGGCTCAGGCCGTGGCTCAGGCCGTGACTCATGCCGTGACTCAGGCCGTGACTTACGGCGTGTGGCCGGCGACCGCCGCGCCGCGCCGCTCCATCGCCTGCTGGAACAGCCGGCCCGCGCGGTACGAGGAACGCACCAGCGGACCCGACATCACACCCGAGAAGCCGATCTCGTCGGCCTCGTCCTTCAGCTCCACGAACTCGTGCGGCTTCACCCAGCGCTCGACCGGGTGGTGCCGTACGGACGGACGCAGGTACTGGGTGATCGTGATCAGCTCGCAGCCCGCGCTGTGCAGGTCCCGCAGCGCCTCGCTGACCTCTTCCCGGGTCTCGCCCATGCCCAGGATGAGATTGGACTTGGTGATCATGCCCGCCTCACGGGCGCGCGTGATCACTTCGAGCGAGCGCTCGTACCGGAAGCCGGGACGGATCCGCTTGAAGATCCGCGGCACCGTCTCGACATTGTGCGCGAGCACCTCTGGACGGGACGAGAACACCTCGGCCAGCTGCTCCGGCACGGCGTTGAAGTCGGGGATCAGCAGCTCGACCTTGGTACCGCCGGCCGCCCGCTCCGCCGTTTGGGTGTGGATCTGGCGCACCGTCTCCGCGTACAGCCAGGCGCCGCCGTCCTCCAGGTCGTCGCGGGCGACACCGGTGATCGTGGCGTAGTTCAGGTCCATCGTGACGACCGACTCGCCCACCCGGCGCGGCTCGTCACGGTCCAGCGCCTGCGGCTTGCCCGTGTCGATCTGGCAGAAGTCACAGCGCCGGGTGCACTGGTCACCACCGATGAGGAAGGTCGCCTCGCGGTCTTCCCAGCACTCGAAGATGTTCGGACAGCCGGCCTCCTGGCAGACCGTGTGCAGCCCCTCGCTCTTCACGAGCTTCTGCAACTGGTTGTACTCAGGCCCCATTTTCGCCCGGGTCTTGATCCACTCGGGCTTGCGCTCGATGGGGGTCTGGCTGTTCCGGACCTCCAGACGCAGCATCTTGCGTCCGTCGGGTGCGACAGCGGACACGTCCGGCCCCTCTCTGTGCTGGCGCGGCATTCGATTCTTCGGCGAACACCAGGTTACGCCCGTTATTTGCGTGGCATTACGTCTGGCCAACCAGTGGCCAGAGAGGCGCATTCCCCCATGTGGCGCAAGGGCCCGCCAAGGGGTCCGCCGGATCCGCTACGGGGTCCGCCAACGGCTCCTAGGCGCTCGCGCCTTCGGTCTCGCGCGGCTTCGGCTCCGCGTGCTCCAGCACCTCCCGCAGATGCCCCTCCAGTACGGGGAGGACCTCCGCGATCGTGATCTCACGGCCCAGCTCGTACGAGAGCGAGGTCACGCCCGCGTCCCGGATCCCGCACGGCACGATCCGGTCGAACCCGGTGTTGTCCGGGTTCACGTTCAGCGCGAAGCCGTGCATCGTCACGCCCTTGGCGACCCGGATGCCGATCGCCGCGAGCTTGCGGTCCTCCCGGCGCTGGCCGGCGTTGGACGGGGCGTACTCGGGGCCGTTCAGCCGCGCGTCGAACTCCTCGTCCGCCAGCCGGGGGTCGAAGTCCAGGGCGAGACCGCCCACCTTCGGGCGCCGCTCCACCGGATCCCCGAGCACCCACACACCGCTGCGCCCCTCGATCCGGGTCGTCTCCAGACCGAAGTCCGCGACCGTACGGATCAGGGCCTCTTCGAGCCGGCGGACATGGGCCACGACATCCACCGGACGCGGCAGTTTGAGGATCGGGTAGCCCACGAGCTGGCCGGGACCGTGCCAGGTGATCTTCCCGCCGCGGTCCACATCGACGACAGGGGTGCCGTCCAAGGGGCGCTCACTGTCCGCCGTACGCCGCCCGGCGGTGTAGACCGGCGGGTGCTCCAGCAGCAGACAGGTGTCGGGAATCTCGTCCGCGAAGCGGGCCGCGTGGACCCGGCGCTGCTCCTGCCATGCCTCCAGGTAGTCGACGGATTCCTCGCCGAACCCCAGATGGACGTACCGCAGCTCGCTCACGGCACTGCCTCCTTAGAACCTTCACCGTGCACTTATCACGCCCCGCCACTGTACGGCGGCTCCCGGAGGGACAGCCGGGCAGGTGCTCCACGGCGCCCCCGCTCCCGCCTCCGCCCTGCATCCGCCCCCGCCCCCGTCGGCTCCCGTCCGTCTCCGTCAGCGGCGCCATCGATCCTCACACGATCGGATGAAATGTGGCGCGAACGTGCCGGTGGGAGTCATTTCGGCCGCTAAATTCGCGCCGTTCCATGAGGGCTGCTCCCGGGGCCCGGAAGGCAGGAGACCGTACAGCTGATGTCGGAACGACCTCCGCAGCGCAGCCCCAACCGCCAGCTCGCCGCGCTCATCGCAGAAGCCGGATTCTCCAACGCAGGTCTCGCCCGCCGGGTGGATCAGCTCGGCCTCGAACACGGCCTCGATCTGCGGTACGACAAAACCTCGGTGACGCGCTGGCTGCGCGGACAGCAGCCCCGCGGCACCACCCCGGCACTGATCGCCGAGGTCTTCACCCGCCGGCTCGGCCGCCGGCTCTCCGCACAGGACCTGGGCCTGGACGCCTGCGCCCCGGTCTACGCGGGCCTCGAATTCGCCTCCACGCCCGAGGAGGCCGTCGACATCGTCGCCGGGCTGTGGCGCAAGGACTCCGGCAGCCACGCCGAACTGCGCAAGATTGCGTTCACCCCGGCGGGCCTGGTGGTCCCCAGCCGCGACTGGCTGATCGGACGCGCCGACGAGCGGGTCGGCCACCCCGATCTCGCGCCGCAGACCGGCGCCCGGGTGCCCGTCCAGGTGCGAACCCCGGCCCCCGGCGTCCCCCGGCCGCGCACCGAGCGCACGACCGGCCAGAAGGTCACGGCCGGCGACGTCTCCGCCCTGCGCTCGGTGGGTGACCTCTTCCGCACCCTCGACCACGCCTACGGCGGCGGCCACGCCCGTCAGGCGCTGGTCCGCTATCTCGAACACGAGGCCGAGCCGATGCTCCGCGGCCGGTACGGGGAGGCCACCGGGCGCCGCCTCTTCGCCGTGGCCGCCGATCTGACCCGGCTGGCGGGCTGGACCTCGTACGACATCGCGGCGCACGGCCTCGCCCAGCGCTACTTCGTCCAGGCCCTGCGGCTCGCCCAGGCGTCCGGGGACCGGGCCTACGGCTCGTACGTCCTGGTCACCATGAGCCGGCAGGCCGTCTATCTCGGCCACGGCCGCGAAGCGGTCCAGCTGACCCGCGTCGCGCAGCAGGGGATCGGCGCCTCCGCGCCCCCGGTCGTACAGGCGCTGCTGCACTCCGCCGAGGCCCGCGGGCACGGCGTGCTCGGCGAGGTACGCGCGTGCACCGCCTCGCTCGTACGGGCCGAACGGGCCCTGGAGACGGCCAGGCCCGGCGACGACGTACCGCACTGGGCCCGCTTCTTCGACGAGGCACAGCTCGCGGACGAGTTCGGCCACTGCCACCTCGACCTCCAGCAGTACCGCACCGCCGTGCAGTACGCCGAGCGCTCCCTCCAGCTGCGCGCTCCGGCGTACGCCCGCAGCCGCCTCTTCTGCCGGGTGGTACTCGCCTCCGCCCGGCTGGGACTCGGCGAGCTGGACCAGGCGTGCCTGCTGGGAGCCGAGGCGGCCCAGCAGGCCGGCGAGATGAGGTCGGCGCGGGCGGTGGAGTACGTACGGGAGTTCGAGCGGCGCCTTGAGCCGTACCGGGACGCGGCGGCCGTACGGAACTATCGCGACCGGGTCGCGTCCTTCGGCTGAGCCGTGGGTCGTGGCCGTGGCCGTGGCCACGGCTCAGCCGGACCCGGGCGTGGGCCGCCCTACGCCACCGCGGGCAGCGGCACCGTCCCGTACGCGGGCTTCACGCCCAGGTCGCGCAGGATCGCGTGCGCGGCCCTGCGGCCCGAGAACAGCGCGCCCTGGACCGTGTTCATGTCGCGGTGGTCACCGCACACGTACAGACCGGACAGCAGCCGGACCGGGCGGCGCAGATCGTGCGGCGGGGGCATCGCGGGCACCGCCTCCGCGTCGTGGTGGACGGCCAGCAGCTCCCAGTCGTCGGTCGGCGTCCCGTACAGCCTGGCGAGATGCGCGCGGACCGTACGGTCCAGCTCGTCCGCCGGGGGAGGGGTGCCGAGCACCGTCGAGGAGATCAGTACGCGGCCGTCCGGGGCGCGCGAGGCGTCGACCGCGCTCATCACGGCGGTGTGCGCGACCGGTCCGCCCGGGTCGGCGTCCAGCAGCAGCGCCGGATCGGTCAACGGGGCGGCGGGCGCGGTGTGATGGAGGACCGTCACGGGGTGGAAGTCCGGCACCCGCAGCCCCGGCAGCAGCTCGGCCGCGGCGCGCGCGCCGGTCGCCAGGACCAGTGAGCGGCAGGTGATCTCGCCGTGCTCCTTGGTCGTCACGCAGTTGATCGACGCGTCCGTCACACAGACATCTGTCCGTACGGTGCCTTCCGGCAGCGTCCGGGCCAGCAGCTCGGGCAGCGCGGACGCGCCACCCGTGGTGACGCACAGCCGGCCGCGGGCGAAGGCGCGCAGCGCCAGGTCCGCGCAGCGGCTGGACGTGGTGAGGTCCGGGTCGCAGAGCAGCGCGGACAGCAGCGGGCGGACAAAGCCGCTGACGGTACGGGCGGGCAGACCGCGGGCGGACAGGGCCTCGGACGCGGTGCGTTCCGGGCGGGACATGAGGCGTGGCGTCGGCGTCGCGGCGAGGCGGCCCAGGGTCGCGCCGAGCCGGGCCTGATCGAGCGCCCCGCCGAGCGGTGGCCGGGGGGCGCTCGCCAGGGCGCGTGCCGCTGTGAGTGCGCTCCGTGCGCTCCCTGTCGCACCGGTCCGGTAGTTCCGTCCTTCGCTGTGCACGAGCACGCCCGGCGAGAACATCCGCAGGGCGGCGCCCTCCAGGCCCGGGATGCGGAGCAGCTCCGGATAGGCGGTGTTGAGCAGCGGTCCGCCGCGGTCGAGCAGGAAACCGTCGACCTGGTCGGTGGTCATACGACCGCCCACGTAAGGGGCGGCCTCCAGGACGCTGACGGTGACACCGGCGCTGGTCAGCTGATGAGCCGCGGACAGGCCGGCGATTCCGGCGCCGATGATGACGACGTCGGCGTGGTCCGCGGTCGTGTGGTCCGCGGCCGTGTGGTCTGCGGCTATGTGGTCCGCGGTCACGTGAGGTGCGGTCGTGTGAGATGTGGTCGCGTGGTGCGCGGTCGCGTGATGTGCGGTCCCGTCATGTGCGCTGCTGAGCACGTGCCCCTCCCCGAGGTCGGCGCGGCTGGTGGGGAGCTGATGCCCGCATCAGGCTCCCGCGATGCCCAAGTCCGGGTCGAGCGTAGAAAGGGAACGAGGGCGGGGCGGGCGCGCGTGGGAGGGGTCACTGAGGCATCGGGGGTGCACGGGGGCGCCGTACGGCCGGGGCGGCCGGGCCTGGGGGACCACCGGCCCCCCACCTGACGACGTCAGCGGGCCGCCGCGCGGATCGACTCGTCGATCGTCGGGAACGCGAAGGCGAAGCCCGACTCCAACAGGCGTGCCGGTACGACCCGTTGGCTGCCCAGGACGTCCGACGCGAAGTCGCCGAGCGCCGCCCGCAGCGCCACCGCCGGGACCGGGAACGGCGTGGGCCGGCGCAGGACCCGCCCCATCGCCGCCGTGACCTCGCGGTTCGTGACCGGTTCCGGCGCCGTGAGGTTCACCGGACCCTCCAGCGTCTCCGTATCGATCAGATGCCGCAGCGCCGCCACCTCGTCGTGCAGCGAGATGAAGCTCCAGTACTGCCGTCCCGAACCGAGCCGCCCGCCCAGACCGGCCCGGAAGATCGGGAAGAGCCGCCCCCAGGCACCGCCCTGACGGGAGACCACGAGACCGGTACGCGCGAACACTGTTCGTACGCCCGCCTCCTCCGCCGGCGCGGCCGCCTCCTCCCAGTCCACACAGAGCGAGGCGAGGAAGTCACCGCCCGGAGGTGCGTTCTCGTCCACCTTCCGGTCCCCGGTGTCGCCGTAGAAGCCGACGGCGGACCCGCTCACCAGCACCCGGGGCGGCTCGTCGAGCGAGGCGACGGCCTCGGCGATCGTGGCCGTACCGAGGCGCCTGCTGTCCCGGAGCTCCTTCTTGTACGCCTCGGTCCAGCGGCGGTCGCCGATCCCCGCGCCCGCGAGGTGGACGACGGCGTCGCAGCCGCTGAGGCCGCGCGCGTCGACCCGCTGCCGTACGGGATCCCACTCGACCTCGTCGGCGGCCCGCGCGGGATGCCTCACCAGGCGGAGCACCTCATGGGCGTCCGCGCGCAGGGAACGTACAAGAGCCGTACCGATGAGCCCGGTGGAACCGGTGACCGCGATCTTCATGGCGTCCATCCTGCCCCCGGACCGCGCCGTGGCACAGTTGCGCCATGTCCGAACCGCAGATACGCCCGGCCGTCCGCTCGGACGACGGAGCCCTGGCCGAACTCGACCGGGAGACCTGGTCGCCGCTGCACGCCGTGACGCCGAGGCCGCAGCCGCCCTTCGGCCCGTTCTTCGACGCCCAGCACCGGCCCGAGGACTTCCTGGTCGCCGAGGCGGGCGGGGCCGACGACCGGATCGCCGGCTACATCCGGGTGGTGCGGCCCACACCGCTCGCGAGCAACGCGCATGTGCGGCAGATACAGGGACTGGCGGTGCACGAGTGGGCACGCGGCCGTGGCGTGGGCCGCGCCCTGCTGCGAGCCGCCGCCCTGCACGCGCGCAACCAGGGGGCGTCGCGGCTGACGCTGCGCGTGCTGGGGCACAACGCCCCGGCCCGCGCGCTCTACGAGGCGGAGGGGTACGTCGTCGAGGGCGTGCTGCCGGGGGAGTTCTGTCTGGACGGCGCGTTCGTCGACGACGTGCTCATGGCGCTCACGCTGACGCGGTGAGTGCGCCCTACTCGTTCCCGAAGCGCTCCGAGAGCCGGGGGAACCGCTCCGCCAGCGCCGCTTCGTCCTCGAAGTCGAGCGGAGTGCCCTCCGGCTCCGCCGGCTGAGCCGCGATCCCCAGATCGGGTGCCACCACCCCCGTCAGCTGTTCGTACGCCTCGTCCGCCGCGTACCCGAGCTCCTCGCCGTCCCCGTCGAGATCCTCGTCGAACTCGTCCAGCAGCTCGGCCAGGCTGTCCGGGTCGTGCAGCGCGCCCTCGAAGATCTCGCGGCCCTGCCCGATGAGCCAGCACCGGAAGTAGTCGAAGGCGTCGTCGCTCGCCCCGCCGAGCAGCACGGCGGCCGCGCCCCACAGATCCCAGTGGTACGCGCGGCTGTAGCGCGACTCGAAGTGCCGCGCGAAGTCCAGTACGGAGTCGGGGTCGAGCTGCAGCAGCCGCTCGACCAGCAGATCGGCATGGTCCTCGGGGTCGCCGTCGGCGGCCTCTCGGGTGCTGTCGATGATCTCCCAGAACTCCGTCTCGTCCATCACGGGTACAGCATCGTGCTTGGCGGAGGGCCGCGCACGCGGAGCCGCCGAAATGCCCGGCGTTTCGTAAGCCGGACAGAAGATGTCGCCTTTTCGTGCGACGGTCGGCGGGTCCACAGGAACGCATGAACGCGTGAACGCACGAACACACAACGGAGGTGACGGATGGCAGCCAAGCCATTGACGGGGAAGATCGCACTCGTCGCGGGAGCGACCCGGGGCGCGGGCCGGGCCATCGCCGTACAGCTGGGCGCGGCCGGCGCCACGGTGTACGCGACCGGGCGGACGACCCGGGACAGGATCAGCGAGGTCGGCCGGGCCACGGAGACCATCGAGGAGACGGCGGAGCTGGTCACGGCGGCGGGCGGCGAGGGGATCGCCGTACCGACCGACCATCTGGTGCCGGAGCAGGTCCGGGCGCTGGTCGCGCGCATCGAGCGGGATCACGACCGGCTGGATGTGCTGGTCAACGACGTCTGGGGCGGGGAGCACCTCGTCGAGTTCGGCAAGAAGATGTGGGAGACGGAGCTCGACCGCGGACTGCGGATGCTGGAGCTGGGCGTCAAGAGCCACGCCATCACCAGCAGCTGCGCCCTCCCGCTGCTGGTCCGCCGGCCGGGCGGCCTGGTCGTCGAGGTGACCGACGGCACGGCCGAGTCGAACAAGGGATTCCGCGAGAACTTCTACTACGACCTCGCCAAGAACGCCCCGATCAGAATGGCCTTCACCCTCGGCGAGGACCTCAAGGACGTCGGCGGTACGGCGGTCTCGGTCTCCCCCGGCTTCCTCCGCTCCGAGCAGATGCTCGATCACTTCGGCGTGAGCGAGGAGAACTGGCGCGACGCCGTCGCGAAGAGCCCGCACTTCGCGATCTCCGAGTCACCGCTCCTGGTCGGTCTGGCGGTCGCGCGGCTCGCCGCGGACCCGGACAAGCGGCGCTGGAACGGGCGGTCGCTCTCCAGCGGCCGGCTCGCGAAGGAGTACGGGTTCACCGACGCGGACGGCAGCAGCCCGGACGCCTGGGCGTATTTCGCGGAGGTCGCGACCGGCGGGAAGGACGTGCGGGTGAGCGACTACCGGTGAGCCGCCGCGCCTGACACGCCGCGCCTGACACGCCGCGGTGAGTGGCCGTGCCGGACGTGGCTACGAGCCCGACGTGGCTGTCATGCCTCCTCAGTCGCCGAGCGCCAGGGGCTGGGCGACCTGTTCCCAGCGGGACTCGAACCAGAGCTTGACCTGCGCGAACCGCGCCCGCTCCAGCGCACTGGTCCCCTCGGCGGCCAGTGAGGACGCGAACAGGTCACCGCTGCGAAGTTCCAGCACATCGAGCGAGGCGCCGTCCGGGTTGTTCTGCATCTGGCCCCGCTCCAGCCAGTAGTAGCCGGTCAGCATCTCCGTACCGTTGATCAGATAGCGCTTCTCCCCGGGGATCGTCGGCAGCCCCCGGATGGCCACGGAGACCTGCTCGACCAGCCCCCGTTCGGCCAGCAGGGTCAGGGAGTGCTCCAGGGCCCCCGCGTACGTCCGGATGACATGCCGCAGCCTCAGCAGCGGCCGGGGGTCGTGGGGGTCGTCGACATGACGGGGATACGGATGGCCGGTCACCAGATCCGGCAGCAGGACCCGTACGGTGATCGACTCCGGCGGGCGCTGGTGGCCCTCCCTGATGGCCTCGACCTGGTTCTGGACCGCCTTGCTGAGCTGTTCCGTGGTCAGCGACCAGACATCGAGGGTGACATGCCGGGCGGCGAAGGCCCGGGTGATGTGGTGCGCCAATGGCTGGAGGTTGGTCGTCCGATTGGCAACCCGGGCGGCCCGGCCGGGCGCCCCGTCCTCCAGGAGCCCTTCGTCGCGCAGCATCTGCTGGGCGCTCTGGATGGTGCCCCGTCCCACTCCGTAACGGCGCTGGAGCTGGTGCTGCTTGGGCAGCGCGTCGCCTGCCGACAGCTGCCCCTCCAGGATCTGTCTGCGGAGATCGTCCGCGATGGAGCGGTATTGAGGGGGATCCTCGCCGTCTCTCTGATCGCTGGGCATCACAGGGGCGAGGCTACAACTCCCGTTCACCATGCGACAGATAGCTGCATCCGCCGGTCAACCGGCCCCGCTGGTCGGCGAGATGACCGGTCGGCCGGTCAGGCTGCCCGCGTTGCAGCCCAATGGCTGCCATTACCGGGGGGTAAGAGAAGGAGAACAGATACCCGACCATTGGCCTTCTCTCCGCAGCATTCTCCTGCCAACAGGGTGCCAACCGCAGGGTGTCCCGTCCACGCAGGGCCGAAACCGAACCGGAGGAGATGCCATGGGGGCACTGACACGTACGGAGTCGCTCATAGAACTGATATTCCAGACCGCGCGGTTGGCGGCGGCCGTCGGTCCCGAAGGGACACTGGGCGTGCTGCTCTGTGTCCTGCTGGTCCGGGCGGCCCGTGCCGCCGGGACCGCACGGCAGGACGAGGCCCTGACCGCCAATCTGCTCTGCGCGGCCTCGGTGCTGCTGGTGCTGCTGCTCATCGCCTCAGGGTGAGTCCCACGGCACCGCGACGGTGTCCCACAGCGAGTCGAACCACTGCTGGGTCTGGTCGACATAGGCCGTGGTGACATGGTCGTCGGCGACCGCCGTGTGCCGGAAGAGCATGCCCTCCACACCGAGCATGTCGTAGATCTCGATCGGGTCCTCCCGGTCGAGGTCCACCCGGCGTGACTGCACCTGGTAATGGCCGGCCAGCACCTCTTCGCCATTGAGGATGTAGACCTTCTGGGTCGGCACGATCGACACCTTCCTGGCCTCGACCGTGACCTCGGGGACCAGACCGCGGACCTTGAGCATGCGCAGGGAGTGGCGCAGCGAGCCGTAGATATGGCCGGTGGTCTCCCTGAGCCGCTCGCGCGGGCGGGTGTTCTCCGGCTCCCCGACGACCTGGGGCAGTGCCAGCGGGTCGTCGGCGTTCGGCAGCAGGATCCGTACGGTGATCCGCTCCGGGCTGCGTACGCCGGCGGTGCCGAGGGCGACCAGCGGACCCGCGAGCGCGGAGGCGAGGGTCTCGCCGTTGAGGCAGTACGCGTCGATGGTCACCTGCCGCTGCCGGAAGCAGTGGGCGACCCGTTCCCCCAGGAACACCCCGGCGGGCCGCGGCGGATGGCGCCGTGGCGTGGGGACAGCGGCGGCGCCGGCCGGCTGCTGGGGATGAGTGGCCGGGGCAGGGGTGGTCCGCGCGACGGTCGGCGGGGTGCCCTGCTGGGCCCGCTTGATCAGGCCCTCGTGCTCCAGGATCTCCAGCGCCCTGCGGACGGCTCCGCGCGGGACGCCGTACCGCTCGCTCAGCTCCGCCTGGGTGGGAATCCGATCGCCGACACGCAGCCCTCCTTCGGAGATGTGGTCGCGCAGCGCGTCCGCCACCACATCCCGCGGACGCCGTTGTCCGTCGGTCAAGGCGCTGTCTCCAGGCACAGCCGAACTCTACAACAGCCTGCCAATGGGGGAGGGTTGCCGGAGAAGGTCGCCCCGGCTCTGCCAAGTTCCTGCCATTGGGGCCCGGGTGCGCGCCGTGCGGACGCGCGCCGTCACCCGTAGAGCGCGCGCATCCGTTCCGCCGTCTCCGCGAACCGGCCGCGCAGCGCGGCCGGTTCCAGGACTTCCGCCTCAGGGCCCAGCGTGATCAGCTGGGTGTACGCGACCTCCTCCGCCTCCACCGGCAGGGTGACGGTCAGCAGCCCCCGGCCGTCCGGCGGGCCCGCCGCCTCGATCGCCTCGCGGGCGGCCGCGCGGTCCACGACGTACGGCAGCCGCCGGACGCCCTCCGCCGAGAGCCGCACCACGATCTCCGTACGCAGCAGGGAGCGCGCGAACTGCGCGGCCCGCTCCTCCCAGAACCCGGGCAGATCGAATGACTCATCCCGGACGAAACGTTCCTGCATGGGCTCCGCGGCGGTGAACCGGTCGATCCGGTAGACCCGGAACGCCCCCTGGGCACCGGCGCAGAGGTACCAGACCCCCGCCTTGAGCACCAGACCGTACGGGGCGAGCTCCCGCTCCACCTCGGTGTCCTGGCGCCGATAGCGCGCCGAGAGCAGCCGGTCGCCCCACACCGCCTCGGCGATCGCCGGCAGCAGCTCGGGCGTCTCCGGCTCCTGGTACCAGCCCGGCGCGTCCAGATGGAAACGCTGCGCCGCCGAGTCCGAGGCGTCCCGCAGGGACGGCAGCAGCGCCGCGGACACCTTCAGCCGGGCCGCGGACGAGAGATCGTCGAGCCCCATCTCGCGCAGGGCGCCCGGCACTCCGGAGAGGAACAGCGCCTCGGCCTCGCCGCGTGCGAGACCGGTCAGCCGGGTGCGATAGCCGCCCACGAGCCGGTAGCCGCCGCACCTGCCCCGGTCCGCGTACACCGGAACCCCGGCCTCGGAGAGCGCCTGGGCGTCCCGGGTGATGGTCCGCTCGGAGACGGCGAGCTCACGGGCCAGCTCGGCCGCGGTCATGGACGGCCTTGACTGGAGCAGGAGCACCATCTTGATCAGCCGGGCAGCGCGCATGCCCCCATCATGCAGGGGAGCCCCTGTCGTCCGGCGACAGGGGCTCCCACGATGCGAACAGGCAGTGGTCGAAGGGATCCGAGGCCAAGGATCCCGAGGCGAAGGATCCGTGGCGACGGGTCAGAGGCGACGGCTCAGAGGCCGTAGCGCTCGCGGGCCTCGACGATCCGCTCCGGCTTGACCTCGCCCCGGCGGGCGAGCTGCGCCAGCGCGGCGACCACGATCGACCGGGCGTCGACCCCGAAGTGGCGGCGGGCCGCCTCGCGGGTGTCGGACAGCCCGAAGCCGTCCGTGCCGAGCGAGGAGTAGTCCTGCTCGACCCACTGGCTGATCTGGTCGGGGACCTGGCGCATCCAGTCGCTGACCGCGAGGACCGGGCCCGGCGCACCGGACAGCGCACGCGTCACGTACGGCACCCGCTCCTCGCCGCGCAGCAGTGCCTCGTCGGCCGCCAGCGCGTCGCGGCGCAGCTCGCCCCAGGACGTGGCGGACCAGACGTCGGCGGTGACTCCCCAGTCGGCGGCGAGCAGTTCCTGCGCCTCCAGGGCCCAGTGGATCGCCGTACCGGACGCCAGCAGCTGCGCGCGGGGGGCGTCGGCCGCGGCCGGGGTGCCCTCCTTGAAGCGGTACAGGCCCTTGAGGATGCCCTCCTCGACGCCTTCCGGCATCGCGGGCTGCGGCATCGGCTCGTTGTAGACCGTCAGGTAGTAGAAGACGTCCTCCGCGTCCGGGCCGTACATCCGGCGCAGGCCGTCCTTGACGATGACCGCGATCTCGTACGCGAAGGCCGGATCGTAGTTCAGCGAGGCCGGGTTGGTGGACGCGATCAGGTGCGAGTGGCCGTCCGCGTGCTGGAGACCCTCGCCCGTCAGGGTCGTACGGCCCGCGGTGGCGCCGACGATGAAGCCCTTGCCCAGCTGGTCGGCGAGCTGCCACATCTGGTCGCCCGTGCGCTGCCAGCCGAACATCGAGTAGAAGATGTAGAACGGGATCATCGTCTCGCCGTGCGTCGCGTACGACGTCGCGGCGGCGATGAAGTCCGCCATCGAACCGGCCTCGGTGATCCCCTCGTTGAGGATCTGGCCGTCCTTGGCTTCCTTGTAGTACATGATCTGGTCGCGGTCGACCGGGTCGTACGTCTGGCCGAGCGGCGAGTAGATGCCGGCGGAGGGGAAGAGCGCCTCCATACCGAAGGTGCGGGCCTCGTCCGGGACGATCGGAACCCAGCGCCTGCCGGTCTCCTTGTCCCGCATCAGGTCCTTCATCAGCCGGACGAACGCCATGGTGGTCGCCACCGACTGCTTGCCCGAGCCCTTGTAGACCGCCTGGAACGGCTTCTCGGACGGGTCGGGCAGCGCGACGGCGTGCACCCGGCGGGCCGGGGCGGGCCCGCCGAGCTCCGCGCGGCGCTCCTGGAGGTAGCGCACCTCGGGGGAGTCGGCGCCGGGGTGGCCGTACGGCACCAGACTGTCGTCGAGCTTCGCGTCCGGGATGGGCAGGCCGAGCAGGTCCCGCATGGTGCGGAACTGTTCGCCCGAGAGCTTCTTCATCTGGTGGTTGGCGTTGCGTGACTCGAAGCCCGAGCCGAGCGTGTAGCCCTTCACGGTCTGCGCGAGGATCACGGTCGGGGCGCCCTCGTGGGCCAGGGCCGCGCGGTAGGCCGCGTACACCTTGCGGGCCTCGTGGCCGCCGCGTGAGGTGAAGAAACACTCGGCGATCTTCGCGTCGGTCAGCAGCTTCGCCAGTTCGGCGAGGGCCGGCTCGGCGCCGAAGAAGTGCTCGCGGATATAGGCGACATCGCGGGTCGCGTACGTCTGGAACTGCGCGTCGGGGACCTGGCGCAGCCGGCGTACCAGCGCGCCCGTGGTGTCCAGGGCGAACAGCTCGTCCCAGGCGGAGCCCCACAGCGACTTGATGACATTCCAGCCGGCGCCGCGGAACTGGGCCTCCAGCTCCTGCACGATCTTGAAGTTGGCGCGGACGGGACCGTCGAGACGCTGCAGGTTGCAGTTGATGACGAAGGTCAGATTGTCCAGCCGCTCACGGGACGCGAGGGCGAGGGCGGCCGTCGACTCGGGCTCGTCCATCTCGCCGTCACCGAGGAACGCCCACACGTGCGAGGCGGAGGTGTCCTTGATGCCGCGGTTGGTCAGATAGCGGTTGAACCGCGCCTGGTAGATCGCGGAGAGCGGGCCGAGGCCCATCGAGACGGTGGGGAACTCCCAGAGCCAGGGCAGCCGCCGCGGGTGCGGGTACGAAGGCAGTCCCTTGCCGCCCGCCTCCTGGCGGAAGTGGTCCAGGTCCGTCTCGGTCAGCCGTCCGTCGAGGAAGGCGCGGGCGTAGATGCCGGGGGAGGCGTGGCCCTGGATGTAGAGCTGGTCGCCGGAGCCGTCCCCCTCCTTGCCGCGGAAGAAGTGGTTGAAGCCGGTCTCGTACAGCCAGGCCGCGGAGGCGAAGGTGGCGATATGGCCGCCGACGCCGTAGCGGGCGCCGCGCGTGACCATCGCGGCCGCGTTCCAGCGGTTCCAGGCGGTGATCCGGGACTCCATCGCCTCGTCGCCGTCGAAGGCGGGCTCGGCGGCGGTCGGGATGGTGTTCACATAGTCGGTCTCCAGCAGCGCCGGTACGGGAACCCCGGCCGATCCGGCGTGCTGGAGGGTACGGCGCATCAGGTACGCGGCACGGTGCGGTCCTGCGTGCTCGGTGACGGCGTCGAGCGAGGCCGCCCACTCGGCGGTCTCCTCGGCATCACGGTCCGGGAGCTGATCGAGCTCGCTCGGAAGTTTGCCTACGGGGTCGGGCATGATCGCCGCCTTCCGGACAGGAGGGGGGTGGAGAAGAGGCCTTGTCTGGCAGGACAGGGCGATGGGCTGGGTGCAGCCCGCCTTTGACTGTAAGGCTCTGATCGATGATCGATCAAAGGGTTGAAGGGTAAAACTTCTCGATATCAAGGAATTGGCATTCCGTGCCGCGATATAGGGCACCGAGTGACGGCCGGTACGTCATGACAGAAGGGGCGAATCAGGCACGCGGCGCACATCCGAGCACATGATCCTTCACCAGTGCGCCGATGCGCGGATCCCGCCGGCGGAACGCCTCGACCAGGTCCTGGTGCTCCTCGGCGTACGACTTCTGTACGGTCCCCAGCCAGCGGATCGACAGGGCGGTGAAGACCTCGATGCCCAGGCCCTCCCAGGTGTGCAGCAGCACGCCGTTCCCGGCGGCCCGCACCAGCTCCCGGTGGAAGCCCACCGTGTGCCGCACCTGGGCCGTGCCGTCGGCTCTGCTGTCCGCCTCGTACAGCGCGGTCACATGCGGTTCGAGCGCGGAGCAGTCCACGGCCAGCCGCTCGGCGGCCAGCTCCGCGGCGATCTGCTCCAGGCCGGCCCGTACCGGATAGCTCTCCTCCAGATCGGCCGCGGAGAGATTCCGCACCCGTACGCCCTTGTTGGGCGCCGACTCGATCAGCCGCAGGCTCTCCAGCTCGCGCAGCGCCTCGCGCACGGGGGTCTGGCTGACCTGGAGTTCGGTCGCGATCCGCCGCTCGACGATCCGCTCACCGGGCTTCCAGCGGCCGCTGACGATCCCCTCCACGATGTGCTCGCGGATCTGTTCGCGCAGCGAGTGGATGACGGGCGGGGTCATGAAGCGCTCCTCGGGGGCAGCGGTCGATGGGTAGACGATACGGCGGCGCCCCCGCCCGGAGAGAGATCCGGACGGGGGCGCCGTTGCCGTACAGGGTGCTTCAGAGGCTCCGCTTCCTCACAGGCCGAGCTCGACCTCGAACTCGCCGGCCTCCAGGATCGCCTTGACCGCCGTCAGGTAGCGGGCGGCGTCGGCGCCGTCCACCAGCCGGTGGTCGTAGGAGAGCGCGACGTACGTCATGTCGCGGATCGCGATGGTCTCGCCGAGATCCGGGTGGTTGATGACCACCGGGCGCTTGACGGTGGCACCGATGCCCAGGATCGCGGCCTGGTTCGGAGGCACGATGATCGTGTCGAACAGCGCGCCGCGCGAACCGGTGTTGCTGATGGTGAAGGTCGCACCGGCCAGGTCGTCCGGGGTGATCTTGCTGGCGCGGACCGCGCCGGCCAGCTCCGCGGTCTTCTTGGAGATACCGGCGAGGTTCAGATCGCCGGCGCCCTTGATGACCGGGGTCATCAGACCCTTCTCGGAGTCCACGGCGATGCCGATGTTCTCCGAGTCGAAGTACGTGATCGTGCCCTCGTCCTCGTTGATCCGGGCGTTGATGACCGGGTGGGCCTTCAGCGCCTGGGCCGCCGCCTTGACGAAGAACGGCATCGGGGAGAGCTTGACGCCCTCACGGGCGGCGAAGGACTCCTTGGCCTGGGCCCGCAGCCGCATCAGCTTGGTGATGTCCACCTCGACCACGGAGGTCAGCTGGGCCTGCGTGTGCAGCGCCTTCATCATGTTGTCGCCGATGACCTTGCGCATACGGGTCATCTTGACGGTCTGGCCACGCAGCGGGGACGTCTCCAGCTTCGGCGCCCGGGCGGCGGCCGCGGGAGCGGCGGCCGGAGCCGGCACGGCGGCGGCCTTGGCGGCCTCCGCCGCCGCCTCGGCGGCGGCGATGACGTCCTGCTTGCGGATACGGCCGCCGACGCCGGTGCCCTTGACCGAGCCCAGCGCGACACCGTTCTCGGCGGCGAGCTTGCGGACCAGCGGGGTCACGTACGCACCGTCGTCACCGGAGGTCGCGGCGGGAGCCGGGGCCGGGGCGGCGGGCTGGACCGGAGCGGGCGCGGGGGCCGGCGCCGGGGCGGGAGCCGACGGAACCGGGTCCGGCGCCGGAGCGGTCTGCTTCTGCGGAGCCGGGGCGCTCGGGGCCTGCGGGGCGGGAGCCTCGGCCTTCGGAGCCTCGGCCTTCGGGGTCTCCTGCGCCGGGACGGACGCGGGAGCGGCCGGGGCGGCAGCCTGGGCCGGAACGGCGCCGGCGGCACCGATGACGGCGAGCTTGGCGCCGACCTCGGCGGTCTCGTCCTCGCCGACCACGATCTCCAGCAGCACACCGGCGGCCGGGGCGGGGATCTCGGTGTCGACCTTGTCGGTGGAGACCTCGAGCAGCGGCTCGTCCTCCTCGACCGACTCGCCGACCTCCTTCAGCCAGCGGGTGACGGTGCCCTCGGTGACGCTCTCGCCGAGCGCCGGCAGGACCACGTCGGTGCCCTGGGCGGAACCGCCGCCGGACGCCGCCTCGGCGGTGGGAGCCGGGGCCGGGGCCGCGGACTCGGCGGACGGGGTGGCGGCGGGCGCCGGGGCGGGAGCCTGCTGCTGCGGGGCCTCCTGCGCCGGGGCCTGCTCGGCAGCGGGCGCGCCCGTACCGTCGTCGATGACGGCCAGCTCGGCGCCGACCTCGACGGTCTCGTCCTCGGCGACCTTGATGGAGGCCAGCACACCGGCGGCCGGAGCCGGGATCTCGGTGTCGACCTTGTCGGTGGAGACCTCGAGCAGCGGCTCGTCGGCCTCGACGCGCTCCCCCTCGGCCTTCAGCCAGCGGGTGACAGTGCCCTCGGTGACGCTCTCGCCGAGCGCCGGCAGGGTTACGGAAACCGCCATGGTTTCAGTTGCTCCTAACGAATGTGCGGTAGTGGTCGTCGCGCCCGGACTGCATCAGTCGTGCGAGTGGAGGGGCTTGCCGGCCAGGGCCAGGTGGGCCTCGCCGAGCGCCTCGCTCTGGGTCGGGTGGGCGTGGATGAGCTGCGCGACCTCGGCCGGCAGAGCTTCCCAGTTGTAGATCAGCTGAGCTTCGCCGACCTGCTCGCCCATACGGTCACCGACCATGTGGACGCCGACCACGGCACCGTCCTTGACCTGGACGAGCTTGATCTCGCCCGCGGTCTTGAGGATCTTGCTCTTGCCGTTGCCCGCGAGGTTGTACTTGAGAGCGACGACCTTGTCCGCGCCGTAGATCTCCTTGGCCTTGGCCTCGGTGATACCGACGGAGGCGACCTCGGGGTGGCAGTACGTCACCCGGGGCACGCCGTCGTAGTCGATCGGCACGGTCTTGAGACCGGCCAGACGCTCGGCGACGAGGATGCCCTCGGCGAAGCCGACATGCGCGAGCTGGAGGGTCGGGACGAGGTCACCGACCGCCGAGATGGTCTCCACGTTCGTGCGCATGTACTCGTCGACGAGGACATAGCCGCGGTTCAGCGTGACGCCCTGCTCCTCGTAGCCGAGGCCCTGCGAGACCGGGCCGCGGCCGATCGCGACCAGCAGCACCTCCGCCTCGAAGGTCTTGCCGTCGGCCAGGGTGACGCGGACGCCGTCCTGCGTGTACTCGGCCTTGTCGAAGAACGTGCCGAGGTTGAACTTGATCCCGCGCTTGCGGAAGGCGCGCTCCAGGAGCTTGGAGCTGTTCTCGTCCTCGGCCGGGACGAGGTGCTTGAGGCCCTCGATGACCGTGACGTCGGTGCCGAAGGACTTCCACGCCGAGGCGAACTCGACGCCGATGACGCCGCCGCCCAGGATGATCGCGGACTGCGGGACGCGGTCCAGCTTCAGCGCGTGGTCCGAGGAGACGATGCGGTTGCCGTCGATCTCCAGGCCCGGCAGCGACTTCGGCACGGAGCCGGTCGCCAGAAGGACGTGGCGGCCCTGGACACGCTGGCCGTTCACGTCGACGGAGGTGGGGGACGAGAGCCGGCCCTCGCCCTCGATGTACGTCACCTTGCGGGAGGCGACGAGCCCCTGCAGGCCCTTGTAGAGGCCCGAGATGACGTCGTCCTTGTACTTGTGGACGCCCGCCATGTCGATGCCCTGGAAGGTGGTCTTGACACCGAACTGGTCGGCCTCGCGCGCTTGGTCGGCGATCTCGCCGGCGTGCAGCAGGGCCTTCGTGGGGATGCAGCCGTTGTGCAGGCAGGTGCCGCCGAGCTTGTTCTTCTCGATCAGGGCGACGTCCAGGCCCAGCTGCGCTCCGCGCAGCGCCGCGGCGTAACCGCCGCTACCGCCGCCGAGGATCACTAGGTCGAAAACGGTGCTGGCGTCGTTCGCCACGTCACGTCCTCCATGCATGTGCGCCGGGCGCGGTCCGGTGACCGGGCGGCGGCTGGTCTTCGGCCGCTATGTCTTCGGCCCTGTGATGAGGGCCCTGTCCTGCCGAGAACCCATCTTCGCACGGTGCGCGGCCTGGCGGGGGGCGGGGTACGGGGGTGGGGTACGGGGGCCCGGCGCGGGCCCCAGGGCCCGGGGTGGGTGGGGGTGCCGGCCGGGACCGGGCGCCGGCACCCCCACCGTCGGAGACGGTCAGCCCAGGTCGCCGGCCGCGGTGCGCTCCGCCAGCTTCACGAGCGTGCGGATCGACGAGCCGGTGCCGCCCTTGGGGGTGTAGCCGTACGGCGCGCCCTCGTGGAAGGCCGGGCCCGCGATGTCCAGGTGGGCCCAGGTGATGCCCTCGCCGACGAACTCCTTCAGGAAGAGTCCCGCGACCAGCCCGCCGCCCATCCGCTCGCCCATGTTGGCGATGTCCGCGGTGGGGGAGTCCATGCCCTTGCGCAGGTCGGCGGGGAGCGGCATCGGCCAGGACGCCTCGCCGACCTCCTCGGCGATCTCGTGCAGGGACGTACGGAACGCGTCGTCGTTCGACATGATGCCGAAGGTGCGGTTGCCCAGCGCCAGCACCATGGCGCCGGTCAGGGTCGCCACGTCGATGATCGCGTCCGGGGCCTCCTCGCAGGCGCGGGTCAGCGCGTCCGCCAGGACGAGCCGGCCCTCGGCGTCGGTGTTGAGCACCTCGACGGTCTTGCCGCTGTACATGCGCAGCACGTCACCGGGGCGGGTGGCCGAGCCGGACGGCATGTTCTCGGCGAGGGCCAGCCAGCCGGTGACGTTGACGGGCAGACCGAGACGGGCGGCCGCGACGACGGCGGCGAACACGGCGGCGGCGCCGCTCATGTCGCACTTCATCGTCTCGTTGTGACCGGCCGGCTTCAGCGAGATGCCGCCCGAGTCGTAGGTGATGCCCTTGCCCACGAGGGCGAGGGTCTTCTCCGCCTTGGGGTGGGTGTAGGCGAGCTTCACCAGACGGGGCGGGTTGGCCGAGCCCTGGCCGACGCCGAGGATGCCGCCGTAGCCGCCCTTGGCGAGCGCCTTCTCGTCGAGGACCTGCACCTTGATGCCGTTCTCCTTGCCGGCGGCGGTGGCCACGGCGGCGAAGGCCTCGGGGGTGAGGTCGTTCGGCGGGGTGTTGACGAGGTCGCGGGCGCGGTTGATCTCCTCGGTCAGCGCGATGGCGCGGTCGGCCGCGGCCTTGTGGGCCTTGTCACGCGGCTTGGTGCCGAGGAGCGCGATCTCGGCGAGCGGCAGCTTCGGGCCGTTGCCGCCCTTCTTGGTGGTCTTCTCGCCGCCCTGGTACACGGTGAAGGCGTACGCGCCGAGGAGGGCGCCCTCGGCGACGGCCTCGATGTCCTCGGCCGTCGCGACGGGCAGCGCGAAGCCGGCCTTCTTGGTGCCGGACAGCGCACGCGCGGCGACGCCGGCGGCGCGGCGCAGGGCCTCGGGGTCGTACCCCTCCTTCTTGTCCGGGGAGGAGCCGAGCCCGACCGCGAGGACGACGGGGGTCTTCAGGCCGGACGGCGCGGGCAGTTTGGTCACCTCGCCCTCGGAGCCCGAGGCGCCGAGAGTCTCCAGGACGGCGGCGAGCTTTCCGCCGAACGCCTTGTCCACGGCCTCGGCGCCGGGCGCGACGACCGGGCCCCTGGCGCCCTTCGCGACCCCGACGACGATCGCGTCGGCGCGCAGGGTCGCCGTGCCGGCAGTACTGAGAGTGAGAGCAGTCACGGTGGTGAAATCTCGCTTCCGTTGAGGTTCTTGGCGGTCGAGGGGTGGGCCGACCGTGCCCGCCGCATCGTATTCCGGCCCCGGGAGCGGCGGGAATGAGCCTACGCTCGGTAATGTCGGTCGTTTACAGCGGCGGCGGTTCACACATCCGTGGGTGACTTTTTCACGTTTGCGGCCGCCGGGGGACGCGCCCCCTTCTAGCCCAGCGTCAGCGCGACCAGCGCCACGGTCGCCGACGTCTCCGCGAGGGCGCCGAAGACATCGCCGGTGACCCCGTGGAAGCGGCGTACGCAGTGACGCAGGAGCAACTGCGCCCCGCCCAGGGCGGCCAGGACCGCCAGCGCGTGGTGGACGGCGCCGGAGAGCCCGAAGAGCGCGCCGGCCGCCGCGCAGGCGGCCGTGACGAGCAGCGTCGCGAGCGCCGCGGCCCGCACCGGCACCGTGCCCGCGACGGCCGCTCCCAGTCCGTCAGGACGCGCCGGTGGTACGCCGGTCCGGCAGGCGAGGGTGAGCGAGAGCCGTGCTGTGACCCCGGCCACCGCCACGGCCACCGCGCCGTGCGCCCAGCCCGCTCCGTACAGCTCGGACACCGCCGCGATCTGAGCCAGCAGCACCAGCAGCAGCGTGATCACTCCGAACGGGCCGATGTCCGACTGCTTCATGACGCGCAGTGCGTCTTCGGCCGGTTTGCCGCTGCCGAGGCCGTCCGCGGTATCGGCGAGACCGTCGAGGTGCAGACCGCGGGTGAGGACGGCGGGCACGGCCACCGAGGCCACCGCCGCGAGCAGGGGCGCGGAGCCGGCGAGGAGCAGCAGACCGCCGGCGGCCGCCGCGCACAGGCCCACGACCAGTCCGGCGAGCGGCGCGCACAGCATTCCCGTACGGGCGGCTTCGCGGTCCCAGCGCGTCACGCGGACCGGGAGCACGGTGAGGGTGCCGAAGGCGAAACGTATGCCGTCCATGGGGGTCACCGCGTGAAGGGTAGCCCGGGCGGCGGCGCGGAACAGGCGGCAAAGAACGCTAAATTGCGCATACCTCATCATTCGGAAGCGGGTGGCATGGGTCACTGGTTCCACCGGAACATCGTCGAGCCGGGCAAACTCCCCACCCTGCTCGCCCTCGCGGCCTTCGTGCTGACCTTTCTGCTGACCCGTACGGTCACCCGGCTCATCCGGGCCGGGAAGGGCCCGTTCCGGAACATCTCACCGGGCGGCATGCACATCCACCATGTGGTGCCGGGCGTGGTGCTGACCGTGATCGGCGGCTTCGGCGCGGTCGGCAGCGGCAGACACGGCGTCACGGCCTCGGTCTGCGCGGTGATCTTCGGTCTGGGCGCCGGGCTCGTGCTCGACGAGTTCGCGCTGATCCTCCACCTCAACGACGTCTACTGGACCGAACAGGGCCGGCAGAGCGTGGAGGTCGTGATCCTGGCCGCCGCCCTGGCGCTGCTGGTGCTCATCGGGTTCTCGCCGCTGGACGTCAACTCCCTGACGCCGGACGAGGAGGAGGACCGCGCCACGGCGATCATCACCCTCCTGGCCAACTTCCTCTTCGTGCTGATCGCGCTCTTCAAGGGGAAGCTCCGCATGGCGCTCGTCGGCACCCTGGTGCCCTTCGTGGCACTCGTCGGCGCGCTCAGGCTGGGCCGGCCTGAGTCCCCGTGGGCCCGGCGCTTCTACCGCGGGCGGCCCAGGGCGCGGGCGAAGTCCGCGCTGCGCGCCGACCGCCGCGACGCCCGCTGGGCCGGGCCGCGCCGCCGGATTCAGGACTGGATCGGCGGCACCCCCGACGACGACCCCGACCGGTCCCCGCGCTGAACCGCGGACAGCGCGGCGCACGCGGCCAGGACCGCGACGGTCGCCGCCAGATGTTCCCGGCCCGCCAGATTGTCCTTCAGGACCACCTCGCAGAGCAGCGCCGCGATCATCAGCACGGCCGTCCGCCACGCGTGGTAGCGCCAGCACACATAGAGCGCGAGCCCCACGACCGCGGCCGACGGGCCGGTGTCGACGAGCTCGGCGTCCGAGGCGGGCAGCCCGAGAAAGGCGCCGGGGCCCAGCGCGACGCCGATCCGCGCGTACACCGTCCCGGCCAGCGTCGCCACGTACGCGATCACCAGCGTGCGCCACCGGCCCAGACAGATCTCCGCGATCCCGAAGACCAGCAGGATCTGCCCCAGCGCGCCCCACACCGGAAGATCGAGCGCCGGGACGAACAGCGACAGCGGGGTACGCAGCAGGACCTGCCAGAACGGGTCCACCGCCCGTACGGCGCCGAGTTCCTGCACCGGGCCGTACCCCCACGGCCGGTTCTGTACGACCTGGACGAGCGCCGTCAGACACACCGCCGCGAGCGTCAGGGGAACCGCCCGCCGGCCCCGCGCGGCCAGCGCCGTCCGTACGGCCGTGAACGCCGCTCCCGCTTCGCGGCGGGCGAACCCGCGCTCCCCGGCCGCCTGGGTCATCGCCCGCTCTCCAGCCTTCTGCGGTGCAGCCACCTGGGCAGTCCCGGCGCCTCCAGGAAGCCTTCGGCGCGGCCCGCCGCCAGCCCGATGCGCAGCAGGTCGGCGCTCTTCTCGAAGAGCAGGAAGCGGGGCTCCCAGATCGGCCGGTACTTGGCGTTGGCGCGGTAGAGCGACTCGATCTGCCACCAGCGTGAGAAGAAGCTGAGCAGCGAGCGCCACAGCCGGAGCACCGGCCCCGCGCCCAGTTTCGAGCCGCGTTCGAAGACCGACCGGAACATCGCGAAGTTGAGCGAGACCTGAGTGATACCGATCTCCCCGGCGCGCTGGAGGAGTTCGATCACCATGAACTCCATCAGCCCGTTCTCGGCGTTCCGGTCACGGCGCATCAGATCGAGCGAGAGCCCCTTGGGCCCCCAGGGCACGAAGCTCAGGACCGCCCGCAACTCGCCCGCGCCCTCGTCGCCTCCGGGATCCCCGCCGTTGCGGCATTCGAGCATGACGCAGCGGCCGTCGCCCGGCTCGCCGAGCCGGCCGAGCGCCATCGAGAAGCCGCGCTCGGTCGCGCCGTCGCGCCAGTCGTCCGCGCGGCGCAGCAACTCCGCCATCTCGTCGGCGGGAATGTCCTCGTGGCGCCGGACCCGGACCCGGTAGCCGGCCCGCGCGACCCGGTTGTAGGCCTGGCGCACGGTCCGCATCGCCCGCCCCTCCAGGGTGAATTCGGCCGTCTCGACGATCGCCTCGTCGCCCAGTTCCAGCGCGTCGAGGCCGTGCCGGGCGTAGATCGTGCCGGCCTCCTCACCCGCCCCCATGACGGCCGGGATCCAGCCGTGCTCGCGGGCCTCGGCCAGCCAGGGCCCGATCGCGCCCGGCCAGGCCTCCGGATCGCCGATCGGATCGCCGGAGGCGAGGGAGACTCCGCCGACGACCCGGTAGACGACGGCCGCCTTCCCGGTCGGGGACCACACGACGCTCTTCTCGCGGCGCAGCGCGAAGTAGCCGAGGGAGTCGCGCTCGCCGTTCCTGTCGAGAAGGACGCGCAGCTTCGCCTCGTCCTGCGCGCTGAGCGGGTCGACGGCGCGCCGTGAGCGGAAGGCCGCGTACAACACCGCGAGCAGCAGCAGGGTGGAGAGGACGTTGATGGTGACATTGACCCAGCCGGGCGTGGCGATCCCGGGGGAGCGGGCCCCGTCGGCGGTCAGTGAGACCAGCCGCATCACGCCGTAGCGCCAGCGCTCGGGAAAGGCCGAGCCGCCCCGCGCGGTGTTGGTGACGGTGACGAGCAGAGCGGCCAGCAGGGACGTGACGAGCAGTCCGCTGACCGCCACGGCCGCGGCGAGCTTCGGGTTGGCGCGGTCCCCCTTGGCGTAGAACTCCCGCCGGCCCAGCAGCAGCGCGCAGACGAACCCCGCGGTGACGGCCAGCGAGAGCCAGTTCTGCGGATACCGCCTGATCTCCGGGAAGACCATCATGAAGGCGAACAGCAGCAGGAAGAGCCCGGCGAGGACGAGGTTGAGAATCCAGGCGGCGCGTTTGCGGCGGCGCATCGTGATCGCCAGGAAGAGCGTGAAGGCGCCGGAGGCGAAGCCCGCGGTGAGCAGATACGGAGTGAAGTAGTTGTCGGTGTTGTGACGCCGCAGATCCTGTCCGAGAGAGACCCAGACGGCGCTCAGGAAATTGATGAAGGCGACGGCACGCAGATACCAGACGGCGAACGCCGCACCGCGCCGCGAGCGGCCGGTGCCCTTGCTCAATCGATCGACAGCCAAACGGACTTCTCCCATGAAACGCGATCATATGGGGCATCGCGCTCATGGCGGGTGGAAGCGGCCGCCCGTCGCGGCGGCCGCGACGCATCAGCCCGTAACGCTCTCCGCGTCCGCCGTCTCCTCGGCCGCCTCCGGTTCCTGGCGCTCCGGCAGCTCCGCCGCGAGCGCGGCCGCGGCCTGGACGAGCGGCAACGCCAGCAGCGCCCCCGCCCCTTCGCCCACCGTGACACCGTGGTCCAGCAGCGGAGTGAGCGCCATCCGGTCCAGCGCCTTCGCCTGGGCCGGCTCCCCGCTCACCTGGCCCGCGAGCCACCAGTCGGGAGCCCGGAACGCCGCGCGCTGGCCGACCAGCGCACAGGCCGCCGAGACCACACCGTCCAGGATCACCGGCATCCGCCGTACCGCGCTCTGCAACAGAAAGCCCGTCATCGCGGCGAGATCCGCGCCACCCACGGCCGCCAGCAGCTCCAGCTGATCGCCGAGGACCGGCCGCGCCCGGCGCAGCGCGTCCCGGACGGCCGCGCACTTGCGCATCCACGCCAGGTCGTCGATACCGGCGCCGCCGCGTCCCGTCACCACGGACGCGTCCGTGCCGCACAGCGCGGCGATCAGGGTGGACGCGGGGGTGGTGCCGCCGACGCTCAGATCCCCGAGGACGACGAGGTCCGTGCCGGAGTCCGCCTCCTCGTCGGCGATCCGCATGCCGAGCCGTACGGCCTCTTCGGCCTCCTCGGCGGTCAGCGCGTCCTCGATGTCGATACGCCCGCTGCCGCGTCGCACCCGGTGGCGTACGACCTCCTCGGGCAGCAGCTCGGGATCGCAGTCGAGCCCCGCGTCGATGATCCGTACCGGCACATCCGCCCGGCGGGCCAGTACGGCGACGGGCGTCCCGCCCTCCAGCACGGCACGGACCAGCTCGTGCGCGCTGCCCGCCGGGCGCCCCGAGACATCGAGGCCGGCCACTCCGTGATCACCGGCGAACAGCACCACGCGGGGCTGCCGGACGGCCTTGACCGGCACGGACCCCTGCGCGGCGGCGAACCACTCGCCCAGCTCATCGAGGCGTCCGAGAGCCCCGGACGGCACGGCCAGCCGCGCCCTGCGCTCCTCGGCGTCACGCCGCATACCGCTGTCGGGGCGCTCGATCAGATCGGAGAAGTCATCGAGATTCAACGAGCTCATCCGGCGACAGTATCGTTTGCGGGTGGTCTTGGGCGGAGCCGGTTGTTCGGGTGCGGGTTGTCGCCGGTGGCCGGGCAGGGGTGGTGTCCTGGACTGCATGATTTACGGCACGTGCGGACCGGATGCCGGGTGACAGGTTGTCGTGCGCCACAAATCACGCTTTACGTCCTGGACACCACCCCTACCCGTCCCCCTTACCGCCCGCACAGACCCCCCGGGCCCCAGGCCCACGAGTCGCTTGGCGGGGGGCCGCCGGCGGGAGGGGGTCGGGGGTGCAGGAGGTGCGTGTCCGGACGTAAAGCGTGATTTGTGGCGCACGACGGGCCGCACCGTTCATCCGGCCCGCAGGGCGCCGTAAATCATGCAGTCCGGACACGGACCTCCGGAACCCCCGGCACCCGTACCACGACGAGCGGCCCCGCACCCCGCCGCCACGCCCCCACACACCCGTCACCGCAACCGCAGCGCCTGGCCCGTCACCACCAGGAGTACCTCCTCGCACTCCCCCGCCACCGCCCCGTTCAGCCGCCCCAGCTCATCCCGGAACCGCCGTCCCGAGGCCGTCGCCGGGACCACCCCCGAGCCCACCTCGTTCGTCACCGCCACCAGCGTGCGCCGGGTCCGCCGTACCGCCGTCACCAGCTCCGCCGTCCGCTCCCGCAGCGCCTTCTCGCCGCCCGCCGCCCAGGCCGTGTCGTCCCACGCGTTGGCCCGGTCCATCGCGTCCGTCAGCCACAGCGACAGGCAGTCGATCAGCAGCGGCGGCCCCTCGTCCGCGAGCAGCGGTACGAGGTCGCAGGTCTCGGTGGTGCGCCAGGAGCCGGGCCGGCGTTCGCGGTGCGCGCGGACCCGGGCGTCCCACTCCTGGTCGCCGTCGCGGCTGCCGCCGGTCGCCACGTACAGCACCCCCGGGAACGTGGCCAGCCGCCGTTCGGCCTCCCAGGACTTGCCCGAGCGCGCCCCGCCCGTCACCAGCGTGCGCCGCGGCACCCGCGGCGCGGGGAGGTACGCGCCGACCGTCAGCGTCGTCCCGTCGGGTACGGCACGCGCGCCCGCGGCCGCGAGCCGCCGGTCCAGTTCGGCGCCGGGCGGTACGTCGTGGTCGAGGTGGACGGCGACGACATCGGTGGCCGGGCCGATCGCGCCGGCCGCCCGCAGCCGGGCCACCGCTTCGGGCCGCCCGACGACATCGGCGGCCACCAGGTCGTACGGGGCGGCGCCCCCGTCGCGCAGGCCGGCGGGGGCGCCGCCCGGCGGCAGATAGAGCAGCCGCTCGCCGCCGGGTGACGTGACCTCGTACCCCGTACCCGGCGCGTCCATCGCCACCGCCCGCACCCGGTGCCCGCTGAGCATCGTCAGCACCCGTCCGTCCGCCACCCGTCCCGCCGGGGGCAGCCCCGCCGGCAGCTCCACCGCGGGGCCGTCGTGCGGATGGGTGAGCAGCACCTGCCGTACGCCGGCGAGCGAGTGCCCGGCGCGGGCCGCGGCGAGCGGGGCGCCGGGGGTCAGGTCGAGCAGCAGTACGCCGTCCACCAGCAGCGCGGTCGCGGCGCGGGCCAGCTCACCGCGGGCGGTCGCGCAGCCGGCGCAGGGGCAGTGGGGGCGGGGGAGCCCGGCGGGGGCGCCGGTGCCGAGCAGAGTCAGTTCCACGGAGATGATCCTCCCGTGTCACCGCTTACGGTGCGCGCCCGGCTACGCTGCGGGCAGGAAACTGATCAGTTCGGCGGGGAACCGGGAGGCGCACATGGCGTGGACGTGGCGGTTCGAGAAGTCCGACGGGACGGAGGTCCCGCCGGCGGTGGAGCCGGAGGAGTTCACCACGCAGGGGGACGCCGAGTCCTGGATCGGCGAGGCCTGGAAGGAGCTCCTGGACGGGGGCGCGGAACAGGTCCAGCTGTTCGAGGACAGCACCAAGATCTACGGCCCGATGAGCCTGCGGGCCGACGAGAGCTGACGGGACGCGCGAAGGCGCCCGCGGACCGGTGGGTCCGCGGGCGCCTTCATGTCCGTACGTCCTACATCTCGCCGAGCTTGACCTCCACGGTCATCGTCTCGTCGTCGCGGAGATAGGTCACCTTGACCTTCTGTCCCGGCCTGTCCGACGCGATGGCCTCGGACAGCGAGGTGATCGTGGTGACCCGGGCGCTGCCGACCTTGGTGATGATGTCCCCCGTCCTGATCCCCGCGCCCGCCGCGGCGCCGCCCTTCGTCGCCGTGACGACCGCGACACCGGCCGGCTGGAGGTTGTCGCCGAGGACGGTACGGCCGGTGATGCCCAGGGCCGCCCGGCCCGAGTTGGTGACCTTGCCGTTCTTGATGATCTGGTCGGCGATGGTCTTCACCAGCGACACGGGGATCGCGAAGCCGATGCCGGGCGCCGCGCTGTTGCCCAGCTGCGGGTCGGTCGCGGCCAGCGTCGGGATACCGATCACCTCGCTGTCCAGATTGACCAGCGCGCCACCGCTGTTGCCCGGATTGATCGCGGCCGAGGTCTGCACCATGTTGGCGATGGTGGCGCCGGTCCCGCCGCCCTCCTGGCCCTCGCTGACGGTCCGTCCGACCGCCGAGACGATGCCCTGGGTGACACTGCCCGACAGGCCCAGCGGAGAGCCCATGGCCAGCACGATCTGACCGACCGCCACCTTGGACGTCTGGCCGAACTCCGCGGCCCGCAGCCCCTTGGGGACCTTGTCGAGCTTGATGACGGCGAGATCCTGCTGCGGGAAGCTGGAGACCAGCCGGGCCGCCACCGGCTGGTCGCCGGTGGCCACGGTGACCGAGAACGTCTTCTGCTTGCCGACCACATGGGCGTTGGTGACGATATGGCCCTGCGGGTCGTAGACGATGCCCGAGCCCAGACTGCTCCCGGCGTCGATCTGGACGACCGACGGCAGCACATTCTTGATCACGGTCTCGTAGTCGGTCTGCAGATCGTTGGTGGAGCGCTGCGCGGCGGCCTGGGTGGTGCCGGCCGACAAGGTGCCGGACCCCGGCGCGCCGCTGCCGGAACAGCCGCCGGCCAGGGCGACCACGCAGACGCCGGCGGTCAGGGACGGCAGCAGTCGGCGCGCGGGGCCGCGGCGGAGAGAATCCATGACCGGAGTATCCCTTTTGTCCTACTGGGGGTGCCTGCGGTGCGCCGCCGATCAGGGGGTCAGCGGGCGGCCGCCAGGAACTGGGTGGCCGCGAGCTCCCCGTACAGCGGATCGTTCGCCACCAGCTCGTCGTGCGTGCCCACCGCCCGCACCTGGCCCGCGTCCATCACCACGATCCGGTCCGCGAGCGTCACCGTCGACAGCCGGTGGGCCACCACCAGTACGGTCACCTCCCGCGCCGCCTCCGCGACCGCATCGCGCAGCGCCATCTCGTTGACCGCGTCCAGCTGGGAGGTCGCCTCGTCCAGCAGCAGCAGCCTGGGTTTGCGTAGCAGCGCCCGCGCGATGGCCACCCGCTGCCGCTCCCCGCCCGACAGCTTGGAGCCGCGGTGCCCGACCAGCGTCTCCAGACCGTCCGGCAGCCGCTCCACGAGGCCGTCGAGTCGCGCGCGTACGAGGACCTCCCTGATCGCCTCCTCCGAAGCGCCGGGGGCGGCGAAGACCAGATTCTCGCGAAGCGTCCCCGCCAGCACCGGCGCATCCTGCTCGACATAGCCGATGGCGGCTCGCAGGTCGGCGAGCGGCCAGTCGTGTACGTCCTTGCCGTCGACCAGGACCCGGCCGCCGGTCGCCTCGTAGAACCGCTCCACCAGCCCGAAGACGGTCGTCTTGCCCGCGCCCGACGGACCGACGAAGGCCGTCATGCCGGGGCCGGGCACCTCGAAGGAGACGCCGTGATGGACATACGGAAGATCGTCGCGGTAGCGGAAGGTGACGTCCTCGAACACCACCGAGGCGGGACCACTGCCCGCGGTCCCCGGCGTCACCGCCTCCAGCGTCTCGGTCTCCAGCCCCTCCGCCTCCGCGATCCGGGCGATGGCCGCCGTCCCCACCTGGTACTGCGACGCCGCCTCCACCAGCCGCGAGACCGGATCGATCAGATAGAAGAGGAACAGCAGGAAGGCGACGAGCGTCGAGACGGAGATGGCCCCCGAGGCCACCCGCGCCCCGCCGATCCCCAGCACCGCCAGGAACGACACCTGTACGGCGAGTCCGACCGAGGACCAGGCCACCGACTGCCACTTCGCGGACTGGACGCCGTGCCGCCACGCCTCCTGGGCCGCCGCCTCGACCACGGCGGTCTCCCGCTCCTCCGCCCCGGAGGCCTTGACCGTACGGAACGCGCCGAAGGCCCGCTCCAGCACGGTGGATATCCGGCCGACCGCCTCCTGGGAGCGCTTCGTCGCCTGCGCGATCTTGGGCATCACCAGGGCGACGGCGCCGCCGATCAGCACGATCACCCCGAGGGTGACACCGAGCAGCACCGCGTCCATCAGGCCCATCAGCACGATCGTCGCCAGGAACGCGAGACCGCCGGTGGCCGCCGAGACGATCGACTGGGTCGTCACCGCGCGCAGCAGGGTGGTGTCCGAGGTGACCCGGGACATCAGATCGCCCGGCTGGGTCCGCTCCACCTCCGGCAGCCGCAGCCGCAGCAGCCGCCCGATCAGCGTGCGGCGGGCGGCCAGGACGACGGATTCGGCCGTCCGCTCCAGGAGATACGCGCCGACCGACTCGATCGCCGTGCCGAGCACCACCAGACCGGTGAGCAGCAGCAGGATCCCGGTGATCGAACCGTCCTCGCCGAGCCGGTCGACGAGCGCCTTGGCGGCGAGCGGCTGGGCCAGTCCGCTCGCCGCTCCGATCAGCGCGAGGAAGGCGCCGAGGGCGACGATCCTGCGATGCGGCCGGAAATGCCGGTAGAGGGCCCGCCAGGTCTCGCGGGCGGACAGTTTGGGCGTCTCAGGGGTGCCGTCGGGTCTGCCGCCGGTTTCTATGCTGCTCACTCCCGTGAGGACGCGCCGTGCGGCCCGGTGCCTGACGGGGATCGAGCGGTCTTGAGCGGTCCTTGAGCGGCCCGCTCAGCCGCGGACCCCGCACAGATGCAGCAGCGCCGCGACCCTGCGGTACGGATCGGTGCGTCCCGCCCGGTCCTCCGCGGCCAGCAGCCGTTCCAGGTCCTCCCCGGACGGCGGCCGCGCGTCGTCGGCGGCGCCGTCCGTGAAGAGCCGTACGCCGTACCAGGCGTGCAGCGGCGCGGCGATCCCGGCCAGGGTGGCGGTGAGCGCGTCCAGCCGGTCCGCGCGCACCCGCAGACCCAGCCGGTTGGTGTAGGTGTCCGTCTCGAAGGCGTCCATGGCCCCCGCCCAGTCCCCGGTCAGTCCTGGCCGCAGGGCCAGCGTGTCCGCGTTCCGTACGAGCAGGGACAGCAGGCCGCCGGGCGCCAGCATCCTGGCCAGGCCCGCGAGCATCGCGTCCGGCTCTCTGACGTACATCAGCACGCCGTGGCAGAGGACCACGTCGAAGCTGCCGGGCAGGAAGTGCACCCCGGTCTCCAGGCCGTCGCCCTCGATCAGCCGGACCCGCTCGCGTATCCCGGCCGGCTCGGTGGCGAGCGCCTCACGGGCCGTCGACAGCATCGCGGCGTCGGACTCCAGACCGGTCACCGTGTGCCCGGCGCGCGCCAGCCGCAGGGCCTGGGTGCCCTGCCCCATACCGACGTCGAGGACGCGCAGCCGCTTCCCGACCGGGAACCGGCCGGTTATCTGCTCGTCGAGCTGGCGCGCGACCAGTTCCTGCCGGACCACGTTGCGCAGCCCGCCGAGCCCTGCCAGCCAGTTGGCCGAGGCTGCCGCGAAGCCGGATACCTCAGTGCTCAGGGCCGCTCTCCGCGCTTGACCTGCGGCTTGGGCAGACGAAGGCGGCGCATCTGGAGCGTACGCATGAGGCCGTAGGCCACGGCGCCCCGCTTGGGGGTGTCGGGGAAGCGCTCGGCGAGCTGCTTCTTCAGCCGGAACCAGAGACCGATCGAGTCGATGACGATCAGCACGATGACACCGAGCCAGAGCAGCAGCGCGATGTTCTGCAGCGGGCCGACCCTGACCATGCTCAGAATCAGGATCACCACCGCGAGCGGCAGGAAGAACTCCGCCATGCAGAAGCGCGAGTCGACGTAATCGCGGACGAACCGGCGCACCGGGCCCTTGTCACGGACGGGCAGATAGCGCTCGTCACCACTCGCCAGCGCCTCGCGCTGCTTGGCCAGGTCCATGCGACGGGCCTCGCGCTGGCGCTTCATGGCCGTCTTGCGGTCGGTCGGCGTCGTGGAGGCGCGGCGTCGCTGCGACTGCGCCTCACTGCGCTTGGGGGTCGGGCGGCCCTTGGGGGCCTGCGGGTTGCGGGTCTGCGTGGAGAGGTCCTCCGTCACCTGGGTGGCGGGGGCCTTCTCTTCGTTGGAGCGGCTACGGAACACAATTGCCAAGGGTACGGGGTGTCGTGGTTCGACCCCACCCCCGCGGGGAACGATCCCGCAACGGCCTGCGTCTCCACCGGGGACAGTGGAGACTTTGTCCCGGCTTTCCCTGATGGTCATCTACTCCCTGCGCGGGAGTGGGAGCCGGGCGCAGTCGTCCTTGGGGAGGAGCGCATCCGCGCTCGAACAGTGCGGTAATAGAGGCAGGGCCCGTACTGTGGGTTCTGTTGCGTTGCTGGAGCTGGATCCGTCAGAAGGGGGCGCGCGAAGCCCATGAGCGGTGTGATGAAGCGTATGGGGATGATCTTCCGCGCGAAGGCGAACAAGGCCCTTGACCGGGCCGAGGATCCGCGCGAGACCCTCGATTACTCGTACCAGAAGCAGCTCGAACTGCTACAGAAGGTACGCCGCGGTGTCGCCGACGTGGCGACGTCGCGCAAGCGGCTGGAGTTGCAGCTGAACCAGCTGCAGGGCCAGTCGACCAAGCTGGAGGACCAGGGCCGCAAGGCGCTGGCGCTCGGCCGGGAGGACCTGGCGCGCGAAGCCCTGTCCCGCCGCGCCGCGCTTCAGCAGCAGGTCACCGACCTGGAGACACAGCACACCACGCTGCAGGGCGAGGAGGAGAAGCTCACGCTCGCCGCGCAGCGCCTCCAGGCCAAGGTGGACGCCTTCCGTACGAAGAAGGAGACCATCAAGGCCACCTACACCGCCGCGCAGGCGCAGACCCGGATCGGGGAGGCCTTCTCGGGCATCTCCGAGGAGATGGGCGATGTGGGCATGGCGATCCAGCGGGCGGAGGACAAGACCGCGCAGCTGCAGGCCAGGGCCGGCGCGATCGACGAGCTGCTCGCCTCCGGCGCCCTGGACGACCAGTCCGGGATGGCCAAGGACGACATCGCGGCCGAGCTGGACCGGATCTCCGGCGGTACGGACGTCGAGCTGGAGCTCCAGCGCATGAAGGCGGAGCTCGCGGGCGGTTCGCCGCAGCAGGCGATCGAGGGCGGCGCCGCCGACCAGCAGGACGCTCCGCCGAGCCGGCACAAATTCGACAAGCAGTAGGGGCGCGTCATGATCGTACGGATCATGGGGGAGGGCCAGGTGAAGCTGGCGGACAGCCACTTCGCCGAACTGAACACGCTCGACGACGAGCTGCTGGCCGAGGTCAGGAACGATGACGGGGACGGCTTCCGCCGTACCTTCCACGCCCTCCTGGCCAAGGTGCGCGAGCTCGGCGAGCCGCTCCCCGACGACTCCCTGGAGCCGTCGGAACTGATCCTGCCCGCTCCGGGCGCCACCCTGGAAGAGGTCCGCGCGTTGCTGAACGACGAGGGTCTGATCCCCTCGGCGTGACGCGTCCGCGCACTCCAGCCGCACGCACACGTGCCCCGCACCGACCGGTGCGGGGCACCTGCGCGTGCGCGGAGGCCCGTGCCCACGGCCGGCGCGGGACTTCTCACACCCGGCCAGGGCGCCGCACGCCGTACCGTTGCTCGACGTGACCTCCCTCGGAACCGCGTTCGCCCGTGCCCGGTGCTGGGCGCGCGCGCATCCGCTCGCACCCGACGGCATCCTTGCCGCCGCCGTCCTCGGCTGCATGGTCGTCGGATCGTTCGCCGATTCGCACGGCGGCCCCGGCGGCCCCACCTTCGGCAGCCGCGCCCCCGGGGGCCTCAGCGTCCTGTTCATGGTGCTCGCCGCGGCCGCGCTCGTCTTCCGGCGCCGCAGGCCCGTGCCCGTACTCGTCTGCGTCGGCGCGGTGACCGTCCTCGAACTCATCACGGGCGATCCGCCCGCCCCGGTGGTCTTCAGCCTCGTCCTCGCGCTCTTCACCGTCGCCGCCCGCACCGACCGCCCCACCACCTGGCGGGTCGGTTTCGCCACCATGACCGTGTCCACCGCGGTCGCGATGGTCTTCAGCTCCGGGCGCTGGTACGCGCAGGAGAACCTGGCGATCTTCGCCTGGACCGGCATGGCGAGCGCCGCCGGCGACGCCGTACGCAGCCGCCGCGCCTTCATCGACGCCATACGGGAACGCGCGGAGCGCGCGGAACGCACCCGCGAGGAAGAGGCCCGCCGCCGCGTCGCCGAGGAGCGCCTGCGCATCGCCCGCGACCTGCACGACGTCGTCGCCCACCACATCGCCCTGGTCAACGTGCAGGCCGGCGTCGCCTCCCACGTCATGGACAAGCGCCCCGACCAGGCCAAGGAAGCCCTCGCGCACGTACGGGAAGCCAGCCGCTCCGCGCTCAACGAACTGCGGGCCACCGTCGGGCTGCTCCGCCAGTCCGGCGACCCGGAGGCCCCCACCGAGCCGGCCCCCGGCCTCGCGCATCTCGACGGGCTCCTCGACACCTTCCGTAACGCGGGACTGCCGGTGGAGTTCGCGGCCGCCCAGGGCACGGACCACCGCCCCACCCCCCTCCCCGCCGCCGTGGACCTCGCCGCGTACCGGATCATCCAGGAGGCCCTGACCAACGTGCAGAAGCACGCGGGCTCCGCCGCCAAGGCCGAGGTCAGCGTCGTACGGGTCGGCTCCACCGTCGAGATCACCGTGCTGGACAACGGCGCGGGCACGGAACCGGCCGAGCCGGCCGACGGAGGCGGCCACGGCCTCATCGGGATGCGCGAGCGCGTCACCGCCCTGGGCGGCACCCTCACCGCGGGCCCCCGCTACGGCGGCGGCTTCCGCGCCCAGGCGATACTGCCGGTCATGGCCCGTACGGGGGAGAACGCATGACGATCAGAGTGCTGCTCGCCGACGACCAGGCGCTGCTGCGCAGCGCGTTCCGGGTGCTGGTGGACTCGGAGCCGGACATGGAGGTCGTCGGGGAGGCCGCCGACGGCGCCCAGGCCGTGGCCCTCGCCCGCTCTACCAGGGCCGATGTCGTCCTGATGGACATCCGGATGCCAGGGACCGACGGCCTCGCCGCCACCCGCCTGATCAGCGCCGACCCGGATCTCGCCGGGGTGCATGTCGTGATGCTGACGACCTTCGAGGTCGACGAGTACGTGGTGCAGTCGCTGCGTGCCGGGGCCTCCGGCTTCCTCGGCAAGGGCGCGGAGCCGGACGAGCTGCTCAACGCCATCCGGATCGCCGCGGCGGGCGAGGCGCTGCTGTCGCCCGCGGCGACCAAGGGCCTGATCGCCACCTTCCTCGCGCAGGGCGGCAACGAGGCCGACAGCGAGGACGCGGCGGCGTACTCCGAGCGGCTGAGGGCCCTCACCGTCCGCGAGCGCGAGGTGCTGGTCCTGGTCGCGGGCGGCCACTCCAACGACGAGATCGCCGAGCGCCTGGCGGTCAGCCCGCTGACCGTGAAGACACATGTGAACCGCGCGATGGCGAAACTCGGCGCCCGCGACCGGGCCCAATTGGTGGTAATCGCGTACGAATCGGGCCTGGTACGCCCAAGGGTGGAGTGAGCGGCCTCTTTCGTGTACTCCAGGCGCGGTATGCGGCGGACCGGGAACTGGACCTGCGGTCTACGCACAGGCCCCCGCGCATGGCCGATCGTGTAGAGGGGCCGTTGTGCCCATCCGCTGGAGACGGCCGATCCCGCCTCTCCACGGCCGAGCCGCCGCGTCCACCTGCCGCGCACACCACAGAAGAGAGACCCCATGTCCTGGCTGGCTAAATTCAGCCTCGCGCAACGGGCCCTGATAGGGCTGATGTCGATCATCGCGATCGTCTTCGGAGCGATAGCGATACCGCAGCTCAAGCAGCAGCTGCTGCCTTCCATCGAACTCCCGATGGTGTCGGTGCTCGCCCCCTACCAGGGCGCCTCCCCCGATGTGGTCGAGAAGCAGGTCGTCGAACCGCTCGAGAACTCGATCAAGACCGTCGACGGCATCAGCGGCGTCACCTCCACGGCGAGCGAGGGCAACGCCGTGATCATGGCCAGTTTCGACTTCGGGGACGGCCAGACCAAGCAGCTCGTCGCCGATGTCCAGCAGGCCGTGAACCGCGCCCGGTCCCAGCTGCCCGCTGATGTCGACCCGCAGGTCGTGGCCGGCTCGACGGACGACATCCCGACCGTCGTCCTCGCCGTCACCTCCGACAAGGACCAGCAGGCGCTCTCCGACCAGCTGGACCGCACCGTCGTGCCGTCCCTCCAGGACATCGACGGCGTCGGTCAGGTCAGGGTCGACGGCGTACGGGATCTCCAGATCTCCGTCACCCCCGACGACAAGAAGCTCGCCGCGGCGGGCCTGAACACCATGGCGCTCTCCGAGGCCCTCAAGGCGGGCGGCGCGACCGTCCCCGCGGGCTCCTTCACCGAGGACGGCAAGAGCCGTACGGTGCAGGTCGGCGGCGGCTTCACCTCGATCGACCAGATCAAGGACCTGCGGGTCACGCCCCAGGCGGGCGGCCCCGGAGGCTCCGCGGGGACGCCCGAGCCGGTACGCCTCGGTGAGATCGCCGACGTCGAGCAGAAGCCGTCCACCGCGACGTCCCTGACCCGTACGGACGGCAAGCCCAGCCTCGCGATCAGCGTCACCATGGACAAGGACGGCAGCGCCGTCGCCATCTCGGACGCGGTCAACGACAAGCTGTCCGGCCTGCGCAAGGACCTCGGCTCCGGCGCGGCCCTCACCGTCGTCAGCGACCAGGGCCCCGAGGTCTCCAAGTCGATCTCCGGTCTGACCACCGAGGGCGCGCTCGGCCTGCTCTTCGCGGTGCTCGTGATCCTGGTCTTCCTGGCCTCGATCCGCTCCACCGTGGTCACCGCGGTCTCCATCCCGCTCTCCATCGTCCTCGCGCTGATCGTGCTCTGGACGCGTGACCTCTCGCTCAACATGCTCACCCTCGGCGCGCTGACCATCGCGATCGGCCGGGTCGTCGACGACTCGATCGTCGTCCTGGAGAACATCAAGCGCCATCTGGGCTACGGCGAGGACCGCGAGACCGCGATCCTCACCGCGGTCAAGGAGGTCGCGGGCGCGGTCACGGCCTCCACCCTCACCACGGTCGCGGTGTTCCTGCCGATCGGCCTCGTGGGCGGCATGGTCGGTCAGCTCTTCGGCTCGTTCTCGCTCACCGTGACGGCGGCCCTGCTCGCCTCCCTCCTGGTCTCGCTGACCGTGGTCCCCGTCCTCTCGTACTGGTTCCTCAAGCCGCCGAAGTCCGTGGCCGGGATCGACCCCGAGGAAGCACGCCGCCAGGCGGAGGAGAAGGAGGCCCGCAGCCGGCTCCAGCGGCTGTACGTTCCGGTGCTGCGCTTCGCGACCCGGCGCAGGATGACCAGCGTGGCCATCGCGATCGTCGTCCTGCTGGGCACGTTCGGCATGGCCCCGCTGCTCAAGACCAACTTCTTCGACCAGGGCGAGCAGGAAGTCCTGTCCATCAGCCAGGAACTGCCCCCGGGCACCAGCCTGGAGTCGGCGGACGCCGCGGCGAAGAAGGTCGAAAAGGTCCTCACCGGCCTGGACGAGGTCAAGGGCTACCAGGTCACCGTCGGCTCCTCCGGCTTCATGGCGGCCTTCGGCGGTGGTACGGGTGCCAACCAGGCGTCGTACCAGGTGACCCTGAAGGACGCGGCGACGTACGAGAAGACCCAGGACCGTATCGAGAAGGAGCTCGCCGCTCTCGACGGCATCGGGGAGACGACGATCAGCGGCGGTGGCGGCTTCGGCGGCCAGGACCTGAGCGTCGTGGTGAAGGCCTCCGAGGCGGACACCCTCAACAAGGCCGCGGAGCAGGTCCAGGACGCGGTCGCCGGTCTCGACGACGTCGCCGACGTCCAGAGCGACCTGGCGCAGAGCATCCCGCGTATCTCGGTCAAGGCCAACTCCAAGGCAGCCGAGGCCGGCTTCAACGACGCCACGCTCGGCATGGCCGTCGCCCAGGCCGTACGCGGCACCCCGGCCGGTACGGCGATCCTCGACGACACCGAGCGCGATGTCGTCATCACCTCGGCCAAGCCGGCCACCACGATCGCCGAGCTGAAGAACCTGTCGCTCGGGCCGGTGAAGCTGGGCCGGATCGCCGACGTGAAGCTCGTTCCCGGACCGGTTTCGATGACCCGGATCGACGGCGCGCGGGCGGCGACCATCACCGCCAGGCCCATCGGTGACAACACCGGCGCGGTCAGCACGGCGCTCCAGTCGAAGATCGACGCCCTGGATCTCCCCGAGGGCGCGACCGCGTCCATCGGCGGTGTCTCCGCGGACCAGGACGACGCCTTCATGCAGCTGGGGCTGGCCATGCTGGCGGCCATCGCGATCGTGTTCATGCTGCTGGTGGCGACCTTCCGGTCCCTGGTCCAGCCGCTGATCCTGCTCGTCTCCATCCCGTTCGCGGCGACGGGCGCGATCGGTCTGCTGATCCTGACCGGTACGCCGCTGGGCATCCCGGCGATGATCGGCATGCTGATGCTGATCGGCATCGTGGTGACCAACGCGATCGTGCTGATCGACCTGATCAACCAGTACCGGGCACAGGGCCTGAGTGTGGTCGACGCGGTCATCGAGGGCGGCCGCCACCGGCTCCGCCCGATCCTGATGACGGCGCTGGCCACGATCTTCGCGCTGCTGCCGATGGCGATGGGGGTCACCGGCGAGGGCGGCTTCATCGGGCAGCCGCTCGCGGTGGTGGTGATCGGCGGTCTGCTGTCGTCGACGCTGCTGACGCTGCTGCTGGTGCCCGCGCTGTACGCGATGGTGGAGCTCCGTAAGGAGCGCCGCGCGAAGAAGAAGGCGACGAAGCGGTCGGCGAAGCAGGAGCCGACGGAGCCCACTCCGTCGCCTCGCGAGCCGGCCAACGCCTGACATCTCCCGGGCGCTCACCCCGGATGGGGGGCGGGCCGGGCAGGGGGAAAACCCTCTGCCCGGCCCGCCGCGCGTGCGGCCAGCACCGCCAGCCCGCCGCACACCGTCATCCCCGCGAACACCGGCACCGCCGTGTCCGCCCCGCCGAGGCCCACCAGCGGCGCCACCACCGCCCCCAGCCCGCTCTGCGCCGTACCGAGCAGGGCGGAGGCCGTGCCCGCCGCGGCCGGGACGCGCGCGAGGGCCAGGGACGCCGCGTTCGCGATCACCAGACCGAGCCCGGCGCACACCACCGCCACCAGGGGCAGGCACACCGCCGCCGTCAGTACCCCCGCCACCGTCGCGGCGAGCAGCGCCGCCGTGCCGGCGAGCATGGCGTACAGGCCCGTCCTGAGCAGCCGTTCCGGCGCGATCCGCCCCACCAGCCGCGCCCCCGTCGCGCTCGACAGCGCCGCGACCACCGCGCCGCCGGAGAACGCCACCGAGGAGACGCCGACGCTCAGCCCCAGCACGTTCTGCAGCAGGAACGGCGACCCCGCGAGGTAGCAGAACAGTGCGCCGAAGGCGAAGGTGAAGGCGAGCGTGTAGCCGGTGTACGCGCCGTCGCCCGCGACCTCCCGCATCGTCAGGAGCAGTTCCCCGCCGCCCCCCGTGCGCCGCCGCGCCGTCGGCAGGCTCTCCGGTACGGCGACGGCCACGGCCGCCACGGCCAGCAGCGAGACCCCGGCCAGTACCCAGAAGACACCCCGCCACCCGGTCACCCCGATCACGGCGCCGCCGGCGAGCGGGGCGAGGACCGGCGCGGTGCCTGCCAGGGTCATCAGCACCCCCAACAACCGCGCCGCCGCGGCCCCTTCGGCGACGTCCGAGACCACGGCCCGGCCGATCACGACGCCCGCCGCCCCGCTGAATCCGGCCACGAAGCGCAGGGCGGTCAGCGAGCCGAGGCCGGGGGCGACGGCGCACAGCGCGGTGGCCGCGGCACACACCGCCGCGCCCGCGAGCAGCGGCCCCCGCCGTCCGTACCGGTCCGACAGCGGGCCGAAGACGAGATGACCGAGCGTCATACCGACCAGGAACGCGGTGAGTGTGAGCTGCACGCCGGACGCGTCCGTACGCAGCTCCGCGGCCATTCGCGGAAAGGCCGGCAGATACATGTCGGTCGACAGCGGACCGACGAAACAGAGCAGTACGAGCGCGGCGGTGAGCCGGGGGCGGGGCATGGCGAGGCGACCTCTGGTGTCCGGTACGGGAGAGGGACGGGAAACGACCGGGAACACAGGGGATCGCGTGGAGCGTGAGGCCGCTCCGGGAACCGGCTTCCGAGGCGGAGCGCGGCAGCGGCCGTGCTCGAGAACGCCTGGGCGGTGACTTTCGTGAGGGAACGGTAGACGACGTCAGGGGCGCCCCGCAATCAACGCGGGGCGCCCCTGACCACCTGCGTGCTAGGGAAGCGCCAGCATCCGTTCCAGCGCCAGCTGGGCGAAGTCCGCCGTCTCCTTGTCGACCTGGATGCGGTTGACCTCGTTGCCCTCGGCCAGCGACTCCAGCGTC
The DNA here is from genome assembly GCF_042882605.1 of Streptomyces sp. NPDC058198. NCBI lineage: Bacteria > Bacillati > Actinomycetota > Actinomycetes > Kitasatosporales > Streptomycetaceae > Streptomyces > Streptomyces sp. NPDC058198. The sequence continues at coordinate 174,984 of NZ_JBHVVP010000009.1, forward strand.
CACACCAGATGCGGCAGGTCGATGCGGTTCATCGTGGAGCAGAAGCAGACCGTCTTGTCGAGGAAGACGATCTCCTTGTCGGCGAAACGGTTCGCCAGCCGCTGTACGAGATTCAGCTCGGTGCCGATCGCCCACTTCGAACCGGCCGGGGCCTCTTCCAGCGCCTTGATGATGTATTCCGTCGAGCCGACGTAGTCCGCCGCGGCCACGACCTCGTGCTTGCACTCCGGGTGCACCAGCACGTTCACGCCCGGGATCCGCTCCCGCACGTCCTGTACGGAGTCCAGCGAGAAGCGCCCGTGCACGGAGCAGTGGCCGCGCCACAGGATCATCTTCGCGTCCCGCAGCTCCTGCGCGGTCAGACCGCCGTTCGGCTTGTGCGGGTTGTAGAGGACGCAGTCGTCGAGCGACATCCCCAGGTCCCGTACCGCGGTATTGCGGCCCAGGTGCTGGTCGGGCAGGAAGAGCACCTTCTCGCCCTGCTCGAAGGCCCAGTTCAGCGCCCGCTCGGCGTTCGAGGACGTGCAGATCGTGCCGCCGTGTTTGCCGGTGAAGGACTTGATGTCGGCGGAGGAGTTCATGTACGAGACGGGCACGACCTGCTCGGCTATGCCGGCCTCGGTCAGCACGTCCCAGCACTCCGCGACCTGCTCGGCCGTGGCCATGTCGGCCATGGAGCAGCCGGCCGCCAGGTCGGGCAGGACGACCTTCTGGTCGTCGGCGGTCAGAATGTCCGCCGACTCGGCCATGAAGTGGACGCCGCAGAAGACGATGTACTCCGCCTCGGGCCGCGCCGCCGCGTCCTTGGCCAGCTTGAAGGAGTCCCCGGTGACATCCGCGAACTGGATGACCTCGTCGCGCTGGTAGTGGTGGCCGAGGACGAACACCTTGTCCCCGAGCTTCTCCTTGGCCGCGCGGGCGCGCTCCACCAGGTCCGGGTCGGACGGGGAGGGCAGATCGCCTGGACACTCCACGCCGCGCTCGCTGCGCGGGTCGGCCTCGCGGCCGAGCAGCAGCAGGGCCAGGGGCGTCGGCTGGACAGCGAGATCCTGACGGGGTTGGGCGGTGGTCACGTCACGCACCCTTTCTTCTCTGCAGACGAGCCTTTTCGTCTAATTGACGTTATCTATCATAACCCCTTCACGTCACGTTGACGATGGCGATAGCGTCGATGTGACGCATTCCCGGGCGGCTGTCCGGTGCCCTTCCGCGACCCGGTGTGCGAGCATGAAGAAGGGAAAGACACGCGCCAGGCCCCGGAATGAATCCGCGGCCACACAGGTTGCACTGTCGGCAAGCAGTCCGTACAACCCGGGAGAGAAGCAGATGTCCGTATCGGACGAGACCACCACCGTGAGCGACGGCATCCTCCTGTCCGACGCCGCCGCGGGCAAGGTCAAGGCCCTGCTGGACCAGGAAGGCCGGGAAGACCTCGCGCTGCGCGTGGCTGTTCAGCCCGGCGGCTGCTCCGGCCTGCGTTACCAGCTGTTCTTCGACGAGCGTTCGCTCGACGGCGATGTCGTCAAGGACTTCGGCGGCGTCAAGGTCGTCACTGACCGCATGAGCGCCCCGTATCTGGGCGGTGCCTCCATCGACTTCGTCGACACCATCGAGAAGCAGGGCTTCACGATCGACAACCCGAACGCGTCGGGCTCCTGCGCCTGCGGCGACTCCTTCAGCTAGGACAGAGCCCAGGACAGAGCTCAGCCGGAAGGCGGCGGCCCCCGAGGGGGACCGCCGCCTTCCGTGTTTTCGCGAGGTGCTCCGACCGACGGGGTCGTTCTAGACGGGGTCGTTCTAACTGACGGGCACCCGCTCGCCCGACACCCCGTCCACCACCTGGCGGCCGCCCAGCGGCTTGTCCAGCGTCACTGTCACGGTCTGTTCCTTGGCCATGGCCACGCACATCGTGCCCGGCTCGGGCTTGGACTCCTTCACCTTCACCTTCACGGCCGTACCGCCCTCGTCCGCCTGCGCCGCGTACTCGCTGCACACGCCGCCCACGAAGCGCAGCGTCAGGGCCCGTCCGGCCGAGCTGTACGACGTGACACCGGCGGACGTGCCGGGTGCGGCGGACGCGGGACCGCCGGGTGCCTCCTGCCGCGGCGGCGCGGGCTGCTTCAGGAATTCCGGGGTCACCGCCGGCTGCGTGACCGTGTACGGCATGGCGCCGCCGCCGGGCGCCACCTCGAACAGCCAGGACGGTACGAGCGTCCCCCGCCCGTCCACGGGGAGCAGCGCGAGCCCGAAGACGGCCTTCTCGATCTCGATCGGCTTCGCCGCGGCCCCGCTCTCCGGCCCGCACGGAGCCGCGGGCTTCTCGCCGTCCAGCGGCATCGCCGTCGCGCAGCCGCCGATCCGGGGCGGGCCGCCGTTGCCCTGCTTGTTCAGCTCCTTCAGCGCCTCGTCCGCGCTGATGACCGGATACGCGTGGCCCTGCTCAGGAGCCTTCAGCTGTCCGATGCCCCCGACCACCTGGCCGTCCGCGCCGACCTGGATCCCGGTCGACCAGCCGTACGTGGGCAGCCCGCCGACCACCGGGTCCGCGTTGACCACCCGGACCGCGCCCAGCAGTTGGCCGGCGTCGAGCTCCGCGTCACCCTGGCCCAGGGCCTTCAGTACGGGAGCGGCCGCCTTCTTCGCCGCCGCCTCGCCCACGGCCGGGCCCTCGCCGCCGGGCGCGAAGCCGGTGCTCCCGGCGTCGCTCCCGGCCCCGTTGGCGCCGCCGCCGGGACAGGGCTTGCCCTTGAGGCAGTTGTCGCCGCCCGGCGAAGGACCGAAGCGCGCGAAGGTCCAGGTGCCCGGCGCCTGCCGGGTGACCCGGAGCAGCGGTCCTGAGCCGTCCTTCTCCGAACCGACCTTCCAGGTCGTGCCGTCCGACCGCGGGGTGCCCGCCACCCCGAGCGCCTGTGCCAGCCGGGCCACCTCGGCCGAGACGACCTCATCGTTCGTACCGTAGACACGGGCCGTGTCAGGACCGTCCGGCAGCGCGCTCGTGGCGCGGTAGGTGACCCCGTGCGGATCGGGCTCGCCGGGCGCGATGCCGGGCGGCGCCGAGGGGCCGGATCCCCCCGGCGGACCGTCGAGTGTGAGCAGCGGCGGATTCCCGCCGCCTCCCGGCGTACCGCTCCCGCCGTCCGCGCCGCTGCCGCCGGAGGCGCTCGTGGCGACGTACGCGCCACCGCCCCCGGCGATCAGTACCGCCGCCGCCACCGTGGCGATGGCGAGCGGGGAGCGCCGTCGGCGTGGGCGATCACCGCTTTCGGAGCCGGCTGTGCTCTCGTGAGGCCGCTTCATGCTGGTCACCGCTTCGCTCCTTCGACTGCGTGTCGTCCCATGCCGTCCCTGCCCTGTTCCGTGTCCCTGGACGGGGACACCGGTGGGACGGAGAAGGGGAGCCCGCGGTTCCCCCCGGGGCGCGTGAGCCGGCCCCGCGTCCGAGCGGGCGGTGTGGTTCAAGATCCACTCGTGGATAGTTGGAGCTGAGGAGGAACCGCGCCGTCGACCCGGTAGCGTGAACTGTCAACCGTCCTCCTCATCAGGAGCGTTCCCGCCGTGCGAATCGCAGTCACCGGCTCCATCGCCACCGACCATCTGATGACCTTTCCCGGCCGCTTCGCCGACCAGCTGGTCGCCGAGCAGCTTCACACGGTCTCTCTTTCCTTCCTGGTCGACAACCTCGACGTGCGCAGGGGTGGTGTCGGGGCGAACATCTGCTTCGGCATGGGCCAGCTGGGCGCCCGTCCCGTTCTGGTCGGTGCGGCCGGCTCGGACTTCGACGAGTACCGCGCGTGGCTCGACCGCCACGGTGTCGACACCGCCTCGGTCCGGATCTCCGAGGTCCTGCACACGGCCCGGTTCGTCTGCACCACGGACGCCGATCACAACCAGATCGGCTCCTTCTACACGGGCGCGATGAGCGAGGCCCGCCTGATCGAGCTGAAGAAGGTCGCCGACCGCGTCGGCGGTCTCGACCTGGTGCTGATCGGCGCGGACGACCCCGAGGCGATGCTCCGCCACACCGAGGAGTGCCGTACCCGCGCGATCCCCTTCGCCGCCGACTTCTCGCAGCAGATCGCCCGGATGAACGGCGACGAGATCCGCACCCTCCTCGACGGCGCCACCTATCTCTTCTCCAACGAGTACGAGAAGGGGCTCATCGAGTCGAAGACCGGCTGGACCGACGCCGAGATCCTCTCCAGGGTCGGCCACCGCGTGACGACCCTCGGCAAGCGGGGCGTCCGTATCGAGCGCGTCGGCGAGGACCCGATCGAGGTCGGCTGCCCGGAGGAAGAGGCCAAGGCCGACCCGACCGGTGTCGGCGACGCCTTCCGCGCCGGATTCCTCTCCGGTCTCTCCTGGGGCGTCAGCCTGGAGCGCGCGGCCCAGGTCGGCTGCATGCTCGCCACCCTCGTCATCGAGACCGTGGGCACCCAGGAGTACACGCTGTCGCGGGCGCACTTCATGGAGCGCTTCACCAAGGCGTACGGCCATGACGCGGCGGCCGAGGTCCAGTCCCACCTGAGCTGACCGGCTGCCCGTAGGCCCTCCTAGGACCCGTAGCTTCTAGGACACCCGGCGGACCACATAGGCGGCACCGTGGTCCGCCGGCTGCTCACCCACATACTCCTGGCCGCGCATCTGGCACCACGCGGGAATGTCCAGCCGGGCCGCCTCGTCGTCCGCGAGGACCGTGACCGTCCCGCCCACCGGCACCTCGCCGATGACCTTGGCCAGCTCGATCACCGGGATCGGACAGCGCCGGCCGAGCGCGTCCACCACGAGCGACGGAGTCCCGCCGGAGCCGGCGGCGGAGACCGGGGCGCCGTACCGCTCGCGTACGCCGGACACCACCGCCGGCAGCACCTCCAGGAACCGGTCCACGTCCGCCTCCGGCGTCCCCCGGGGGAGCGAGACCCGGACATTGCCCTCCGACAGCACACCCATCGCCCGCAGCACATGACTCGGGGTCAGGGTGCTGCTCGTACAGGAGGAACCGGAGGAGACGGAGAAGTCCGCCCGGTCCAGCTCGTGCAGCAGCGCCTCCCCGTCGACATAGAGACAGGAGAAGGTGACGAGATGGGGGAGCCGCCGCTGCGGATCGCCCACCACCTCGACATCGGGGACCAGCTCGGGCACCCGGCTCCTGATCCGGTCGACCAGCGCGCGCAGCCGCAGGGCCTCGTCCGCCGCCTCCGCGCGTACCGCCCGCAGGGAAGCCACCGCGGCCAGGATCGCCGGAATGTTCTGGAAGCCCGGTACCCGCCCCGACTCCCGCTCGTCGGCGGGACCTTGAGGCGCGAACCTGACACCCTTGCGTACGACGAGAAGCCCGGCCCCCGCGGGCCCGCCCCACTTGTGCGCGCTCGCGGTCAGCAGCGACCAGGCGCCCTCCACCGGCCCCCACCCCAGCGACTGCGCCGCGTCCACCAGCAGCGGGACGCCCCGGCTCCGGCAGGCCTCGGCCACCTCGGCCACCGGCTGCTCCGTCCCCACCTCGTGATTGGCGGACTGCAGACAGGCCAGCCCGGTGTCCTCGCGCAGCGCCTCGGCGTACGTGTCCGGCGACACCGCCCCGTACCGGTCCACCGGCACCTCGGTCACCGCGCCGCCGGTCGCCGCCTCATGGGCGGAGGCCGCGTGGAGCACCGAGGAGTGCTCCACCGCCGACACCACCACCCGCCGGCCGGCCCGCCGCCGCCCCGCCAGGGCGCCGGACATGCCGGAATGCACCGCGTGCGTCCCCGAAGGAGTGAAAACCAATTCGTCGGGGCGGCAGCCGACCGCCTCCGCGGCGGCCTCGCGCGCCGCGTCCAGCAGGAGCGCGGCCCGCCGGCCCTCCTGATAGAGCCGCGCGGGGTCCGCCCAGCCCTCGTCCAGGGATGCCTGGAGGGCCTGGCAGGCGACCGGATGCAGGGGAGCGGAGGAGGCGGCGTCGAAGTAGGGCACCCTGCCACGCTAACCCCGGCCACCCGGAGCGTGCGTCAGAAGTCCCCCGGAAGTGGCTGGTCGGAGGCGTGGGAGGCGCTTGCGGAAGGGCGTGCTCCACCCCTTCGGGGAGTCGGGCGGCGCGTTGGGCACCCTCCCCGCGCGACCCCAAATAGCGTCCAGTAGGGTTTGGTCCGCATAAACATCCAAACCCCTGCCCGCGTCAGGGCCGGCGACCGACCGAGACGGCCGCAGCCGGCCGCGCGGGCGAGACTCTCGGGAAGGCGCTACGTGAGTCCCAACGGCTCCGACCGCTCGTCGCGGCGCCCGATGCGGCGGAAGCTGCCGCAGGTGCTGACTGCGGGCCTGATCCTGGCGACCGCCACCGGTTGCACATACAAGGATTTCCCCCGCCTTGGTATGCCTACCCCGGTGACGGAAGAGGCCCCTCGGATCCTCTCCCTCTGGCAGGGCTCGTGGGCGGCAGCGCTCGTCACGGGCGTGCTGGTATGGGGTCTGATCCTGTGGAGCGTCATCTTCCACCGGCGCAGCCGCACCAAGGTGGAGGTACCTCCGCAGACCCGGTACAACATGCCCATCGAGGCGCTGTACACCGTGGTCCCGCTCATCATCGTCTCGGTGCTCTTCTACTTCACCGCACGTGATGAGTCGAAGCTCCTCACCCTCTCCGCCAAGCCGACCCACACCGTGAACGTGGTCGGCTACCAGTGGAGCTGGGGCTTCAACTACATCGAGAACGTGGACGGCGACGCCGCTACGGGCAACAAGCTCTCTCCTGAGCTCAACGCCATCCCCAACCGGTTCACGAAGGAATTCCCCAAGGGTGCCGAAGGCGTCTACGACGCCGGTGTCCCGGGCCAGCGGAACCCGCAGACGGGCAACCCGGGGCCGACCCTGTGGCTGCCCAAGGGAGAGAAGGTCCGGTTCATCCTGACCTCTCGTGACGTCATCCACTCCTTCTGGGTGGTGCCGTTCCTGATGAAGCAGGACGTCATCCCGGGTCACACCAACTCCTTCGAGGTGACCCCGAACCAGGAGGGGACCTTCCTGGGCAAGTGCGCCGAGCTCTGCGGCGTCGACCACTCGCGGATGCTCTTCAACGTCAAGGTGGTCTCCCCGGAGCGCTACCAGCAGCACCTGGAAGAGCTGGCCAAGAAGGGCCAGAACGGCTACATCCCGTCGGGCATCGCGCAGACGGATCCGGCCAGGAATGCGGAGACGAACAAACTGTGAGCATCCTCAACGAACCCCAGGGTGCCGCCGCAGCAGCTGACGACTCGTACGAGAGTGAGCTGCCGGTACGGCGCAAGGAGCCGGGCAATGTCGTCGTGAAGTGGCTGACCACCACGGACCACAAGACGATCGGCACGATGTACCTGGTCACGTCGTTCGCGTTCTTCTGCATCGGCGGTCTGATGGCGCTCTTCATGCGCGCCGAGCTGGCCCGTCCCGGCACGCAGATCATGTCGAACGAGCAGTTCAACCAGGCGTTCACGATGCACGGCACGATCATGCTGCTGATGTTCGCGACGCCGCTGTTCGCCGGATTCGCGAACTGGATCATGCCGCTGCAGATCGGCGCGCCCGATGTGGCGTTCCCGCGGCTGAACATGTTCGCGTACTGGCTGTACCTCTTCGGCTCGATCATCGCGGTGGCCGGCTTCCTCACCCCGCAGGGTGCGGCCGACTTCGGCTGGTTCGCCTACGCCCCGCTGTCGGACGCGGTCCGTTCGCCGGGTGTCGGCGCCGATATGTGGATCATGGGTCTGGCCTTCTCCGGCTTCGGCACGATCCTCGGCTCGGTCAACTTCATCACCACGATCATCTGCATGCGCGCCCCCGGCATGACGATGTTCCGGATGCCGATCTTCACGTGGAACGTGCTGCTGACCGGTGTGCTGGTCCTGCTGGCCTTCCCCGTGCTGGCCGCCGCGCTGTTCGCCCTGGAGGCGGACCGGAAATTCGGTGCGCACATCTTCGACGCCGCCAATGGCGGCTCCTTGCTGTGGCAGCACCTCTTCTGGTTCTTCGGCCATCCAGAGGTGTACATCATCGCCCTGCCCTTCTTCGGGATCGTCTCCGAAGTGATCCCGGTCTTCAGCCGCAAGCCGATGTTCGGTTACATCGGCCTGGTGGCGGCGACCATCTCCATCGCGGGTCTTTCGGTGACGGTGTGGGCGCACCACATGTATGTGACCGGCGGCGTCCTACTGCCGTTCTTCTCCTTCATGACCTTCCTGATCGCGGTACCGACCGGGGTGAAGTTCTTCAACTGGGTCGGCACCATGTGGAAGGGCTCACTGTCCTTCGAGACACCGATGCTCTGGACGATCGGCTTCCTGGTCACCTTCCTCTTCGGTGGTCTGACCGGCGTCATCCTGGCCTCGCCGCCGATGGACTTCCACGTCTCCGACTCGTACTTCGTCGTCGCGCACTTCCACTACGTCGTCTTCGGCACCGTGGTGTTCGCGATGTTCGCCGGATTCCATTTCTGGTGGCCGAAGTTCACCGGCAAGATGCTGGACGAGCGGCTCGGCAAGATCACGTTCTGGACGCTGTTCATCGGCTTCCACGGCACGTTCCTGGTCCAGCACTGGCTGGGTGCCGAGGGCATGCCGCGCCGTTACGCGGACTATCTCGCCTCCGACGGATTCACCGCGCTGAACACCATCTCCACGATCAGCTCGTTCGTACTCGGTCTGTCGATCCTGCCGTTCTTCTACAACGTCTGGAAGACCGCCAAGTACGGCAAGAAGGTCGAGGTCGACGACCCGTGGGGCTATGGCCGTTCACTCGAATGGGCGACGTCCTGCCCGCCGCCGCGGCATAACTTCCTCACCCTGCCGCGGATCCGTTCCGAATCCCCGGCGTTCGATCTGCACCACCCTGAGATCGCCGCTCTCGACCAGCTCGAGAACGCCGGCCACGGTGCCGGCGCCCTCGCCGGTGGCAAGGAGGCCGGGAAGTGAAGATCCAAGGCAAGCTCTTCCTGTGGCTGAGCGCCTTCGTCCTGATCGTCGCCATCGTGTACGGCGTGTGGTCGAAGGAGCCGGCCGGTACGACGGCGCTCTTCCTGGCCTTCGGCCTGAGCGTCATGATCGGCTTCTATCTGGCCTTCACGGCCCGCCGGGTGGACGCCCTGGCACAGGACAACAAGGAGGCCGATGTCGCGGACGAGGCCGGCGAGGTGGGGTTCTTCGCCCCGCACAGCTGGCAGCCGTTCTCGCTCGCCATCGGTGGCGCGCTCGGCTTCCTCGGTATCGCGATCGGCTGGTGGCTGCTGTACTTCTCGGCGCCGCTGATCCTGATCGGCCTGTGGGGCTGGGTCTTCGAGTTCTACCGCGGTGAGAACCAGAACCAGTAGGACGCAGAGCGGTTCCGAGGGGCCCGGAGTCTCCCAGCAGGGAGAGTCCGGGCCCCTCTTCCGTGCCGGAATCCGCTTCCGCTCCACCGCCCGGTTTGTTCCCGTTTCTGCGCCGCGCCCCCCGTTTGCCTCACTCATCGCGCCAGGAGAGGCGAAAGTTCATACCGTGTGGTTATGACGCACAAGCCACGCTTTCGCACCGTTCTCAGCTGCACCTTGCTGGTCGTGTCCCTCGGGGCGAGCGCGACCGCGTGCGGTGGCGGCAGCGAGAGCCACCCGCTCTCCGTGAAGCCGTCCGACGCGACCGGAAAGATCGCCTTCAGTACGCCTGTGGGCAGAACCAAGGCGGACCCGGACAAGCCTCTCGAAGTCACCGCCAAGGCGGGCGAAGGCCGGATCACCGACGTCACCGCCGTCGACACGACAGGCCACTACCTGGCGGGCGAACTCGCCGCCGACGGCATGCGCTGGCACTCCACGGCGCCGCTGGCGGCCGGCACCCGTTACACCGTCAGGGTCGCCACGGAGAACAAGAACGGCGCTCCCGGCGCCAGGACACTCACCTTCGACACCATCCCCGCCAAGAAGAAACTGGAGGTCGAATTCGGCCCGGATTCCGGTGAGTACGGCGTAGGACAGCCCGTCACCGCCACACTCAGCGAGCCGGTCAAGAGCAAGGCGGCCAGGTCCGTCGTGGAACGCGCTCTGACGGTCCGCTCCAGCCCCTCAGTGGAGGGCGGCGCCTGGCACTGGGTGGACGACACGGAGCTGCACTACCGCCCCAAGGACTACTGGCCCGCGAACGGGACCGTCACCGCGACCAGCAACCTCCAGGGTGTGAAGGTCAGCAAACAGCTCTACGGCGACGCCACCAAGCCGATGAAGATGAGCACCGGGGACCGGATCGAGGCCATCGTCGACGCCTCGGCGCACTACATGACGGTCTTCCGCAACGGAGAAGAGATCAACAACATCCCGGTGACCACGGGCAAGCCCGGCTTCTCCACCCGCAACGGCATCAAGGTCGTGCTGGGCAAGGAGTACTTCGTACGGATGCGCGGCGCGACCGTCGGCATCGGGGGCGGCGAGAACTACGACCTGCCCGTCTACTGGGCGACCCGCGTCACCTGGAGCGGTGAGTACGTGCACGCCGCGCCCTGGTCCGTCGGCTCGCAGGGCTCGGCGAACGTCAGCCACGGCTGCGTCGGCATGTCCACGGGCAACGCCGCCTGGTTCTACGAGACCGTCCAGGAGGGCGACCTCGTCCAGGTCGTCAACAGCGCGGGCGACTACATGGAGGAGTTCGGCAACGGTTACGGCGACTGGAACATCGACTGGAGCGACTGGCGCGACGGCAGCGTCCTGCAGGCCGGGACCAGGGAGGGCAGCAGCCCCAACGACGCGGCGCGTCTGCGCCCCCAGGTCTGACAGCCGCACGGACAGCCGCAGGGTGCCCTCTCCCGGCCGGGAGGGGGCACCTTCTCAGAGGTCGTCCGGCGGTCAGGCTTCCACGGAGAGCCTGCCGCGCAGCAGCGCGGCCAGGGCGTCCGCGAAACCGACCGGCTCGACCGGAAGGGTCACCGCGGCGTCCGCACGGCTCCAGGTGGCCAGCCAGGCGTCCTGCGGGCGGCCGATCAGCAGCAGCACGGGCGGGCAGTTGAAGATCTCGTCCTTGATCTGCCGGCAGACGCCCATACCGCCCGCGGGGACCGTCTCGCCGTCCAGCACACAGACGTCGATACCGCCCCGGTCCAGGTGCTTGAGGACCGCGGGCAGCGTCGCGCACTCCAGGAACTCGACCGGTGGTACGTCGCCCGCCGGACGGCGTCCCGCCGCCAGACGCACCTGCTCGCGGGTGTTCGAGTCGTCGCTGTAGACCAGCACCGTGGCGGTCGGCTGCATTGTTCCTCCGTGACATCAGTGTCTGCGAGGGCTTCAGGGCTCCATTGCCATGAACCGCTGCGCGGATGCTACTCCGTCGGACAGCATGTCAGCACGGGTGAGCGCGACCCTTCGCCGGGCCGTTCGCGCTGGGCACACCCCGTGGACACACCGAACACCACCCCCCGGAGTGAGGGCGGGATAAGCGACCGACATAATGTCGGTCGTGGCGACAGCAACGACAGTAGAAACCGGGCACGCGCACCCGTCGGTCAATCGGCCGAACCTCACCAGCGTCGGAACGATCATTTGGCTGAGTTCCGAGCTGATGTTCTTCGCGGCCCTCTTCGCGATGTACTTCACCCTGCGATCGGTGATGGGAGCGACGTACTGGAAGGAGATGGCGTCGCACCTGAACATCCCGTTCTCGGCGACGAACACCACCATCCTGGTGCTCTCCTCCCTCACCTGCCAGCTCGGCGTCTTCGCCGCCGAGCGCGGTGACGTGAAGAAGCTCCGCTCGTGGTTCGTGATCACGTTCGTGATGGGTGCGATCTTTATCGGCGGTCAGATCTTCGAGTACACGGAACTGGTCAAGGAGGACGGCCTCTCGCTGTCCTCGGACCCGTACGGCTCCGTGTTCTATCTGACCACCGGCTTCCACGGTCTGCACGTGACAGGGGGTCTGATCGCGTTCCTGTTCGTTCTGGGCAGGACGTACGCGGCCAAGAGATTCACCCACGAGCAGGCAACCGCCGCCATCGTCGTGTCCTATTACTGGCACTTCGTCGATGTCGTCTGGATCGGCCTTTTCGCCACGATCTACTTGATCAAGTAGCCGGGCACCGCGCCCGAAGCGCACACAGTCCAGAAGCATCGACGCTGAAGATCCTGACACCGGGGTAATCCGTGAAAAAGCTCTCCGCACGACGACGCCATCCGCTGGCGGCGGTCGTCGTCCTACTCCTCGCGCTGGCGGCCACCGGGGGGCTCTACGCCGCGTTCGCGCCCGCGAGCAAGGCGCAGGCTGACGAGACCGCCCAGTCCCTCGCCATCGAGGAGGGCAAGAAGCTCTACTCCGTCGGCTGCGCCAGCTGCCACGGAGCCGGCGGTCAGGGTTCCTCTGACGGCCCGAGCCTGGTCGGCGTCGGCTCAGCCGCCGTGGACTTCCAGGTCGGCACCGGCCGTATGCCGGCCCAGCAGCCCGGCCCGCAGGTGCCGAAGAAGAAGGTCATCTACTCGCAGAAGGAGATCGACCAGCTCGCCGCGTACGTCGCGTCCCTCGGCGCCGGCCCGATCGTGCCGACCGCGAAGCAGTACAGCCCCGACGGCGCCGACATCGCCAAGGGCGGCGACCTGTTCCGTACCAACTGCACCCAGTGCCACAACTTCACCGGCGAAGGTGGCGCTCTGACCCATGGCAAGAGCGCACCGAACCTCGCAGGCGTGGATCCGAAGCACATGTACGAGGCCATGCAGACCGGCCCGCAGAACATGCCTTCCTTCCCCGACTCCACGATGCCGGAGCAGCAGAAGAAGGACATCATCGCGTACGTCCAGGCGGTGAACGGAGACGAGACCGAGAGCCCCGGTGGTCTCAAGCTGGGCGGCCTCGGCCCCGTCAGCGAAGGCCTGTTCGCCTGGATCTTCGGGCTGGGTGCTTTGATCGCAATTGCCATCTGGGTCGCGGCCCACACCGCTAAGGCCAAGAAGTCATGAGTAGCCAAGAGATTCCAGAAGAGACCCTGCCGAGCGAGCAGGGAGCCGCGCACAGCGCGGTGGAACGGGCGGACGACCCGTTCGCGGACCCCGGACTGCCGGCGCACCGGCCCCGGGTCCAGGACATCGACGAGCGGGCGGCCAAGCGGTCGGAACGCGCGGTCGCCTCCCTGTTCCTGCTGTCGATGCTCGCGACCGTCGCCTTCATCGCCTCGTTCGTGGCGTTCCCGGTCGACAAGAGCCTGTACATCTGGCCCCTCGGTCACATCAGCATCCTGCACTTCTCGCTGGGTATGACGCTGGGCATCGCGCTCTTCGGCATCGGCGCGGGCGCGGTCCACTGGGCCCGCACGCTGATGTCCGACGTGGAGACCGCCGCCGAGCGTCATCCGATCGAGGCCCCGCCCGAGGTCAAGGCGAAGGTCCTGGAGGACTTCGCGGCGGGTGCCGCGGAGTCCGGCTTCGGCCGGCGCAAGCTGATCCGCAACACGATGTTCGGCGCGCTCGCGCTGGTGCCGCTCTCCGGTGTGATGCTGCTGCGCGACCTGGGGCCGCTGCCCGAGAAGAAGCTCCGCTCCACGCTGTGGGCGAAGGGCAAGCAGCTCATCAACATGAACACCAACCTGCCGCTGCGCCCCGAGGACATCGTCGTGGGTTCGCTGACCTTCGCCATGCCCGAGGGCCTGCACGAGGACAGCGAGGAGTTCCAGGTAGAGATCGCCAAGGCGGCCCTGATGATCGTCCGGATTCAGCCGGACGAGATCAAGGACAAGCGCGAGCTCGCATGGTCCCACCAGGGGATCGTGGCGTACTCGAAGATCTGCACCCACGTCGGCTGCCCGATCAGCCTGTACGAGCAGCAGACGCACCACGTCCTCTGCCCGTGCCACCAGTCCACCTTCGACCTCGCCGACGGCGCCCGCGTCATCTTCGGCCCGGCCGGTCACGCCCTCCCGCAGCTGCGCATCGGCGTGAACGCTGAGGGCAACCTCGAGGCGCTCGGCGACTTCGCCGAGCCCGTCGGCCCTGCCTTCTGGGAGCGCGGATGAGTACCGCTACGGACGACAAGAACCGCAAGGCGCCCGCAGGTGAGCGGGTCGCCGACTGGGCGGACGGCCGGCTGGGGATCTACGGCCTGGCCAAGGCCAACATGCGGAAGATCTTCCCGGACCACTGGTCCTTCATGCTGGGCGAGATCTCCCTGTACAGCTTCATCATCATCATCCTCACGGGTGTGTACCTGACGCTGTTCTTCCACCCGTCGATGAACGAGGTGGTCTACCACGGCGGTTACGTCCCGCTGCAGGGTGTGCGGATGTCCGAGGCGTTCGCCTCGACGCTGGACATCAGCTTCGACGTCCGCGGCGGTCTGCTGATCCGGCAGATCCACCACTGGGCGGCGCTGATCTTCGTCGCGGCGATGCTCGTGCACATGATGCGCGTGTTCTTCACCGGCGCGTTCCGCAAGCCCCGCGAGATCAACTGGGTGTTCGGCTTCCTGCTGCTCGTCCTGGGCATGTTCACCGGGTTCACCGGCTACTCGCTCCCCGACGACCTGCTCTCCGGCACCGGTGTCCGCTTCATGCAGGGCGCGGTCCTGTCCATGCCGATCGTGGGCACGTACCTGTCGATGTTCCTGTTCGGCGGGGAGTTCCCGGGCGGCGACTTCGTGGCGAGGTTCTACTCGATCCACATCCTGCTGCTGCCGGGCATCATGCTCGGCCTCGTGGTGGCCCATCTGATCCTGGTCTTCTACCACAAGCACACGCAGTTCGCGGGCCCCGGACGTACGAACAGCAACGTCGTGGGCATGCCGCTGCTGCCGGTGTACATGGCGAAGGCCGGAGGCTTCTTCTTCCTGGTCTTCGGCATCATCTCGATCGTCGCCGCCATCGCCACGATCAACCCGATCTGGTCGATCGGCCCGTACCGTCCCGACCAGGTCTCCACCGGCGCCCAGCCCGACTGGTACATGGGCTTCTCCGAGGGACTCATCCGGTTCATGCCGGGCTGGGAGATCAACGCCTGGGGCCACACCCTCGTCCTGGGTGTCTTCATCCCGCTGATGATCTTCCCGTTGGTGCTGGTCGCCATCGCGGTCTATCCGTTCATCGAGTCCTGGGTCACCGGCGACAAGCGTGAGCACCACATCCTGGACCGCCCGCGCAACGTGCCGACCCGCACGGCGTTCGGCGTGGCCTGGCTGACGTGGTACTTCGTCCTGCTGGTCGGCGGCGGGAACGACCTCTGGGCGACGCACTTCCATCTGTCGATCAACGCGATCACCTGGTTCGTCCGGATCGCCTTCTTCGTCGCACCGGTCATCGCCTTCGTCGTCACCAAGCGGATCTGTATGGGTCTGCAGCGGCGCGACGCCGAGAAGGTGCTGCACGGACGCGAGTCCGGCATCATCAAGCGGCTGCCGCACGGCGAGTTCGTCGAGGTCCACACGCCGCTCGACCAGAGTGATCTGCACAAGCTCACCGCGCACGAGCAGTACCGGCCGGCCGAGATCGGCGCCACGGTCGACGAGAACGGTGTCGAGCGCAAGGTGTCGCCCGCCGAGAAGCTCAGGGCGAAGCTCAGCAAGAGCTACTACGGCGAGGGGAACCAGATCCCCAAGCCCACCGCCGAGGAGTACAAGGAGATCACCAGCGGCCACGGCCACCACTGATCCCCGCCGGCCTCCAGAGGTCGCCACCACCGAGGGCCCCGGCCCGGTCTCCCGCGAGGGAACCGGCCGGGGCCCTCGGCGTGACACGGCGCTGTCCGTAGTTCGGGCACCCGGTCTTACCGGCGGGTGGACGCCGATAGGCTTGCCGCAGGCCGCACAGGGCCGCGCACCGGCCCCAGACATCCAGGAGCGAGCATGAGCGCTGTTACCCCCGTCGGAGGCGACACCGTGGCGGCCCGCACCTGGCCGGGCGTACTGAACCCCCTGCTGCGCGGCGAGAACCTGAGCACGGACGACACGGCGTGGGCCATGGACCGCATCATGAGCGGCGAGGCCACCGACGCGCAGATCGCCGGATTCGCGGTCGCGCTGCGGGCGAAGGGGGAGACCGTCGAGGAGGTCTCCGGTCTGGTACGCGCCATGTACGCGCACGCCAACACCATTGAGGTGCCCGGGCGTACGGTCGACATCGTCGGCACCGGCGGCGATCTCGCGAAGACCGTCAATATCTCCACCATGTCGGCGATCGTCGTGGCCGGCACCGGCGCCAAGGTCGTCAAGCACGGCAACCGCGCCGCCTCGTCGGCGAGCGGCGCCTCGGACGTACTGGAGAAGCTGGGCGTCAATCTGGAGCTGACGCCGCAACGGGTCGTCGAGGTCGCCGAGGAAGCGGGGATCACCTTCTGCTTCGCGGTGAAGTTCCACCCCGCCCTGCGCTACGCGGCCAAGGCCCGCAAGGAGCTGGGCGCGCAGACCACCTTCAATGTCCTCGGTCCGCTCACCAACCCGGCCAGGGTCAGGGCCCAGGCCGTCGGCGTGGCGGACCTGCGGATGGCGCCGATCGTGGCCGGCGTGCTCGCCGACCGGGGCAACTCGTCGCTGGTCTTCCGCGGCGACGACGGACTCGACGAGCTGACCACCACGGCCACCTCCCGGGTGTGGGTGGTACGGGACGGAAAGGTGACCGAGGAGGCCTTCGACCCGCGGAACGTGGGCCTGGAGCTGGTGCCGGTCGAGGCGCTGCGCGGTGCGGACGCGTCGTACAACGCGGAGGTCGCGCGCCGGCTGCTGGCCGGCGAGACCGGAGCCGTACGGGACGCGGTGCTGCTGAACTCGGCGGCGGCGCTGGTGGCGCTGGACCCGACGGGGGACTCGCTGGACCTCCAGCTGGCGGCGGGGATCGTGCGGGCGGCCGAGTCCATCGACTCGGGCGCGGCGCGGCAGGCGCTGGAGCGCTGGGTCGCGGTCAGCAACGCCTGACGGACCGCCCCCGGCGGGGGCGGGAGTCGCGTGGGTGGCCGGGTGCGGCGCGTGTCGCCGGGCGCGGCCACCCACCCCCGTGTCCCGTATCGCGGACGCCGGCTTGGGGGGTCAGGGGCGCTGTGCCATAATTTCGCCCAAGGTCATGAGTGACAGCGATTAAGGCCCCGGCTCGCTGTCCGGCAACCCTCCGTCCGTGGCGGGGTGCCCCGGGTGAAGACCAGGCCGTAGGCAGAGAGGTCTGCGGCAAGCGCGGACCCCTGCCACCTGGGGTCCTGGTCCTCAAGGGAGCAGTCTCGTGAGCAAGCGAATGCGATAGGGCCTTCCCGCCCTTTCTTCAACACACCTCCGCACGGTGATCTCCGTGTGTCGAGGCAATCCCCGCTTCTGCCGTGGCACCGCTGTGCCGCCGGGCGGGTCCTTGAAGCCGTTCCGACTTGTCCTGCCGGGAGATACCGCCATGTCCGCATACCCGAACGCCGCCGCCACGACGACCCCGTCCGCCGACGACCCCGCCTGCGCCGCGCCGCTGGAGGTGCTCGGACGCGACGTCACCGTCCCGCTCGTCACCGGCGGCGAAGTCACCTACGCCGCGCTCGACTACGCGGCCAGCGCCCCCGCCCTCCAGCGGGTCTGGGACGACGTGGCCGCCTACGCCCCGTACTACGGCAGCGTGCACCGCGGCGCCGGCTATCTCTCGCAGCTCTCCACCGACCTGTTCGAGAGCAGCCGCCGTACGGTCGCCGAGTTCCTCGGCTGCCGCCCCGGCGACCAGGTCGTCTTCACCCGCTCGACCACCGACTCGCTGAATCTGCTGGCGGCCGTCATCCCCGACGGCTGCGAGGTGTTCGTCTTCGAGACCGAGCACCACGCCGCGCTGCTGCCCTGGCGCGGCGCCCGGGTGACCTGCCTGGACGCTCCCCGTACGCCGGGAGAGGCCGTCGCCGCCCTGGAGCTCGCGCTCGCGGGCCGGGACTCCCGTACGCCGGCGCTGGTGTGTGTCACCGGCGCCTCCAACGTCACCGGTGAGCTGTGGCCAGTGCGGGAGCTGGCCGCCGCCGCGCACGCCCACGGCGCCCGTATCGTCCTCGACGCCGCCCAGCTCGCCCCGCACCACCCGGTGGACATCGCCGGTCTTGACGTCGACTGGGTGGCCTTCTCCGGGCACAAGCTGTACGCGCCGTTCGGCTCCGGAGTGCTCGCCGGCCGCGCCGACTGGCTCCAGGACGCGGAGCCGTATCTCGCCGGTGGTGGCGCCAGCCGCACGGTGACCCGCCGTACCGACGGGGCGGTGGAGGTCGCCTGGCACACCACCGCCGCCCGGCACGAGGCCGGCTCGCCCAATGTCATCGGGGTGTACGCCATCGCCTCCGCCTGCCAGGCACTCACCGACGCCGGCTTCGACACGCTGGTCGAGCGCGAGCAGCGGCTCATCACCCGGGTGCGCGCGGGCCTGGCCGAGGTGCCCGAGGTCAGGGTGCTCTCGCTCTTCGGCGACGACGCGCCGCGGGTCGGCGTCCTG
This sequence comes from Streptomyces sp. NPDC058198, assembly GCF_042882605.1. Taxonomy (NCBI): domain Bacteria; kingdom Bacillati; phylum Actinomycetota; class Actinomycetes; order Kitasatosporales; family Streptomycetaceae; genus Streptomyces; species Streptomyces sp. NPDC058198. Next base: position 193,353 of record NZ_JBHVVP010000009.1, read on the forward strand.
TCGTTCGTGGTCGAGGGCTGGAACAGCTCGCACTTCGCCGCCGCGCTGTCCGCGGAGTACGGCATCGGGGTACGGGACGGACTCTTCTGCGCCCACCCGCTGGTGCGGACCCTGCTGGGCAGCGACCCGCAGGACCCGGGGGAGTGCGGCGCCCCGGAGGCCGAGCCGGGCGAGCGCTCGCTCAACGCGATCCGGGTCAGCTTCGGCGCGGGAACGCCGGACGAGCACCTGGACCGGTTCGTCGGAGCGGTGAAGGAGCTGGTGCGGGACGGCGCCCGGTGGAGCTACCGCACCGAGGAGGGCCGCTGCGTCCCTGACCGGGACGGCGCCGCCGCCTGAGCTCCGTACCGCAACGCGTCCTGAGCGGCGGCCCTACCCGTCGAGTCCGATGGCGAAGGCCGCTTCCAGGTCGTGCTGGGAGTACGTACGGAACGCCACATGCGTGTCGGTGGCCTCGACGCCCGCGATCTTACTGATCCGGCCGGGGATCACATCCGCCAGATCGTCGTGCTTGGGGACGCGCACCATGGCGATCAGGTCGTACGTGCCGGTGACCGAGAAGACCTCGCTGACGCTGTCCAGCGCGGCGATCGACTCCGCGATCTCGGGGATCCGGTCCACGCTGGTCTTGATGAGCACGATCGCGGTGATCACGGTTGGCGTTCTCCCTCGGTGGCCGCGGTTTGGTCTCCCACTCTATCGGTACGCCAGTAGCGCACCCAGGCGTAGAGGAAGCCCGCGGCGAAGCCCACCAGATGCGCGAGATAGGCGACTCCCGGGCCCGCCCCCGCGTTCCGCGCCGCCAGCCACTGCAGCACGAACCAGAAGATCAGCACGATCCAGGCGGGGAAGCGCAGCGGCAGGAAGAAGAGAAACGGGAAGAGGCTGGTGACACGCGCCGTGGGGAAGAGGAAGAGGAAGGCGCCGAGCACCCCCGAGATCGCGCCAGAGGCCCCCACGAGGGTCTGCTCGGAGGTGGCGTTGACCGCCGCGAACACGAACAGCGCGAGATAGCCGACGCCGAGATAGAAGAGCAGGAACCACGCCCGGCCCATCCGCCGCTCGACCATCGCCCCGAAGACGTACAGGAAGAGCAGGTTCCCCAGCAGATGCAGCCAGTTGCCGTGCACGAAGAGCGCGGTCAGCGGGGTGAGCAGGGCATGCGGGGAGTTGCCCGTCAGCTCGGCCGGGATGACACCCCACCGTTCGAAATACGCGCTCTGCGCGGCGAGGAGGGCGTCCCCGTTCCCGTACACCGGATGGAAGCCCGACAGCGGACTGACCAGGAAGGCCAGACAGCAGAGGCCGATCAGCCCATAGGTCACCACCGGTCCGCCGGCCACCGTCCGCCAATTGATCACTGACAGAGCATGGCGTACCGGCACCGAACGGTACAGAGTGCCTCGCCGCTCCCCGGGGGCCCGCCAGGCCGTAGGGTTGCGTGTCATACCTCCGCCGTTCGACGGCGCACCGCACGAGGGACGACGAAAGAGGACGGCAATATGACGACGGTTCCCCAGCCGACGGCGACCACCCGGTGGCGCTGCACCCTGTGCGGCAATCTCACGCGCTTCGACGTGACACGTTCGTCGAAGGCCGTGGAGTACGTCCATCTGGACCTGGCCGGGGAACCGAAGGTCGAGGAACGCGAGGTGGTCAGTGAGACCATCGAGTCGGTGCGGTGTCGTTGGTGCAACGCGGTGGACCAGATCGAACTGGTGGACAGGCCGGGCGCCGGCTCCTGAGGGAGCCGCCCGAAAGGGGTAGTGGGGTGACGGATCGTGGAGCAGCCCGCGAGCGGTGCTGAGCCGGCCGGTGCGGCCGGCGGTGACGCCGCGGAGGCGCTCGACCGCCCGCTCCCGGACGGGGTACGGCGCCGGGTCGTCGGGCTCGTTTCCGACGCCTTCGGCGGTCTGACCGTCACCGAACTCCCCGCGCAGTTGCGGCAGTACGCCCGGTTCACGCCGAACAGGCGTGCCAAGTTCGCGGGCAACGCGATGGCCGCGGCGCTGGAGAGCGACCCGCTGTTCCGGCAGCGGATCGGGGAGCGGATCAGCCAGTCCCAGCCCGAGCTGGCCGCGGCTCTGGAGTCGGGATCGCCGCCCGCGGCGGCCGACCCGGTCGACGTGGCGGCGGCCGCGTACATCCTGCGTCCCCCCGGATGGGTGAAGTTGGTGGCGGCCGCGGGCGAGGAGGCCCAGCGGGCCCACGCCGAGCGCGCCGACGAGGAGGCCAGGCGCGAGCTGGAGCGGCTGCGCGAGGAACTGGCCGCCGCCCGGGCTCAGACGAAGAGCGAGACCGAGCGGCTGCGTACGGAGCTGGAGGCGGCCCGCAAGGAGGCCGAATCGCTCCACCGCAAGCTGCGCAGCGCCCAGAGCGATGTGAAGCGGGGCGAGGCCGCCCTGCGCCGTACGCACACGGAGGCCGAGGCGGTCAGGGCCGAGGCCGCCGCGCAGGTGTCGGCCGCCGAGAGCGAGACGCGCCGGATCAAGGCGCGGCTCGGCGAGGCGGAGTCGGCGGTCGAGGCGAGCCGCAGGGCCGCCCGTGAGGGCCGCTCGGTCGAGGACATGCGGCTGCGGCTGCTGCTGGACACGGTGCTGGAGTCCGCCCAGGGGCTGCGGCGCGAGCTGGCGCTGCCGCCCGCCGCCGTCCGTCCCGCCGACACGGTCGACGCGGTCGAGCCGGGCCGTATGTCTCCCAAGGACGTGGCGGCCCGCGCTCTCTCCGAGACCGATCCGGCGCTGCTCGACCAGCTGCTGGCGCTGCCGCAGGCCCATCTGATCGTGGACGGCTACAACGTCACCAAGACCGGCTATCCCACGATGCCGCTGGAGAAGCAGCGGCTGCGGCTGCTGGGCGGCCTCGCCATGCTCGCGGCGCAGACGGGCGCCGAGATGACCTGTGTCTTCGACGGCGCCGAGCTGGCGGCGCCGGTGCTGCTGGCCCCGCCGCGCGGGGTGCGGGTGCTGTTCTCCAAGGCGGGGGTGACCGCGGACGAGCTGATCCGCCAGCTCGTCCGGGCGGAGCCGCCCGGCCGGCCGCTGGTGGTGGTCTCCACCGACCGGGAGGTCGCGGACGGAGTGGCGAAGGCCGGGGCGAGACCGGTCGCGTCCGCTTTGTTGCTGAAGCGGCTTTCGCGCGTCTAGGCAACTCATGCGGCCAATGCCGGAATTGACCGTCCGATGTGGGAGCGCAGTGTCAAATGTCCATCACTGCCCGTGTGATGTCTGTAAATTATGCGCTTACTGACTGAGATTTTCCTCGTGAGGATTTGAACTGATCACAAGTAGGTCACTAAGGTCAGGCTTCGAACCTTCGCGCGGTTGATCGCCCATCCGGGGTGACAGCGAAGGTACCGCCGATTTCGTGCAGTTCAGCCCAGTTCGCGGGGGAGTCGGACGCATGAAGCCGGGGCTTTCGTCCCCAGGGCCCGGTAGGCGGCAGAGGAAGAAGGAGCTCGCCTTCGTGGCGTCCCACCGTCGTCCCAAGCAGCCGAGCCGCGCCCGTGTGACCGTGCTCACCGCCACTGCCGCCGCTGCCGTTGCTCTGACGTCCCAGGCCGCTCACGCCGACCCGAAGCCGAGCAAGAGCGACGTCAAGGAGAAGGTCGACAAGCTCTACGAGGACGCGGAGAAGGCCACCGAGAAGTACAACGGGGCCAAGGAGGCGCAGGGCAAGCTCGAGAAGCAGGTCGACGCCCTCCAGGACAAGGTCGCCCGCGGCCAGGACGAGCTCAACGACCTGCGCGACGGCCTCGGTTCGATGGCCAGCGCCCAGTACCGCACCGGCGGCATCGACCCCGCCGTGCAGCTCTTCCTCTCCTCCGACCCGGACACCTACCTGGCCAAGGCGTCCACGCTCGACCAGGTCACCGCCAAGCAGGCCGAGGCGCTCCAGCAGATCCAGTCGAAGCAGCGGTCCCTCGCGCAGCAGCGCAAGGAAGCCCAGGAGAAGGTCAAGGACCTCGCGGACACCCGCAAGGAACTCGGCGCGAAGAAGAACGAGGTCAAGGGCAAGCTCGCCGCCGCGCAGAAGCTGCTCAACACGCTCACCGCGCAGGAGCGCGCCGCGCTCGTCGACGAGGAGTCGCGCGCCAGCCGCGCCACCTCCCGCGCGGACCTCGGCAACTCGGTGCCCGCCTCGCAGCGTGCCTCCGCCGCGTTCGCCGCCGCCCAGGGCAAGATCGGCACGCCGTACGTCTACGGCGCCAGCGGCCCCGGCTCCTTCGACTGCTCCGGGCTGACCTCCTGGGCGTACGCCCAGGCCGGCGTCTCCATACCCCGTACGTCCGAGTCCCAGGCCAACGCCGGTACCCGGATAGGGATGAGCCAGCTCCAGCAGGGCGACCTGGTTCTCTTCTACGGCGACCTCCACCACGTCGGCTTCTACGCCGGCAACGGCCAGGTGCTGCACGCGCCCAAGCCGGGTGCCAGCGTGCGCTACGAGTCGATCAACAACATGCCGTTCCAGTTCGGTGTGCGCATCTGACGCACGGCCCACCGCACGCCGCCGGCACCGCCCATTCGGGCGAATTCCGGTAACGGCCGCTCACCCCGCGCCCCGCCGATGACCTGTGGTCCACGGCGGGGCGTCACTTTGTGTGCGCGGGGCGGTCGTTGGCCGTACCGTGGTCGCGCGGTTACTGTCTGCTCCGCGTAGCTCCGGCCATCGGTCCGCCCGTCGGGCGGCAGGAGCGGCGTGAGTGCGTACAGCGGAAGGGAGTGCGGCTACCTGTGGTGTCCCATCGCCGCTCCTCACAGTCCGGCCTGGGCTTCGCTGCCCGCGGCAGCGCGGCGCTGGCCGTGTCCACCGCGGCGGCCACGGCGGTGGTGCTCGGCGCCGCCCCGGCGGGCGCCGACCCGCAGCAGACGCCCGCGGCCGTCCGGGCCAAGGTCGACCGGCTGTACGAACAGGCCGAGAAGGCCACCGAGCAGTACAACAAGGCGGGCGAGCGGGCGGGCCGGCTGCGGACGCTGATCGGCCAGGCCCAGGACAGGGCCGCGCGGGGCCAGGAACGTATCAACCGGATGCGCGGAGCGCTCGGTTCGGTCGCGGGCTCGCAGTACCGCTCCGGCGGCATCGATCCGGCCCTCGCCCTGCTGCTCTCCTCCGACCCCGACAGCTATCTCGACAAGGCCTCGGTCCTGGAGCGGGTGAGCGAACGCCAGGCCGGTGTCCTGCGCGAACTCCAGCAGGCGCGGCGGACGCTGGGACAGGAACGCTCGGAAGCCGCGCACGGTCTCACCGAGCTGGAGCGCAGCAGGGCCGCCGTCGCCCGCCACAAGCGCGCCGTCGAAGGCAGACTGGCCGAGGCGCGGCGGCTGCTGAAGACCCTGCCCGCCGACGAGCGCGGCTCCTTCGACCGGGCCTCCCGCTCGGGCCGCTACGAGCTGACTGCGCTCGTCGGCGGCCTGCCCGGCGGCCTGCCGTCCTCGGCGCGGGCCGCGGCCGCGATGCTGGCGGCCCAGCGGGCCGTGGGCCTGCCCTACGTGTGGGGCGCCAACGGGCCCTCGCGCTTCGACTGTTCGGGGCTCACCCAGTGGGCGTACGCCCAGGCGGGCGTCGGACTGCCGCGCACCTCCCAGGCACAGCGGTACGCCGGCCGGCAGATCCCGCTGTCCCAGGCGCGGCCCGGCGACCTCGTGACGTACCGCGACGACGCGAGCCATATCGGGATGTACGCGGGCAACGGCCAGGTGATCCACGCGCCGTATCCCGGCGCCGCGGTGCGCTACGACCCGGTCGGCATGATGCCCGTCTCCTCGGTCACGCGCGTCTGATCCGGCGGCGGGACACCCCGTACGATCGGCCGGGTGGCAGGTCAGGGGCATACCGCGAGGGGACGGCACGGCGGCGCGCGCCGGCGCCCCGCCGTGCTGTGGCTCGCCGCTCTGCTGCTCGCGGCGGGTTGTACGGTCCCCGCCGAGCCCCCCGACGCCGCCACCGCGGAGATCCAGCTGACCCTGGACCGCTGGGCGGCGGCCGTCCTGGACCGGGACGAGCGCGCGTACCTGGCCGTCCTCGACCCCTCGGCGGGGACGCTGCGCGCCACCGGGCGCGGGGAGTTCGAGAACCTCGCCGAGATGCCGTTCAGCTCCTGGGAGTACCGGCTCACCGCGGTCCGGCACACCGGCCACCGGGCCACCGCCCAGGCCGAGCTGCGCTACCGGCTCGACGGCTACGACAGCGCGCCGGTGTCGACGCCCCGCACCCTGGAGCTGGGCGAGCGCGAAGGACGCTGGTACGTGACGGCGGACCGGCCGGGCAAGGGCGGCGCCCAGCAGCTCTGGCAGCAGGGCGACGTACGGGCCGTACGCGGCGGCCACAGCCTCGTCCTCGGCGTCGGGCAGCGCGAGGAGCGGCTGCGCGGGATCGCCGCCGCCGCGGACCTGGCCGTACCCGCCGTCGACGGCGCCTGGCCGGGCCGCTGGTCCCAGCGGGTGGTCGTGCTGGTGCCCGGATCCGTGGAATCCATGGCGCGGCTGCTGGGGGCGCCCGCGGCCGGCTACCGGGGCATCGCGGCGGTCACCACCGGAGAGACCGGACACTCGGGCGCGTCACCCGCCGACCGGGTCATCGTGAACCCGGACGCGTACGGCGCCCTCGGCGACTTCGGACAGCGGATCGTCCTCACCCACGAGACCACCCACGTGGCGACCCGCGCCGCCACCTCGGCGGCCACCCCGGTCTGGCTCTCGGAGGGCTTCGCGGACCGGGTCGCGTACCGCGGCACGGACCGGACCGCCGAGCAGATCGCCCCCGAACTGCAACGCGCCGTCCGCCTCGGCGAAGCGCCCGCCACCCTGCCGTCCGACGAGGACTTCGCCTTCGGCGGCGACGCCGGCCGGCTGGCACGCTCGTACGAGAGCGGCTGGCTGGCCTGCGAGCTGATCGCCGAGCGCTGGGGCGAGAAGCGGCTGACCGACTTCTACCGCGCCGTGGGCGCGCACGGCCGCCGCGACGGCGCGGTGGAGAAGGCGATGCACGATGTCCTGTCCACGACGCCGGAAGACTTCACGGCGCGCTGGCGCGGCTATCTGCGGGAGCGGCTGGGCTGACGGCCGCCCCGCCGGCCGGCCGGCGTTCCCGGGGGCCGGGGACGGTCCGCCGCCACAGCCGGCGGCAGGCGATCAGCGTCGCGGCGACCAGCAGCCCGTTGCGTACGGCCAGCAGCAGGATGCCCACGGGCCCGCCGAGCACCACATGCGAGAACAGAATCGGGAACTCGACCAGCGTCACCGCGGTGGCGGCCAGGACCAGCAGCGCGGGCACCCCCATCCGGCTCGCCCGCAGCGCCAGACAGGCGGCCGCCAGACCGACCAGCCACAGCATGTACTGAGGGCTGATCACCCGGCTCGTGGTGGTGAACAGCAGAACCGCGGCGAACGCCGCGTCGCACGGCGTGCTCGCGGTGAACTCGCGCGCCCTGAGCCGCCACACCAGCAGCCAGCAGAGAGCGAGCACGGACAGCCCCAGCGCCGCCCTGCTGACCAGTTCCACATACGGTCCGAGGAACTCCACGGAACCGTAGTTGAGCAGCACCTCCCCGTCCCAGCCGAAGCGCCTCGCCACCTGGAAGACGAGACCGCCCAGCGACTCGATCTCGGTGCCCCGGTCGCGCTGGAAGGTGAGGAAGGCCAGCGCGCCCGGCATCACGGCGGAGCCCAGCGCGAGCAGCCCGACGGCGGTGACGGCCGCGGCGGCCCACGACCCGCGGGTGGCCCGGTCGCGCGGGGTGCCCACCAGCAGCAGCACCGGCCACACCTTCAGCAGCGCGCCGAACCCGGCGAGTGCGCCCATCAGCCGCGGCCGCCGGGCCCCGGCGAGCAGCGCGACCACGGCCACAGCCGTCACCATCAGGTCGTACCGGGCGTACGACGTCGGACCGAGCAGCGGCACCCCCGCCAGCCACACCCACGCCCCCCGCGGCGACCGGCCCGCCCGGCCGCCCGCGCGCAGCAGCAGCCCGAAGACCAGCGCGTCGCAGAGGAACGCCAGCACGAAGAAGGCCGAGGCGTAGTCCAGGAACGGCAGCACCGCGGGGGAGCCGATCGCGAGCGCCGCGGCGGGCGGATACTGCCAGGTCACGTCGTCCAGCGGGAAGGTGCCGGTCTTCAGGATCTCGTACCAGCCCTGGTAGATCACCGAGACGTCGGAGGTGACGTCGGGCCCCGGCAGCGTGACCACCTTGAAGACACAGAGCAGCAGGGCGGCCCTGGTGAGGGCCCACACCAGGGCCGGGAAGCGTGTGCCGCGCGCGCCCGCCATGACCACCTCGTCCGATTCGTACGTGATTGCGGAAGTCATGATGCCGGGCGGGGCTGTGCGCGGGCGATGAGGCAGGGCCGTTGGGTACTGTCTGCGGCGATGCACAAGACATTGATCGTGACCAACGACTTTCCGCCCAGGCCCGGCGGCATCCAGGCGTTCCTGCACAACATCGCGCTCCGGCTGGACCCCGAGCGGCTCGTCGTCTACGCCTCCACCTGGAAGCGCGGCCGCGAAGGCGCGGAGGCGACCGCCGCCTTCGACGCCGAGCAGCCCTTCACCGTCGTACGCGACCGTACGACGATGCTGCTGCCCACCCCGCGCGTCACCCGGAGGGCGACCCGGCTGCTGCGCGAACACGGCTGTGAGTCGGTCTGGTTCGGCGCGGCGGCCCCGCTCGGTCTGATGGCGCCCGCGCTGCGCAGGGCGGGCGCCCGGCGCCTCGTCGCCACCACGCACGGCCACGAGGCCGGCTGGGCACAGCTGCCCGCCTCCCGGCAACTGCTGCGGCGCATCGGCGAGTCCACCGACACGATCACCTATCTCGGTGAGTACACCCGCTCCCGCATCGCCGCCGCGCTCACTACAGAGGCCGCCGCCCGCATGGTGCGCCTGCCGCCCGGCGTCGACGAGAAGACCTTCCACCCCGGCTCGGGCGGAGCGGCGGTCCGGGAGCGGCTCGGGCTCACGGGGCGGCCCGTCGTGGTCTGTGTGTCCCGGCTGGTGCCGCGCAAGGGCCAGGACACCCTGATCCTCGCCCTGCCCGCGATCCTGGCGCGCGTGCCGGATGCCGTGCTGCTGATCGTGGGCGGCGGACCGTACGAGCCGGAGCTGCGCAAGCTGGCGCGGGAGACGGGCGTCGCCGACGCCGTGCGCTTCACCGGCGCGGTCCCCTGGGCGGAGCTGCCCGCCCACTACGGCGCGGGCGACGTCTTCGCGATGCCCTGCCGCACCCGCCGCGGCGGCCTGGACGTCGAGGGCCTGGGCATCGTCTACCTGGAGGCCTCGGCGACGGGGCTCCCGGTGGTCGCGGGCGACTCGGGAGGCGCGCCGGACGCCGTGCTCGACGGCGAGACGGGCTGGGTGGTGCACGGCGGCCCGCCGTTGGCCGCGGCGGCGGAGTCGGCGGACCGGATCGTCACGCTGCTCCAGGACCCGGAGCTGCGGCGCCGGATGGGGGAGCGGGGGCGGGAATGGGTCGAGTCGCAGTGGCGCTGGGACGACCTGTCGAACAGGCTCGCGACGTTGCTGTAACGCGGGGCGCCTCCGGCGGGGGGCGTGGCAGCGGGGGTGCGGGGCCGTTCGTCGGGTGCGGGTGCCGGGGGTTCCGGAGGTCCGTGTCCGGACTGCATGATTTACGGCGCCGTGCGGGTGCGTTGTCGGGTGACGGCTGATCGTGCGCCACAAATCACGCTTTACGTCCGGACACGCACCTCCTGCACCCCCGACCCCCTCCCGCCGGTGGGCCCGCGCCAAGCGGCTCGTGGGCCTGGGGCCCCGGGGGGTCTGTGCGGGTGGTGGAGGGGGACGGGTAGGGGTGGTGTCCAGGACGTAGAGCGTGATTTGTGGCGCTCGACAACCTGTCACGTGACTTCCGGTCCGCACGCGCCGTAAATCATGCAGTCCAGGACACCACCCCTACCCGGCACCCGGCGACAACCCGCACCCGAACACCGGCCCCCGCCCAAGACAAGCCGCACCCGGCCAACCGCCGGACGGCGAAACGTCAAGGCTGATAGATCGCTTCGATCTCGTCCGCGAAGTCCTTCGCCACCACGTTTCGCTTGAGCTTCAGCGACGGCGTGATGTGTCCCGCGTCCTCCGTGAACTGCGCCGTCAGGACGCGGAACTTCCGTACCGACTCCGCCTTCGACACCGCGGCATTGCCCTCGTCCACCGCGCGCTGCACCTCGGCCAGCAGTTCCAGGTCCAGGCGCAGCGTCGCCGCCGTCGACCCGGACGGCTTGCCGTGGTCCCGGGCCCAGCGGCCGAGGAACTCCTCGTCGAGGGTGATCAGCGCGCCCACGAAGGGCCGTCCGTCGCCGACCACCATGCACTCCGCGACCAGCGCATGCGCCCTGATGCGGTCCTCGATCACCGCGGGGGCGACGTTCTTGCCGCCCGCGGTCACCAGGATCTCCTTCTTGCGGCCGGTGATCGCGAGATACCCGTCCTCGTCGAGCGTGCCGATGTCACCGGTGTGGAACCAGCCGTCGGCCAGCGCCTCGGCAGTCGCGCTCTCGTTGTTCCAGTAGCCCGTGAACAGGTGCTCGCCGTGGAGCAGCACCTCGCCGTCGTCGGCGATCCGTACGACCGAACCGGGCAGCGGCTGCCCGACCGTGCCGATCTTCTGCCGGTCCCACGGGTTGAAGGCGGTGGCCGCGCAGGACTCGGTGAGGCCGTACCCCTCCAGCACCGTGAAGCCGATGCCGCGGTAGAAGTGGCCGAGTCGCTCGCCGAGCGGGGCGCCGCCGGAGATGGCGTACTCGCCGCGCCCGCCGAGTACCGCGCGCAGCTTGCCGTAGACGAGCTTGTCGAAGACCTTGTGGCGGATCCTGAGGCCGAGCGACGGACCCTGGGGGGTGGACAGCGCGCGGCTGTACGCGATGGCCGTGTGCGCGGCCTTGTCGAAGATCCTGCCCTTGCCGTCGGCCTGTGCCTTGGCGCGGGCGGAGTTGTAGACCTTCTCGAAGACGCGCGGTACGCCGAGGATCAGCGTCGGCCGGAAGCTGGCCAGTTCCTCGGTGAGGTTCTTGATGTCCGGCACGCAGCCGAGCTTGATCGGCGCCATCACGGCCGCGACCTCGACGAGCCGCCCGAAGACATGCGCGGCGGGGAGGAAGAGCAGGACGGAGCACTCGCCGGTACGGAAGAGGGGCTTGAGGCGCTCCACCGCGTTGCCGCACTCCGCGAAGAAGCTGCGGTGCGTCAGCACACAGCCCTTGGGGCGGCCGGTGGTCCCCGACGTGTAGACGATCGTCGCCGGGTCGTCGGCCCTCGCCGTCGCGGCGCGCTCGTCGACCACCGCGTCGGTGATCTCCGCACCGGCCGAGGTCAGCTGCTCGACGCCGCCCTTGTCGATCTGCCAGATGTCGCGCAGGCCGGGCAGCCCGGGCCGTACCGACTCGACCGAGGCGGCGTGCTCCTCGCTCTCCACGATGACGGCGACCGCGCCCGAGTCGCCGAGGATCCACTGCACCTGCTCGGCCGAGCTGGTCTCGTAGACCGGTACGGTGACCGCGCCGGCGCTCCAGATCGCGAAGTCGAGCTGCACCCATTCGAAGCGGGTACGGGACATCAGCGCGACCCGGTCGCCGGGCTGGATGCCCGCCGCGATCAGGCCCTTGGCCGCGGCCCGCACCTCGGCGAGGAACTGGGTGGCGGTGACATCGGCCCAGGCGCCGGCCACCTTGCGGGCCAGCACCGCGACATCGGGATGCTGAGCGGCATTGCGGCGGATGAGATCCGTCAGGTTGCCGTCCGAGGGGACCTCGTACAGGGCCGGAAGGCTGAACTCGCGCAAGACTGCTGCTCCTCATCGGGCGCCGGCGCCACGGCTCTGTGTGATGCGCCGGTTGCGGTCCAAGATCGGGCAGGTGCTCCGTGGAGCGCGACCGGACTGCCCGGACGTTACCCACCGGTACTTTTCGTCGGTACTTCGCGCACAGTAGTCCACACCTCTGACACCAGGGAAGTAACCGCAGGTCCGGCGCCCTCTACCGAGTAAGGGGAACGGCACCCTAGGGTGATCGTCATGCCTGGTGTGCGAGTCAACGTGATCAGCGATGTCCATGGGAACACGCAGGGCCTCGCGAGGGCGGGAGAGGGCGCCGACGCTCTCATCTGCCTCGGCGACCTCGTCCTCTTCCTCGACTACGCGGACCACTCGCGCGGGATCTTCCCCGATCTCTTCGGCGTCGAGAACGCCGACCGGCTCGTGGAGCTGCGCACCGCCCGCCGCTTCGACGAGGCACGGGACTTCGGCCGCGCGCTGTGGGCCGGCCTGAGCGTCGACCCGGCCGCCGCCATCGAAGGGGCGGTACGGCGCCAGTACGCCGAGCTGTTCGCGGCGCTGCCCACCCCGACGTACGCCACCTACGGCAATGTCGACATCCCGGACCTCTGGGCGGAGTACGCGGGACCGGGTGTCACCGTGCTCGACGGTGAGCGTGTCGAGCTGGGCGGCCGCGTCTTCGGCTTCGTCGGCGGTGGACTGCGCACCCCGATGCGCACCCCGTACGAGATCTCCGACGAGGAGTACGCAGCCAAGGTCGAGGCGCTCGGTCCCGTCGATGTGCTGTGCTCGCACATTCCGCCCGATGTGCCCGAGCTGACGTACGACACCGTCGCCCGCCGCTTCGAGCGCGGCAGCCGCGCCCTGCTGGACGCCATCCGCCGTACGAAGCCCCGCTACGCGCTCTTCGGCCATGTCCATCAGCCGCTGGCCGGCCGGATGCGCGTGGGCGCGACGGAGTGCGTGAACGTCGGTCATTTCGCCGCGACCGGACGGCCGTGGACCCTGGAATGGTGAGCGGTGCGCACGCGATAGCCTGCACACCACATACCCGGACCCACCACACACCCCTGACCGGCCTTCCCCTCGCTTCGCGGAGGAGAGACCCCATCTGGAGGAGCACGGCGATGGCGGAACACACCAGTTCGAGCATCACGATCGAGGCGGCACCCGCCGACGTCATGGGCGTGATCGCCGACTTCGGCCGCTATCCCGAGTGGACCGGCGAGGTGAAAGAGGCCGAGGTGCTCGCCACCGACGACAAGGGCCGCGCCGAGCAGGTCAGGCTGGTGCTGGACGCCGGAGCGATCAAGGACGACCACACCCTCGCGTACACCTGGACCGGGGACGACGAGGTCAGCTGGACGCTCGTCAAGTCGCAGATGCTGCGCGCCCTGGACGGCTCGTACCTCCTCGCGCCCGTCGCCGGCGGCGACCGCACCGAGGTCACCTACCGGCTGACCGTCGACGTCAAGATCCCGATGCTCGGCATGATCAAGCGCAAGGCCGAGAAGGTCATCATCGACCGCGCCCTGGCGGGCCTGAAGAAGCGCGTCGAATCCGCCCCCGGAGTCTGACCCCGATGCGTACGGTTCTCGTCACCGGACCCGGCGGCGCCGGCCGTACCACCATCGCCGCGGCGACCGCCCTGGCCGAGGCCCGGCGCGGCAGGCGCGCCCTGCTGCTCTCCGCCGACGCCCTCGGTGATCTCCTCGGCGCACCGGTGAGCGCGGACCCCACCGAGGTGCGGGACGGCCTGTGGGCCGCGCGCATCGACTCCGGCGAGCACTTCCGTACGGAACTTCTCGCCCTCCAGGAGCGGGCGGCCGCCGGACTCGATCTCCTCGGCGCCCGCCCGCTGACCGGCGAGGAACTCACCGAGCTGCCGGGCAGTGAGCAGTTCGCCCTGCTCCACGCGCTGCGCCGGGCCGCGGACGGCGACTGGGACGTGCTGGTCGTCGACCTGCCGCCGGTACGGGACGCCCTGGCCGTACTCGCCCTGCCCGAGCAGCTGCGCCGCTATCTGCGCCGGCTGCTGCCCCAGGAGCGGCAGGCCGCGCGCGCCCTGCGCCCGCTGATGGCCCAGCTCGCCGGCGTGCCGATGCCGTCGCAGTGGCTGTACGACACCGCCGCGCGCCGGGACGCCGAGCTGGCCGAGGTCCAGTCGCTGATCGAGGACCGGACGACTACGGTGCGGCTGGTCGCCGAGCCGGGGCCCGCCGCGGCGGAGGCCGTGCGCACCGCCCGTACCGGCCTCGCCCTGTACGGCCTGCGGGCCGACGCGCTCGTGGCGAACCGGATACTGCCCCGCGACGAGGCCGGCCATTGGCTCGCGACACTCGTCGCCCAGCAGCGGAAGTGCCTGGACGAGTGGTACGAGCGGGCGGTGCCCGAGGCCGCGCTCCGCGAGGTGGGGCATCTGGGCCGCGACCCGCACGGTCCCGACGACCTCACGCTGCTCGACACCGGACTCGCCGCCGGACCGGACGACGCCGCCCCGGGCCCCGCCGGCGACCCCTGGTGGGTCGAGGACCGGATCGCCGAGGACGATCTGCTCGTCTGGTGCCTCCCGCTGCCCGGCGCGGTCAAGAGCGAACTGTCCCTGACGCGCCGGGACGACGAACTCCTGCTCACCGTCGGCCCGTTCCGCCGGATCGTTCCGCTGCCGTCCGCGCTGCGCCGCTGCACCGTCACCGGGGCCGCCCTCACGGACGGCGTGCTCCGGGTCAGATTCACCCCCGACCCCGGTCTGTGGCCGCGTACCTCCTGAACGACTCGCGGCCGTTCGGGTACCGTCGACGGTACGAACCCTTCCGCTGTCCATGGCGGAAGGACCGGTCCCTGACGCGCAGGAGAACCCCATGAGCGAAGCCACCGAGCGCCCCGCCGCCGACTCGGACGCCTGGGCCACGGCATGCGCGGAAGACCTCGAAGCGGAACAGGCCCGCCGCCGTGCCGCCTACGGCCGGCCGCCCGCGTCCGCCTCCGAGGAACTGCGCAAGCTGGTCGACGCCGTCGCCGACAAGGTCTCCTCACTGCAGGGCCCGCTGTTCGGCATGGCCACCCAGGGCGCCGTACAGCAGTTCATCAGCCAGGCCAAGGCCGCCGTCGAGCCCGTGATCGAGCGCAACCCCGGAGTCTTCGACCATCTCGCGGCCGCGGGGAACGAACTGCTCGCCGCGTACCGCTCCGCCGTCGAGGGCCAGGAGAACCGCTGGACCCAGGACTCCGCGGCCCCGCCGTCCACGACCGCGCCGTCGGCGGGACCGGACGCCGCACACGAGACGAAGAAGTCGGAAGACCCCACGGACCCCAGGGACGAAGGACCTGGTCCGGGCGGTCACATCGACCTGGACTGACAGCCGCGCGCCCGCCCTCGGGTACGGTTGGCCCTAGCGGGGCTCGACCGAAAACTGAGGGACACATGGGACTCACCATCGGCGTCGACATCGGCGGCACGAAGATCGCGGCCGGCGTGGTCGACGAAGAGGGCACCATCCTGGAGACGCACAAGGTACCCACCCCGCCGACCGCCGAAGGCATCGTGGACGCGATCTGCGCCGCGGTCGCCGGCGCCGGCGAAGGGCATCAGATCGAGGCCGTCGGCATCGGCGCCGCCGGCTACGTCGACGACAAGCGCGCCACCGTCCTCTTCGCGCCGAACATCAACTGGCGGCACGAACCGCTCAAGGACAAGGTCGAGCAGCGGGTCGGCCTGCCGGTCGTCGTGGAGAACGACGCCAACGCCGCCGCCTGGGGCGAGTACAGGTTCGGGGCCGGGCAGGGCCACGAAGACGTCATCTGCATCACGCTCGGCACGGGGCTCGGCGGCGGCATCATCATCGGCAACAAGCTGCGCCGCGGACGCTTCGGTGTGGCCGCCGAGTTCGGGCACATCCGGGTCGTTCCCGACGGTCTGCTGTGCGGCTGCGGCAGCCAGGGCTGCTGGGAGCAGTACGCGTCCGGGCGTGCCCTCGTCCGGTACGCGCGCCAACGCGCCAACGCCACACCGGAGAACGCCGGGGTCCTGCTCGGTCTCGGCGACGGCACCCCGGACGGCATCGAGGGCCGGCACATCAGCGCGGCGGCCCGCGCCGGCGACCCGGTGGCCATCGACTCGTTCCGCGAGCTGGCCCGTTGGGCGGGGGCCGGTCTCGCCGACCTGGCCTCGCTCTTCGACCCGTCCGCGTTCATCGTCGGCGGCGGCGTCTCGGACGAGGGCGAGCTGGTCCTCGACCCGATCCGCAAGTCCTTCAGACGCTGGCTGATCGGCGGCGAGTGGCGCCCGCACGCCCAGGTTCTGGCGGCCCAACTGGGCGGCGAGGCAGGGCTGGTGGGAG
Source organism: Streptomyces sp. NPDC058198 (assembly GCF_042882605.1). Classification (NCBI taxonomy): domain Bacteria; kingdom Bacillati; phylum Actinomycetota; class Actinomycetes; order Kitasatosporales; family Streptomycetaceae; genus Streptomyces; species Streptomyces sp. NPDC058198. The sequence continues at coordinate 209,475 of NZ_JBHVVP010000009.1, forward strand.
CGGCGGACCTGGCCAGGCAGGGCTGATTCACCACGACTGTGCCCGCCGGACCCCGCGTGGGGGTACGGCGGGCACAGCCATGTCCGGTGCCGGTGCCATCGCTCGGGCCGTGTGCCGCCCGCTATCTTGTGGGCATGGCGATGACCCCGCTGCCCGACTCCCGTACCGAGCCGGACGGTTCGGCCGTGATCCGGGTGCTCAGTTACAACATCCGCTCGATGCGCGACGACCGTGCGGCGCTGGCCCGGGTGATCCTGGCCTGCGCGCCCGATCTGGTCTTCGTCCAGGAGGCACCGCGGTTCTTCCGCTGGCGCAAGCACGCGGCCCGGCTGGCCGCCCGCACCGGCCTCGTAGTGCTCAGCGGCGGCGCCACCGCGTCCGGTCCGCTGCTGCTCTGCTCGCTGCGCACCACCGTCGAGCGGACCGAGGACATCCTGCTGCCGCTCACCCCCGGCCTGCACCGGCGCGGCTTCGCGACGGCGGTGGTACGGATCGGGCGGGCCAGGATCGGACTGCTCAGCTGTCATCTGAGCCTGCGGAGCGACGAGCGGTACGCGCAGGCGGGCATGGTGCTCGACCGACTGAAAGCCATGGACGTACCGCACGCCATCGCGGCCGGTGACCTCAACGACCGTCCCACCGGCCGCAGTTTCCGGCGGCTGGCGGGGGAGCTCCAGGACTGCTGGGCGGCCCGGCCGTGGGGCGGCGAGTACACCTCGACGCCCGGGAACCCGCAGCAGCGCATTGACGCGATCTTCGCCACCGAGGGAGTCGAGGTCCTCGGCTGCGGGGTGCCGCGGGGACTGCCGGGCCTCAGCGAGGACGACCTGAGGGCGGCCACGGATCACCTTCCGGTGCTGGCCGCCCTCCGTGTCCCCGCGTCCTGAGCCTCAGACGACCGCGCCGCGGCCCGGGTCGTCGTCCTCCTCGTCGCCGTGCTGCATCCGCGCCACCAGGGTGGCGAAGCCGCCCAGGAAGCCGCCGATACAGACCGTGGTCAGCCACCACGTCATGTCCCACCGCAGCAGGACGGCGACCAGCATCAGCACCGGGCCGCCGATCACCGCGAGCCAGGCGAACCGGGAGGTCACATCGGACTCCGGCAGCGGCGGCGGCTCCGGCGGGACGAAATGCCCCTCGTCGCCGTCGTCGAAGTCCTCCTCCCGCTCCTCGGGCACCTCGTAGTCGCGCGGACCCCGGACACCCGGCGCGAAGACGACCGAGCCGCCCAGCGCGGGCTTCGTCTCCTCGGAGTCCGTCTCCGGGCCCGCCGGGTCCTGGTCGGGCTCCGTCTTGTTCCGTTCGCTCTCCAGCAGGGCCAGATCGTCCACCGACTTGAACGGCTTGGCGCCCGGCGGGTCCGCCGGCTCGTCCCCGTACGCGGCGACGATCGCCGCCCAGGCGGCGTCCTCGTCGATCGGCTGCGGCTCGCGGTCCGCGTCATGCTCAGCCACCGGTCGTGCTCCCCTTCTTCCCGACACTCGGAGCGAGGCGGCCGATGAACGCGTGACTCTCCTCGAAAATCCGCTCCGCGTCATGGTCCAACGTCGCCACGTGGTAGCTCTGTTCCAGCAGGACTTCCCGGACATCCCGCGACGAGACCCGGCCCAGGATCCGGGCCGAGTCGGCCGGCGGCACCACATGGTCCTGCGGGCTGTGCAGCAGCAGCAACGGCTGGGTGACCTGGGGCAGCGCCGCGTCCACCAGCCGGAAGAACTGACGCAGGGAGTGAGCGGCGTGCAGCGGCACCCGGTCGTAACCGAGCTCCTCGCTGCCCTCCTTGGCGATGTCGTTCGTCAGTCCGCCGGTCGACGGGATCAGATGGCGGACGACGGGAAGGGCGTACGCCGCCAGGCCGTGCACCTTCATTCCCGGGTTCACCACGACGACCCCGCTGACCGCCGTCCCGTGCTTCTCGGCGAGCCGCAGCGCCAGCGCCCCGCCCATCGAGAGCCCGAGCACGAAGACCTGGCCGCACTTCTCCAGCAGCTCCCGCAGCTCCCGGTCCACTTCCGCGTACCAGTCCTGCCAGCCGGTGAGCTGCATGTCCTGCCAGCGCGTCCCGTGACCGGGGAGCAGCGGCAGGGACACGGTCAGCCCGCGCTCGGCCAGATACTCGGCCCAGGGGCGCAGCGACTGCGGAGAGCCGGTGAATCCGTGACAGAGAAGGACGCCGACCTCGCCGCCCTCGTGGCGGTACGGCTCGGCTCCAGGAAGGACCGGCACCAGGGTCTCCTGTTCGTGAGGCTCGGAATATGTACTTCACCGTACGCGACCGGACCGACACCGACCAGATCCGTCAGGCCCCCCATGCAGGACAGCGCGAGCCGCCCACGCGTTAAGGTCTGTCGGACAGCACACAGGAGGCATTCGAGTTGATCTACGGCGCAATGAAGTTCTCCATCGGGGGGTCCTTGAAGCTTGCCTTCAGGCCCTGGGTGGAGGGCATCGAGAACATTCCCGCCGAGGGGCCGGCGATCCTGGCGAGCAACCATCTGTCGTTCTCCGACTCGTTCTTCCTCCCGGCCGTGCTCGACCGCAAGGTCACCTTCATCGCCAAGGCCGAGTACTTCACCTCACCCGGGGTGAAGGGCAAGTTGACCGCGGCCTTCTTCAAGGGCGTCGGACAGCTGCCGGTGGACCGCTCCGGCGCACGCGGCGCGGGCGAGGCGGCGATCCAGAGCGGGATAAAGGTCCTGGAGAACGGTGAACTCTTCGGTATCTACCCCGAGGGCACCCGCTCACCAGACGGCCGCCTCTACCGGGGCAAGCCGGGCGGCCTGGCACGCGTGGCCCTCGCCTCCGGAGCGCCGGTCATCCCGGTCGCCATGATCGACACGGAGAAGATCCAGCCGCCCGGCAAGGTGGTCCCCAAGCTGATGCGCCCGGGGATCAGGATCGGCAAGCCGCTGGACTTCAGCCGCTACCAGGGCATGGAGGGCGAACGCTTCATCCTCCGGTCGGTGACCGACGAGGTCATGTACGAGATCATGAAGCTGTCCGGCCAGGAGTACGTGGACATCTACGCAACGGCGGCCAAGCGCCAACTGGCCGACGCGGCAAAGGCAGCAGGGACGACGACGGGCGAGTGAGCCGAAGGGGCGCGCCGCTGTCGAAAGGGAGAACGCGCACAGGCCCCGAGGTACGAGGGGCCGAGCACGATCGACCGTCGACAGGGGCTTAAAGCGCCCCGGAGGCGAACCGAGCCGTCAAAAAAGGGGCGAGTGAGCCGAAGGGGCGCGCCGCTGTCGAAAAGGAGAGCGCGCACAGGCCCCGAGGTACGAGGGGCCGAGCACGGTCGACTGTCGACAGGGGCTTAAAGCGCCCCGGAGGCGAACCGAGCCCTAAAAAAAGAGGTGGGGGGCCGAGTATGTCGGTGGAGCAGCCGTTGTGGCGGGCGCTGAGCGCCTACCGGCCACTGACGATGGTCTACGCCGTCCTGTTGTTCGTCTTCGAGCGCCAGAGGTTCGAACGCCCTTGGGTCGCCGCCGCGTTCCTCGCGTTCCTCGCCGTCTGGACCCTCGCCACGCTCCCCAAAGTGGCGAACGCCGCGAGCTGCACCAAGCGCTTCCTCGCCGCCGATCTCACCGTCGCCCTCACCGGCATCCTGCTCACACCGCTGGCCGACGCGCAGGCCCAGCAGATCGACGGCCCCACCCTGCCGTCGATATGGACCGCGGGCTCGGTCCTCGCCTTCGCGATCAAGGGCGGCTGGCGCTGGGCCTGCGTGGCCTCGTCCTTCGTCGCGGTCGCCAATCTCATCGAGCGCGCCCACCCCAGCCGGGACACGCTCCACAATGTGCTGCTCGTCTGGGTCGCCTCCATCGCCATCGGTTACGTCGTCGAGGTCGCCCGCGCCTCCGAACGCACCCTGGCCCGCGCCCTGGAGATCGAGGCCGCGACCCGGGAGCGCGAGCGGCTGGCCCGTGACATCCATGACAGCGTGCTCCAGGTGCTGGCGATGGTGCAGCGGCGCGGTACGGCCCTGGGCGGCGAGGCCGAGGAGCTCGGCCGGATGGCGGGGGAGCAGGAGATCGCCCTGCGGACCCTGGTCTCCAGCGGACTGGTGCCCACCACCCGCGCCTCGGAGGACGCCGCGTACGGCTCGTCGGTCCGCGCCGCCGAGCCGTACGAGGACCCGGCGCCGTGCGACCTGCGCTCGCTGCTCGCGCCGTACACCGGCTCGAAGGTCACCTTCGCCGAGCCCGGCGCCCCGGTGCTGCTGGAACCCGCGGCGGCCAGGGAGTTGGCGGCGGCTGTCAGTGCCGCCCTGGACAATGTCAGCAGACACGCGGGTACCGACGCCCGCGCCTGGATCCTGGTCGAGGACTGGCCGGACGAAGTGATCGTGACGGTCAGAGACGACGGTCCGGGCATTCCGGAAGGACGGCTCGCCCAGGCGGAGGGGGAGGGGCGCCTCGGCGTCGCCCTCTCGATCCGCGGCCGGCTCAGGGACTTGGGCGGCACGGCCGAGCTGATCTCGGTGCCGGGACAGGGCACCGAGGTCGAATTGAAGGTTCCACGGGGACGGGGGAAGGCGGAGCGATGAGCGAGCGGGGCGCGGCGGAGACGGGACAGCCGGTCAGGGTGATGGTGGTGGACGACCACCCGATGTGGCGGGACGCCGTCGCCCGTGATCTGGACGCGGCCGGTTTCGAGGTGGTCGCGACCGCCGGGGATGGTCCGCAGGCGGTGCGGCGCGCGAAGGCCACCACACCGCGGGTGCTCGTGCTCGACCTCAATCTGCCCGGTATGCCCGGGGTTCAGGTCTGCAAGGAGCTCGTCGGCTCCCATCCCGGACTGCGCGTCCTGGTGCTCTCCGCCAGCGGGGAGCATGCCGATGTCCTGGAGGCGGTGAAGTCGGGCGCCACCGGTTATCTGCTCAAGTCGGCCAGTACGGAAGAGCTGATCGACGCCGTGCGCCGCACCGCCCTCGGCGATCCGGTCTTCACTCCCGGCCTCGCGGGCCTGGTGCTCGGGGAGTACCGCAGGCTGGCCTCGGAACCGGCGCCCGCCGCCTCCGACGAGCCCAAGGCCCCGCAGCTGACCGAGCGGGAGACCGAGGTGCTGCGGCTGGTCGCCAAGGGGCTCTCGTACAAGCAGATCGCCGAGCGCCTGGTCATCTCGCACCGCACCGTGCAGAACCACGTGCAGAACACCCTCGGCAAGCTGCAACTGCACAACCGCGTCGAGCTGGTGCGCTACGCCATCGAGCGCGGTCTCGACGACGCCTGAGGCGTAGCCGGCCGTCCTCCGTCCCGGAACCACCTCCAACCGCCCTCTGGTGCAACGCAATTCCTCCTGCGCACCATGCCGGAGTGACCTGAGTCACTTTTTCGTGGCGCGGGTACCCCACCGGCGGCGAAGGGAAGTGTTTTCCATGCGAGTCGGAGTACTGACCGGGGGCGGCGACTGCCCAGGGCTCAACGCGGTCATCCGCGCCATCGTCCGCAAGGGCGTTCAGGAGTACGGCTACACCTTCATCGGATTCCGGGACGGCTGGCGCGGACCGCTGGACGGCGACACCGTGCGGCTCGACATCCCCGCGGTGCGCGGCATCCTGCCGCGCGGCGGCACCATCCTCGGTTCCTCACGCACCAATCCCCTCAAGGTGGAGGACGGCGTCCGCCGGATCAAGGAGACCCTCGCCGCGCACAGCGTCGACGCGCTCATCGTGATCGGCGGCGAGGACACCCTCGGCGTGGCCGGCCGGCTTTCGGCCGAGTACGGCATCCCCTGCGTCGGAGTCCCCAAGACCATCGACAACGACCTCTCCGCGACCGACTACACCTTCGGCTTCGACACCGCGGTCGGGATCGCCACGGAGGCGATCGACCGGCTGCACACCACCGCCGAATCCCATATGCGCGTCCTGGTCTGCGAGGTGATGGGGCGTCACGCGGGCTGGATCGCCCTGCACTCCGGCCTGGCCGGCGGCGCCAACGTCATCCTGATCCCCGAGCAGCGCTTCGACGTCGACCAGGTCTGTGCCTGGGTGACCTCGCGCTTCAAGGCGTCGTACGCCCCGATCGTCGTCGTCGCGGAGGGCGCGATGCCCAAGGACGGCGACGTCGTCCTCAAGGACGGCACGCTGGACTCCTTCGGACACGTCCGGCTGTCGGGCGTCGGCGAGTGGCTGGCCAAGGAGATCGAGAGGCGTACGGGCAAGGAGGCCAGGACCACCGTGCTCGGCCATGTGCAACGGGGCGGCACCCCGAGCGCCTTCGACCGATGGCTGGCCACCCGCTTCGGACTCCACGCGATCGAGGCGGTCCGCGACGGGGACTACGGCAAGATGGTCGCCCTGCGCGGCACGGACATCGTGCGCGTACCGATCTCCGAGGCGACGGCCCAGCTAAAAACGGTCCAGCCGGAGCTGTACCAAGAAGCAGGCGTCTTCTTCGGCTGATGTTTTTAGGGCTCGGTTCGCTCGTTCCTCACGAACCTGTGCGCGTTCTCCCTTTCGACAGCGGCGCGCCCTTCGGCTCACTCGCCGGCGGTCGTGGAGGCGGGCGGTCGTTACACGGAGGCAGCGGCCCTCCGTACCACGGGCGCGCGCGTCCCCACTTCCCCCCAGGCGGGGCCGAGCGGGCTGGTGGGCCACCGGCGGGAGGGGGTCGGGGGTGCAGGAGGTGTGTGTCCGGACGTAGAGCGTGATTTGTGGCGCACACCAAGCCGCACCCGGCAACGCACCCGCACGCGCCGTAAATCATGCAGTCCGGACACACACCTCCGGAACCCCCGGCACCCGCACCACCACTCACCCCGCCGGCAGGCGCACCGCGGCCGCCAGCAGGTCCGCCACGATCTCCGGACCGTTCAGCGTCAGCACCGACTCCGGGTGGAACTGCACCGACGCGAACCCCGGCCCCCGCACCGCGTGCACCTCCCCGCTCTCCCCGTCGCGGCTCACCTCCACCCCGCGCGCCGCCAGTTCCGACGCCGCCGCGTCGTCGCAGCGCGCGGTGAAGCTGTTGTAGAAGCCGACCGTCTCCTCCCGTCCGAAGAGACTGATCGTGGTCTGCGCGCCCTGGTACGGGACCTGCTTGCGTACGGTCTCCAGGCCCAGTTCCGCCGCGATCAGCTCATGGCCGAGACAGACACCCAGCAGACCGTGACGCCGGCCGCGGATCAGCTCGGCGGCGAGCGCGCGCAGCAGTCGCATCTTGGGGTCGGCGGCGTCCGCCGGGTCGCCGGGGCCCGGCCCCAGCACCACAGGACCCTCGTGCGCGAGAACCGCGCCGCGCAGCCCCGGCTCGTCGTAGCGCCGTACCGTCACCTCCAGCCCCGAGGACCGCAGCACATGGGCGAGCATCGCGGTGAAGGTGTCCTCGCCGTCGACGACCAGCGCGTGCCCGGTGAGGGTCGCGGGACCGGTCCGCATCTTCAGCCAGAACGGCGAGAGGTCCGCGCGCCTGGCGTCCAGCGCGGCCCGCACCCTCGGGTCGTCGGCGAGCCGGGGCCGTACGGACTCCTCGCGCGGCCGCCCGGGACGTACCCCCAGCGCCGCCAGCACCCCCGCCGCCTTGGCATGGGTCTCGGCGACCTCGCCCGCCGGGTCCGAGTGGCGTACGAGCGTGGCTCCGACCGGCACCCGCAGCCCGCCGTCGCGGTCGATGTCGGCGGTACGGATCAGAATGGGGGAGTCGAGGGTCTGCGCCCCGCCGGCGTCCCGCCCGATGAGCGCGAGCGCGCCCGCGTAGTAGCCGCGCCCGCCGGCCTCATGGCGTTCGATGACGCGGCAGGCGTTCTGCACGGGAGAGCCGGTGACCGTCGCCGCGAACATCGTCTCCTTGAGCACCTCGCGCACATCCAGTGAGGAGCGGCCGCGCAGCTCGTACTCGGTGTGCGCGAGATGCGCCATCTCCTTGAGCCGGGGGCCGATCACCACCCCGCCGCGGTCACCGACGGTGCACATCATCTTCAGCTCCTCGTCGACGACCATGGAGAGCTCCTCGGTCTCCTTGCGGTCGCCCAGGAAAGCGAGCAGCCCCTCCGGGCTCGGCCCCTCGGGCGGGTAGCGGAAGGTCCCGCTGATCGGGTTCATCACGACGGTCCCGCCGCTCATCCGGACATGCACCTCGGGGCTGGCCCCGACGAGGGTGCGCTCCCCGGTGTGCACGACGAAGGTCCAGTACGCGCCGCGCTCGCCGGCCAGCAGCCGCCGGAAGAGCGCGAGCGCGTCGGCCCTGCCGAAGCCGGGGACGCGGCCCTCGAAGGTCCGCCGGATGACGAAGTTCGCGCCCTCGCCCCGGCCGATCTCGTCCTCGATGACCCGCCGCACGATCTCCGCGTACCGCTCGTCGTCGATGTCGAAGGCCCCGTCCTCGACCCGCACCTCGTGGCCGGGCAGGGCGTGGAGCAGCTCGCCGAGCGGCAGTTCGTACGTCTCGTCCGCGACCAGCACGGAGAGCGGCGTCCCGTCGTCCCGTACGTCGAAACCGCGCTCCCGGATCTGCCGGAACGGCACCAGGGCGAGCGAGGTCCTGGCTCCGTCGGGCAGGTCGGCGAGCCGGTCCGCCTCGTGCACGGATCCGATCAGCAGCTCCACGGTGTCGTGGTCCCGGCCGGGCGTGCGCCGACGCAGCAGTGCGAACGGCGGGCAGCCGTCGTCCAGGAGTCTGCCGATCAGAGCATTAAGAGACAGGTCAGGGGCGTGGGACATCTGCGGTGTTCCTTCCGGGTGGGAGGAACGGCCCGCTTCCCGGTCCGAACCCCGAACCCGGAAAACACGGAAGGCCGCCCCTCGGGCGGCCTTGGCGATTCGTGGTGCGCGCGTGAATCAGTGGGCCGCCGGACGAGCGGTCCACCACCAGGTCTGATTCGAATGCGCGAACATGAGGCGCACGATAGCGCACCCGCCGCGAGGTCGCCGCGTTCCACACCGCGCGAGGTCGCCGCGTTCCACACTGTGAGAGTTGCCGATGGCACGGCCCGCGACCACGTAATCTGGAGCGCGTGACAGTGAACGCTCAGAACCCCGCGACCCCTGTGCCGTCCTGGCACGATCTTCCCGCTGCCCAGCAGCCGGAGTATCCGGACCAGGCAGCCCTGCGTGAGGTCGTGGCCGAGCTGGAGTCGTATCCGCCGCTCGTGTTCGCGGGCGAGTGCGATCAGCTGCGCGCCCGGATGGCGGCCGTCGCCAAGGGCGAGGCGTTCCTCCTGCAGGGCGGCGACTGCGCCGAGGCCTTCGACGGCGTCTCCGCGGACCACATCCGCAACAAGCTCAAGACCCTCCTCCAGATGGGCGCCGTCCTCACCTACGCGGCCTCCGTGCCCGTCGTGAAGGTCGGCCGGATCGCCGGGCAGTACTCGAAGCCGCGCTCCAAGGGGACCGAGACCCGCGACGGCGTGACCCTGCCGACGTACCGGGGCGACTCGGTCAACGGCTTCGCCTTCAAGGAGAAGGACCGGATCCCGGACCCCGAGCGGCTCAAGCGGATGTACCACGCGTCCGCCGCGACGCTCAATCTGGTCCGCGCCTTCACCACGGGCGGCTACGCCGATCTGCGCCAAGTACACGCCTGGAACCAGGACTTCGTGAAGTCGTCCCCGTCCGGGCAGCGCTACGAGCAGCTCGCGCGCGAGATCGACAACGCGCTGAACTTCATGAAGGCCGCGGGAACCGACCCGGCGGAGTTCCGCACGGTCGAGTTCTACTCCTCGCACGAGGCGCTGCTGCTGGCCTACGAGTCGGCGCTGACCCGGGTCGACTCCCGTACCGGCAAGCTGTACGACGTCTCCGGCCACATGGTCTGGATCGGTGAGCGCACCCGTCAGCTGGACGGCGCGCACATCGAGTTCGCCTCGCAGATCAACAACCCGATCGGCATCAAGCTCGGCCCGACGACGACGGTCGACGAGGCGCTGTCCTACATCGACCGGCTGGACCCCGACCGTGAGCCCGGCCGGCTGACCTTCATCGTCCGGATGGGCGCCGACAAGGTCAGGGACAAGCTTCCCGAGCTGGTCGAGAAGGTCACGGCCTCCGGTGCCACGGTGGCCTGGGTGACGGACCCGATGCACGGCAACACCTTCGAGGCGGCCTCCGGCCACAAGACCCGCCGCTTCGACGACGTGCTCGACGAGGTCAAGGGCTTCTTCGAGGTCCACAAGGGCCTCGGCACCCACCCGGGCGGTATCCATGTCGAGCTGACCGGCGACGATGTCACCGAGTGCGTGGGCGGCGGCGACGAGATCTTCGTCGACGATCTGCACCAGCGCTACGAGACGGCCTGCGACCCGCGGCTCAACCGCAGCCAGTCGCTTGACCTGGCGTTCCTGGTCGCCGAGATGTACCGCGACCAGTAGGAGCCGGTTCCCCGGCGGACGACGACGGGGCGCGGATCCATGTGATCCGCGCCCCATTGTCCTTTCCCGGGCTTTTGCGCCTCCCGGACGGCGGGTAAGGTTAGGTTTGCCTCACCGACGCGGTCGGAGCGGCCTGAACCAACGACCCCGCCGGGAGGTGAACCGCGTGTACGTCTGCTCGTGCTTCGGTATCACCGAGACGCAGGTCAAGGAACACGCGGCAGCGGGTGCGTGCACCCCTCGCCAGATCGCGTCGGCCAGCAAGGCCGGCACCGACTGCGGCTCGTGCGTACGCCAGATCCAGTCGATCCTCGGGCGGGGCGCCTGCCCGCGCCGTGAGCTGCTCGACCAGCGCGGGCCCGCCCTCGCGGCGGCGCCGGATCCGGACCGGACCCCGGCGACCCGGCTCGGCCTGGGCGAAGCCGCTTAGGTCCTGTCCGGGCTGCCTGTCCTGCCTGGCTGCCTGTTCGGCCCGGCTGTCTGTGAAACCTGGCCGTCTGTCCGGCCTAGCTGTCCGGCTGCTCGATCAGCTGGGCGATGTAGAGCGGCTCGCCGAGCTTCGCCACCAGCTCCAGCTGGGTGTCGAGATAGTCGATGTGGTGCTCCTCGTCCGCCAGGATCGATTCGAAGATGCCCTTGGACGTGTGGTCGCCCTTGGCCCGCATGACCTCGATCCCGCGCTTGAGGCGATCGATCGCCTCCACCTCGACCTCTCGGTCGGCCTGGAACATCTCGGTGACGGTCTGGCCGACCCGTACATGGAAGAGCCGCTGGTAGTTCGGCAGGCCGTCCAGGAAGAGAATCCGGTCCGTGAGCAGCTCGGCGTGCTTCATCTCGTCGAACGACTCGGCCCGGGTGTATTTGGCGAGCTTCGTCCAGCCGAAGTTCTCCTGCATCTTCGCGTGCAGAAAGTACTGATTGATCGCGGTCAGTTCGGCGGTCAGCTGCTCATTGAGGAATTCGAGGACCTCGGGGTCGCCCTGCATCGCTGAGGCTCCTTCCAGGCGTGACGGGAGGCGGAATGCGCGCATCCTCGCACCGTGATCAGAGACCGTCCAGTAAGTGCATGCTTAGTATGGCTTGCCTGAATTAGTTCATACCTGGTCAGGACCACCCCTCCTGGTCTGTCACCATGGAAGGCATGGGTCAGCCGGAGAGCCGGGAATATCAAGAGCCGGAACTGTCCGAGCTACCACCGGGGCAGCGCCTGCAGCGCGGCTGGCCGGTCACTCATTACGGACCCGTACCCAAGTTCAAGCCGGACCGCTGGGAATTCCGTGTCTTCGGCGCCACCGCGGACGGTGACAAGCACTGCTGGAACCACGAGGAGTTCTCGGCGCTCCCGTTCTCCACGGTCGTCGCCGATCTCCACTGCGTGACGAAGTTCAGCATGGTGGGTGCCGAATGGGGCGGCGTGCCCGCCCGTACGGTCCTCGGCCTCGCGCCGCCCGCACCCGGTGTCACGCATGTGATGGTCTGGGCCGAGTACGGCTTCAGCTCCAATCTGCGGCTCGCCGACTTCGTCTCGGACCGTACGATTTTCGCCACCCACAAGGACGGTGAGCTGCTCACCGCCGAGCACGGCTTTCCGGTACGGCTCGTTGTCCCGCAGCTGTACGCGTGGAAGGGGCCCAAGTGGGTCCGGGGCGTGGAGTACATGACCGCCGACCGCCGCGGCTTCTGGGAGGAGCGCGGCTACCACAACGTCGGCGACCCGTGGACCGAGCAGCGCTACTCCTACCAGGAGCTCCCTGGGGACGGCCCCGAGTTCTGACGCTCCTCCCGGCAACAGGACCCGGCGGTCAGCCGTCGCGCAGCTTCTTCAGCCGCTCCACGTCCGCCGCGTGCCCCTCCTTGCCGCCCGGGGTCTCGATCACCAGGGGGACGTTCTCGGTCGCCGGATGCCTGAACAGCTCACGGAACGGCTCCTCGCCTATCTCTCCCGCGCCGATGTTCTCGTGACGGTCCTTGTGCGCGCCCGCCACGTCCTTGGAGTCATTGGCGTGGATCAGTTTGAGCCGGCCCTCGCCGACCGTGTCCACCAGCAGATCCAGCGTCTGCCGCATGCCGTGCGGTCCGGTGAGATCGTGCCCGGCCGCGAAGATGTGGCAGGTGTCCAGGCAGATGCCCAGCTTGGGGTGGGAGTCGAGCGCCTCGAAGTACGGGCCGAAGTCCCAGGTCCTGGAGCAGAGCGAGAAGCCCTGCCCCGCGGTCGACTCCAGCAGCAGGAACGGGTCGTCGTCATGGGTCAGCTCGTCGAGGAGCGGCAGCATCCGCTCCCGTACCTGGGCGAGCGCCACCTCGCGGGGGCGGCCGCCGGTTGCCGAGCCGGTGTGCACGACCACGCCCCGCGCGCCGATCTCCCGGCCCCGGCGCAGACTGTGCCGCAGGGAATCCACCGACTTCTCCGCCGTCGCCTCGGTGTGCGAGCCGAAGTTGATCAGATACGGGGCGTGCACATACACCGGGATCCCGCCGGCCGCGCACTCCGCGCGGAACTGTTCGTCCTGCGCCGGATTCCCGGTCGGCGTCGCCCAGCCACGCGGATTGGCGACGAAGACCTGGACGGTCTCGGCGCCCAGCTCACGGGCGTAGGCGAGGCCGGTCGTGGCGAGGCCGCCGGCCACGGGTACATGGCCGCCGACAGGGTTGCGCATAGCTCCTAGAGTCCCTTGGTCTTGATGGTGATCGTGCTGCCCTCGGGGGCGGCGGCGCCGCCCTCGACGGACTGCTCGGCCACCGTGTCGTTCAGGAAGGGGAAGCTGCGGTCGACCTCGACCGCGAAGCCCGCCTTTTCCAGCCGGTTCCTGGCCTCGCCGATCGTCTGCCCCGTGACATCGGGGACGGAGATCATCCGCGGGCCCTTGGACACCGTCAGGGTGACCGTGTCGCCACGGGCCAGCTGGGAGCCCTCGGCCACCGACTGCTTGGCGACGGAGCCCGCCTCCACCGGCGAGTTCACCCGCTCGGAAGCGATCTTGACCTTGAGCCCCGCGTCTTCGAGCGCGGCGGTGGCGTCATCGACGCTCTCGCCCGTCATGTCCTCGACATCGACGGGGCTGCCCTTGCTCACCACGAGCGCGACCCCCGAGTCGGGCCGTGCGTCGGCCCCGGCCGCCGGATCCGAGCTGATCACGGCGCCCTGTTCGATGTCGTCGTCGAAGGACCTGCTGACGGCCCCGCCGGCCAGACCGGCCTTCTTCAGCAACCGTCTGGCCTCGGTGAGGGATGTGCCCGCCAGGTCCGGGACCTGGACGATCTCCGGGCCGCGCGAGATGACGATGGTCACAGGACCGCCGCCGCGGACGCGCGCCCGTGGCTCGGGATCGCTGCGCATGACCGTGCCGCGCTGGAAGGTGTCACTGAAATCCTTGCTGACCTTCGCGTCGAGGCCCGCGTCGTCGAGGCGCTTCTCGGCCTCCCGCTGGCTCTGGCCGAGCAGCGAGGGGACGCGGGTGAACTGGCCGGAATTGATGTACCAGACGCCCGTCCCCACCCCGAGGACCAGCAGCACGGCGACGATCATGGCGACCATGCCCCGGCGAGGGACGGCCCTTCGGTGGTCCGTCGCGCGCGGCGGACCGCTCGGCCGGTCCGGAGGCGCCATCTCCAGCCGGCTGGTGCGGTGGACCGGCGACTCGTCCCGCCCCCGGTCCGCCGGCCCCTCGGCGGGGAGGGCGCGCGGGATCACTGTCGTACGGCTGTCCGCACCGTCCTCGGCTTTCGCCTGCGGCGGTACGGCGTCCAGCTGCGCGTCACTGAGCGCCGCGCGGACCTCACGGGTGAGGGCGAGCAGTGCCACCGCGTCGTCGGGACGGATGTCGGGGTTGCGCGCGGTGGCCGTCGCGACCAGCTCGTCCAGCGCGACGGCGAGGCCGGGAACGGCGGCCGACGGCGCGGGAACGTCCTCGTTGAGATGGCGGTAGAGGACCTGGGCGGGGGTGTCGCCTCCGTGCGCCTTGGCGCCGGTCAGCATTTCGTGGAGCACGACCCCGCAGGCGTACACATCGACCCGGGTGTCGGACGTGCCGTACTCGATCTGCTCCGGTGCGAGATACGAGACCGTGCCGAGGACGGTCCCGCTGGTGTTGGTGACATCGCCCACGGCCCGTACGAGCCCGAAGTCGGCGACCTTGACCCGTCCGTCGTCCCCTATCAGCACATTCTCGGGCTTCATGTCCCGGTGGACGAACCCCGCGCGGTGGGCGGCGCCCAGCGCGGCGAGCACGGGCTCCAGGATGTCCAGAGCCGCCCGCGGCTGCAGAGCGCCACGCTCGCGCAGGACATCACGCAGCGTGCAGCCCGCGACGTACTCCATCGCCAGGTAGACGTACGCGCCCTGCGCGCCCTGGTCGAAGACCGCGACCACATTGGGATGCGACAGCCGGGCCACCGATTTAGCCTCGCGGATGAAGCGCTCCACGAAGGTGACGTCGGCGGCCAGCGCGGGGTGCATCACCTTCAGGGCCAGCACCCGGTCCAGCCGGGTGTCGACGGCCCGGTAGACCGTGGCCATGCCGCCGACGGCGATGCGCGCATCGACGCGGTAGCGGCCGTCGAGCACCTGCCCGACGATGGGGTCCTGAAGGGTCGTATCCACGCAGATGAGTCTACGAGCCGGCACGGACACTCCCGAAGCCCCGGTTCGAACCGGGCACGCTACTGCAGCCGACCTGTGACGCTTCCCGGGGCGTGGCGGTGCTGTGCGGGGGCGCGTGGGTCAGGCGAACGCGGGCCGCTCCGGGTCCAGCGTCGCCACCCCCTCGGTGGGGGACGACGCCGTCGCGAAGTGGCGGCGCGGGATGCGGCCCGCCCGGTACGCCAGCCGGCCCGCCGCCACCCCGTGCCGCATCGCCTCGGCCATCAGCACCGGCTCCTGCGCGCGCGTCACCGCCGAGGCGAGCATCACCGCCGCGCACCCCAGCTCCATGGCGAGCGCCGCGTCCGAGGCGGTGCCCGCCCCCGCGTCCAGGATCACCGGCACGCGCGCGTGCTCCACGATCAGCTGGAAGTTGTGCGGATTGCGGATGCCCAGGCCGGAGCCGATCGGCGAGCCCAGCGGCATGATCGCGGCGCAGCCCACGTCCTCCAGCTTCCTGGCGAGCACCGGGTCGTCGTTGGTGTACGGCAGGACCGTGAAGCCGTCGTCGACCAGGGTCTCGGCGGCGTCGAGCAGCTCGATCGGGTCGGGCAGCAGCGTGCGCTCGTCCGCGACCACCTCCAGCTTGATCCAGTCCGTGCCGAGCGCCTCGCGCGCGAGACGGGCGGTGAGGACCGCCTCGCCGGCGGTGAAGCATCCGGCGGTGTTGGGCAGGGCCCGGATGCCCAGGGAGCCGAGCACGGACAGGACGGAGCCCTGGACCGTCGGGTCCAGGCGCCGCATGGCGACCGTGGTGAGTTCGGTGCCCGAGGCGATCAGGGACCGTTCCAGGACGTCGAGGCTGGGCGCCCCGCCCGTCCCCATGATCAGCCGGGAGCCGAACGAGCTGGAGCCGATGGTGAGCCGGTCGTCGGCCATGGGTGCTCAGCCTCCCTGGACCGCGGTCAGGACTTCCACCCGGTCGCCGTCCCCGAGCAGGGTGCGGGACCAGCGGGTACGGGGGATCACCGTCTCGTTGACGGCCGCGGCGACGCCCGAGGGGGCGGGGGTGAGGGCCGCGACGAGGATGTCGAGTGTCGTGGCCGCCGCCAGCTCGCGCGGCTCGCCGTTTACGGAGATGCGCACGACGTCGGGGTGCGTACGGGTCATGCGGGCTGCTCCTGACGTACGGACGCGGCGGGGGCGAAGCGCGCGGGGGTGAAGGGGCGGGCCTCTTCCGGAAGCTCGCCGGTGGTCAGCACGGCGGCCATCACGTCGCCGGTGACGGGCGTGAGCAGCACCCCGTTGCGGTGGTGGCCGGTGGCCAGATGCAGACCCGGCAGCGCCGTGGGCCCGAGCAGGGGCGCGTTGTCCGGCGTTCCGGGGCGCAGCCCGGCGCGGGTCTCGGTGAGGGGCAGTTCGGTGATGCCCGGGACCAGTTCGTGCGCGTCCCGCAGCAGCTCGTACACCCCGCCGGCGGTGACCGTGGTGTCCCAGCCGAGCTCCTCGCTGGTGGCGCCGACGACCAGCTCGCCGTTCTCGCGGGGCACCAGATACACCTGGCTGCCGCGCACCACGGCCCGTACCGTCCGGGACAGGAACGGCGCGTACGCACGGGGCACCGTCAGCCGCAGGACCTGGCCCTTGACCGGCCGCACCGGCGGCAGCACGGCGTCCGGTACCCCGGCGAGCCGGCCGCTGAGGCTGCCGGCCGCCAGCACCACCTGGTCCGCGGCCGGCGCGCGGCCGTCGCTCAGGACGGCGCCGGTGGCCCGGTCCCGTACGACGGTGAGCCGGTCGGCCCAGGCGCGGTGGAAGACCACTCCGGCCCGTTCGCAGGCCGTCAGCAGGGCCGCGGCCAGCCGGCGGGGATCGGTCTGGTGGTCGCCGTCCACCCGCAGCCCGCCGCGCACGCCCGGCGCGAGCATCGGCTCAAGGCGCCGGCACTCGCGGCCGGTGAGCCACTCGGAGGTGAGTCCCGAGCGGCGCTGGAGGGTGTGGAGCTCGCGCAGCTGGGCGCGGTCGTCGGCGTCGAGCGCGACGGCCAGGGTGCCGCAGGCGCGGTAGCCGGTGTCCTGGCCGCTCGCCGCCTCCAGCTCGGCGGCGAAGCCGGGCCAGCGCTCGGCGGAGGCGAGGTTGAGACCGAGCAGCAGCTGCTCGCCGTGGTGGAGTTCGGTGACGGCGGCGAGCATGCCCGCCGCGACCCGCGCGGCCCCGCCGCCGGGATCGGGGTCGGCGACGGCGGTACGCAGCCCGCGCTGCGCCGCCCGCCAGGCCGTGACCAGGCCGATGATCCCGCCCCCGATGACGAGGACGTCGGAACCGCTCGTACCGGATTCCTCATGAGACGACTGCATGGGCGTCCAGCCCCTCCCTTCGCCGGCATGACCCGGATCAGGTTCGTACGGTCGGAGGCCGCCTCAGCCTCCCTCTCAGCCCGGTGCGTCCGGACTCCCGCGAGGTAGTGTCGTCGGCCAGCCTAACGCCCGGCCCTCCGCGCGGTAAGAGAGCATCCGGCGCGGCCCGTTCGCGGGCACGGACCCGGCAGCGCGAAGGACCAGCCCTCCTGACGGCTCGTCAGCTGTTTAAGGTGACCGGGTGAGCGAGCAGCAGAGACAGACGGAACAGCCGCATGTGGTCGTCGTCGGCGCCGGGATGGCGGGGGTGCAGACCGCCGTGGCCCTGCGCGAGAAGGGGTACGGCGGCCCGGTCACGCTGATCGGCGCCGAACCGCACCCGCCCTACGACCGGCCCCCGCTCTCCAAGGCGGTCCTGCTGGGCACGGCGGAGAGTTCGGCCTTCGACATCGACTTCGAGGCGCTCTCCGTCGAGCTGCGGCTCGGTCTCGGGGTGACCGGACTGCGTCCCGCCGCGCGGCAGCTCGACACCGCCGCCGGGCCCGTCCCGTACGACGTGCTGGTCATCGCCACCGGCGCGGAGCCGATCAGACTGCCCGGCACGGAGGGCGTGCCCGGCGTCCATCTGCTGCGCACCCTGGACGACGCCGAGGGGCTGCGTCCCGCGCTGGAACAGCGGCACGACATCGTGGTCGTCGGCGCCGGGTGGATCGGCGCCGAGTTCACCACGGCCGCCCGCGAGGCGGGTTGCGCCGTGACGGTCGTCGAGGCGGCGGACCTGCCGCTCGCGGGCGCCCTGCCGGCCGAGGTCGCCGCCCCCATGGCCGGCTGGTACGCGGAGAGCGGCGCCGACCTGCTGACGCACGCGCGCGTGGCCGGTGTCGAGCCCGGGACGGTCGTCCTGGCGGACGGCCGGCGGCTGCCCGCGGACACGGTGGTCGTGGGCATCGGAGCACGGCCCGCGACGGCCTGGCTCGCGGGGTCGGGCATCGCCCTCGGCCCGGACGGATCGATCACCGCGGACGAGCGGCTGCGGACCTCGCTGCCCGGGGTGTACGCGGTCGGGGACTGCGCCTCCTTCCCTTCCGCCCGCTACGGGGAGCGACTGCTCGTCCACCACTGGGACAACGCGCTGCAGGGGCCGCGGACGGTCGCCGCCCAGATCGTCGGCGAGACCGAACAGGTCTACGACCCCGTGCCGTACTTCTGGTCCGAGCAGTTCGGCCGGTTCGTCCAGTACGCGGGCCATCACGCGGCCGCCGGTACCCCGGTGTGGCGCGGCGATCCCGCCGGGGCCGCCTGGTCGGTGGTGTGGCTGCGGGACGGCGTGCTCATCGCCCTGCTCGCCGTCGGCAGGCCGCGCGACCTGGCGCAGGGCCGCAAGCTGATCGAGGCGGGCGCGCGCCTGGACCCGGAACGGGCCGCGGATCCGGCCGTACCGCTCAGGAAGGCCGTTCTCTGACCTTCCTTCGCCGGCCCGGGACGAACACCTCCGGGTGCCTCGGCTACCGTCTGTCAGTCCGGGATGGCACGCTTGTCCTGTGACCGAGATTGACGCAAAGATCGATGCTCTCGTCCCCGCCTGGCTCCACCTGCCCGACATCGCGGAAATGCTCGATGTCGAGGTGACGCGTGTGCGGCAGCTGGTGAAGGAAGGCCAGCTGATCGCCGTGCGCCGCGGTGAGAACAGGACGCTTCAGGTGCCCGCCGCCTTCATTGACGGCAACAAGGTCGTCAAGGGCCTTGCCGGGACTCTGACGCTGCTGCGGGACGACAGCTTCTCCGACGAAGAGATGCTCGAGTGGCTCTTCACCCCCGACCCGACCCTGCCGGGCACGCCCGCGCAG
Source organism: Streptomyces sp. NPDC058198 (assembly GCF_042882605.1). Classification (NCBI taxonomy): domain Bacteria; kingdom Bacillati; phylum Actinomycetota; class Actinomycetes; order Kitasatosporales; family Streptomycetaceae; genus Streptomyces; species Streptomyces sp. NPDC058198. The sequence goes on from NZ_JBHVVP010000009.1 coordinate 228,569, forward strand.
GCGCTCAGCGAGAATCGCGGCACGGAGGTGAAGCGCCGGGCCCAGGCGCTTGCCGTCTGACGACATCGCCAGCCACGGTGTGCGGCGGCGCCGCGGTGACCGCCCAGCGGTCATGGCGCCGCCGCGCACCGCCGACCCAACGGGGGGACCTTCACCATGCCCACGCCTCATGCGTCGCTGTCCGATGCCCGGATCTATCTGTGCACGGACGCCCGCACGAGACAGCGGGACCTCCCTGAGTTCCTCGACGCCGTGCTCGCGTCCGGGGTGGACATCGTGCAGCTGCGTGACAAAGGCATGGAGGCGGCCGAGGAGCTGGACCACCTCCAGGTCTTCGCCGACGCCTGCCGCCGCCACGGCACGCTGCTCGCCGTGAACGACCGCGCCGACGTGGCGCACGCCATCGGCTCCGGCGTACTGCATCTGGGACAGGGCGATCTGCCTGTCCCGGCGGCCCGCGCGATCCTCGGGGACGAGCTGCTGATCGGCCGCTCCACCCATGCCGAGGCCGAGGTGGACGTGGCGGTCGCGGAGCCCGGTGTGGACTATTTCTGTACGGGCCCCTGCTGGCCCACCCCGACCAAGCCGGGCCGCCACGCACCCGGTCTCGGCCTGGTGCGGTACACCGCTTCGCTGGCGCCGGAGCGTCCGTGGTTCGCGATCGGCGGGATAGACGCCGGCAATCTCGACCAGGTGCTGGACGCGGGCGCCCGCAGAATCGTCGTCGTACGGGCGATCACCGAGGCCGACGACCCGGCCGCGGCGACGGCCGTGCTGGCCGCGCGGGTGCGTGAGCGCGCTGTGTGAACGTCGGCGCGCTGTGTGACGCCGTGCGGACCGCGGCCCCGCAGGTGTCCGAGGCGTGAACAGTGAACGGGCAATCCCGGCAAATCCCCCCTGTCCGGTTGGGGGACCGCCAGGCCCTCGATAACCTGCACATATGGCCCTTGGCACAGCTTCGACCCGATCGGATCACGCGCGGACCGTGCGGGATCTGCTCGCGACCGGCACCTCGTACTCGTTCGAGTTCTGGGCGCCCAAGACCGAGAAGGGCGAGCGGAACCTCTGGAACGCACTGCGCCGGGTCGAAGCGGTGGCTCCGAGCTTTGTCTCCGTGACCTACGGCGCGGGCGGTTCCACCCGGGCGGGCACGGTCAAGGCCACGGAACAGATCGCCGGCGACACCACGCTCACCCCGGTCGCGCACCTCACGGCCGTCGGCCAGTCCGTCGCCGAACTGCGCAACATGGTCGGGCAGTACGCCGACGCCGGGATCCGCAACATCCTCGCCGTCCGCGGTGACCCGCCCGGCGACCCCATGGGCGAGTGGGTCGAGCACCCGGAGGGCGTGCGCTACGCCGCCGAACTGGTCCGGCTGATCAAGGAGTCCGGGGACTTCTGCGTCGGTGTGGCGGCCTTCCCCGAGATGCACCCGCGCTCACTCGACTGGGACACCGACATCCGGCACTTCGTGGACAAGTGCCGGGCCGGCGCCGACTACGCGATCACTCAGATGTTCTTCGACCCCGAGGGGTATCTGCGGCTGCGCGACCGGGTGGCGGCCGCCGGTTGCCAAACCCCGATCATTCCCGAGATCATGCCGGTCACCAGCGTCAAAATGCTGGAGCGACTGCCGCAGCTCAGTACCGCGGTCTTCCCGCCCGAGCTGAAAGAACGGATCCTCTCCGTCAAGGACGACCCCGTCGCTGTACGCTCCATTGGCATCGAGTTCGCGACGGAGTTCTGCGCAGGGCTGCTCTCGGAGGGCGTCCCCGGCTTGCACTTCATTACACTCAACAACTCCACGGCGACGCTCGAAATCTACGAGAATCTCGGACTGCACCAGCAGTCGTGACCGGCCGTATCCGCCCCTGTCCCGGGGTGGTGGCCGCAGGAGAGGGGCGGGCATGGGCTGGACGGTCCTCTACATCGCATTCGGCATCGTGGCACTGTGGCTGCTGGGCGAGGTGCTGCTGCAGTACAAGGCGCGGCTGCGCTGGCGGCTCCTCGCCTTCGCCGGATTCATGTGTGTGGTCCTGGGCGTCCTGATGCCCTCCGTCTTCGTCATCGCCCTGGGCGCCCTCGCGTTCGCGGCAGGCCAGACGTATGTGACGCTGTCCTTCCGCCGCGGCTTCTCGACGGGCTGGGCGATCGGCGGCAGCCCCGGAGCCAGCCGCCGCCGCAAGGCCGGCAGCGAGCCGGCCGAGGAGCGCGAGCCCGCCCTCGAGGTCTCGGATCTGGAGTTCGTGCCGGTGGCCCCGGCCGCCAACCCCGCATCGGTGTACGAGCCGCAGCCGCTGCCCGACGACACCGGGCAGTACGGCGTGTACAACGACGGGCCCCAGGAAGCGAATCCGCAGAATCCGCCGTACCAGCAGCCCGCGTACGGCGGCGGATACGACGCCTACCCCGGCTATGAACAGCCCGCGGATCAGGGGACCTACGCGGCTCAGGACGCCTACGCGAGCCAGGACGCCTACGCGAGCCACCAGACCTACCCGGGCCAGGACGCCTACCCGCCCGGTCAGGACCCCTACGCGGGCCAGGACGCCTATCCCGGCCAGGACGGCTACGCGAACCAGTACCAGTACGGGGACGGCCAGCAGCAGTACGCCGCGTACTCCGACCCGTACAGCGACTCGGCCAACGGCGGCCAGCAGTACGGTTCGTACGACAGCTTCGGGGGCCAGCAGCCGTACGCCGACCCCTACAACGGCCAGCAGCAGTACAACGACACCCCGCCCGGCGGGGTCTGGGTTCCGCAGCAGCGCGACGGCGACCAGAGCCCGCCGATACCCCAGGAACAGCCCCCGCAGCCGGGCTACGACCCCGGCTACAACGACCAGCACTACCGCTACTGACGCACTACCGCTACGGACGGACTACCGCTACTGACGGTTCGTCAGGAGCGCTCGCTCACTGCGAGCCGCGGAACTCCGCACCCTCCACGATCAGCCCGGCGACCAGCGACCCCGACATCCCGGAGTGCGGGAGCCCGCCGCCCGGATGCGCCCAGCCGCCCGCGAGATACAGCCCAGCCAGCCGCGTGCTGTTCGCCGGACGCAGCAGCCGGCCTTCCAGCCCCGCCAGCGCGGGCGCCGGCACCGAGCCGCCCTCGGCCCCCGTCTGCGCCGCGGTGTCGGCGGGCGTCCGCACCTCGCGCCAGATCAGCCGCCGCCCCAGCTCCGGCACGGCCGCCCCGGCGGCCGCCACCAGCACATCGGCGTACCGCTCGCGCAGCGCTCCGTCGAACCAGTCGACCGGGCCGTGCGGAGCGACCGTCGCGGTGACCGTCACCGCCTCATGATCCGCGTCGGGGCGTGTCCCCGCGTCGTCGGGCCGCAGCACCGTGACCGTGGGCCGCTCCGCCGTCCGCCCCGCGAAGACCTCGGCGGCCTCGGCGCGCGCGTCGGGGGAGTGCACCACCGTCCGGTGCGCGGCGTCCGCCTCCCGCGCACCGCGCAGCGCCAGCAGCGCCGTGAACCGCCCGGGCACCGGAGCGCTGTCCGTCTCCCGCGGCCGTACGTCACCGTCGCCCCAGAGCTCCCGCTCGACGAGGCGCCCCGGCGCGACGCCCGCCACCACACGGTCGGCCGCGGCCACTGTGCCGTCCGCCAGCTCGACGCCCGTGGCCGCGCCGTCCTTCTCCGCGATCCGGGTCACCTCCGCCCCGAACACGAACTCCACCTTGCGGGCCAGACACCGCTCGTACACCGCGCGCGCCAGCTCCCGCATCCCGCCGCGCACATACCAACTGCCGAACGTCTGCTCCAGATAGGGCAGCAGCGCGGCGCTCGCCGGCGCGTGCCGCGGATCGAGTCCGTACGACAGGGCGTATCCGTCCAGCAGGGCGCCGAGCCGGGGGTCCGTCAGCTCCCAGGCGCCGATCTCCGCGACCGTGCCGGCCCGGCGGGCGCCGCGCAGCAGCCGGCGCTGCCGCAGCGCCGGATACGGATCCTGTCCGAGCACCCGCCAGTCGGCCCACAGCGGCTCCTCCAGCAGCGGCCGCCGCGAGCGGTCCCAGGCCTCCCTGGCCCGGCCCAGGAACGCGCCCCAGCGCTCGCCGGCGTCCGCGCCCAGCGCCGCGTCCAGGGCGGAGACCACACCCGCCCGGGACGCGTTCGGCAGCCGTACGTCGGTGCCGTCGGCGAAGACATGCCGGCTCGCCGGGTCGACCTGGTCGACCTGGACGGTCCGCTCCAGCGATTCCTTGCCGGTCTTGACGAACAGATCGCGGTAGACGGCCGGCAGATGCAGCAGCCCGGGCCCGGTGTCGAAGACGAAGCCGTCCCGCTCGAACCGGCCCACCGACCCGCCGTAGGTCGCCGAGCGCTCGTACACCGTCACCCGGTGGCCTGCCACAGCCAGCCGGGCGGCCGCCGCCATGGCGCCCATCCCGGCGCCGATCACCACAATCCGTGCCATGCCAGGGACTGTATCGACCCCCACTGACAGCACGTATCGGCGGTGGCAGCGTCCGGTCGGTTCCGCCGTACTCGGCCGCCCGCTGGGGACCGGTACGGACGCCTGAGTACTCATACCTAGTGGGGGAGATGAGTAGGGACGCGGATGGGACTTCGCCCGCCGGGACGGAAGAGTGGAGACCACGGAAGGGGCGCGGCGCCCGTACCGCCGACACGGGGCGGCGGAACGGCGCGGCTCCCCTGACGCAACGGGGGCACGACGGAGGGCCCGGCGACCACGGGGGATCACGGGGAAGCGGGGCTCTCCGGCATCACGGGAAAGCGGGTACGGGGGAAACGGGGTACCGGGACACGGGGGAAACGCGCCGGTCCGGTGAGGCTCAGGAGACTGAGTCCCGCCGGACCGGCGTACTTCTGTCGTGCGCGGGCCGGGTTCAGTGCCCGCGGGTTTACGACCTGGTGCACGATAGCCAGCGGGCTCCCGACGCCCTGCGACTCCGCCTCCGGCGTTGTCGTCAGTCGACGACGCTCCGCGTCGCCTCC
>NZ_JBHVVP010000010.1:0-233148 GCF_042882605.1 Streptomyces sp. NPDC058198
TCCGCATACTGGATGTATTCGGGCGTTCCGACAACGCAGCGAGGTGCCGTAGCTGTCGTCGTGCGCCCGCCACGGATTACGGGACAGCCCTTAGGTCGGTTTTCTACAAGACCGGGGCGGGGCGCGGCAGCAATACTCAGGCCAAGGGAATCCGCGGAAAGGGAATCTCCGAGAAGAGAATCCGTGAAAGGGAATCCCCGTTCTGTCCCGGTCGGTCAAAGGAGTTGGACATGCTCAAGAGGCTCGAAACAATGGGTGCGCGGATGCTCGAGCGGCTGGTGCCGAGCGCCGACGCCTCGGCCGCGTCGGCGGCCTGCGGCTGGAAGTACTTCGCGCAGTGCATGGAGTGCAACTACGGCCCGTGCCGCGGCTACTGCTGCGACGGCTCCGGCTGCTCCGAGGTCCGGTGCTCGTAGCGGACCCCCGGACTGTGCCGTCGCGGCGATCGTGACGGCATGTCCACCTCCGCGCGGCTCTCCCGCGCGTGTCGCCCGGTGGCGGTGCGTCCGCCACCGGGCTCGGCGGCTCCTCGCGAACCGCTGTGGCGAAGGGGCCGCCCCCGAGCTTCCGTCCGGACCCCGAGGAGTACGCGGTGCTGTATCTGGCGCTGGGAATACGCTGTCTGATCGGCGGCGTGTTCCTGGTCTCCTTCCTCACAAAGATCAGCGGGCGCACGGCATTCGACCAGTTCACCGCGTCGGTGCACGGTATGAGGGTGCTGCCGGCCGCGCTCGTGCGGCCGGTGGCGGCGTCCGTCGTGGCGGCCGAGTTCGCGGTCTGCGCGCTGCTCGCCACCCCGGTGCGGCCGGCGGCGCCGGCCGGACTGCTGATCGCCGCCGGGCTGCTGGCGGCGTTCACGATCGGCATCGCCCGTGCGGTGAACCGCGGTGCGCGGGAACCCTGCCGGTGCTTCGGCGCCTCCCGGGTTCCGCTCGGCCCCCGGCACCTGGCCCGCAACGCCGTACTCACGCTGTGCGCCGTGCTCGGTGCGGCGGCCGGCCTCGGCACCGGTCCTGTGCACGCGGCCGGGGTGAGTGTGGCCGTGGCCGCCGGTCTGCTGCTGGCCTGGCTGGTGATCGCTTCCGACACCATTCTCGACCTCTTCCAGCCCCTCCCCAAGAACGCGGGACACCGTATTCCTCCCGCCCCGAACGTCACGGAGACGTCATGGTTTTCCTGATCGCGGCAGTGGTCCTCGTAGGCCTGGTGGCCCTGGCGGACCTGATTCTCACCCTCGGCGTGGTCAAGCGACTGCGCGAGCACACCGAAATGCTGGCGGGCGCCGGTGGAATGCCGGTCACCATCGCCGTCGGCGAGAAAGTCGGCGATTTCACCGCGGTCACGATCGACGGGGAAACGGTGAACTCCGACCGGGTGGAGCCGGATTCACTGGTGGCTTTCTTCTCGCCCACCTGTCAGCCGTGCAAGGAGAAGCTGCCGAAGTTCGTCGCGCACGCGCGGACGCTGCCCGGCGGGCGGGACCAGGTCCTGGCCGTCGTGGTGGGCGGTATCGACGAGGCCTCGGATTTCACCACCCAGCTCTCCCCGGTGGCACGGGTGCTGGTCGAGGACCGCGAAGGTCCGCTGCACACCGCCTTCCAGACCGCCGCGTACCCGACGCTGCTCCGGGTGTCGGCCCATGACGACGGCGGGCTCATGGTCGCCGCCAACGAGGTACGGCTGGACCACCCGGCCGTGGCACTGGCATGAGCGAGGCCCGCCCCGGCCCCCTGGTCCGGCGTGTTCTCGCGGCGTGTTCCCTCGCCGTCGCGGCGGCGCCCGGCACCCTGGCGCTGTACACCGTGCTGTCGCTGGCCGCGGGTGGACTGCCGGTGGCGACCGCCTGGTTGACCAAGGAGCTCCTGGACGGCCTGGTCGGCGACGCGGCGACGGAGACCCTGATCGCGGTGGGCGCCGGACTCGCGGGCATGGGAGTCATGGCCGCCGTGGTCCCCCAGCTGACGCAGTACCTGAGGTCCGAGATGGACCGCGAGGCGGGCCTGCTCGCCCAGGACCGGCTGTTCAGAGCGGTGGACGGACTGGCCGGCCTCGGCCGCTTCGAGGATCCGCGGTTCCTGGACCATCTGCGGATCGCCCAGCAAGCGGGCAGGACGAGCCCCAACCAGACCGTGGACGGCCTTCTGGGAGTGGCACGTTCGGTGATCACGCTCTCCGGATTCACGGCTTCGCTGCTCCTGCTCAGCCCCCTCATGGCCGTACTGGTCCTGCTGTCCGGCATGCCGACGCTCGCGGCCGAGATCGCGCTGTCGCGCCGCCGGGCGCGCGTGTTCTGGGACATCGGGCCCTCGGAGCGGCGGGAGTTCTTCTACACCTCGCTGCTGTCCAGCGTGGAGGCCGCGAAAGAGATCCGGCTGTTCGGCACCGGCGCCTTTCTGCGCGGACGCATGCTCACCGAACGCCGGGCGTCGAACGCCGCGAAGCGCGGGCTGGACCGGCGCGAGCTGGTCACACAGGCCGGACTCGGCTTCCTCACCGCCCTGCTCGCGGGAGGCGGCCTGCTGTGGGCGGTGCACGCCGCACGGACCGGGACGCTCACCATCGGCGGCATCGTGATCCTCATCGCCGCGATCGGCGGCGTGCAGACCGGCCTCGCCGGCCTCGCGCATGAGGCCGCCCGCTCGCACCAGGCACTGCTGATGTTCCATCACTACGTCGTCGTCACCACGGCGGGCCCGGACTTCACGGCGCCCACGTCACCGCGACCCCTGCCCGCCCTGCGCGACGGCCTGACCCTGCGCGACGTATGGTTCCGCTACTCCGACAGTCACCCGTGGGTACTGCGCGGCGTCGATCTGCACATCCCGCACGGCAAGGCCATGGCGCTCGTAGGGCTCAACGGAGCCGGTAAGTCCACGCTGGTCAAACTCATCTGCCGCCTCTACGACCCCACCCGAGGCGCGATCCTCTGGGACGGCGTGGACATCCGGCACACCGACGTCAAGGAGATACGGGAGCGCATCAGTGTCGTCTTCCAGGACTACATGGAATACGACATGACGGCCGCCGAGAACATCGCCCTCGGTGACCTGGCGGCCCTCTCCGACACCGGACGCGTACACACGGCGGCGCGAAGAGCCGGAATCCACGACACGGTGGCCGCACTCCCGCGCGGTTACGACACGCTCCTGTCGCGCATGTTCTTCATGGAGACGACCGAGACCCGCCCCCAGTCCGATTCCGATTCCGATTCAGACTCCGACTCGGACTCCGGAGCGGGCGTCGTGCTGTCGGGCGGCCAGTGGCAACGGCTCGCCCTCGCCCGCGCGCTCCTTCGTGACCGGCGCGAGCTGATGATCCTCGACGAACCCTCCGCCGGTCTCGACGCCGAGGCCGAGCAGGAGATCCACACCGCGCTGAGGCGGTACCGCGCGGGACGGACCAGCCTGCTCATCTCGCACCGGCTCAGCGCCGTACGCGAGGCCGACACCATCGTCGTCCTGCGCGAAGGCCGGATCGTCGAGCAGGGCGGCCATACGGCCCTGATGGCGGCGCGGGGTGAGTACGCGCATCTCTTCACGCTGCAGGCGTCCGGCTACCAATTCGCCGCCCCCGCCGAGCTTCCGGCCCCGGCGGCGACGCCATGACCGCCGCCTTTCCGCGGGCGCGGGCGTCCCGCCCGGCCGGCCAGCTCCTGCCACTCGCCGCGGCCGCGCTCGGCGCCGGCGCGGTGCTCCACGCTCTGCTGAGACGCCGCCTGGTCGTGGTGACCGTCCGCGGGGCCAGCATGGAGCCGGTCTACCACGACGGCGACCGCGTCCTCGTCCACCGGCAGCCGCTGCTCGTACCGGGAGAGGTCGTTGTGGTGGAACGCCCCGTGGCGGACGCCACGCGATTCGTTCCGCCCCCGCCGCTCCCGAAGTCCTCCGGCGCGGTCGCCGGCCGCCACTGGATGATCAAACGCATCGCCGCGGTCCCGGGCACCCCGGTCCCCGGGACCGGCTTCCCGGCCCTGGCCGGTACCGGCGGCCGGCTGATCCCGCCGGGCAGACTGATCCTGACCGGCGACAACGCGGCCAAGAGCCTCGACTCCCGGCAGCTGGGCTTCTTCCCCACGGACCGCGTGCTGGGAACCGTCGTGCGGCGCCTCCCGCCGTCCACGAGGGCGTCCTGACCGGGCGGGGGGAGGGTTACGCGCCGGCGGGGCGGGCGCGCACGTGCATGCGTTCGCCCTGCCGTCCGAACAGGCTGAGGAATTCGACCGGCTCCGGTCCCGCGCCGGCCCAGGCGTGCGGGGTGCGGGTGTCGAACTCGGCGACTTCCCCGGGGGTGAGGACGAGGTCGTGCTCGCCCAGGACCAGCCGCAGCCGGCCGGCCAGGACGTAGAGCCACTCGTAGCCCTCGTGCACCCGCTGCTCCAGCTCCCCGGATCCCCCCTGTCCGCCGGGGATGATCTGCTTGTAGGCGTGCAGCCCGCCGAGGTGGCGGGTCAGGGGCATGAACGTCATTCCGTGGCGGGTGAAGGGGCGCAGATGGACGCGTGGGTCGCCGGTCGCCGGCGCGTCCACCAGTTCGTCCAGCTGCACGCCGTACGCCTTCGCCAGGGGCAGGAGCAGCTCCAGGGTGGGTTTGCGCCGGCCGGACTCCAGACGCGAGAGCGTGCTGAGGGAGATCCCGGTCGCTTCGCTCAGCTGGGCAAGGGTGCTGCCGCGATCCCGGCGCAGGGCCCGCAGGCGCGGGCCCACGGCGGTCAGGACGCTCGAGAAGTCATCGTCTGCCATCCCTCCATTTGCCGTCCCGGCAAGAAGCTTTGTCAAACGGTTCCGTGCGGCCGCACCATCGTCCGACCTGACGAGACGAAAGAGGCCACGCACCCATGACCGACGACACCGCCACCGAAGAGCAGTTCTGGGACAGCCGTTACGGGGAGAGCGACCGGATCTGGAGCGGGAACCCCAACACCGTCCTGGTCCGTGAGATCACCGGCCTGGAGCCCGGCAGCGCCCTGGACCTGGGGTGCGGTGAGGGAGCCGACGCGATCTGGCTCGCACAGCGGGGATGGCGTGTCACCGCCACCGACATCTCAGGCGTCGCCCTCGACCGTGCGGCCCGGCACGCGGCGGCCGAGGGCGTCGCCGACCGTATCGACTGGCAACGGCACGACCTCGGTACGTCCTTCCCCGCCGGCACCTTCGCTCTCGTCTCCGCCCAGTTCCTGCACTCCCCGGGCGACATGCCGCGCGAGAAGATCCTGCGGGCCGCCGCCTCGGCCGTCGCGCCGGGCGGGGTACTCCTCGTCGTCGGACACGCGGGGTACCCCTCCTGGGAGCCGAATCCCCATCCCCGCGTGCACCTCCCCACGCCGGAAGAGGTCCTCGCATCGCTGGAACTCCCGGACGGGCAGTGGGACGTGCTGCTCAGCGATGAACACCAGCGCAGCCAGACGGGCCCCGACGGCCGGCCGACGACCCGGACGGACAACGCCCTCAAGATCAGGCGGCGCTGAAGCAGGCCATGGACGCGGCGGCCGCGCCGAGACACCTCGGCCGCCGCGGTGCGGTCGCCGGACCTGCCCCACGGCTTGACAGTTCTCCGATGCGCGTTCGAGGATGCGCGAGTGAACCTGTCAGACAGCCAGACAGCTGGTGATGTGCCCAGGCGGATCAGCGCGCTGGAGGCCGTACTGGGCCATCTGCGCGGCGCCATCGAGCGGAGCGAGTACGAGGTGGGGGAGAAGCTGCCCTCCGAGGCGGAGCTCTGCCGCCGCCTGGAGGTGAGCAGGCCCGTGCTCCGTGAGGCGCTGCGCGCTCTGCAGACGATGGGGCTCACCGTCTCGCGCACCGGCAAGGGCACCTTCGTCGTCTCCAACGGACCGGTGGAGGATCCGACCTTCGGCGACTACTCGGCGAGCGACCTCCTCGAGGTGCGCCGGCACGTGGAGATCCCGGTGGCCGGGTACGCGGCCGTGCGCCGTACCCCCGAGGACCTCGACCACCTCGCACACCTGCTGGAGCGGATGGAGCGGGAGACCGACACCACCGCGTGGGTGGCGATGGACACCGTCTTCCATCTCGCCGTCGCCCAGGCGGCCCAGAACCCGGTCTTCCGCAGAGTCATCGAGGAGATCCGTGACGCGCTGGCCCGCCAGTCGGCGTTCCTCAACGAACTCGGCGGACGGCGCGAGCAGTCGAACCGGGAGCACCGGGCGATCGTCGACGCGCTCGTCGACCGTTCCGAGCAGGAGGCCGTGGCGGCCATGACCCACCATCTCGCGCGCGTCGAGTCGACCCTGACCACCATCGTGCGGTCCCCCCATCACACGGATTCCCGCACGGATTCCCGCACGGAAGACGGAGACCAGGCGTGAGCCACCCCACCACGCCGCGCCCCACCCCGAGGGAGCGGCCCGCCGTCCGCGAACCCGCCCATGTCCCCCTTGCCCATGTCGTGCGCGGAGGTGTCATCGAGGGCGTGCACTACGGCTCGGTCGTCGTGCTGGCCGCGGACGGCAGTGTGAAATTCCGCGCGGGCGACATCGAGGCCGCGTTCTACCCGCGCTCCGCGCTGAAGCCCCTCCAGGCGGTCGGCCTGCTGCGCGCGGGACTTCCGCCGCTGGACGCCGAGGCACTGGCGCTCGCCGCGGCCAGCCACTCCGGTGAGGCACGGCACCTGGCCACCGCCCTGCGCATCCTGCACACCGCCGGGCTGACCGAGCACGACCTGCGCAATGTCCCGGATCTGCCGTACGAACCGGAGCTGCGCGAGGAGTGGATCCGCAGTGGCCTCGGACCCACCCGGCTCGCCCAGAACTGCTCGGGCAAGCACGCCGCCATGCTGATGACCGCGCGGGCCAGGCGCTGGCCGCTGGAGAGCTACCTCGACCCCGGGCATCCGCTGCAGCAGGTGCTCGCGTCGACCGTGGAGGACCTCACAGGACAGCGCATCGCCCGGGTGACGGTCGACGGATGTGGCGCGCCGCTGTTCTCCGTATCCCTGCAGGGCCTCACCCGGGCCGCCGCCCGGCTCGCGACGGCCGCGTCCGACACGCACGAGGGCCGGGTCGCGCACGCCATGCGTGAGCACCCCGAGATGGTCTCCGGCAGCGGGCGGGACGTCGCCCGGCTGATGCGCGCGGTGCCGGGCCTCCTCGCCAAGGACGGATTCGAAGGTGTGCAGATCGCGGCGCTGCCGGACGGGCGGGCCGTCGGCGTGAAGATAGCCGACGGCGCCGACCGCGCCCGGATGCCGGTGACGGCGGCGGCCCTCGCGCTCTGCGGAGTCGACCCGAAGAGCCTGGCCGGATTCGAACGTACGCCGGTCACCGGGGGCGGGGTGACAGTCGGGAGCCTGCGGGCGGCGGGCGCGCTGGCCCCCTTCTTCGCCGAGCTCGCCCCATCCGCACGTCCGTCCGCCCGGCCCGCCCCGGCGGTCTCGCCCGTGGCGTGACGCCGCTCCGTATCCGCGCGCCGGCGACTCCCACCGCCTGACGAAGGGACACCCGCGCCATGGCCGCCGGCCTCCGCCGCGAACACGACCTGCTCGGCGAGCGCGACATACCCGCCGACGTGTACTGGGGGGTCCACACCCTGCGCGCCTCGGAGAACTTCCCCATCACCGGTACGGCGATAGCCGCGTACCCGCATCTGATCAACGCGCTCGCGGCCGTCAAGGAAGCGGCGGCCCGCGCCAACGAAGACCTCGGGCTGCTCACCCCGGAGAAGGCCGGCGCCATCGCCGCCGCCTGCCGGGAGATCCGGGAAGACGGGCTTTTGCATGACCAGTTCGTCGTCGACGTAATCCATGGCGGCGCCGGTACGTCGACCAATATGAATGCCAACGAGGTCATCGCCAACAGGGCGTTGGAGATTCTGGGCCATGGCAAGGGCGACTACGGCCACCTGCATCCGCATGAGGACGTCAACCTCGGACAGTCGACGAATGACGTCTACCCGACCGCCGTCAACGTCGCCACGATCATCGCCGTACATGAACTGCTCGACGCGATGGCGATCCTGCGCGAGGCATTCGCCGCCAAGGCTGAGGAGTTCTGCGACATCCTCAAGATGGGGCGCACCCAGCTTCAGGACGCGGTGCCCATGACGCTGGGTCAGGAGTTCTCCGCGTACGTGGTGATGCTGGAGGAGGACCGGAGCCGCCTGGCCGAGGCCGTGCTGCTCGTACACGAGATCAACCTCGGCGCGACCGCTGTCGGTACCGGCCTCAACGCCCCCCAGGGGTACGCCGAAGCCGCCCGGGGCCATCTCGCCGCCCTGACCGGCCTGCCCCTGGTCACCGCGGCGAACCCGGTCGAGGCGACCCAGGACTGCGGGGCCTTCGTCCATCTGTCCGGCGTGCTCAAGCGCATCGCGGTCAAGCTCTCCAAGACCTGCAACGACCTGCGCCTGCTCTCCTCCGGCCCGCGCGCGGGCTTCGCGGAGATCAATCTGCCGCCGGTCCAGGCGGGTTCCGGCATCGTGCCGGGGAAGGTCAACCCGGTGATCCCCGAGGTCGTCAACCAGGTGGCCTTCGAGGTGATCGGCAACGATGTCACGATCACCATGGCCGCCGAGGCCGGGCAGTTGCGGCTCAACGCCTTCGAGCCGATCATCCTGCACTCCCTCTCGGAGAGCATCACCCATTTGCGGGCCGCCTGCCTCACTCTCGCGGAGCGCTGCGTATCCGGTATCACCGCCAACGCTGGTCCATTCGGGGCGACACGCTCGTAGTCAATAACCAGTAACACGATAGCTGAGCCCTTACGCTGTGTTCTTTAATTCCTGAGAACACGTACGCGAGTTCACTCGAATGCGACGCACGGGAATATTTTGTATCGGCTACGTTGTGGATCAGCCTCCTCCCGCGAGCATCTCCATGGCATTTCATGGCCAATGGAAATCGCTGGGGCGCTTGCTGGGAAGAGACTTCGCGGTTCGATGAGAGCCGCACAATTCCACCGTTCCCCACGGGAGTAAGCCCTCAATGAAACCGAACACCCTTTGCGCGGCTCAATGGCGCATCCTTTCCAGCTGGTTCGCGGCGATCGTGTTGATCGCCGCTGCCGCGGTCGCGGTGACTCCGGCACGGGCGCAGGCCATCGGCACAGCCGTACCTCTCGGTACCGCGTCCACTTTCGCGGTTCTTGGTGGTCAGTCAGTTACCAACACCGGCCCCTCCGTGGTCACGGGTGACCTTGGAGTAAGTCCGGGAACGTCGATCACCGGGTTCCCGCCGGGCATCGTCAACGGAGCTGTTCACCCCACGGACGCGGTCGCTCTCCAGGCGCAGACCGACCTCACCACGGCGTACAACAACGCCGCCGGCCAGGCCCCCGACAGCAGCATCGCCGGGGACCTCGGTGGGCTCACCCTGGTACCGGGCGTCTACAACGCCTCGTCATCCATCGGGCTCACGGGGACGCTCACTCTGGACGCCCAGGGCGACCCCAACGCGGTCTGGATCTTCCAGGTCGGATCGACCCTCACCACGGCGAGCGCCAGCCAGGTGCTCCTGATCAACGGGGCTTCGCCCTGCAATGTGTTCTGGCAGATCGGCAGCTCCGCCACGCTCGGCACGAACAGCAACTTCGTGGGCAACATCCTGGCGCTGACGTCGATCACGCTGAACACGGGCGCGACGGTCAATGGGCGGGCGCTCGCCCGTAATGGCTCGGTGACGATGGACACCAACGTCATCAGCCGCGGCGCGTGTGGCACCGTCACCACCGGTGGCACGACCAGCGCGACGACCACGGGCACGACCGGTGCCACGACCACCACGGGTACCACCACCGGTGTGACCACGGGCACGACCACAGGTGTGACCACGGGCACGACCACGGGCGTCATCGGCGGAATCACCTCGGGCGGCATCATCACCGGTGGTACGACGACTGCCGGCACCACCGGCGCCACGACGACTGCCGGCACCACCGGTGGTACGACGACCGGCGGCTCCACCGGTGCCACGACGACCGGCGGTACGGCGACGGGTGGCACCACCGGCGCGACGACGACCGGCGGTACGGCGACGGGCGGGACCACCGGCTCCACGACGACCGGTGGCACCACCGGCGGCGGTCGGCCCCCGCACGGTCGCTGTGACCACGGCAAGAAGCACGGCAAGCACCACGGCAAGAAGCACGGCAAGCACCATGGCAAGAAGCACGAGAAGAAGCACGGAAAGGACCACGGCAACAAGGGCGGTTACGGCAAGGACGACGGCTACGGCGGCGACTACCGCGCCATGCAGGCCACCTTCGTCCCCTGCAAGGCCGGGTACTGAATCACCGGCGTGTCGCAAGCAGTGTGAGTAGCTGAAGCGACCGGATCGATACAGCTGGAATCGATACAGCTGGAACAGGCGGCGCGCGGCGGATCTCGTGGAGATCGCCGCGCGTCGCCCTGTTGGTTCAGATACCGGGCGGGGCGAGCCGGGTGTAGGGGACGCCCGCGCTGGTGCCGCCGGGGGCGGTGACCGTGACATTGACCGTGCCGGCGGCGCCGGCCGGAACGGTGGCCGTCAGCTGGGTGTCGGAGATCACGGTGAATCCGGCGAACACGCCCCCGAACTGCACCGTGGTGACACCGGTCAGGTTCGTACCGGTGAGGGTGACCGTGTTGCCGCCCGACAACGGCCCCTGGTTGGGAGCCACGCTGCTGACGGTCGGGGCGCCCACGTATGTGTACGCCACGCCGTTGCTCGGGCCGCCCGGGGTGGTGACGGTGACCGCGACCGTGCCGCCGGCTCCGGCGGGAGCGACCGCGTTGATCTGCGTGTCGGAGACGACGGTGAAGCTGGTGGCCGCCGTGGCGCCGAAGAGCACCGCGGTGGTCCCGAGGAGATTCGTCCCCGTCAGTGTCACGGAGGTGCCGCCGGCGACAGCTCCAGAACCGGGAGTGGCGGCGGTGAGGGTGGGTGGGGCGACGTAGAAGTAGAAGACAGTGCCGGCAGTGGTCCCACCCGGTGTGGTGACGGTGACAGGAACCCCACCGGGGCTCCCGCTGGGAACCACCGCGGTGATCTGCGTCGCGGAGACGACCGTGAACGAGGTCGCCGCGTGCCCACCGAAGGAAACGGCGGTGGCGCCGGTGAGATTGGTCCCGGTCAGGGTGACCGTGTTCGTCCCCGCGAGTGGTCCCTGGCTGGGCACGACGCCGCTGAGTGTCGGGACGTTGACGTAGCTGTAGGGGACGCCGTTGCTGGTGCCGCCCGGGGTGACGACCGTGACATTGACCGTGCCGGCCGGGCCCGCCGGGGCGTACGCGGTGATCTGAGTCGGGGAGACCGTGATGAAGCCCGCGTTCGTGGTGCCGAAGCGAACCGCGGTCGCCCCGGTGAAACCGCTGCCGCTCACCGTGACGGTGTTCCCGCCGGCGACCGGCCCCTGGTTGGGGACCACGCTGGTGATCACCGCGGTGGCCGTCGCATAGGTGAAGTTGATGCCGTTGCTGGTGCCCCCGGAGGTGGTCACCACGATCTGTACGGTTCCCGCGCCGGCCGGCGCGACCGCGGTGATCTGGGTCGCGGAGACCACGTTGAAGGACGTCGCGGGTACGCCACCGAAGGTGACCGAGGTCGCGCCGGTGAATCCGGTACCCGTCAGCGTGACCGTGGTCCCGGCGATCCCCGAAAAGGGGGTGCTCACGGTGATCACGGGTGCGGCCAGCGCGGCCGACGGGTGGGCAGCTTGAGGAAGTGGGCTGCCGGGGGTCTCCATGGCCATTCTCCTGTCCAGGGGGATCGTGGGTCGGGGCGCGGCCCGAACTCCGAGCCGGGCGGCGGTGGTCGATTGATGGCTGGCCCGCCCGGCCGGGGGGACGCGGCCCCGGCCGGGCGGACGTTTGTGCGGTCCGGCAGTTGAGTGCCGGGCGTGGATCAGATGCCAGGACCCGCGGCGTAGGTGAAGGCGCCCGCGTCCGTGGCGGTGCCCGCGGGGTTGGTGAGGGTGACGTCGACCGCGCCGGCGGTTCCGGGCGGGGTGACGGCGGACACCGTGGTCGCGTTGATGACCGAGAACGGTGCCGGAGCGCCGTCGAAGGTCACCTGGTTGGTGGAGGTGAGGTTGGTGCCGGTGATGGTCACCGCGGTACCGCCCGAGGTCGGACCGGACGTGGGAGCGAGCGCGACGATGGTGGGCGCGTCGATATAGGTGTACGACAGGCCGTTGTTGGTGCCCCCGGCGGTGGTCACACTGACTCCCACCGGTCCGGCCGCCGCGCCCGCGGGAACGACGGCAGTGATCTGGCTGTCCGACACCACGGTGGGAGTCACCGTGTTGGCACCGAACGACACACCGGTCGCGGTGGACAGGCCCGTGCCGCTGATGGTGACGGTGTTACCGCCCGCGGTGGCGCCCGAGGTGTCGCTCAGACCGGACTTGAACGGCGCGCCGACGTAGAAGAACGAGATCGGGTTGCTGGTTCCGCCCGGGGTGGTCACCGTTACCCCGACGGTGCCGGAGCCCGCGGGTGAGACCGCGGTGACCTGCGTCGGCGAGACGTTGGTGACGGCGGTGGCCGGGTTGGAGCCGAACTTCACCGCGGTGGTGCCGGAGAGGTTGGTGCCGGTGATGGTGACGGTTGTACCGCCCCCGGTGGATCCCTGGTTCGGAGAGATAGGCATGGTGCTCCTCCTGAGTGAACTACGCGCATGAAAGTGGTTGTTGGCTCCGGTTGGGGGTGCGGGCCGGCCATCGGACTACTGCCGCCGCACTCGGAACGTCGGGGCCGGGTGGGATGCCGAACTCGCCCCGTGGAGGGGGATTTCCGCATCGCGGGTTCTGAACTGCCGGCCGGAGAAGACCTCTTGGGGGTAGCGACGGTGTCGACGAGTGCGGACTCGTCCACAGTCGGCTGCCGCACGGGGTCGTGGACCGTGGCCGCCAGAGTCGTGCCGTGTACGCGGACAGGACCACGTACCGCTCATGTGCAGAAGGTGGGAAATCGCCGCCGGCACGAGCCCGGAACGGGGCGTTGGCTGGTCGGACCCACGTGCGCTGCGGCGCGCAGGGCGACGCAACGACAGAATTGGTTTCAGTGTCTTGTGCGCGCTAGGGGGCTCTTCGCGAGTAGCCCGAATGCCGCGCTTCCCCGAAGTGGGCTGGGCTTCCCACCGGTTCGGATCTCAGTGACCCATACCAGTGGAATATGGCGCAAGCATCTTGACGGAGAGTCACCTGAATGGCGGAGCGCATGGCGGCGTGCCGGTCACTCAAGAAGTCCGCGCCCCCCAGCGCCCCAAGGCCGGGCTGTGACGTTCAGCGATCCGCGGCCGTCCCGGCGGCGTCCTCGGCGAGGAGACCGGCTATGAGACCGGCGAACTCGTCGGGCGTGGCGGTCCGGATGCCCAGGTCTTCGGCCTTGGCCCGCTTGGATCCGGCGTTCTCCCCGGCGACGACCAGGGTGGTGCGCTTGGAGACACTGGAGGAGGACTTCCCACCGGCCCGCTCGATGAGCTCGTTCATCTGATTCCGGGACAGTTCCGCCAGGGGCCCGGTCATCGCGCCGGTGACCACGACGGTCATGCCGTCCAGCGGCCCGCCGGCGGAGGCGCCTTCGGGGCTGTTCTCCTGCGTCGCGGGCGGCTCGGTGGCGCCCGGCTCGGTCATGTTGACACCCGCGGCGACGAGCTTGTCGATCAGCGGGGCCAGTTCGGCGAGTTCGGCCACGATCACCGGTGCCTTCTCCGGACCGATGCCCTCGACGCGCCGGATCGCTTCGGCGTCGGCCGTTCTGACCCGGTCCATGGTGGCGAAGTGACGGGCGAGACGGCGGGACATGGAGCGCCCGGTGCCCCGGACACCGAGCGCCGCCAGGACCCGGGACAGCGGCTTCCTCTTCGCCCCTTCGATGGCCGCGAGGAGGTTGTCGGTACTGGTCTCGCCCATCCGCTCCAGGGCGAGGAGCCGCTCGCGCCGTACGGTGAACAGATCGGCGAAGTCCGTCACCAGCCCGGCGTCGACGAGCTGGACGACGCGGGTGGTGCCGAGGCCTTCGATGTCGAGCTGGTCGCGGCCGACCGCGTACGAGATGGACGCCACCACGCGGCAGTCGCGGCCGCGGACACAGCGCCAGCGCTGCTCGCCGCCGTCGATGCCGGATCCGCACCGAGGACAGCTCTCGGGGAAGACGACCGGACGCTCGTCCCCGGTCCGCAGGTGGGCGACGGGCGCTTCGATACGGGGGATGATGTCGCCGGCCTTGTGGACCATCACCTGGTCACCGATCCGCAGATCGCGGCGGGTGATGTCCGCCGGGTTGTGCAGCGTGGCGTAGGTGACGGTGGATCCGTCGATCTCCACCGGTTCCAGAACGGCGCGCGGCGCGATGATCCCGGTGCGGCCGACATTCCACTCCACGTCCAGCAGGCGGGTCATCTTCTCGACCGCGGGAAGCTTGTACGCGATGGCCCACCGCGGCGCCCGTGATCCCGACCCCGCCGCGCGCTGGTCCTCGGCCCGGTCGGCCTTGATGACGATGCCGTCGATCCCGAACGGCAGTCCGGCGCGCAGCCCCGCGATCTCCGCCACCCGTTCCAGGACCTCGGCCGTCGTGGTCACCGCGCGGGGCGGGACCGCGGTCGCGGCGGCGGTGTGGACGCCCAGACCGGCCACATGGGCGAGCACCTGGCTGTGCGGCAGGCGCCGGAGCTCCTCGGCGAGCCGGCCGGAGGAGGGCAGGGGCAGCGCCCCGTAGCAGTAGAAGGTGGTCTCCACCGTGTACGGGCGGTCCTTGGCCCGCAGCGTCCCGGCCGCACCGCTGCGGGGATTGGCGAACGGCGTGGCACCGTGCGCGGTACGCACCGTGTTCGCCCGCTCGAACTGCTCGTTCGTCATCAGGACTTCGCCGCGCACCTCCAGGGTGACCGGTTCCGCGAGCTGTCCCGGCAGGCCCACGACGGTGCCGACGGCGTGCGAGACGTCCTCGCCGGCGATGCCGTCCCCGCGGGTGATCAGCCGTATCAGCTTCCCGTTCTCGTAGCGCGCGGCGATGGCGAGACCGTCGAGCTTCGGCTCCACACTCCAGGCATCCACCGGGTGGCCCAGCCGGCGCTCCAGCGAGGCGGCCCACGCCGTGAACTGCTCGGCGGAGAACACGTTGTCCAACGACAGCATCGGGGCCGTGTGCGGCACATCGCCGACCGCGGCTCCGCCGGCGACCTTCCCGGTCGGCGAATGCGCCAGCACCTCGTCGGGATGCGCCTGCTCGTAGGCGGCGATCCCGCGGACCAGCCTGTCGTACGTGTCGTCGTCCAGGGCGCTGTCGCCGCCCGCGTAATACGCGGCGGCGGCCTTGGCGGCATCCTCCACCGCCTGGGCGTACACGGAGGCGTCGGTGACTGTGGCAGAAGTCGTCGTCATGCTGTTCATCCTGCCGCCGGCCACTGACAATCGAGCCGGCCTCCCGCCCGGGCGGGCAGGTGTCACAGCCCTGGGGCGCCCCAGACGGGGAACCAGCGGGAGAGGTCGGGTTCGATGCGCAGGTCCTCCCCGAGCACCGCTCTGACCTGGAGTTCCCGCTCGTTGTCACGCTTCTCGGCGCCGCCGGGCAGGGGAGCGAAGGGATAGAAGGTGCCGCGCTTGTAGAGGTAGACGAGAGCGAGAGGCCGCCGTTCGGCGTCCCGGAAGCTGACGAGCGAGCAGAGAAGCTGCGGGCCGAATCCGCCGTCCTGGAGCAGTGTGTTGACCGCGTGCAGATCGTTCACCAGGGCGGCCGTGTCATCGGGGGCCTGCCGAGCGAGCAGCCAGGTGTAGCCGAACGAGTCCTGGCTGAACTCCACCGGGGATCCGGCCCGGCCGGTGTCCGCGTCGAGCAGTTCCTGTACGTCCTGCCGGATCCGCGCGAACCCGCCGCCCTCGACGCCGGCGAAGCAGACCGAGCCGAGGCCGGTGGGGGTGAACCCGGCGCCCGCCTGGAGGGTGAGGGCGGCCGACGGCAGCGCGAAGAGCTGGTCGAGATCGGGCCGGACGGGCTTGCTCCGGCCGAGGATGGTGTCGAGAAGACCCACGGGACCAGCTCCTCGCTGCTCGGTGCGGTTGACGGGGCGATCGGTGCCGTCGGTATCAGGGGCGTACGGCGCTCACGGGCGGGCGAGCTGGGCGGAGATGTGGGCGAGCTGGTCCAGCCGCTGTTCGAGCGTCGGGTGCGAGGAGAGCAGACGGCCCAGGCTCTCCTTCGAGGAGAACGCCGGCACGAAGTAGAAGGCGTTGTACGGCTCCGCCTTCCGCAGGTCCTCGGTCGGGATCCGGGCCATCTGACCGCTCACCTTCGTCAGTGCAGAGGCGAGCGCCGAAGGGCGGCCGGTGAGCAGCGCGGCGGTGCGGTCGGCGGAGAGCTCGCGGTAGCGGGAGAGCAGCCGGGTCAGCAGAAAGCCGATCGCGTAGACCACCGCGCTGACCAGCGGAATCAGCAGGATCGCGATCCCCGCCGGGCCGGCGTTCCTGGCGCTCCTCGCGAGGCCGCTCCACAGGGCTATCCGGGTGATCAGGCCCGCGAGGACGCCGAGGAACGAGGCGATGGTCATGACGGCGACATCGCGGTGCGCGACATGCGACATCTCGTGGGCGAGGACCCCTTCCAGCTCCTCGGGCTCCAGTCTGCGCAGCAGGCCGGTGGTGGCACAGACCAGTGCGCTGCGCTGGCTCCTGCCGGTGGCGAAGGCGTTCGGGATGTCGCTCTGGGCGATGGCCACCCGTGGTTTGGGCATGTCGGCCAGCGCGCAGATCCGGTCGACGGCGCCGTGCAGCTCGGGTGCCTGCTCGGGGGTGACCTCCCGGGCGCCCATGCTGAAGGCGGCGATGCGGTCGCTGAACCAGAACTGCGCGATGAAGAGGCCGCCCGCGACGATCACGATGAGCGGCCAGGCGCCTCGTAGTACTGCCAGAAGTACACCGACCAGGACCACGTACAGCAGACCGATCAGGAACATGGTGGTCACCATGCGCGTGGTCAGACCGCGGTCCGGGGTGTACCGGGTTCGTGTCATCGTCGCCTCCACTCACTCTCTCTGCTGTTAATTTTCCTCCTTCGGCGGCGAAACGGAATATGCGCCGGATGGGATTCGAACAAGGCTCCGTATTGCCGGGGGCGCACGGTGGCGCACTGGCGCACACCAGGGCTCATGCGCCCTGAAGAATGCCTCCCGTGCTGCCGGAAATTCGTGTTCCTTCCTTCTTTGAAGGGGCAGTGGGGTGGGGGTGCGTACGAGACACTGAACGATCACAACGCATGACCGCCGTACGGCGGCATAAAGGGGGGAAGTGCCATGATCAGGGTCCTTGTTCTGCACCATGCGAGTCTGTTCCGCTCGGCTCTGGTGGCGCTTCTGCGTTCCGAGGAGACACTGGACGTGACCTCGGTCTCCGGACGAACGGCGTCCCGGTCGCGGACCCGTCCACATGTCTGTGTGGCCGATGTCGACTGTCTGGACTATCCGGTGTACGGCGACGGCGCGGGCAACGCCACCGGTGACCCGGGCGATGATCCCGCGCTGCTGGTTCTCACCACCGCGCGCAAGCCAGGAGCGCTCCGTAGAGCCTTTGAAGCGGGGGCGCTCGGATACGTCAACAAGGACGGTGAGCCGGGGCGTTTAGTTGAAGCGATACACAAAGTCGCCAGAGGCGAGCGATTCATCGATGAATCGCTGGCTCTCGATTTTCTGCAGGCCGCGAATATGCCCTTGACGCCACGCGAACTCGGCGTGCTCGCCATGGCGGCGGAAGGGGCGCCGATCGACGAAATCGCGCGATCCCTGCATCTGTCCAAGGGGACGATACGCAACTACCTGGCCGCCGCGATACGAAAGGTCGGCGCACGCAACCGAGTTGACGCGATACGGATATCCCGGGGCGCCGGCTGGTTGTGACCGGCGCCGGACGGTTCCTCAACCGCTCTGCCAGTGGCCCACCAGATCGCGGTAAAGAGGCGAGCGGGCCAGCAGCTGGTCGTGCGTCCCGTACGCGGGGCTGGTCCCGTCCAGTACGAGAACGCGGTCCGCGCGGCGCGCGGACGACAGCCGGTGCGCGACGACGATCAGTGAGCCCGCGCGCTCGGCGAGAGCCTGTTCCGCCCGCGCCTCGGCGACCGGATCCAGATGACAGGTGGCCTCGTCCAGCACCACCAGGGGCGCGGGGGACAGATAGGCGCGGCACAGGGCCAGCAACTGCCGCTCGCCCTGGGAGAGCCTGGCGGGATCGACCAGGGCGTCCGGGCCGCCGAGCCGGCCGACCAGCTCGTCGGCGCCCACCGCGGAGACCGCCCGTGCGAGCTCGGCGGCTGACGCGTCGGGCCGCAGCTGCAGAAGGTTGTCGCGGACCGTGCCGGTGAATACGTACGCCTGCTGCGGTATCAGGACGCGCAGACCCGCCAGGTCGCGCGCGGTCAGGCCGGCTACGGGCTGCCCGGCCAGCAGAACGGTTCCCCGGTCGGGAGCGAGCAGCCCCGAGAGGACGCTCGTGAGGGTGGACTTGCCGATACCGCTCGGTCCCACCACCGCGACATGCTCGCCCTGCTCGACGACCAGGTCGAGACGGTCCAGCACGGGTGGCGCACCGGGGCCGTACGCCAGCGTCACGGAGCGGACCTCCGCCGCCGGCGCGGGGAACGGCCCGGGCGCGGCTGCTTCGCGGGCGGCGCCCACGGGGGCCGCCCGGACCGTCCCGTCCTCGGTTGTCTCCTCCTCGAACCGGTCCAGCACCACGAGCAGCCGGGTGCCCGCTGCCCCCAGGGCGGTCATCAGCGTGTGCAGGGCGGGCAGCAGGGCCTGGACGAGATAGGTCAGGGCTCCGATCAGGGCGCCCGCCGTGACGCCCTGCCGCAGCAGCCACGGCGTGGCGGTCAGCAGCAGGATCACCGGCAGCTGACCGGCCACGCCCAGCGCCAGGGTGCGGACGGCCGCCCAGCGGGCCAGGGTGTCCGACGCCCGGGCCCCGGCGTCGATCAGCTTCCCCGTACGGTCCGCCACATCTTCTTGCGTACCGGAGGCCACGATGTCGCGCAGTCCGGCGCCGATCGTGCCGACCCGGCGGGCGATGTCCTCGTCGATGTCCAGGAAGGCGCGCTGGGCGGTCGCCATCGGCAGGAGCGTGGCAAGGAACAGCAGCAGCCCCAGCGCCAGCGGCGGCACGACCACGAGCAGGAACTGCGGCGCGAGGGTCAGCAGGCCGGCCAGCGCTCCCGCCGCGGTGAAGACGAAGGAGCGCGCGGTGAGCACCAGTCCGGCGAAGCTGTCCCGGACGATCTCGGTCTGATGCGTGAGCCGCGACACCGCGCCGCCGTCCGCACGCGCCGGATCGGCCACCGCGCGGCGCAGCGACTGGGTCACCGCGCGGCGGACCAAGGCATCACGCAACGGCTCCACCAGCGCCGCCAGCTGGGCGAAGACACCACGGACCAGCGGGCCGCCGACCAGGATCGCGGCGGCCGCCACGGCCAGCCACCACAGGCCGGTGCTGGTCTGCCCCACCAGGAATCCGCGGTCGAGTGCGCGCGCCAGGCAATATCCACCGAGGAAGGTCTGCGCGGACTCCAGCAGGGACCAGCCCGCGAGCCTGACCAGGACCCCCTTCCTGCGCAGCAGAAAGGCCCGGCCCTGCGGAAGGATCCGGCGCAGCATGCCGCGGCCCTCCGGCGGCCGGCCGGCCACGTCCGTGGCCGTCACCGGCCGGGCCGTTCAAGGGGAGCGGCCGCGGGCTGCGCCGTTCCGTACCGTACGGAGCCCTCCGAGGCAGCTCCTGAGGAGGCCGGTGGTCCTGAGGAGGCCGGGCCCTGCGCCGCCGGGTCCGCCGGGTCCGCCGGGTCCGCGTCGGGCACTGCGAAGACGGCGCGGTAGGCCGGGTTCCGCCACAGCTCCGCGTGCGGTCCCACCGCCCGTACCCGCCCCTCCTCCAGCCAGATCACCAGATCGGCCCGGACGGCGGAGGAGAGCCGGTGGGCGACGACCAGCCGGGTGCCCGCCCGGACGTCCTGGACGAGTGCGCGCTCCACCTGACGCTCGGTGACGGTGTCCAGGCTGGAGGTCGCGTCGTCGAGGATCAGCAGACGTCCGGCATGGGCGAAGGCCCGCGCCAGACCGAGCCGCTGGAGTTCGCCCCCGGACAGCGGCGCCTCGGCCGGCGGGGTGTCGTACCCCCGCGGCAGCAGCCGGACGAAGGCGTCGGCGCTCGCCGCCCGGGCCGCGGACCGTATCCGTCGCGAGGAGGCCCGCTCGGCGCCGCTGGAGAGGGCCTCGCCGATCGTGTCACCGAACAGCACGGGCCGTTCGAACGCGTACCCGACCTCGCGACGCAGCCGGCCGCGCTCGACGGCCTCCAGACGCACGCCGTCGAGCAGGACCCGGCCCTCGTCGGGATCGGTGAGCCGTCCGGCGACCGCGGCCAGCATGGACTTGCCCGCTCCCGAGCGCCCCACCACGGCGGCCGACGTGCCCCCGGGAATCTCCAGGTCCACGTCGGAGAGCAGGCGTTGGCCGTCCCGTACGACCTGGACCCCGCGCAGTTCGAGCGTGCCGCGCCCGTCGGGCGGCAAGGACGCGTCGCCGTACGTCATGGCGGGCAGGTCCAGGAGCGCGGAGGTCCTGCGCGCCGCGGACCGGCTCCGGATCAGCGAGCCCAGCAGCCCGGCCACCGCGCCCACACCGGCCGCCAGGGCCGCGTACCGCGAGGCGGCCAGCAGCTCGCCGACACTGATCCGGCCGGACGCCAGCCGCGCCCCGCCGACCGCCAGGACCCCGGTCGTCAGCAGCGGCATCAGGACGCCGCTGCGGGCGACGGCGCTGCCGTGCACACTCCACATACGCCGGCCCTGCACGCCCAGTTCGGACAGGGGAGCGAGGATACGGGCGCGCTCGTGCTCACTGGTGCCGGCGGCGGCGATCGTGCGCGCCCCGCCCAGCGCCTCGACGAGCCGGGACGCGATGTCCGACTGCACCCGCTGGTACCGCGCGACGCTGTCGGAGGAACCACGGGCGAAGGAGCGCAGCACCAGCACCAGGAGGGGCAGCCCGACAAGGAAGGCGAGGGCCGTCCACAGGTCGATGAGGAGCAGTGCGACGATCGCCCCGGCCGGCGCGAGGAGCGACGCCGCGAGGGCCGCGGCCGTCACCGGCGCGGTACCGGCCTCCGTCGCGTTCGCGGACAGGCGGGCCGCCACCTCACCGGGGGAGAAGCGGGCGCCGTGTTCCGGTGGCGCCGCGAGGAACCGGGCCAGGCCGCGGGTCCGCAGCCAGGCGGTCGACCGGGCGTTGGTCGTCCCGCTCAGCAGGGCCACGAGCGCGTCGAGGAGCACCTCCGCGGTGATCGCGACGGCACACAGGACGACCCAGAATCCGGCGTCGCGGTCCCGGTCGAGCAGCAGGTCCAGGGCGCGTCCGACGAGCGCCGGCAGGGCGAGGGATGCGGCGGCCGAAGCGGCCGAGCAGACGAAGACCGCCGTCGTGCGGCCCGCGCTGTGCCGGGCCGCGCCCAGAAGAGGGCCGGGGCCGGTACGCGCGGAAGCGGGCGAGTCGCGTGCTCCGCGACGCTGACGCGGGAACACCATCGGGGCGGGGCCTCCTCCGGTTCAGGGGCCGGGCCGTGCGCGCGAGCCGGCGGTCAGGACTTCGGGCCACGGTCTCCCGGCGGCGCGAAGGTCCCGGGCGGCGGACCGCCCGGGACCTCGTTCACCGCGGCCGCTGCCTACCGGTGCGACCAGCGGGACACCACGTCAGCCGGGTGGGGCTTCAGTTACAGGTGGTGATGCTCAGGCTGCTGTCACCACAGAGCAGCAGGCTCGCGCGGCTTCCTGTGGCCACGTCGCCGGTGGCCTCTTCCTTCGGGGTCTCCATCGACTGCAGGTCGAGAAGGGTCATGATGTTTCCTCTCATTCATGGGGACGGTGTGCTTGATCACGGCTCCCGGAGGGAGCCGGCTCTAGGGCCGCCGGAGCGGCGGGAGGAACGGCAGCTGCGCCGGGCGGTCGTGCGAGGCCGCGGCGAGTGCCAGGAGACAACCGGCGGTGCCGGTCGCGAGATCCATGGAGAGCCGCATCATCTGCTCTCCGGGGAAGGCCAGTTGACCTCGGTACGCCATGGCGTGCCAGGCGAGGGCGTCCATCTGCCGCCGTACGTCGGCGACTTCGGTGCCGGGTCCTCCGGCCGTCGTACGGCTGAGGTACAGCACCATGCCCGCGGCGCCTCGGAAGAGCCCCGGCTGCGCGTAGAAGGTGGCCTGCGCCGCCTGGACGATCTCACCGCGCGCCTGCTCGAACGCGTCGTCCGCGCGGTGGGCGAGGTAGTCGTCGAGCACCATGCCGATGCCCACACTGCCCGCTCCCAGGTACGGCATCGTGCGCCATCCCTCGTTGACCTGGAGGGTTCCGCCGACGCCGTGCGTACACCGGGCCAGATCGTGCCGCAGCGCCCGGGCCGCGAGATCGAGCAGGGCCGTGTCGTGGGTGCGCTCGTACAGCCGGATGAAGAGCAGGGCGACGCCCGAAGCGCCGTGCAGCAGCCCCGCGCGGGACATCCCGCCCTCGGCCGGCACCGAACGGGCCGCCAGCCCCGCGCAGCGGAGAGCCGCCTCGTGCAGCGCCGACTCGCCGGACGCGTCCGCGAGGGCGCTGAGCGCGAGACCGATTCCGGCGGCGCCGCTGTGCAGGTCGGGCGGGAGGTCCTCCCATGGCTGGGCCATCGTCAATTCGGCTAATTCGAGGGCGCGTTCAGGATGACCGAGCCGGTTCAGGGTCCAGGCCAGGCCGGCCAGGCCGTCGTAGAAGCCGAGCGGAGTGCCCGAGGCGGGCTGCTTGGTCCTCAGCAGCAGCCACTCCTCCGCCGGGACGCACCGGCCGGCTCCGCTCTCGGCCAGCGCGTACAGCACCCCGGCCGTCCCGTAGCCGAAGGACAGGCCGCCGCCCGCCGTGGCGAACTGGGCGATGTCGCCGGGGAAGAAGCGGTCCTCGCGTTCCGGTGACGCCGAGGTGAGGATGGCGTTCACCATGGATTCCCGGCTGAGCGGCCAGTCGGCGGGCTCCGCCGGAAGGAAGGGCTCCGTGGCGGGACCGCGGTCCGGCGTCCGCGGCCGGCCGGTCGTCCCGCTGTCGCCCGCGGGGTCGCGGAGGATCTCGGCCACGGCCTCGTCGAGGAAAGCGCGCTCGACCGGGAACTGCCGGGCCACCACCTCGGCCAGATGCGTGGCCTTGCCGCGATCGATGGCGAAAAGGCTGGTCAGCGGGATGAAGAGCGCCAGGCGCAGACAGGCGAGCGCATAGCGGTCCACATCGAAGCCGCGCCGGTCGGACGGGGCGACGAAGGCGGGACTGGCCACGGTCTGGCGCGCGTTGTCATCGACGTGCGCGGCCGCCTCGAAGTCGAGCAGGACGACCGACGACTCGTCCTCGGAGACCATGATGTTGAACAGGTGCAGATCGTTGAAGACCACCTTGCGGCTGTGCACCGCCTCGACGGCCTTCTCGACCAGCTGGTGGATCCGCAGGGCCCAGGCGGTGTACTCGGCGAGCCGTCCCGCGTCGGGGTCCGCGTCGATCAGCGGGTGCCGACGGGCGAAGAAGGTGTTCAGGGGCTTGCCCTCGATGTATTCGAGCACCAGGAAGTGGTGATCGCCCAGGACGAAGCTGTCCAGCACCTCGGGCGTGCAGGGGAGACCCGACAGCCGCTCCAGAGCTTCCTGTTCACGCTTCAGGCGGGTCACGGCGTCGGCCCCGTCGGCGGCCAGCCCCGCGTGCGGCCGGGCCTCCTTCAGCACGACCTTCTCGCCGGTCCTGCTGTCCCGGCCGACGTACACACCGCCGCCGTTGGAGAAGTGGAGCGCCTGCTCGATCGTGTACGGGATGTCGACGACGGTCGTGGCGTCCCGCGCGTCGAGGTGAGCCCGCAGAAAGTCGGGGGGTTCGACCCAGTCGGGTATCCGGAAGACCGGGCCCCGGAAATCCGGTACGAGCTTTCCGTCGGCGTTCTCGACCGCGGGGCGCAGTTCGCCGTCGGCGTCGTAACAGTCGCGCTGGGTGAAGCTGCCGTAGCGAAGGTGAAGCGGTCCTTGGCCCCAGCGCAGGTCACTCAGGATGTACGGCCCCGCTTCGCCCGTCAGCAGCGCGTCGAGTCCCTCGGCGACGGTGCGGCACTCCTCGTCGTCGGTCGGGTAGACCGTGATGAACTTCCCGCTGGCGCTGCGGTCCGCGTATTTCGCGTTGCGGGTGTGCAGCAGATATCTGCTCGGCACGAACTTGAACGCGACTCCACGCGGAACGCAGTACTCGATGACCCGGCTCAGGATCGACTCGGCGTTGTCCAGGCACGCCGACACGTGGATCTTCCAGCCCTGGGCCGGCAGTGTGCTGTCGCGTGGACGCCAGGCCAGCCAGTCCCCGGCGCGATGCCGCTGCCACCCGGCCGGTGCCGGGCGGGTGGCGGCCTCGTACAGGGCTTCACGGCCCGTGCCGCCGTCGGACGACAGCCGGTGCGGCGCGTCGTAGAAATGCCGGTCGACATCGCAGAAGACGGCGTACCCCTTGTTCACGCGCACTCCCTCGGTCGGCGACAGCGCCAACGGTGCCAGGCGCCGGAAACGCCAGACAGTCGCCGATGTCACCTGCTCGACGTGGACTACGCACGAGTAACAAGAGCGGAATACCCAGCGCGCCGCGGTCGGTCCGGTGCCGCGGCCGGTCTCCGGGTACAGAAGAGGTATGGCTATTGACCAGCGGGGACCGTCACTGCCGCACGCGCGGGGAGTTCTCTCGGCCGCGGTGACCGGCTCTCTGCGGTGCGGTACGGCGCTGCCCGACGAGAGCGCCGTGCGGCGGGCCGACCCGTACGGGGACGATCTCCAGCTCGCCCTGTACGTCTGCTACGAGTTGCACTACCGCGGTTTCGCGGGCGTCGACTCCTCGCGCGAGTGGGATCCGGATCTGCTGCGGGTACGGGCCGCGCTGGAGCGGCGGTTCCTCGACGCGCTGCGCCGGGACGCCGCCCGCCATGACGATCCCGGTGAGGCCCTCGCGGAGCTTCTCGTGGAGCCGGTGCACGGAGGGGGCGTATCCCATTTCCTCCAGGACGAGGGACAGCTCTGGCAGGTGCGCGAGTACGCGGCCCACAGGTCGCTGTACCACCTGAAGGAGGCGGATCCGCATGCCTGGGTGCTGCCTCGGCTGTGGGGCCGGGCGAAGGCCGGCATGGCGGCGGTGGAGTTCGACGAGTGGGGCGGCGGCCGGGCGGAGCGGGTGCACGCGCGGCTGTTCGCCGACCTGATGGCCGATCTGGACCTGGACACCACGTACGGGCACTACCTCGACGCGGGGTGCGCGGAAATGCTGGCCACGGTGAATCTCATGTCCCTGCTGGGGCTGCACCGGAGCCTGCGCGGAGCGCTGGTGGGGCACTTCGCCGCTGTCGAGGTCACCTCCTCGCCCGGCTCCAGGCGT
Source organism: Streptomyces sp. NPDC058198 (assembly GCF_042882605.1). Taxonomy (NCBI): domain Bacteria; kingdom Bacillati; phylum Actinomycetota; class Actinomycetes; order Kitasatosporales; family Streptomycetaceae; genus Streptomyces; species Streptomyces sp. NPDC058198. Next base: position 25,368 of record NZ_JBHVVP010000010.1, read on the forward strand.
CTCGCGCTGGCCATGAAACGGACCGGGGCGGGGCCCGCCGCTGAGTTCTTCTACAGCGAGCACGTCGAGGCCGACGCCGTCCACGAGCAGGTCGTGCGTCACGAGGTCATCGGCGGCCTGCTGGAGGAGGAACCGCAACTCGCGGGCGACATCGCCTTCGGTGTCGACGCCACGGGACACCTGGAGGACCGGCTGGCCGAGCGCCTCCTCCTGGCCTGGCGGGCCGGGGAGACATCACTGCGCGTGATCACCTGACTGGTCCTGGTCGCCACTTCTGCCAGGAAAAATAACGATCATCCCGGTAAATTCGGGTAGGTGGCGAAGGTGACTTGTATAGCACTGCCGGGTGTCTACGCCCCGCAAGACGACACGGCCCTGCTGGCCGAAGCCCTGCGCAACGAGACTCTGGCGCCGCGGGCCCAGGTTCTTGATGTCGGCACCGGCACCGGAGCGCTCGCCCTGGTCGCCGCACAGCTGGGCGCCCGGGTGACGGCCGTGGACATCTCCCGGCGATCGGTGCTGAGTGCCCGGCTCAACGCGCGGCTGGCCCGCCTCCCGGTACGCGTACTGCGCGGAAACCTCCTGGCTCCCGTGGCGGGGCACGACTACGACGTGATCCTCTCCAACCCGCCCTATGTGCCCGCCCCCGGTGGCACGCGTCCCGGCCACGGAGCGGCCCGGGCCTGGGACGCCGGACACAACGGCCGGCTCCTCCTCGACCGCATCTGCCAGGAGGCGCCCGCGCTGCTCCGCCCCGGCGGCGTACTGCTGATCGTGCACTCCGCGCTGTGCGGGGAGGAACCCACCCTGCGCCGGCTGCGGGCGGCCGGTCTGGACGCCATGGTCACCGAGCGCCGCTCGGTCGCTTTCGGCCCGGTCATGCGCGCCCGGCGGACCTGGCTGCACTCCCAGGGTCTGCTGGCGGCGGACCAGAACAAGGAAGAGCTGGTGGTCGTCCGTGCCCGACGCATCCCGTGAGCCCAGGCGCATCACCATCCAGCGCGATGGCCCGACGCTGGTGGAAGGCCCGGTCGAGGTCGTACTGGAGGACGGCACCACCGTCACCTCCGACCGATTCTGTGTCGCGCTCTGCACTTGCCGGCGCAGCCGCAGCTACCCCTGGTGCGACACCAGCCACCGCCGCCGCACCAACGAATAGCGGTCCCCGGCACGAGAGCGGGCCCCGGCGGACATCCGCCGGGGCCCACTGTCGTGGGGATCTAGGGAGTGATGCGGAAGGCGTCGATGATGCCGACCGAGGTGGACCGGTTGACGATCTTTATGGTGTGGGTGCCGCGGGTGAGCCCTGACTTCTCCCAGACGACCTGCTGGACCTGGCGTGCGCCGGAGATCCTCAAGTCGACGGTGGCCTGGAAGGCGTTGTCCAGGTAGACGTCGACCGTTCCCATGTCCCCGTTGCGTTCGGAGAGGTACTGGATTCCGGTCCCGGTGAAGGTGTACTGCGCCGTCGCGCCCACCGTGTTGCTGTGATGGGTGTCGTCGTTGTAGTCGCCGTATCCCCGGGCGCTCGTGCTGTACCAATTGCTGTCGTACGTCGCCGCGGTGTCGTTGACCATCGGGTTCGGCGACCGGCTGAGGCCGAGGGTGGAATTGGTGTCGCGCAAGGACTTCACGTCCTGGTTGGCGGTCCCGGTGAGCCGTGTCGAGCTGTACGAGGTGAGCGGCTTGGCGGTGCGCTCGACCACGTACACCGTGTTGGCGGTGGTGTTGAGGGTGAACTCGGCGTCGCTGGTGGTCAGGACGGTCGCGTTGTCCGAGACCCGGCGGACCCGGAGCTGCTGGCCGCCCCACGGGTTCACGATCCGGGTGCTGTTGCCGTACTGGCTCTTCAGCCCGACATACTTGATCTCACCCGCTTCACGCTCCGAGCTGACCGTGAAGCCGCCCTTGGCGAGCAGGCTGAATTTGCCCACGAAGCTGGAATCCGCGGGCACGGCGGGGAAGACGCGGATCTTGTCGTTGTACGACTGGAGCAGCGACTCGTTCATCGCCGACAGATGCACACCGAGATATTCGAAGACCCCGTTGGTGTTGTCCGTCAGGCCGTTCGGATAGGTCTGGTACTTGCGCAGCATGGTCTTCATGCCCTGGAACGTCTGGTCTCCGAGACCGAGCCGGGCCGCCTGGACCGCGTCGTTCGCCCATACGTTGCCGTAGGGGAACGGCCGGCTGTTCCAGGTGTTGATGGCCTTCTGCTGATCGGGGTATCCGATGCCGGTGACGTCGTACGGCCAGATGAGCTCGGCCGCGACGTTCTCGTTGTTGCGGGTCTGCGCTATCGGGGGCGTGTGCGGGAGATACGTGTTCGCGTCCGAGGGGTACGCGATCAGGTTGTCCACGATCCGCTGCCACTGCGGACGGAGATCGGCGTCCAGACCCAGTTGCTGTCCCACCTGGATGGCCAGCGGGAACAGGTTCCGCACGGCGGCCAGATCGGTGATGGCGTTGGGCACGTCCCAGTAGGTCTCGTGCGAGTTGGACGTGGCCACGTAGTACTTGCCCGTGCCGCTGTTGAGCGACAGCTTCGCCTGGTAGAACTTGGCGACCTCGCGCATGAACGGATACGCCGTGGTGCGCAGGTAGTTGGTGTCGTTGGTGTAGCGGTACTGCAGATACATGTTGTACGCGGCTTCGGCGCCGGTCGACCAGATGTCCTGGGTGTACTCGCTGTTGACCGTGCCGCGGGCGTTTCCGTCCCAGCCCATGGTCTCCGGCACCCAGATGCCGTCCACGTTGTATCTCGTCCGGGTGTACGCCTTCAGCGCGTCGAAGTTCCGGCTGTACAGCCGGTTGAACCCGGACAGCAGATCGACGTGATTGGACGCCAGGAAGGAGTTGTAGACGTCCCGCTGGTTCCAGTACCAGTAGGAATTGCTCCACTTCGTCGCGTCCCCGGTGGCCCGGAACGCGCCGTTGATGAAGTGGAACGGATAGTTTCCGTAACCGCCCGCGGCGATCATGTAGGTGCTGAGGTAGTAGATGTTCTCCATGTAGTCCGCCTCACCGGACCCGTTGGAGTACTGCACGAACGACTTCTCCCAGAACCCGTGCCACCAGTTGCGGAAGCTGTTCAGGGTGTTCGTGTATCCCGTGCCCTTCACCGAGTTCAGCGCGTTCTTGGCCTGGGTCACGGAGTTGTGGCTCGGCGCGTTGAGCCGGCTGCTGGCGGTGAACCAGATCGTGTAGCTGGTGGACGGCGTGATCGTGAGCCGTACCTTGCGGCCGTCGACGACCTGCGCGGTGTACGGGGCTCCCTCCACGGTCGCCGCGAGGGTGTAGCCGAAGTTCTGCGGGTCGGCCTGGCCCCGGCTGAGCCCGGCGCCGCCGGCATCCGCGTAGGTGGACACGGTCTTCCAGGTGTCGAGGTTGGGCACGTCCCCGCTGTTCCCCAGCGAGCTGACGTCCCACAGGCTCAGCTCCAGCGCGATGCTGGACACCCCGCCGCGGGTGTCCTCGACATGGACCCCCATGACCTCGGAGTTCGGTGAACCCATCACCGTGACGGTCCGGTTGTTGTCGTACTTGGTGGTGAGCGTCCCGTCGTACAGCGAGAGGCGCTGCTGGAACGTGGAGTATCCACTGTCCATCGCCGGTGTGGTGGCCAGGTTGAGCGACCCGGCGCCGAACGCGGTCTGCTGTGAGGTGTCGACCCCGGAGACCTGCATGGACAGGCCGTTGGCCTGCCATGCCATCGCGCCCATACGGCCGTTGCCGACCGTCAGGCCGTGCTGCGGGTTGGTGTTGGGGCGGTTGTAGACGATGTCGTGTTTGGACAGGTAGTTGGCGTAGTCCACATTCAACGCACCGCTCGCGGGGTTGAAGGCGGCGTCGGCCGGTGACGCGGACGCCGGTGAACCGGCGAGGGCGCCCATCGAGCAGACTGCGGCAAGGACGAAGACGAGGAGCCGGGTTGCTTTCATCGTGTGTCACTCCCACGAGCGGCGAGGGGGGTGCGAGGACGCGACAGCGCGGACCACCGGGCTGGGCCGGCGGTCAGTGAAGCAGCGAGGTGACATGTTCGTAACAGGCAGTGAACATCGGAGGTTTCGGGCCGTCAAGTAGCGGCGCAGAAGAATTCTTGCTCCGGTTTCCTGCATTGATCGGATCTCCTGCCCGTAGCGCCCCAACTGCCCCCGAGGGGGCCACCGCTGAGTGCGTCCGCGCCCAACCTCTGTCCGGCTGTGACCGTTTGGTGGCTGAATGCCGCGCTCGACGGGCAACACAAGGTCAAATTCTGGTTTCTGATCTGTTCGAACTTGACCGATCAATGTCACTCTCTGGACGGCTCACCGCGCGTAGATGTCGCGGTGAGTCTGTTTGTGGCACTCGCACAGCTCAGCACCTCGCACAGCTCAGCACCATCGAACGGCAGCCCCCCAAGGCGGCCGCTTCCCCACACAGGACCGCCCTCACCGGCGGTCCGGCACTCTTGGAGACTGAGTGAGACTCGTAGCTTCCGCCCCCCGCAAGAACTCCGTCCGTCTCGCGGCCCTGGTCGCCTCCGCCGCCATGGTGGTCGTCGGTGTCCAGACCGGCACGGCCAGCGCTCAGCCCGACACCGCCCGGGAGCGTGGCGCCACGGCCCTGGCCCTCACCCCCGGCCAGCGCGTCGAGGCCATCCAGTCCGCCCAGGCGGACACCACGAGCGAGGCCAAGGCCCTCGGGCTCGGTGCGCAGGAGAAGCTCGTCGTCCGGGACGTCATCAAGGACGCGGACGGCACTGTACACACCCGCTACGAGCGGACCTACGCGGGACTGCCGGTCCTCGGCGGCGACCTCGTCGTCCACGCGACCCCGGCCGGCGAGCGCAGCCTCACCAAGGCCACCACGGCCCGGATATCGGTGGCCACCACGGACGCCGCCGTCGCCTCGTCGGCCGCCAAGTCGACCGCGCTGAAGGCCGCTTCGGCGGAGAAGACCACCGAGGCGGCGGCCGGCACCGCGCCCCGCAAGGTGATCTGGGCGGCCGACGGCAAGCCCGTGCTGGCCTGGGAGACCGTCGTCAAGGGCGTGCAGCCCGACGGCACGCCGAGCGAGCTGCACGTCGTCACCGACGCCGCCACCGGCAAGCAGCTGTTCACGGACGAGGCCATCGAGACCGGCACCGGCACCGGCGACTACAACGGCACCGTGACGCTCGGCACCACGAAGAGCGGCAGCACGTACAACCTCACCGACGGCGGCCGCGGCAGCCACAAGACGTACGACCTGAACCAGCGCACCTCGGGCACCGGCACGCTCTTCACCGACGCCGACGACGTCTGGGGCGGCGGCCGCCAGAGCGCGGGCGTCGACGCGCACTACGGCGCCGCGGAGACCTGGGACTTCTACAAGAACGTGCTGGGCCGCAACGGCATCAAGAACAACGGTGTCGCGTCCTACTCGCGCGTCCACTACGGCAACAGCTACGTGAACGCGTTCTGGGACGACAGCTGCTTCTGCATGACGTACGGCGACGGCTCGGGCAACGCCAACCCGCTCACCTCGCTGGACGTGGCCGCGCACGAGATGACCCACGGCGTCACCTCCGCCACCGCCAACCTGACCTACAGCGGTGAGTCCGGCGGGCTCAACGAGGCGACCTCCGACATCTTCGCCACCGCGGTCGAGTTCTACTCCGCCACCGCCAGCGACCCGGGCGACTACCTCATCGGCGAGGAGATCGACATCAACGGCGACGGGTCGCCGCTGCGCTACCAGGACAAGCCGAGCAAGGACGGCGGCTCGAAGGACTACTGGTCGTCCACCCTGGGCAACCTCGACGTCCACTACTCCTCCGGCCCCGCCAACCACTTCTTCTACCTGCTGTCCGAGGGCAGCGGCGCGAAGACCATCAACGGCGTGAGCTACAACAGCCCGACCTACACCGGCGCCGCGGTCACCGGCATCGGCCGGGACAAGGCCACGAAGATCTGGTACAAGGCGCTCACCACGTACATGACGTCCTCCACCAACTACGCGAAGGCGCGCACCGCGACGCTGAGCGCGGCGGGCTCCCTGTACGGCACCACCAGCGCCGAGTACAAGGCGGTCGGCGCCGCCTGGACCGCCATCAACGTGAAGTGACCCTCAGGGGTCCGGTGTAACGGACAGCCCCGGGCACGGGTCCGCCGCGTTCCTCGCGCGCGGGCCCGTGCCCTCGGCGCGTCCGGCGCGATAGACCGGTCGGCGCCCTCCGGATGAGGGATCGGGGCGCACGAACTAGGGTCCGATTCATGGCTCCTGTGGCTCCGCAGCCCGCGAACGAGCCGGAACCCGGCCGGGGCGGCCCTTCCGGCGGTACCGGCGCGGCCGACGGCACCGGGGGCGCGGAGCCGGACCCGCGGCGCTGGAAGGCGCTGGCGGTCTGTCTCGTCGCCGGGTTCATGACGCTCCTGGACGTCTCCATCGTCAATGTCGCGCTGCCGTCCATCCGGGCGGGCCTCAAGGCACCGGAATCCGATCTTCAGTGGGTGGTGTCCGGTTACGCGCTCGCGTTCGGCCTCTTCCTGATCCCCGCGGGGCGGCTGGGCGACGCCCGGGGCCGGCGCCCGGTGTTCATGGTGGGGCTGGCCCTCTTCACTCTGTCCTCCGCGGCCTGCGGAGCCGCCTTGTCCAGCGAGTGGCTGGTGATCGCCCGGTTGGTGCAGGGACTCGCGGGCGGCATGGTCTCGCCACAGATCTCCGCCCTGATCCAGCAGATGTTCTCCGGCCGTGAGCGGGGCCGGGCGTTCGGCATGTTCGGCACGGTCGTCGGGATCTCGACCGCCGTCGGCCCTCTGCTGGGCGGTCTGCTGATCCAGGTGGCCGGCGCGCAGGAAGGGTGGCGCTGGGTGTTCTACGTCAACCTGCCGCTGGGCATCGTCTGCCTGCTGCTGGCCCGGCGGCTGCTGCCGGACACCCCGGCGGCCGGCCACGTCCGGATCCGCGACCTCGACCCCTTCGGCGTCCTGCTGCTCGGCACCGGAGTGCTGGCCCTGCTGCTGCCCTTCGTCCAGGCGCAGCAGTGGCACAGCGATGAGAGATATCTGCTGCTGGTGGTCGCCGTGGCGCTGCTGGCCGGCTTCGTGAAGTGGGAGTCCCGGTGCCGGACGGGCCGTACGCAGCCGGTCCTGAACATGTCCCTCTTCCGCATCCGCTCCTTCTGGCTGGGCTGTCTGATGATCCTGCTGTACTTCGCCGGGTTCACGTCGGTCTTCTTCATCAGCACGCTCTATCTGCAGAGCGGGGTGCACTACACCGCGCTGGAGGCCGGTCTGGCCATCACGCCCTTCGCGCTGGGCTCCGCCGTCGCCGCCGGGATCGGCGGCCGGCTGGTCAGCCGCTTCGGCCGGCCGCTGGTCGCCGTCGGACTCGCCATGGTGACGGTCGGGCTGGCCGCCACCACCTTCGCCGTGCACCTGGTACCGGGACGCGGCGTCGGATGGGCGATGGCGGCGCCGCTGCTCGTGGCGGGCCTGGGCAGCGGGCTGGTCATCTCCCCGAACCAGACACTGACCCTCGCGCGGGTACCGGTGCCCTCCGCCGGCAGCGCGGGCGGCACGCTCCAGACCGGGCAGCGGGTGGGGTCCGCGATCGGTATCGCCGCGGCGGGGTCGGTCTTCTTCGCCCAGGTGACGCCCGACGGCTGGACCACGGCGTACGACCATGGACTGGTGGTGGCCGTGGCGTTCGTGATGGCCTCGCTGCTCGTCGCGCTTGCCGATGTGGCCGAGGGGCACTGGGAGAAGAAGCGCGCTGCACGGGCGACGTCCGGACAGCACGCCGAGCGTCAGCATGCCGAGCATCCGCAGGAAGGAGACCCGCCATGACCGGGACCACCGAGGGCAATAAGGGATACGGGCACAAGCCTTTCAAGCGGTCCAGGAGCCACTTCGCGGACCGCGTCACGGCCGATGGCAGGGACGGCTGGCCGGTCGAGGCGGGCCGCTACCGGCTGGTGGTCAGCCGCGCCTGCCCGTGGGCCAGCCGCGCGCTCGTCGTGCGCCGGCTGCTGGGCCTGGAGGACGCGCTCTCGCTCGCCGTCACCGACCCGATCCAGGACGACCGCAGCTGGCGCTTCACGCTGGACCCGGACGACCGCGACCCCGTACTCGGCATCCGCTTCCTCGGCGAGGCGTACGACGCGCGGGAGAAGGACTACCCCGGGGGTGTCAGCGTGCCCGCCGTCGTCGACGTACCCAGCGGAAAACTGGTCACCAACGACTTCCAGCAGATCACGCTGGATCTCGAGACCGAGTGGACGGCGCTGCACCGCCCCGGGGCGCCCGATCTCTATCCCGAGCAGCTGCGCGCGGAGATCGACGAGGTCATGGACGGCATCTACCGCGACGTCAACAACGGGGTGTACCGGGCCGGCTTCGCGACGCGGCAGAGCGACTACGAAGACGCCTACCACGATGTGTTCCGGCGGCTGGACCTGGTGTCCGAGCGGCTGGCGGACCGCCGCTATCTGGTGGGGGACACCATCACGGAGGCGGACATCCGGCTGTTCACCACACTGGTGCGCTTCGACGCCGTCTACCACGGTCACTTCAAGTGCAATCGGTCAAAGCTGACCGAGGACCGGGTGTTGTGGGGCTACATCAGGGATCTGTACCAGACCCCCGGCTTCGGTGACACGGTGGACTTCGACCACATCAAGCGGCACTACTACCGGGTGCACACCGGTATCAACCCGACCGGCATCGTCCCCCTCGGCCCCGACCTGTCCTCCTGGCTGTCCCCGCACCACCGCGAGGAGCTGGGCGGACGGCCGTTCGGGGACGGCACACCGCCGGGCCCGGTGCCGCCGGGAGAGGAAGTCCCCCCGGCGGGACGTCCCTAGGTCCTGTCCGGGGGCCGGCGCAGTACGTACAGTCCGACGCACGCCGTGAGCACCACCACGCAGACCGTGAACGTCAGCCCGGCGCCCCGCAGGCCCAGCCAGAGGGTCAGCGCGCCGACGCCGACGACCGGCAACGAGATGCCCGTATAGGCGACGACGAAGAGGGCGGAGATCGTGCCGCCCCGGTGCTCGGGCGGAGCCGCGCCGCCGACCGCGGTGATCGCGGCGCGGAAGGCCAGCCCCTGGCCGAGCCCGCCGAGGAGCGCGCCCGCGACGAGCAGCGGCAGCGACTCCACCGCCAGCGAGGTGCCCACCAGCACCAGACCGGCCGTCAGTACCAGACAGCCGGCGGGCAGCGCGCTGCGTACCCCCAGCCGCCCCATCATCGACTGTCCGACGGTGGAAGCCAGGAAGACCGAGAAGACGATCGCACCGGAGACGGCCAGGTTGTTCACCTGGAGGGTCTGGGCGACGAAGGTCGGCGCCACCGCGGTGAACAGACCCAGGAGCGCGAAGCCGGCGAACGCGGCGAGCGCCGCCGGCGCGAACACGCCACGGACCTCCGGCGGCACCACCAGCCCCTGGAGCCGCAGCCGCGGCCGGCGCTTCGGATTCCTGACGGTCTCCGGCAGGAACCAGGTCAGTACGGACGCCACCGCCAGCAGCGCGAGATGCACGAGAAACGGCAGGCGCAGCGGCCATGGCGCGTACTGGGCGAGCAGTCCGGCCAGCAGGGGGCCGCAGCCGAGGCCGCCCATGTTCGCCGCCGTGGCGGCGAGCCCGGCGCGCGCCTCGTGTCCCGGTGCGGCCAGCTCCATCACGGTGGCCGTGGCGGCGCCGCTGAGCAGCCCGGCGGCGAAGCCCGACAGCAGCCGGCCGGCGAACAGCAGCGGGAGTCCGCCCTCGAACAGGAAGCACAGGGCACTGGCCGCGGACAGCCCCAGCGCACAGAGCAGCACCGGCCGGCGGCCCACCTCGTCGGAGAGGTCGCCCGCCAGGAGCAGCGCGGCGATCACACCGACGGCGTAGACGGCGAACACCACCGTCACCGTCAGTTCGGAGAAGCCGAGCTGCTCGCGGTAGAGCCCGTACAGCGGGGTGGGCAGGGTCGTGCCCGCCATGCCGATGGCGAACACCGCCGCGGCCACCGGATAGCCGAGGCGCCGGCGCCCGCCCTTGTCAACGATCATGCGCGCCACAGTACGAGCGGTGAGGCGCCGGTCCCGGGTCCGAAACGAACGGTGTCAGCTGTCCGGGGTGAGGTCGTCGGGCAGAGTGACCGCCGGTTGGGGGACTTCGCCGAAGTCCTCGTCCGCGCTGTCGATACGGAGGCGGTTGATGACCGCTTCGAGGGGGGCCGGCAGGGTGGGGTGGCGGCCGTGGCGGCACTGGCTGAGGAGATCGTGCCTGACCGTCTCGGGCAGCAGGGAGGACAGCGTCGCCGGTGTCCTGGGGCGTCCTGACCGAGGCAGCCGGCGGGACTGGGCGCGCCAGTGGGCGGCGTCCTGGAACTCGGCTCTCCGCTGGTGGGCGAGGAAGAGACAGAAGGCCGCCGTCCGGTTGCCGCCGCCGGCGGCGAACTGCCACCAGAACTGCGCCGCGTCCTGGTGGCCGGTCAGATGCAGGAGAGCGGCGAAGACGACGGCGCCCTCGGGGTCGATCCGGTCGTGGTCGACCAGACGGGTGAGGCCGGCCGCCGCCTCGGGGGCGTTCAGGATCAGGGCCACCGCGAGATTGAGGTCGTGGGCGGCCTGTTCGTGGGCGGAGGGATGGTGGCGGGGCACGGCCGCCGCGCCCCCGGGGCAGGCCGCGCCGTCCCTGGTCCGCCGGGCGGTGACACGCCGGCGCGCGGCCTCGGTGTCGTAGTCGTCATAGGTGTCGGCGAGGACTTCCGCGTCGTCCAGCAGCGCGTCGATGGGGGCGGGTTCGTCGGTGCGGGCCACGGTCTATTCTTCCGTCCCGGTTTCCCGTACGCCGAGTTGCCTGGCCAGCCGCCTTCTGGCGTGCCGTACATGGGAGCGGACGGTGGCGACCTCTATGCCCAGGTATTCGGCGACGTCCTGATCAGGGACCTGCAGGACGTAGCGCAGGACGACGGCGTCGTACTGCCGCTCGGGCAGCCGGGCGATGGCCCCGTACAGGCCGATCTCGCTCTGCAGAACGGCGAATTGATCGCTCACCTCGGACTGGAGGAGCTTGCGCATCGCGGCGTGGAAGGCGGCGGTGTCCACCAGGACCGGCTGTGCGTCGTGCTCGTTCAGCCAGCGTGCCACCTCCTCCTTCAGGACCGCCCAGGCGTAGCGGGGTACCGATTCCTGGACCAGGACATGGGGCCAGTGGTCCAGCAGCCGGGCGCAGGTGGCGTCCACCACCGTCTCGGCGGCGGACCGGCTGCCGACCTGCGTGTGGGCGTAGCGCAGCCACAGGGTGTGGTGGTGCGAGTCGAAGGCGTCGAAGGTCAACGCGAGCCGCCGCAGGGGCCGGTCGGCGGAGCGCCGCACGCCCGGGTCGTCGACGCCCCGGGCGCCGTTGGTGGCACGGACCATCAGATGCCGCTCCCCTCGGTCGCGCACCGGGGCACCCCCCGGGGCACTTTGCTCATAGTCATCATATGATTACACCGCTCGTTACCGGAGTTGCGGGGTACCTCGTACGGTTGTCCGCAGGCGGTGGCGGGCAGGCACGGACCGATAGCCGGCAACGAGGACGGGGACCGCACGGTGGGGGACAACGGCACGGTGGATCTGGAACTGGACCGGGCGCACTCGGCGCGTATGTACGACTACTACCTGGGCGGGACCACCAACTTCCCCGCCGACCGCGAGGCCGCGGGGCGGGCCATGGCCGCCTTCCCCTCCATTCTGGCCACCGCGCGCGTCAACCGGCGCTTCATGCACCGCTCCGTCCGCTTCCTCGCCCGCGAGGGCATGGACCAGTTCCTCGACATCGGGACCGGCATCCCCACCTCCCCGAACCTCCATGAGGTCGCCCAGCGGGAAGTGCCGCACGCGCGCGTCGTCTACACCGACAACGACCCGATCGTCCTGGCCCACGCCCGCGCGCTGCTCCACAGCGACCCCGCGGGCCGCACCGCGTACGTCCACGCCGATGTCACCGACCCCAAAGCCCTGTTGGACATCGAGGAGATACGCGGCACGCTCGACTTCACGCGGCCGATCGCCCTCAGCCTCAACGCGCTGCTGCACTTCGTGACCGACGACCACGGCGCCCATGACATCGTCGAACACCTCAAGGACGCGCTGCCGTCGGGCAGTACCCTCGCCATCGCTCATGTCACGACGGAGTTCGACCCCGAGGGCATCGCCCGGCTCACGGCCGCGTACCGCGCCGCGGGTACGCCCGGACAGGCACGTACCCGCGAGGAGATCGCCCGCTTCTTCACCGGCTGGCAGCTGTTCGACCCCGGGATCACCGCCTCGCACCAGTGGCGCCCCGACCCCGGTGACGGCAGCGAGAGCGTCACCGACAAGGAAGCGGCCTGCTACGTCGGCATCGCGCGCAAACCCTGACCGGCCGGTGAGCCGGCGGCGGGGCCGACCAGTTCCGCCAGGACGTCTTCCATGGTGACGAAGCCGATGACGGTGCCCTTGTCGCCGGTGACGGCCGCGAGGTGGGTACCGGCGGCCCGCATGGCGGTCATGGTGTCGTCGAGCGGGGTGTCGATCTCGACCCGGACCATCGTGTGCAGCGTGCCGCGGGGGAAGGGCTGGGTGCGCTCGGCGGCGCCGAGCGCGTCCTTGATGTGCAGATAGCCCAGGATGGTGTCGTCGGGGCCGGTGACCGGCAGCCGGGAGAATCCGGAGGAGGAGGCCGTACGCTCCAGCTGCTGCGGGGTGATCAGGTGGTCGACGGTCACCGTCCGGTTGAGCGCGACCATCACCTCGCCCGCCGGGCGGGTGCCCAGCTCCAGCGCGTCACGCAGCCGCTCGCCGTCCGCCGGGTCGAGCAGTCCCGCCTCGCTGGAGTCCTTGACCAGACGGGCCAGTTCGTCATCCGTGAAGACCGAGGCCACCTCGCCCTTGGGCTCCACCTTGAGCAGGCGCAGCAGGGCGTTGGCGAACGCGTTGATCCCGAAGATCACCGGACGCAGCGCGCGCGTGAGGGCCACCAGCGGCGGACCGAGCAGCAGCGCGGTCGGCGCCGGCGCGGCCAGCGCGATGTTCTTCGGCACCATCTCACCGACCAGCATGTGCAGATACGTCGCCAGGGTCAGCGCGATGACGAACGCGATCGGATGGATCAGGGCCTCGGGCACCCCGGCCGCTTCGAACGGCGGCTCCAGGAGATGGGCTATCGCCGGCTCGGCGACGGCGCCCAGCACCAGCGAGGAGATGGTGATGCCGAGCTGGGCGGTGGCCATGGCGGCGGACAGGTGCTGGAGGCCCCACAGGGTGCTCTTCGCCCGCCTGCTGCCCTTGATCGCCTGAGGCTCGATCTGGCTGCGCCGTACGGAGATGAGAGCGAACTCGGCGCCGACGAAGAACGCGTTGGTGAGGAGAGTGAGCGCGCCGATGGCGAGCTGCAGGGCAGTCATCGGACGTCCTCCACGAACTGTGCGGCCGGGGCGGGCCCGGTGATCCTGACCCGGTCGGCCCGGTGGTGCTCGATGCGCAGGACGGCGAACTGCCAGCCCTCGATCTCCAGCGTGTCGGTCAGCACCGGCAGCCGTTCCAGCCGCGTCGCGAGCAGCCCGGCGAGGGTCTCGTAGGGGCCTTCCGGCGCGCTGAGACCGATCTCTTCGAGCTGGTCGAGCCGGACGCTGCCGTCCGCCTCCCAGACGCGGCGGCCGTCCGCGGCCGGCTTGCCGGGGGCCAGGCCGGGGGTCTCGTCCGGGTCGTGTTCGTCGCGTACCTCTCCGACGACCTCCTCGACGATGTCCTCCACGGTGGCGACGCCGGCGGTGCCGCCGTACTCGTCGATGACCACGGCCATCGTCCGCGCCTCGCGCAGCCGCCGCAGCAGCCGGTCCACCGGGAGGGAGTCGGGGACGAGCAGCGGGCCGGTGGCCAGTTCGGTGACGAGGGTGTGGTCGCGCCTGGTCTCGTCCAGGGCGAGGACATCACGGATATGGACCGTGCCGATCACCTCGTCCAGGCTGTCGCGGTAGACGGGGAAGCGCGACAGGCCGGTGGCCAGGGTCAGGTTGGCGGCGTCCGTGGCGGTGGCGTGCGCCTCCAGGGCCCGGACATCCACGCGGGGGGTCATGACGTTCTCCGCGGTCAGCTCGGCGAGATGCAGGGTCCGTACGAACAGCTCGGCGGAGTCCGCCTCGATGGCGCCCTCCCGGGCCGAGTGCCGCACCAGGGCGACCAGCTCCTCGGGGGTGCGGGCGGAGGCCAGCTCTTCGGCGGGCTCCAGGCCGAACCGCCGTACGAGACGGTTGGCGGTGTTGTTGAGATGGCGGATCAGCGGGGCGAACGCGGCGGTGAAGCCGCGCTGCGGACCCGCGACGACCTTGGCGACCGCGAGCGGGCTGGAGATCGCCCAGTTCTTCGGGACCAGCTCGCCGATCACCATCAGCACCACGGTGGACAGGGAGACACCGAGCAGGGTGGCGACGGTGGGCACCGCCCCGTGAGGCAGGCCGACGGCTTCCAGTGGCCCGCGCAGCAGCACGGCCAGGGAGGGCTCGGCGAGCATGCCGATCACCAGCGAGGTCACGGTGATGCCCAGCTGGGCGCCGGAGAGCTGGAAGGTCAGCCGCTTGGCCGCCTCCAGCGCGCCGGCGGCTCCGCGCTCGCCCGCGGCGGCGGCCCGTTCGAGCTCGCCGCGCTCGATGGTGGTCAAGGAGAACTCGGCCGCGACGAACACCGCACAAGCGAGGGTGAGTGCGAGGGCGAGGAGCAGCAGAAGTACTTCGGTCACCGTGTCACCTCCGCCCCATGGATCGAGGGGTCGGGAATGGCACGGCTCGTACTGGGAGGCTCACCCATTGCGGGACCGCAGCTCCTTCTCGGATCAGGTGGTCGGGACGGGGGGCACCCCGTCCGCCAATAGTAAAGGAATCGCAAAGCAGTGCAATGCGGTGGCTGGTGTCGGCCACCGCCCGCGTCGTCGGATGTCGGCTGATCACATCAGATGATTTCGGACAGTGTCAGGCATTATGCGGTGTCATCTGAGGGCATGGAAATCCGCCCCCACGGTCAGCGTCACCACGCCCGGCGCGGATTCCGCGTCCTGCCGCGCCCCGACGCCCGGCAGCCGGGAGGCCAGTACCCGGGCCTGCGCCGCCAGGCCCTGCGGATACGCGACGGTGGTCCGGTCCGCGGCCAGGGGCGCGTTGCCGACGCCCGCGATGGTGAATCCCACCGTGCGCAGCGTGTCCGCGACCTTCGCCGCCTGCCCCGGGGTGCCGGTGCCGTTCAGGACCTGGACGCGCACCGTATGCGCGTGGACCGGGTTCCTGGAGGCGGCCTCCAGCTGCTTCTTGTCCACTTCCTGGTCCTTCGCCAGGGCGGCGAACAGGCCGGCGGCCTGCGGGTACTGCCAGAGGACATTGGCCTTGTCGGCCGGCACATCGGCCTCGCGCGGGTAATTCGGCACGGTCAGGAACGTCAGACGGTCGCCGGGGATGCCCTTGACCTCGGAGGCGAGGCCGGAGAGGGGCTTGATCCCCGCCAGCGCCCTGTCGGTGGTCAGTGATCCGGTGGCCGAGTCCAGGAACCGGTACAGCGCGTTCGGGCTGGTCAGCTTCTGCTGGGCCTTGGCGGCCAGGGCCTCCATGAACTCCTGCTGCCGGCCGATCCGCCCCAGATCGGAACTGTCTCCCAGGCTGTAGCGCGTACGGACATAGCCCAGGGCCTGCTCGCCCCGCACCGTCCGGCAGCCGGCGGCCAGGTCGAGGTGGGCCTTCTTGTCGTGTATCGGTGTCCCGGGGCAGACCTCGATACCGTCGAGCGCGTCGACCATGCCCTTGAAGCCCTGGAAGTCGACCGACATGAAGTGGTCGATGCGCAGCCCGGTGTTCCGCTCCACCGTCTTGATGGTGCAGGCGGCGGCGCCGGCGACCTCGCCGCCCGTACCGCCGATGGCGAACGCTTCGTTGATCTTGAAGTGGTGCGGGGCGGATGTGCTGCCGTCTCCGCGGTCGCAGACCGGGATGCTCACCCAGGAGTCGCGGGGGAGCGAGACCACCGTGGCCCATTTCCGGTCGGCGGCCACGTGCAGGACCATCAGCGTGTCCGACTGCATGGTGGTCAGATCCTTGCCGTACTTCGCGTTGGCGCCTTTCCGTGAGTCGGAGCCCACGACGAGGATGTTCTTGGAACCCGGACTCATGTTGACCGGCCGTCCGCCGCCGATCTTGTTGTCGACGTCCGCGGAGTGGATGTTGCCGTTGAGATCCTGGTAGACCCATGCCGCCGCACCCGCCACGGCGAGGAGTGCGACGGCCAGCACACCGCCGGACCACACGACTGTCCGGCCGCGCCGGGTCAGCCTGGTCCTGCCGGTTCCGTGGCCGAGGGGACGACCTCTGCGTGGGGTGCTTCCGCGCCGCCCCCTGGATTCCGTGTCCACGCTGATCCTCCGTGCCCCGTTCCCGGCCCGCCCAACCACCGGACGCGCCGGGCGTCGCCGCGCGACGCGCTCGACTCTACTGGCTCCCAGCTAACTTCTACAGTGTTGTAGATTTACGGCCCTCGGACAACCAACCAGCTCAGGAGAGTCACGTGGCCCTGTGGGACCGCATCAAGGATTCCGCTTCGTCGATGCAGACGCAGCTCAACGCCAAGAAGAACGACCTCAAGAGCGGCGCCTTCCGTGACGCAAGCATGGCCATGTGCGCCCTGGTCGCCGCCGCCGACGGCTCCATCGACCCGTCCGAGCGGCAGCGCGTCGCCTCGCTGATCATGACCAACGAGGTGCTCCAGAACTTCCCCGCCCAGGACCTGCAGGTGCGCTTCAACGACTACTGCCAGAAGCTGACGGCCGATTTCGACTTCGGCAAGGTCGGCATCCTGCAGACCATCGGCAAGGTCGCCAAGAAGCCCACCGAGGCCCGCGCGGTCATCCAGATCGGCATCGTCATCGGCGGAGCCGACGGCGACTTCGACGAGACGGAGCGCGCGGTCGTCCGCGAGGCCTGCTTCGCCGTCGGCATCGCGCCGAGCGAGTTCGACCTCTGACGGTCAGGAACCGGGCGTGCCGCCTTCCCCGCGGCACGCCCTTCTTGTCCTCAGCCGGGTCGCGGCCCCGCCGCGCGGCGTCCCCAGGCCGTGCCCGCCAGGACGAGTACCGCGCCCAGCGCTCCGGCAGGACCCAGGTGTTCGCCGCCGATCGCGATGCCCGCCGCGGCCGCCCACAGCGGCTCCGTGCCGAGCAGCAGACCGACCCGGGACGGTGAGGTGCGACGTACCGCCCACATCTGTACGAAAAAGGCGATGAGGGTGCAGAAGACGGCGAGGAAGAGCAGCGTCGCCCAGGCGCGCGGACCGAAGCCGGCGGCCACGGCCCAGGGCGCGGAGCCGGTGCCCGGCAGCGTGGCCAGTACCGCGAACACCGCCACCGCGCCGCTGAGTTGGACGGTCGTCAGCGACAGCGAGTCGGCGCCGCGCAGCGCCTTGATCCGGGCCATGGCCAGCACATGGACGGTACGGGCGAGCGCGGCCAGCAGCATCAGCAGATCGCCCGCCGAAGGGGCGGTGAATCCGCCGCTCTGCGTCAGCAGCACCACCCCGGAGACACTGAGCCCCGCGGCCGCGACAAAGGCCCCGGGCGGCCGCTTCCTGGTGATCACGGCCTCCGCGAGCGGCGTGAAGATCATGGTGAGGCTGATGATGAGCCCGGCATTGGTCGCCGACGTGTGCACGACCCCGTACGTCTCCAGCAGGAAGATCCCGCCCAGTACGAGCCCGAGCAGCCCGGCGCCGCGCCACTGGGCCGCGTCCAGCGCCCTCAGTCTCCGCCACCCCGCGACGGCCAGCACGGGAAGGACCACCGCGAAGCGCAGCACGAGAACGGCGACGACGGTGTGGCTGGTGGTGATGTCCTTCGCGGCGAGATAGCTGGTCCCCCAGAACACGGCGACCAGCAGGACCGGCAGATCGGTGAGCCAGGCCCGGCGCGGTACGAGGGCAGGCGCGGGTGCGGCGATCGACGACATCGGGGACCGGGTCTCCAGCGGGCGGGGTGGTGCGGAGACTTCGACGGCTCGCACGAGGGACGGTCACTTTACCCGGGCGCCTCGCCACGCCCGCCGGGCCGGCCGGTCCGCTCCGCCTCCACGGCCCTTTCGATCGCCTCCTGCAGGCGCCGGTGGGTGTGGTGTTCGTGGACGAGGCGGCCCACGAGCGCGCCGCCGTAGACGACGAAGCCGACGCCGACGAGCCAGGACTGAATGACCAGAACCGTTCCGAACGGGCCGTAGGTGACGGCGTTCGAGGCGATCAGAGGGGAGAAGACAAGGCGGGAGAAGACCCTCAGGCCGAGCAGGCCCACGGCGGTCACCACGGCGCCGGGCAGCAGGGCTCGCCAGCGGACCCGCCCGGCGAGGAGCACGCGCTGCGACCACCAGAAGAACAGGAACGTACCGATCACATCGCCCACGGTGCTGAGCACCGTCGTGACGGCGGACGCGGAGGTGACGGGCGTATTGACGAAGGCCAGGAGGAAGGCGACGAGTACCGCGAGCCACAGGACATGCCGCCATATGGTGTGCCAGCGAGCCGTCGGCAGCTCCCAGACCCTCTCGTACCCCGTCTGTACGGCGGATCCGAACGTCAGCCCGAACACGGCCAGCGCGGCGAGGCCGAACGCCGTCGTGCGCTGCAACGCCTGCCCCGGTCTGCCGAACAGCTGCTGGAGCTCTCCCTGCGACGACGCCGACACCCCAAGCCCCTGCCCCAGCCAGCGGGCGAATCCCGTGCCGCTCGCCGGGTCGGCCGCGGCGACGAGGATCAGCAGGGGCACCAGGGTCAGGAACCCGAGGGCGGCGAAGCTCATGGCCCGATGCATCAGCTCCATCTCACGGCCGCGGTTCCAGGCGAGCACGGCAGAAGAAGTGGTCATCCTGCGGTACAGGTTCTGGAACCGGTGCCGGTCCTCCGGCGCACCGAAACGCTTTCGGGTCATAGGTCGTCTACTACCCCGAAGGGCGCCCCGCTCCGGGCGGGGCCCCCGGATGGGTGCCGGTCGTCGGTGGCGGGATCCCGCCCCGGGCCGTGCGGCCGGTCAGCCGCTCGCGCGGCCCGCGTCCTCCAGCGACCAGGCACGTTCGGCCCGCAGCGGCCCGCCGCGGGCCAGCAGACTTCCGTGATCGACGGCGAGCGGCGCGAGCTGCGAGGCGTAGCAGAGCACCGCCGCCCGCTTGTCCGCCCACTGTGCGTCGGAGAGGGTCAGGTCGTACGCGACCCGGGTCCGGTAGCGGCCCGCGAGGTCCCGGTAGGCCGGCCCGTAGTCCAGACTCCCGGCGAGTCCCGCCTCCGTGCCGGGAGTGCCCCACTCCGGCAGATGCCCCGTGTAGGGCAGGTCGGCGTAGACAAGGGGGAGTGGCCTGCCGAGCGTGTCGAGGAGGTGCAGGGCGCGGTCGCGGACCTTCGCGTGATCGGGCTGGTTGGTGCCCAGGGGGATCAGCAGACAGGTCTCAGGAGCGAGGCCCGCGAGGTACGTGTCGATCTCGTCGGGCACCTCCCCGTCCCCGTACGGGCCGTCCGGATGTCCCAGGACGACGCTCTCGACACCGAGCAGCGCGCAGGCCCGCGCGTCCTCCGCCAGCCGCGCGAGATACGCCTCGCCCGGCGAGGAGAAGCCGCAGGTGCTGTCCCACCAGGAGACGTCGTGACCGGGGGAGGGCGCACCGCCGTGGACGGTCACGACGGTGACCGGGGAGGGCAGCCCGGGGATCAGCCCCGCGAGCGACAGCGCGGCGTCGTCGAAGTGCGGGGAGAGGATCACGGTGGCGGGCGAGGGCGGTGTCATACGGACGTACTCCTGTCGGTCGCGGGCCGAAGCCGTGGCGCGTCGGTGAATCGCACATCGCGGAACGCGGCGTTCCATTGGGCGTCGTCGCCCTGCCACCGCCCGGGGGCGGCCGCCACGGTGCCCCAGCGGATCCCGGGGCCGAGGGTGTGGCCGTCCCCCGGCGGGGTGCGGCGCAGCCAGAGCAGATCGAAGCGGTGGCCCGGGTGCGCCGTCGCGAGGACCAGGCGCAGCCGGCGCAGATCAGCCGCGGTGACTTCGTCGAAGGCGTCGTGGTGGACGTACAGCACGCGTGCGCACGACTGGGCGAGGGTGCGCCAGCGCCCGGCCAGCGCCTGGAACTTGGCGCGCACATCGGGGAGTTGCCGGTCGATGTCCCGCTGTCCGAGGGTGCTGCCCGCGGCGGGGCGGAAGTCGTGGAAGAACCGGATGTCGGAACCGCGGTCCAGCGCGCACAGACCGTCGCTGAACGGTTCGACCATGCCGGGCCGCAGCACGTCGGCGAAGTCGCTTGCGATCGTCTCCACGACCGACTCGAAGTCGAGGTCGAGCCAGTCGAAGAAGTGCGCGCGGTCGTCGCCGGTGATCCGCCGGATCTGGTGGGTGGACTCGCAGTGGTAGCCCAGCCCGACGCAGCTGTCGTACATGTCTGTTCTCCTGGGCGGGTCAGGAACAGGAAAGGGTCAGGAACGGCTCAGGAATGGCTCAGGAATGAGCGAGGGTCAGGAGGCCGCGGTACGCCGCAGGAGCAGTCCCACGCTGCCGCGCTTGCTCAGATAGGCGCGTCCCGCGCAGACGGTTTCGACCCGTGGCGGCACCAGGACGACTTCTCCGTCCGCGCGCCAGGTCGTCGACCGCTCCAGCCAGGGGCGTACGCGCGTGCGGAGCGCGTCGGGTTCGAGGGCGACGAACACGAGGTCCGTGGCCAGGTCGTCGAGCAGCGCGAGATCCTGGCCGTAATAGAGCATCTCGATCAGCAGATGGGCGGCGGCGCGGGGACCGCCGTCCTCCTTGGCCAGCCCGGCGAGATCCGCGTCGTCCACGGTGACCGCCCCGGCGCCGGCGAGCGCCGCGGCCAGCCGCGGCCGGAAGACGGGGTTGGGCTCGGTGGCCCGTACGGCGAAGCCCGCGGCGGCGAGCCGGTGGGTCAGTGCTCCTTCGCACGCCCCCACCTCCACGAGCGTGCCGTCCGTGGCCGGGCACCGGTCCCGTACCCAGGCCGCCGTCGCGTCCAGCCGCTCCGACTCGTACGGCGAACTGCCGAACTCCCAGGGGTCCACCACGGAAGCGGCCTCGTCGTCCAGGCTGGCGAGCAGGGCGAAGAGCCGCTCGCGCTGGTCGGGTTCGGTGTCGAAGAAGCGCTCGGTGGCGGGGATGCGCGGCGTCTGTACGACGTACTCGGGAGCCTCCTCGGCCAGCAGGTGCCCGCAGGAACGATTGACGAAATCCAGCTTCGCCGCGATCAGCCGCCGGTCCAGCGGGCGGTCGAGATCGCTGAGGAACTGGAGATACGGCGAGTATCCGACGGCATGGCGCACAGGCCCCTGACCCGGACCGGCGCAGGCGATGGCGGTGTCACGGCCGAGCCGCCCGCGGCTGCGCCGGTTGTCCGCCGGGGAGTGCGTCCAGATCCGGACGGGCCGTACGGCCCCGGCCCCCGCGTCGCGGATCAGCCCGGCGAGGGCGTCAGGACCGGGTGAGGTGATGTGTCCGGCCACGGGCCCGACATATGGGGCGAGCAGGTCGAGGCGCTCGGCCAGGTCCGTACCCGCGGGGAGCGTCAGCGCCTCGGCGCGGTCACCGAGGATCACCCGGGTCTCCCCGCCACGGTCATCGGCGAGCACGGACAGAAAGTCGAGGACGGCGTCCTCGGCCCGGAGTACGACAACGATATCGATCACGGACTTCGGTCCTCGGTACGGAGCCGACAGGGGGAGCGGGACAGGGTGGAGCCGGTCGGGGGACGCTCGGTACGGGTCGTCGGCTGGCAGGGACCTTAGCGGTCGCCGCCCATGTGGTCCAGACCAATCCATTGGCTGATCGCCGAGTTTCAGCCACCTCGCCCCGCACGGCGATGCGCGTCCCACAGTGGCCCGCCGGCTTCGTCGCGCCGGGGGAAAATCCCTGGTGGGGCCGCGAACGGGGCTGGTAGGAAGGGGAGATGACCACCGAATCCCCGGACCCGACGCAGTGCCTGCTCGCCGAGCGCGCCTGCGAGCGTCTGATCATTGATTTCGTCCGCCGGCTCGACCTCGGGGAACCGGGCACGGTGGCGGACCTGTTCACCTCGGACGGGGTGTGGGAGTGGCCGCATGACGGCCGTCGGGTGGAGGGCCGGGACGCCCTCCGGCGCTACTTCGGGTCCCGGCCCGTGGACCGTCTGTCGCGACGGATGTGTACGAACATCCTCGTCACCGTGGACTCCGCGACGACAGCCACGGCCACCTCGTACTTCGCGACATATCGCGTCGACGGCTACACCGAGGGTCTGGTACCGCCCCGGCTACCGGCGAACATCGGCCATTACGAAGACACCTTCCGCAAGGTCGGGAACAGCTGGCTCCTCGCCACGCGGTCGGCGTTTCTGCCGTTCGGCGGACCGACGGAGCGGCTCGGCGGCGCGGCGGACGCGCGCGGGCGTCACCACCGCTCTCCCGGCGGGTCCTGACCGTACGGGCCCGCCTAGGTCGTGTCCGCAAAGTAGCGCCGTCCGCCCGGAGGGCGGGGCCGGCGGCGTTCGGTGCGTGCGATCGCAAGGCGGAGGATCATTCGTGTACTGGATGTACTCGGATGATTCCGACAACGCGGCGAGTGTGCGTGCCGGGCGTCGTCGGCCAGGCGAAACTTTGCGGACGCGGCCTAGTGCTGCTCCGCCGCGTCGGTCAGCCGGGTGTGCGCCCTGCGCAGATGCGTGCGCATCCGGGCGAACGCGGTCTCCTCGTCGGCCTCGCGCAGCGCCTCCAGGATTCGTTCGTGCTCGCCACAGGTCTCCTCCGCCCACCCCTCGCGGAACGAGAGCCGGTACTGATGCGTATGCGCGTGCAGCCGCCCCAGCGTCGCGCGGAGGAACGCGTTGCCGCTCAGGCGCGCGATCCGGTCGTGGAACACCGAGTCGTGGTGCATGTACAGCAGAAGCGTCGACCGGCTGCGGAAGTCCTGCGCCGCCGTGCGCATCTCGGCCAGCTGCTCGGCGAGTTGGAGCAGATCCGCCTCACTGATCTGTCTCGCCGCGTGCGCGGCCGCGGTCGGTTCGAGCAGGAGACGTACCTCGAAGAGCTCACCGAGACTGCGGCTGCTGAGCAGCGTGGCCGCCGTGTAGCCGGCCAACGACCGCTTCACGACCAGGCCTTCCGCCTCCAGCCGCGCGAGGGCCTCCCTGAGCGGCGTGGGCGAGATCGCCAGCTCCTGGGCGAGGGTGTTGATGTTCATCTTCGACCCCGGCTCGATGTCGTGGTCCACCAGCCGCTGACGGATCGTGTCGTAGGCGGTGTCCGCCAGTGCCTGCCGTCGAGGCGTGCCTGCCATCGTGCTGCTCCTCGTTTCGGTCTCACACCCACGTGACGGCCTGTGAAATGACGGCTCCCGCCGTCCCTCCTGGGCGTCCCGCGATGCTACCGCCCATCGATCATATTTTTTTCTTCCCTCTCGCGAGGCCCGGAGCCGGCGGCGTCCGCCGCTGTCCCTCCGTGCCCCACCAGTGTGGTCCTCTCCCGGGCCGGATTGTCAATACCTCGTGTGAGCAGGTCTTTTCGCGAAAATGTGGCGCCGTGGCCGCATCGCCTCCGATCTCGATCCGGTAAAGGTCGGTACGAGTCTTGACTGTGCCGGGACGCTGGCTACTCTTCTGAAAAGTATACGAAACGAGGGTGTTTACCGGGCCTCAGAACCGAGGGGCCGGTTCTCGCGCACTGCCCCACCCCGCCTCCGCACGCGGGTTTTCAGGACAAGCAATTCGCACGACGGCACAGGGCGGCCGGAGTCCGGCCGCATCGCGTGAAGCATCAAGGAGGATGACATGAAGCGCAGACCTGCCCTCATGGCGGCGGTCACCGGTCTGGTGAGCGCCCTGGCGATCACGGGCTGCTCCACCAGCGGCACAGCGGCGGGCGGCGGCGGTGGTGGCCTGACGTTCATGACGTTCGAGACCCCGGCGCTGACCGCGAAGTTCTGGGACACCTCCATCTCGGAGGCGCAGAAGGCGGTCCCCGACGTCAAGGTCAAGAAGATCGTCTCGCCGGACGCCGACCGGACGGCCTACGCCAAGCAGCTCCAGGCGTCGGGGCAGTTCCCGGACATCCTCTCCTCCATCAACCCGAAGGACTTCACCGCGGCCGGGCTGCTGAAGCCGTTCGACCAGAAGTGGCTGGACGAGAACTTCACCGACCCCAACGGCAACGCGATCGACGGCAAGACGTACATCCCGCCCACCAACTCCCAGGTCATCCCGATGATCTTCTACAACAAGAAGATCTTCGCCGAGCACAACCTCCAGGTCCCGCAGACCTGGGACGCGTTCACGAAGGTCGTCACGACCCTCAAGAAGGCCGGCGTCACTCCGGTCGAGATGGCGGGCGGCGAGCCGTGGTCGGCCGGGATCCCGCTGTCCGGGATCATCACCGCGGATGTCCTGGGCTCGGATCCGCAGTGGATCCAGAAGCGCTACAAGGGTGAGGTCGCGTTCACCGGTCCCGAGATGACCGCCGCCGTCGGCAAGTACCGCCAGCTCATCGGCGCGGGCGCGTTCGACAAGGGCGCCCTGAGCGTGAGCTACGCGGACGCCAACAAGCAGTTCCTGGCCGGCGAGAGTGCCATGTACCCGATGGGCAGCTGGTTCATCGGCCAGATCCCCGCCGCCGACGCGGACGACTTCGGTACGTTCCTGCTGCCGAGCGAGACCGGCAAGGCGATCGTGCCGTTCAACACCGGTGGCACCACCTCGGTGAGCGCCAAGTCCTCGGACGTCGACGCCGCGGCCACGTTCGCGCAGGCGTGGTCGCTGTCCAAGCCGAACCTGAAGACGCTCATCGAGACCGACGGCGCCTTCCCGATGCTGAAGAACGTCCCCTTCGAGGACTTCGGCGCGAAGGTGACCCCGCTCTACACCGACGGGTTCAAGCTCGTGACCGACGACAACGCGAAGGTCAGCGCGTTCGGTCAGGTCAACAATGACGACGCGCTCCCGCCCGGGGTGGTCGAGCAGTTCAACTCCCTGGCGCAGAAGCTGTTCACCAGCTCCGACACCAAGGGCGCGCTCGCCACGCTCGACGCGGACTGGGACAAGGCCGCCAAGTAACCGCCGCCCGCGGAAGAGACGGGCGGGGGCCGCGGTCCGGCCAAGGGTGACATCGTTGTCAGGTGTTTTTCGGCCAGGCGGGATATAGCGTACGGACCTGACGCCGTACGCCCCCCGCCGGGCGGACCTGACGGTGTACACCCTGACGTCGACGGACCGACGCCGTACGACAACGGACGGCCGCGGCTCCCGCCTTTTCCTCGCTCACCACCTCGGTCGCCGTGCGGCCCTCCGGGGCGCCGACCCACCCCCGAGCGGCCGCAGCGAGGCACGGGGGACAGAAAGGATCAAGCTGTGCCCAGTCGATCTCCACGAGCGGGCCGAAGCCTCGGGCTGGCCCCCGCTGCGTGGATCGCGGTCATCCTCTACGGGGTGTTCCTCCTGTACCCGTTGGTGCAGAGCCTCTTCCTCAGTTTCACGGACAAGAACCCGTTGCAGGCCGGGAGTGACTTCGTCGGCCTCGCCAACTACCGGGAGCTCTTCTCGGACGACCGGCTGCTGTCGAGTCTCCTGTTCACGATGATCGTGGTCGTGGCGGTCACCGTCATAGCCAACGTGGTGGGGCTGCTGCTGGCCGTCGTCCTCAACCGCTCCTCCGCCAACTACCGCGTCATGCGGACCCTCATCTTCATCCCGCAGGTCCTCTCCGGTGTCATCGTCGGCTTCATCTGGCGATCCATCCTCACCCAGAACGGCCTGCTCAACAGCGCGCTGTCCCGCATCGGCCTGATCGACGAGCCCATCGCCTGGCTCGGCGACGACACTCTCGCGGTGGTGTCGGTCTGCGCGGTCGTCAGCTGGATCACCATCGCGTTCGCCACGGTCGTCTACACCGCTTCACTCCAGTCCGTGCCGCAGGAGCTCTACGAGGCGGCCCGGATGGACGGGGCGGGGGTCCTCAGCCGGTTCCGGCACGTGACCCTTCCCATGATCGCGCCGGGCATGACGATCAGCGTCGTGCTGTGCCTGATCACCACGCTCAAGCTCTACGACGTGATCGCGGTCCTCACCGGCGGCGGCCCGGCGGAGTCGACCCGGTCGACCGCCTTCTACCTGATCTCCGTGGCCTTCACCGACAACCGGTTCGGCTATGCCTCGTCCATCGCGATGTTCCTGCTGGCGCTGACCGCCGTCGTCTCGTACGGCGTCACCACCCTGCTCCGCCGAAGGGAGACGAACCTGTGAGCGCTCCCGCCGCCCGGTCCGCCCGGTCCGCCCGGTCCGCCGGACCGAACCTCCGTAAGAAGTCGCATCTGATCGGCGCCTGGCTGATCACCCTGGCGTTCATCCTGCCCGTGTACGTCGCGTTCGTCAGCGCGTTCAAGACACAGGACCAGATCGTCTCGAATCCGGCCTCTCCGCCGGTCCCGTTCACCTTCGACAACATCCTCAACGCGCTACAGAGGCCGGACCATCTCGTCCAGGCGGGGCTGCTCAACTCGATCCTGGTGACGACGGCGACCCTCGTCATCCTCGTCCCGCTCAGCTCCATGCTCGCCTTCTACATATCCGAGCGCGCGCCCCGCCTCAGGGCCGTCCTGCTCGCGGTGTTCGCGCTCGGGCTGATGGTCCCGCCGCAGGTCATCCTGCTTCCGATCGTGACGCTGCTGCGCTCGATCGGTCTGGCCAACTCCTACGCCGGCCTGATCCTGTCCAACGTCGGCGGCGGGTATCTCTCGTTCGCGGTCTTCGTCTATGTCGGATTCCTGCGGACCATCCCCCGCGAGGTCATCGAGGCCGCCCGGATGGACGGCGCCGGCGATCTGCGGCTGTGGTGGCGCATCGTCTTCCCCGTCGTACGTCCCGCCACCGCGACCGTCGCGATCTTCCTCGGACTGTGGGTGTGGAACGACTTCCTCAATCCGCAGTTCATTCTCGGACCGCTCCAGGGCCAGACGATCACCACCGGCATCTATGTCTCGCTCGGTGCCTATTCGACCGACTACAGCCAGCTCTTCGGAATCATGTTCCTCGCCGCTGTCATCCCCGTGGTGGGATATCTGGTCAGCCAGCGCGAGTTCATTCACGGACTCATGTCTGGAGCGTCCAAGTGAACCAGCCGATCAACGGCGTGCCGGCCCTCGACGACCTGGCCGGCGCCTGGATCGACCGCGCGGAACTCAACCACCTCCCTTCGCTGCGCAACCAGTGGGGTCAAGGCCATGTCAACGGCGACCTCACCTCGCTGTCCTGGCTGGCGTTCCCCCCGTACAGCGGCGGCTACCACACGGGCGTGCTGCGGATCGACGGATCCGTCCCCGCCGCCGAGCGGATGCGATGGGCGCCGTGGGGCGTACGGCGGTCCGCCACGGCCGGCGCGCTGGCGGTGACCACCGACGTACGCATGGGATACGAGCAGAGCCGGCTCCTGTGGCGGCTCGTCCTGCGCAACGCGTCGGCCGTGCCGGTGACGGCGGTGGTGGAGCAGGAACTGCTCGCGCCGTTCGCCCACTCGGAGGTGGACTGGGGCTGGCTCTACGGCAGCCCGTGGAACGACGGCCACTACCACGACTACTTCACCACCGAGCGGCTCCGCGACGAAGCCACCGCCGACCGGCCGCGACAGGTGCAGTTCCTGCCCATCGGCGAGCGATGGGTGCGGCTGGGCAGTCCCCGTATCCCCGGAATCCAGCGCGACGAGGACTCCGAACCGATGCTGCTGGAATCGGAGCTGCCGGACCACTCGACACCGGACTCGGGGCGGGTACGGGCCCCGGGCGCCGCCTGCCGGGTCCGGGAGATCTCCGTACGCCGCGCCACGGGCGAGGCCGTGGCGATCGGCGAAGCGGCCGAGCACACGGTCCGCCCCGACACGGATCTGCGGATCGGCACGGTGCGGCTCGGCGACGGCGATGTCCTCCGCTTCGACGTACGGGCCGACGAGCCGGACCGTACCGGAGTCGTCCTCACCCATGGCAACCACCCCGACTCGCTCCAGGTCGCCCTGGAGGACGGGCATCTGTCGCTGCGGATCGCGGGTGAGCACCTGACCGCGCCGGCGCCCCTGGCGACCGGCGGCTGGCACACCGTGACGGTCCTCGTCAGCGACGAGGGGGCCGAACTGCGGCTGGACGACGCGCCCCTGCTGGGGACCGCCGCCTGGTGGGAGGGGCAGCGCTGGCGGGCTACGACCGACGGCGCCACCGTGTCCGTCGCCGACTCCCGCACGGTCGCCCGCAGCGCCTACGCCTTCTCGACGGCGCCCGATTCCGTCGAAACGGCCGGAGCGCGTGCGGTCGCCCGCTGGAGCGTCACTCTGGAGCCCGGCGAGGAGACCGAGCTGGGCATCGTCCTCGACATCGGCGACTCGGCCGAGGGCGTGACGCGCGACGCCGTCCAAGCCGCCGCCTCCTTCCGTACGGAGTTCGACGCGGTGGCCGGCCGCTGGCGCCGGACCTGGCGCAGCGCGTTCCAGCCGGGCAATTCCGAGTTCTCCGGCCATCTGCCCACGCTGCACACCGAGGACGCCGACCTCGCCCGTACGTACTACCTGGGCGCACTGCTGGCGATCTATCTGCGCAACACCACCGTCAGCCCGCTCGGCCCGGTGTTCCTGACCGGCGGACCGCGGCTGGGAGCCACCACCACCTTCTTCTGGGACATCTCGGAATGGGCCAGGACCGCGGCGCTGCTGGAGCCGGACGGTCTGCGCCGCTGGGTCCTGGCCGCGCTCGCGCAGCCGTACGACCGCTGCCACTCCTTCGACACCCGCAATCTGCTGCCGGTCGGCAACCACTACTCGGCCAACGACCACTCCCTCTTCCGCGTCGTGAAGGCGTACGTGGGAGTGACCGGCGATCTCGCGCTGCTCGGCGAGAGCGCGGGAGGACGCAGTGTGCTGGATCATCTGCGCGCGATGGCCTTCCGCCCGCGCGGCCTGCGCGCCGCGTTCGGCGGGGGAGTGCTCGCCGACTTCGGCCGGGACGCCTGGGAGCTGCTGGAGTGCGTCCCCAACTACCGCGACGCCGTGGTCTCGCTGAACGCCGGCTACGTCGGCATGCTGCGCTCGCTGGCGGCGCTGCTGCGCGCGCTCGGTGACGGCAACGAGGCCGAGGCCGCCGAGGCGGAGCGCGAGGCCGGCGCGCTGTCGGCGGCCGTCCTGGCGCAGTACGCGGGCGACGGACGCTGGATGATCTCCCACCCCGAGGGCAACGAGGTCATCGGCCACTGCCTCGACTTCGAACTCGTCGCCGCCGATATGGCCGAGGACCTGTCGGCGGACCAGCGCGGGGAGATGGTCCGCTTCGTCACCGAACGCCTGCTGGACGGCGACTGGATGCGCGCCCTCGACCCCGACGACCCGATCGCGCCGCTCTCGGACCGCCCGGACCACGGCGCGGCCGGCGCGTTCGGGGCCTGGCCGGGGGCCACCGCCTTCGGTCTGTGCCGGCTCGGCCGGCCGGAGATCGCGGCCGGTGTACTGCGCCGCGCGCACCGCGCCACCTCCGGCGGGCTGTGGGGCCAGGCGATGGAAGTCACCGCGGACGGCACCTACCGCGTGGCAGGACGCGGGGTGGCGAACCGCGACAGCAACGCCGGCGTGGCCGTGACCGAGGCCGTCATCGCCGGACTCTTCGGAATCGAAGCGGGCGTCGAGAGCCTGAGCAAGGACATCGGGACGGCCCTGACCCCCTACGGCCGCCTCGAGAACGTCCGGGCCATCGGCTTCGACCTGCCCAGACCGCTGGGATAGAGCGGTCCCCCGAACCTCTGCGGCCGGGTGCGGACAGCACCCGGCCGCAGGGCAGCGCAACGCACACGCACCGACCTCTCGCAAGACCCCGACTCAAGGGAGAGCCAGAATGGGGCAGGAGAGAACGACGCGGGGAGTTTCCCGCAGCTTCGGACGAGGACGCGGACAGGGACGAGGGCGGGCACGCGGTTACGCGGGGCTGCTCGCCCTGGCCGTCGCCGTACCGCTCATGGTTCCCGGTACCGCACTGGCCGGGGACACGGCCGCGCGGGCGGCGGCCGCGGGCCCGCCCACGGCGGCTCAGCAGTGGGACACCATGAAGGCCAAGCTCTCGGCGATCAAGGGTGTATGGACCGACCAGAGCTACGCCGGGTCCATAACGAACGCCATGCCCAACACCGCCCTCCTGGGCAATGGTGACGTCGGCATCACCTCGGGCGGCAGCACGGGCGTGAAGACGTTCTATGTCTCCAAGGGGGACTTCTGGAACGCCAACCCCAATCCGAAGCCCGCCCCCATCGGCGGGGTGACCATCACCAGCACCGCCCCGCAGACCAGCCAGAACCTGGCCCTCGGCGCCCGCGCCACCGCCAGTACCACCGAGGGCTCCTTCACACCGGACCGCGCCGTCAACGGCCAGTGGGGCGGCGGATACGAGGGCTGGGTCTCGCAGGTCGGCAAGCCGCAGTGGATCTCCCTCGACCTCGGCTCGGTCAAGACCATCGGCCGCTACGTCGTGCGCAACGACAATGCCGCCCGCCCGGGGAACGAGGCCTTCAACACCAAGACGCTGGCGTTCCAGACCAGCAACGACGGCAGTACCTGGAACAGCGTCGACACGGTCCAGAACAACACCGCCGATGTCATCGACCGGACCATCAGCTCCGTGCAGGCGCGGTACATCCGGCTCAACATCACCGAGCCCACACAGGGCACGACGGGTGACTCGATCCAGAACCCCCGGGCCCGTATCGGCCAGATCGAGCTGTACCAGCAGAGCGGTGGCGGCACGCCGCCGCCCGCCCAGCCCTTCCGCGAGGAACAGAACATCGTCGACGGCACCGTCGGTACGTCGATGTCGCTCGGCAACGCGCCCGTGTCGATGAAGACCTGGCTCGCCGCCGACAAGAACGTCATGGTCACCTCGATCACGTCGACCGGTTCGCAGCCGGTGCAGCTCCAGGCGTCGACGTTCGCCGGCGCCACCACCCCGAACTCCGCCTACAGCAACACGGCGGGGACCGACGGCCAGGTGATGTGGGCCGAGCGGGCCACCGCGTCGGGCAGCAAGTGGGTGTCCAGGGCCGCCCTGGCCACCACCGTCCTCGGCGGGACGGCCGTACAGCAGCCCACCGTGTCGGGCGCCACCGCGAAGACCGTCTTCACCGTCCCCGCGGGACAGACCGTCACCGTCGTGACCACGGTGGGCGGCGGCGGGCAGAACCCGGCCGCTCCGCACAACGACGCGGTGACGCAGGTGCGCGGCCAGAGCACCGGATCGCTGGCGACCCTCGACACCCAGCGCGTCGACTGGTGGAAGACCTACTGGATGCAGTCGGGCGTGGAACTGGGCGACGCCACCCTGGAGAAGTTCTACTACGCCGCCCAGTACTTCATCGGTTCCGCCAGCCGCCGGGGCGAGCTCGCTCCCGCGCTCTACGGCATCTGGACCACGACGGACAATCCGCAGTTCAACGGTGACTTCCACCTGAACTACAACGCGCAGGCACCGTTCTACGGTGTCTACTCCAGCAACCGCCCCGAACTGTCGCTGCCCTTCCACGAGACGATCCTGGCCTATGTGCCGGAGGCACAGCGCCGGGCGAAGCAGGATCTGAACCGGGTGAAGCCCGACTACATCAGCGGGCGCTTCCCCAGTGGTGGCGTCCCGGCCGGGGTCCTGTTCCCCGTGGGCATCGGCCCGTACGGATCGACCACGGACGACCAGTACCACCAGCAGGTCTCCAACTCCCTCTTCACCGCTTCCCAGTTCGTCGACTACTACGAATACACCCAGGACGTCGACTTCCTGCGGAACAAGGCGTACCCGTTCCTCAACGAGGTCTCACTGTTCTTCGAGAGCTACCTGGAGCGCGACGCCGCCGGCCGCTACAGCCTCTGGAGCGGTCCGCACGAGGGCACGTGGGGCCAGAACTCCTCCGCCGACCTCGGGCTGCTCAAGCGGGTCCTGTCCGCGCTGATCGCCGGCAGCCAGAAGCTCGGCGTCGACGCGGGGAGGCGTACGACCTGGCAGAACATCCTCACCAACCTGCCGGCCCAGCCGACCGCGGTGTACAACGGCAAGACCGTCTTCTCGCTGGCGACCGCCGGCACCATGCAGGGCTCGGACACCAGGGACATCCACCCCGGTGACAACACCATCAACCTCGAATTCATCCAGCCCGCCGACCAGCTCGGCATCAACTCCGACGCGGCGCGGCTGCGGACAGCGGTCGACACCCTCGACGCGATGAATTCCTGGGGGCAGGAGAACAGCTTCCCCAAGGTGTTCAACCAGGCGGCCAGGGCCGGTTATCCGGCGCAGTCCCTCATCGACAAGTTCAAGTCGGTCATCACCTCGCGTATGGCGCCGAACCTACGGATCAGCGATCCGCATCACGGCATCGAGAAGTCGGGGGCGACCGAGGCGGTCAACAGCATGCTGATCCAGACCGACCAGCAGTACATCACGCTCTTCCCCACCTGGCCGGCCGGCAAGAACGCCAGCTTCTACCAGCTGCGCCAGAAGGGCGCGTTCGTGGTGTCCAGCGCCAAGCAGTCCGACAAGGTCAGCTATGTCGACGTCATCAGCAAGGCGGGCGGCACACTGAAGCTGAAGAACCCCTGGACGAGCACGTTCACGGTGACCAACGCGAGCGGCGCGGCCGTTCCGTTCACCACGGCGAACGGGGTGATCTCCGTCCAGACGAGTGTGGGCCAGACCTACCACATCGTCCCGACGGCCTGATCCACGAGTGAGCCGGAACCACTGATCGGTCCGGCTGAACGTCACCACGTCGGGCACCGCGGGCCCACCTAGGGCGTGTTGCGAAAGTAGCGCCGTCCGCCCGCAGGGCGGGACTTTCGCAACACGCCCCAGGTCCCGCGGTGCCCGACCGGTGTCAGGGGCCCGGCAGCGGGTCGTCGCCGGCGGTCGCCGTACGGTGGAACCGCAGACCGCAGTACGCGCCCGTCGGCGGGAGGGTCACCCGGTCCAGCGCCGCGGTCGGCGAGAGCCCGGCGTGCAGGGCCGCCGCCGTCAGGTCCGCCACCGCGGAACGGACCGTGTTTCTGACGAACTCGTAGACGCGGCGCGGCGAGGCACCGCGGAACGCCTCAGGACCGTACAGCTCCATGGAGTCGACCATCACCGCTCCGGCGCTGACGAGCGGCGCCGGCAGATAGGTGATGCCCCTGCCGTACAGGACATCGGCGGTGACGTCCTCGTCTGCGAGCACGGCGTGCGCCGAGCCGATGACCGCGCCGCAGCGCAGCCGCCGGGCGAGCCGGACATCGATGAGATCGTTCACCGAGCACGGCACGAGAACGTCCACTTCCCGTTCGGCCCAGTCCTCGACCGGCCTGCAGCCCGGCAGGTCAGCGACGCCGGGAGCGATGTCGCAGGTCAGAACGGTGGCTCCGGCCGTGGCCAGCTCCCTGGCCAGTACGCCGCCGACCTTGCCGGTGCCGTGCACCAGCACCCGCAGCCCCGCGACGGGCCCCCGTGCCCATGCCTCCACCGCCCCCAGCACCCCGAACGCCGTGGCCGTATGGGGCTCGAAGGCGCTGCTGACCGCGTTGAGCACATACGGCGTCATCCCCGCCAGCAGCTCCATGTCATGGGCCGTCACTCCCATGTCCGCGCCGGTGTACAGCCTGCCCTCGTAGCCGTTCAGGACCTCCGCGACGGCGAGCAGCAGCGGCTCGTCCACGGCGCCGGCCCCGGTGACCACGATCGTGGCGCCCCGGAAGCCCGTACGGTGCACCTCGTGCTGCACCAGCATCTCCCGGGCGAGCCGGCGGCTGAGCCGTCGCGCGTCCGGTTCATGGGCCGGTCCCGGACGGATGCGCAGCCCGCCGTTGGCCGGGACGCGCTGCCGCGGGCGTCCCGGGGCGAGCGCCAGATGGAGGGTGCTACCCCGTGGCCCGCGAAAGCGTCTGACCTGTACGAACTCCGCCACCTCCCTCACGGCCCCCGAATCCGGGCAGTGACTTCATATCTGTCCAGCGCGCGGCGCGTCGAACATCGGCCGGGCAGGCGTGAAGAAGCACGACGGAGCCCTGCCGCACGCCGCGCGCCCCGAGCGCTCAGCGGCGGCCGAGCCTGCGCTCGCCATTCGCGCCGGTTTTATAGGCGAGCCCGTAGTGCGCGAAGACCCGCGGCTCGTCCTCGGCGAGCAATTCCCCGTCCATGTCGATCCAGGGTGCTTCCTTGGCCAGTTTCTTGTCCCAGGGGACCTTCAGATAGTCAGGGCCGACGGTGGCATCGGTCAGCGGAACGAAGATCAGCCGCCGCTTGGTCGGCAGGCCGATGATCACCGTGGCGAACGACGGGGCGTCCGTCGCGGTGTCCACGTACACGGCTTCCAGGGAGCCGATCTTCTTCTTCTCGGCATCGACCACATCGTGGCCCCGCCACTCCCGAATGTCTTCAGCTTCGAACACGGGTCATTCGCCTCTTATCCACTGGATGGTGCACGCGAGGTGCGACTGTCGAATACCCCGCATTCCCCGGGCCCGCACCCGGCCGGCGTGCAAGGGGGCACCGGGATCCCGTCCCGGGGCCGTTTCCGTGTCAGTTGTCCGCGGTCGACAGGCAGCTACACTGAAAAGCAGGACGCCTCATTTTCTGCTTCCCGTGGCCCCCGGCCAGGGACAGCGGCGCGTGTCGCGTCATTCTTTCCGGTCGGCGGCAGTTTCCGCGCACCCCTCCGTACGGGCATCCGTGGCGGCACGACCGAACTCACCAGCCACCCTGCCGAGCAGTCAGCACCTCGGCACGAGGCGGTCGTGACCGACCCGAAAGGCGTGGCCCATGCCGATGCACCCCACTGGCGAACCCGCGTTGCTGGAACAGCGGCGAGAGGCCGGCAGCGATTTCGCGTGTCTGGCCAAGAAAATCACCGCGGCCGGCCTGATGCGGCGAAGGCCCGGGTACTACCTGCTGCGGATGTCTCTCGTCGCCGGGCTCTACGCCGGCGGCTGGGCGGCCTTCGCCGCCGTCGGCGACAGCTGGTGGACGCTCGCCGTGGCCGCCTTGCTCGCCGTGGTCTTCGGACAGGTGGCCCTGGTCGCCCATGATGTGGGGCACCGCCAGGTGTTCCGGCTGCGCAAGGCCAGCGCCTGGACAGGCAGGATCGCCGGGAATCTCGGCATCGGCATGGGGTACGGCTGGTGGCAGGACAAGCACTCCCGCCACCACGCGAATCCGAACCACGAGGAGCTCGATCCGGATGTCGAGCCGGACGTCCTGGTGTGGACGCGTGGCCAGGCGCGCAAAGCCACGGGGCTGCCCCGGCTGATCGGCGGCTCGCAGGCGTATCTGTTCTTCCCGCTGCTCGCCCTGGAGGGCTTCAACCTGCATGTCGCGGGGGTACGGGCGCTGGCCAACCGCTCACTGAAACAGCGTCGGCTGGAAGGCGTGCTGCTCTTCGCGCACTTCGCGCTCTACCTCAGCGCGCTGTTCCTGCTCCTGCCGCCCGGCAAGGCGGTGGCCTTCCTCGCCGTCCACCAGTGCCTGTTCGGTCTCTACCTGGGCTCCATCTTCGCCCCCAACCACAAGGGCATGCCCACCCTGACGGGCGATGAGCGCCCCGACTTCCTGCGGCGCCAGGTGCTCACCTCCCGCAATGTGCGCGGCGGCTGGTTCACCGATGTCGCGCTGGGCGGGCTCAACTACCAGATCGAGCACCATCTCTTCCCGAGCATGCCCACGCCCCAACTGCGCAGGGCGCAGCCCATCGTGCGGCGGTACTGCCAGGAGCTGAATGTCGGCTATCTGGAGACAGGACTGTTCACCTCGTACCGCCAGGCGCTCAGCAGCCTGCATGCCGCGGGCGCCCCGCTCAGGACGGCCGCCGCGCGGGCGACGCCGGAGTAAGCCGGAGCAAGCGGGAAAAGCGCTGGCGCCCGCGGAGGGCGGACCGGCATCCTGACCCCATGTTGATCAGAGAAGCCACCACGGAGGACTGGCCCGCCATCTGGCCGTTCTTCCACAAGATCGTCGCCGACGGCGAGACCTTCACCTATCCGCCGGACCTCAGTGAGAGTGACGGCCGTGACTGGTGGCTGGTGGCCGCTCCGAGCCGGGCCGTCGTCGCCGTCGATGAGGCCGGTACGGTCCTGGGCACGGCGAAGATGAACAGGAACCACATGGGCAACGGCGGTCATATCGCGAGCGCCAGCTACATGGTCGACCCGGCGCACGCGGGCCGTGGTGTGGGCCGGGCGCTGTGCGAGTACTCGATCGAGTGGGCCCGTGCGGCGGGGTTCCGCGCGATGCAGTTCAACGCCGTCGTCGAGACCAATGTGTACGCGGTCGAGCTGTACCGGTCGCTCGGGTTCGAGGTGCTGGGCACGCTGCCGGAGGGATTCAGGCACCCGACGCAGGGCTATGTGGGACTGCACATCATGCACCGCGCCCTGTGAGTGACCGGGCGGCCCGGCGACCGGCGAAGGACCGGCCGGGTTCCCGTGCTCCCTACCGCTCCTGGAGCACGGAGAGGGTGTTCCCCGCCGGGTCGGTGAACCAGGCGATGTACGGGCCCCCGGCCCGGAAGACGCCCTTGTCGTCCGTGTCCATGCCGGGGTAGCGCTCGAAGCGCACCCCCCGCTGGGCCAGCTCGTCGACCGCCGCGTCGATGTCGTCGACGGGGAAGTTGAGGACCGTGAACGACGCCGGCGTGTGAGCGGGCTTCGGGTAGACGAGCACGGAGGCGCCGCCGCCCAGGCGCAGTCGCAGCATGCCGTGATCCTCGGAGACGTCCAGTCCCAGCGTCTCGCCGTAGAAGCGGTGGGCCTTCTCGATGTCGTCCACGGCGAATCCGCTGAACGCCTTGCTGTTGTCGAACATGGCTGAGTCCTTTCCTGGGGCTGTCACAGAGGTAGACGTCCGAGCAGCCCGGGAATCATCGCTCTCCCCGCCGGCCGCCGGGCACGTCGTGGGCAGCAGGCGCCCGGTCGGGAGGAGAAGCGCGCCGAGGCCGAGCAAGGTGGCGGCGTACAGCCATCCCCCGAGGACATCGCTCGCCCAGTGCACCCCGAGATAGATCCTGCTCAGTCCCACGGCGACGGCCCAGCAGACGATGAGCGCGCAGAGCGCGCGGGTGGGGGCCGTACGGCTCCGGCGGGCCAGGGCCCAGACCAGCAGGCCCGCCACCAGCGCCGAGGTCGTCGCGTGTCCGGAGGGGAACGCGAACCCCGACGCATGGGTCGCCCAGTCCGCCATGGCGGGCCGGGGACGGCCGATCGCGTGCAGGACGGCATAGCGGACGGCCTGTCCGACGACGAGAAAGGCGAGGGCGCCGGCCGCCGCGCTCAGCCGGCGCCGCAGGTCGTGGCCGGCGATCAGACCCGCGCCGATGGCACACAGATAGGGGTAGGGGCCGGTGCCGCTCGCCGTGACGACGCGGGCCGGCGTGAGGGCGCCGGCCGGGCGGTGCTCCAATGACCAGGCGAGCGCGCTCCGGTCCAGCGGGAACGGCG
Organism: Streptomyces sp. NPDC058198; assembly: GCF_042882605.1. Lineage (NCBI taxonomy): Bacteria > Bacillati > Actinomycetota > Actinomycetes > Kitasatosporales > Streptomycetaceae > Streptomyces > Streptomyces sp. NPDC058198. The sequence goes on from NZ_JBHVVP010000010.1 coordinate 62,823, forward strand.
CCCCGTGGCGGGCGGCCACGCCCACGGCCAGCAAGGCGAAGAGCGCGGCACAGAGCGCGGTCACGCCCAGCGCCGGCCTACCGCGGCTGCGGCCGGCCGCCGGCGCGGGGTGGCTCACCGCGGCGCCGCCGGCGGGCGCAGACGGGTGTCCCTGAGGCGCTCCACGAGCGGCACGGTGCGGCGCGCGGCGACCATCAGTGTCCAGCTCAGCGCCGTGCCCACGACCAGACCGAGGGCCACATCATGCGGATAGTGCGCCCCGACCCACACCCGCGACACCGCCATCAGAAGGGCGGCCAGGACCGCGACCGCCGCGAGCACGCGGTCGGTGAACAGGAGAGCGGTGGCGGCCGCGGCGGCGATGGCGGCGTGGTTGCTGGGCAGCGACCAGTCGCCCAGCGGGGGACATGCCTCGATGGTCAGCGTGTGCAGGGTCTGACACGGCCGCTGCTCCCGCAGCAGCGACTTGAGGCCGTCGTTGGCCAGATACGACACGACCACCACGAGGGGCGCGGCCAGCGCCAGGGTGCTCCGCGCCGGGGCATCGGGGCGGGCACGCCACCACGCGGCCAGCAGGAGCACGCCGAACAGCGCGAGTCCGTAGGTCGACCAGGAGGAGACCACTGTGTCCAGCCAGACGGGTGAGCGCTGGGCCAGATCGGTCACAAAGGTGTACAGGCCGTCGTCGAACCAGCTGCCGTCCTGAAGGGGCGCAGCCCCCGTACCAGCGATCAACGCGCTCCCTCCTCGGACCCGCGGCGTGAGCGTGCGCGCAGCAGCTCCAGGGCGATCGGGATCAGCGAGACGATCACCACGAGCGCGACGATGGGCAGTAGATAGCGGTCGACGTCGGGTACGGACGAGCCCAGCGCGTATCCGGCGAGCACGAGTCCGACGGTCCAGACCGCACCGCCGATGATCTGCCAGAGGGTGAAGAGCCGGGCGGGCACGTTCAGGGCGCCGGCCAGGGGGTTCAGCACGGTGCGTACGACGGGTACGAACCGGGCCAGCACGATGGCCTTGGCATGGCCGTACCGGTCGAGCAGTTCCTCGGCGCGGGCCGCTCCCTCGTGGAGTTTGCGGGCACGGCTGCGCGCCAGCAGCGCCCGGCCGCCGCGCCGGCCGATCCAGTAGCCGGTCTGCGCTCCCAGCAGGGCGCCGACGGCCGAGGCGACGAGGACCTGGGACAGTGCGAGATGCGCGGCCCCGTGCGCGCCGGGGACGCTCAGGAGCCCGGCGGTGAAGAGCAGGGAGTCGCCGGGGAGGAAGAAGCCGATCAGAAGTCCGGTCTCGGCGAAGAGGACGACGGCGATACCGAGGGCGCCGAACGCGGAGAGCAGTGATCCCGCGTCGAGGAGGTTCACGGCCTGTGGCATCGCCGTGAGGGCGGATACGGCCATAGGGGGCTGCTCCCATAATGGTGGGCAGGGGTGTCCTGCGTGACGATCCGATTGACTACAGTTCTGTAGACGGTCTACTTCACTGTAGACGAAGGAAACGGGAGGAGCATTCCCATGGGCGACGAGGGCCCGGAACGGCGGCCTGCGGGGGAGCTGGAAGCCGGTGTGCTGGCGGCTCTGTGGGCCGCCGACACGCCGCTCACCCCTGGCCAGGTCCAGGAAGTCCTCGGGGTGCCGCTCGCCCGCACCACCGTCACCACGATCCTCTCGCGGTTGTACGAAAAGGGCAGCGTCACCCGGGTCAGGGCCGGCCGGGGTTACGCGTACACCCCGACCGAGGACGCCCCGGGCCTGACCGCCCGCCGTATGCATACGGAACTGGCCAAGGACGACGACCGCAGCGCGGTCCTCGCCCGCTTCGTCTCCCAGCTCAACGACGAGGACGAGCTGCTGCTGCGGTCCCTGCTGGACGGCGGCGAGGCCGGATGATTTACCTCGTCTGGGTGCCCCTGCTGATGCCGTTCCTCGCGGTGCCCGCCGCGCGCCGGGTCGCGGCGGCCCTGTCGCCGCGCCACGCCGCGTGGCTGCTCACCGCCGCCGCGCTCGCGCTGGCCGCCGGCAGCTCGGCCGCCCTGGCCCTGCTGGTCGTCCCCGGCGCGTCGTATCTGCCCGCCGTCGCCGTCCTCGGTGAACTCCTCGAACCGCTGACGGCGGGGCCGCCCGCCCTGACCATCGCGCTCGCGCTCGCCGCCGGCGGCCTGCTGGCGTGGCGTACCGCGGTGCTCGCCGTCGCCGCCCACCGGCACCGGGCGGATCTGCGCCGGGCCAGGATCGCGGTGGGCGGTACGGACGGGGAGCTGGCGGTCCTGCGGGACAGCAGCCCCGACGCGTACGCGCTGCCCGGCAGGCCCGGGCGGATCGTCGTGACCACCGGCATGCTGCGCGCCCTGGAACCGGCCGAGCGCGAGGCGCTGTTCGCCCATGAACGCGCCCACCTCCGCGGCCGCCACCACGTCCTCCTCGCGGCCGTGGAACTGGCCGCTCTCTGTCACCCCGCCCTGCGCGCCCTGCGGGAGCCGCTCGGCTACGCGCTGGAGCGCACCGCGGACGAGGCCGCGGCGGTGGCCGTCGGTGACCGGCGTCTCGCCGCCCGCGCGATCGGCCGGGCCGCGCTGGCCGCCCGCGCCGCCGGGACGCCAGGCCGGGTCCGTCCGCGCGCCGTCCTCGCCGCGACGGCCGGCCCGGTGCCCCGTCGCGTCGCCGCCCTGCTCGGCGCGGAGGCGAGCGCCCCACCGGCCGCGCCCAGGACCGGCCGCCTCGTCGCGGGCCTGCTGCTGATCTGCCTCACGCTGTCCGGCGCCACCGTGCTGGGGGCGGCGAACGATCTGCACACCCATATCGAAATCGCCCAGGGGGAAAGCGCCGCGAAGTGACCTCCCGGGGTCCGGCCGGGCCGCCGTCTCAACCGGGTAATCGGCCCAGTTGTACGGTCTCCCCGAAGGATTCCTCCCGTGCGATCCGTGGTTCCGCGGTATCGCTGTTCCCGCGCTGTTCCTGCGCCGCGGTCCGGGAAGAAGCGGCGAGAGGGCGCTCCCGGCGGTACGCCTCCGGCATCGCGGCCGGAGTGATGAGAACCGGAAGCGCTCGGTCCATTCTCAGCGCGTCCACCGATTCCGCCAGCAGTTCATATTCCGTGGTGTCGTCGCGCGTGGCGACGCGAATGAGACGCCCCGCGGCCAAATGCTCCGCGACCATGTCCTGATGGGAAGCGTCGTCCCGCCATATCCGGAGCGTCGCCGGCACGTCCGGAACGCTCTCGCCCACCGGAGCGAGCGCCTCGGCGGGGAAATGATCGCTTTCCGGGCTGGGGTCGAGCCGTTCGGCGATCCAGGTGGCCCGGTCCCGCAACCACCACAGTGCAAGTGCCAGAGTGGGGGCGCGGTAGGTGCCTAAAGGGACGCCGATACGCTGTCCACCGCAGACTCCGTACGCGGTGACATGGCACAGGAATTCGTCATGCACGGCCGCTCTCCTTGCGCCGTTCTGTGGAGGCCGGGTGGCCTGGGCCGCAATTCTTGCGCAGTGACGTTGCGCGGTGCCGCGGGGCGATTTCCGGGAGAGCAGTGTGGTCGGCCTTCGATCGCCCCAAATTACCATTATGAATGGCTTGCTGACACGCTGTCACCAGGCGGTTCCAGCCAGAATAGGGACGCGTTCACCGCGCTTTATGGCCGAAATTCGCGACCCGCGATGAAAACGTCTGGCCGGGGACACGCCATGCATAGCCGCATGATTATATAGCCGCTGGGATATGTTCGATCCATGCCCATACCGTTCGACGTCCTCGCAGAGCCGAACCGGCGGAAGATCCTCGATCTCCTCCTTGAGCGCCCGTACCTGGTCGGGGAGCTCACGGACCGCCTCGGGCTCAGCCAGCCGGGCACCTCGAAGCATCTGCGGGTACTGCGCGAGGCCGGACTCGTCCGCGTCCGGCAGGACGCTCAGCGCCGCTGGTACGAGCTGCGGCCCGAGCCCCTCGCGGAACTCGACGCCTGGCTCGCCCCCTACCGGCATCTGTGGTCCGGCGCTCTCGACGCGCTCGAACGGCATCTCGACGCGATGGAGGACGACTCCTCATGAACATGAACACCCACGCCGACACCCTGACCACCGCCGACGGCCGGACCTCACTCCGGATGGAGCGCAGGCTCCCGCACCCTCCCGAGCGGGTCTGGGCCGCGCTCACCGACCCCGCGAGTCTGCGGCAGTGGTTTCCCTCCGAGGTGACCGTGGAACTCGTGCCGGGCGGCGCGATCGGCTTCCGCTTCCCCGGCGAGAGCGGACCGGGCATGACCGGCACCGTCACGGACCTGGACGCACCCCGCCTCTTCGCCTTCACCTGGGGCGACGACCATCTGAGCTGGGCGATCACCCCCGACGGCAAGGGCTCGCTGCTGACCCTCGTACACACCTTCGGCGACCTCCCCGGCGCCGCGAGCTTCGCCTCCGGCTGGCAGCTGTGCATCGCCGCGCTGGCTCAGCTGCTCGACGGCGGGCCGGTGCGGACGGACCGTGACGCGGGGGAGCTGCACGAGGCGTACGTCCAGCGGTTCGGCCTCGGCCGGGGCGTCGTCGAAACATTCGAGGGAGGCAAGCGGCTCCGCCTCGAACGCCAGCTGGTGCGGCCGGCCGAGACGGTCTGGGAGGTGCTGTCGGCCGGCATCGAGCCGGTGGCGGGGCTGCCCGTCCCCGAGGGGTTCACCGCCGAGAAGGTGCCGGAGGGACACGTCACGGAGGTCCGGGCGCCGAAATCGCTCACCTACACCTGGGAGCCCCAGGGCGCGGTCAGCTGGGATTTGGGGGAGGGTACGGGCCACGGTGCCCGGCTCGTCCTCACCCAGAGCGGGCCGCCCGGATTCGACGCGGACGCGGCTCTGGCCGCCTGGCGCACCCGTATCGAACAGCTCGCCGCGGAGCTCCTCGACGTCCGGTGAGCCGCGGCGCCGCCCAGTCATGGGGCGCGTGATGCGGGGTACACGGAGGCGGGAAGTCCCCCCAGTGGCTTCCCTGTCCGTGACACCCGAGTGAATGGAAGGTGGGAACCCTCGTTAGGGTGCCTTGAATGTTTGCTCTGCGCTTTCCCCCCACAATTTTGCTAAGAGGCGTGCGCACTGCCCCGGGTTCCCCCTGGGAGGCGATGTGACACAGGTCACCGAGCAGTCGCTAAGGCCCACGTCAGGTACGAAGACGGCCGAAGCGAAGCCGGCCGCCCCACCGGCCAAGAAGCGGGACGCGTTCTTCGACAACGCGAAGTACCTGGCGATCGTGCTCGTCGCCATGGGCCATGCCTGGGAGCCGCTGCGGGACAGCAGCCGGGCGGTCTCGGCGCTCTACATCTTCATCTACACGTTCCACATGCCGGCGTTCATCATCATCTCCGGCTACTTCTCGCGCAGCTTCGACTTCCGGCCCGACCGGGTGCGCCGTCTGATCACCGGTGTCGCCGTGCCGTACATCGTGTTCGAGGTCGCCTACAGCCTCTTCCACCGGTGGGCCGCGGACGACCCGTCCATGCCGATCAGCCTGCTCGACCCGTGGTATCTGACCTGGTTCCTGCTCGCCCTCTTCGTCTGGCGGATCACCGCGCCGATCTGGCGGCTCGTCCGCTGGCCCGTCCCGCTCGCTCTGGCCATCGCGGCGCTCGGCGCCGTCTCGCCGGACATCGGCGACGACCTCGATCTCCAGCGGGTCCTGCAGTTCCTGCCGTTCTTCGTGCTCGGCCTGCGGCTGAAGCCCGAGCACTTCGCGCTCGTGCGCCGCAAGGAAGTACGCATCCTGGCCGTGCCGGTCTTCGCGGCCACCGCCGTTTTCGCGTACTGGGCCGTCACCCGGATGAACATGGCGTGGTTCTTCCACCGCGACAGCGCGCAGGAACTGGGTGCGCCCTGGTGGAGCGGCATCCTGATGACGCTCGCGCTGTTCGGCTGCTCCCTCGTCCTGACCGCCTGCTTCTTCGCCTGGGTTCCCGGCCGCAGCCTGTGGTTCACGGCCCTGGGAGCAGGCACGCTCTGCGGCTATCTGCTGCACGGATTCCTCGCCCAGAGCGCCGACACCTGGGGCTGGTACGGCGCCGACTGGCTGCACCAGCCGTCGGGCGCGGTCTTCGTCACGCTCCTCGCCGGCGTGGTCGTCACCCTGCTGTGTACGTCGCCGGTCCAGCGGCTCTTCCGTTTCGCCCTGGAGCCCGACATGACCTGGGCGTTCAAGAAGGACCCCGCCGAGCGGCGCGGAAGAAGCTGAGCGGAAGAGCTTCGCGGGGAGGCCCGGATGTGATGCGGGGCGGTGGCCGTCGGCCACCGCCCCGCACGCGTGTCCGGCCGCTCAGAGGTCGAACTCGTGCGGCGGCAGGTCGAGCGCGAAGCACGCCTCACGGACCACAGCCTGCTCCGACTTGTCGAAGTCGCCGTCGGCGCCGCCGATGACGATGCCGATCTGGATGACCGCCCGCGCCTCCGCGGGCTTCTTCTTGGCCTTGGCGATCTCCTGGAGGATGCCGACCTTCCCGAACGCGAAGTCGGCGGCGAGCTTGTTCAGCGCGTCGTCGAAGCGGCGCTGAAGGTCCGCCGCCGGGAAGTTCTGCAGCACCTCATTGGAGGCGATCAGCGAGGCGACCCGCTGACGCTCCGCGGGGTCGACCGAGCCGTCCGCCGCGGCGACCAGGGCGCACATCGCCATACTCGCGTCCCGGAACGCACCGCTCTTCAGGTCGTTCTTCTTCGCCGTGAGTTGCGTCTGCATCGTCGCGGCGGATTCCTTGAACCGGTCCCACAGGGCCATCGCGTTCATCTCTCCTCAGGTGTTTCACAGAGCCAACCGGACAACGTCCGGGACCGCCGCGGCGTGCCCGCGCCGGATCACGCCACGCCTTCGGACGCGTCCGCGTCCGTCCTGTCCGCCGCCGCGGGGCCGCGCTGGGCCGGTACCTCGGGACCTCCGGTCCGGTACTGCTCGGACTGCAAAGAGAACAACTCCCGGAAGAGTCCGGGCCCTTCGTGATCGTCGGCCATCAGCGAGGTGAAGTCGCCCGCCTCCACGAGCCGCCCCCGGTCCAGGACATAGATCACATCGGCCGACCGGACGCTGTGCAGCCGGTGCGTGACGAGGATGACCGTCTGTCCGTCGCCCGCGAGAGCGCGGATCTGCTGGAACGCGGCGATCTCGGCCGCCGGATCCATACTGCTGGTCGGCTCGTCGCAGATCAGGACCGCGGCCTGCCGGTAGTACGCGCGGGCCAGGGCCAGCCGCTGCCACTGGCCGCCCGACAGGTCCACGCCACCCTCGTACCCCTTCTCGCACAGGGTGTCCCAGCCGCGCGGGAGTTCACCGACCACCGTGTGTGCGTCGGCCAGGGACGCCGCCGCTTCCAGCCGTTCGAGGTCATGGATCTCGGACGGGCGGCTGATGGCGACATTGGCCCGCGCCGTGAACGGCCACCGCTGATAGTCCTGGAGCACCAGGGCCACCTGGTCGAAGAGCTGGTCCCGGTCCAGCTCCCGTACATCGGTGCCGTCCCAGCGGATCTGGCCCCCGGACGGCAGATACAGGCCGGCGAGCAGCTTGCTGAGCGTCGTCTTGCCACTGCCGTTGACCCCGACGAGAGCCACGGTCTGGCCCCGGCGAATGGTCAGGGAGACCGCGTCCAGGGCCGGAGTCTCCCGCCCCGGATAGGTGAAACCGACCCCGTCGAACTCGATCAGCGCGGGCGGGCCCGGCACCGGCGTACCGCCCGTGGGGATGGCGCGGAGCCGGGACTCCTCGCCGGCCCTGATCAGGTCGGTCATGAACAGCGACTGTTCGTACAGCTGGTGCATATGGGTGACCATGCGGCGCAGTCCCGCGGTGCCGTTGGTCAGCGCGAGCGCGGCCGTGGCACCGGAGGCGAGCGGCAGATGGCCATGTGTCAGCAGCCAGGCCAGCAGCCCGTAGGTCACCGCCGCGGTCAGCCCGGACAGCGCCGAGGTCGCCAGGTCCGTCCCGGCCTCCCGGTGCGCGAGCCGCGTCTGCTCCTCGGCCGCCTCGACGCCCATCCGGTCGAACTGCTCCAGCAGAAACGGGCCCGCGCCGTGCACCCGCAGCTCAGGTCCGGCCTTCTGGGAGATCAACAGCCGTCGCAGCTCGCTCTGCTGGCGTACGTGTTCGATCCACACCTGGATTGATTCGTAGGTACGGCGGGCGGCTCTGACGGTGCCCCACGCCTTGGGCACCACGACCGCGATCAGCAGGGGCAGCAGCACCGGATGCAGAAGGGCGAGCACCCCGCTGACCGCGATGAGCGCCATCAGGGAGTCGACGATGCCCAGGGCGTGCTGGATCAGCCGGCGAGCGGCGGTCTGGCCGTGCTGCCCCGAGTCGAGGATCTTGTGGAAGTCCGGCTGCTCCAGATGTTCCATCTCCACCCGGATCACCGGGGTGAGCATGGTCAGCGCGGCGATCCGCTCGACCTTCGGCTCCAGCCGGCCGGTGGCACCGAAGGAGACGGCGCGCAGCGTGGCCGCCAGGGCGCCGGCGCCGCCGACCCAGAGCAGGGAGGGCAGCGCCTCGGAGATGCGGTCGGCGGTGGGCCCCGCGGTGAAGAGACTGACCAGGACCCGGTTGGTGGCCAGCAGCCCGAAGACGGTCGCCGCGGCCTGGCCGAGCTGTGCCAGGGCGACGACGGTCAGCGCGAGGCGATCGGCGCGCCAGGCCAGCGAGACCGTATGGCCGATGAGGCTGGGGATCTGGCGCAGGATCGCCCAGAACGACGCCTTGAGGCGCGCGCCCTCATGGACGGTCCAGCCCCAGGAGCCCTTCAGCCGGCCGCCGAAGAGCAGTTGCTCGGGCGGCGAGTTCTGGACGTACGGCTTCCGGCCGAAACGGAACAGCTTCATGCCGCGACCCCGCCTTCGGCGTCAACCCGGCGTACGTTCACCGTGAGCGCCGTGCGGTCGCACTCGAACGCGCGATGTCCGCCGATGCCGCCAAGGGGAGTGGGAACGGGATACATGAATCCTCCTGAGCTGACGACGACGTGTAGGGACGCCCGGACAACGGACCTGATCAAGGGCGTGTAACGGGCTGCGCCGGGCGAATCGTCGGACAGAGTTTCGAGAAGGTGCGGCAGCCCGTGCGGGCCGGGCGCAGTCGTTCGTCATGCTGCGTTCGAACCACCCGGGAGGGGGCGTTCACTCGATCGGGGGGTTGTGTTGCGGTCGTGAAGTGACGTGCCCCGGCCCCGTCCCGGCGTACGGGGGCGACGGCCCCGGTACCGGAAGGAGCGGGCACCCCTGATCGGCCGGGTGGCGTCCCGGGCGGGCTTCGCCGCCTTGCGAAGGCACATGATCGAGAGGGTCCGGCCGCCCGGGAGCCCGGCCGGGTGCCGCCGCCCGGCCGCTGCCGTAAGGCTGATGCTTGAATATTCAATGACGGGGCGTAGGCTCCTGCTGGGTGCGGCGGCAGCGCATCACGGGCTCTCGGCCGCAGCCCCGTACCCGTACAAAGGGAGAAGAGCGCCGCCATGCCCCACGCAGAACAGACCCCTCCGGTCGTCCACTGGTCGCGCGGGGAGGCCGGCCGCGACGGCACTCCGCTGCTCGTGGCGCTGCACGGCCGGGGCGCGGACGAGCGGTCCTTCTCCGAGATCACCCCGTATCTGCCCGAGGAGACCACCATCGCCTTCGTCCGCGCTCCGATCGCGGAGGGCGGCGGCTACGCGTGGTTCGAGAACCGGGGGATCGGACGGCCCGTCGCCGCCTCCCTCGCGGCCAGTTCGGGACAGCTCTTCGGCTGGCTCGACGCGGTGGCCGCCCGCCACAGCTCCGTCAGCCTGCTCGGCTTCTCCGGCGGGATGGCGATGGCGGGCGGTCTGCTGCTCGCGCAGCCGGAACGCTTCGCCTCGGCGGTCCTGCTCTCCGGCACCCTGCCCTGGGACGCCGGCCTGCCCGAGGAGCCGGGCCGGCTGACCGGCGTCCGGGTCCTCTGGGGGCGCGACGCCGCGGACACGGTCATCCCGGCGGACCTGGTGACACGTACCGGCGCGTGGCTGCGCGAACAGTCGGGCGCGGAGCTGGCCGAACGCACCTATCCCGCGCTGGGTCACGCGATCGGCGCCGGGGAACTCGACGACATCCGGGTCTTTCTCACCGGGGCGGGTGGCTGACACCGATGCCCGGAGGGGCGCGCGGGCTCAAGGCACCCTGCCTTCATACGATCTCGATGTCACCGATCACCAGCTGGGAGAGCACCCCATGGCCACCGAGCCCACCCTGCAGAACGTCTCGTTCCCGAGCGCCGGGACCACCGCCTACGGCTATCTCGCCGTACCGCCCGCCGGACACGGCCCCGGCATCATCGTCATCCAGGAATGGTGGGGCCTGACCGCCCACATCAAGGACATCACCGACCGCTTCGCGCGGGCCGGCTTTGTCGCGCTCGCGCCGGACCTCTACGGCGGTCAGGTCGCCCATGACTCCGACGAGGCGCTGCGCATGATGGCCGAACTGCCCACCGAGCGGGGCGTCGACCTGCTCTCGGGCGCGGTCGGCTACCTCCTCGCGCGACCCGAGACGGACGGCGACACGGTCGGCGCCGTCGGCTTCTGCATGGGCGGTGGATTTGTCCTCGGCCTCGCGGCCAAGGACCAGCGGGTCTCCGCGGCCGTCCCGTTCTACGGCGTCCTCCGGGACGGAGTGCCCGACTTCTCACGGCTCAAGGCGGAGATCCTCGGCCACTACGGCGAGCAGGACCACAGCCTGCCGCCGGAGTTCCTCGAAGAACTCAGGTCCACGATCGAGTCCCAGTCCGGCATCGTCCCGACGTTCCATCTCTACCCGGGGGCGGGCCACGCCTTCTTCAACGACGGCCGCCCCGAGACGTACCACGCGCGATCCGCCGCGCAGGCGTGGGAGCGCACGCTCGACTTCCTGCGCACCCAGCTCGCCCCCGCCGACCCGGCATAGGCCCGGTCAGCGGCGACGGCCCCGCGCCGCCCAGCCGGCCCCGATGCCCGCCACATGGAGCGCCAGCAGGGCCAGTCCGAGAAGCATCAGGCTGGTCGGGGCGAAAAGGGCGTCGACCGATGTCTCGGTGGCGTTGATGATGAACGCGATGGCGAAGAGTACTGCTGCGGCGAAGCCCAACATCTGTCCACTCCCGGTGCTCGATGGCCGGCCACCGCTGACCGCGGTGGCCGTGCCGTAGCGGCCGGGTGCCCCCTCCTGCCCCGATCAGTCGTGCGCGACGTCACCGGTTCGAGGGAGGTCAGGCGAGCGCCGCGCCCTGCCACAGCAGCAGTGCGACATCGGCGCCCGCGACGAGGATCGCCGCCAGGAACGGCACCCTCGGGCGGTGACGGCCCATCAGTGATCCGCCGACCGCCGCGACCAGTGCCACGGCGACGACGACCGCGCCGGCCGTGCTCGGCCGGCCGAGCACGAGCAGGACCGTCGCCCCCACCAGCGGGGCGGGCAGCAGCAGCCGCACCGCGGCCGGTCCCAGCCGCTGCGGGCCGCCCCGTACCCCCGCGGCCAGATCGGACGCGATGTCCGGCAGCACATTGCCCAGATGCGCGCCGACCCCCACCAGCGCCGCGGCGGTGACGATCCACCAGGCGGGCCGGGGCTGCCCCGGCAGGCCGAGCGTGACGAAGGCGGGCAGGGACGCGAACCCGATCGCGTACGGCAGCCAGGACAGCACCGTCGCCTTGAGCCAGAAGTTGTACGTCCACGCCGCGGCCACGCCCACCAGATGGACCGCGCCGGCGAGCATCCCGTACGCGAGGGACAGCGGTACACACAGGGCCAGCGCGACCACGGCGGCCATCCCCACCGCCCTGGCGTCCACGGCCCCGCCCACCACGGGCTTGGCGTCGCGTCCGGCCGCGGCGTCGCGCGCCGCGTCGAGGGCGTCGTTGCTCCAGCCGACCGACAACTGCCCCGTCAGTACGGCGGCGGTCGCCAGCACACAGCCGGAGCCGTCCTGCCCGGCGGCCACCGCGAGACCGGCGACCAGCAGCGTCACCGCGACCGTCGGGACCGGGTGACACGCCCCGAACAGGGCGGCGACCCGGCGCAGCCGTCCTCCGGGCGCCCGGCCCGTGGTCCCTGCCCGTTCGATCGCGTCCACGCGGCCATCGTAGGCGTCGGCCCGGCACCGGCCCGGTGTGTCGCGGCCGCGCCCGTCCGGGTGACGAACAGGGCGGCGCGGCGGCGCGCTACAGCAGCCGGTGCGGGGCCGTACAGGCGACTTCGTGTGTGGCCGGGTGGTGCGGGGGCAGGAATTGCACGTCAATCGCCCCCGACCTCGGACCGCAGATGACACGTATCGCAGCCGTCCACGGAGCCCTGGCTCCGTATCAGCACCCCCAACAGGACATCACGGACATGGTCGCCAGGACGTGTCTGCCCGAGGGGGCCGACCGACGGGTCCTCGACCGGCTGCACCGCGGCGCGCGGGTGACCACGCGTCACACGGCCCTGCCGCTCGACCAGTACGGCGAGCTCAAGGACTTCGGCGCGGTCAACGACGCCTTCATCGCCGCGGCCGTACCGCTCGGCGCCGAGACCGTCGGTGCAGCGCTGGACATGGCGGGCCTCTCCCCGCGCGATGTCGATCTGCTGATGTTCACCTCGGTGACCGGCATCGCCGCACCGTCCGTGGACGCGCGCCTGGTGGGGCGGCTCGGCCTGCGACCCGACGTGAAGAGACTGCCGATCTTCGGTCTGGGCTGTGTCGCGGGAGCGGCGGGAATCGCCCGGATACACGACTATCTGCTGGGACGGCCCGACGACGTGGCCGTCCTTCTCTCGGTCGAGCTGTGTTCGCTCACCTTCCAGCGCGACGACGTCTCCGCGGCCAATCTCGTCGCCACCGCGCTCTTCGGCGACGGCGCGGGGGCCGTGGTCGCCTGCGGCGCCCGGCGCGGGGCGGACGGACCCGTCGTCATCGACACCCGCAGCCATCTCTACCCGGACACCGAGCAGGTGATGGGGTGGGACATCACCGGATCCGGCTTCCGGATCGTCCTGGACGCGAGCGTTCCGGACGTCGTACGCAAGAACCTCGGCGCGGACGTCGACGGATTTCTCGCCGATCACGGCCTCACCCGCGAGGACATCACCGCGTGGGTGTGCCATCCCGGCGGGCCGAAGGTCCTCGAAGCCGTCGAGGAGGTCCTCGAACTGCCCGACGGAGCCCTCGATGTCACCTGGCGGTCGCTGGCCGCCGTGGGGAACCTGTCGTCCTCCTCCGTCCTGCACGTCCTGCGTGACACCCTGGCCGAGCGCCGGCCACCGGCCGGTACCGCGGGACTGCTGCTCGCCATGGGGCCCGGCTTCTGCTCCGAGCTCGTGCTGGTCCGCTGGTAGGGAGGGACGGGGAGACATGATCTGGTACACCGTGCTGGTGCTGGCCGTCGGTGCGGAGCGCGTCGCCGAACTGGTCGTCGCCCGCCGCAATATGCGCTGGAGCCTGGAGCGCGGCGCCGTCGAGCGCGGGCAGGGGCACTATCCGGCGATGGTCGTCCTGCACACCGGGCTCCTCCTGGGCTGCCTCGCGGAGGTCTGGGCGGCCGGCCGGCCCTTCGACCCGGCGCTGGGCTGGACGATGTCCGGCCTCGTCGTCGCCGCGCAGGCGCTGCGCTGGTGGTGCATCCGCACGCTGGGCCCGCGCTGGAACACCCGGGTGCTGGTCGTGCCCGGACTTCCGCTGGTGACGGGCGGTCCCTACCGACTGCTGCGGCACCCCAACTACGTGGCGGTGGTGGCCGAGGGCCTCGCGCTGCCTCTCGTACACGGCGCCTGGCTGACCGCGCTCGTGTTCACCGTGCTCAACGCGGCGCTGCTGACCGTCCGGATACGGTGCGAGAACCGCGTGCTCGCCCCGGGGTTCGCCCTGGGCGGCGACGAGACGGACACCGTGGGCGCCCGCCCGTGATCGACCTGCTGGTCGTGGGCGGCGGGCCCGCCGGTCTCGCCACCGCGGTCCACGCGACGCTGGCCGGCCTCGAAGCAGTGGTGATCGAACCGCGTACCACCCCGGTGGACAAGGCCTGCGGCGAGGGGGTGATGCCCAGTGGCGTGCGCGCGCTGTCCGCCCTCGGCCTCGACCTCCCGCGCGGCCACGCGCTGCGCGGCATCCGCTATGTGCGCGGACCGCACCGCGCCGAGGCCCCGTTCGACGACGGCCCCGGGCTCGGGGTACGGCGTACGGAACTGCACGCGGCCCTGGCACGGCGCGCCGACGAGACCGGCGTCAAGATCGTGACCGGCCGGGTCGCCGAGGTCGAGCAGAGCGCGGACTCGGTGACCGCGGGAGGGCTGCGGGCGCGCTGGCTGGTGGCCGCGGACGGGCTGCACTCGCCCGTACGGCACCGGCTCGGCCTGGATCTGCCCGACCGCCGGCCCCGGCGCTACGGCCAGCGGCGGCACTACCGCATGAAGCCGTGGACGGACTTCGTGGAGGTGCACTGGTCGTCGGCCGGCGAGGCGTATGTGACGCCCGTGGCCGACGACCTGGTGGGGGTGGCGGTGCTGAGCACCGCGAAGCGCGGTTACGACGACCATCTGGCCGGCTTCCCGGAGCTGCTCTCCCAGTTGGCAGGACCGCCCGCGAACGCCGTGCGGGGCGCAGGGCCCCTGCGGCAGCGGGTGCGGCGCCGCAGCGCGGGGCGGGTGCTGCTCGTGGGCGACGCGGCGGGCTATGTCGACGCGCTCACCGGCGAGGGCATCGCACTGGCGCTGGCGTCGGCGGAGGCGGCCGTACGGTGCCTGCGCGCGGGACGTCCGCAGGATTACGAGGGCCTGTGGCGCGCGCTGTCCCGGCGCCACCGGCTCCTGACGGAAGGGCTGCTGCGGGTCAGCGGCCATGCGGCGGGAGCCCGCCTGATCGTCCCGGCGGCGGCCCGGCTGCCGTCGGTCTTCGCGGCGGCGGTACGCGCCCTGCAGTGACGGGCCGTACCGGTCCAGGTGGCCACCGGACTGCCGCGCCCGGCCTCTCCCCGGCCGATCAGGGGGACAGGCCGGCCGCCGAGTCCGTCGCCGGCGGGGTCATCGCCCGCGCCGTCCGCGGCAGGACCCGCGCGATGTAGTCCTTGATGGTCGCCTCCAGGCCGACATCACGCCCCGCGCTCTCCGAGAGATACCAACGGTGCTCCAGCACCTCGTGGTAGATCTCCGCCGCGTCCATCTCGCCGCGCAGCTCCAGCGGTACGGCCCGCACGGTCGGCCGGAACACATCGCGGACCCAGCGGTGCGCCAGCACCTCGGGCCTGGCCCCCAGCGGATCGCCGGGAGCGTAGTCCTCCTCGCCGGCCATCCAGCTCTCCAGGTCGTTGAGCAGGCGCCGCGCCTGGTTCTCCTCGGCGTCCAGACCGGTCAGCCGCAGCAGCTGGCGCTGGTGGTGGCCCGCGTCCACCACCTTCGGCAGGAAGGTCACCGTGTCACCCACCGGAGAGCGCTCGATCTGCATCTCCGCCACATCGAAGCCCAGATCGTTCAGGCGGCGGATCCGCCGGTCGATGTAGTGCCGTTTGCCCACCGGGTACACCGACTCGCGCGTCAGCTCGTGCCAGAGGTCCTCGTACCGCTGGACGATCGCCGCGCCGAACGGCACCGGGTCGACGGACGGATGCAGCGCGCCCGACGCCTCCAGGTCCATCAGCTCCCCGGCGATGTTCACCCGGGCCAGCTCGATGTCGTAGTCGCGCTGGCCGCGGCTCAGGTTCTGCTGGATCTGTCCCGTCTCGGCGTCCACCAGGTAGGCGGCGTACGCCCCGGCGTCCCGCCGGAAGAGAGCGTTGGACAGCGAGCAGTCGCCCCACGCGAAACCGGCGAGGTGGAGCCGCACCAGCAGCACGGCCAGCGCGTCCATGAGCCGCTTGACGGTGCTGGGGCGCATCGTCGACTCGAACATCGAGCGGTACGGCAAGGACCCCTTGAGGTGACGCGTGATCAGCGCCGACTCCAGTGGCGCGCCGTCCGCGTCCACGCGCCCGGTCACCACCGCCACCGGATCCACGGCGGGAATGCCGAGACGGTGCAGATCGCGCAGCAGGCCGAACTCGCGCACCGCGGCCCGCTCGGCTATCTCCTTGACCGCCACCACCTCGGACCCGGTGGACGCGAAGCGCACCACATGGCGGGAGATACCGCGCGGGAGCGCGACGAGACACTCCTCGGGCCACTGGTCGAGCGGGGCGTTCCAGGGCAGATCCAGCAGCACGGCCGGCTGCTCCGGATTGGTCGCGCTGATCTGCAGCGCCATCGTGCCTCCCACGGCGGTCGTCGGGCGGGGACCGGACCCGGAACCGCCCAGAACAGTGTGCAGGGTGACGGGAGTGCCACCGGGGGCCGGGGGAGGTACGCGGTGAGCACGTTCGGCCCCCCTCCGTGCGCCGCAGGGGTGCACAAGCGTTTACCCTGGGGTGAACGCTTGTGCACCCCCGCAGTCCCGCCCCCGTCGGCACCCTGTCGTCCCACCCCGTACGGAGAGACATGTCCGGAGCGATATCCGAGCCCGCCGAGGCCCCGCACCCCCGTTTCCTCGTCGCCGTCCTGGCGTTCTGCGGTGTCGTCGTGGCCGTCATGCAGACGCTCGTCGTCCCCCTCCTGCCGCATATCCCCGCCCTCACCGGAGCCACTCCCACCGCCGCCAGCTGGCTGGTCACCATCACCCTGCTCACCGGAGCCATCTGCACCCCCGTGCTCGGGCGGGCCGGCGACATGTACGGCAAACGCAGGGTGCTCTTCGCCTCGCTCGGGGTGCTGGTCGCCGGCTCCGTGCTGTGCGCCGTCAGCTCCCACATCGGCGTGCTCATCGCCGGACGCGCCCTCCAGGGCGCCGCGCTCGCCGTCGTACCGCTGGGCATCAGCATCATGCGGGACGAGCTGCCGCCCGAGCGCGTGCTGCCCTCGATCGCGTTGATGAGCTCGACGCTGGGCATCGGCGCGGCCGTCGGGCTGCCCGTCGCCGCCCTGGTCGTCGAGCACTTCGACTGGCACACCATGTTCTGGGCCTCGGCCGGGCTCGGTCTGCTCGACATCGTGCTCGTCCTGCTCTGCGTCCCCGAGTCGCCGCTGCGCACCCGCGGCCGCTTCGACGTCCTCGGTGCGCTCGGCCTCTCCGCGGCGCTGGTCAGTCTGCTGCTGGCGGTCACCCAGGGCGGCGACTGGGGCTGGACGTCCCCCCGTACCCTCGGACTTCTCGTTCTCGCCGTGGTGATCGCACTGGTCTGGGGCCGCTACGAGCTGCGCGTCACCACCCCGATGGTCGATCTGCGGGTGTCCGCGCGGCCCGCGGTGCTGCTGACGAACATCGCCGCCCTGCTCATCGGCTTCGCCTTCTACGCCAACTCCCTGACCACCGCGCAGATGGTGCAGGAACCCACGAGCACCGGCTACGGCCTCGGTGCGTCCATCGTCGTCAGCGGACTGTGCCTGCTGCCCGGCGGACTCTCGATGGTCGCGCTGTCGCCGGTGTCCGCCAGGATCTCCGCCACGTACGGACCCAAGACCGCCCTGGCGCTCGCCTCGGCCATCCTGGCCGTCGGCTATGTGGTGCGCTTCTTCACCAGCCACCAGCTCTGGACCATCATCCTCGGCGCCACGATCGTCGCCGCGGGCACCGCCATCGCCTACTCCGCGCTGCCGGCGCTGGTGATGCGCGGGGTGCCGGTCAGTGAGACCGGCGCGGCCAACGGTCTCAACACCCTGATGCGGTCGGTCGGACAGGCCTTCTGCAGTGCGGCCGTCGCCGCCGTCCTCACCCAGGTCACCTTCCAGGCCGGCGGACGTACGGCGCCCACCCTCCACGCCTATCTGCTGGTCTTCCTCATCGCGGCGGGCGCGGCGCTCCTCGCGCTGGCCGTCACGCTGTGTCTGCCGGCTCAGCGGTCCCGGAAGACCGGTACCGTCGGGCGGGATCTGACGACGTCGCTCGCCCAGGAGGGCGCATGAACGGGCAGGCAACTGACGGGATCGCCGGCGCGGGGGCCGGCGCCGACACGGGTACGGGACGTGACGCGATCCTGCGCGCCGCGCGGCGCGCGTTCGCCTTCCGCCCCTATGCCGAGGTGACCATGCGGGGCATCGCCGCCGACGCGGGCGTGAGCGCCTCGCTCATCGTCAAGCACTTCGGTACGAAGGAAGAGCTGTTCAACACCGTCGCCGACTTCGGCCCCGCGTCCGATCAGCTCTTCGCCGCGCCGCTCGACACCCTCGGCCGGCATCTGGTGCTCACCGTGGTGCGCAGCCGCCGCGAGCAGCAGGGGGATCCGCTGCTGCGCGTCGTCTTCTCCCTGGGAAACGACGACGAACGCACCCTGCTGCGCGAACGCTTCCATGAGCAGGTTACCCAGCGACTGGCCGCGCAGCTGCCCGGCCGGGAGCGCACCCTGCGGGCCGAGCTGATCGCCGGCCAGCTCCTCGGGCTCGGCGCCACCCTCAGCCTGCACCGCGCGGGCGCCGGCGCGGCGGCCACGCCGGAGCATCTGGCCGACCTGTACGCGCCCGCGCTCCAGCGCCTGGTCACCGGCTGACGGCCGGCCGGGGTCAGCGGGTCAGCAGCAACTCGGTGTTGCGGTCCGCCGACTTGCCCGCCGGGGCGGTGGTGGAGCCCGGCGCGTTGTGCGACAACTCCCGGTAGAGCGCGGCGAGACCGGTCTGCGAGAGATCTCGGAAATCGGTGCGGTGCGGCGCGGCGGACTCGATCAGCGTGGTGAACAGGGACAGGGTGCCGTCCCCGTTGTCGGTGATCTCGATGACCCGGGCGAGCTGCGGGAAGTCGATGTGCGAAGCGGTGGAGATCTCCCAGAAACCGCCGTGCGGGAGGATCGAGTTGCGGTGGCTGTGCCCGTTCACCCAGGCCAGCACATTGCGGTGCTGCTCGAGCAGCGCGACGACCTCATCACCGTTGTGCCGGGCCTCGCCGGGGTGGGCGGGGTCGGGGTGGGTGTTGGTCATCGTCCAGCTGTTGTGGTGGCTGAAGACGACGACGTATCCGTCCCGGAGTTCCTTGAGCGTCCGCTTCAGCCAGTTCAGCTGGGCCGTGCCGAGCGAGCCGGTGAAGTGCCCGGCGCGGTCGGTGGTGTCGAGGCTGATGCCGGTGATGTTCTCCCCCATGGGGAAGGTGTAGTAGAGCGTGTCGCTGTCGAGATTGGCGGACGTGTAGCCATGGCCGGCCGGACCGGCTCCGGCACGCGCGGGGTCGAGGTGCGCGGTCAGATACTCACGCGGGCCGAACGGCGCCCGGCCGGGGTCGGGGGTGATCGAGCGCATCGAGCGCTTCGAGTGGCGCAGCAGCTCGACCAGCTCGGTGCCGGCAGGACTGCTGCCCTTCGACAGGATCTTCAGCAGCTTCTTGGCCTCGGCGTCGGGGACGCCGTACAACTTCCGTGCCCCGACGGCGAATTCCGCGAGGAAACCGGACCGGTCCGCGAGGGCGCCGCTGGCCAGGCTGTCGTGGTTGCCGACCGTCGAGTACCACGGGATCCGCAGCCCCGGGCTGTTCACGGAGCTGATCGCGGCGGCCAGGAATCCGTCGATACGGGGGTAGCCGAGCTGCTTGTCGGTGTCGCGGCGGGCGTCCTCCGGGTGCCAGAACAGCCGCTCGCCGGAGTTCTGCACGCCCTCGTACTGCCGGTGGTCGCCGGTGTTGGGGGTGATGCGGCCGCCGCTCATCACGGTGAGGAACCAGTCCAGTTCCGCCCGGGAGTTGTTGTCGGTGTTGTCGCCGGTCGTCACGGCGAAGGACAGCGGAGCCCCGGTCGCGGGCCCCGCCGTCAGGGCGTTGATCTGCTCGATGAGCGCCACCGCGCCCGGCACCGTGAGGGCCTCCTGCGGACGCCACCCCGAGAGCTGCTGAGAGCGCAGATACTCGGTGCGCACCGGGTGCTGGACATCCACCAGATGCAGATCCGTGAGCTGGACGAAGGAGCTGAGTACGGTACGCCGGTCGGCGCGCCCGACCCGGGGGGCCGCGAGCCGTTCCCGTACGACCCTGCGCCAGCCGGGGCCGTCACCGAGCCGCCGGAAGGCCGCCGAGGTGTCGCGCGGCGCGGCGACCGACTCCAGCGTCGTACGGGCGGGCACGGCGCGGGTGGGCGTGGGGGAGGCCGGGGTGCGGGGGTCCGGCGCCGTGGGCGCGGCGGGCCTCCCGGGAGCGGCGGCGGCCTGTCCGGAACCGCCGCCCGCGCCGAGCGCCAGCCCGATTCCGGCCGAAACGCCGACCGCTCCGGTCGCGGTGAGGAAGGAGCGGCGATCGACAGCGGTGACTGCGGAGCGTATGCGTGTCATGGTCCGGTCTCCCGAGTGCGAGCGCATCAGCGAGCGCGCCTGGGGACGGCCCCCTGGCTGCACTTCGATGGTCGGCACCGGGCGTGGCCTGCGCGTGAACGACGTTCCAACGGCCAACACCGATCACCACACAGGGATCACTCGCGACGGCCAACCGTCGCCGGACCCTCGTCCGCGCGACCGGAGGTGGTCACTCACCGTTCACCCTCGCGGGAAGACGCCCCACCCGTCCCACGCGTCCGTCCACCCGTGCGCTTGCCCGTCCCGATACATGGCCGATGACCTTGCGCCACATGGTCCGGGGTTTTGTTAGATGTGTTGACGAATTGCGGACGGTGCGCCAGCATCGCAGCGACTTTCCGCAGAGCTGACCGCCTCTGCCAAGGCCAGTACAGGGAGAGCGACGCATGTCGACCCGTACCGCACCGCTGTCCGTCCACAACCCCGGAACAGGCGAACGTCTCGGTGAGGTCGAGGACTTCACCTCCGACCGCATAGCCGGCGCCCTCGCCGCCGCCGCACACGGGCAGCGCGCCATGGCCGCGCTGCCCGCCCATGAACGCGCCCACCTGCTGTTACGCGTGGCCGACGTGATCGAGGCCGAGAGCGACGGCCTGGCCCGGCTGCTCGCGGCCGAGAACGGCAAGCCCCTCTTCCAGACGGTCGAGGAGGTCAAGGCCGCCGTACGGATCTTCCGCGGGTTCGCCGGCGAGGCGACCCGGCTGTTCGGCCGGCAGATCCCGCTCGGCGCCGTGCCCGGCCTGGAGCGCCACCTCGCCGTCACCGTCCGGGAGCCGCTGGGCCCGGTCGCCGCGCTGGTGCCCTTCAACTACCCGGTCGAGCTGTACGCCCACAAGGCCGCCGCCGCGCTCGCCGCGGGCAACGCCGTCCTGGTCCACCCGCCCGCGCGCTGCCCGCTCGCCCTGGTGCGGATCGGTGAACTCGTCGCGCGGGCCGGACTCCCGGACGGCGCCCACCAGTTGCTCACCGGCGGCGTGCACATCTCCCAGGAGCTCGCCACCCGTCCCGGGGCCGCCGCCGTCAGTCTCACCGGCAGCACCCTCGCCGGACGCGAGATCGCCCGCCGCGCCGCCGACACCTTGAAGAAGGTCCACCTCGAACTCGGCGGCAATGACGCGCTGATCGTCTGCGACGACGCCGATGTGGAGGAGGCCGCCAACGCCGTCGTCCTCGGCCGGCTCGCGCGCGGCAACGGCCAGATCTGCTGCGCGGTGAAGCGGGTGTACGTCCAGGACGGCGTGCACGACGCCTTTGTGGACGCCCTGCTGGCGGGCGCCGCCAAGCTCACCGTGGGCGACCAGCTGGCCGACGGCACCGACGTGGGTCCGCTGATCAGCGAGGAGGCGGCCGAGCGCGTCGAGGCGGCGGTCGCCGCCCTGGTCGCCGACGGCGCGCGCAAGGCGGCCGGGGGAGCGCGGCGCGGCGCCTTCAGCGACCCCGCCGTCCTCGTCGACGTACCTGCGGACAGCCCGGCGCTCGCCGAGGAGATCTTCGGCCCCGTCGCGCCCGTCGCCCGGTTCAGCGATCCGCTGGACGCCGTACGGATGGCCAACGCGTCCCCGTACGGACTGCAGGCGGCCGTCTTCACCCGCGACATCCAGCGCGCCTTCACCCTCGCGGGCCGCCTCGAGGTCGGCGGTGTGATCATCAACGGCTCCACCGCCCTGCGCGCCGAGAACCTGCCCTTCGGCGGGCCGAAGGACACCGGCGGCTCCGCCGAGGGCCTGCACGACACGGCCCTGGAGTTCACCCGGCAGAAGACCATCGTGGTGATGGAGGCCTTCGGGTGAGCAGCGCAACCCGGACCGACCGCACGGCCCGCACGGACCGCACGGCCCTGGAGATACGCGGGGTGCGTAAGGCGTACGGCTCCACCGAGGTACTGCACGGCGTGGATCTGACCGGCCGGGCCGGAGAGGTGCTCGCCGTGGTGGGCGCCAACGGGGCGGGCAAGTCCACGCTGATCAAGATCCTGGCCGGCGCCGAGCACATGAGCGCCGGGGAGCTGAGGATCGACGGTGAGCGCGTCGAGCTGCGCTCACCGCACGACGCCCATGTCCATGGCATCCGTACCGTCCACCAGGAACTGACCCTCGTACCCGAGCTGTCGGTCACCGAGAACCTCCTCATGGGCCACTTCCCACGGCGGTTCGGCGGCCTGATCGACTGGCGGGCCGCCCATGCCCGCGCCCGCGACCTGCTGGAATCCATCGGTTACGGCGCCATCGACCCGCGGACGAAGGCGGGCCGGCTCACCGTGGCCAGGCAGCAGATGGCCGAGATCGCCAAGGCGCTGGTGACCGAGGGCGGCGAGCCGAGGGTCCTGGTCCTCGACGAGCCCTCCGCGGTGCTCGCCGGGAGCGATCTGGAGGCGCTGTTCGCGCTCATCCGCAGGCTCCAGGAGCGCGGTGTGCTCATCGTGTACGTCTCGCACCGCCTCGCCGAGGTCACGGAACTGGCCACCTCGATCGTGGTGATCAAGGACGGTCGGGTGGTCGCCGAGACCACGCCCGAGCGCACCGACGAGAACGAACTCATCCGGCTGATGGCGGGCAGACGGCCGGGCCAGCTCTACCCCGGCCGCCGCCAGGACCCCGGCGAGCCGCTGCTCACCGTCGAGGGGCTGGACCGCCCCGGGGAGTTCAGGGACGTCTCCTTCACCCTGCGGGCCGGGGAGATCACCGGCCTGTTCGGACTGGTCGGCTCGGGCCGCAGCGAGCTGGCGCGCTGTGTCTTCGGCGCCGAGCCCGCGCGCTCGGGAAGCGTCAGAACGGCCGGCGGCGACGCCGAGCGTTTCCGCACCCCGCGCGAGGCCATCGCCGCCGGACTCGCTCTGGTCACCGAGGACCGCAAGCGCACCGGACTGGTGCTCGGACTGACCACCGCGGAGAACATCGGCCTCACCACGCTCCGTACCACCACCCGCGGCCCCCTGCTGGACACGGGCCGGCGCCGGCGTGATGTCACCGCGATGGCCGAGCAGTTGGACATCCGCCCCGCGCACGCGGCGAAGCTTCCCGTACGCGCCCTCAGCGGCGGCAACCAGCAGAAGGCCGTGCTCGCCAAATGGCTGCTCACCGGGCCGCGCGTGCTGCTCCTGGACGAGCCCACCCGGGGGGTGGACATGGCCACCCGCGCCGAGATCTACCGGATGCTCGACGAACTCGCCCGCGGCGGCCTGGCCGTGCTGCTCATCTCCTCCGACCTCACCGAGGTACTGGGCGCCACCGACCGGGTGCTGGTGATGCACGAGGGCCGGATCGCCGCCGACCTCCCCTCGGACCGTACGACCGAGGACACCGTCCTCGCCCACGCGATCGGACACGCCGCATGACCGACCCGCTCACCAAAGCCGGAACCACTGAGCCCGGAACCACTGAGCCCGCAACGACTGAGCCCGGACCGGCCGGGACCTCATCCGCCGGGACCGGATCCGCCGAGACCGCTCCCGCCGGCCGGCGGCTGCCCCGGCTGACCGTGGCCGGCCGTGATCTCACCCTGGAGGCCGGGCTCGCCGCGCTGCTCATCGCCTTCATAGTGATCGCCGGATCGACCACGGACGCCTTCCTCACCGAAGGCAACATCACCAATCTGCTCAAACAGATGGTCACCACGGGTCTGCTGGCCTTCGGGATGCTCACCGTGATCCTCACCGGCGGCATCGACCTCTCCGTCGGCTCGGTGGTCGCCTTCTCCGGCATCGTGGCCGCCGGTCTGTCCGCGGGGCTGCCCGTGCCGCTCGCCATGCTGATCGGCCTGGCGTCCGGGGTGGGGTTCGGCCTGGTCAACGGGGCGCTGGTGGCACGCTTCCAGCTGGCGCCGTTCGTGGTGACCCTGGCCGCGCTCACCACCATCCGGGGGCTCGCCTTCGTCTACTCCGAGACACCCGTCGCGCCCGAGAAGGAAGGCTTCTTCGAACTCGGCTCCGCGGTGCTCGGCCCGCTGCCCGTCTCCACCTTGATCATGCTGGCGGTCTTCCTGGCCGGCGGGATCTTCCTCAGCCGCACCCCGGCGGGACGGTCGCTGGTGGCGATCGGCGGCAGCGCGGAGACCGTGCGGCTGGCCGGTATCGGGGTCCGCCGCCATATCGTGCTCGCCTATGCGATCAGCGGCGCCTGCGCGGGTCTCGCGGGTGTCATCCTCGCCAGCCGGGTCGGTATCGCCCAGCCCAGCGTCGGCACCGCCTTCGAACTCGACGCCATCGCCGCCTGTGTGATCGGCGGGGCCAGTCTGGCGGGCGGCAAGGGGTCGGTACGGGCCACCTTCGCCGGCGTTCTCGTACTCGCCCTGATCAACAACCTGCTGAACCTGTACGACGTCCAGAGCTTCTGGCAGCAGGTGCTCAAGGGCCTGATCATCGTCGCCGTCATCCTCGTCCAGCGCACCGGCCGGTTCCGTACGGCCATCGGCGCGTCGAACCCCGGAAAGGTCAAGTTGTCATGATCATGAAAAGAGTATCCGGTGTGCTGGTGACCGGAGCCCTCGCCGCGGCCCTGGCCGGCTGCTCCTCCGACGGCGGCAGCGGTGGCGGAGGTGCGGGAGACGGTTCGTACACCGTCGGCATCGCCAACTTCACCCTCAGCGGGCCCTACTTCAACGGCATGGACCGGGCCATCAAGGCGCGGGCGAAGGAGAAGGGCGTCGAGACCGTCAGCACGGACGCGGGCGGCGACGCCGCCAAGCTCGCCTCCAACGTCGAGGACCTGCTGAGCAAGGACGTCGACGCCGTGATCATCTCCGGCGGCCCGCTGGAGTCCGCGCCCGCGGTCCTCAACTCCCTCAAGGCGGCCGGCAAGCCGGCGGTGCTGGTCGACCGTAAGTTCCGCACGGGTACGTACAGCAGCTGGATCGGCCCCGACAACGAGGCGATCGGCAAGCAGAACGGCGAGTACCTGGTGGGGCGGCTGCCCCAGGGCGGCACGGTGGCGCTGGTCAAGGGCGGCCCTGCCGACAACAGCATCGGCCAGGCCCGTACGAACGGGGTGAAGGCGGCCCTGGAGAACGCCCCCGGCATCACGCTCGTCGAGGCCCCCGACTTCGGCAACTGGAGCTCCGACGGCGGACTGAACGTGATGGAGAGCCTGCTCGCCTCGCACGCCGACATCGACGCCGTCTTCTGCGAGAACGACGCCATGTGCCTGGGCGCCCAGCGCGCGATCAAGGACGCGGGCCGCGACGACAAGATCGTGCTGGCGGGCGTCGACGGGCAGGCCGAAGCGCTCAAGGCCATCCTCGACGGAACCAATTACCTGGTCACCGGCCTGAACGACGCCGATGTGATCGGCAGCCTCGGGCTGGACAGGACCGTGGACATCCTCGACGGCAAGAAGACCGAGAAGGACACGGTCGTCCCCTCACCACGTGTCACCAAGGAGAACGCGGAGAAGTACTACGACCCGAAGGGCATCTTCTGATGAACCGCACCCCCACGGGCCGCACCCATGTGCGGCCGCGGAGAAATCACCACTACGCGCTGGCGGGCCTCGTCTGCGGCGCACTCGTCCTGCCGCTGACCCTCGGCACGGCGTCCGCCGCCCCGGACACGGAGGCCGCCGGGCAGAGCGCCGGGCAGCCGGCGAAGGACAAGAACCCGAAGGCGGCCTGGCGCCTGCTGCACTCCGAGGACTTCTCCAGGACGCTCGACCCGGGCCACGCCGCCTGGACTCGGGAGACGTACAACCAGCCGTTCGACACGATCATGGACGACAACGGGAAGTGGTACCGCAACGACTACGGGAGCGCCTGGGACACGGCGTTCGACTCCTTCGCCACCTACCGCAAAGAGTTCAAGGTCGGTGACGGCGGCTGGCTCACCGCCTCGCTGTCCGCGCGCGACTGGAACAAGGACGGCCGGATCGAGAAGCCGCCGTCCATCACCAACGGCACGGCGGGCGGCAAGACCGTCGCCCAGCTGAAGGTCCCCGACCACACCGGCGGCGCCATCTTCCGCCCCACCGGGCAGCTCCCCGACCAGTACCGCATCGAATACCGCCTCAAGACCATCGACTTCGGCGGCAAGCGCAACGGCACGATCGACTACGACAACCGGACCAACGGCTACAGCAAGGACGGCTGCAAGACGCAGCACCCGTGGGGCGAGGGCTCCAACAGCCCGGGATGGGAGGGTGACGCGGCGGCGCCGTACTGCGAATGGCAGGACGTACGCGAGGGCAACTACGGCTACAACGGCTTCCACTATCTCTCGATCGTCGACTTCGCGAACCCCGCCCCGCGCAACAACCACTTCTGGCACTACCGCCGCAAGGTGCTGATGGACTCCTTCGCCCAGCACCCCGACCGGGTCGGCACCGGTACGGGCGGCCGGGTCTGCAACTCCAACGGCAACACGTACTACGACTACAAGGACAGCAGCTTCAACACCGTCAACATGTGGATCAGCGGACTGCCGAACTGGACGCCGGGCAAGGGCGGCCTGGCGGGCAACTCCCAGTGGTTCATGACCAGTTGCTCCGGCGGGGTCGCCGAGCAGCAGCTGTCCTCGGCGGCGGAGCTGCAACCCGAGCTGATGCCGAACCAGGACTACGTCTTCGCCATCGAGCGCGATGCCACCGGCTACACGCTGGAGGCCAGCGGCAACTTCGCCCGCGCCGGCCAGAAGACGCTGCGCTTCCACCGGAACTTCGTCGTCAACAACCAGCCGATCTGGCACTACAACGTCAAGCCGGGCGAGTACGACGGCCGCTTCAACAACGCCCTCGTACAGAACGACAACAACGGCAGCTCGACCTGGCCCGACCAGTGGCCGGCGGGCTCCGCGTACCCGGACTCCTTCGTGATCGGAGACCTGTACACCAATGTGTACGAGGGGAGCGCGAGCCTGACGGACATCAAGCTGTTCGTGCCCGCGACCAAGAAGTAGCGCGCCAGGTCGCATAGGTCGCGGGGACGGGGGAAGGCGCATCTTCGACCCGAGCTCGCGGCCTTCCCCCTCAGCCGCCCGAGCTCCCCGGCCCCACCGGCACACCCCCCTCCGCCGGTGGGGCCGCCTTCGTTCAGCCGACGGTGATCGCGGCCAGGATCACGCACGACCAGGATCACGTACGAACAGGATCAGGCACGACCAGGATCACGTACGAACAGGATCAGGCACGACCAGGATCACGCCCTGCCAGGATCACGACAGGGTGATCACGACCGGGCCTCCGCCGGGGTCGGCTCGGTCGATCCAGTCGGCTGCGGCGTACAGCGGTCGGTTCGGTACCGCTCCCCGGCGCAGTGGCTGCCGGTGCAGTAGCCGTCCGTCCTGGCTGACGACCAGGACCGATGACCGGCCGGCCGGGCGTGCCGTGCGCAGCGTGAACCGGCCCAGGGGTGGGCGTGGGCCGCGCGGGTCGATGCGGTTCGGCGCGACCCATCGCAGGGGCGCGTCGACCTCCACCGGTACCTGGCCGCCCGGCCACCCCCCGTCCGCCAGATAGCGGAGCACCGGCCCCGCGACGAGCCGGCCCTCCCTGGCGGCGGTGCCCGCGGGTTCGACGGCGTGCAGCAGGTTGCCGACCGCGAAGACCCCGGGCGCGGCCGTACGGAACGCGGTGTCGACCGCCGGGCCCCGGGTGCCCCGGTCGAGGGCGATCCCGCCCAGCCTGACCAGTTCGTGGTCGGGGATCCAGTCACCGGTGAACACGACCGTGTCGCAGGGGACGGTCGTCGTCCTGCCGTCGCCGCGGCGGAGCGCGACACCGGAGAGCCGGCCACGGCCGAGCAGTTCTGTCACGGTCGTCCCGGTGAGCAGCGGGATCCGCTGCCGCAGCCGGGCGCCGGCCCCCGATGCCCAGGACGACTGGTGGCGCGGCTGGTCGGTGACCATCGCGACGACCTCGACTCCCGCGTTGCGCAGGGTGCGCGCCGCGGAGTAGCTGACGGGTTCCGCGCCGACCACGACGGCCCGCAGGCCGACCCGCTGATGGTGCAGATGGACGGCCTGCTGCAGCTCGCCGGTGGTGAACACCCCGGCCGGCCGGGTTCCCGGCACCAGCCGTGCGGCGCGCGGGCGTTCGCGGGCGCCGGTGGCGAGCACGACCGCCCCGGCCGTGAGGCGTTCCAGCCCCTCCGGGCTGGTGGTGTCCACGGCGAGCGGGCCCGGGACACCCGGCCCCGGGTGTCCCGGTGCGAACGGGCCCCGCGCAGCGGCCCCCCACGCCCCGGGACGGCCGGGGCCACGGGTGGGCGGGTCCGCCCAGCCGGTGACGGAGACACCGGTGCGCACGGCCGCGCCCGCTCCGGTCGCCAGATCGCACCAGTGCCGGGCGTACGCCGGGCCACTCATGGGGCGTCGCAGGTCACGCAGCCCGAAACCGGAGTGGTAGCAGTGGCGTGGAATGCCCCCGGCCTGCTCCTCTCGCTCGACGACCTCGACCGTCCCCGCGCCGGCGGCGGCCAGCCGGGCGGCCGCCGCCAGACCGGCCGGGCCCGCGCCGATCACCAGCACATCGACCGTACGCTCGCGCCGGTCGGGATCCGGGACGGGCAGTCCGTCCCGGCTCGTCGTCGCGCTCATGGTCCGACCTCCGGCCGCAGGGGTGGGTCGCCGCCGTCGGGCGCGAACAGGGCGCGCACGGCGGGGCCGCAGTAGAAGCCCTGGCACCGGCCGCCCCGCGCGCGGGTACGCCGCCGCAGCCCTTCGAGCGAGGCGGGCGGCACGGTACTGGCGAGGGCGTCGCGGATCTCCCCTCGGGAGACCCGTTCACAATGGCAGACGATCCTGCCGTACTCCGGGTCGGCGGCGATCAGATCGGCGCGTTCGTAGGGGCGCGGGAACGCCTCGCCGAGGTTCGGCATCCGTACGGGTTCGAGGTCACCCGGCGCTCCCAGCTCCTGGCCCGCCTCGGCCAGCAGTTCCACGACATGGGCGGCGATGGCCATCGACGCGGTCAGCCCCGTCGAGCGGATGCCGCCCACCGTGACGTACCGCTGGCCGGTATGAGCGCGAATCCGGTAGTCGTCCTCCTCGGTGGCGGCGCGCAGCCCGGCGTAGACGGCGGTGACCTCCTCGTCGAGCAGCTCCGGCATGATCCGTCCGCCCTTTTCCCGAAGGAAGGCCAGCCCCCGCGCGGAGGAGCCGGTGGCCGTTCTGTCGTCCAGGTCCTCGGCGGTCGGGCCGAGCATCACATTGCCGTACACCGTCGGTGCCACCAGCACCCCCTTGCCGACCGCGGTGGGCACCGGCAGCAGAATGTGCCGGACCAGCTCGCGGGCGAGCTTGTCGAAGACCATGAGCTGACCGCGCCGGGGCGTCACGGTGAAGTCGGCGTGGCCGAGCCACCGGTCGATCTCGTCGGCGTAGAGACCGGCGGCGTTGATGAGCGTGTGCGTGCGCAACGGTCCACGCACGGTGGTGAGGTGATGGGGAGAGCCGCTCACGGCGTTCTCCACCCGGCAGTTGAGATGCAGATCGGCGCCGCCCCTGACGGCCTGTGTGGCGTACGCGAGCGTCGTCGTCCATGGGCAGATGACGCTCTCGCCGGGCACCTCGAGCGCGCCGAGCGCGCCGGGACCGAGGCGCGGCTCGCGGGAGTACAGCTCCTCCGCGCCGATGATCCGCGTCTCGTGGTAGCCATTGCGCTCGGCCTTCTCCACCAGCTTGGGCAGCGCGGCCAGTTGCTCGTCGTCCCAGGCCACGAGCAGCGCGCCGAGCGGCTCGACCGGGATACCGGTCTCCTCGGCGTAGTCGGCCAGCCGCCGCTGTCCCTCGCGCACGAGCCGGGACTCCAGCGACCCCGGCACGGCATCGAAACCGGTGTGCAGAATCGCCGTGTTGGCCTTCGACGTACCGTCGCCGACATCGCCCGAGGCCTCGGCCACCGCGATACGCAGCGGATACCGGGTCAGTTCGCGCGCGATGGCCGTACCGACCACCCCCGCGCCGATGACGACGACGTCGTACACCTCGTCCGGCAGATCTCCCGCGGTCGTGACAGTCATCGTGCTCCAGGCTCAGCGTGCTTCGGCGGGCGGGGGAGTACGGTCGAGCAGCGCGGCCACCGCCGAGCGGAAGACGCCGAGACGGTCGGCCGCCTCGGCCGCGCCGATCCGCGGTTCATAGACCGCGGCGGGCTTCCACTCCGGTATCACCTGCCGCAGCGCCAGCTCCGGATCGAGTCCCAGCCGCGCGAGCGCGCCCACCCCCAGCGCCGTGACATCGGGCAACGCCGAGACCTCCACCGGGCGTTGCAGCAGATCGGCCTGGGTCTGCATCAGCAGCGCGGACCGGGTGAGACCTCCGTCGACCCGCAGGCTCGTCAGCGGCGTACCGAGATCGGTGGCCACCGCGTCGGCCAGCTCCACGACCTGGGCGGCGATGCCCTCGCACAGCGCGCGCACCAGATGCCCGGCGCCGGTGTCCAGGCCGAGACCGGTCACCGAGCCGCGCAGGTCGCCGCGCCACCACGGCGCGGCGAGTCCGGCGAGCGCCGGTACGAACGTGACCCCGCCGCTGTCGGGTACGGACAAGCCGACCGGGTCGAGATCGGCGGCCCCGGAGATCACCCCGAGATCGGTGAGCCAGCGCACGGCGGAAGCGGCCGTGTAGACCTGTCCGTCGAGGCAGTAGCTGGTACGTCCGCCGAGCCGCCAGGCGACACAGCTGACCAGGCCCGTCGTCCCCCGGCGCGGCCGGTCGCCGGTCTGCGCGAGGAGGAACGCGCCAGTGCCGTAGGTGCACTTGGCGGTGCCCGGTTCGGTCACGTTCTGCGCGAGCAGTGCGGCCTGCTGGTCGACGAGCAGCCCGGTCAGCGGGATCTCGTCGCCGAAGGCGGTAGTGGTGCCGACCGGTCCTGCGGCGTCGACGATACGGGGCAGCGCCTCGTCGGACAGCCCGAAGATGTCCAGGGCCGCGGGTGACCAGTCGACCCGGTCGAGGTCGAGCAGCTGGGTACGTCCCGCGGTCGCGGCGTCCGTGACGAACGCGCCGGTCAACTGGTGGATCAGCCAGGAGTCGCTGGTCGTGACGGCGCCCTCGCGGGTCAGCCGGCGCCGGATCCAGGCCATCTTGGGCGCGGCGAAGTACGGGTCGAGGGGCAGCCCGGTCAGCTGCGTCAACTGCTCCTGGTACGGGGCGAGTTCGACGCAGATCGGCTCGGCGCGCCGGTCCTGCCAGACGATCGCGTCGGTGAGCGGTGCGCCGGTGCCCGGATCCCAGGCGAGCACGGTCTCGCCCTGGTTGGCCAGTCCGACGGCCGCGACCGGTTCCGCCGCGTCGGCGAGGGCCTGGCGTCCGGCGTCGAGCACGGAGGACAGCAGGACGGCCGGATCGACCTCCACGAGTCCGCCGGAGCCGTACCGGGGAGGCGCCGGGGCGGATCCCGTGCCGATCACCCCGCGTTCGGGGCAGATGACCAGTGCTTTGGTGGACGAGGTGCCCTGATCGATGGCGAGTACCGGCCGGGCGGCTGAGCCTCCGGAGGCGCTGTGCGCGTGCTGGGCTGGCGGCATGTCCCGTTCTTCGGTCGCAGGAACGTGCTTCGGTCGCAGGTACGTGAGGGGGTAGGTGATTGCTGTGCGAAAGCGTGATGCAGGTCAGAGCGGGCGTCAAGGGTGCTCTGGGCCGTCCGTGACCGGAAGCGGCGCGGCCTGTCCCGGCGGCCCGGACCCGGCCCGTTGGAGCAGTCCCGGGAGGTGCCCAACCCCCGTTGATCAACGGAGAGTTGCGAAAGATCAGCAAAGTGTTCGAGTGCCGACACTCCGAGCCCTACACTGATCGCCGAACAGCGCCAGGGCGTCCTCGACCGGTTCGCCCTTGCCTGCGGGCACGACAGGTCCGTGTCTTCGTACGACGACGCCGGGCCGCTTCACCCCCCACCGTTCCAGAGGATCCATGACCACCACATTTCCACCCGGGCGCCTCTTCGGCCGTGCCCGGTCATGTACGGCCCGCGGGGCGCACACCCCGGACCGCGGGAGTGCGCGACACCCCCGCGTCCCTGGGCCGCCAGGGACAGGGACGGGGGCCCTGTGCTAGGGCGTGTTGCGAAAGTAGCGCCGTCCGCCCGCAGGGCGGGGCTCGCGGCGTCCGGCGCGTGTGATCGCAAGGCGGAGGATCGTCCTCGTACTGGACGTACTCGGACGACTCCGACAACGCGGCGAGCGTGCGTGCCGGGCGTCACGAGCCAGGCGGGACTTTCGCAACACGCGCTAGTTTCCCCGCTCCTGTCGCCACCCGGGCGGACGGAGCCGAGCTGATGGCGAGCGGGAATTTCCGCCCCGTCTACCACCCGGCGGGCCACGACAACGACCTGCGCACCGCGGTCCAGGATCTGCGCACCGGCCGCTGGGTCTCGATGCGCAACCTCCTTGACGAGACGCCCGATTGGGCGCGCTGGACCCAGCGGACCCAGGTGCTGGCCACCGTGGCGGCCGGTTCCGACGCCGTACAGGCATGGCGGGCGGAAGAGCCCCGGAGCGTCGCCGCGACCGTGATGCACACTCGGGTCCTGGTGGAGCGCGCCCTACGAGCCCATCGTGAGGGGCATCCACGCACCCAGGAGCTGTGGCAGGGGGCCTGGGAGGCCTGCGGAGACGCAGCACGCCACGCTCCGGCGGATCCCGTGCCCTGGGTGTGTCTGCTGGCCCTCTCCCAACTCGACGGCCGGCAGCGGCTGGAGGAACACCGGCTGGCTCCGCCGGGGCCGATGCTGTTCCCCGGCCCCTGGGCCCTGCTGGCCGAGGCCGACAAGCGCGATCCGTACAACCGCGAGGCGTACCACCGCATGCTGCAGTTCGTCTACGCGCGGCGGACCGACGGATCGCTGTCTGAGGCGGTCAACTTCGTTCAGTGGGCGGCCTCTTCGGCGCCCGAGGGCTCCGCGCTGCACGCCCTGCCGCTGTTCGTCAGAGTGGAGCGCTACCGCCGTGAGAACGGCCACGAGAAAGCGCTCGACCTCCACTGGGTCACGGAGGACGCGACCCGGGACGCCCTGCGCGCCCTGCATCTGTGGTTCGACCGGGCGGCCCTGGACGAGGTCTCGCTGCTCGACCTCAACTATCTGGCGCACGCCCTGTGGGGCGGGCTCCAATTCGATGAAGCGGCCCGGGTGTTCGACGCGCTGGGACCGTTCTACGCCGCTCTGCCGTGGGCGTACCGCACCCGCAGCCCCGGCGACTCCGCTCAGGCCGAGGAGGTGTTCCTCCGCGCCCGAAGCCGCTGTCTCGGCGCGGCCCGTGATCCGCGGAACGGGCCGTCCGGCTGAGCCGCGTCCGCACCGCGCCATGTCCCACCGCACCACTGACGTCCCCCCTTGTTGATGTCCTTACCGGAGGTACTTCCATGTCCGTCTCCCCACCGGCCTGGTCGAAGGCCGACCCCACACCGCAGAAGGATGAAGAGCAACGGCTGCGCGAACTGGGCTATCAGCCGGTCCTCGCCCGCCGTATGGGCGGCTTCGGCAACTTCGCCATCAGCTTCTCCGTCATCTCCATCCTGTCCGGCTGTATGACCCTGTACGGCTTCGGAATGGGCGCGGGCGGCCCCTCGGTGATGCTCTGGGGCTGGGCGGGCGTCGGCCTGTTCGTGCTCTGCGTCGGCATGGCGCTGGCCGAGGTCACCAGCGCCTACCCCACCTCGGGCGCCCTCTACTACATGGCCGACCGGCTGGGCGGCCGTAAATGGGGCTGGTACACCGGCTGGCTCAACCTGCTCGGGCTGCTGGGCGCCATCGCCGGTATCGACTACGGCGCGGCGCTGTTCACCGGGGCCTTTCTGAACCTCCAGTTCGGGTTCACCCCCACGCCCGGCTGGACCATGGTCATATTCATGTGCATCCTGCTGCTGCACGCCGTGCTGAACCTGTTCGGCGTCCGGCTGGTCAGTGTGCTCAACTCGATCAGCGTGTGGTGGCATCTCGGGGGTGTCGCCGTCATTGTCGGCGCCCTCGCGATCATCCCCGACCACCACCAGTCGGCCTCGTTCGTCTTCACCGAGTTCGTCAATGACACCGGCTGGGACAACCCGATCTATGTGGCCGCCATCGGCCTGCTGCTGGCGCAGTACACCTTCTGTGGCTACGACGCCTCCGCGCACCTGTCGGAGGAGACCTCGAACGCCTCCGTCACGGCCGCGCGCGGCATCGTACGGGCCATCTGGGTCTCCTGGATCGCCGGTTTCGTCCTGCTGGCCGGCCTCACCTTCGCCATCCAGGACTACGCGGGCGCCCAGAACAGCGCCACTGGCGTGCCGCCCGCGCAGATCCTGATCGACGCCCTCGGCACGAGCGGTGCCACGGCGCTGCTGCTGCTCGTGATCGTGGCGCAGCTGTTCTGCGGCAACGCGGAAGTCGCCGCGGCCAGCCGGATGGTGTTCGCCTTCAGCCGCGACAACGCCCTGCCGGGCTCCGCGCTGTGGCGGCGCGTCAGCAGCCGCACCCAGACCCCGGTCCCCGCGGTCTGGCTGTCGGTCATCGTCGCGTGCCTGCTCGCCGTGCCGTCCCTGTACTCCGCGACCGCGTACGGCGCGGTGACGGCCATCAATGTCATCGGCATCACCCCCGCGTACGCCATCCCGATCTATCTGAAGCTGCGCGCCGGAAACCGCTTCGAGGCAGGACCCTGGACGCTGGGCCGCTGGAGCAAGCCGATCGGCTGGATCGCCGTGGTGTGGGTGGCCCTGGTCACGGTGCTCTTCTGTCTGCCGCAGTCGAACCCGGTCACGGCCGACTCGATGAACTACGCCGTGATCGCGCTGGCCGTCGTGCTGGTGCTGGCGACGGTGTGGTGGTACGTCGCCCGTGGCTCGTACAGCACGCCGAAGGCGTACGGAAGCGCCCGCGAGCAGTCGGAGATCTCCGAAAGCATTGTCTAGAAGGTATCTGTTCAGCAGCACCCAGCAGGACGTGGTGTGCGGCGGCCGGGGCCCGGCCCAGTGCAGGGCCCCCGCCGCGCGCCACCCCTCGGTCTCCTGAGGAACGCGCCGCCCTTCTCTTCGGGCTCTTCGCGCTAGTTCTCCTCGACGAACCTCCTCGCCAGTTCCTTGCCCTGCTGGACGGTGGCGGCCCGGTCTTCGAGGGTGGAGATCTGGGAGTCCTTGAAGAGGATGTACGTCACCCCCTCGCCGGCGCCGCCGCGATCGGGGTCGGACGGGATACCCAGGGCGCGGGCCATGCCGTACGACGCCTCCCCGATGATCCCGGGCGGGCCGGTGTCGCCGACGACGGCGTACTCCACCTTCTCGCCGTGGATGACGGCCGCTACGGAGCCGCCCCGGATGCCCGACGAGCTGAAGTTCCAGATCGAGCTCGCGTTCGGCACGACGATGTACGGCAGCTCCTCCGAATTCAGCGGCTGCCCGTCGGACTGTGTGTAGGCGGTCGTGGTCTGGAACGTCCGGTCCGTGGCGCCGTTGCACCCCGACGTGGACTGTCCGTCGCAGTCGATGTCCATGTCGGCCTGCCAGAACACGGCGCCGTTCGCGTCGCAGACGGGGACCGTGCCCGGACTGCCTTCGTCCAGCCGGTACATGCCCTGCGAGATCTGGTTGCAGCGGCTGGCCTTGGCCAGCAGGTCCGCCGCGCTGACCTCGTAGTTCTGGGCGGGACCGCCGCGGCCGACCGCCCTCTGCCCGGCGGGCGGGCCCGGCGCGCCCTGGCGGGCGGACGGCGCGGGGCTGGGCGGTGCGGGGGCGGGGGCGGTGTAGGGCGGCGCGCCGGCCGGGGGTGCGGGGGACGGCGCGGCATAGGGCGGTTCCAGGACGTGAGAGGGCTCGGCCAGGGCGGGGAGCACGATGGCGGGGAGTGCCGCGGCGGCCACCAGTGCCGTGCCAACGGCGATGACAACATGGGTGCGAGTCTGCACGGAGAAAGATCCTTTTCGTGGAAGGTGAGGCCGCTAGGGCCTGTCTGACACATCCGGCCCGGCCCGCGGCGCCCGGCACGCGCACACGCTGCGCCGTTCGGAGTCAGCCATGTCTGTCCTGCATGTCTGTCCCGGCCCTGGTGCGACGCAGGCACTCCGCCGTGCGACGGCAGGAGCCGACGGGACAGCAGACGCTCCGTGGCGGGCGCGAGCCGCGCCCCTCGGGCGGACGGCGCTATGTGTCAGACAGGCCCTGGCTGCCGGACCGGCCCTGCGGGCCGGTCGGAGGGGGACGGCGGTAGGCCCGTATGCACTGGTCCAGCCGGTCGAGGAACACGCGCTGTCCCGTCACCAGCGGCTCCACCGCGTCCGCCAGGACGAACCAGGCGACCCGGTCCAGCTCCGGGAACTCACGCAGGACGCCCGATCCCCGGGGCCATTCCATGGTGAACGTGCCGGGCACGGCCAGGGCGGGGTCGAGATCTCCCTCGACGGCCCAGACGGTGACCGACTTGCCGCTCCGCTGACGGGACTCGCCGAGCGGTGTCCACGGTCCCTCGGGCGGCGGCAGGCCCAGCTCCTCCTGGAATTCGCGGCGGGCGGCGGCCTCGGGCCGCTCCTCGGGGCCGTACTCGCCCTTGGGGATCGACCAGGCAGCGGAGTCGCGGCCCGACCAGAACGGCCCGCCCATGTGCCCGAGAAGCACTTCGGGACCGGTGTCCGTGACCCGGTACAGAAGGAGCCCCGCGCTTCGCTTGCCCGACATGTCGTCAAGTCTGTTCGCGGGCATATCACGTCGCCATTCGGACGCGGGGAGAAACGCCGTCCTCAGCGACGGTGGGACGGGGCCCGGCGGGGGAACGTACGGGCCACAGGCCTGCGGTGAGGCCCCAGGATCTTTAGGGGTGCCACCGAGCCGATTGTATGAAGATTGCGCCGTCCGGGGTCCGTGGCCGTCGTCCCAAAGGTCTGACGGACCGTTCGGCTGACGGGGCATAGGACACACCCACACGCAGGACGGGGCCCGGCCCCTCGATCAGAGGCCGGGCCCCGCGTGTGCGGACCGCTTTACCAGCTCACGTGCTCCCTATGAGCGCACGTGCTCCTTACGAGCTCATGTGCTCTAGGGGAACGAGGTCACCGTCGACGGGATGGTCGAGGTGCCCGAGGTGGGTGACCCCGTGCTGTTGATGACGTGGTTGTACTGGCCCATGCCGCCGAGGGAGACGACCAGCAGATCGTGGAACTTCACACCGGGTTTGACCGGTGCCTGGAATCCATGGTCCTGCTGGATCGTCGAGTCGGAGGTGTAGTTGCAGTAGCTGCCCATCCCCCAGCCCTCGTGGTTGTTGACGGAGTCGGCGACCTTGTAGGCGGCGTACCCCTTGATGTTGCCGTTCTGGATCGACGCCTGGTTCGGCGCGTCGTACGCCTTCTCGTTCTGGAAGAAGATCGTCCGGCCGTTCTCGCCGACCCACTCGACGTCGTACTTGTTGAAGTGTTCGACGAAGAGACCGGTCGCCAGCACATCGTCACCGTTGACCCGGAGGCCGTAGTCGGCCCGGTTGGTCTCCCAGCCGACGCCGGCGCCATGGTCGGCACGCCAGATCCAGGTGTGGTCGATGATCGTGTCATCGCTGTTGATCACCATGCTGGTGGTCGCCTTGCCGGGGCCCGCGCCGCCGATCCTGATGAAGACATCCTGGACCGTGGTCGGGTTCGCGGAGTGGTCCGCGGCCGCGCCCTGGGGGCCGACCTCCAGCAGGGTCGGGGAGTTCACGGGACCGGCGTCGATGAGGAAGCCGGCGAGCTTCACTCCGTCGACATCGGCGACCTTCATGGCCGTCACCCCGTTGTCCGGGATGATCGTCGCGAGTCCCAGACCCAGCACGACCGTGTTGGCGCGGTTCACGTTGATCGACTGGTCGACGTGGTAGATGCCCGGGGTGAAGATGAGGTTGAGCCCCTGGGCGAGCGCCTGGTTGATCGTCGCGGCGGTCGCTCCCGGCTTGACCACGTAGAACTGGTCGAGCGGCAGGGACTGGCCCTGCGGCGCGCCGTTGCCCCATGTGGTGCCGCGCGCGTTGGTGCGCTTGGCGGGGACGAACACCTTGTAGGCGTTGCCGTCCAGGTAGAGGAACGGCTTCTCACGGGAGACCGGAGTGTTGTTCAGCGTGGTGTACGGCGGGTTCGGGAAGCTCTGCGCCGGCGCACCCTCCACCCCGGAGAACGTCATGTTCCAGACACCATTGGTCCAGCCGCCGACGGAGCTGTCGCGGGTGTACCACTGCTGCTGGGAGTACGGTCCCACGGTGCCGTCGATCTTGCTGTCGGCGATGTAGCCGCCACTGGCCCAGCCGTACCCGTTGGGGGCCAGGTTGAGCCCGCCCTTGACGTGCATACGGCGGAACGGCGCGGCCTGCGCGACGGCCCAGCGGTTGGTGCCGCTGACCGGGTTGAGCGCCAGGTTCTCGGCGGAGCGCCAGAAGTTCTGGGTGGCGTTGCCGTTGAACCAGCCGGCGTCCACGGTCACATCACCGTTGAAGGTGGTGTCGTCGGGCGACAGGCCGAGGCCCGAGATCGACGTGTAGAAGCCGAGGTTGGCGTTGATGTTGTTGTACGTGCCGGGCTTGAACAGCAGCTGGTAGCGGCCGGTGCCGAACTGGGCCGACTCCTGCTGCTGGAAGATCCGGTCCAGCCTGCCCTGGATATTGGGGGTCGACGGGTCGAAGACCACCACGTTGGGACCGAGGTCGCCACCGCCCGGGAGCGGGTCACCGGTGCCGCCCGAGGTGCCGCCGTAGACCTGGAACTCCCAGAGGGAGTAGCCGTACTGGGTGGCGCGGGCGGTGCCGTACACCCGTACGTAGCGGGCGCTGCCCGAGACATTGAGCGTCTCGTTGCCGCCGGGGCCCGTGGTGGTGGAGTACGCGCTCGTCCAGCTCGTGCCGTTGGTGGAGAACTCGATGCGGTACGCCTTGGCGTAGGCGGCTTCCCAGCGCAGCACGATCTGGCTGACCGCGAGCGTGGAGCCGAGGTCCACCTGAATCCACTGCGGGTCGGCGGCGGCGCTCGACCAGCGGGTGCCGTTGTCGCCGTCGACGGCGCCGGTGGCGGGGGTGCCGCCGTTCTCCTGGCTGGAGGCGGTTACCGGCTTGCCCTGGGAGAGCAGGGTGGGCGCGGCCTGAGCGGTGGTGCTGGGGATGAGGAGTAACAGCGAGGCGATCAGAGTGGCCGCGACGGAAGCGGCCAGTCCCCGCCTGCGCGCGGGCGAGGATCTCCGGAACGCCGGTGAGGAGAGCGGAGGAGCGTGCATGGGCAGGTCTCCTGAGTCATCGGACGACGGGCAGTCATAGCGGGAAAGAAGCCGGAGAGCGCTCTCTCGGCAGGAGAGATGCTTCTCTCGTGTTTCGTACACGTCAAGAGTTGTGCGCGAAACCGGCGCGACCCGTTCCGGTGCGAACAACAAATAGCGCGCGTGTCGCGGTGATTGTCACTATTTGTTCAGTGTCCCGGGTAGGGGTCTTTTCAGGATCTGACGACGGACCCGAGGAAGTGGAGCATTGCTACGAGCATGGGGTAGCGACGCTAACGAATGAGTGTTAGCGTTGTTCCAACGGGATGCGGAGAGCGCACCCAGACCGGAACGGAGCATGGCCATGACGGAGAACACCACGCAGAACACGACCCCCGCCCGCCGCGTCGCCATCGTCACGGGCGGCTCCCGGGGCATCGGCCGGCAGAGCGCCGAGCGTCTGGCGGCGGACGGTTTCGCGGTCGTCGTTGTCTACGCGGGGAACAAGACGGAGGCCGACACCGCGGTCGAGGCGATCACCACCGCGGGCGGCCAGGCCATCGCGGCGAAGGCCGACGTGGCCGACGAGGCGGCCGTCGCCGCGGTCTTCGACACCGCCACGGAGACCTACGGCGGAGTCGACGTGGTCGTGCACGCCGCGGGCACCATGACCCTGGCGCCGCTGGTCGAGACCGATCTCGACGCCCTCGACCGGATGCACCGCACCAACATCCGAGGCACCTTCGTCGTCGACCAGCAGGCGGCGCGCCGGCTCCGCGACGGTGGAGCGATCATCAACTTCTCCACCTCCGTGCTGGCCCTGGCTCTCCCCGGCTATGCCGCGTACGCGGCCAGCAAGGGCGCCGTCGAGGCGATAACGCTGATCCTCGCCCGTGAGCTGCGCGGACGGGACATCACCGTCAACGCGGTGGCGCCGGGACCGACCGCGACCGCCCTGTTCCTGGACGGCAAGGACGAGGAGACCATCGCGCGGATGGCGGCCCAGCCGCCCCTGGAGCGCCTGGGCACCCCGGAGGACATCGCCGAGGTCGTCGCCTTCCTGGCAGGCCCCGCCCGCTGGGTCAACGGACAGGTCCTGCGCGCCAACGGCGGCATCATCTGACCGCGGTCCGGCCCCTCCCGTCTTCTCCCTCGCCACCCGTTTTCTGCTTCCTCACCCTCTCGTTCCCACATTTTTTCTTGAAGGAGTTCCGCCATGGGCAAGACCATCGTCATCACAGGTGCCGGATCCGGCTTCGGAGCCCTCGCGGCCCGCGCCCTGGCCCGCTCGGGCCACACCGTCTACGCGGGCATGCGCAACACCACGGGCCGTAACGCCCCCAGGGTCGAAGAGGCCGCCGCGTACGCCGCTGAGCACGGCGTGGATCTGCGGACCGTCGAACTCGACGTGCTGTCCCAGGAGTCGGCCGACGCCGCGGTCGCGACCATACTCAGCGAGCGGCCGACCCTCGATGTCCTGATCCACAACGCCGGCCACATGGTGACGGGCCCGACCGAGGCCTTCACTACCGAGGAGCTCGCGGCCGTCTATGACACCAATGTCCTCGGCACCCAGCGGCTCAACCGGGCGGCTCTGCCGCAGCTGCGCGCCCAGCGGCACGGACTGGTGGTCTGGATCGGCTCCACCAGCACCAAGGGCGGCACCCCGCCCTATCTCGCCCCCTACTTCGCGGCCAAGTCCGCCATGGACGCCCTCGCGGTGAGTTACGCGGCGGAGCTCGCCCGCTTCGACATCGAGACGTCCATCGTCGTGCCCGGTTCCTTCACCTCCGGGACCAACCACTTCGCCACCGGCGGTCACCCCGCCGACGAGAACATCGTCAAGGCCTACGAGGAGCACTACGCGGGTCTGATGGATCAGGTGTCCCAGCGGCTGGCCGCCCTGGCCCCGGCTGACGCCGATGTCAGCCAGGTCGCCGACGCCATCGTCAAGGTCGTCGACGCGCCGCACGGCGAGCGGCCCTTCCGCGTTCATGTCGACCCGGCGAACGACGGCTCCGAAGAGGTCAGCGACGTGGCCGACCGGGTGCGCGGCGAGTTTCTCACCCGCATCGGTCTCGCCGACCTGCTGGCCCCGCACGCCGCGTGACGGTGAGGGATCTGCCCGGCCAGGACCCGCGGGCCGCGTCCCCCACGTGGGGGACGCGGCCCGCGGTGTGTACCGGAGGCGGGGGATCCGCCGGGCAGGGCCTAGGCGGAGGCCGCGGCCTGGGGCGCGTTCGACACCTTCTCCAGCCACTCGGTCAGCAGCGCGGCCTCGACGGTGGTCAGGGCCGCCGGCGGCGACTGCCGCACCAGCGCCCCCAGGCGGGCCGCGGCCGCCGGTGTCTCGGTGCCGGGCCCCGCGGGAACGGCGGCCGGGGCCGCATCGCCGGCCGGGGCCGTGCCGTACATCGCCTCGGGAGTGAAGACCGAGGCATGCACCGCGTCCCGCACCCGCCGCGACAGATCGGGGTCGGTGAAGGTGGCGGGACGGGCGACCAGCATCAGCGCCACACCGACATTGGCCGACATGACCATCTGAGCGGCGAGATCGGGGGAGATCCGCAGCTTGCCCTGGGCCGCCGCCCGTTCCAGGTCGCGGGTGAGGATCTGATGCGACTCCAGGGCCGAGGTGGGCGGCTTGTGCATCGAGGGGGAGTTCATCAGCCGGTACAGATTCGGATGCGTCACCGCGAACTCGACATGGGTGTCCCAGCCGTTGCGCAGATCCTCGATCGGGTCGGAGCTGAGCTCCCGCGCCCGCTTGGTCGCCAGATAGGTGTCGAAGCCATGGTCGACGACAGCGGAGAGGAGCCCTTCCTTGTCGCCGAACTGCCGGTAGAGCACCGGTGCCCCGACCTGAGCGGCCTCACAGACCGCCCGCGTGGAAATCTCGCCGTCGGGCGACTTCGCCAGCAGATCGGCGGCCACCTCCAGAATGCGTGTTCGCGTGCTCATACGAGGATGCTACCAACGAGGGCGTAGCGCTGCTATCGCATATATGTGTCAAACGTTACGCCCCGGCGCCCCGCCGGCGTGGCTGCCGCTTCTCGGAGCAGTCGTCGGATGCCCGCGGTGGCACGCTGGAGGCGCTGCTCCAGCGCGACCGCGACAG
The DNA here is from genome assembly GCF_042882605.1 of Streptomyces sp. NPDC058198. NCBI lineage: Bacteria > Bacillati > Actinomycetota > Actinomycetes > Kitasatosporales > Streptomycetaceae > Streptomyces > Streptomyces sp. NPDC058198. The sequence goes on from NZ_JBHVVP010000010.1 coordinate 105,282, forward strand.
CGCCCGGGCGGTCATGACCCGCCTGAGCGAGATGCTCGCCGTGATGCACGCACAGCGGGGTCCGGCCTTCGGGAAGGTCGCGCACGTCGCCGGGGACGAGGTGCGCGAGGACCGGACCTGCGAACAGGTCGTTCTCGGCCGGGCGCTCCGCGACCTCGCCGAGGCCGCCGGCCGTGACAGCCGAGTGGCCGCCACGCGTGGCCCGTTGGCGCGGGTCACCCGCGAACTGGCCGCCGCCGTGCGGCCGCGCCACGCGTACGGACTCATCCACGGCGAACTGGGCCCCGACCATGTGCTCGTCGACCCGGACGGCCACCCGGTGCTCATCGACATCGAGGGACTCATGTACTTCGACATCGAGTGGGAGCATGTCTTTCCGCGCATCCGGTTCGGCGAGGACTATCCGGTGCTGCACCGGGCCGGACTCGATGAGAACCGGCTGCGGTTCTACCGGCTCGCCACGCATCTCTCGCTCGTCGCGGGACCGTTGCGGCTTCTCGAAGGGGACTTCCCGGACCGCGCGTTCATGCGGAGCGTCGTCGAAGCACATCTGCCACACGCGCTCGCCCATCTGACGGCATGAGGCGACCCCCCGGGCGCGCGGCTTCCGCCCGCTGTCGCAGGAGTCCGGAAGTCCGCGCCGAATGCACACGATTGTCGATCACGCAAGCCGGGAATCAGCAAAAGACGGACCGGCTGCGGTGCAAGGGCCCCGGAGGGCCTCCCCGTTCGGGGCAGGCACCCGGTCCCTGACGAAGGGAGTGATCGCCATGCGTGGGCACGGACATGCCCGGCGGCGTGCCGCACGCGCCACGTACGTTCTGCCGCAGTCGGAGACATCTGCCCGCTGGGCACGGCATCTGACGACCGCCTACCTCAGCCACGGCTGCGGCGAGACGGTCTCGGCGGACCGGGTGGACGACGCGACGCTCGTCGTCTCCGAACTGGTCACCAATGCCACCCGCCATGGCCGCAGCAGCTGCCGGCTCCAACTGAGCGTGCGGGACGGGCGGGTCACCGTCGAGGTCCACGACAACAGCCCCGTACAGCCGCGGCTGCGCCCGATGGACGCGATGGCCGAGGGCGGCAGGGGAATCGCGATGGTCCGCGAGCTCTCACGGCGGTTCGCCGTGCTCGGCGGGCCAGGCAGGGGCAAGACGGTACAGGCGGTCCTGGCCTGTTAGCGCTGCTCCCGGCTCCCGGCATCGATTGCCCTGTCGCGGGACTTCGCACACACGCCCCGGGCGCTGCCCGGGGCGTCTTGATCCCGGGCCACCGGGGACAATGGCCGGGTGACCTACCGCTACCGCGTACTCGGCGCCACCCGGGCGTTTCGCCCGGACGGGACCGAGGTGCCGCTCAGCGGGGCGCGGTTGCGGGCGGTGCTGGCCGCGCTCGCCGCGGCCGGGGGCGGGGTGGTGGACACCGGGCGGCTGATCGCCCAGGTGTGGGGCGAGGACGAGGACACGCCCGCCGACGAGATCGCGGCGCTCCAGGCCCTGGTGGGACGGGTGCGGCGGGCCCTCGGCAGTGAAGCCGTGGCGTCGGCGCCCGGCGGCTACCGGCTGACGGCCCGACGCGAGGACATCGACCTCTTCCGCTTCGAGCGGCTCGTCGCGGCGGGCGACGACGCGCTCCATGGCGGCGACGCCGACCGGGCCGCCGCACTGCTGGACGACGCCCTGGCGCTCTGGGACGGGCCCGCGCTGGCGGATCTGCCGGGACGGGACGCCGATCCGCCGGCCGTCCGCGCGGAACAGCGGCGTACCGAGGCCCGCCGGACCCGGCTGGCCGCCGACGTGGAGCGCGGCCGGCCGGAACAGGCCCTCGCCGGGCTCGCGGCCCTGGCCGCCGAACAGCCGCTGGACGAGCGGGTGGAGACGCTGCGGATCCGGGCCCTGCGAGCGGCCGGCAGGCCGGCCGAGGCGCTACAGGCGTACGAGGACGTACGCGCCCGGCTCGCCGAACGCCTCGGCACCGGGCCCGGCCGTGAGCTGCGCGCGCTGCACGCCGCACTGCTCGCCGAGGACGGGACCGCCGCACCCGCTCCAGGCCGAACCCCCGCCGGCCGGACCCCGGCAGGACCGACCACCTCCGGACTGACCACCTCCGGACTGACCACCTCCGGCCGGACCGCCCCCGGCCGGACCGCCCCCGGCCGGACCACCTCCGGCCGGACCGCCTCCGGCAACCTCCGGGATCGCCTCACCTCCTTCGTCGGCCGGGAACCGGAGCTGGCCGCCCTTGCCGCCGAGCTGCGGACCGCACGGCTGATCACGCTGGCAGGCCCCGGCGGCGCCGGCAAGACCAGGCTCTCCCTGGAAGCCGCCCGGGCTGCTGCCCCGGCATGGCCGGACGGCGTCTGGGTGGCCGAGCTGGCGCCCGTACGCGACGCGGCGACCGTGCCCGAAGCGGTCCTCACCGCGCTCGGCGCCCGCGAGACGGTGGTCCGTGGCCCGGCCGCCGGGGAGGCGGCGGCCCGCGACCCCCTCGCCCAGCTGGCCGAACACTGTGGGCAGCGGCGGATGCTGATCGTCCTGGACAACTGCGAGCATGTGATCGGCGCGGCCGCCGAACTGGCCGAGACCGTCCTCGCCGACTGCCCCGGGGTGAGCGTGCTGGCCACCAGCCGCGAACCGCTGGGTGTGCCGGGGGAGTCCGTACAGCACGTCGGGCCGCTGCCGCAGGACGTGGCGCTGCGGCTCCTCGCCGAACGCGGCGCCGCCGCCCGACCGGGATTCCGTACCGCCGACGATCCGCTCGCCTGCGCCGAGATCTGCCGCAGGCTCGACGGTCTGCCGCTCGCCGTCGAACTGGCGGCCGCGCGGCTGCGGGTCCTCGCGCCGCGCCAGATCGCGGACCGGCTCGACGACCGGTTCCGGCTGCTCGGCGCGGGCAGCGGCAGCAGGACCGTACTGCCGAGACAGCAGACCCTGCGGGCCGTCGTGGACTGGTCCTGGGACCTGCTCACGGAGGGCGAACGGGCCGTGCTGCGCCGGTTGTCCGTCTTCTCCGGCGGCTGCGCCCTCGCGGAGGCCGAACTCGTCTGCGCCGAGGACGACACCGAGGACGACATCCTCGGGCTCCTCGCGTCCCTGGTCGACAAGTCGCTGGTGGTCGCGGCCCCCGAGCAGGCGGACGGGATGCGCTACCGGCTCCTGGAGACCGTCGGTGAGTACGCCGCCGAGCGGCTGGACGCGTCCGGGGAGCGGGTGGCGGCCGAGCTGCGGCATCTCGCCGCCTACCGGGAGCTGGTCCGCACCGGCGACCCGGAGCTGCGCGGACCGCACCAGGCCCGCCGGCTGGAACAGTTCGAGCGGGAGCACGACAACGTACGCTCCGCGCTGCGCACGGCCGTCGGCCACAAGGAGGAGCAGGAGGCGCTCTGCCTCGCGCTCTCGATGAGCTGGTTCTGGCAGCTGCGCAACCACCGGAGCGATGCCCTCGCCTGGTCCACCGCGGCCGCCGCGCTCGGCCCCGATCCCTTCCGGGCGCCCGTACGGCCCGCCGCGCCGCTGGCCGAGCCCTGTACGGCGCTCGCGCCACCCTGGCCGGAGGAGCAGGTGTGGGAGGCGCGGCGCGGCGTACGGCTGCTGTCGCTGTGGAGCGCCGGGGAGGACGGCGCGGCGCCGGACCGGCCGGAGACGCGGGCCCGGCTGCGCGCGATCGTGGCGGCCTACCGCCCCGGGCTGCCGCAGACCTGCCGGCAGCCGGGCACCATGTGGTTCTCCGCCCGGCTGATGACGGGTGAGTTCGCGGGGCTGGGGGAGATGCTGGACGCGATGGCGCGGGCCTCCCGTGAGCAGGCGGACGGCTGGAATCTCGGTGTGGCGCTGATGCTGCGGGCGAAACTGCTCAACGACCGTCCCGGCGGACCGGCCCGGTCGGAGCTGGACACGGACGAGGCACTGGCCCTGTTCGAGCGGGCGGGCGATCTCGTCGCCATCGCCGAGGCGCTGTCGGCGCGCGGAGAGACGTATGAGCGCCAGGGGCGGTACGAGGAGGCCGCCGCCGACTTCGAACGGGCCATGGAGAGCTGCGCGCGGATCGGCGCCCCCGGTCAAGTGCCGCTCTTCAAGGCCAGACTGGCGTCCGTACGGCTGGAGTCCGCCGGGGACGCCGCCGCCGAGGAGGACGCGGAGCGGCTGCTGCGCGAGGCGGTCGAGGAAGCGGGGGAGGGCATCGTCCAGAGCGTCGGCACGGCCCGGCTGCTGCTGGCCGGGCGCTACGGACGCACCGGACGTACGGAACTCGCCCGGGCACAACTGCGCGCGCTGGAACAGTCGGCCGCCTTCTCCGGGCAGGTGCTCTTCGGCGGGATGGCCGCGGGCACGCACAGCTGGCTGGACTGTCTGGACGGGGAGTTCGCACGGGCGCGGGACCGGGCGGTCCAGGCCGTACTGCGGCTCGACAGCCTGGCCTACTTGGTGGCCCCGCACCTGATCGTCCGTCAGTTCCTCTGTGCGGCGTGGGCCAAGGCGCATCTGGGGGCCGCCGAGGACGCGGCGCGGCTGCTGGGCGCGTACGAGCACCACACCGCGCTGCCGGAGGGCCTCGCGCTGGGGCCTTTCCCGTCCGTGTCCGACACGGAGACCCTGGCGCGGGCCGAGACCGCGGTGCGCGCGGTACTGGACGAGCGGGCGTACGCCCGCGCCCACGCCGAGGGCGCCGGCCTCCCGGTGCGGGAAGCCGCCGCCCTGATCTGACGCGTACCGCGCCGGTTCCGCCGGGCCGGGCGCGTTACGTCCGCGCCCGGTCCGCCGCCGCCCGGTCCGCCGCCTCTTCCTCCGCCGCCTCTTCCTCCACCGCCTCTTCCTCCACCGCCTCTTCCTCCACCGCCCCTTCCTCCACCCCTCCGGCCGCCCGCGCGTCCGCCAGGCGCTCACGCGCCTCCGCCAGGTCCGCTTCCGTCGGGGCGTCGTCCTGGGTCAGGGCGAGCCGCCAGTAGCCCGCGAAGTGGACCGCGCGCTTGCCGAGCCCGCGCTCTTCGACGAGATGGCGCCGCAGCGTACGCACCGCGCCCGCCTCACCCGCGAGCCACGCGAGGACCGAGCCCTCCGGAAACACCGCGGCGCGTACCGCCGCGGCCAGCGGACCGCCGCTCCCGGCCGGGGCCGCGCCGCGGTGCAGCCAGTGCACGGTCAGGTCCCCCGCCGTCTCGAACCGCTGTTCCTCCGAAGCGTCCAGCACCTCGACGAACACCACCGCACGGGCGCCCTCGGGCAGCGCCTCGACGAGCGTGCCGATCGCCGGCAGGGCCGTCTCGTCCCCGGCGAGCAGCATCCAGTCGGTCGTCCCGACCGGCACGGGCGTGGCGAAGTACGCCGACGGTCCGAACATGCCGAGCACGGCGCCGGGCGCGGCCGACCGCGCCCACCGGGTCGCCGGGCCCGTTTCCGCACCGGCTGCCCCGCCCTCGCCACCCCCGTGCAGCACGAAGTCGATGTCGATCGTGCCGCGCGCCGGATCGTGCGCCCGGACGGTGTAGCTGCGCGTCCAGGGCCGCTCCGCCTCCTCGATCGCCTGGAACGCGCCGTACCACCGCATCACATCGCCGTCCTCGCCGGGCCCGGGGAGCCGTGGAACGGTCTGCCCCGGCCTGGGAAAGTACAGCTTCACCTGCTGATCGGGTCCGGCGAGAGCGAAATCGGCGAGATCGGGTCCGCCGAAGGTGATCCGTGTCATGTGCGGGGAGATCCGTGCGACCCGGGTCACCTCGATGGTCCGTACCGGCAGCGCTCGGGGCGCGGCGTCGCCGCCGGACCGGTCTGTGTCGTGTGTCATACGGGCCACGCTGGCAGCCGGCGCCGACACGCCACCGACAGCTCGCCTACACCCCGCCCACGGCGTCCGCGACCGTGCCCAGGAACCGGGCGTGCGCGCGGTGGCTGCACGGCGCCTCCGGATTCCAGGCCACGATCCGGGCCCGCTCCTCGATGGCCCGCCAGTGCGCGTTGTCCCGGAGCTGTGCGCGCGGCGCCGCGTTCGCGCGCACATCGGTGAGCACGACGTCCGGTTCCAGCGCGGCGGCCTCCGACCAGTCGACCGTGCGCCAGTTGGCCCCGGCGCCCTCCTCGGGGTCGATCAGCCCCACCCCCAGCTCCGTGAGGTCCCGCAGGTCGGGCCAGGTCAGCGGCCGGGCCAGATACGCCGTCTCCGGTCCTGCGGCCGACAGCGCCAGCACCCGCGGCCCGCCGGATCCCGCCGTCTGTGCGCGCAACCGGGCCTCCGCACGCTCCAGGTCCGCCACCGCGGGCTCGAACGGCGTGCGCAGCGAGCGGGCCAGCGCCGTGAACCGGTCTCTGATGCCGTCGAGCGAGCGGTCCTTGCCCACGTCGAGGACGACCACGGGCACCTGCTCCTCCAGATGCTTCGCCGCCTCCGGGTCGATGCCGTACACCTGCCCGCCGCCGTAGCTCACGGCGACCACGAGATCCGGCTCGGCCGCGTAGAGGGCGTCCAGGTCGAAGGCGCTGCCCGCGCCGAAGGAGCGCATGTCGGCGAGGGGCAGGTCGCCCGCCTTCGCCGGGTCCGGGGTGTCGCCGTCGTGGTGGGAACCGAAGATCCCCAGCGGATGCAGACCGTGGTCCCACAGCGTCGCACCCGCCTGTATGTACGCCACCACCCGCGCCGGGTGGCTCCGTGCCACGGTGAGATGGCCGCGGTCGTCAGTGAACTCCCAGCGGTTGCTCGGGTTCATGCCTCGCCTCGTTCCGCTCGTCGTCGTTCCGCTCGTGCCGATCCTGGTGCTGGTGCTGGTGCTGGTGCTGGTGCTGGTGCTGGTGCTGGTGCTGGTGCGGGGTGCCTGTGCGCGGTGCGTGTACGTGCTGCGTGTGCGCGGTGTTCGTGCGGGTGCCACCCACTCTCTGCCCAGCCCGGGGCGCGCGGACTCCCGCCGGAGCCCCGCAGTGCGCCTGCACTGCGGGTTCATGCCCCCGATGATGCAGAATTCCTGTTTGGCGCCGGGTCGAACAGGGCCCGTTGCCGGACCTGTGCCCGCCGACCACTCAGCACGCCCGTATGGAGCGTTTCCATGGAGCCCACCGCTCACGTCAGCAAAACCGCCCTGCCCGGGGTCGGTACCCGCTACGACCTCACCACCGACGCCGGAAAGCATCTGTCGGTCGTCGTGCACCAGGACGGGCGGCGCATCCTCGCCTTCCACGACCCCGAGGACGACGACAACTGCAAGGACGCCACGGCCCTCGCCCCGTACGAGGCGACCGCGCTCTCCAAACTCCTGATGCCCGATCCCGTCGGGCATCTGCACCAGCACCTCGAGATCGACCTGCTCACCGAGCACATCCCGGTCACCAAGCGTTCCCCGTACGTGGGCCGGACGCTCGGTGCCACTCAGGCGCGCACCCGCACCGGTGCCTCCATCGTCGCCGTCCTGCGCCGCACCGACGCCTTCCCCTCGCCCGCCCCGGACTTCCGCTTCGCCCTGGGGGACACCCTCGTCGTCGTCGGTACCCGGGAAGGCGTGGATGCCGTCGCCGAATTGATCACCGGAGGATAAGCGCCCGTGCACGAGACCACCGCCCTGCTCATCGAACTCGGGGCCATCATCCTGAGCCTCGGAATACTCGGCCGGATAGCCGGACGGATGGGCTTCTCCTCCATCCCCCTCTATCTGCTCGCCGGGCTCGCCTTCGGCCATGGCGGCCTGCTTCCGCTCAACGCCAGTGAGGAATTCGTCGCCACCGGCGCGGAGATAGGCGTCATCCTGCTGCTGCTCCTGCTGGGGCTGGAGTACAGCGCCTCCGAACTTGTCAGCAATCTCAAGACGCAGTACCCCTCGGGCATCGTCGACTTCGTACTGAACGCCGTGCCGGGCGCCGCTGCCGCGCTGATCCTGGGCTGGGGCCCGGTCGCCGCCGTCGCACTGGCCGGCGTCACCTGGATCTCCTCGTCCGGAGTCATCGCCAAGGTCCTCGGCGACCTCGGCCGGCTGGGCAACCGCGAAACGCCTGTCATCCTCGGCGTGCTGGTCATCGAAGACCTCGCGATGGCCGTCTATCTGCCGCTGCTCACGGCCCTGCTGGCCGGGCTCAGCCTGGCCGGCGGCAGTCTCACCCTGCTGATCTCGCTCGGCACCGTCGGCGCGGTCCTCTATCTGGCCCTGCGCCACGGCCGGCTGATCAGCCGCGCGGTCTCCTCCGACAACCCGGAGATGCTGCTCCTGGTCGTCCTCGGCCTCACCGTTCTGGTCGCCGGAGTCGCGCAGGAACTCCAGGTCTCCGCGGCCGTCGGCGCGTTCCTCGTCGGTATCGCGCTCTCGGGTGAGGTGGCCGAAGGCGCGCACAACCTGCTCGCCCCGCTACGGGACCTGTTCGCCGCCGTCTTCTTCGTCTTCTTCGGTCTGAACACCGATCCGGCCGCCATCCCGCCGGTGCTGATCCCGGCCCTCATCCTGGCGCTGATCACCACCGCGACGAAGATCGGCACCGGCTGGTACGCGGCGAAACGGGCCGGAGTCAGGACGGCGGGCCGCTGGCGGACCGGCGGTACGCTCGTGGCGCGCGGCGAATTCTCCATCGTCATCGCCGGTCTCGCGGTCGGTGTGGAGCCGCGGATCGGGCCGCTGGCCACCGCGTACGTCCTCATCCTGGTGATCCTCGGGCCGCTGGCCGCCCGCTGGACGGAGCCCCTGGCCCGGCGGGTCATCGGCCGGATCGCGCCCACGGCGCCGGTCCCCGCCGCCTCCGCCTCCGTGGCGCCCGCGCAGGACCGCCCGGAGGCGGCCGCGCCGGAACCGGCCGAGCCGGGAATCACCGCACCGGAAACGACCGATACGGCGCCCACCCACGGGTGACCCGGGAAAACGACGGGGCACAGGACGCGCGCCCTGCGTCCTGTGCCCCTGCTGCGCCGGCGCCGGGTGTCAGACCCCGACGCCGAAGTCCGCCGCGATTCCCGCGAGCCCGGAGGCGTACCCCTGGCCGACCGCGCGGAACTTCCACTCCGCGCCGTTGCGGTACAGCTCACCGAAGACCATGGCGGTCTCGGTGGCCGCGTCCTCGCTCAGGTCGTAACGGGCCAGCTCGGCGCCGCCCGCCTGGTTGACCACCCGGATGAAGGCGTTGCGGACCTGGCCGAAGCTCTGTCCGCGGTTCTCGGCGTCATGGATCGACACCGGGAAGACGATCTTGGTGATCTCGGCGGGCACGGCTGCCAGGTTCACCTTGATGGCCTCGTCGTCGCCCTCGCCCTCGCCGGTCAGGTTGTCGCCGGTGTGCTCGACCGAACCGTCCGGGCTGGTGAGGTTGTTGTAGAAGACGAACCCCAGATCGGACCCGACCTTGCCGGATGCGTCACACAGCAGGGCGCTGGCGTCCAGGTCGTAATCGGTACCGGTCGTCGTCCGGACGTCCCAGCCGAGGCCGACAAGGACCGCTGTCAGTCCCGGCGCCTCCTTGCTGAGCGAGACATTGCCGCCTTTGGACAGGGAAACTCCCACGCTGCTCCTCCTGGGTCGATGAGGTGACCGTCATGAAAATCTACAACACTGTAGAAGAACGCGGCAGGGGCACCGCCGCGAGCGCGGCAGGTGCGGCCTCAGTACCATGAGCGGCTGCCCCGTGGTGCGGCCGCGCGGCTGGAGGGAGACATCGTGAGGGTGCACGGCGGTCCGGACGAGCGTCCCCGACGGCGCGGCCAGGGCGAGCTGGAGGGCCAGGTTCTCGCCGCGCTGCGGCAGGCGCCGGGGCCCGTCACGGCCTCCTGGGTGCAGGAACGCCTCGGCGGAGACCTCGCGTACACGACAGTGATGACGATCCTGACCCGGCTGCAGGCCAAGCGGGCGGTCACCCGCGAGCGGGCCGGCCGCTCCTTCGAATGGCGCGCGGCCTCGGACGAGGCGGGGCTCGCCGCCCTGCGGATGCGCAAAGTACTGGACGGGGAGGCGGACCGCGAAGCCGTGCTGGCCCGGTTCGTCACCACACTCTCGCCGGACGACGAGCGGCTGCTGCGCGATCTCCTCGGCCTCCCCGAGGACGGTTCCGACGGTTCCGACGGGTCGGAGGGCTGACGGGGTGGGGGTGTTCGTCTTTCTGCCGCTTGTACTGCCGCTGACCGCGCTGCCCATCGCCCGTCTGGCCGAACAGCATCTCCATCCCCGGATCGCCACCCGGCTGCTGTCGGCGCTGGCCGGCGTCCTGGCCCTGTGCAGCACCCTCTGCCTGGGGCTGCTGGTGGTGGTCGGTACGGCGCAGCTGCCCGGCAATCCGCTGCCCGACGCCTGGTCGGACCCCGAGGTCCGGGAGGCGGTCCCGTACGACGAGATCGCGGGCAAGCTGGCCATCGTCGCTCTCGCCTCGGTCGCGGTCGGCTGCGCGGCGGCCGCCGGGCGCCACCGGCGGGTGCGCCGACGCGCGCGGCTGGCCCTGGCCGGGCTGCCCGAGGGTGAACTCGCCGTGCTGACCGACGAGGAGCCGTACGCCTACGCGCTGCCAGGAGCCGGCCACGGCGTCGGCGGGCGCGGCCGGATCGTGGTGTCCACGGCCATGCTCGCGTGCCTGGACCCCCGCGAGCGGGAGGCGCTGATCGCACACGAGCACGCACATCTCAGCGGGCGGCACCACCGGTTCCTGCTGGCCGTACGGCTGGCGGCGCGGGCCAATCCGCTGCTGAGGCCGCTGCGTTCCGCGGTGGCGTACACCACGGAGCGCTGGGCGGACGAGGAGGCGGCCCGGGTCACCGGGGAACGCACGGTCCTGGCACGCGCCATCGGCAAGGCGGCGCTCGTCTCCCGGGCTACCCCCACCCCGACGCTGGCCGGTTTCGCCGCGCAGGGAGCCGGGCCGGTCCCGCGCCGGGTGGCCGCCCTGCTCGGTCCAGCCCCCTCGGCCGTCAGCTGGCCCCCGGTGTTCACCGCGGTGGGGCTGGCCGCCTGGGCGGCGGCCGCGGGGACGCTCGGCTCCGCTCTCTCCTCGGCGAACGCGACGGTCACGCTCTTTCTCGTCCTGAAGGCGTCGACGCCGCTGTGAGTCCGGCCGCCCGGCCGATATTGCGGGCCATCCCGCCGAACACCGCCGCGTGGAACGGCCAGACACTCCACCAGTACGCGTGCCCCAGCAGCCCCTGCGGATGGAACAGCGCCCGCTGCCGCAACACCGTCCGGTCCTTGTCGTCCTGGTCCACGCGCAGCTCCAGCCAGGCGAGCCCCGGAAGCCGCATCTCGGCGCGCAGCCGCAGCAGCCTGCCCGGTTCGATCGCCTCCACCCGCCAGAAGTCCAGCGAGTCACCGACCCGCAGCCGCTGTGCGTCCCGTCTGCCCCTGCGCAGCCCGACGCCGCCGACCAGCCGGTCGAGCCAGCCGCGTACCGCCCAGGCCAGCGGGAACGAGTACCAGCCGTTGACCCCGCCGATGCCTTCGATGACGCGCCACAGGGACTCGCGCGAGGCGTCCACGGTCAGTTCGCGGCAGTCGCTGTAGAGGCTGCCGCCGGCCCAGTCGGGATCGGTGGGCAGTGGATCGCTCGGAGCGCCGGGCACCGAGGCGGACGACCAGCGGGTGGTCACCCGCGCGTCCTGGATGCGCCGCAGCGCCAGCTCGACCGCGCGGTCGAAGGAGACAGGGCCCTCCGGCGGATCGGGGACGTACCGCGCGATGTCCCGTTCGTGACAGACGACCTCATGGCGCAGGGACTCCGCCAGTGGCCGGGCGATCGACCGCGGGACGGGGGTCACCAGCCCGATCCAGTGGCTGGACAGGCCCGGCGTCAGGACGGGCACCGGGAAGATGAGCCGCCGCGGCAGCCCGGCCACCGCCGCGTAGCGCTGCATCATGTCCCGGTACGTCAGCACCTCGGGGCCGCCGATGTCGAAGGTCCTGCTGACCTCGGAGGGCAGCCGCGCGCAGCCGACGAGATACCGCAGCACGTCCCGTACCGCGATCGGCTGGATGGCGGTACGCACCCAGCTCGGGGTCACCATCACCGGCAGCCGTTCGGTGAGATAGCGCAGCATCTCGAAGGAGGCGGAGCCGGAACCGATGATGACGGCGGCGCGCAGTACCGCCGTCGGTACCCCCGAGTCGAGGAGGACACGGCCGACCTCCGCGCGCGAGCGCAGGTGCGGCGAGAGCTCCCACTCGGGCACTCCGGCCGGGGTGAGCCCGCCCAGATAGACGATCCGCCGCACCCCCGCGGCCTTCGCCCGCTCGGCGAAGATCCGGGCCGCCAGGCGGTCCGTGGCGGCGAAATCCCGGCCGGTGCCCAGCGCGTGCACCAGGTAGTACGCCACGTCGACGCCTTCCATGGCCGCGCCCACCGCCCCGGCGTCGGTGGCATCGCCGCGTACGACCTCCGCGCGGCCGACCCAGGGGTGGTCGCGCAGCTTGTCCGGCGTCCGGGCCAGACAGCGCACCGAATGGCCCGCGTCCAGCAGTTCGGGCACCAGCCGGCCGCCGATGTATCCCGTGGCCCCGGTCACCAGACAGCGCAGTCCGGCGCCTTCGATGTCCGTTGTCATGCGCCACTCCCTGTTCCGGTACGGGTTCCGGTGCGGCCCCTGGGGTTCTCGCACGGCCCTCGGAGACCGCTTTCACGCGTGCGGCCGGACGATCGGGGTTCTACACGTGAGCGTGTGCCCGGAAAAGACGATCAGCAAGGCGGCGGCGGTCCGGCGGAGCCGGCCGAGGTCAGGTGAGCGTGCGGCCGGCGCGGTCGCGGGGGCCTCGGCGGTCCGGGTCTTCCGGCCGCATCGGGGGTTCCGGCGGTGTCGGCCGCACCTGACCGGACAGCACCGCACGCATCACGCGCGGAGCGAAGAGCGCGGTGACCGGCGCGATCAGGAAGTACGCGGAGCGGAAGGCGTCCCCGACGACCGGATCACCGGGGGCGCGCTCCAGCACCCGCGCGAGATACCAGGCCACCGGCCGCTCCACCGCGCGCGTCCTGGCGGCGTCGCCCCTGGCGCCCGGCAGCTCCCGGTCCGCCCCTGCCGCGATGTCCCAGGCCTGTCGTGCGGCCTTGAGCAGGGTCTGTTGTACGCGGCGGGTCGTCGGCGTACGGCGAGGACCGGCGAGGGCGTCACGCAGCGCGAGCGCGCTGAGCGCGGCGACCGCCATGCCCTGCCCGTACACCGGGTTGACGGCGCACAGTGCGTCGCCGGTGGCGAGGAATCCGGCGGGACGGCGGCCAGGACGGTCGTACCGGCGGCGCACGTTGGCCGTCGAGCGGAACGCGTGCACCGACGACTCGGGCTGAGCCCTCAGCAGCCATTCGTGCAGTACCGGATGGGGGAGCCGGGCCGCGAAATCGGTGAACGCGTCGTCGTCCGAGGGCGGTTCACTGCCGCGCAGCCCGGAGAGGGTGACGAGATGACGGCCGCCCTCGATGGGCAGGACGACCCCGCCGTGGACCTGGTCACGGCCCGCGACGAAGTAGTAGCCGAGGCAGTCCGTCCCCTCGGGGTCCTCCCCGGCGCGGTAGAGACGGGTCGCGTAGGCGAGACCGGTGTCGAGTGTCTCCTCGTGGGGCTCTTCCGCGCCGATCGCGGCCAGCCAGCGGGGGGCGCGGGAGCCGCGTCCCGAGGCGTCCACGACCAGGTCGGCGGTGAGCGCCCGTACGTCGTCGCGGGTCTTCGCCCCGCGCTCGCGCAGTCGTACGCCCCGGACGCGGGCGGAGTCGCCGAGCAGTCCGACGACCTCAGAGCCCTCCACCGCCGTGATCCGGGCGTCGGCCAGGACCCGTCGCCGCACCAGCCACTCCAGCATCGGCCGGGAGCCGGTGAGGACATGGGCGGTGGCGGTGGTGCGCCGGTAGAAGCGCCGGGCCTGCCACTGCACGAGGTCGCTGGGCATCCCGAGCCGGGGGGCGCCGTGCTCGCGCAGTTCGGCGACGATCCCGGGGAGCAGTGAGTCCAGCGCCCGCTGCCCGCCGGGCAGCAGGACATGGGTGTGGCGGCTCTGCGGGACACCGGCCCGCGGCTCGGGACCGTCGGGGAAACGGTCGCGCTCGACGACGGTCACGCGGTCGGCGTGGGCGGCGAGCGCCTGGGCGGCCAGCAGACCCGCGATACTCCCGCCGACGACCACGGCATGACGTGTCCGGCGTTCCGGGGAGCGGTGCGGACCGTTCCCGTCCGCCGCGTCGGTGCCCGCGCCTGCCGAGTCCACCATGCTCGTCCCTCCGGGGGGTTCGGTACTCCCGTCACAGTGATGCCGGGATTACGGCAACTATGCGCCCTTTTCCCGCTTCTCCCTCTCCGTCGGGTCTTCATCCGGACAGTCTTCGAACGGCGTTTCCCCGTCCCCGAGTTGGGTGATCGCCCGCGCGAGCCACTCGATCCAGAAGCGCTCCAGATCGATGCCGGCGCGCAGGACCAGATGGCGCAGCCGGTCCTCCTCGGCGTCCTTCTCCGGCGGGAAGTGGCGCTCCTCGATTCCGGCGTATTCCGCCAACTGCTCCTGATGCAGAGCCAGATGGCGGCGCAGCTCGGAGCCGAGACCGTGGGTGCCGACCACCGCGGCGGCGCGCATCCGCAGCAGCAGCGCGTCCCTGGCCGGCTTGGGGTCCTCCGCCGTGGACACCCACGCGGTCAGCTCGGCGCGGCCCGCGGGGAGCACCTCGTACTCCTTCTTCTGCCCCCGGGCCGGCTGGGCCGAGGGCAGTGCGCGGATGAACCCGGCCCCCTCCAGCCTCCCCAGCTCCCGGTAGATCTGCTGGTGTGTGGACGACCAGAAGTAGCCGATCGACCGGTCGAAGCGGCGGGTCAGCTCCAGCCCCGAGGACGGCTTTTCGAGCAGGGCGGTGAGGATGGCATGCGGGAGGGACATATCGGCATCCTAGATTCGCTCCCGGGCCCGGGACCGGGCCCCGGTCAGAGAGTCGCGGCCAGCCGGGTGCCCTGGTCGATGGCGCGTTTCGCGTCCAGTTCGGCCGCGACGTCCGCGCCGCCGATGAGATGGACGGACATCCCGGCCGCGCGCAGCCGCTCGTACAGCCCGCGCCGGGGCTCCTGTCCCGCGCACAGCACGACCGTGTCCACCGGCAGCACCGTGGAGCCGCCGTTGACGGTGAGATGCAGCCCAGCGTCGTCGATCCGGTCGTAGGTGACCCCGGCGACCATGGTCACACCGCGGTGCTTCAGCTCGGTGCGATGAATCCACCCGGTGGTCTTGCCGAGCCCGGCGCCGACCTTGTCTGTTCCGCGCTGGAGCAGATGGACGGTACGGGGCGGCTTCGGGCGCTCGGGCGCGCGCAGCCCGCCGGGGGAGTGGTAGCCGGTGTCGACACCCCAGTGGCGGAAGTACGTCTCCGGGTCGAGGCTCGCCCCCTCACCGCCGTCCGTGAGGAACTCCGCGACGTCGAAGCCGATTCCGCCGGCGCCGATGATCGCGACGCGCTCGCCGACCCGCGCCGCGCCGCGCAGGACGTCGAGATAGCTGACCACGCTCGGATGGTCCACTCCGGGGATCTCGGGGGTGCGGGGGGTCACGCCGGTCGCCACGACGATCTCGTCGTAACCGGCGTCCGACAACTCCTCGGCCGTGACAGGGGTGTTGAGGCGGAGCTCCACCTCGTACCGGGAAAGCCGGTTACGGAAGTAGCGCAGCGTCTCGTCGAACTCCTCCTTGCCGGGCACCCGTTTGGCGAGGTTGAGCTGTCCGCCGATCTCGCTCGCCGCGTCGTACAGCGTCACCTCGTGTCCCTGCTCGGCCGCGGAGACGGCGAGCGCGAGTCCGGCGGGACCGGCCCCGACCACGCCGACGCGCTTGCGGCGCCGGGTGGGGGAGAGCACCAGCTCGGTCTCGTGACAGGCCCGCGGATTGACCAGACAGGAGGTGATCCGTCCGCTGAAGGTGTGGTCGAGACACGCCTGATTGCAGCCGATACAGGTGTTGATGGCGTCGGCGTCCCCGTCCCGTGCCTTGGCCACGAAGTCGGGGTCCGCGAGGAACGGACGGGCGAGCGAGACCATGTCGGCGCGGCCTTCGGCGAGCAACCGCTCGGCCACCTCAGGGGTGTTGATGCGATTGCTGGTGATCAGCGGCACGGACACCGAGCCCATCAGCTTCTGTGTCACCCAGGAGTACGCGCCGCGCGGCACCGAGGTCGCGATGGTGGGGATCCGGGCCTCGTGCCAGCCGATCCCGGTGTTGATGAGGGTCGCGCCGGCCGCCTCGACGGCCTGGGCGAGGGTGATGACCTCGTCCAGTGAGGAGCCGCCCGGTATCAGATCGAGCATCGACAGCCGGTAGATCAGGATGAACTCGGGGCCGACCCGCTCCCGGATACGGCGCACGATCTCGAGCGGGAAGCGCATCCGGTTCTCGTACGAGCCGCCCCACCGGTCCGCGCGCCGGTTGGTCACGCCCGCGATGAACTCATTGATCAGATAGCCCTCGGAGCCCATCACCTCGACGCCGTCGTACCCCGCGGAGTGTGCCAGCTCCGCCGCCCGTACGAAGTCCTCGACGGTCTCCTCGACCTCGGCGTCCGTCAGGGCGTGCGGGACGTGCCGGCTGATGGGGGCCTTGAGCGCGCTGGGCGCCACCAGGTCCTGGTGATAGGCGTACCGCCCGAAGTGCAGGATCTGCAGGGCGATCCGGCCGCCCGCCGCGTGCACCGCGTCGGTGACCTGCCGGTGCCGGCCCGCCTCGGCCTCCGTCGTCAGCTTGGCCCCGCCCTCGTACGGCCTGCCCCGCTCATTGGGCGCGATGCCGCCGGTCACGATGAGGCCGGCCCCGCCGCGCGCACGCGCGGCGTAGAACGCGGCCATCCGGGCGAAGCCGTTCTCCGCCTCCTCCAGACCGATGTGCATCGACCCCATCAGCACCCGGTTGGGCAGGGTGACGAAGCCCAGGTCGAGCGGGCTGAGCAGATGGGGGTACGGGGACATGAGGGCGGCTCCTTGGGTGAGGTCTCGCCCACGTTGTAGCCCGCCCCACACTTCTTGTGCAACTAGTTGCACAAGAAGTGTGGGGCGAATCTCCCCGCGTACCGCCGCGCACCCGCGACGTCAGGCCTTGCGGTACTGGTACGCCTCCGCCGCGGCGGCCTCCACCGCGTCGAGCGTCCCGCCCGCGGAAGCGGTGACCATCGCCGCCACCGCGCCCTCCACGAACGGGGCGTCCACCAGCCGCGCCCTGTCCGGCAGCTCGTCGCCCTCGGCGAGCAGCGCCTTCACCGTCAGTACGGCGCTGCCGAGATCCACCAGGATCGCCACGCCCGCACCCCGGTCCACCTGCGCCGCCGCGGCCACGATCAGCTCGGAACTGGTGCCGAGCCCGCCGTCCGGCGTACCCCCGGCGGCCGCCACCGGCGCGGTCACGCCGCCGCCCGCCAGCCCCTGGGCCAACTCGGCGACGGCCCTGGCGACCGGCCCGCTGTGCGACACCAGCACGATGCCGACCGGCCTCTCCATGCTCATGCGGTTCCCTCCGCGGTGTCGGCGAGGGCGGTGATCAGCAGAGCGGAGGAGGTGGCGCCGGGATCCTGGTGCCCGATGCTCCGCTCGCCGAGATAGCTCGCCCTGCCCTTGCGCGCCTGTAGCGGGACGGTCGCCAGGGCGCCCTTCTCGCCCGCCTCGGCGGCGGCGGTGAACGACGCACCGAGAGCCTCGACCGCCGGCTCCAGCGAGTCGAGCATCGTCTTGTCCCCGGCCTTCGCCCCGCCCAGCTGGGCCACCGCCGCTACCCCCGTACGCAGCGCCTCGGCCAGCTGGGCGGGCGTGACCTCGGGGGAGTCGCCGAGTGCCTTGCCCGTCCGCCGCAGCAGCGTCCCGTACAGCGGCCCCGACGCACCGCCCACCGTGGAGATCAGCTGGCGTCCCGCCAGAATGAGTACGGCGCCCGGGCCGGCCGGGTTCTCCTTCTCCAGCACGGCGATGACGGCCCGGAAACCGCGTTGCAGATTGCTGCCGTGGTCGGCGTCGCCGATGGCCGAGTCCAGCTCGGTGAGCCGGCCGGCCTCACGCTCGACAGCGGCCGCCGCGGCTGTCAGCCAGCGGCGGAAGAAGTCGGTGTCGAGCATCCGTTCGGGATTCTGATCGGGCACGTGATCTCCTCGCGACATGGATCGTTCCCTGCGGTTCCTGCCGTCCGTGCAGTCCCTGCCGGCCCTGTATTCCTGCCGTCCCTTGTTCCTGCCGTGCCAGTTTTTCCTGTCGTGCTCAGCGGCCCCAGCGGAGCGCGGCGGTCTCCACCGGCGCGTCCCACAGCCGCAGCAACTCCTCGTCGACCTGGCAGAGGGTCACCGAGCAGCCGGCCATGTCGAGCGAGGTCACATAGTTGCCGACGAGCGTACGGGCGACCACCACACCGCGCTCGCCCAGCACCCGCTGCACCTCGGCGTTGAATCCGTAGAGCTCCAGCAGGGGAGTGCCTCCCATGCCGTTCACCAGCGCGATCACCGGGCCCGACGGCCGCAGATCCTCCAGTACCGCGTTCACGGCGAAGTCGGCGATCTCGTGCGAAGTCATCATCGCGCGGCGCTCGCGTCCCGGCTCGCCGTGGATGCCGATGCCCAGCTCCAGCTCGCCCTCGGGCAGATCAAAGGTCGGGCTGCCCTTGGCGGGGGTGGTGACGGCGCTCAGGGCGACACCGAAGCTGCGCGAGCTCTCGTTCACCCGCCGGCCGATCGCCTCCACCCGCTCCAGCGGCGCCCCCTCCTCGGCCGCCGCGCCCGCCAGCTTCTCGACGAACAGCGTCCCGCCCGTGCCGCGCCGCCCGGCGGTGAACAGACTGTCGGTCACCGCCACATCGTCATTGACCAGCACCTTCGCGATCTGAATGCCCTCGTCCTCGGCCAGCTCCGCGGCCATGTCGAAGTTCAGGACGTCGCCGGTGTAGTTCTTCACGATGAACAGCACCCCGGCCCCGCTGTCGACCGCGGCCGCGGCCCGCACCATCTGGTCGGGCACCGGGGACGTGAACACCTCACCGGGACAGGCGGCGGACAGCATCCCTGGCCCGACGAACCCCCCGTGCAACGGCTCGTGCCCCGACCCGCCCCCGGAGACCAGCCCGACCTTCCCGGCGACGGGTGCGTCGCCCCGTACCACCACACGGTTGGCCACGTCGACGGAGAGCTCGGGGTGCGCCGCGGCCATCCCCCGCAGGGCATCCGCGACCACGGTCTCCGGCACATTGATCAGCATCTTCACGGTTGCCTCCTGAGCGTGCTGTCCTGACGCATGGTCTGCTCCCCGAAGAGTCGGGTGCCGGGGCGGCGTTCTGTCCTCAGACTCAGTATCGATCGAACCCGGTCGAACGGCACGGCCTGTGACACGGGCGCTTGTCCATCGAATGGGCGTACGCCCGCTCACCCGAAGGGCGACAGTCCCCGGCGTACAGCGCGGCCCGCCTCCACGTCGCTGTTCTGCCGCCTAGTGCAGTTCCTACAAATCTTTGTGCACAGACCCCGTTGGTCGCGGCACTTATTGGAGCGTAATTCCCCTGGCAGAGTGGCAGATAACTTGATCGCCCCCCGCCTAACGTTCATGCGGGATGTGTAGCTCTATGACAAAGGGAGTTCATTCGATGACTGCTGACATCGACAACGTGGTGGTGACAGGGCTGGGTGCCACGACACCTCTCGGCGGGGACGTCGCCTCGACCTGGGCCGGGCTTCTGGCCGGAGCGTCCGGGATCAGTGCGATCGAAGACGAGTGGGCGGCCGACCTGCCGGTGCGGATCACGGCCCGGCTGCGGGTCGAACCGACCGACGTGCTCGATCGCGTGCAGGCCCGCCGGCTGGACCGGTGTGAGCAGATCGCGCTCATCGCCGCTCGGGAAGCATGGGCCGACGCGGGGCGGCCGGAGGTTGAGCCGGAACGCCTGGCCGTGGTCATCGGCACGGGCACGGGCGGGGCGCTGAGCCTGCTCGGTCAGGACGACATCCTGGAATCCTCAGGAGTACGACGGGTCTCCCCGCACACCATTCCCATGCTGATGGCCAACGGACCCGCGGCATGGGTCAGCATCGAACTCGGCGCCCGGGGAGGGGCCCACACTCCTGTCAGCGCATGCGCCTCCGGCGCTGAGGCAATCGCGATGGGCCTGGACCTGATCCGCCTCGGCCGGGCCGACGTGGTCGTCGCCGGCGGCACCGAGGCATGCATCCACCCCCTGCCGCTGGCCGGCTTCGCCCAGGCCAAGGCCCACTCCACACGCAACGACGCACCGCAGGAGGCCTCCAGGCCGTTCGACACCGGCCGGGACGGATTCGTCATCGGCGAAGGGGCCGCCCTGGTGGTTCTGGAGCGGGCTGATTTCGCCGCCGCCCGCGCCGCCCGCGTGCACGCCGTACTGGCCGGCGCAGGCGTCACCTCCGACGCGCACCACATCACCGCCGCCCACCAGGAGGGACAGATCCGTGCCATGCGTCTTGCGCTGGCATCTGCTGGACTGGACCCACTCGACGTGGGGCACGTGCACGCCCACGCGACCTCCACTCCCAAGGGCGACCTCACCGAAGCCGAGTCGATCGTCGCCGCCATCGGTACGCACCCGGCTGTCACCGCGACCAAGTCCATGACCGGCCACCTCTTCGGTGCGGCCGGCGCGATCGGCGCCGTCGCCGCGATCCTCGCCCTCCGCGATCAGGTCATTCCCGCCACCCAGAACCTTGACGACCTCGACCCGCAGGTGAAGCTCGACATCGTCGCGGGACGGCCACGACGTGGCGCACTCACGGCGGCGCTGACCAACTCCTTCGGCTTCGGAGGCCACAACGCCTCCCTTGTGTTCACCCCCGCGCCCTGAGACCGGGACCGTCCGGCGGATCACGCGGTAACGCTCGGCGTCTCCTCGCCTTCGACGAGGGACGTCAGGCCGTCGAGGAGTGCCGTGAGGCCGGATTCGAAGAGCGCGTCGAGCCGCAGGTCATAGCCGTCGCTGCCGAAGGCTCCGACCACCTTGGTGAAGGTGGGGAAGCGGCCGGATTCCACCAGTTCCTGTACGGCGGATGCCCGGCTGTCCATCCACTGGTCCTCCGACTGGCCGGTGGAGGCTTCGGCGTGCGCTTCCCATTCCAGGTGCACCGCCAGGCCCTGGACATGGCTGTAGATCAGTACGTGGATGTCGAACAAGGTGGTGGGATCGAGGCCGTGACCGTCGAGGGCACTCAGCACCCGTTCGCCGTGGACCATCAGACTGGGCACGAGCAACGGGCGGGTGAGTGAACCGAGCTGGGCCAGCCACGGGTGCCTGCGGTACAGGGTCCAGAGGGTCCGGGCGACCAGCTCGACGCGGGAGCGCCACCCTTCGGGCACATCGGCGGGGTAGGTCTCGTCACCGAACGCGGCGTCGGCCATGAGCAGGACGAGGTCGTCCTTGCTGGGGACGTACCGGTAGGGCGACATGGCGGCGACGCCGAGCCGGGCCGCGACGCCGCGCATGGAGAGCGCCGGCAGTCCTTCGGCATCGGCGATGTCGATGGCTGTGCGGACGATCCGGTCGAGTGTCAGCTCCTGCTCGGAGGGCGGGGCAGGTGGCGCGTGCCTGCGGGGCTGCGAGACGGGAGCGGCGCCGGCAACGACCGTGCCGGTCCGGGGGCGGGTCTCGACCAGTCCCTCAAGGCGCAGGGTGGTCAGGGCCTTGGTGGCGGTGGCGAGCGCGACGCCCCATTCCCTGGCGATCCGGCGGGTCGAGGGAACCCGGTCTCCGGGGCCCAGTTCCCCGTCCATGATGCGCCGGCGGATCTCGGCGACGATGCGCAGATAGGGGGGTTGGCCGGATGCGCCTGTGGGCTTCGTCACGTCCTGCCGCCTTCCTGTTCTGTACTAGGGCAGAGGCTATCAGCGAGGGCGTCGAACGATGGCCGACTGTCCTAGTACAGGAAGCTCAGTTGGCCGGTTGAAGGCGCTACGCGTACGCCGTACGTTCAGGATGCGTACAGCGTATTGGAGGAGCTTCCCATGCAGACCGTTCTCATCTCCGGCGGCGGAATCGCCGGCCCCGTACTCGCCTACTGGCTTCACCGCCACGGCTTCCGGGCCACCGTCGTCGAACGCGCCCCGGGCCCGCGCCCCGGCGGCCAGGCCGTGGACATCCGCGGCGTCGCGCTCGACGTCGTCGAGCGGATGGGCCTGCTGGAACAGGCGCGACGCGTGCGCACCCGGATGCGCGGCATGTCGATCCTCGATCCCGAAGGCCACGAGATCGATCGCTCCACCGAGGCGACCTTCAGCAGTGGCCGACTCGACAGCGACGACATCGAGCTGCTGCGCGAGGACCTGGTGCGGATGGTGTACGAACACACGCGCACAGACGTCGAGTACCTCTTCGGCAACAGCGTCACCGCGCTCGACGAAGACGAGGCGGGCGCGCACGTCGACTTCACCCACGGGGCGTCCCGCACCTTCGACCTGGTGATCGCAGCCGACGGCCTGCACTCGGCCGTTCGGCGCCTGGCCTTCGGCCCCGAGGAAGGCTTCGTCCAGCACCTGGGCAGCTACCTCTCCGTGTTCAGCGCGGACAACTTCCTCGCACTGGACCACTGGCAGATGTGGCTACGTGACGGCGACGCGGGATTCGGCATCATGCCCGTTCGCGACAACACGGAGCTCAGGATCGCCTTCGGCTTCCGGTCCGCGCCGCTTGCTCATGATCTCCGCGGCGCCGGTGCGCTTCGGCGCCTCGTCGCGGACAAGCTCGCCTCCCTGAGGTGGGAAGGGACTCGCCTGGCCAAGGCCGCCCTGGACGCGCCGGACTTCTACTGCGATGCCATGGCCCAGATCCGGATGGACCACTGGTCGCGGGGCAGGGTGGCCCTGCTCGGAGACGCCGGCTACTGCCCCTCCCCACTCTCGGGGCAGGGCACCAGCCTCGCCCTCGTCGGCTCCTACGTGCTGGCCGACTGCCTCGCCCAGGCACCCGGCGATCACCACGCCGCGTTCTCCCACTACGAGCAGCGGATGCGCCCCTTCGTGAGCCTCAACCAGGCCCTGGCCACGGAAAATCCGGGCGGACCCGCCTCCGAGGCATCCGTCGCGTACGCCAAGAACGCACTATCGCTGGACAGCTGACCTCCTGCTCCCACGAGCACGTCACGATGCGGCCCGCTCGTCCGTCGGGCGACGGCGGAGCCTGGTGTCCGTCAGGGAGGGGGGCTGCCACGCGCCGTCCGGGTGGTAGAGGTTCGTGCTGGGCGGGACGATCTCGTCGATGCGGTCGAGGGCCGAGTCGTCCAGGACCACCGGCGCACCCTTCAGGAGGGCCTGCCACTGTTCCGCCGTGCGGGGGCCGATGATTACGGAGGTGACGGCCGGGTGAGCGAGCGGGAAGGCGACCGCCAGCTCCGGGAGGGTGCAGCCGATGTCCGCAGCCAGTTCGGCGAGCTTGTCGGCGGCCTCCAGCTTGGTGATGTTCTCCGGGATGGACGGGTCGAAGCGGGCGGGGTTCAACTGCGCCCGCCCGGAGGTGAGATCGACTGGTCGCCCCGCCCGGTACCGGCCGCTCAGGAAGCCGGAGGCGAGCGGGCTCCACGTCAGCACCCCCATGCCGTACCGCCGAGCCGTCGGCAGTACCGACGCCTCAACACCGCGCGCGAGGATCGAGTACGGGGGCTGCTCGGTCCGGAAGCGCTGGAGGCCGCGTCGCTCCGCCACGTGGTGCGACTCCGCGATCTCCTCGGCGGGGAACGTCGACGACCCGAACGCCCGGATCTTGCCCGCCTGCACAAGGTCGCCGAGGACCCCGAGTGTCTCCTCGATGTCCGTGGTGTGATCCGGGCGGTGCACCTGGTAGAGGTCGATCCAGTCGGTATCGAGCCGCCGCAGGCTCGCCTCCACGGCCCGGGTGATCCAGCGGCGGGAGTTCCCGCTCCGGTTCCTTCCCTCGCCCATCTGGAAGTGGACCTTCGTCGCGAGTACGGTCTCATCCCGCCGGCCGGACGCCCGCAGCGCCTTTCCGACGATGACCTCGGATTCACCGGCCGAGTACATGTCCGCCGTGTCGACGAAGTTGACGCCCGCGTCCATGGCGGCGTGGAGGATCCGGGCGCAGTCCTCGTGGTCGGGGTTGCCGACCGCGCCGAACATCATCGTGCCCAGGCAGTACGTGCTCACTTCGATGCCGGTGCGGCCGAGTGTGCGGTAACGCATGGTTGTGCTCCCTCGCTGTCGGGCTGTGCACGGTTCAGCACTGAGGAAGACCGTGGTGCGGCGCACCCTAGGAGCTGGAGTGCGCTCTATGGCAAGAGAGTTGGACCCGGTCATGCGCTTACCAGCACGGCCGTTCGGCCCTGCTCGATCTCGATTCGAGTGCCGGGCAGCGCCCGCAGCAGCTGCCCGCTGCCGCGCTGGTCGTTCCGAAGACGACCTGCCGTTGACCGCCGTTGGTGCGCTGGGGGCGTGGGCAGGTGGGGGTAGTGACCCCTTTGGTACTCCGCGCGCCCTCCCAAAGATCACGGGCCCCGGAAAGGATGAGCAGACCGCACGTGATCCAGGCGACTCCGCATACCTGCCCTTGGGCAGGTGGACATGCGGTGGAAGGAATCCGCGTTGTTGCTTCTCATCTCTCCTGACAGTGTCGAAGAGGCCCTCGACTGCGTGAAGGCGGCGGAACACCTCGACATCGTTGATGTCAAAAGGCCCGACGAGGGCTCGCTCGGGGCGAACTTCCCCTGGGTCATCAAGGAGATCCGTGACGCGGTCCCGGCGGACAAGCCGGTGTCCGCCACCGTGGGAGACGTACCGTACAAGCCCGGCACGGTGGCCCAGGCGGCGCTCGGCGCAGTTGTCTCCGGAGCTACCTATATCAAGGTCGGCCTCTACGGATGCACGACGCCCGAACAGGCCATCGATGTCATGCGAGGGGTCGTCCGGGCCGTGAAGGACTACCGGCCGGACGCGTTCGTCGTCGCCTCGGGCTACGCCGACGCTCACCGGATCGGCTGCGTCAACCCGCTCTCGCTGCCTGACATCGCCCGCCGGTCCGGCTCCGACGCGGCCATGCTCGACACCGCGGTCAAGGACGGGACACGGTTGTTCGACCACGTTCCGCCCGACGTCTGCGCGGAGTTCGTCAGGCTGGCCCACGAGGCCGGTCTGCTGGCCGCCCTCGCAGGCAGCGTCAAGGCGCGAGACCTCGGTGTGCTGACCCGCATCGGCACGGACATCGTGGGCGTACGCGGGGCGGTCTGCGAGGGAGGTGACCGCACGACGGGAAGGATTCAGCCGCAGTTGGTGGCCGCCTTCCGGGCGGAGATGGACCGGCATGCCCGGGACCATGCAGCCACTGTCGCCGCCGCGAGCTGACCGCCGGCATGCCGACCAGCCTGCCCGGTCGCGCGTCGGCGACCCGCGGTGAGCGCTTCGCCGTCCTCGATCCGGCAACGGGCGAGGCCTTCGATGAGGCTCCCCACCAGCAGCCGGACCAGTTGGACGTCGTCGTCGAGCGGGCTCACGAGGCCTGGCTCAGCTGGCGGGCCGACTCCCTTGCCCGCTCCAAGGCGTTGCTCGCGGCTGCCGACGCCGTGGAGGCGGCCGGGACCGACCTCGCTCCGCTACTCACCCGCGAACAGGGCAAACCCCTGGCCGAGTCGTACGCGGAGATCGCCCGTGCGGCGGCTCGCCTACGCTACTTCGCCGAGCTGGACCCCGGGCCCCAGAAGATCACGGACGGTCGGCCGGTACGCAGCGAGGTCCGCTGGCGGCCGCTTGGGCCCGTCGCCGCGATCGTCCCGTGGAACTTCCCCCTCCAGCTCGCGTCGGCGAAGTTCGCGCCCGCGCTCGCCGCAGGTAACACGATGGTGCTCAAACCCTCCCCGTTCACGCCCCTCGCCACACGACTGCTGGGATCGGTCATCTCCACCGCCCTCCCCGAGGACGTACTGACGATCGTCACCGGTCACGAACCCCTCGGCGCCCGCCTCGCGTCCCACCCAGG
Organism: Streptomyces sp. NPDC058198; assembly: GCF_042882605.1. Lineage (NCBI taxonomy): Bacteria > Bacillati > Actinomycetota > Actinomycetes > Kitasatosporales > Streptomycetaceae > Streptomyces > Streptomyces sp. NPDC058198. The sequence continues at coordinate 131,122 of NZ_JBHVVP010000010.1, forward strand.
GATCCGTCATGTGACCTTTACCGGTTCGATTCCCACCGGACGGGCCGTCGCGGAGGGCGCGGCGGCCTCGCTCGCCCGGGTCACCCTGGAATTGGGCGGTAACGACGCCGCCATCGTGCTGGACGACGTGGATGTGGAGCGGATCGCGGAGCGGCTGTTCTGGGCGGCGTTCCGCAACTGCGGGCAGGTCTGCATGGCGGTCAAGCGGGTCTATGCCCCGGCCCGGCTCTACTCGCAGGTGGTCGAGGCCCTCGCGCAACGCGCCAAGACGGTCGTCGTCGGAGCCGGGCTCGACCCGGGCTCGCAGCTGGGTCCGGTCAACAACGCCCCCCAACTGGCCAGAGTCGAACGCTACACGGCCCAGGCCTTGGCAGACGGCGCCCGAGCCGCGGCCGGCGGCCACCGGCTGGACCGACCGGGCTACTTCTTCGCCCCGACCGTCCTGGCCGATGTCCCGCCGGCCAGTGCTGTAGTGACGGAGGAGCAGTTCGGGCCTGTCCTGCCGGTGCTGCCGTACAGGAGCCTCGACGAAGCCGTCGAGGCGGCCAACGACACCGGCTTCGGGCTGGGCGGCTCGGTATGGGGGACCGACCTCGACCGGGCCGAGGCGGTGGCCGACCGGCTGGAGTGCGGGACGGCGTGGATCAACCACCACGCGGAACTTTCCCTCGCCCAGCCCTTCGCGGGCATCAAGGAAAGCGGTGTCGGCGTCGCGGGCGGGCCGTGGGGACTCTACGGAAACCTCAGGCCGTTCGTCGTGCACCGTCCGGAGGAGGCGTGACGACGAGGTTCGGCGCGGCGGTACTGCGCTCGTACGAGAGCCGTTTCGCCCTTGAGGAGGTGATCCTGAACGCGGGACCGGCCGACGGCGAGATCCTGGTCAGGATCGCGGGCTGCGGGATGTGCCGGACCGATCTCGCGGTCCGTCGTTCGGCCGGCCGCTCACCGTTGCCGGCTGTGCTCGGCCACGAGGGGGCCGGGGTCGTGGTGGGGACGGGCGGTCCGGCCACCGGCCTGAGTATCGGCGACCATGTCGTGCTGAGCTTCGACTCCTGCGGACACTGCCGGAACTGCACGGGCGCGGCCCCCGCCTACTGTGACTCCTTCGCCTCGCTCAACCTCTTCGGAGGGCGAAAGGAGAACGCGGCACGGTTCACCGACGCGGCCGGGGGCGAACTGGCTCCCCGGTGGTTCGGCCAGTCCTCGTTCGCCGAGTATGCGATGGTCCCGGCCCGCAACGCCGTACGGGTCGATCCCTCACTGCCCATCGAACTGCTCGGACCGCTCGGCTGCGGCTTCCTCACCGGCGCCGGAGCGGTCCTCAATTCCTTCGGCATCGGCCCCGGCGACACCATCGCGGTCTTCGGTGCGGGAGCGGTGGGCCTGGCCGCGGTGATGGCGGCCACCGCCGCCGGGGCGGTGACCGTGGCCATCGACCGGCACCCGGAACGGCTGGCCCTCGCCGAGCGGCTGCGCGCGATCCCGCTGCACGCCGCGTCGGCCGGCCTGCCCGACCGCATTCAGCAACTGACCGACGGCGGCGCGCAGTACGCCTTGGACACCACGGGCTCCGCCCAGCTGATCAACGACGCGCTCAGGGCCCTGCGCCCGACCGGCCACCTCGGCCTGGTGGCACGGCTCCACACGGCGCTGCCGCTCGAACCGGGAGCCCTGGACCGGGGCCGGCGAATCTCCCACATCTGCGAGGGGGACGCGGTGCCGGGACTGCTGATTCCGCGGCTGACCGGGCTGTGGCAGGCCGGGCTGTTTCCTTTCGACCAGCTGATCCGTACGTACCCGCTCGCCGACATCAACGAGGCCGAACGCGACTGCGATGCGGGCCGCGTGGTCAAACCCGTCCTGATTCCGTAGGGCACGGGCCGTCCAGAGCTTCAGCATCGTGCGTTCACCGCCGATCCATCATCCGCATTTCTCGCTTCTCGTGGTCCCTAGTCGTACCAACGGAGGACGCATGGCCGGCACAGCCCATCGGAACACCAGTGCGGAAGGCGTAGAAGGGGGTATCGGTCTGACCGCGCTCATGGTCGCCGCGGCACGGGCGATCGAGACCCACCGCCACGACAGCCTGGCGCAGGACGTCTACGCAGAGCACTTCGTGCTCGCCGCACCGGCGTCCGCGAGCTGGCCGGTCCACATCGGACAGGTTCCGGACGGGGACGCGAACCCGCTGTGGGGACGTTTCGCGCGGTACTTCGGTCTGCGGACGCGGGTCCTGGACGACTTTCTGCTTCAGTCGGTGCACGTGGGGGGTGCCCGCCAAGTTGTCCTGCTCGGGGCGGGGTTGGATTCGCGGGCTTTCCGGCTCGATTGGCCTCCCGGCTGCGTGATCTTCGAGATCGACCAGGAAGGCGTGCTGGCGTTCAAGCACAAGGTGCTCGGCGGACTGTCGGCCACCCCGAAGGCAGCGCGCGTACCGATTCCGATGGACTTGCGCGCGGACTGGGTCGGAGCACTGACCGACGCCGGCTTCGACCCGGAGGCACCAAGCGTCTGGCTGGCCGAGGGGTTGCTGTTCTATCTGCCCATCACTGCCGAGACCTACCTCATCGACACGGTGGACCGGTTGAGTACGGGGGGAAGCGCTCTGGCGTTCGAGGTCAAGCTCGACAAGGACTTGCTGGAATACCGCGACAGCCCGCTCTACACCTCTACGAAACACCAGATCGGCATCGACCTGCTCAACCTGTTCAATGGAGAGCCGCGGCCCGACTCCGCAGGTGATCTGGGGAGCAAGGGCTGGTCCACAGCGGTCCACACCCCCTTCCACTTCACCCGTCGCCACGGACGCGGCCCACTGCCCGAGCAGAACGACGCGCTGGAGGGCAACCGCTGGGTGTTCGCGAACAAGCCCCAGCCGTGACGCTGCCGTCTCGGTGAGGCCCGGTGACAAGGCTGTAGCTTGGCGTGCGAGCCACCCGACGGGATCATGAGCTGCCGCCGTCCCGCGCCTGGGATGTCGGCCGTTCATGTGCCGCCCTGGGAGGGATCCTGTATGACCCGCGTACCGATCGTCCACGGCGTGTTCGGAAACGGGCCTTTCGCCGAGATCGGGGAGCCGGGTTTGGCCGTCGTCGACGATCGCTCGCGGATGGTCGCTGTGGGCGGGGACCTCGGGTCGGTTCAGTGGAGCGGCGGCGCGACTGCGGACTCTGGGTGGACGGGGCACCGTATAGGTGTCTACGAGCAGGACAGCCTGCGGTGTCGAAACCTGGTGCGGTCCTGGTACCCCGTACGATCCCTTGCCTTCCACCCCGTCCTTCCCCTGCTGGCTGTCGGCACGGGGAGTTACGACGGCGGCTACTCCTTCGAAGGCGAACTGCTGCTGATCCACCTGGACACCGGCAACGCGGTGTCCGCGTTGCAGCACCGGCGGGAGGTACTCAGCGTGGAATGGCGCAGCGAGACAGCACTACGTCTGGTCTTGGCGCCGTGCGACGACTGGGACAACCCGCACGCACACGAGCAGGGGCATGCCACCGTTGTCACTCGTGCGGACTGGGGCGCCGTCGGGCGGGGCGCGATCGGCTCTGAGGAACTGGCCGCCCCCGTGGAGCCGGCCGTCCGGCCGGATCGCCGCGCGCAGGCCCGCCGACTCCTTACGAATCTCGCGACCGCAGACGGTCGGCAGTGGTCCGTACGCCGACGGGTGTGGGCTGTCGAAGGGATGCAGGACGGTCGTGTGCTGGCCGCTCTGGACGGGGTCCTGGCGGAGTCGTGGCTGCCGTCAGGAGACCGGCCATGGGCGGTCGAGGATGAGGAAGGCGGCCGCCAACTGGTTCTGAGTTCCGACGGAACGTCGGTCTGGGCCAACGCCGAACGTCGCGGTCGCCGGAAGCGAAGAGGCTGGGAGGTGTCCGCACCCAGGCTGGCCCGGATTGCCGTCGACACGGGGCAGGTACGGGAGACCCTGAGCCCGGGCGTGTCCGGGGTTCTCGTCGCGGGCGGCCAGGGGACGATCCTGAGGCCGTTGGACTGCCGCCGCAAGCGTCCCCAACGGCTGATGATGTTCGACCTCGACGGTCCGGTGGACGGTCCGGAGGTCGGCCACTTCGACGCCTTCAATCATCCGTTCGCGGTCCGTCGCGCCGGCCGTCCGTACGTCCTGGTAGGCATTGACCCGGACGAGCCGCACAAGGACAAGTGGGTCTCCGCTCCGGGTGCCGACGGGACACTGCGGCGGCTCTTCCCCCACTCCTGGGTACCGGAGGAGCATCATTTCGGCGGGCCAGCAGTCGAAATCGGCCAGTCCCTGGTGTATGCCGGCGCCGTCCACGATGGGCACGGGCTCCAACCTGGTGGCGCTTACGTCGTAAGACGATCCCTGAACGGCGCGGTGCAGTGGCAGTACCGCACCGATCATCCCGCCACCGCCCTCGACACCGACGGCGATGCCGTCTACGTGGCCGACAACTCCGGAGCCTTGACAGCACTGGACGCTGACAACGGCTCGGTGCGATGGCACATCGAGCTGGAGGTCGACGGAGCACCGACCACCGCGCTGTCCCTCGCTGTAGCGCCCCAGGGGCACTTGCTCGTTGGGACCGTCGACGGCCGCATCCTGGAGTGCGAGGTTCGGCGTTGATCCGAAGGGCCGAGTGCGGTGCACCATCCGCGCGTCGTCGTCACCAGGCACGGGGACACCGTGGTGGGCAGGTCGTCAGAAAGTGGTGATGGCCACGCCATCCGGGGCGGTGCCGGTGGTGACGGTGGCGATGACCAGGTTGGTGGCCGTGTCGATCACCGACACGGTGGTCGAGCCGTTGTTGGTGACGTAGGCGCGGGTGCCGTCCGGGGTGATCGCCACACCGATCGGGTTGGCGCCGACGGCAATAGGGGTGCCGATGACCAGGTTGGTGGCGGTGTTGATCACGGACACGGTGGTCGAGCCGTTGTTGGTGACGTAGGCGCGGGTGCCGTCCGGGGTGATCGCCACTCCACGCGGGTGGGTGCCGACCGTGATGGGGGAGCCGATGACCAGGTTGGTGGCCGTGTTGATCACCGACACGTTGTTCGAGTTCTGGTTGGTGACGTAGGCGCGGGTGCCGTCCGGGGTGATCGCCACGCCGTACGGGCTGATGCCGACAATGATGGGGGAGCCGGTGACCAGGTTGGTGGCGGTGTTGATCACGGACACGGTGGCTGAGTTGAAGTTGGTGACATAAGCGCGGGTGCCGTTCGGGGTGATCGCCACACCACTCGGGGTGATGCCGACCGTGATGGGGGAGCCGATGAGGGCGTTGGTGGCCGTGTCGATCACCGACACGGTGTTCGAGCTTTGGTTGGTGAGGTAGACGCTGGTGCCGGCCGGGGTGACCGCCATCGCCTGCGGGCCGTGTCCGGCGCCCAGAGCGATGGTCTTGATGACGGTGCTGCTGCCTGTATCGATCACCGACACGCTGTTCGAAGCGAAGTTGGCAACGTAGGCGGTGGTGCCGCTCGGGGTGATCGCCACCCCCTGCGGGCTGGTGCCGACGATGATGGGGGTGCCGATGAGCACATTGGTGAGCGTGTTGATCACCGACACGTTGTTCGAGTTCTGGTTGGTGACGTAGGCGCGTTGCAGGGTGTAGGTGTATCCGCCGGAGACGGTTGTGGTTCCGGCGGTGGTGGTGACTTGGACGATGACATTGCCGGCGGCATGAGCGGGGGCGGTGCCGGTGAGGACGGTTCCCGCGGCGTTGACGGTGACGGGGGTGACGGTCGTGCCGCCGAACGTGACAGTGGCGCCGGTGAGGTTGGTTCCGGTCAGGGTGAAAGCGGTGCCGCCCGCGGTGGAGCCGGAGGTGGGGGCGAGTGAACTCACCGTGGGGGCTGTCGCGTTGACGGTCTGTGTGTCGGTGCCGGTCGAGGAGGTGAAGTTCGTGTCGCCGCCGTAGACCGCCGTGATCGTGTGGCTGCCGGCAGCGAGTGCGCTGGTCGTGACTGTGGCCGTGCCACTGGCGTTGAGGGTGCCGGTCAGGGTGCCGCCGCCGGTGCCGCTGATGGTGAACGTCACGGAGCCGGTGGGGATGCCCGCGCCGGGCGAAACCGCCGCGACCGTCGCGCTGAGGGTCACCGTCTGCCCGAAGGTGGACGGGTCGGGCGCCGAGGTGGCCGTCGTGGTGGTTGCTGCCTGATTGACCGTCTGGGTGTCGCTACCCGTCGAGGACGTGAAGTTCGCATCCCCGCCGTAGACCGCCGTGACCGGCTGACTTCCCGTACTGAGCGAACCGGGAACGTACGTTGCCACCCCACCCGAATCCAGCGAAACGACCGCCGTCCCCCCACCGCCCACGGTGAACGTGACCGAGCCTGTAGGCGTCCCCGCGCCGGGCGCCACCGCCGCGACCGTAGCGGTCAAGGTCACCGTCTGCCCGAACACGGACGGATCCGGAGACGACGTCACCGTCGTGGTCGTCGTTGCCTGGTTGACGGTGTGGGCGTGGGTGCTGGTGGAGGTGGTGAAGTTGGAGTCGCCGTTGTACGTGGCGGTGATGGTCTCGGTACCGGCTTGGAGTGGGCTCGAGGTGGTGTAGGTGGCTGTACCGGAGGTGTTGAGGGGCACCGTGAGGTTGCGGCCGGTGCTGGAGGTGAAGCTGACCGTGCCGGTGGGGATGGCGGCACCCGGTGTGACCGGGGCGACCGTGGCGCTGACGGTGACCTGTTGGCCGTAGGTGGAGGGATCGGGAGTGGCGGTGACGGTGGTGGTGGTTGCCGCCTGGCTGACGGTGTGGGTGGTGCTGCCGTTGGACGGGGCGAAGGTGGAGTCGCCGTGGTAGGTGACGGTGACGCTGTGTGTGCCGGCGCCGAGGGTGGCTGTGGTGACGGTCGCCACGCCGCTGCCGTCCAGGGTGCCGGGGAAGCTGCCTCCGCCGGTGCCGCTGACGGTGAAGGTGACCGTGCCCGTCGGCGTCCCCGTGGCCGGCGGCAGTGCGCTCACGGTGGCGGTGAGGGTGGCTGGCTGGCCGTAGGTGGATGGTTCCGGGGAGGCGGTGACGGTGGTGGCGGTCGAGGGCTCTGTCGCCACACTGTGTGTGGTGGTGCCCGTCGAGGACGTGAGGTTGGCATCTCCGCTGTAGAGCGCCGTGATGGAGTGGGTGCCGAAGCCCATGGTGCTGGTGGTGACGGTGGCCACGCCACTCGCGTTCACCGTGCCGGTGAGGGTGCCTCCGCCGGTGCCGCTGACGGTGAAGGTGACCGTCCCGGTGGGCGTCCCCGCCCCCGGCGGGACCGGGGTAACGACGGCGGTCAGGGTCACCGTGTCACCGAAAGCCGTGGGATCGGGCGCGGATGAGACCGTCGTACTCGTCGCCGCCTGGGCGACCGTGTGCGTGTACGTGCCGGTCGACCCGGTGAAGTTTTCGTCGCCACCGTAGACCGCCGTGACGGAGTGGCTGCCCGCGGCCAAGGTGGTGATCGTGAGGGTGGCCAGTCCTGTGGCGTCGACGGGTGCGGTGAAGGTGCCACCTCCGGTGCCGCCGACCGTGAAGCTCACCGTGCCCGTGGGGACACCCGCCCCCGTCGGGTTGGCGGTCACCGTCGCACTGACGGTCACTGCCTGGCCGAAGATGGACGGGCTCGGCGCGGAGGTCACCGTCGTCGTGGTCGACGCCTGCCCGACGGTCTGGGTGCCGCTGCCGCTGGATCCGGTGAAGGTGGTGTCGCCGCTGTAGACCGCGGCGATGAGGTGACTGCCGGCCTCCAAGGTGTTGATCGTGAGAGTGGCCCGTCCTGTGGCGTCGACGGGTGCGGTGAAGATGCCCCCGCCGTCACCGTCGATGGTGAAGGTGACCGAGCCTGTGGCCGTCCCCGTACCGGGGGCTACGGGCGCGACGGTCGCTGTGACGGTGACCGGCTGCCCGAAAAGTGAGGGGTTGGGGGCGGAGGTGACCGCGGTGGTGGTCGTGGCCTGCCCGACGGTCTGGGTGTGGCTGTCGCTGGACCCGGTGAAGTTGGTGTCGCCGTTGTAGACGGCGGTGCCGATGTAGGCGCCGGCGGTCAGGGTGCCGCTGACGGTCGCGGTGCCGGTGGAGTCCAACGGCGCCTGACTGCTTTGTCCGCTGCTCAGCGTGAAGGTGACCGTCCCGGTGGGGATCCCGGCGCCCGGCGCTACGGGAGTCACCACGGCGGTCGCGGTGATTGTCTGCCCCGACACCGACGGGTTCGGAGACGTGACGAACGTCGTGGTCGTCACCGACTGACCGACGGTCTGTGTGCTGGTACCGGTTGAGTTGGTGTAGTTCGTGTCGCCGTTGTAGGTGGCGTTGATGTTGTGGTCGCCTGCGCCGAGTGTGGTGGTGACGACGGTGGTTGCGCCGGTGCTGTCGAGGGTGCCCGTGAAGGTACCCCCGCCTGTGCCGCTGATGGTGAAGGTGACCGTCCCGGTGGGTACGCCGGTTCCTGGCGGGAGAGGGGTGACGGTTGCGCTGAGAGTGACTGCCTGTCCGAACACCGCGGGGTCAGGCGTTCCTGCGACCGTGGTGGTGGTCGCGGTCTGGGCGACGGTGTGGGTGTCGGTGCCCGTGGAGGTGGAGAAGTTTCCGTCGCCGTTGTAGACGGCGGTGAAGGTATGACTTCCGGCTGCCAGGGTGCTGTTGGTGAAGGTTGCCTGGCCCGAAGCATTCACCGCCACGTCGAACGGGGCTGTGCCGTCGATGGTGAACGTGACGGTCCCGGTCGGGATGCCTGTACCGGGCAGGATGGCGGCGACGATGGCGGTGACCGTGAACGGCTGTCCGAAGACAGTGGGGTCGGGTGAGGACGTCACCGTGGTGTTGGTCGCCGCCTGGCTGACGGTCTGGGTGTCGGTGCCCGTGGAGGCGGCGAAGTTCGCGTCGCCGCTGTAGACGGCGGTGATGGTGTGGCTGCCTGCTGCCGGGGTGCTGGTGGTCGCGGTGGCGGTGCCGCCCGCGTCGAGTGGCGCTGTCAAAGTGCCGCCGCCGGGGCCGTTGATGGTGAAGGTCACTGTTCCCGTCAAGTCGCCCGCACCCGGCGGCACGGCGGTGACGATCGCGGTGACCGTGAACTGCTGTCCGAAGACCGAAGGGTCGGGCGAGGACGTCACCGTCGTTGTCGTGGAAGCCTGGTTGACGGTCTGGATGTCGGTGCCGGTGGATGTGGCGAAGTTGGTGTCGCCGTTGTAGACGGCGGTGATGGTGTGGCTGCCTGCTGCCGGGGTGCTGGTGGTCGCGGTGGCGGTGCCGCCCGCATCGACCGTCGTCGTCAACGTGCCGCCGCCGGGGCCGTCGATGGTGAAGGTCACTGTCCCCGTCGGGATACCCGCGCCCGGGGCGACCGGAGCCACAGCCGCACTGACCGTGAACTGCTGTCCGAAGACCGAAGGGTCAGGCGAGGAGGTCACGGTCGTCGTGGTCGCCGCCTGGTTGACGGTCTGGGTGTCGGTGCCCGTGGAGGTGGTGAAGTTCGTATCGCCGCTGTAGACCGCGGTGATCGCGTGATCGCCGGTTCCCAGCGGCATGCTTGTGGTGAAGCCGGCGGTGCCGCCGGCGTTCAGGGACACCGTCGCGGTCTCCCCGCCGCTGATGCTGAAGGTGACCGACCCGGTGGGAACTCCCGCGCCCGGAGCGACCGGAGTGACCGTCGCCGTGACCGTGAGCTGCTGCCCGAACACCGAGGGATCCGGTGAGGCGAGGACCGCCGTGGATGTCGCCGCCTGGGCCACCGTCTGAGTCGTACTGCTGCTGGACGGGTCAAACGTCGAATCGCCACCGTAGGAAGCAGTCACACTGTGGACCTGGGCACCCAAACCACCGGTGGTCACGGTCGCGACGCCACTTGCGTTCAGCGTGCCGGTGAGGGTGCCACCGCCGGAGCCCGTGATGGTGAAGGTCACCGTACCCGTCGGGATACCCGTGGCCGGTGCCACCGGGGCAACGGTGGCGGTAAAGGTGACGGTCTCGCCGTAGAGGGAGGGGTCCGGCGAAGATGTCACCCCCGTGGTCGTCGACGGCTGTGTCACCACGCTGTGCGAGTCGGTGTCGGTCGAACCGCCGAAATTACCGTCACCGCTGTAGACAGCCGTGATCGTATGGGTGCCGAAGTCCATCGTGTCCGTGGATGCGGTGGCCACGCCATTGGCGTTCAGCGTGCCGGTGAGGGTGCCTCCGCCGGCGCCGCTGACGGTGAAGGTGACCATCCCGGTCGGCGTCCCCGCCCCCGGGGGGACCGGGGTAATGACGGCGGTCAGGGTCACCGTCTCGCCGAAGGCGGACGGGTCGGGTGAGGACGTCACCGTCGTTGTCGTGGCCGCCTGGTTGACGGTCTGGGTGTCGGTGCCCGTGGAGGTGGTGAAGTTCGTATCACCGCCGTAGACCGCCGTCACCGTATGGACTCCGGCAGCGAGACCAGTGGTCGTGACGCTCGCCACGCCGGCGGCGTTCAACGTACCGGTGAAAGTGCCACCACCGGGGCCACTGATGGTGAAGACGACCGTGCCGGTCGGCGTGCCCGCTGCGGACGGTGTCACAGTCGCCGTGAACGTGACCACCTGACCGGACACCGACGGATCGGGCCCGGATGTGACCGCCGTGGTTGTCCCCGCCGGTGTGACGGTCTGAGTGTCGCTGCCGGTCGAGCCGGTGAAGTCGGTGTCACCACCGTAAACGGCGGCGATGTCGTGATCGCCAGGCGTAAGCGCGCTGGTGACAAGCGACGCCTGTCCCGAATCATCCAACGGCACATCGATCGGGCCGACATCATCGATGAGAAACGTGACCGTACCGGTCGGGATGCCCCCACCCGGCGCCGCAGGCGCGACGGTGGCACTGACGGTCACGGCCTCACCGAACGACGAAGGATCGGGCGCGGACGTGACCGTCGTAGTCGTCGCCGCTTGTTCAACGGTGAGGGTTTCCATAGTGGTTGACCCGGCGAAGTCACCGTCACCGTTGTAGACGGCGGTGCCGATGTAGACACCGGCGGTCACACTGCCGCTGACGGTCGCGGTGCCGGTGGAGTCCAACGGCGCTTGACTGCTTTGTCCGTTGCTCAGCGTGAAGGTGACCGTCCCGGTGGGGATCCCGGCGCCCGGCGCTGCGGGAGTGACCACGGCGGTCGCGGTGATTGTCTGTCCCGACTCCGATGGGCTCGGCGCCACTGTAACGAATGTCGTCGTGGGTGTCTGGTTGACCGTCTGTGTGCCGGTACCGGTCGAGTTGGTGAAGTTCGTGTCACCGTTGTAGGTGGCGTTGATGTTGTGGTCGCCCGTGCCGAGTGTGGTGGTGACGACGGTGGCCGTGCCGGTGTTGTCGAGGGTGCCGGTGAGCGTACTTCCGCCTGTGCCGCTGATGGTGAAGGTGACCGTCCCGGTGGGCATGCCGGTTCCTGGCGGGAGGGGGGTGACGGTTGCGCTGAGGGTGACTGCCTGTCCGAACACGGCGGGGTCGGGTGTTCCTGCGACTGTGGTGGTGGTCGCGGTCTGGGCGACGGTGTGGGTGTCGGTGCCCGTGGAGGTGGTGAAATTTCCGTCGCCGTTGTAGACGGCGGTGATGGTGTGGCTTCCGGCTGCCAGGGTGCTGTTGGTGAAGGTTGCCTGCCCTGAAGTATCCACCGCCACGTCGAATGGGGCTGTCCCGTCGATGGTGAACGTGACGGTCCCGGTCGGGACGCCTGTACCGGGCAGGATGGCGGCGACGGTGGCGGTGACCGTGAACGGCTGTCCGAAGACGGCGGGGTCGGGTGAGGACGTCACCGTCGTCGTGGACGATGCCTGGTTGACGGTCTGAGTGTCCGTACCCGTAGAAGATGTGAAGTTGGGGTCGCCGCTGTAGACGGCGGTGACGGTGTGGCTGCCTGCTGCCAGGGTGCTGGTGGTCGCGGTGGCGGTGCCGCCCGCGTCGAGTGGCGCTGTCAAGGTGCCGCCGCCGGGGCCGTCGACGGTGAAGGTCACCGTTCCTGTCAAGTCGCCCGCACCCGGCGGCACGGCGGCCACGATCGCGGTGAGGGAGACCAACTCGCCGAAGACCGAGGGATCGAGCGCGGACGTGGCCGTGGTGGAGGTCGCCGCCTGGCTGATCGTCTGCGTCGTACTGCCGTTGGACGTGGCGAAGTTGGCGTCGCCGTTGTATGTGGCGGTGATGCTCTCCGTACCCGCCTGGAAGGGCACGCTGGTGGTGAACGTCGCAATCCCGGTGGCATCCAGGGCCACTGCCCGGAAGAGGCCGCTGCTGGACGTGAAGGTCACTGTCCCCGTCGGGATACCCGCGCCCGGGGCGACCGGAGCCACAGTCGCACTGACCGTGACCTGCTCACCGAATGTCGATGGATTGGGCGAGGAGGTCACCGTCGTCGTGGTCGACACCTGGTTGACGGTCTGGGTGTCGGTGCCTGTGGAGGTGGTGAAGTTCGTATCGCCGCTGTAGACCGCGGTGATCGCGTGATCGCCGGTTCCGACCGGAGTGCTTGTGGTGAAGCCGGCGGTGCCGCCGGCGTCCAGGGACACCGTCGCGGTCTCCCCGCCGCTGATGCTGAAGGTCACTGTCCCCGTGGGGACTCCCGCGCCCGGCGCCACAGGACTCACCAACGCGCTGACCGTGAACGGCTGCCCGAACACCGACGGATCGGGCGAGGCGAGGACCGCCGTGGTGGTGGCCGCGTGGGCGACCGTATGGGTCGTGCTGCTACTGGAGGGGTCGAAGGTCGAATCGCCGCTGTAGGAAGCGGTCACGCTGTGGATCTGGGCACCCAAGGTGCCGGTGGTCACGGTCGCGACGCCGCTTGCGTTCAGCGTGCCGGTGAGGGTGCCGCCGCCGGAGCCCGTGACGGTGAAGGTCACCGTACCCGTCGGGATACCCGTGGCGGGCGGCACCGGGGCGACGATGGCAGTAAAAGTGACGGTCTCGCCGTAGAGGGAGGGCTCCGGCGAGGACGTCACCCCGGTGGTCGTCGACGGCTGTGTCACGACGCTGTGCGCGTCGGTGCCGGTCGAACCGCCGAAATTACCGTCGCCGCTGTAGTCGGCCGTGATCGTGTGGGCGCCGAAGTCCATGGTGTCCATGGATGCGGTGGCCACGCCATTGGCGTCCACTGTGCCGGTCAGCGTGCCACCACCGGTGCCGCTGACGGTGAAGGTGACCGAACCGGTCGGCGTCCCCGCACCCGGCGGGACCGGAACGACCGTCGCGGTGAGCGTCACTGCCTCGCCGAAGGCGGACGGGTCGGGCGAGGACGAGACCGTAGTGACCGTGGCCGCCTGGTTGACGGTCTGGGTGTCGGTGCCCGTGGAGGTGGTGAAGTTCGTATCACCGCCGTAGACCGCCGTCACCGTATGGGTGCCTGCTTCCAGGGCGCTGGTGATCACGGCGGCAGTACCGCTCGCGTCCAGGGGGGCGCTGAAGGTACCGCCACCGGGACCACTGATCGTGAAGACGACCGTGCCGGTCGGCGTGCCCGCCGCGGACGGCGTGACGGTCGCCGTGAAGGTGACCGGCTGACCGAACGCGGATGGATCGGGCCCGGACGTGACCGTCGTGGTGGTCCCCGCCTGGGCGACCGTCTGGGTGTCGGTGCCGGTCGAGCCCGCGAAGTCGGTGTCACCGCTGTAGACCGCGGTGATGGAGTGTCCGCCGGGCGTGAGCGCGCTGGTGACGAGCGAAGCTTGCCCCGAACCGTCCAGTGGCACATCGATCGGGCCGCCGCCGCCGTCGATGAGATACGTGACCGTGCCGGTCGGGACGCCCGCACCCGGGGCCACGGGCGTGACGGTGGCACTGACGGTCACGGCCTCACCGAACGACGAGGGGTCGGGCGAGGAGGTCATCGTCGTCGTGGTCGATGCCAGGTTGACGGTCTGGGTGTCGGTACCCGTGGAGGTGGCGAAATTGGTGTCGCCGTTGTAGACGGCGGTGCTGAGGTAGGTGCCGGCGGTCAGACTGCCGCTGACGGTCGCGGTGCCAGTAGCGTCCAACGGCGCATCCTGGCTTGTTCCGCTGCTCAGCGTGAAGGTGACCGTCCCGGTGGGGATCCCGGCGCCGGGCGCCACGGGAGTGACCACGGCGGTCGCGGTGAACGTCTGCCCCGCCACCGACGGATCCGGCGAGGAAGTGAACGCCGTGGTCGTCGCCGCCTGGGCGACGGTCTGTGTGCCGGTGCCGGTCGAGGTGGTGAAGTCCGCATCCCCGCCGTAGACCGCGGTGACGCCGTGGTCCCCGGTACCGAGCGTGCTGACGATGACCGTGGCCTCACCACTCGCGTCCAGGGTGCCGGTGAACGTACCCCCGCCCGTGCCGCTGACGGTGAACGTCACCGTGCCCGTGGGGGTACCGGCTCCCGGCGGGGCAACGGTCACCGTCGCACTGACGGTGACCGCCTCACCGAAGTCGGACGGGTCCGGCGAGGATGTGACCGTCGTGGTCGTCGCCGCCTGGACGACGGTGTGGGAGCCCGTACCGGTGGAGGGGTAGAAGTTGCTGTCGCCGCTGTAGGAGGCGGTGAGGGTGTAGGGGCTCCCCAACGGGCCGGCGTAGGCGTGCATGACGATAGCCGTACCGCCCGTGAGCGGCGCCGTCACCGCCGGCGTCCCGTCGCCGAATTCCAAGGTGATGGTGCCGGTCGGCGTGACCGCCCCGATCGGAATCCCCGTCACGGTGGCCGTGATCACCACAGGCTCGCCGGCGACGGAAGAGTCAGGATCAGAGTCCACCACGATCTCCGAAGCCGCCATAAAGGTGAAAGCGTTCGGAAGGGTGGCGCTGCCGCCGGGGGTGGTGACGGTGACGCCGGCCGGCCCTGTGAGGCCCGTCGGCGTCACAGCGACGACCAGGGTGTCGGAGTACGAGCGGAAGGAGGGGGCGGAGAATCCGCCGAATGTCACACTGGTGGCGTCGGCCAGCCCGGTGCCGCTGATAACAACGGTCGTCCCGCCGGCAATGGGTCCGCTCGCCGGGCTGACGCCGAGGACCGCCGGAACTGCGGCGTAGGCATAGGGCAGTTGGTTGCTGACGCCCCCGACCGTGACGGCATAGACCGGAACCAGGCCGGGCACGGTGGCGGGAGGAGCGACGACGGCCAGCTGCCGGTCGCTGAGCGTCGTGGGGAGCACCGTCGCGTCCGCGAAGTGCACGCTCTGCGCGGTGTACAGGTTCGCGCCGGTCAGGGTGACGGGGTTGTCGCCGGCCAGCGGACCGCTGTCGGGGGCGACCCTGGACAGGCCGGGCGCGGGGATGTAGAAGAAGAAGCCGATCGTGGCGGTGCCGCCAGGGGTGGTGACGCTCACCGGTACGGCGCCACCGCCCGACGGGGCGACCGCCGTCAGGCTCTGGCCGTCGATGACCGTGAAGCTCAGCGCCGGGCGGTCGCCGAAACGCACGGCGGTCGCGCCGCCGAGGTGGGAGCCGACGATGGTCACCTGCGTCCCGCCGCCGGAGGAGCCCTGATCCGGGAAGACACTGCTCATGACGCCCACTCGCCCGCACCGTGAAGGCCGGCGCACGCGATCACCAGTACCGCCGCAGAACTTCCGGCGCAGTCAGGGCACAGACCACGGGCAATGAGCATGACGCTCCTCCATCGATGATGAGTCAGGCGCCGTGGTGGATGGCTGACGACGTCGAATCGGATCGGGCCACAGCGGGCATGGCTGACTGACAGGCACCAGCTCAGGTGCGGTGCCGGGCCCGGTCAGCGGTCCGCGGACCACTGGACGCGGCGAATTTCATGACGCCCCCTACGTCTAGGTGGCGGAGCCGCCGCATCAGCCGCTGCCGGACCACGGCAACAGCCAACGGCTGCACGTCTTTTACGGGGGTGGCCGTCGCGACACGAAAGGCCTGACGCTGCTCCACCTGATTCAAGGTCAGCGGACGACCGATGGCCGCGCTCCCCGGAGAGAGTTGGACGGCCCGCCAGCTCGGATACTTCAGTAAGCCATTGGAGCGACACGGTGAACAAGAACCTTGACGCGATGCCACCCGATTGGCGGAGCGCGCTATGGGCGCACGCCCGCTCGCCCGGAGGGCCGACTCGATCCGGACGCCCGGCCACACGGTGATCGGTTGGGTCCTCAGGGCCTGGCGCTCACGTCGTCCCTCTCCCGTGTCCGGTCAGGGCTGTCGGTCCGCCGGGCCGTGCGGCCCAGGGGCAGGAATTGCTCCTCGAGCAGGAGTAGCAGTGCGGCGACCGTCAGCAGGCCGCCGACCAGGAAGGTGCCGCGCACGTCGAAGACGGGGAGCAGCAGGCCGCCCGCGAGGGCGCCCGCGGCCACTCCCGAGTTGTAGGCGGCGCCGTTCGCGGCGATGGCCGTCTCCGTGCGGCCCGGAGCGAAGTACATGACGTGGCTCTGCGTGGCCATGAAGATGGGCCCCAGCGAGGCGCCGAGGAACACGATCATGACCACCGCCACGGTCTGCGTCTCGCCCGCCACGTACAGGCCGAGCAGCGCCACCGCCTGCGTCGTCACCGGGAGGGTGAGGGTCGCCCGCGGAAAGCGGTCGAGGAGCCGCCCGTACACCGCGACGCCGACGATGCCGGTGATGCCGAGGACGAGGAGCAGGCTGCTGACGGAGGACTCACTGAAACCGGCTTCGTCCACGAGGAAGTCGGAGATATAGGTGTACCCGGCGAAGACGCCGGTGACCGTGAGCGCGGTGACGGTCAGCACGACCGCGAACCGGCGGGTGTCCGGCGCGACGCCGCGCACGGCGTGCCCCCCTTCCGGACGGGACGTCGGCAGCACGGTGGCGATCACGATGAAGGCGGGGATGGCGAGCGCGCCGACCACCAGGAACGGGACCTGCCAACTGGTGTGCTGGCCCAGCCAGGTGCCGCCGGGCACCCCGAGGACGAGGGCGAGCGAACCGCCGACGGACAGCGCTCCAATGACGCGCCCACGGACGTGCGGGGGAAACAGGCCGACCGCCACCGGCCCCATCACCGCCCAGAACAGCGCCTGGGCCACCGCGGTGACCACACGGCTGCTCAGCAGCACCCAGTACGAGGAGACCAGGGCTGCCACGACGCTTGCCAGGAACAGCGCGGCCAGCAGGGCGCAGAGGACGAGGCGTCGCGGGACCGAGTGGGTCACCTTGGCTATCGGCACCGAAACGAGGGCAACGGTCAGCCCGTAGCCGGACACCAGCAGACCGACGGCCGGCAACGACTGGTCCAGGTCGTCCGAGATCAGCTTGAGGATGCCGATCGGCAGGTTCTCGGTGGTGTTGAAGGCGAACGCACCCAGCATGAGCGCACCGACCACGGCCACACCACGCCGGTTCGTCGACTTCTCCGTCGCCATCCATCCTCCATGCTCATAGTGAACTTCCTGGTTCTGAACGCGGAATCTGTGCCCGAAGCGGCGGCGAAGTCCTTGATGGAATCCGACGCCCCTCGCGCAGCCGGCAGGAAGGCCGGTGGCAGCGTCCTGGGCCCGTAGTTGATCGGTGGCCGTGGTGTGGCTTCTACTGCTGGTGCGGCTTTCCACCGTACGGCGTGACCGCCCCTCAGACCGGAGCACCCATGATCACCGAAGAAGTTCGCACGGCGCGTCAGAAGCTGGTCCTCGACCACTTCCAGGACGAGGTCCGCCAGGAGTGGGACGACGTCCTCTCGACGTTCCCGCACCCGCACTACGAGCTGATTCCCACGATGACGGTCCACGACGGCGACAGCGCGGTCCGCGGCTACTACCACGACACCCGGGTCGCCTTTCCCGACCAGGACCACGAGATCATCGCCTTCCGGCACAGCGACGACGCCGTGATAGCCGAGTTCTGGCTGCTGGGCACCCATCGAGGCCCGCTCGGCGCGATACCGCCCACCGGCAGCCGCTTCCGGGTGCGCATGACCGCGTACTTCATCTTCGACGACCACGAGAACCTGGTCTGCGAGCGGATCTACTTCGACAGCCTCAGCCTTCTCAAGCAGCTCATCGGCGGCCTGAACATGAGGAACCCCAGGAACTGGGTCCTGGCCGCACGCTGCCTCAGGGGCCTCCTCAAGATATCCGGCGAAGAGCCGCACCCCAGCCTCGTCAACACCCCGCCCGCCACGTTCGCCGACTGAGCGGCTCGGGCAGGGCGGCGCGCACCCTGCATTTGTTCGGGATGCCAACAATTTTCGCGCCACCCATTGACCCCTCCAAACCTCCGATGTTCACTACGTCTGACGCATGGGCTGGCGCCTCGTCAGAAATCACCGCTCCGTGATCCGCGCAGCCTCGCTCCGCCACGTACTCGTACCTCAGCCGGCGCCTCCGGGCGCACCGAGAGAGGACTGGATAGTGCGCCTTGTGTCCCGCGCCGTGATCGCGTTTCTCCTGGCGGTCTTGTCCCTGGCCGCCCTACCGAACGTGCCACAGGCCGCCCAGGCTTCCGCCGCCGCTCCGCTGTCCAAGGTCCTGGTGTTCTCCAAGACCGCCGGGTTCCGGCACTCGGCGATCCCGGCCGGGATCGCCGCCGTACAGCGGCTCGGCGCGGCCAACGGCTTCTCCGTCACCGCCACCGAGGACGCGGGTGCGTTCACCGCTGCCAACCTGGCGCAATACCAGGCGGTGATCTGGCTGTCGACCACCGGTGACGTGCTGAACGCCGCACAGCAGACCGCCTTCGAGGCGTACGTCGGGGCGGGCGGCGGCTACGTCGGCGTCCATGCCGCCGCCGACACCGAGTACGACTGGCCCTGGTACGGCGGCCTGGTCGGTGCGTACTTCGCCTCGCATCCGGCGACCCAGCAGGCCACGGTCAAGGTCGAGGACCGGTCCTCGGTCTCCACCGCGCATCTGCCGCAGCGCTGGACCCGGACCGACGAGTGGTACAACTACCGCGCCAATCCGCGCTCCGCGGTGAAGGTGCTCGCGAGCCTGGACGAGTCGTCGTACACCGGCGGCACGATGGGAGATCATCCGATCACCTGGTGCCAGGACTACCGCGGCGGACGGTCCTGGTACACCGGTCTCGGTCACACCGAGGAGTCGTACGCGGACCCCGCCTTCACCGGCATGCTGCTCGGGGGCATCCAGATCGCCTCCGGCGCGCGGGCCGCGGACTGCCGGCCGGAGACCGGCTACACCCCTCTGTTCGACGGCACGCAGGCCAGTCTCGACCGGTGGCGGCAGGCGGGGCCCGGCGGATTCACGCTCGCCGACGGCACACTCACCTCGGTCGGTGGCATGGGGCTGCTCTGGTACCCGGTGACGCCCTTCAGCAACTACTCGCTGAAGGCCGACTGGATGATGCCGGGCGACGACAACGGCGGTGTGTTCATCGGCTTCCCCGATCCCCAGGGCGATCCGTGGCGGCCGGTCGATCTCGGCCACGAGATCCAGATCGACGCGACCGACGCCGATCCGAGCCGTACGACCGGCAGCGTCTACAGCCTCAAGGCGCCGGACACGGCGGCACGGACCGCCGCGCTCAACCCGCCAGGCACCTGGAACAGTTACGAGATCGGGGTGCGGGGCCGTCACGTCGAGATCTATCTGAACGGCGTGAAGATCAACGACTACACCAGCACCCGTGACATCGCGGTCGGGCACATCGGTGTACAGAACGACGGTGGCGGGATGGACATCAACTACCGCAACATCAGGATCAAACAGGACGGGGCGCAGACCACCGACCTGGCGAAGGGCCGTCCCGTCTCGGTCTCCAGCGTCGAGCCGGGCAGTACGCACGTGGGCGCCAACGCCGTGGACGGCGACCCCGCCACGCGGTGGGGCAGCGCCCACTCCGACCCCCAGTCCATCACCGTCGACCTCGGCTCGGTCCGTACGGTCCAGCAGGTCCGGCTGACCTGGGAGACCGCGTACGCGAAGGCGTACACGGTCCAGACCTCGACGGACAATGTGACCTGGCGCACCGTCAACACCACCACGGCGGGCGACGGAGGGCTCGACGAGATCGCCGTGAGCGGCACTGCTCGCTATGTACGGGTCCAGGGCACCGCGCGCGCCACGCAGTGGGGCTACTCCCTGTGGGATCTCGCCGTGCTCGGAAGCTGAGAAACAGTGCTCCGGCGCTGAGACACCGTGCCGGGCCGCATGACCGGGTCCGGCGCTGAGACGCCGTACGCGGCCGCACGACCGGGTCCGGCGTTGACACGCCGTGCCCGGACGCATGACCGCGTCCAACAGAACACACCCCCCACCCGCGATCGGCCCATGGAGGTGCCGTGTTGTCGCGCGCTGTTTCCTTCCTCGCTGCGCTGTTCACCCTGACCGCCCTGTTACTCTCGCCCGGCACCGCCGCCGCCGCGCCGCGGGCCGCCGCCGCACCCCCGCCGACGAGCGGGTTCGAGAAGGTCAAGCTCGACGGCGGGCTGCAGATGGGGGAGCCGATCGAGCTCGCCGTACTGCCGGACCAGAAGGTCCTGTACATCAACCGGGGCACCAGCGACGCGGGCGGCCAGGTCCGCGTCTACAACCCCGCCACCCGGTCGACGACGGTCGCACTCACCCTGCCACTGGACGCCAGGTTCGAGGACGGGCTGATCGGCATCAGCCTGCACCCGCGGTTCGCCAGTACCGGCTGGGTGATGCTGTTCTACTCGCCGAAGGTCACTCCGCTGGTCAACCGGATCTCCCGGTTCACCTTCGATCGCACCACCAACACGATCTCACCGGCCAGCGAGGACATGATCATCGAGTGGCCGACCGAGCGGGAGCTGTGCTGCCACTCCGCCGGCTCCATGTCCTGGGACACCGCGGGAAACCTCTACTTCGCGGTGGGCGACAACACCAACTCCGGTGGCGACGCGGCGGGCATGGCGCCCATCGACGAGCGCGCGAACCGCAGTCCGCAGTACGACGCCCAGCGCACCTCGGGCAATGCGAACGACCTGCGCGGAAAGATCAACCGGATCCATCCCGAGGACAACGGGACCTACACCGTTCCCGACGGGAACCTCTTCCCCCGGGGGACCGCGCAGACCCGCCCCGAGGTCTACATCATGGGCGTGCGCAACCCCTACCGCGTGTGGGTCGACAAGAAGGCCAACAACACCCTGTACTGGGGTGAAGTCGGCCCCGACGCGCCCGCGACCATCGCCAACCGGGGCCCGGCGGCGTACGACGAGTTCAACCGCGCCACCGGCCCCGGCAACTACGGCTGGCCGTACTGCGGCGGGCCCAACGTGAGCTACAACGACTGGGACTTCGCCGCCAACACGCCGCGGGCCTGGTTCCCCTGCGGCGGCGCGACCGGGCCGGTCAACAACTCCCCGCGCAACACCGGCATCCAGCAACTGCCTCCCACCAAGCCCGCGTTGGTCTGGGAGCAGCACGGCGGCAGCAAGGAGTGGCCGCAGCTGGACAACCCGGGAGGCTGCGGCTCGCCCAATCACACCGAGGTCTACCACTACGACGCGAACCTCGCCTCCGACGTCAAGTGGCCCCAGTACTACGACAACAAGCTGCTGATCTCGGAGTACTGCCGGAACTGGATCAAGGAGGTCCAGTTCAACAACGGCAACCCGTCCACCGGCACCCCCACCGCGATCGAGCCGGTGCTCGACGGTATGCGCTTCATCCACCCGATCGACTCCGAATTCGGCCCCGACGGATCCCTGTACCTGCTCGAATACGGCAGCGGCTACTTCTCGGGCGCCGAGGACGCCGGACTCTACAAGATCAACTATGTGCAGGGCGGCCGGTCCCCCCTCGCCAAGGCGTCGGTGGACAAGGACAACGGCCTCGCCCCGCTGGCCGTGACCTTCTCCAGCGCCGGCAGCAGCGATCCGGACGGCAATCCGCTCAGCTACGCCTGGGACTTCACCGACAACGGCAGCACCGACTCCACGGCGGCCAACCCGGCCTTCACCTACCCCGGCAACGGCAACTTCCAGGCCAGACTGACCGTCAGTGACGGCACGGGGCGGACCGGCACCACGACCATCCCGGTCGTGGTCGGGAACAACCGCCCCACTCTCACCATCTCCTCACCACCCGACGGTGGCACGTACGAGTGGAATGAGAACGTCACCGTCACCGCGTCCGCGACGGACCCGCAGGACGGCCCGGTCGACTGCTCGAAGGTGATCGTGCGCGTCGCCCTCGGCCACCAGGAGCACGCGCACGAAGTCGCCGAAGGCACCGGCTGCTCGATGACGTTCAACACCGGACCGATCCACTCCGGGCTCGACGCCACGCAGTTCTACGTGGTGCGCGCCACCTACACCGACAAGGGCGCCGCCGGTACGGTGCCGCTGACCGGTGAACGCCAGCTGACCGTGTGGCCCAAACGGTGGCAGGCCGAGCACTTCGCCCAGCTGTCAGGACCACAGATCATCACCGCCGCGGGAGCGGAGGGCGGCAAGCGTCTGGGCGACGTACAGAACAATGAATGGGTCCGGTACCACCCGGTGAGCCTCAAGGGTGTGACCGGGCTCAAGGCCCGGGTCTCGTCGGACAAGGCGGGCAATGTCGCCACCTTCCGGTACGACTCCGTCACCGGCCCGGTGGTCGCGCGGGTGACCGTGCCGAACACCGGTGGCTGGGAGACCTACTCCGAGATCAGCGTGCCGGTCACCGGCGCCGACGAACGGCCTCGTGACCTCTTCGTGGTCTTCACCGGTGGCTCGGGCGCCATCCTCGATCTGGACAGTTACACCTTTACCGGACCTGGTATCAGTCGGCCCCTCGCCGGGCGTGCGAGTGATACCAGGTCACCGGGGCCGGCCACGGGCTGACCGCCGGCCGGCCGGCCGAAAGGGGCCGTACGGGGGAGATGGAGGCGGGTCCTCAGGGGCCCGCCTCCGCGCTCTGTCCGCACCGCGGTGCGGACCCCGGGAGGTGCGGGCCCGCCGGGTTCCGGGCGCGCAATTCAATTCCCCGCCCTATCGGCCGGATCCGGTAAGAATTTAGCAGATTCGGAAGACGCCCCGTGACCTCCGTGCGGTTCCTCCTCAGGCGTTTTATCCCGTGTGATGCATGTCACTTGCCGCCCGCTGGACATTTCATGAGCGGCCCGTTTTTATAAGCCCTTGTGTTGGCCGACGATCTTGGCCAATCGACGGGGGAAGTCCCGAATCTTGTCTTTAGCAATGGTGCTGAACGAGAGGCGCGGCGCGGTGTCAGAGATCCTGACGGATTGTGCACGGTCCGGAGCATGTGCTCCGGAATCCATATCGATGACGGAACGGACCAACAGGGCATCGGCGTGGCGATGCTGAGCCGTGTGCTCCCGCCACGCGGATCGGCCCGTACGCTCACCTGGATCACCCTGGTGCACACCATGGGGCAGGGTCTGTGGATGGCGCTCGGCGCCATTTACGCGATTTCCGTCCTGAAATTGTCTCCCGGGCAGTTCGGCATCGGTGTCGGCGTGGCCGCCGGTGTCGCCCTCGCCCTGAGCACTCCGACCGGTCATCTGGCGGACCGGGTCGGCCCGCGCGCCGTACAGATCTGGTCCTTCGTGGCCCTGGGTCCGCTGACCGCGGCGATGCTCGTCATCGACGGCTTCGCCCAGTACCTGCTGGTGATGGCCGCGCAGGCGGTGGCGTATAGCGGCAGCCGCAGCGCCCGCATGGCCATGGTCGCCGGTCTGATCCCGCCCGAGGACCGGGTGTCGGTCCGCGCCTATCTGCGGGCCACCAGCAACGTCAGCGTCTCGGTCGGCGCCGGTATCGCGGGCGTACTGCTGGCCGTCGGGACGACCGAGGCATACCGGGTCGCCGTCGTCTTCAACGCGCTCACCTACCTGATCACCGGTCTGCTCACGCTGCTGCTGCCCTCCGTGCCTCCGCAGCCGGCCAGATCCGGTCCCGCGCTCGTGGTGCTGCGCGACCGTCCCTTCCTCACGTTCGTCGTGCTGGACGGACTGCTGTCCATGCACAACCTGCTGCTGGACGTCGTACTGCCGCTGTGGGTGCTGAGCCATACCGACGCGCCGCGCTGGATGATCGCCGTCATCCTGCTCACCAATACCGTCTCGGTGGTTCTGCTGCAGGTCAGGGCCGCGCGCGGCACGGAAGAACCGACGTCCGCGGCGCGCGCCTCCAGGACCGGGTCCTGGTGGCTGGGTATCGCCTGCGTGATCTTCTCGTTCAGTGAAGGGGCCCCGGCGCTCGTGGCCTGCGCCCTGCTGGTCCTGGGAGCGCTGGCCCATGTCCTGGGCGAGATCCGGCAGTCGGCCGGCAGCTGGGGCATCTCCTTCGGGCTCGCGCCCGAACATGCCCAGGGCCAGTACCAGGGCACCTATGCCATGGGCTCCGACATCGGCAAGATGATCGCGCCCGCGGTCCTGACCTGGCTGGTGATCGAACACGGAACGGCCGGCTGGCTGGTGATGGCGGTCGGCTTCGCCGCGCTGGGCGCCGCCATGCCGGCGGTCGTGTCCTGGGCCGGACGTACCAAGAAAGCTCCGTCCCCCGCGCATCAGTGACCGCGCTTTCACCTGACCGCGCTTTCACCTGACGGCGCTTTCACCTGACCGTGCTTTCGCCTGACGGCGACAGCCGTGGAGAAGTGCTGCGCGAAATGGCCTCGCAGAATCAGTAACGCCACCTTATTTTTATTCTCAGGGGGCCGGTCTGTGCCGCCCGCGCGCCGCCCAGGGAAAATGCGCAATCAATCCAATGAAGAGGAACCATGTCAGTGGGCGAATGGCCTGCCGTTCTACCTGTCGTTGAATCCGCCCTGGCGGAAAATCCCGCGAACGCGGCTCCCGCTCTGCAGCTTCCCACCCGTGACACCGATAGCGGGGACGCCGCCGGTGTGAATTCCCGCGGCTCTTTCTCGTGGTCCGGCGACGTTTTCCAGCCCCTCGCCGAGTTCGTCGGAACCAGGGGCCTCGAGGCCACGGAGTTGTTCAACGCCGCGTTCACCGTGCTGATCCACCGGTACAGCGGCCAGGACGACTTCGTATCGATACGAGGCGGCGGCCCGGCCGGTGCCCATCCGGTCGCGATCCGCTCGCGCCTCGGCGGCGACGTCACCTTCGCCACCCTGACCGCGTCCCTCTCAGCCCAGTACCGCGCCCTGACCGCGGCTGCCGCCGGACCCCGGGGCGCGGCACCCGCGCCCGAGGCTCCCGGCACAGGGCTGCGCGTCGGATTCGTCAGCCGCGACACCTCGGAGACCGGCGCCCCGGACCACCTGGACCATCCCGGCCATCCGGACACCTTCCACCTTCTGCTGGAGGTGGCGCACACGCCGGACACCGTGCGCTTCACCCTGCATTACGACGCGGAGCTGTTCACCGAGTCCGTCATCGCCCGGATGGCGGCCAATCACCGGGTCCTCCTCCTCGACGGCTGCCACCGCCCCTCCACCCCGGTCGGTGAACTGAGGCTCCTGTCCGAACAGGAAACCCGGTATCTGCTGGAGGACGTGAACGCCACCGGACGGCCGTTTCCCCGGGACACGCCGCTGCACTCGCACGTGGAGGCCCAGGCCGCCCGTACCCCCGACGCGCCCGCCGTGGAGTGGCGGGGAAGCGTCCTGACCTACCGAGAACTCGACGAGACGGCCAACCGGATCGCCCGTTCGCTGCTGGCCCGGGGCATCACCCCCGGCGCGAGGATCGGCGTATCGGTCGCCCGCACCCACCGCACCGTGTGCCTGCTGCTCGCCGTCCACAAGGCCGGCTGCGCCTACGTGCCCCTGGACCCGGCCTACCCCGCCGACCGGTTGCGCGGTATCGCCGCCACGGCGGATCTGACCGCTGTGGTCTTCGACGGCTCGGACACCAGGGACTGGCTCGACGCCACGGACGCGGACCCGCTGCCGTGGAGTGAACTGTGGGAGAAGGCCGAGGGCGAACGGTCCGAGCCCGTGGGCGTCACCGTCGACGCCGCTGCTACCACCCACCTGATCTACACATCCGGCTCGACGGGTGTGCCCAAGGGCGTGGTCGTCAGCCACCGCAACGTCGTGGCCCTGCTCGCCTGGGCCTGGGACACCTACCGCCCCGAGGACCTCTCCCGTGTCCTGTTCGCCACCTCCCTCAACTTCGACCTGTCCGTGTTCGAGCTGTGGTCCCCGCTGACGACCGGCGGCCTCGTCGTGGTCGTCGACAACGTGCTGGCGCTCACCGAGGACGACGGTCTGCGCCCGTCACTCGTCAACACGGTGCCCAGCGCGCTCAATGTGCTGCTGCGGCGCTCCGCCGTGCCGGCCACCACCGTCGTACTGAACGTGGCCGGGGAACCGCTGTCGAAGGAACTCGTCAACGCCGCGTTCGACAGCACCGGCATCGAGCGGCTCTACAACCTCTACGGGCCCTCCGAAGACACGACGTACTCGACGTGGAAGTGCTTCACCGGCCCGACGGAGCACCCTCCCACGATCGGCGTTCCCGTCCACAACACGGTGGCCTATCTGCTCGACGCCCACGGCCGGCTGGTGCCCCACGGTGCGACCGGCGAACTCCACCTCGGCGGCGACGGCGTGGCCGGCGGATACATGAATGACGCCGAGCGCACCGCCGAGGTCTTCGTGCCCGCCCCCGCTCAGCTGCCGGCCGGGATCCTGTACCGCACGGGCGATCTGGCGCGCTGGACCGACTCCGGTGAGCTGCGCTTCATGGGCCGCCGGGACAACCAGGTGAAGATCCGCGGATTCCGGATCGAGCTGGGCGAGATCGAAGCCGCCCTGCGGGAGACGGTCGGACTGCGGGACGTGGCGGCCCTCCCGGTCAGGAAGGACGACGACACCCTCCTGGTCTGCTACGTCGGCCTGGAGGGCGACGACATCCCCGTCGAGCGGATCAGCGACCACCTGCGCCGGACGCTGCCCCAGTACATGCAGCCCGCCAAGATCGTGGTCGAGGACCGGCTGCCGCAGCTGCCCAACGGCAAGGTCGACCGCAAGACGCTCGCGGCCCGGCAGATCGACTGGGGCGAGGCGGGCAGTGCCGGCCTCACCACCGGCGATCCCGACGAGGCCGCCGTCGCGCGCGTGTGGACCGACCTCCTCGGACTCCCACGGCCCGGCGCCGGCCTGGACTTCTTCTCGGTCGGTGGCCACTCCCTGCTGGCCAACCTGCTGGCCGCCCGCCTGAGCGACGCATCCGGCGCGACCGTCCGGGTCGCCGAGATCTACGAGAACCGCACCCTTGCCGACCAGGCGAAACTGCTCCGGCGCAAGCGGGAGCAGACACCGGCCGCCACGGACGCCGGCACGGGGACCGCGGCCCGGCTGCGGGCCGTCGCGGAGACCCTGCGCGAATCCGGGCGCGGCCACGGAGTGCCCGGCGCCGGAGCGGCCGTGTACCTCGACGGCACACTGGAGTTCACGTACTACGGCCTGGACGACATCGAGGACGGCAGGGCCCGCACGGCGGAATCCCGGCAGCGCGTCACCTGCGTCACGAAGGCGCTTCTGGCCTTCGTCGTCCTCAGGCTCGTGGACAGGGGCCTGGTCTCGCTCGACGAGCCGCTCGACGGCCATCTGCCCGAGGTGTTCCTGCGCCGCGACGGCCGCACGGCCGAGGTGACGGTCCGTCATCTGCTCTCGCACACCAGCGGTATCGACGACTCGTACGAGATCTGGCACGACACCGACCACCCGGACCTCGGCCGCTACCTCGCCACGTTCCGGGAATACGGGCAGCTCTTCGAACCCGGCTCGGTCTTCGCGTACTCCGCCTGCGGCACCTCCATCGTCGCCGCCCTCATCGAGAAGCTCCTCGGCATCCCCTGGCGCCGCGCCGTCAACGAGCTGCTGCTGACTCCGCTGGGCATCATGGACATCCCCGAAACCCGTTCCGGCGAAGGACACTACAGCGATGTCTCGGCCGGCTATCTGCGCAGCGACGGCAGCCGGCCCTACCTGCGGCACGAGCCCGGCCCGCAGACCATCGCCGACGACGCCGCTGGTTCGTTCTCGGTCTGCCTCACCCTCGGTGAACTCGCCAAGATCGCCCTTCTGGCGCTCAACGACGGCGTCACGGAACAGGGCGAGCGACTGCTGTCCGCCGAACTCGCCGAGCAGATGCGCACACCGCAGATCGATGTCCCCGGCCATCACTTCATGCACGCCTGGGGCCTGGGCTGGCTGATGTTCGGGCCCACCGCCTTCGGCTTCAACTCCAATGGCAGCGGCCACCACAACTTCATCCAGATCTTCCCCGAACAGCGCTCGTTCCTGTTGCTGCTCGCCAACGCGTACCCCGCGTTCGGCCTGTACGAGGACCTGCTGCGCGCCCTCACCGGCGAGGGACTCATCCGCACCGGGCTGCCGTTCGACATGGACCTGGACGACTGCGTGGGCCTGTACGCCTCCGACGGCTACCGGCTGAACGTGCTGCGCGGACCGGACCACCTCCGGTACGAGTACTCCGAGCGAGGGCGCGACGGCGCCTGGCTGCCACGGGACGAGGGGGCGCTCGTCCTCTCCGGCGCGGGCGGATTCAGCTCCATGTCGGAGAAGAACGTCCTCGCCGGTTCCATCTCCTTCATCCCCACGCCCGGTACGAACACCCCGGGCTTCGTGCGGATCGGCCAGAGATTCGCGAGGAAGAACGGATGACGGACCAGTCCGGCCCACCCCGGCATGTGGTGTTCGTGACCTGGAAGGCCGGCACCGCGCCCGCCTTCGAGGCGGCCAAGCGCCTCGGCCACCACGTCACGCTCATCCGCTCCCTGCGGATGGAGCAGTCCCAGCACATCGACTTCGACGCCTCTCCCTACGGGGCGTTCGTCGACTCCGTACACGTCCTGCCGGACGCCACCGAGGTCGCACGGCTGCGCGCGTGTGTCCTCGGCATCCACAAGGAGCGGCGGATCGACGGTTTCGTCGCCACCGTCGACGCCCTGGTCGTGCCGGTGGCCCGGATCGCGGAGGAGCTCGGAATCCCCTTCACCAGCGCCCTTGGCGCGGAGTCGGCCAAGCTGAAGAACCGGTGCCGGGACATCCTCGCGGCGGCCGGCCTCGACACCACCGGGCACGCCGTCGTCGGCGGCTTCGACGAGGCCGCCGCGTTCGCCGCCGCGGCGGGTTACCCCGTCGTGCTCAAGCCGGCGCGCGGATCGGCGAGCGAGGGCGCGCACATCATTCCCGACGAGGCTGCGCTGCGGGAGGTCTTCCGTCAGGTGGAGGCGGGCCGAATCCCCTACCAGGACGGCGTCCTCGTGGAGGAGTACCTCACCGGGACCTTCCTGTCGGCCGAGATCGGGCTGTCCCACGGCCGCTTCTTGCGGCTGGCCGTCAGCGAACGGAAGACCTGGGCGCGGCACGAGGCCCTGGAGGTCGGGACGACGATCCCGGCGGCCATCGACGCCGGGGCGTACGACCGGGTCATGGAGTTCGCCGAAGCGGTCGTCGAGGCGATGGACCTGCGGCTGGGGGTGTTCCATGTCGAAATCATGCTGGGCGAGGACGGCCGGCCCCGGCTCATCGAACTGAACCCGCGTCTGATGGGGTCCTGCCTGCCGAACCTGTTCCGTCTCGCGGGCGGCGGCGACCCGTTCGACCTGCTCGTACGCATCCACCTCGACGAGGAGGTGGAGAGCCGCGAGATCACCTTCGCCCGCTACGCGACGGTGCGCTGGTTCGGCGCTGCGGACACGGCGCCGAAGCCGGCGGAGGTGCCCTGCCTCGGCTGGAGCGCCGAGTACGGCGACAGCCTGCACGCCTTCACCATGAATTTCCCCGACGGCGACGTCCTGCACCCCTGCCGGGGCAACCTCGGCCACTTCGGCGAGGTGCAGGTCGTACACGCCGACCACGCGACATCGATCAGCATCGCCGAGGAGATCGTCGCGAGAGCGGCGGACCAGCTCGGCATAGAGGTGACGAGGTGACAACGGTGACACCCTTCTTCGGCGAGACCCGGGCCCAGCTCTGCAGGATCGGACTGCCCGAGGGCGACGGGTCGCTCGTCGGGAGCTCCGGCCTGACCTTCGACGACGGCTGCCACTTCCGCATCGAGGTGCCGACGGTCAACTCCGTACAGGCGGCCGAGACGCTGCTGTCGGAGAGCCGCCGGCGCGGCTTCACGATCAACCGCATCACGGAGACCCGTGGCATGTACCGCCACACCGCCGGCGAAATGCGCGGCTACGCCGAGCTGGGGGAGGAGTACGGCGCCGAGATCCTGATGTCCGTCGGGCCACGGGCCAGCTACGACATCGGGGCCAGCGCCCAGACCCCCGAGGGGGTGCGCATCGGCTACCGGCTGCGTGGCCAGGAACAACTCGTACGCGCCGTCGAGGATGTCAAACGAGGCGTGGAAGCCGGTGTACGCGGCTTCGTCGTCTACGACGAGGGCCTGCTGTGGCTGCTGCACCGGCTGCGCGCCGCCGGCGACCTGCCGGGCGACATCCATCTGAAGGTCTCCGCCCACTGCGGCCACGGCAACGCCGCCTCCGCGCAGATGCTGGAGATGCTCGGCGCCAACAGCTTCAACCCCGTGCGGGACCTGACACTGGCCATGATCGCGTCCATCCGCGACGCCGTGTCGATCCCGCTGGACTGCCACGTGGACAACCCGAAGACGTCCGGCGGTTTCGTACGCACCTATGAGGCTCCCGAGTTCGTCCGGGTCGCCGCCCCCGTCTATCTCAAAACCGGCAACAGCGCCCTCGAAGGGCATGGCGTGAGCCCCACGCCGGGACAGCTCGACGACATCCTCCGGCAGGTCGAGATCGTCACCGAATTCCTGGACCGCCACCTCCCGGCCGCCCGGCAGACACCGGCCGGCCACAGCCACACACCCGTCGCTCCCTGAGCGGCCGTGGCCCCTTGAGCACCCGTCACCCCTTGAGCACCGAGACAGAGGGTTCCACGTATGTGCCGTATTTACGGCTACTTCGACGGTGAGACCGTCGACCGCGACGTGCTGCACGCCGTCGCGCAGGGCATGCGGCACGGCGGCCCCGACGAGCAGACGGTTCACGTCGGCGACGCCTGGGCGCTGGGCAACAACCGCCTCGCCGTCCAGGGCATCGCCCACGGTCACCAGCCCTATGTGCTGGGCGACATGACCTGCGTGTTCAACGGCGAGATCTACAACCACCGGGAGCTGCGCGCCGAACTCGCCTCGCACGGTTACCGCTTCGAGGGCGACTGCGACGGCGATGTGCTGCTGCCGCTGTACGAACTGCACGGCGACGCGTTCGTGAAGCGGCTCGAAGGCATGTTCGCCATCGCGATCGTGGACCGTCGTGGCGAGCCCTGCTTGAAGCTCTACAACGACCACGCCGGCATGAAGTCCCTGTACTACTACCTCTCCGGCGACGGACGCCGGCTCTGCTTCGCCTCCGAACTGCGGGCCCTCTCCCGCTTCCCCGACTTCCCGGACGCGATCGACCCGCTGGCCGTCGACCGCTACCTCGGCGGCAAGGCCGTGTGGGGACCGGGCACCGTCCACACCAAGGTCCACACCCTGGTGCCCGGCGCGACCCTGCGGTTCGCCGGGGGGCGGCTCACACTGGCGCACACCCCGCTGGAGCCGGCCGAGGTGGCCTGGCCGGACGGCGAGCCCGGCCTCACCGCGGCCGCGGGCCTCCTCGACGAGCTGCTGCGCCACGAACTGACCCGGATGCTCGACGCCGACGTGCCGGTCTGCGTCATCACCAGCGGCGGTCTCGACTCCAGCTACCTCACCGCGCTGGCCGGTGAGACCGTGCCGGACCTGGCATCGTTCAACATCGCCTACCGCGGTGACTGGCCCGCCGACGAACGGCACTTCGCCGAGGAGGTCGCGGCGCACTGCGGCACCCGCCACCACCAGGTGCTGATCGATCCCAAGGATTTCCCCGGCATCATCGACCGGTTCATCAGCCATCTCGACCAGCCCAACAACGCGCCGCACAGCCTGAGCACCTTCGCCCTGTTCGAGGCGATTCACGAGGCCGGCTTCAAGGTCGCGCTGACCGGGGACGGCGCCGACGAGCTCTTCGGCGGCTACGCCCGCTACGTCAAGGCCGCCCGCGACGACAGCGCGACCTGGCACCGCGGCTATCAGGACGTGATGGCCGCCTCGGGCACCGCGACGCTGGCCCGGCTGTACACCCCCGACCATCTGGCCCGGGTGATGTCGGCAGGCGGCCACTTCGCCGACCGGAGCGGCGACGAACTCGCCCGCCGGGCACGGGCCGGGGACCACGACAAGCTCGAAACGCTGCTGCGCTACGACCAGTCCGAGCGCTTCCCGTACTACATTCTCCGGCGCGTGGACCACCTGAGCATGGCGCACGCGGTGGAGGCCCGGATCCCGTTCCTCCAGCCGGCCGTCATGCGGTTCGCCCACGCCCTGCCGACCGGGCTGAAGGTCGTCGGTGACACGGTCAAGGCGCCGGTCGCCGAGGCCGCCCGCCGGTGGATACCCGAAAGCATCATCAACCGGCCGAAGCAGCCGTTCACCCTGCCCATCGCGGCGATGATCAAGCCGGGCGAGGCCGTCCACGACATGATCGGCGACCTCCTGCTCGGACCGGACCCCGGATATGGCGCCTTCGTCCGCCGCGACGCCGTCCGCGAGCTGTTCCGTATGCAGTCCGAAAGGCCCGACGCGCACACCGCCGAGGTCCTGTGGTCACTGCTGATGCTGGAGACCTGGCTGTCCGCCAGGAATCTCCGTCCGTAAGTCCCTGTCCCACACATCAAGGAGCCCAGACATGTCCCTCGCGCCCCTCGCCGTCGAGTCGCTGCTGTCCAGCGCGACGAAGGCCGACATCCGCCGCGATCCGTTCCCGCACATCGTCCTCCACAATCCGCTGAGCCAGGACCTCTACGAGGCGCTGGCCACGTCCATGCCGACCGCCGAGTACATCGGCACCAGCATCGGCAAGCGGATCACGTCGAACGAGCGCTACAACTACATGTCCGAACACGTTCTGCGCGACGAGACGATGGCGAGGGTGTGGAAGGACTTCGTCACCTACCACGCCTCACCCGCGTTCTACCGGGAGTTCCTCGACCTGTTCTACGACGACCTGATGGCCGCCAATCCCGACGCGGAGGAGAAGTGCGGCGGCCCCCTGCACGGACTGCGGGTCGGGCGCCGCAACCGGGACACCTTCGACACCCACGACATCCTGATGGACTGCACGGCCGTCATCAACTCGGCGGTGACCGGCCGCCCTTCGTCCTACCGGGGCCCGCACGTCGACAAGCCCTACAAGCTGTTCGGCGGACTGTTCTACATGCGGCTGCCGGAGGACGACTCCACCGGCGGCGACCTCGCGCTGTACAAGTACCGCACCGACGCCCGCCGGTTCCACACGAGCGCGTCCGAGTACGGCGACAGCCGCTTCGACATCGACCCGAAGTACGTGGAAGAGGTCGGCACCATCAGCTACGACAGCAACGTCCTGGTGATGTACCCGATCAATCCGCTGGCCCTGCACGGAGTCACCGTACGCAGTGTGACGCCGCACCAGCGGCGCTTCATCGCGCTCGTCGGGGACCTCCAGCACCACCTCTTCGACCTCGCGCTCTGAGGGGCCCACCGTGCTTCCTTTCGACCAGCGAACCGGACACATCTGGCTCGACGGCGGCCTCGTCGAGTGGGCCGACGCGACACTGCATGTGCTCAGCCACGGACTGCACTACGCCAGCAGCGTCTTCGAAGGCGTCCGTGTCTACGGCGGCTCGCCCTTCATGCTGCGTGAACACATCAGCCGGCTGCGCTCCTCGGCGCGCATCCTCGACTTCGACCTGGAACACAGCGACGATGCCCTGCACACGGCCACGCTGGACGTCATCGCCAGGGCCCGGATCGCCGAGGGCTACGTCCGTATGAACGCATGGCGAGGATCGGAGGTCATCCAGACCGCCGCGCTGAAGACCTCCGTGCACACCTCGATCGCCGCCTGGGAGATCCCGGTCGGCTACTACGCGGCAGCCGACGCCCTCGACCAGGGGATCTCGCTGCGGAGTGCCGCGTACCGCAGGCCCTCCCCGCGGTACGCACCAGTGAAGAGCAAGGCCGCCGGCAACTACATGATCGGTACGGTCAGCAAGAACCAGGCGCTGCGCGCGGGCTTCGACGACGCGCTGATGCTGGATGACGCGGGCAACATCGCCGAGGCCACCGGCGCGCATATCTTCTTCACGAAGGCGGGAATCCTCTACACCCCCACCACCCGGTGCACCATCGACGGCATCACCCGGGCGTGTGTGCTGGAGCTGGCACAGCGGGGCGGGATCCCCTGCGTCGTCGGTGACCTGGCCCCCGGGTTCGTCGCCGAGGCCGACGGAGCGTTCATCTGCGGCACCGCCTGCGAGATCCTGCCGGTCGCCCGCATCGACGACCATCGCTACGAGCCGCGTGGCAATGACGTGATCCGGCGGCTCGTCACCGACTACCACGACCTGGTCGCCGGGCGGAGCACCGTGGAAGTGCCGCATACATGGGCACAGTAGCGGCGATGGAGAAGCTGGTACCGGTGGTACTGGCCTTCGGCTGCGGTGTCCTGCTCGCGAAGCGGAAGGTCGTACCGGCCGAGAGTTCCAAGGTCTTCGCCGACTACGCCTTCCTCTTCGCGGTGCCCTGCTATCTGTTCGGCAACATCTACGCGAGCGATCTGGGCGCCCTGTTCGACTGGCGGGCGATTCTCGGCTACGCGGCGACAGCGGGCGTCGCGGTGCTCGTGGTCGGCGTGATCTCGGCCCTGTCCGGTGTGCGTGAGCCACGCGGCGTGGCGCTGCGCATCATGGCGGGCGTCCAGGTGAACACGGCGTACTTCGCCGTACCCGTGTTCATCACGCTCTTCGGAAACGCGGCGCCGATCTTCCCGGTGCTGCTCTTCCAGGTCTGCGTCCTCTCGCTGATCATCATCACGATCATGGAGCTGGGACGCCCCGACACCACCGGAAGCCCCAGGACCCGGCTTCTCCGGGCCGTCGGAGCCTCGCTCGTCACGCCGGTCGTGCTCGCCTGCAACGCCGGCATCCTGCTCAACCTGCTGTCGTTCCAGGTGCCGAAGCCGTTGCTGGACGGCTTCGCGTTCGTGGGGGACAGCGCCTCCCCGGTCGCGTTGTTCGCCCTCGGACTGCACCTCGGCGGCATCAGCTTCACCCTCAGGAGCACGACGCCGGAGGAGATCTGGCTCATCGCCTTCAAGTGCGTGATCTTCCCCCTGATGGCCCTGGCGATCTGCGGCACGGTCTTCGGTGTCGAGGGCGACTGGCTGAAGTACCTCGTGCTGATCGCCGCCATGCCCGCGCCGCAGAACCTGTTCATCTTCGCCCAGCGCTACGACATCGGCGTCGACATGTCGGCCGCGCTGGTCGTCAAGAGTTCGGTCGCCGCTCTGTTTCTCCTCCCTCTGTGGATGCAGTGGGCGGCCCACTCCGCCTGAGCCCGGCCGGCCGGCCCGTCAACCGGTCGGCCGAGTGGACATCCCCCATCAGTGATTCGTCGAGAGGCATGACTTTGACCCTGACAACGCACTCCACCGCGATAGACGTCCGCCAGGTCGCAGGGCACATCGGTGCCGAGATCTCCGGGGTGGACCTGCGCGAGGAGCTGGACGACGCGACGGTGGCCGAGATCTGGCAGGCCGTGCTCACCCACCGCGTGGTCTTCTTCCGTGACCAGCACATCGGCCACGCTCAGCACATCGCTTTCGGGCGGCGCTTCGGTGCTCTCACACGGCGTCCCGGAAAGAAACACGGAGTCGCACCGGAGGGATTTCCAGAAATTCTCACGGTGGACCCGAAAGCCGATGTCGAGCGGTACGGCAAGGGATTCGAAGAGCATTACCGGCGCAAGTGGGTATCCGGAATAGCCGGCTGGCACAGCGACCTCACCCAGGCCGTCAATCCCCCGAACGCGTCCATTCTCCGCGCGGAAAAGACACCTGTCTTCGGCGGCGACACCCAGTGGACGAACACCGTGGCCGCCTACGAGGGCCTCGCGCAGCCACTGCGTGACCTGGTGGACTCCCTCCAGGCCGAGCACGCGTTCTTCACCGGAGTCCACCTGAGGCACTCGGACGAGCGCGACCGGGAGATCCTCAAGATCTACTGCGGGGATCCGCAGGTGGCCGTGCACCCGGTGGTCCGCGTCCACCCCGAGACGGGGGAGAAGGCGCTGTTCGTCAGCCCCGGCTCCACCACCAGGATCATGGGCTTCACCGAGGTGGAGAGCCGGCACATTCTCGACCTGCTGTTCCAGCATCTGACCAGCGCCGAATACACCGTCCGGTTCCGCTGGGAGCCGGGCAGCATCGCCTTCTGGGACAACCGCAGCACCTGCCACTTCGCCCCGACGGACTTCGGGCACCTCGAGGTCGACCGCGTCATGCACCGGGTGACCCTGCTGGGCGAGCCTGCGGTCGGTCCCGACGGTTCGCGCTCGGAGCTCGTCGAGGGCGAGCCGTTGAACGCCTGGTGATGGCCGTATTTCCGGCGGATTCGTCCTGACGGCGCCGTACGGCACACATTGATGGGGGATGCCACAGCGGCATCCCCCATTTCTGTGCGACTCGTGCCGGTCTCGACCGGACAGTCTCGACCGGACAGAACCTAGACGAGAAGG
Organism: Streptomyces sp. NPDC058198; assembly: GCF_042882605.1. NCBI lineage: Bacteria > Bacillati > Actinomycetota > Actinomycetes > Kitasatosporales > Streptomycetaceae > Streptomyces > Streptomyces sp. NPDC058198. The sequence goes on from NZ_JBHVVP010000010.1 coordinate 167,499, forward strand.
GAATTTACCAGGTTCGCAATGATCGCGAGAATATCAGGAATCATGGTCGACACCCTTTCCTCATGGGAAACCCTCCGAGCTGGGCTTCTGACTATTCGAGAATACCCGTTCTGACATTGAGAAACTCGGTCACGCCGATATGGCCCCGAATAGCGCAACACCATTTCACGGGATGCGGTCCATCGGCCGGCCGGGTCTCCGGGGGCCCTGCGCAGTACCCGGCGTGCCGCCGCCCGGGTGTATCTCCGCGCACGATCGGATCACGGGGTGTATGCGTACGCTCACGCCGTGTGGCAGAAGGCGGTGTTCGCCCATAGCGTCGGTTCATGACCAAACGACACGTCAAGCGCCTCGCATGCATCGCGGTCGTGGCGGCCACGGGACTGGGTGCGGCCGCCCCGTCCACCGCCGCGGGCAGCCACACGGTGCGTCCGGGTGAATCGATCCAGAAAGCGGTGGACGCCGCGCGGCCGGGAGACACGATCGTCATCTCTCCGGGCACCTACCGGGAGAGTGTCCTGGTCACGAAGCCGGGCCTCATCCTCAAAGGCGCGGGGACGAAGACCGTGATCGTGCCGGCGGCGGCGTCCGCGCGCGCCGCGAACGCCTGCGCGAAGGCCGGCAACGGAATCTGTGTCCTCGGTAAGGGAACCAAGACCGTCGACCGCGTACGCATCAGCTCGCTGACCGTCTCGGGGTTCAAGAAGAACGGCATCTGGGCCTCCCGGACCGACCGGCTCAGCGTCCGGCAGGTGATCTCCGAGAAGAACGGCGTGTGGGGCATCGCCCAGGAGAGGTCCACCCGGGGCGTGTTCCGTGACAACACCGCCCGGGACAACGGCGATTCAGGCATCGTCATCGCGAACGTGGTCGACAGCGAGGGCGGAGCCACCGACACCAGGGGTGCGGTGATCCGCGACAACCAGCTGACGGGGAACCGGATCGGCGTCACCGTACGGCGCGTCAGGCACCTCTCCGTCCAGGGCAACAACTTCACCGGGAACTGCGGCGGCCTGTTCGTCGTGGGCGACGAGTCGAAGCCCAAGGCCGGGGCGATGACCATTCAGGGCAACCAGATCCGCAAGAACAACAAGCTGTGCCCCCGCAGCAGCCGGCTCCCGGTCATCCAGGGAGCGGGCATCGTCCTCACCGGTTCCGAGGCCACGGTCGTGCGGTCGAACGTGATCCGGGACAACGTGGGCTCTTCGCCGTTCTCGGGCGGCATCGTGCTCTTCAAGAGCGTCGTGGGCGCCCCCAACACCGGGAACGTCATCCAGGACAACGTCGTACTGGGCAACAAGACGGCCGACCTGGCCAACAGGGACACCGGCAAGGGCAACACGTTCGTCCGCAATGTGTGCCGCGCTTCCGAACCCACGGGAATGTGCTGAGCGGTGTTCCCCCCTACGAGGAGAATCGAGGCGGTATGACCACGGTGAGTCCCACCACCACCCCCACCAGCATCACCCCCACATCCACCCTCACCTCTCTGTCCACCCCCACCCTCGCCTCCGCACCCACCCCGCAGCCGGGCATGCGGCTGCGGGAGCTCGCGTTCGGGGCGGCGTGCGCCGCGGCCGTACGCGCGGCGGCCCGGCTGGGCGTCGCGGACGCGCTCAGGCAGTCGCCCGCCACCGCGGAACAGCTCGCGGCGGTGGTGAACACCGAGCCGGCGCCGCTACGGCGACTGCTCCGCGCCCTGTCCTGCTACGGGATCTTCGCCGAGACCGAGGACGGGACGTTCGTCCACACCGACATGTCCCTGCTGCTGCGCGAAGACGATCCGCACAGCCTGCGGTCCATCTGTCTGTGGTGCACGGAGCCCTGGACCTGGGAGGTCTGGCCGCGGCTCGACGACGCGGTGCGGACCGGCGCGAGCGTTTTCCAGGACCGGTTCGGCAAGGGATTCTTCGACTATCTGCACCAGGACGCGCCGGAGTCGGCCCAGGTGTTCAACAAGGCCATGACGACGTCCAGCACGCAGTCCGCGCTGGACGTCGCGGAACTCCTCGACCTCGCCGGGGTCTCGTCGGTCGCGGACATCGGCGGCGGTCAGGGCCATGTCCTCGCGAGTCTGCTGGAGAAGAACCCGGAGGTCCGGGGCACCCTGCTGGATCTGCCCGGTGTGGTGGCGAAGGCGGATCCCCGGCTGCGTGACGGCGGGGCCCTCACGGAGCGGGTCCGTATCGTCGCGGGGGACTGCCGCCAGGGCGTCCCGGTCGAGGCCGATCTGTACATCATCAAGAACATCCTGGAATGGGACGACGACAGCACCAGCAGGACCCTGCGGAACATCGTCACGGCAGCCCGCCCCGGAGCCAGGGTCGTCATCATCGAGAATCTCGTCGACGACACTCCCTCGATGCGGTTCACGACGGCGATGGACCTGCTTCTGCTGCTCAACGTGGGCGGAGCGAAGCACACCAAGCAGAGCCTGGTCGACCGGATGGCGCGAGCCGGCCTGGTCGTCGGCGAGATCCGGCCGGTCAACGCGTACCTGCACGCGTTCGAATGCACCGTTCCGGACGAGACCTAGGCAGGGCCTCACCACAACGCCCCGAGCCGGCGCGGAGCCGGACTCGGGGCGTTGTGCGGTCCTCACGCGGGGCTGTCCCGCTCCCACCGGTAGAACTCGTGGGCCATGGCGTCCTTCGGGCCCCGCCACGTCTCGGGGTCGTACGGACTGACGAACGCGGAGAGCTGGTCGCTGATGTTCCGGAAGGCCGGAGTCCGCATCACCTTGGCGATCTCGGGGCCGGGGGGCCGGTCGGACTCGATCAGGTGCAGATACACCTCACCGAACTGGAAGAGGCTGCGCCTGGTGACCCCGACCAGGTGCGGCAGTTCGCCGGTGTCGGAGGCCGCGAACACCTTGGCGATGTCCTGGGCCGATTCCGGCGCCATGCGGGCGACGATCAGAGCGTGGTGCATGGGAAAGTTCCCTTCGCAGGGCCAGGGCGGACGGGGCGTCAGTGGGGTGCGACCGAGGCGGGCCGGCCCGCGTGGTCACGCTGTTCGATCTTGTCCCGGATGAGCCCCATCTGGACGCGGGAGTTGCGGTTGATGTTCTCGGTCATCCAGTCGTCGTCGACCGGGGCGTCCGGCTTCATCGCGAAGTCCTGCGTCCAGTGCATACGGGTACCGCCAGGGACCTCTCTGTACTGCCATCGGATGTCCATGTGCTGGAACGGGCCCGTCTCGACCCGGCGGGCCCTGACCGTTCGCGCCGCGCGGTCGGTGGTCCGCTCCGAGACCCAGCTCCAGACCTTGCCGTTCTCGTCGGGGTGCATGGTCAGGCGGAAGGTCGTCGTGTCACCCTCCCGGGTGAGGATCTCGACCTCCGCGTACTCGCTGAACAGCTGCGTCCAGTTCTCCAGATCGTTGGTCATGTCCCAGACGAGGTCCAGGGGGGCAGCGACGGTGATCTCGTTCTCGGTGTGTCCGGACATGTCAGGCTCCAGTCAAGAGGGTGTTGTTGACGAGGTCGAGGAACTCATGGGGTGACTTGCACTGGTCCGCGTCGGGTGGCAGCGGCAGGCCGTGCCGGTTCTCCAGCTCGCCCACGATGCCCAGGAGACCCAGGGAGTCGAGACCGAAGTCGTCGAACCGGGCTTCGGGCCGGCGCTCCATCTCGTTCGGATCGACGGTGAGACCGGCGCTCTTCTTCATCAGCGTGGCCAGTTCTTCGAAGGTCAGTTGAACGGTCATGAGGGAGTTCTCCTTCTCACGAGGGGGTGTTGGTGGCGAGGCGCAGCACCAGCGCGGAGTTCGAGCCCATGAGCCCGCGGCTCAGCACGAGCGCCGTCCGCAGCTCCGCGGGGCGAGCGCGGCCGGTGACCACATCGAGGTCGTGGCACACATCGAAGACATTCGGAGTGGGGGGTACGAGGCCGTGTTCCATGGCCAGTACCGCGGCGGCCGTGTCCAGCACCGGCGCCCCGCAGTACGCCCGTCCCGTGCCGGTCTTGGGCGCCGTCACGGGTATGCGCCGGCCGTGCGCGCCCAGGGCGTCGGAGATCGCCAGCGCTTCCGCGGCGTCCGCCGCCGGTACGCCGAGCGCGTCCGCGAAGACGACGTCTATCTCCTCCGGCGCGCACCGGGCGTCCCGCAGCGCGCCGCTGATCGCACGGGCCAGTCCCTCCCGGGACTTCACCCACCGGGATGCCCCGGTGAAGGTCGTGGCGTGACCGGCCACCTCGGCACGGACCGAGGCCCCGCGACGCCGGGCCGCCGCCTCCTCCTCGACCACGAGCATCGCGCCGCCCTCGGCGGGCACGAAACCGCAGGCGTCGGAGGTGAAGGGGCGGTAGGCGCGCGTCGGATCGTCACAGGTGCTGAGGTCCTCGTAGCCGAGCTGGCAGACGACCGAGTAGGGGGCCAGGGGGGCTTCGGCCGCGCCGACGACCACCGCGTCCGCGCCGCGGCTGATGGACCTGGCGGCGTGCGCGAGCGCGTCCAGACCGCCCGCCTCGTCGCTGGCCACCACCCCGCACGGCCCCTTGAAGCCGCCACGGATGGATATCTGACCGGTGCTGGCGGCGTAGAACCAGGCGATGGACTGGTACGGGCCGACGTAGCGGGATCCCTGTCCCCACAGCCGCTGCAGTTCGCGCTGGCCGAACTCGCCGCCGCCCGATCCGGCGGCGGTCACCACTCCCACGGCGAACGGTGAACCGTCGTAGTCGGCGCGGCCGAGCCGGGCGTCGTCCAGGGCGAGGTCGGCCGCGGCCATCGCGAAATGCGTGAACCGGTCCGTCTGCACCACATAGCGTTCTTCGATCACCGATACGGGGTCGAAGCCGCGGACTTCGCCCGCCACCCGCAGCGGCAGATGCTCGCACCCCTCGCGGGAGACCCGGTCGAGGACGCTGATGCCTTCCTGCGTCCGCTTCCAGAAGGCTTCGGTGCCGATCCCGTTGGGGGCGACGACACCGATGCCGGTAACGACTGTTCGACGGTCCTGTCGAGGGCTCATCGCGTCCTCCCACTGGGTCGGGTCATGACCACCGCGGACTGGAAACCGCCGAACCCGCTGCCGACCGAGAGCACGCTGCGCAGCTTCAGGGCGCGCGCAGTGCGCGGCACGTAGTCGAGGTCGCACTCGGGGTCAGGGGTCTCGTAGTTCGCCGTCGGGGGCACCACTTGATGGGCCAGGGCGAGCACGCACGCCACGATCTCTATCGCTCCGATGGCGCCGAGCGAGTGCCCGACCATGGACTTGATCGAGCTCATGGGCACCTTGTAGGCGTGCGGGCCTAGCGACCGTTTCACCGCGGCCGTCTCGTGCCGGTCGTTCTGCGTGGTGCCCGAGCCGTGCGCGTTGACGTAGTCGACCTGTGAGCTGTCCAGACGGGCGTGGCCGAGCGCGGTGTTGATGGCCTCGGCCATCTCCAGGCCCTCCGGCGTCAGACCGGTCATGTGGTAGGCGTTGCCGAAGGTGGCGTACCCCTTGATCTCGCAGTACACGGTCGCGCCCCGGGCGCGGGCGTGCTCCAACTCCTCCAGGACGAGTACGGCTCCGCCCTCGCCCATGACGAAGCCGTCCCGGCGGGCGTCGAACGGCCGGGAGGCGTGCTCCGGGTCGTCGTTGTTCGCCGAGGTCGCCTTGATCGCGTCGAAGCACGCCACCGTGATGGGGGAGATCGGCGAGTCCGAAGCGCCGGCGACGCACACGTCGACCCGGCCCTCCTCGATGGAGTGGAAGGCGTACCCGATCGCGTCGAGGCCCGAGGTGCAGCCCGTCGAGACGGTCTGCACCGGCCCGTGGGCGCCGACCTGTTCGGCCACCGCGGAGGCGAGGGAACTGGGCGAGAAGGCCCGCTGCAGATGGCGGCCCGCCGGGCGGTGGTCGACGTCCCAGCGTGCGCCGGAGCCGCTGACCGCCACGTAGTCGTTCTCCAGACGTGTGGTGCCGCCGACCGCGGTCCCCAGAGACACCCCGATCCGCCAGGGGTCCTCCTTCTCGGTGTCGAGACCCGCGTCGCGGACGGCTTCCTGGGCGGCCACCATCGCGAACTGGATGTACCGGTCCGAGCGTTCCACCTGGTCCTGGTCGAGCCCGTGCGCCGTGGGGTCGAAGTCGCACTCGGCGGCGATGCGCGAGCGGAACCCCGCCGGGTCGAAGAGGGTGATGCCCCGGGTCGCCGTACGGCCGTTCGCGAGGAGGTCCCAGAACGCGGCTGCGCCCGTACCGCCCGGGGCGACGACGCCGACTCCGGTGACCGCCACGCGCCGAGTCATGAGACCGCCTCCGTTCGCTCGGGCGGCCGGCCGAGTTCGGCCTTCTCCGTGTGCTCGGTGTCGACGTGCCCCAGCTCCGGGCGGGGGGCGAGCGGGCCGAGGTGGAAGACCATGCGTGCCTCCACGTCCCCCACGTTGCGGAAGCGGTGGCGCACATGCGGCGGGATCAGAACGCCCTGGTCGGGCCGCATCGCGTGCGGTTCATCGTCCAGGTCCACCTCGAGGAGACCGCTCACGACGTACACGAATTCCTCGGAGTACGGGTGGTAGTGCTCGCCGATGCGCTCCCCGGGCTGAACGATGGCCAGGCCCATGAAGCCACTCGTGGCGCCCACCGCGGTCGGCGTGAGCATGGCGCGCAGGTCGCCTCCGCGCCTGCGGTTGGGCTGAGTCTCGCTGAGGTCCACGATGCGTGGCCGGTGCAGGGTCATGACTGCTTCCTCCAGATGCGGTGTGCGAAGGACGTGGTGCGCGAGCCCCCGTGGTGGAGACGCGGAGCTCAGGACTCCTGTGCCTGCCGGTCGGTGATCAGGCTCATCTCGGAGCGCACGAGGAACCGGGCGATCTCCTCGTCGCTCGCCGGCAGGCCGTCCGCGTCGCTGTCGAGCAGCCGCGACAGGACGGTTGCCTTGCGGGGGCCGTCGACGCCGAGGGTCAGAGCGGGCCGCGCGTCGACCGGGCCGGTCATCTCGATGAGCCGGACGACGATGTCGTCCCGCTGGAAAATGGTGCTGCTGTCGATGGGGCTCGTGGGGTCGTCGGCCGCTGTCTCGTCCTGATCGGCGAGCAGCCGGGCCAGCGCCATTCCGCAGCCCTGCTTGGCCGGGTAGAACAGTGCGTGCCGCTGGACTCCCGCAGGGGTGTGCCCGCCCGCCGCCACGTGGTGCACCATCGGCAGAGCGGCGCGGGTGAAGAACATCCGGGCGGAGTCGGGGTCGGAGAGGTCCCGGTCCTGCTCCAGATACGGGTTGATGGACTCCTCTACGGCCCTGACCTCGGGCTGCCTGGCCACATGGCGCAGCGCCGCCAGGAGGTCACCCTCGACCTCGACCGCCCGTACGACGCGGTTTCCGTGCATGAAGAGCGAGGTGCGGCGCAGCCGGGTGTTCTCGTCGACCTGCGCGTTGGGGGAGCTGTACCCGGCGAGGATTTTCGCGACGACGTCCTCGCTGCCCGGCTTGACGGTGAAGGTGAGGGCGTGCCGGACCACCCCGTCCCCCAGACGGGGAGAGGCCTGAAGGCGGCCCTTGACCGACTCGGAGGCGCTCGCGCTGACGTTTCCGGTCTCCCGCAGAACGCTGTAACGCAGCGACCGGGTGTCCCGTACGCAGGCGTGCAGCGGCTGGACCATCTGCACGTGCTCCTCGCTGTTGACCCAGGCGAGGAAGGGCGGTGCGCTCTCCCATTCGCTGGTGATGAGCCACTGCGAGGGGTTCTCGATGGACTGGCACAGCTGGTCACTGAGGTGTCCGGGGACGGAGGCCACCTGCTTGCGCAGGTGCTCGTACGCCTCGAGGAACTGCTTCTGGGCACCGTCGTACAGGTCCAGGAGCAGTACCACCCGAAGCCTGGAGCCGTCGAAGGCAGACTGCGAGATCCGTTCCGACAATGCTGTCATTTTCCACACTCCTTCGAGGCGGCGCGGCGGCCACGTCCGGTGGGCTGCCGTCAGCCGTCAGTCGTCACTGCGATCGGAGCGGGTCGCACACCCCGCGGATGTGCGTGGCTTGCCCCCCCAGTTGCGCGGGTGTCGCTCCTGGAATCGATCGTGGGCTGCTGGTAGGGGTGGCGCGAGATGTGGGAACCAAGCGGGTGAATGGGCGTCCGAAGCGGTCCTGCCGGGGGCATGGAAACCTCATCCCCGCAGGACGCCGAGCTCGGGAGCACCTCATGAACACACACGTCGACCACCGCGTACCGGTCCTCATCGTGGGCGGCTCCCTGGTGGGCCTGTCCGCCTCCCTGTTCCTGGGCCGGCTCGGCATCAGGCACCTGCTGGTCGAGAAACACGCGGCCACCTCGACACACCCACGCGGCCGCGGGAACAACGTGCGCACGATGGAGCTGTTCCGCACGGCGGGCGTGGAGCCGCTGATCCGGGAGGCCGCGTCGGTCCTCGCCGACAACCACGGCATCCTGCAGGCGGGTTCGCTGACCGGCGACGACCAGGAATGGCTGTTCAAGGAGATCGACCCCGGTGGCGCGCTCGCGCGCTTCAGCCCGAGCGGCTGGTGCCTGTGCAGTCAGAACGATCTGGAACCCGTGCTGCTGGCCCAGGCCCGCAAGCACGTGGGAGACCTGCGGTTCGCCACCGAAATGCTCTCCTTCGAGCAGGACGCGACGGGCGTGCGCGCGGTCGTGAAGAACCGGGAGACGGGGGAGGACACCACCGTGCTCGCGGACTATCTCATCGCGGCCGACGGGCCCCGCAGCCCCGTCAGGGAACAGCTCCGTATCGGCCAGACGGGCTCCGGCGACCTGTTCCACAACGTGAGCGTCACCTTCCGTTCCGAGGGTCTCGCGCAGGTGCTGGGCGACCGTCGCTTCATCGTGTGCTACCTGACCAACCCCGAAGCGGACGGCGCTCTGCTGCCGGTGGACAACCGGGAGAAGTGGGTGTTCCACCTGCCGTGGCAGCCCGACCGGGGCGAGACCCTGGAGGACTTCACCGACGAGCGGTGCGCGGAGCACATCCGCAGGGCGACCGGCGTACCCGGCCTCGATGTCGAGATCACCGGCAAGGCGCCGTGGCACGCGGCCGAGCGGGTCGCGGAGCGCTACTCGACCGGCCGGGTCTTCCTCGCGGGGGACTCCGCCCACGAGATGTCACCCACCGGCGCGTTCGGCTCCAACACCGGAATCCAGGACGCGCACAACCTCGCCTGGAAGCTCGCCGCCGTGCTGGCCGGTTCGGCCGGCCCCGGCCTGCTGGAGACGTACGACGCGGAGCGCCGGCCGGTGGCCCGGGCGACGAGCGAGCGCGCCTCGGCACGCTCCGGGGAACACAGCCACCCGGGGTACGCCGCCGCGCCCGGCGTGGGCGGGGGGAAGCAGGGCGGGATGCTCTCGGTGGCCATGGGCTACCGCTACGCCCGCGGCGCGGTGGTGGGCGTCGACCCCGCACTGCCCGTCGTGCCCGAGCGGATGCGGCTGACGGGCGACCCCGGCACCCGGGCACCGCACCTGTGGGTCCGTGAACGCGACGTGCGCAAGTCCACCCTGGATCTCTACGAGCGGTCCTTCGTCCTGCTCAGCGGCGCCGAGGGCGCGCCCTGGCGCTCGGCGGCGAAGCGCGTCGCTGACCGGCTCTCCCTCCGCCTCGATGTCTACGGCGTCGGCGCGGGACCGGACGCCGATCTGGTGACCGAGGACGGGGCCGACTGGGCCGAGGCCCACGGCACGACCGCCGAAGGCGCCGTACTGGTGCGTCCCGACGGCTTCGTGGCCTGGCGGTCGGCGGGGGCCGTGTCCGACCCGGAAGTGGCCCTCCACGACGTCATGACCTCGGTGCTGTGCCGGGCCTGAGGGCCGCCGCCCGACCGGCGCCTTCCCGACCGGCGCCGCATGGTTGCATGAGCCCGATCCGATTCGGGCGAGTCCGATCCCAGGAGTCCCCGTGCCTGTCGTGCCGCTGACCGACATCCTGTCCGACGCTTTCGAAAAGCGTTATGGCGTGCCGGCCATCAATGTCTTCAACGACCTCACCATGGAGGCGGTTCTCGCGGCCGCCGTGGAGAAATCCTCGCCACTGATCGTGCAGACGTCCGTCAAGACGGTCAAATCGATCGGCAGCGACGTGCTCCATACGATGTGGACGTCGATGACGGCCGGTATCGAGGTGCCCGTCTCGCTGCATCTGGACCACTGTCCCGAGCGCGCGGTCATCACCGAGTGCCTGGACCGGGGCTGGAACTCCGTGCTGTTCGACGCCTCGCGGCTGCCGGTGGAGGAGAACATGCGGCAGACCGTCGAGGTCGTCGCCGAGGCCCGCCGGTACGGCGCCCACGTGGAGGGCGAGATCGAGTCCATCACGGGGGTCGAGGACGACATCGGCAGCGACAGCGCGGCCGCCCAGAAGGACCTGGACGTGGCTCTGGAGTTCCTCAGGACGACCCGCGTCGACGTCTTCGCGCCCGCCATCGGAAACGCTCACGGAACCTACAAGCGAACGCCGGTACTCGATTTCGACCGGGTTTCCGACATCGTGGCGGCGTACCCCCTGCCGATCGCCCTCCACGGCGGCAGCGGTCTGTCCGACGAGCAGTTCCGCGATCTCATCTCCCGGGGGTGCGCGAAGGTCAATATCTCGACCGCGCTCAAGGAGAAGTTCATGAAGTCGAACCTGGCTTTCCTGGAATCGGCCGCGGAGAGACAGAAATGGGATCCGCCCTCCCTGTTCCGGTCCGTCCGTCAGGATGTCATCGACATGACCGGCTCACTCATGACGACCTTCGGCAGCGCCGGCCGGGCCGGGTGAGACCGTGCCCGCTCTCGTCTTCGACTGCGACGGCGTCCTCGCCGACACCGAGCGCTACGGGCATCTGCCCGCGTTCAACCGGACCTTCGAGGAATTCGGCCTGCCCGTGCGGTGGAGCGACAGCGACTATGCCGAGAAGCTGAAGGTCGGTGGCGGCAAGGAGCGGATGAAGACGCTTCTCACCCCGGAGTTCATCGCCGAAGCGGGGTTGCCCACCGACCCCGGCGGGCTCGACGAGCAGGTCGCCCGGTGGCACCGGCGCAAGACCGAGATCTATCAGGCGATCATCGCGGGCGGCGCCATTCCGCCCCGGCCCGGTGTACGGCGCGTCGCGGCCGAGGCCGACGCCGCCGGGTGGACCCTGGCCGTCGCCTCGACCTCGGCCGAGCCGTCCGTACGCAGCGTGCTCGAACTCGCCGCGGGCCCGGAACTCGCCGCGCGTTTCAGTGTGTTCGCCGGCGACATCGTCCCGCGCAAGAAGCCGGCGCCGGACATCTACGAGTACGCCGTGGACCACCTCGGGCTCGACCCCGCGGCCGTGGTCGTGATCGAGGACAGCCGGAACGGGATGCGTGCGGCGCTGGACGCGGGCCTGGGATGCGCCGTCACGACCAGTGCGTACACCCGGCAGGAGGACTTCACCGGCGCGCTGCTGGTCGTGTCGTCGCTGGGCGACCCCGGACCGGAGGCGACCACCACGGAGGTGCTGAGCGACCCGCTCGGCGCCGACCCGCGTCCCTTCGTCCGGCTCGCCGACCTCGCGTTCCTGCTCACCGGTGCACCCCGCCCGCACTGACGTCACGCCGGTCAGGAGAGTCCAGTCAGGAGAGACATGCCATCGACACCAGCCAGTGATCTCGAGTTCGTCGTCAGAACCATCGCCCAGACCTCGGTAGACAACGAGCGCGCGTTCTCCGACCTCGACGCCGTCGTGGGCGACGGGGACTTCGGATACTCGCTCGCGCGGGGCTTCGAGATCGTTCTCGCGGACTGGGACTCGTTCGACCGCAGCTCCCCGTCGGCGTTCCTGAAGAAGGTGGCCCTGGTCATCTCCAAGCGGGTGGGCGGGACCTCGGGGCCGCTGTGGGGCACCGCGTTCCTCCGGGCGGCCGGAGCCGTCAGTGACCGGGCCGAACTGAACGCCGAGGACGCGGTCGCCATGCTGCGCGCCGCCGCCGAGGGCATCAAGACGCGAGGCAGGTCCGATCTCGGTGACAAGACGCTGCTGGACGCGCTGATCCCGATGACCGACGCGCTGGAGAAAGAGGCGCACACCGGCGCCGGCGACCCGGCGAACCGCTCCGCCGGCCTGGCCAGGGTCGCGGCGTCGGCCGCCCGTACCGCCGCCGACGCGACCACCCCGATGCGGGCCATGCGCGGCAGGCCGAGCTACACCGGCGAGCGCAGCATCGGCTCCCCGGACGCCGGAGCCGTGGCGGTGGCGGTCATGGCGGAACGCGTCGCCGACGCATGGGCCGCACGCACCTGACCCGCCCCACCGACCGACCCAGGACCGAGTCCGTCCCCGCGCCGCAACGCCGAGAACCGTCCCCGCGCCGCAACGCCGAGAACCGTCCCCGCGCCGCAACGCCGAGCACCAGGAGCGACCGTATGAAGAAGTTCGTCAACGACCCGAAGAACTTCGTCCCGGAGATGCTGCAGGGGCTGGCCCTGGCCAACCCCGACACCCTCCGGTACGTCCCCGAGTACAACCTGATCATGCGCGCCGACGCCCCGCGCCCGGACAAGGTCTCCCTCGTCCAGGGATCGGGATCAGGGCACGAGCCGGCCCATGTCATGTCCGTCGGCAAGGGCATGATCGACGCCGCCTGCCCGGGTGACATCTTCTCCGCGCCGCCCACCGACTACGTCTACGAGACCGTCAAGCTGGTCGCGTCCCCCAAGGGCGTCCTGCTGCTGGTCAACAACTACACGGGCGACCGCATGGCCTTCGAGATGGCCCAAGAGCTCTCGGAGGCCGACGGTCTCACCGTCCGTACGCTCTTCATCGACGACGACGTGTCCGTACAGGACTCCACCTACACGGTCGGCCGGCGCGGGGTGGCCGGCAACTTCTTCGTGATGAAGGCCGCCGGGGCCGCCGCCGAACGCGGCGCCGACCTCGACGAGGTGTACCGGATCGGTGAGAAGGTCAACTCCGTCACCCGCACCATGGGCATGGCGCTCACGGCGTGCACTCCGCCGGCCAAGGGATCCCCGCTGTTCGACCTGCCCGACGACGAGATCGAGATGGGCGTGGGCATCCATGGCGAGCCGGGCCGGCGCCGCGAGAAGCTCCAGCCCGCCGAGGGGATCGTGCGGGAACTCGTCACCGCCGTCGTCGACGACCTGCCGTTCACCTCGGGCGACGGCGTCGCCCTCATGGTCAACGGCCTCGGCGGCACCCCGATCGGTGAGCTCTACCTGGTGTACGGGCTGGCCCACAAGCAGCTCGCCGACCGCGGCATCGAGGTACGCCGCAGCTACGTCGGCGAATACTGCACCTCGCTCGACATGGCCGGCGCCTCCATCACCCTGGTCCGGCTGGACGAAGAGATCTCGGACCTGCTCGCGGACCCCGCCGAGACCCCGATCCGCGTCTTCTGACCGGGTGGGAACCGGGGCCCGCGCCGCCCGGCCCGCACCGCCGGGCGGTGTCAGCGCCTCGGCGGCTTGACCGCCGTTTCGAGGAAGAACGCGTCGATGCTCCGTACGGCCTGGATGAAGTCGTCCAGATTGAGCGGCTTGATGACATAGGCGTTCGCGTGCTGGTGATACGCGGAGCGCACGTCGTCCGGGGCGCCCGACGTGGTCAGGACCACGACCGGGATGGTCAGCAGCTGCGGATCGTCCTTCAGTACGGTCAGCAGTTCCCGGCCGTTCATACGCGGCATGTTCAGGTCGAGCACGATCAGGTCCGGGCGGGGCTTCTCGGCGTCCCGCAGGTACTCCAGCGCCGCCACGCCGTCCTCGGCCTGGTTGATGGAGCGGGCCATCCCATGTTCCTGCAGGGCTTCCTCGATGAGCAGGGCGTCGGCTGGGTCGTCCTCCACCAGCAGGACGTCATAGGAGTGGCTGAGGCTGTTCATGGGGGAGTTCCTGCTCTCTTGCGGGGGTATGGGGCGCGCGGGGGGTGCGGCGGTGAAGACGAGCCCCGGCCATCGCCGCCGGGCTCCTTGGCGGGTGATGTACCAGGCGTCGCCGAGCTGCGGATAGCCGGCTCCCGCCCGTGCGGCCTGTTCGGCTTCGGTACGTGCCTGGCGCTCCACGGCACGGTTGAGGTGCATGAGGATGCGCAAGCGGGCGAGAGAGCCGGCCGCGGCCTCGCCCGGGTCACCGGCCCCATCGCCGCCCGCGGGCTCCGGTGACCCGTCCCGTGGGCCCGGGACGGGCACGTCGAAGACCTGGTCGGCGAGCCGGTGGGTAAGGTCGTCGACCGCGAGGACCGTCATCCGGTCGATGTCTTCCTCGCTGAACTGGGAGGACAAGTCGTTCCGGCGCATGGCCACAATGTAGACGCATCCCCCTCGACAACAACAGTTGTCGAAGAGAGTACGCTGACGCCGTCGTGGTCAGGCCGGTGGTGGCCTCCGACTCCAGGAGCGAACAGTGAGCGTCCCCTCACCCGCACGCCGCCCGACCCCGGATGCGGTGCCCGCACGCCGCCCGGACGAGGACACGACCGCTCCGGCTCAGGCGCCCACGCGGGACACCAGCCGGTGGACGGGCCGGTGGACGACGCGGCGGTGGCTCACGACGGGAGTCTGTGTCTCTCTCCTGCTGCTCACCGCGCTCTCCGCCCTCGGCGCCTGGGTCCTGACGCACTCCACGCAGATCAACACCCGCCTGGTGGACCACAGCTCGCCCGCGCTCATCGCGTCCGTACGACTGGAATCGGCGCTGGTCAACCAGGAGACCGGGGTCCGGGGCTACGAACTCACCGGTGACAGCGCGTTTCTGGAGCCCTACCGCTCCGGGCTGCGTGACCAGACCAGAGCCGGCGCCACCCTCCGGCAGGCGCTCGGGGACGACCGCCGCTCGGCGGCCGACCTCGACCTGGTCCTGGCACGGGCCGACTCCTGGCGCGCGCAGTACGTCCGCCCCATCGTCACCGCCCCGGCCGGCCGCCCCGTACCGGCGGATCCCGCCCGAGCGCTCGCGAGCAAGGCATCCTTCGACTCGCTGCGCACCGCGCTCGTCACACAGCAGCGGCACCTGGAGACGGAGCGCGCCACGGCCCGTGCCGATCTCCAAGGGGTCAGGACCCTGCGCAACTGGGTGTTCTCCACCATCGCCGTGCTCATCCTCGCCCTGCCAGGGATGATCTTCATCGGCTTGCGGCGCGGCATCACCACCCCGCTGGAACAGCTCTCCCGTGACGCGCGCCTGGTCGCGCACGGCGACTTCACCAGGCCCGTCACCAGCGAGGGCCCGGCCGATGTGCGGAAACTCGCGGACGATGTCGACGCCATGCGACGGCGGCTCGTGGGCGAGCTCTCCTTCACCGAGGACGCCCGTACGCGCCTCGACGAGCAGGCCGCGGATCTGCGCCGCTCGAACGCCGAACTGGAGCAGTTCGCCTACGTCGCCTCCCACGATCTCCAGGAACCCCTGCGGAAGGTCGCAAGCTTCTGCCAGCTCCTCCAGCGGCGCTACGCGGAACAGCTCGACGAGCGAGCCGGCCAGTACATCCACTTCGCGGTGGACGGCGCCACACGGATGCAGACCCTCATCAACGATCTTCTGGACTTCTCCCGCGTCGGGCGGATGCACAACCAGACCGCCACCGTCGACCTTCAGGAGACCTTCGACCGGACGGTCGACTCGCTCAGCATCGCCATCGAGGACGCGGACGCCCGGATCTCCCACGACGCCCTGCCGGTCCTCACGGGCGATGCCACCCAGCTGACCATGCTGGTGCAGAACCTGCTGGGCAACGCCCTCAAGTTCCGTGACCCCGAGCGCCCCCTGCGGATCCACCTCGGGGCCGAACGCCGGGGCGACACCTGGCACTTCTCCGTCACCGACAGCGGCATAGGAATCGAGCCCGAGCACACGGAGCGGGTCTTCATCATCTTCCAGCGGCTGCACACCCGTGAAACGTACGGCGGGAACGGTATCGGCCTGGCCGTGTGCAAGAAGATCGTGGAGTTCCACGGCGGAACGATCGCCGTGGACCCGCACCACGCCCCCGGCGCCCGGATCACCTTCACCCTTCCCGCGCTCGACATCCCCGCTCAGGCGCCGGCCCCTCAGGCCTGACGCGGGATCACCGGCGTCAGGCCGGGGCGCTCCGCCTCTCCCTCGACAGCAGCCACAGCAGGTAGACGCCGCCGAGGGCTCCGGTCACCAGTCCCACGGGGATCTGGAAGGGGGAGAGGAGGCGCTGGGCGAGCAGGTCGGCCGTGGCGAGGAGAAGCGCGCCCGTGACCATGGCCGATCCGACCGGAGCGCCGGGGGAGCGGGCGATCCTGCGTGCGAGCTGAGGGGCCGCCAGGGCGAGGAAGCCGATGGGCCCCGCGACGGCGATGGCCGCGCCGGCCAGGGCGACGCCGAGCAGCAGGGCGAGGGCGCGGATCCGCGGGACGTTCACCCCGAGGGCGCCCGCGGTGTCGTCCCCCATCTCCATGAGTCTCAGCGGTCTGCCCACGGCCAGCGCCGCCGCGGCGAGGACGGGCAGGGCGATCACCAGGGGGGTGATCTGGGGCCAGGAGATGGCGTTGAGGCTGCCGAAGGTCCAGGCCTTGGCGCTTTCCGCAGACTCCAGATCGGCCCGGGTGATGAGGTAGTCGTTGACCGAGGCGAGCATGGCGCCGATGGCGATGCCGGCGAGGACCAGCCGGTTGCCGGAGACTCCGCGCGGTGCGGTGAATCCGTACACGGCCGCCGCGGTGACCAGACCGCCGAGGACCGAGCCCGCGCCGACGCCCAGTCCGGCTGTGCCGCCGCCGGCCAGGATGACGACGAGCGCGCCGCTGGTGGAGCCGGTGGTGAACCCGATGACGTCCGGGCTGCCGAGCGGGTTGCGCGACAGGCTCTGGAACAGCGCGCCCGACAGGCCGAGGGCCGCTCCGACCAGGAGCGCCGCGCAGACGCGCGGCAGCCGCTGGCCGACGACGATGAAGCGGTCGGTGCCGGACCCGCCCCCGGTGAGTACGTCGACGATCTGGGCCGCACCGATCCGGTACGTACCGGTGAACAGGGTGAGCACCCAGACCGCCGCGCAGCCCAGCACCAGGACCGCTACGACGGCGGCGGCCCGCCCCGAGCAGCGCAGCGTGATCCCTCCGGGCAGCCGCAGCACCCGGGCCGGGGCGGTTGAACGACGCGGTGTGTTCACGCCTGGACCCGCCCGCGCCTGACGACCAGCCACAGCAGCGCCGGGGCCCCGATGAAGGCGGTGACGATACCGACCTCGATCTCGCCGGGGCGGGCGATCACCCGGCCCGCGATATCGCTGACGAGCAGCAGGATCGCGCCGCCCGGCAGGGAGAAGGCCAGCAGCCAGCGGAGGTCGGGGCCGAGCACCAGCCGCAGGACGTGCGGGACGACCAGTCCGACGAACGCGATCGGCCCGGCGGCGGCGGTCGAGGCGCCGCACAGCAGCATGATCGAGAGGAAGCCCGCCGCACGTACCCAGGGCACTCTGAGCCCGAGCGCCGTGCCGACGTCGTCGCCCAGCGCCAGGGCGTTCAGGGACGGGCCGAGCACGAGCGCGATCACCGCTCCGGCGACGACGAAGGGGACGATGGCGGTGAGGGCTTCCGTACCCCGGTTCTCCAGCGCTCCCACCACCCAGAAGCGATAGGAGTCGAAGGCCGCGGTGTTGAACATGGTGAGGATGCCGGTACAGGCCCCGAGACTCGCCGACAGCGCCGCACCCGCCAGCACGAGCCGGGTGTGGTGGTGGGACCTCGTGGCGCCCGAAGTGAGCGCGAAGACGAGCAGGGCGGCCAGGACCGCTCCGGCGAACGCGAACCAGATGTAGCCGGACACTCCGGTGACGCCGAATCCGGCGATGGCGATCACCACCGCGAAGGACGCGCCGGAGTTGACGCCCACGATGCCCGGCTCGGCGAGCGGGTTACGGGTGAGGGCCTGCATGACCACACCGGCCACGGCCAGCGCCGCCCCGACGAGGACGGCCAGGGCGGTACGGGGCATCCGCAACTGCCGGACGATGATGGCCTCCGCGCTCCCGTCGTCCTGGAACAGGACGCGCCATACGGTCCCCAGTGGCACGCTCCGGGCGCCGACGCCCAGGCTGACCAGGACGAGCAGTACGACGATGCCGAGGCAGACCACCAGGACCGCGAGCCGGTTCCCGCCCCGGAGCCGGCCGGTCCGCGGTGTGCCGGGCCGCCGGCCGCCTGGGGGCGGCGGCGGATGCGCGGAATCCCCGCCTCCGGATATGTGATCTATCGCATGACTGCCATACCTACTCGTCGACACTTAGGGAAGCCTAAGCTAATCGACCGTGAACCGCTTCCGTGATCTCCATCTCACCCGTCTCATCAGCGGCGTTGTCGTAGCCGGCGCCCTGTCGCTCAGCGGCTGCTCCGCGAACTCGAACGCCTCCTCGGGTGGCGGTCCGGCCGAAGCCCCCTCGGCCGCATCGACCCACACCGCGCCCCGCTCCGTGCCCAAGGGCATGGGAAGCGGCAAACCGGACGGTGAATTCCCGCGCACCGTCAGCCACTTCGAGGGCAGGACCACCATCAAGGCCGAACCCAGGAAGGTCGTGGTGATCTCCACCGGCCAGGCCGACGCGCTGCTCACGCTCGGTACGGTTCCGGCCGGCTCGACCCGGGGCGACGGCGCCGATCTCGTACCCCAATACCTCATGGACGACTTTCCCGAGGACGCCGCTCAGCTGGCGAAGGTCGCCGACGTGGGCTCCCGTGTCGACCCCGACCTGGAGACCATCGCGAACATCGAGCCGGATCTGATCCTGATGAACACCGCCGGCAAGAACGCCAAGAGCCTCTACACCGCCCTGAGCGCCCTGGCGCCCACCGTCGCCACGCAGGGCACCGGGCTGTACTGGAAGCAGGACTTCCTGCTCGTCGCCGACGGGCTCGGCAGGACCGGGCAAGCGCAGGAGTTCCTCGACAGCTTCCACGCCGACGCCGCGCGCCTGGGCCCGTCGCTCGACAAGCCGGTGACCGTGTCCTTCCTGCGGCTGAACGGTGACCGCCTGCGGGTCTTCGGCGTGCCCTCGTTCACCGGCGGCATCGCCGAGGACGCCGGGCTCGGGCGGCCCGAGAGCCAGCGGTTCGACGAGACCTCACAGGACATCAGCAACGAGCAGCTGGACCGTGCCGACGCCGACTGGCTCTTCTACGGAGTCCAGGGCAGCGCGGCCAAGGCGTCTGCCCTCACCGGGGCGCCGCTCTGGCCGACGCTGTCCGCGGTCGCGGGCAAGACCGCGATACCGGTCGACGACGACGTCTTCTACCTCAACACCGGCCCCACGGCGGCCCGCGACGTCCTGGCCGTACTCAAGAAGGACCTCACGACGACGCGATGAGGCGGGACACCCGCGCAGAACCGGGCCCCGCTCCTCCCGGAGCGGGGCCCGGTGGCCGTCAGCCTATGAAGATCTCGGTGACGGACCAGATGGCGAGGCCGAGCATGCACAGGCCGCCGATGCGCTGGACGGTCTTGAGCGGGACGCGGGTGGCGATGAAGCGGCCGGCGAGGAGCGCCAGCGCGGAGACGGACATCAGGGCGGCGGCCGAACCGATGGCGGTCGACCAGGTGCCGTTGCTGGCGGCGAGGTTGGCGGTGGTGATCTGGGTCAGATCCCCCCACTCACTGATGAAGACGGCCATGAAAGCGGTGGAGTAGACGGGCCAGAAGCCGGTCACGGTCTTGCTCTCCGTGTCCTCGTCATCGTTGTCGCCTCCGCTGCGCAGCAGCATGAAGGCGCCGAAGGCGAAGAGGACGGCGGAGACGAGCTTGACGATCCAGTCGGGCAGGAGGCCGATCAGGCTGCCAGCCCCGACGGCGATGGCGACATGCACGATGAACGCCGTCGACGTACCGAACCAGACGTAGAGGGGGCGCATGCGCGTACCCATGGCCAGGGACGCGAACATGGTCTTGTCGGGGAGCTCCGCAAGGAAGATCAGCCCGAAGGCGGTGAGGATCGCCAGGGGGTCGAGATGCATTCCGGGTGGCTTTCTCTGAGGGCCGGACCCGGATCTTCGCGAAGCACCGTCAGGAGCCAGGAGGACCACTCGGCCCGGCACGACGGTGGTGCCCGCGGGACGCGGACACGTCAATGCCTGACCGAAGGTCTCGCCCGCCCGCCGGATCGGCGGGCCCGGCCACCGGGAACCCGAGGGCTCCAGTGTGTCGACGACCGGTTCGCGGGGCTACTCCCCTTCGCAGCCGCTCACGATACCCCATTCGATGAGGACGCTGTCACCGGTGTGGGGTACGTCGGACGGCTCTGCCAGGTGGCCCGGTGCCGGGCGGTGCCGTGTAGTGGGGGGTGCGGCCGTGATCAGGCGGCCGGAGTGCTGCCCCCCGGGGTGGCCGGATCAGAGGAGTCATTGATGAGGAGCAATACCAGGACAGCCACCGCCGTGGCCACGGCCCTACTGTGCGCCGCGGCGCTCGCCGGATGTTCCGACAGCGGGAGCGGATCGTCCGTGAACGAGCAGCCGGCGGACTTCGCGACAGCCTCCGGGAGCGCGTCGACCTCCCCCTCGATGAGCTCGTCCGCGCCGTCCCCGGATGCCGGGAAGGTGTCCGCCAAGACCGGGCCGCTCGGGAAGGTCCTGGTCGACTACAAGGGCCGCACCCTCTACATCTTCGAAGCGGACAAGACCAGCAAGTCCACCTGCGACGGGGACTGCGCCATGGACTGGCCGCCGCTGGTCATCACCGCCAAGCCGCAGGCCGACAAGGGGGGCGTCAAGCAGAGCCTGCTGTCCACCAGCACCCGCAGCGACGGCAAGAAGCAGGTCACGTACGACGGTCACCCCCTGTACCGGTTCGAGCCCGACAAGAAGGCCGACGAGTTCAACGGCCAGGGCCTGACCGCCTTCGGCGCCAAGTGGTACGTCATCGGCACCGACGGCAAGAAGATCACCACCCCGCTCCCGAGCTCCAGCGGTTCGGCCAGCCCCAGCACCACCTCGGCGAGCCCCAGCGGCTCGGCGAGCTCCAGCAGCTACTGACCCTGAGCAGGGCCGGGGCCCGACAGCCCGGAGGGACCATGCCGCTCCCGCACCGCGCCGGACGCACACGCCTCGCGGCCGCCCTCGCCGCTGTCTGCGTCACCACCCTCGCAGGCTGTTCCGGCGGCGGCAGCAGCTCGCCCGCGTCCACCACGCCCGCTCCCTCCGCCGGCGGGAAGGTGGAGATCACCATCGACAACTTCACGTTCATGCCCGCCGCACTTACCGTGGCCCCGGGCACGAAGGTCACGGTGACCAACAAGGACAGCGTCACGCACACCCTGACCGCCGTCACCGGCAGAGCCTTCAACACCGGCGACATCGCCGCCGGGAAGACGGCCACCTTCACCGCGCCCGCCAGAGCCGGCACCTACAGCTACATGTGCACCATCCACCCCTTCATGAAGGGCACCCTCACCGTCCGTTGACCCCTCGGAGCCCCTGACCGAGGTGCGGCCCGGTCGAAAGAGGAAACGCAGACCGGGGCAGGCGGTGCGGGCCGTCGCCGTACCGGCCCCGCCCGCGCTCTGGCGCGAGGCCGAGGAGTTCATCCGTACGCATCACCACGAGGAGCCAACACGCCGAGTCGGTGCGCTTTCTGCACCATGTGGAGGGCGAGGCACGCAAGGGCCGTGACGTACACGCCGATTGGGCCTGGATCGTGCCGCCTATGTCAGGGGCGACGACCCCCGTCTTCCACCGTACGTACGACGCGACCGAGCTTCGCCCGGGTTTCGTACATCATCCCGAGGCACTGGACCGCGCGCGCGGCGAATCGTTTGGCCCCGGGTCATGAGCGGGACAGGCGCAGACGGCCGGCCGCCCCGGACATACGCGGCGGGCCGGGCGGCCCGGCAGGTCCGGGGCGAGCGGTTCGGTTATTCGGCGTCGATACCGGTGATGACAGGCTCTCCGAGAGGCGCGGTCCGGATGGTGAACCCCGCTTTGTCGAGGGCGTCGCTCGCGATCCGCCGGGCCTCCTCTCCCGCCGCGTTCGAATCGTCGGCCTCGACTTCGAGCCGGACGGTGAACGTGGACTGCTCACTGTCGACGGACAGCAGGTCCAGGTCTTCGGCCGCTCCGAAGTCGGTGCCCTTCGGATCCGCGGGCCGGAGGGCTCCGACCAGAATTGACCGGGCCTCGTCGGTCAGCGCCTCTTTCAGCGTGCCGGGGATCGTCACTACGTAGGTGGTCATACTCAACATTTGTCCAGCACCGCGCCCGACACACCCGTCCGCGCCCGACACGCCACGGGTGCGCTCACGCCGCCGGCCACGCGTGCGTGGCCGGCGGGGCGTGGTGCCGGGGGCAGGGTCAGTGGCTGGGGCGGCCCCGCTTGTCGCCGAGGTCCTGGTCGGTGCGGCCCGGGTCGTACTCGATCTGTTCCTTGCGGACCTCGGAGGCGACATCCGTCTCCTCGGTCACCTTCTCCGTCTCCATGCGTACGCGCTCGACGGCAACGGTCTCCTTCCGGATGACCGGCTGGTCCGCGTGCAGGGTCACTTCGGTCTGGGCCTCTCCGATGATCGAGCGGCCGGCGCCGCCGGGCTCGCCGGGGGCGATCGGTTCGTGGATGACGCGGACTTCCTCGTGGCTGAGGGGTACGGACGTGGTGACGTTCTCGGTCACGACGATCTTGCGCAGCCGGGCCCGGCCGACCTCGTGCTCCTCGGTGGTGATGTGCAGCTGCTCCTCCGACCGTATGAGCTCTTCGCTCTGGTGGCGGGAGGCGTCCTCCTGGCTGCCACGGGCGGCGGTGCCCCTCATCCCGGCCCCCGCCCCGGCTCCGGCCATTCCCGGGGTTCCCGCGGGTGTGGTGGCGGCGTCGGGCGGCATCCCTGTGCCGGACGTCATTCCCGAGCTCGCGCCGGAGCCCTTGCCCGTCGCCGCACCCATGCCGGCGGCCGCACCGGTCCCCATGCCGGCGCTCGTCCCCATGCCGCCGCTGGTGCCGGTCCCTGTACGCGTGCCCATGCCGCCCCCCGTGCCGGTGATGCCGTAGTGCTGGTAGAGCTGCTGCTCCTGGCTGGGGTCCAGATGCTCGTCGGCGTCCAGGCGCGGTGCGTCCTTGACGGTCTCCTTGGGGTACGGGACGTGGAGGTTCTCGCCGTCGCGCCGGGCGCCGGCCAGGGGGACGAGACTCTCCTTCATACCGAAGAGGCCGGTTTTCACGGTCACCCACTCCGGGCGGCTCGTGCGGTCGTCGACGTACACATGGCCGACGTTGCCGATCTTGTCGCCGTCCTGGTCGTACGCGGTCAGGCCGTTCAGCTCGTTGGGGTTGTTGAAGACGCCGTCCGCTGACATCAGCGATCACTCCTCGCGTGGGGGAAGCACGGCTGCGGGGCCGGACACTCACGGCCAGGTCCCTCACGGTCAGTCGCGCACCCGTCCATCGCGCCTCCGTGCGGGGCTCACGGCAACCGGGGGAGAGCCCGGTCACGGCCGCGGTTCGCCCTCCGGGCAGCGCTCACCCGCATGGAGCGCACCGTCGGCACTATCCGCCATTCGGGTGAATGCCGGATCGGAGGGGACCTGGGGAATCCGGCGCGCCGGGACGCTGTGGACTGCCCGCGTTCCCCGTTCTCCGGTCATCCTTGACTGAGGGAGCAGACGGACTGGGGGAGCAGACGGATTCCCGGGGAGCGGGACCGGACCGACGGAGAGCGTGGGCAAGCCTGTGGAACGTATCGGGGTCGTGGTCCACCAGGGCCGCGCGGCGGCCGTCGAGGCGGCCCGCACCGTCCACGCCTGGTGCGAGGCGCGAGGTATCCCGTGCAAGGAGATCGATGTGTGGAAGGAGCACGAACCGCGGCACGGCGGCCAGGAAGAGGCCTCGTTGGCGGGCAACCCCGACCTTGTCGTCACGCTCGGCGGGGACGGCACCTTCCTGCGCGGGGCACGGATCGCCGCCACGAACGACGCCGCGGTGCTCGGGGTCGACCTGGGCCGGGTGGGCTTCCTCACCGAGGTGCCCGCCGAGGGGGTCACGAAGGCCCTGGACGCGGTCAACGAGGGCCGCGCGACGGTCGAGGAGCGGATGACCCTCACCATGCGCGCCTCGCGCGTACTGGAGATCCCGTCGGGCATGGAGGCGCTGCTGCACTACGGCCGCGGGCCGACGCTGCCGCCGCCGCACGTCCGGCCCGACACCACCGAGGGCGAGGGCTGGGGGGTGGCGCTCGATGTCACCGCCATCAACGACATCGTTCTGGAGAAGCTCGCCCGGGACCGTCAAGCGAGCCTGGGGGTCTATATCGCGGGCCGGCTCCTCGCGTCGTACTCGGCGGACGCCGTCATCGTCGCCACCCCGACCGGCTCGACCGCCTACAGCTTCGCCGCCGGGGGCCCGGTGCTCTCCCCGCACATGGACGCCGTGGTCTTCACCCCGGTGGCGGCGCACATGACCTTCAACCGCACGGTGGTGGCCGCTCCCGACGAGCCGGTGGCGCTGCGGGTACTGCACCACTCCGGGCAGGTGGCGGTCAGTATCGACGGCCAGTTGCGGGGGGTGCTGGATCCGGGGGACTGGGTCGGGGTGTACGGGGCCAGGCAACGGCTGCGCCTGGTCCGGCTGGGCCCCACCGACTTCTACACCAGACTGCGCGAGCGTTTCCGGCTCACCGACGCCCCCGCCACGGCGGCCGACGGCGAGTCCTCCCCGCTCTTCCGCCCCGACAGCCCGGTGCCGTACGACCTGGCCCATCTGCGCCTGCCCCCGCCGCCGTCCCGCCGCTGACGACTCCGCCGGCGGGCGTGGCCGGTTGGCGCCACGGTGACCCGCGGGGCGGACAACTCCCCTACCGTTGAAAGGGCATCAGATGACGGTCGCGGGGCATCTGATGATCGACTCTGCTCCTTCTCACCCGTGGAGACCGACGTGCTGCTGGCTCACCCTGTCATCCTGCGCAACCTGGTGAAGCGTTACGAAGCCCTGGCCGTACAGCATGCCGAAAGGGGAAGCGCCACCGCAGGCCAGGAGTTCAGGGACGTCGCCTACATGCTCTGCGTCGCCACCGGCACCAGTGATACCGACGCGGCGCTGGTCGCCGCCAGGTACCAACTGCCCGGCGCGCGGGTGGCGGACGACTCGTCGCTGAGTGGCTGAGCGCAGCCCGCTGCCGTTCTCAGTCTCAGTTGGTCCAGTGCCGGCAGCCGAGGCTGATCAGCCGCAACTGGCGCCGCGCGACCGACGTCACATGCTCTTCCGCGCCTGCCCCCTCCTCCGAACGTGGCGTCCTCGTCGAACGTCCTGAGGCTCACGGAGCTTGAGCCGCTTCAACCGACGTGACGGTTGATCAACGGAGTCACCGCTGATCATCACGTTAGGGTGTCCGGCATGAGCCGCACAGTGTTGAACGATGCCACGATGCACTACGACGACCAGGGGCCGTCGGACGGTCTGCCGGTTGTCCTCGTTCATGGTCATCCGTTCAACCGCACGCTGTGGGCGCCGTCGGCCAAGGCACTGGAGGCGGCCGGATACCGCGTGATCGCCCCGGATCTGCGCGGCTACGGCGACAGCAGCGTCACCCCCGGCAAAGTCTTCCTCTCCGATTTCGCAGACGACATCGCCGCCCTCCTCGACCACCTGGGCGTGGAGCGTGCGGTCATCGGTGGGGTATCCATGGGCGGCCAGATCACCATGGAGTTCCAGCGCCGCTACCCGCAGCGGGTGCGGGCCCTCGTGCTGTCCGACACATCCGCGCCCGCCGAGACCGAGGAGGGCAAGGAGTTCCGCAACCGCCTGGCCGATCGGTTGCTGGCTGAGGGCATGGACGGGTACGCGGGCGAGGTGATCGACAAGATGCTGGCCACGTACAACGTCACCGCCCTGCCGGACGTGGCGGCACACGTTCTGGGCATGATGCGCGCCACCGACCCGCAGGGCGCCGCTGCCGCCCTGCGGGGCCGAGCCGAACGCCCCGACTACCGCGACACCCTCACCGCCGTCGAGACACCGGTCCTGATCGTGGTCGGCGTGGACGACGTCTACACCCCGATCAGCAACGCCGAGGACATCCACCACCTCATCCCGCACGCCACGCTGACCGTCATCGACCGGGCCGGTCACCTGCCCGGTGTCGAGCAGCCCGAGCAGTTCAACGCGGCGCTACTGGACTTCCTCAACACGCAGGTAGCCGACCGTGCGTGAAGCGCACCCGCTCCTCACCTTCTTCATAGACGCTGCCGACGGCCGCTTCCCGCCGGTCGACGGCCGGGTGACGGTGCTGCCGCCCCTGCCCGGGGGTCTCGAATGCTCGGTCGCCTTTACCGGTCACGCCGTCATCGCCACCGCCATGACCAGCCAGGCCGTATACGCCCAGGACCCCGACGGTTTCGGCGCGTCTCTCTCCCCGGACTTCCTGCGCCACCTCGCCGGTCCCAAGGGCTGGATCGGCGTTACCGACGCCACACTCACCGCCCGCGGGACCGGCGGCATCCCACGCCTGGCGGAGCTGACCGACGCGGATGACCATTCACGTGTCCGCCACGCCCGGCAACTGCGGACCAACGTCCAGGTCTACGGTGACGACCGCGGCCTCATCACCCTGGCCGACGGCCTCGCCGGGCGACGGGAGTTGAGCATCGAACTCCACCGCACTCAGGACAGCGGCCCAGGGCACGGGCGGGCGCTCCTCGCCGATGCCCTCTCGCTGGTCCCGGAAGGCAAACCGGTCTTCGCCGCCGTTTCGCCAGGCAACGCCCGCTCCCTGCGTGCCTTCCTCGCCTGCGGTTTCACTCCCATCGGCAGCGAGATTCTGCTGCGTCCCGCGCGGGGATAACCCGCCTCGGCCGCCGAAGTCGGTCGTCTGCCGGACGACAATTACTTCGGTGCGCGGTGGTCCCGCCGAGTGCTGGACCGCACCCTTGGCGTCAGCAGGTACTTTTCGATGAAAGCGTCATAGCCGGCGTCGCGTACGCGCCGATCCTGACCCCCAAGAGCCCGCCCCGATTGCCTGACGAAGCTGCGGCGGAAGTACTCGCGGGGGTTGAGGTCCAGCTTGGGCTTTTCCGTGGCAGCGCCCTTGGTGCGGGTGGTGAAGGCGTGTCGATTGTCGATGCGCTTGGGTACCGGTCCAAGGTGCCGCTGAGGATGAGGCGCACTCCGAAATGCCGTCCGTCAGGCGAGGACCTTCAGTAGCCGCTCACCCAGAATCGCGGCAGAGTGGGGATTCTGCCCAGTGACCAGGTTGCGGTCCTCCACCATGTACGGCTCCCAGATCGGGCCACGGCTGTACTCGACGCCGATCTTCTCCTTCAGGTCGGTCTCCAGCAGCCACGGCGCCCTGGAGGCGATGCCGACGGCTTCTTCCTCCTCGTTGGTGAAGCAGGAAACCTTGTACCCCTTGAAGGGCGATTCACCGTGGATCCTGGTGGCCAGAATGGCGGACGGGCCGTGGCACACGATGAAGAGCGGATTGCCCGAGGTGAGCTGCGCCGTCAGCAGCCTGCCCACGTCCGCGTCCCAGGCGAGGTCGGACATCGGGCCGTGGCCTCCCGGAAGGTAGACCGCGTCGTAGTCCTCAAGGCGGACGTCCGACACCTTGAGCGGCCGTCGCATCACCTCCGCGTCGCGGATGATCGCCTCCAGGTCGAGCGCCCCTTGCTCCCCGCCGGTCATCGAAGGGCGCAAGCTCATCATGTCGACGTTCGGGATCGTGCCGCCCGGTGTCGCGACAACCACCTCATGACCGGAGTCCGTGAGCAGCTTGTACGGGTTCGCGAACTCCTCGGCCCAGTATCCGGTCGCGTACCTGGTGCCGTCCTTGAGCACCCAGTACGTCGCACCGCTCACTATGAAAAGGATCTTCGCCATCGCTCATCCGCCTCCACTCGAACGATTTGCTCCTTTTAGCCTAATCACGCACTCGATCGGGCGCATGCCCTTACGGATCCTGCTGCTGTCGATGACGCTGTTGCCCGATACGCACAGCGGTACGGGCGCATGCCGGCCCCGGACCCTGAGCGCGTCGTGATCGGGATATCGGTAGAACGAGCTATGGGGCAGACGGCGCTTTCCCGGCCGAAGGCCGCAGAAGCTACCGCCCAACACGCTCGCGTGCGGCAGTACGCTCCGTGACGGTCGGCAGCCATTCGACGGTCAGCTCCCCGTGACGTCCTTGAGGTCGGCGCGTAGCTGGAGGACGCTGCGGTGGGTGCGCAGGTCGCGGCGCTGAGGGTCTGCTCGATGTCATCGCGGCGCGCGGTCCTGCTGACCCTGTGCCGCTCGGCGACAGCACCGGCGGCCCCCGGGGTGGCCGATAGCATGACCGGGCCCGGCCGCCACCTCTGCGACGGCCCCGCGTCCTGCGAGAGGACCTCACAGTGAGCCAGCAGCGCCCCGCCCGCGCGGCGGTGTTCTCGGCCGGGTCCTGGGGTACCGCCGTCGCCAAGGTCTTGGCCGACGCCGGCACCGACGTCACCGTGCACGCCCGCCGGGACGAGATCACCGACGCGATCAACAGCAGCCACCGGAACCCGGTCTACTTCCCGGACATCGAGCTGCCCGCATCCCTGGTGGCCATGACCGATCCGGCCGCCGCGCTGGACGGCGCGGACTACCTCGTGATTTCCATCCCCGCACAGTCCCTAAGGGCCAGCCTCGCGGCGTGGGTACCGCACATCGGTCCGGACACCGCGATCGTGTCGCTGATGAAGGGCATCGAGCTTGGCACCGCGAAGCGGGCAAGCGAGGTCATCGCCGAGGTGACCGGCGTACCCGCGAACCGGATCGCGGTGATGTCGGGGCCGAACCTCGCCCGGGAGATCGTCGCCGGCCGGCCCGCCGCCGCCACCGTCGCCTGTGCGGACGAGGCTGTAGCCCGCGCCTTCCAGACGGCCTGCCAGACCTCGTACTTCCGGCCCTACACCAGCACCGACGTGATCGGCTGCGAGCTCGGGGGCGCGGTGAAGAACGTGATCGCGCTCGCGGTCGGCATCGCCACCGGCATGCAGCTGGGCCACAACGCGGCGGCCATGCTCATCACCCGGGGCCTGGCGGAGACCACCCGGCTGGCCACGGTCCTGGGCGCCGATCCGGCCACCCTCGCCGGGCTGACCGGCATGGGCGACCTGACGGCCACCTGTCTGTCCCCGCTCTCGCGCAACCGCACCTTCGGTACCCACCTCGGCCGCGGCCTGACCGTCGCTCAGGCCGCGGCCGCCACGCGGCAGACCACCGAAGGTGTCAAGAGCGCGGAGGCGATTCTCGACCTCGCCCGCGCCCACGAGATCGATATGCCGATCACGGAGATCATCTCCGCACTGCTGCACGAGAAGATCACCCTCGACGAGGCCGCCGCCGCGCTGATGCGGCGGCCCCCGAAACCCGAGCGCTGACCCCGGCGCCCCGCCATGGGGCTCGCTCCCGCACCCTCACCCTCCCGTACCGGAGGCTTCAGTCATGCAGGCGCCGGCTGTCCGCTGTCCAGCTCGTCGTGACCCTCGCCCTGGTGATGTGGCTGGTCACCGGTTCGGACACGGCCGCATCCTGTCCGTACGGGGCGAGCAGCCCATCGTGGCCTCGTTGATCGCCAGGAACAGCGTTTGCCGACCGGTTCCGAAGGCAGTTGGTGATCACCTGACTCGTGGATGTCGATGAGAAATGACGGTACTACCGGATCGCGAACGCGCGACGGCCAGCCGCTCGTCAGGGCGACCGGCCGTCCCACCCGCAGCTATGCCGTCTCCGACACCGAGTGGGCCAAATACCTCGAAGACGCCCTCGACAACGTCAAGTTCCGCAAGATCAAAGACCTTTACGAGCGCCACTCCTCAGGCGAGGAGATCGGATTCGGGCCTGGCGCTGAACGCGTCAAGGACGCCTTCGACCAGATCGGCGCCACGGTCAAGGCCCGCAACGGCGACGCCCGCACCGCCGACACGCTCTTGCGCACCACGCGGATCCACATCCGCTTCGGCATGCTCAACAACTGCACTGCCGACCAGACAAACCCTGTCGGCGCCGTCTGCCTCGAGAACGTGATCATCCCCGAAGGACACATCGGTCCTCTCGACGAACGCTGCCGGCCCGACCGATGCGCGAACAGCATGATCCGCCCCCGGTCGACGTGCTCGAGGTCGCGCACCACGGCTCGCGCTTCCAGCATTCGGGGCTGCTCCACGGCGTCCGTCCCCGGCTCGCCCTGATCTCCGCGGGGCGGGGCAACCCGTACGGACACCCCGTGCCCCGGACCGTCGACGCGCTGCGCGCCGGGGGAGCGAGGGTGCTGCGTACGGACACGGACGGGGCAATCGCGGTGACGGGCACGGGCGCCGGAGGGCGAGTGGTGGTGCGAGGGGCTCTGGCACAGATCTTGGGGAGCGGTCGCGGAGCGTCACTGCGGTGTTCGATCGCAATGACTCAGATGCGCGTGAGACCGCGTACGCCTTCCCGCCTCACGGCCGGGAATGACGCTCCGTCAGCAAGAACGGGTGTGATCACAGCAGCGAAGCGACTGGCCTGGTGACCCTCCGCGACCGCTCGCAAAGATCTGTGCCAGAGCCCAGTTCACACGTAGAAAGCCAGTCTGTACCCTTCGTCCATGAGATGTCGCGTTCGCGTCCCCTCCTGGAGGGTGCTGCTATGCCTCGCGGCCGTTGTCCTTGCGATGCCGGGCTGGTATGCGACCCGCACCGTGCGGCCACACTGCGCGATCACCGTCAGCGCCCCTCCAACCGACAGCCGCGGGAACCGGCTGCTGACCATCGTGAACTGGAAGCGATGGACTGCTGAGCAACGCACCGATGCGGCCTACTGGTTCGCGGTTGGCACGGGCCGCTGCAAGTCGCCTGAACCTCGCTGGCGTCAGTGGATCGGCTGAGTCTGTCAGACGGCGGGGCGTACGCGGTCTCACGAACGAGCAGCCAACCCACAATCAAACACCGCGGTGACGCTCCGCGACCGCTCCCCAAGATCTGTGCCAGAGCCGGTGCGAGGGGAGCGTGAGCGCTTGTAGGCCGGGACCGGGACGGGCCTCGGTCCGGGGACCTAGGACCAGCGACGCGTAGCTCGGCGGTGTGCGGGCGGGTGAGACTGGGCGCATGGATTCATCGCAGCTCACCGCCGCCTATCTGCATCGGATCGGTGCCACCCGCCCCGCGCTCCCCGATGGCGCCGCCCTGCGTGAGCTGCAGTTGCGGCATTTGCGCTCCGTGCCGTTCGAGAACCTCTCCATCCATCTCGGCGAGGACATCGTGCTCGAAGAGGAGGCACTCGTACGCAAGGTTGTGGAGCGGCACCGGGGCGGCTTCTGCTACGAACTCAACGGGGCGTTCGCCGCGCTCCTGCGCGACCTCGGCTTCCGGGTCACGCTCGTCCAGGCCCGGGTCCTGGGCCCGGAGGGCCGGACCGGCATTCCGTACGACCACCTCGCGCTGCTCGTGGAGACTGTGGCGGACAACGCGCCTGGCGGCGCACGCCGTTGGCTCGCCGACGTCGGTTTCGGCGACCACAGCCACCGCCCCCTCGACCTCGACGAGCGCGGGGATCAGCAGGACCCGGGCGGCACATTCCGTATCGTCCCGGCGCCCGACGGCGATCTGGACGTTCTCAGGGACGGCGTGGCGCAGTACCGCCTCGAAGTGCGGCCCCGCGTCCTCGCCGACTTCGAGGCCGGAGCCTGGTACCACAGCACCTCACCGGCCTCGCACTTCACCTCCTCGCTCGTCTGCTCCCTGCTCACCGACGACGGGCGCCTGACCCTCAGCGGCGATCGGCTCGTCATCACCGCGCACGGTGTCCGCCAGGAGCGGCCGCTGTCCGGGGAGGACGAGATCCTGGCCGCCTACCGGGATCATTTCGGGCTGCGGCTCGACCGGGTGCCCGTGCTCCGACGGCCGGACTGAGTGGCTAGGCGGTCCAAAGCCCGCCATCTCTTTTTCCTCGTGAGGGGCGATCAGAGGCGCGACCTCGTCGGCCCGGCCCGGCACCCCGTTCCGGGACACGCCCGACACACCCGAGCCGGGGATGGGCGGGAAGGGCTCGCCCACCCCCGGGCGGCGGAGATCAAGACGGGAGTTGGCGGGCGGCCGTCGTCACCCGGTGCGAGGCGTCGAGAAGAAACGGTTCGCGGCCGGCGCCGCCACGCTCATCGTCCGCCTCTGCTTTCCGTCAGATAGGGGCCTGTGCGCCCGGAGAGACGGCTGAGACGGCCCCGACGGTTCCTCCCGCGGGAGCGGCGACGTGCCAGGGCAGCACCTTTCACCAAGAGGATCCCGATGCTGCACCAGCAAGAGCCTCCGTGCCTCCCAACTCGGCACGGCCGGTCTAGGGTGTCGCGGCGTGACAGTTTTGATCGTTGGTGGTTCCGGGTTCTTGGATGCCGAGCTGGTCCGGCAAGCGGCAGCGGCCGGGCACGCGACGGCCGCGACCTACGCGACCCGGCCCGGGAGCACTCCAGGGGTCGCCTGGCACGCCCTCGACCTGCGGGATCCCGGAAGTGTGGAAGCGGTCGTGGCCGAGGTCAGCCCTCGTGTCGTCGTCAACGCGTCGAGCGGCAAGGCGGACTGGGCGGTCACAGCCGAGGGTCCTGTCCGTCTGGCGATGGCTGCGGCTAACGACCTGGTGCACGATAGCCAGTGGATCAGCGAGCGGCGTCTTGCGGCTTCGCATCCAAGGCGGAGGAGGGAGGCGACGCGGAGCGTCGTCGACTGACGACAACGCCGGAGGCGGAGTCGCAGGGCGTCGGGAGCCCGCTGGCTATCGTGCACCAGGTCGTAAGTCCGGCAGCCGTCTGATCCATGTCTCCAGTGACGCCGTGTTCTCCGGCGTCCGCGTCCACTACGACGAATCCTGCCTGCCCGATCCCGTCACCCCGTACGGGGCGGCGAAGGCCGCGGCGGAGACAGGGGTTCTTCTCGTGCATCCGGACGCCGTGGTCGCCCGCACCTCGCTGATCATCGGCGACGGGCAGTCCGTACACGAACGTGCTGTGCACGCACTTGCCGCCGAGCCCCGTGCCGGCGTCCTGTTCACAGACGACATCCGTTGCCCGGTGCATGTGGCCGACTTGGCCGCAGCTCTCATGGAACTTGCGTCGGGAGATGCGAGCGGCATCCACCATCTCGGTGGAAAAGAGGCCCTGAGCCGTCACGAACTCGGCATCCTCATAGCCAGGCGCGACGGACTCGACGACTCCCGACTGCCCACGGGTCTGCGGGCAGACAGCACGCTTCCCGGGGCGCTCGACGTACGCCTCGACAGCCGCGCGACCCAGCGCACACTGCGGACCACGCTGCGCGGCGGCCGCCAGTTCCTCGCCCCGGCGGCTTGACCGCCCGGAGCGCGGCGGCTCGCTTTTGCAGATCAGGCACGCTCGGCGTACGCCGGGAACAGTTTCGGGGCGGCACAGCGTGAGGCTCACCGCTCCCGCCCGCAGGCGGACCGATCCGCGTGACGCCGATGGCATGGCCGTCGCTTCGTCGGGGCTCGTCGGCGCGGACAGCGCCGTGTCCTGGAGCTTCTGACCAGGCCGGACGACCGACAAGTAATTCCTCCTGGACAAAAAAAGTGTTCGGTGGGATGGTTGTCCCATGTTGGACGTGACCGTGATCGAGGACGCGGCGGCAGCCGCCGTCTCCCTGGACCCCATGAGGGCTCAGCTGCTCGCCGAGCTGGCCGTCGGGCCCGCGTCGGCGACGATGCTCGCCGGGCGGGTCGGGCTGCCCCGGCAGAAGGTGAACTACCACCTCAAGGCGCTGGAGCGGCACGGCCTGGTCGAGCTGGCGGGCGAGCGCAGGAAGGGCAATGTCACCGAGCGGCTGATGCGGGCCACGGCGGCTTCGTACGTCATCTCACCGCTCGCCCTGGCCGCGGTGCAGCCCGACCCCGACCGTTTCCGTGACCAGCTGTCCGCGCGGTGGCTCCTCGCGGTCGCCGCGCGGCTCGTACGGGACGTCGGCAGCCTGATCACCGGCGCGACGAAGGCCCGCAAGCGGCTTGCGACCTACGCGCTCGACGGTGAGGTGCGCTTCGGCTCCGCGGCCGACCGGGCGGCGTTCGTCGAGGAGCTGACCCGGGGTGTCGGCGCTCTCATCGCCAAGTATCACGACGAGCATGCCGAGGGCGGCCGCGATCACCGGATCGTCGTCGCGCTCCACCCCACCGTCAAGCCCGGCACCGTCGAGCCGGGCGGCACCGGGCCGGCCATTTCCGC
This sequence comes from Streptomyces sp. NPDC058198, assembly GCF_042882605.1. Taxonomy (NCBI): domain Bacteria; kingdom Bacillati; phylum Actinomycetota; class Actinomycetes; order Kitasatosporales; family Streptomycetaceae; genus Streptomyces; species Streptomyces sp. NPDC058198. The sequence continues at coordinate 201,566 of NZ_JBHVVP010000010.1, forward strand.
CGCCGCCCCCACGCCGGTCGAGGAGTCCTCATGAGGAAGCTCGATGAGATGACGTCCGGTTCGGGCGTCCAGCATCCCGTCCACGCGCCCGAGCGCGCTTAAGGAGTCAGATCACCATGTCCAAGGAATTCGAGATCGTCCGCGAGTTCGAGGTCGACGCGAGCCCGGAGCAGGTCTGGGAAGCGATCACCACCGGTACCGGCGGCTGGCTGTGGCCCATGGAGTACGAACCCCGCACGGGCGGCGCGGCTCCGTTCGGCGGCACGGTCGCCGCGTGGGATCCGCCGAGGCGGCTGACCGGCCGTGTCGAGAGCCCCGAGGGTGCGCCCCGGCAGACCCTGAACCAGCTCGACCATGTCATCGAGCCGCGCGAAGGCGGCGGTTCCTGGGTCCGCTACGTGCACAGCGGCATCTTCGTCGACGACTGGGACAACCAGTACGACGGCGCGAGCAAGCACACCGACTTCTACCTGCACACCCTGCGGCAGTATCTCCAGCACTTCGCCGGCCGGTCGTCCGTGTTCGCCTCCGTCGACGGCCCGGCGGCCTCCCACGCGGCGGACGCGCTGGAGGTGGCGAGCCGCGGGCTCGGGCTGCCGGACGAGGCGGCGGAGGGGGCCACCGTACGGTTCGACGTGCCCGGTGGGGCGCGGGTGGAAGCCGTGGTCGACTACCGCAACGCCTACTTCATCGGGCTGCGCACCGATACGGCGATGTACCGGCTGTTCGGCAGGAACCACTTCGGCGGACCGGTCGGGATCAGCGTGCACGACTTCGCTCCCGGCGCCGACGCCAAGCTGACCGAGGGCGCCTGGCAGAACCGGCTCAACAGCCTGTTCTCGTAAAGTCCATGGCTGTTCCCCTGAGCGGAGCGGACCCCGGCCGGCCTCACCCGTACGGCTCCGCCCGGTCAGCTGTTCCGAGCCGGAGGCGGCATGATCAGGACATAGCCCCGACCGGAACGGGAACGGGATCCATATGGCGACGCGCGCGGCACTGTTCGACGTCGACGGGACTCTCGTCGACACCAATCACCTCCATGTGACCACCTGGTGGGAGGCGTTCCGGCAGGCTGGGCACACGGTGCCGATGCCCGCGATCCACCGGGCGGTCGGCCTTCCTTCCGGCGACCTCATCGCGCATCTGCTCGGTGACGACCGGGACCACGATCAGGACGCGGAGATCAGCGCCGCGCACACCACGCTGTACGGGACCTACTTCGACCGGCTGCCCGCGCTCGAAGCGGCGGGTGATCTCCTGCGGTCGCTCGCCGACACCGGCTGGCGGATCGTTCTCGCCACCTCGGCGGGAGGGGCCGAACTCGCCGCGCTGCGCCGCGCGATCGACGCCGACGAGGTCATCAGGGGGACGGCGAGCGGCGACGACGTGGACGCGGGCAAACCCGCTCCCGACCCGGTGCACCTGGCGCTGGAGCTGGCCGGGGTGCCGGCGGAGCGGGCGGTGTTCGTCGGCGACACCGTCTGGGACATGGAGGCGGCGTCGCGAGCCGGCGTCCGTGGTATCGGTCTGCTGTCGGGCGGAATTCCGCGCGCCGCCCTGGAGGCAGCCGGAGCGGGAGAGGTCTACGAGGACCCGACCGACCTGCTGGCGCACCTCGAGACCAGTCCGTTCGCGGAGCTCGAAGGGCGCTGAACCGGCGCGGGACGCCGGCTCGTTCCCGTCCCACCGGCACCCGCCCGTCCCCGCCCCACCGGCCCGCGCTCGCGCGGTGCCCCACCCGGCCCGTGTTCGCCCGGCGGCGGCCGCTCACCCCGGCGACGGGGCCTGCCGCGAGCGCGTCCACTCCTTCAGCTGCCCGGCTGTCCAGGTGTTGATGACGCGGTCGGCCGGTACGCCACACTCCTCCGCCCGCGCGCAGCCGAGCAGCTGCCAGTCGAGCTGACCGGGCGCGTGGGCGTCCGTATCAATGGCGAAGAACACCCCGGCCGCGACCGCCTCGCGCAGCAGCCGGCGGGGCGGATCCAGCCGCTCGGGCCTGCTGTTGATCTCCACGGCCGTACCGGATTCGGCGCAGGCGGCGAACACCGCCTCCGCGTCGAACCGCGACTCCGGACGCCCGCTGTCCTGCCCGCCCCGGCCCGTTCCCCGGCGGGCCGTCACCAGACGTCCGGTGCAGTGTCCGAGCACATCGCTCAGCGGATCGCGTACGGCGGCGATCATGCGCCTCGTCATCGGAGCGGCGTCCATGCGCAGCTTCGAGTGGACGGACGCCACCACCAGGTCCAGCCGGTCGAGCAGCTCAGGCTCCTGGTCCAGCGATCCGTCCGGCAGGATGTCGCACTCGATACCGGTGAGCAGCCGGAAGGGTGCCCACCGGTCATTCAGTTCCGCTATCACGTCGAGCTGTTCGCGCAGCCGCTCGGCCGACAGCCCCCGGGCCACGGTGAGCCGGGGGGAGTGGTCCGTGAGCACGGCCCATTCGTGTCCGATCGCCGCGGCCGTCCGTCCCATCGCCTCGATGGGGCTGCCGCCGTCCGACCAGTCCGAGTGCAGATGGCAGTCCCCGCGCAGTGCGGCGCGCAGTGCGTGCCCGCCGTCGACGAGCGGCGTGCCTGCTTCCCGCTCCAGCCGCTCCAGGTAGCCGGGGACCGTGCCCCGCACCGCGGCCGCCACGACTTCTGAGGTCTTGGGGCCGATCCCCTGCACCCGGCTGAGGGTGCCGGCCGTGGCGCGGCGCGTGACCTCGTCGGCGGGCATGCCGGCCACGATCGCGGAGGCGTTACGGAACGCCCTGACCCGGTATGTCTCGGCCCGCGCGCGCTCCAGCAGAAAGGCGATCCTGTCGAGAGCCTCCACCGGATCCATGGGCGCCCCCAGCGTGTAGGTCGCTTTCCCGCTCATTGTCCGTGCGACGGCCAGGACGTGCATCTCGCCCGGCCTGCCGCGTCGTCCCGGGGGTATTCGAGGTTCATCACAGAGCCGTTGACCAGGGAGGGGCGTCATGTCTTCGACGACGCAGCAGAGTGAGACGCAGCAGAGTGACGAGAGCGTGGACGGCCGCAAGGAGACGGAGAACGAGCGCGCGGACCGTCAGTGGTCGGAACTGATCCAGGAGGTGCGCGTCGCGCAGACCGGTGTGCAGATCATGTTCGGCTTTCTTCTCACCGTGGCCTTCACGCCCCGCTTCGCCACGCTCGCGGAAACCGACAAGACGATCTACCTGATCACCGTCGTTCTGGGCGCGGCCGCCACCGGGGCGCTGATAGGGCCGGTCGCCTTCCACCGGGTCGTCTCCGGCCGCCGTATGAAGTCCCGGGCGGTGACATGGGCGTCCAGACTCACCGTCACCGGCCTGTTCCTGCTGCTCGCCACCCTGGTCTCCGCGCTTCTGCTGATCATGCGGGTGGCCACGCACAACCACATCGTGCCGTGGATCGTCGCCGGGATAGTCGCGTGGTATGTGCTCTGCTGGTTCGTCCTGCCCCTGTGGGCGAGCCACCGGCACACGGCATCGGACCGGACATGATGAGGCCCCGCGGACGGGGGACGTCGCGGGGCCTCACACTGGTCGAAGCGTACGCAGGGATGTCTTTCCGTTGGGTAGGACCGCCCGTTCGTACGTTCCTCGGGCCTGCCTCGGCCGGATCTCGCCGATCACCGTCCGCCGGCGCGATGACGCGCACGACCCCTGTCGTATGGAGCCGGAACGACGCGCCCCGCGGGGCGGGCTGTCATTCGGTCCATGCCTCTCGGCCGGGTGATCGCCGGCCAGGCCGCCGAGTGTTGGCGGTGGAAGTTCTGGACGGCGTCCGACATGGCGACAAGGGCAGGGCGAGCCGGGTCACGGCCGGTCCGGTCGTGGCGGCAGGGTGGTGCGTGGAGCGGTCGTTCAGTTCTGTACGGAGCGACGCTTACGGGCGGCCCACATGATGCCCGCACCCGCCACCAGCACAACAGCGGCCGCACCGGCGATCATCGGCGTGGCGCTGGAGGAACCGGTCTCGGCGAGGTCGTCCCCGGCAGGGCTCGGCTTCGACGAGGGAACCACGGGCGCCGAGCTGGTGGGCTCGGTCGTGGGCGTGGGCGTCGCGGTGGTGGGCGTGTCCGACGGCGTGTCCGACGGCGTCGGGGTCGGGGTCTCCGACGCCGGCGGGGTGGGCTCGTCGCAGACCGGAGCGGTCTTGGTCTCGTCCTTCGAGTACTGGTCGCCGTCGGCGGCCTTCACGACGAGCCGGACGGACAGCTCGCTCTTGTGCTCGGGAAGGTCGAGCTTCTTGTGGAATTCGTTCTTGAACTTCTCCGTGGGCAGCAGGTCCTTGCCGTCCACGGTGATGTTCACCGTGTTCTGGTCGCTGTTGCCGTAGGCGGTCAGGTCGACGCTCACCTCGGAGCAGCTCACCGTCCATACCGGGGTGTGCGCGACCGCCGGAACGGCCGACAGGCCGACACCGAGCGCACCTGCCGTCGCGACCGTTATGAGGGCGCCTCTGCGCCGCCACGATCCGCTGAATAGAGTCACAGAATCCTCCGCGATAACCGCGCCGCCGACGATGACGGCGCGCGCGCACAGTACCGCCATCGGCGCTGACCTCATCAACCGCCCCACCCAACTCACCCTCTGCGCGCACCTCATATCCCTGGTGAGAGGGCAGATAGCGGTCCGCGCACCGTGCGCGGAGGGCGGCAGCGGAGGCCGTTCCGACAGCAGGTCTGGGGGCCGGAATCGAACGGTCATCGCTGATGACGCCCATGACCGCAGGGCTGTGAGCGGGCCGAAGCGCGCGTCCCTGCCCAAATACACGCCTGATCATTGCGCATTGGGCAAAAACTCCGTCAATAATTCGGCATCGGTTTCCCGTTGCTCGGAAAACGATCGATTCGCGCCGGTCCGGTGGCCGGTAAAAGCCCCGGCCCCCATTGTCCGCCGCCCGCGTTTTATGACGTACGGCGGCGGCGCGACAACGTCCGCCGTACCCATTGCCGGACCGCGGCCACCCGGGGGTGACGCTCCCGCTGTTCACGCGAGGCGCGGTCCAGTTCCTCCAGCAGCCGCTTGGAGCGATTCTCCATGTCCAGCTCGTCCAGGATCCGGTCGATCTCCGCCAGCAGCGCGCCGTGGAGCTGCCACTGACGGGGATGCCGCTGGACGCCCTCCAGCAGGAGCTGGGCCAGCCTCTCCCGGCTCGTGACCGCCGCGGCGAGGTCCTCGGCGAGCCGCGACTCCGCCGTCTCGGCGCTCTCGCTCACCTGCGTGGTGACCAGCACGGCGAAGCTCACCACCGCGTCGGCGACATGGGCGAGCAGGTCTTCCAGCTCGCCTCCCACGTCCGGCGGGAACAGCGGCTCCTCCGTGCGCTCCTTGGCGAGGTCGGTGAGCGTCCTGGCCAGTACGCGCAGGACCACCGTGCAGATCTCCAGCGTGTCGAGACCGGTGCGCAGCACCACGCGGTGGAGCAGTCCTTCCTTGACGCGGGGGTTGAGCCGGAGACTGTCCTCCGCCTGGCGCAGGGCGGCGTCCACCTCGCTGATGTCGTGGTCGAGCCGGCGTGCCTCATGGAGGCGTGCCGCGGCGTGTTCGACCGGAGTGGGTCCGGTGAGCCCCTCTCCGATACGCAGCAGCAGCTGCCGCATCCGGCGGGAGAGGCCGTCGATGGACTCGCCCGCGGTGTTCACCCACACCGGGGGCACGAAGAGGAAGTTGAACAGAAGCCCGACCACGGCGCCGATCAGCGTCTCCAGGACCCGGTCCCAGGCCTCGGACGTCACCCGGCTCACTCCGAGAATGAGCATGGCGCTGATCGCGACCTCGGGCACGAACTCGCTCACCCGGACGATCCGCCCGACGACGAGCGACGCCAGGATGATCAGGCCCAGGCTCCACCAGGACAGCCCGACCAGCGCGCTGAAGCCGATGGCGACCAGCACCCCGGCCACGACGGAGTTCACCCTGCGGACTCCGGTGGTGATGGTGGAGTAGAGGGTGACCTGCACGACGAGCAGCGCGGTGAGGGGAGCGGTGAGCGGCGCCGGCTCGTTGCTCAGCTGGAGGGCGACCACATAGGCGATGGTCGCCGCGGCCGCGGATCGCAGCGTCTGCACGACGACCGGATCCCGGCGCCGCTTCACGAACTCGGCGGCGGACGCGCTCACTCTCTTCTGGACATCACGCACGACCAGTCTCTTCCCGCGCTTGAGCCGGCCGGACCGGAACAGTGCACCGATGGTCCTATACGTCCCGGCGCGGCCGGACGTACGGCTCCGCCACTGCTTCACTCCGTGCGGGGTGTTCCCGGTGCCTGACAGGATGGCCTCCCTCGTGTGTCCGCCGGTCGAATCCCGTCGACTACCCCGCGTCCCGGACGCCATCCCGGGTCACCGCGACCATGTGAGAGGTGTCATGTCCGCGCAGTTCCCGGAACGTGAGGCGCCACGCGCCCGCGACCTCGCCGCTCTGGACGAGCGCCTGACGCACTGCCGGGCCTGCCCCCGCCTGGTGGCCTGGCGCGAACAGATCGGCAGGGAGGGCAGGAAGGCGTACGCCGACTGGGACTACTGGGCGCGTCCGGTGCCCGGCTTCGGCCCCGCGGACGCCGCGATGCTGGTGGTCGGCCTCGCACCGGCGGCGCACGGCGGCAACCGCACCGGGCGTATGTTCACCGGCGACCGGTCGGGCGACGTGCTGTTCACCGCGCTCCACGCCATCGGCCTGGCCAGCCTGCCGCTCCCGACGGGCCCGGACGACGGCATGCGGCTGCGGGGCGTACGGCTGACCGCGCCGGTGCACTGCGCCCCGCCCGCCAACAAGCCGACGCCCTGGGAGCGCGACACCTGCCGGACCTGGCTCGTGCGGGAGCTCACCCTGCTGCGCCCCACCGTGCGGTCGCTCGTGGTGCTGGGCGCCTTCGGCTGGCAGGCCGTGTTCCCGGCGCTGGCCGCGGCCGGCTGGTCGGTGCCACGGCCCCGCCCGGTCTTCGGACACGGCGCCCGCGTCACCCTGACAGCCACCGACGGCGGCCAGGACCTCCAGGTGTTCGGCTGCTACCACGTCAGCCAGCGCAACACCTTCACCGGACTGCTCACCCCCGCCATGCTGCGCGAGGTGCTCGCCGCGGCGGCCCGCGCGGCGGGACTCCCGGAACCCGGCCGGCTCTGACCGCCCCTGGACGAGTTATTCCGAAGTCCCGTCTGCCCGGCGGCGCCCAGCACGCACGCTCGCGGCGTTGCCGAAATGCCCTAGTAGCTCCGCTACGAGGGCACCTCGGCGCCTTGCGATCGCACGCACCGGACACCGCCGGGCCCGCCCTCCGGGCGGACGACGCTACTTCGGAATAACTCGTCTAGGCCCTCAGAGCCGCCGCAGCGCAGGCAGCAGCGTCTTCTCCGACCAGTCGAGGAACGGCAGCTGGTGGTCGCCCCCGATCTGGACCAGGGCGACTTCCGTGAACCCCGCCTCGGCATACGGCCGCACCGCCTCGACGAACGCGTCCACATCGTCACCGCACGGGATCGTCTCCGCGACATCCTCCGGCCGTACGAACTGGGTCGCCCCGGCGAACGCGGCGGTGCCCGGCAGCTCGGAGTTCACCGGCCAGGGGCCGACAGACCAGCGGAACTGCTCGTGCGCCCGTGCCACGGCCGCGTCCCGGTCCGTGTCGTAACACACCGGCAGCTGGCCGATCTTCGGCTTTCCCGTCCCGCCGTGCCGGTCGAAGTCGGCCAGCAGCTCACCCTTGGGTTCGGTGGCGATGACCAGATCGGCCGTTCGTCCTGCGAGCTCGCAGGACCGCTCCCCGGAGACCGCGACCCCGATCGGCGGCAGCCGGTCGGGGAGATCCCAGAGCTTGGCGCTCTCCACATCGAAGTGGGCGCCATGGTGGTTCACATAGCCGCCGGCGAACAGCGCGCGGATGATCTCGACGGCCTCTTCGAGCATCTCCAGCCTGATGTGCGCGGCGGGCCAGCCCGATCCCACCACATGCTCGTTGAGGTTCTCGCCGGAGCCGAGCCCGAGCCGGAAGCGCCCCTCCGACAGCAGCTGCATCGTCGCGGCCTTCTGCGCGACCACCGCCGGGTGATAGCGCGTCGTCGGGCAGGTCACGTAGGTCATGAGGGGGATACGGGAGGTGGCCTGGGCCGCCGCGCCCAGCACGCTCCACGCGTAGGGGGCGTGGCCCTGGGAGTCCAGCCACGGGAAGTAGTGGTCCGAGGTCACCGAGAAGTCGAACCCGGCCCGCTCGGCGCCCACCACATGCTCGACCAGCGCCCGCGGCCCCGCCTGCTCCGTCATCATCGTGTATCCGATTTGCACCATGATCAGCGCTTAGCCGATCTCTGACGTCGTGAAACCTGCCGGGTCGCACACCACGGCGCGCCGGGTGAGTCTGGTGGGGCAACGCCTCCCCAGGAGCCAGGAAGCCGGTAGCCACAGAGCCCGGCCCGCCGGGGACCGCAGACGCGCTGGAGGAAGCGATGGGTGTCCGCAGACTGATCGGTGACTGGCCCGCCTACCGGCAGCTCACCGGCTCCGACCGACTCGGACGCGGCCGCGCGGCCATGTCGCCCCGCACCGAGGACCTCAGGCCCCGTACGGACTCCGCCGACCGGGTCGTGGGGTCCATCTGCCCGTACTGCGCGGTCGGCTGCGGCCAGCAGGTGTACGTCAAGGGCGACCGGGTCGTACAGATCGAGGGAGACCCCGATTCCCCGATCAGCCGGGGCCGGCTCTGCCCCAAGGGCTCGGCGACGCTCCAGCTCACCACCGGCCCGGCCCGCCGCCACCAGGTGCTCTACCGGCGCCCCCACGCCGCCGAGTGGGAGCCGCTCGATCTGGAGACGGCCATGGACATGGTCGCCGACCGGGTCGTGGAGACCCGGCGGCGCACCTGGGAGTGGGAGTACGAAGGGCTGCGCACCGCCCGCACGCTGGGGATCGCCAGCCTCGGCGGAGCCACCCTCGACAACGAGGAGAACTACCTCATCAAGAAGCTGCTGACCGGCCTCGGCGTGGTCCAGGTCGAGAACCAGGCCCGGGTCTGCCACAGCTCCACCGTCGCCGGCCTCGGTACCTCGTTCGGACGCGGCGGGGCGACCACCTTCATGCAGGACCTCCAGCACGCGGACTGCATCGTCATCCAGGGCTCCAACTTCGCCGAAGCGCACCCCGTCGGATTCCAGTGGGTCATGGAGGCGAAGGCGCGCGGGGCGCGCGTCATCCACGTCGACCCGCGCTTCACCCGTACCAGCGCCCTCGCCGACCAGTACGTACCGATCCGCGCGGGCAGCGACATCGCCTTCCTCGGCGCGATCATCCATCACGTACTCACCGAGGAGAAGGACTTCCGGGAGTACGTGCTCGCCTACACCAACGCGGCCACCCTCGTCAGCGAGGACTTCCGGGACACCGAGGATCTCGACGGCGTCTTCTCGGGACTGGACGAGCAACGGCACCACTACGACCCCACGAGCTGGCAGTACGAGGGGTCCGAAGTGCAGTCCCCCGCCGGTGAGGTGGACGAACAGTACGAGGAGCACGAGAGGAGGCTCGACGCGGAGACCCGTATCGGGGAGGCCGGCGGCTCCGAGAGCCACGGCTCCGGCGGCGCCAGGACCGGCCCGCGGCCCCCGCGGGACGAGACCCTCCAGCATCCGCGCTGCGTCTACCAGATCCTCAAGCGGCACTACGCCCGCTACACCCCCGAACTGGTCGAGGAGACCTGCGGAGTGCCGCGCGAGGCCTTCCTGAAGGTGTGCGAGGCCCTGACCGCCAACTCGGGCCGCGACCGCACCAGCGCCTTCGTCTACGCGGTGGGCTGGACCCAGCACTCGGTGGGCGCGCAGTACATCCGCGCGGCGAGCGTGCTGCAGCTGCTGCTCGGCAACATCGGGCGCCCCGGCGGCGGCATCCAGGCTCTGCGCGGACACGCCTCGATCCAGGGATCGAGCGACATCCCCACCCTGTTCAACCTGCTGCCCGGCTATCTGCCGATGCCCCACGCGCACGCCCACGAGAACCTGGACGCGCTCATCGGCTCCAGCCGTACCGAGAAGGGCTTCTGGGGCAATATGCGGGCGTACTTCGTCAGCCTGCTCAAGGCGTACTACGGAGACGCGGCCACCGCCGACAACGACTTCTGCTTCGGCCATCTGCCCCGCCTGACCGGCTCGCACTCCACGTACGAGACGGTCATGGCCCAGCTCGACGGCGTCTGCAAGGGCTACTTCCTGATGGGGGAGAACCCCGCCGTCGGCTCCGCCAACACCCGCCTCCAGCGGCTCGGCATGGCCAATCTGGAGTGGCTGGTCGTACGGGACTTCTCCCTGATCGAGTCCGCGACCTGGTGGCAGGACGGGCCCGAGATCGAGACGGGCGAGCTGCGTACCGAGGACATCGGCACCGAGGTCTTCTTCTTCCCGGCCGCGGCCCACACCGAGAAGTCCGGTTCCTTCACCAACACCAACCGCTGGCTCCAGTGGCACCACGCCGCCGTCGAACCCGAGGGCGATGCCCGCAGCGACCTGTGGTTCATGTACCACCTCGGGCGGCGCGTCAAGGAGAAGCTGGCCGCCTCCACCGATCCGATGGACCGGCCGGTACAGGACCTGGCCTGGGACTATCCGGTGGACGGCCCGCTGCAGGAGCCGATCGCCGCGGCCGTGCTCGCCGAGATCAACGGGCACGCGGCGGACGGTTCGCCGCTGAGCGCGTACACCGAACTGAAGGACGACGGATCCACCCGGTGCGGCTGCTGGATCTACTGCGGGGTGTACGCGGACGGCGTCAACCAGGCCGCCCGCCGCACGCCGCGGACCGAGCAGGACTGGGTGGCCGCCGAATGGGCCTGGGCCTGGCCCGCCAACCGCCGGATCCTCTACAACCGCGCGTCCGCCGCCCCCGACGGCGCCCCGTGGAGCGAACGCAAGGCGTACGTCTGGTGGGACCGGGAGAGCGGGAGGTGGACCGGGTACGACATCCCCGACTTCATCCCCGACCGGGCGCCCGACTACGTACCCCCGGACGACGCGACAGGGCCCGACGCACTGCGCGGCGACGACCCCTTCATCATGCAGGCGGACGGCAAGGGCTGGCTGTACGCGCCCGCCGGCCTGGAGGACGGCCCGCTGCCCACGCACTACGAGCCGCAGGACTCGCCCTTCACCAACGCGCTCCACCCGTCCGTGTCCCGTTCGCCCGTGCGCCAGCTGATCCGGCGTGAGGGCAACCGCTACCACCCCAGCGGCGACGATCCCGGCGCCGACGTCTATCCGTACGTGGTCACCACCCACCGGCTCACCGAGCACTTCACCGCGGGCGGGATGAGCCGCTGGTCGCCCTATCTCGCCGAACTCCAGCCGGAGTTCTTCTGCGAGATCTCCCCGATGCTCGCCGCCGAACGCTCTCTGAAGCACGGCGGCTGGGCCACGATCGTGACGGCGCGCAACGCCGTCGAGGCCCGGGTGATGGTGACCGAACGGATCAGGCCACTGACCGTGCACGGCCGTACGGTCCACCAGATCGGGCTGCCGTTCCACTGGGGGCCGAACGGGGTGACCACCGGCGACGCGGCCAACGAACTGGTCGCCATGGCGCTCGACCCCAACGCGCACATCCAGGAGGACAAGGCCCTCACGGCGGACATCATCGCCGGCCGCCGCCCCCGCGGGCCCGAGCTGCCGGAACTCGTCGCCGCGTACCGCCGCCGGGCGGGCATCACCGCGGACACAGGAACGGAGACCTGGAAGTGACATACGGACTGCTCAGCGGCCCCGAGCCGGATCCGGCCCGCGACGCCGGCCACGAGAACCCGCCGCCGCGCGTGGGCTTCTTCACCGACACGTCCGTCTGTATCGGCTGCAAGGCCTGCGAAGTGGCCTGCAAGGAGTGGAACGCGATCCCCGAGGACGGGATGAAGCTGACCGGGATGTCGTACGACAACACGGAGGCGCTCGGGGCCTCCAGCTGGCGGCATGTGGCCTTCATCGAGCAGTCGGTGGCGGCGGCGGTTCCGGTGCCCGAGGGGCGGACGGAACTGCCCCTCGCGGGCGAGGTGACCGCGCCGCGCGCCGGCGGCGGGACCGGCGCCGCGCCGGGCAGTGGCGACCTGCGCTGGCTCATGTCGTCGGACGTCTGCAAACACTGCACGCACGCCGCCTGCCTGGACGTCTGTCCGACCGGCTCACTCTTCCGTACGGAGTTCGGCACGGTCGTCGTCCAGGAGGACATCTGCAACGGCTGCGGTTACTGCGTGCCCGCCTGCCCCTACGGTGTCATCGAGCAACGGCCCTCGGACGGCAGGGCCTTCAAATGCACGATGTGCTACGACCGGCTCGGCGTCGGCCAGGAGCCTGCCTGCGCCAAGGCCTGCCCCACCGAATCCATTCAGTTCGGCCCACTCGACGAACTGCGCGAACGGGCCGCGCTCAGGGTCGGCCGGCTCCACGAGGAGGGCGTCACCGAGGCCCGGCTGTACGGGCACGAGCCGGACGACGGCGTCGGCGGCGACGGGGCGTTCTTCCTCCTCCTCGACCGACCGGAGGTCTACGGACTGCCCCCGGACCCGGTGGTCACCACCCGCGACCTGCCGGCGATGTGGCGGCACGCGGCCACGGCCGCGCTCTGTCTGGCGGGCGGCTTCGCGCTGTCCTTCGCGCTCCCCGCACTCACCGGAAAGAAGGGACGGCGATGACTGCCTCCGACCTGAACCGGGGGGCCCGTCGGCTCAAGCGGCGCGGCGAGGAACTGATGGTGCCCCGAGCCGAGTTCGACTCGTACTACGGACGGCCCGTCATCAAGGCACCGTCCTGGTCGGCCCGTGACATCGCCGGCTACTTCTTCCTCGGCGGACTCGCGGGAGCGGGCTCGGTGCTGGCCGCGGGCGCGCACCTGAGCGGCCGTACGGCCACGGCGACCGCGATGAAGATCTCCTCGCTCGCCGCGGTCACGCTCTCCGCCGCCGCGCTCGTGAACGACCTGGGGCGGCCCAGCCGGTTCGTGAACATGCTGCGGGTCTTCAAACCGACCTCGCCGATGAGCGTCGGATCCTGGCTGCTCTCCGCCTACGGACCCTGCGCCGGGGCGGCCGCGTTCTGCGCGGTCACCGGCAGGCTGCCCCGGGCCGGAGCCGCCGCCACGAGCGCGGCGGCCGTGTTCGGGCCCGCCGTCGCCGCGTACACGGCGGTCCTCGCCGCGGACACCGCCGTCCCCGCCTGGCACGGCGCCCACCGCGAACTCCCTTACGTCTTCAGCGCCTCGGCGGCCGCGGCCGCCTCCGGGATGGCCCTGGTGCTCGCACCGCCGCGGGAGAGCGCGCCGGCCCGGTGTGCCGCCGTGCTGGCCGCGGTGGGGGAGGTGTCCGCCATGACGGCCGCCGAGCGACGGCTCGGCATGGTCGCCGAGACCTACCGCGAGGGCCGCGCGGGGAATCTGCTGCGCGCCGCCCGCGTGCTCACCGTGGCCGGCGCGGCGGGGGCGGCTCTGTCCGCCGGCAGCCGGCGGGCGACGGTGGGCAGCGGCGCCCTGCTGCTCGCCGGCTCGGCCTGCACCCGCTTCGGCATCTTCGCGGCGGGCATCGCCTCCGCCGAGGACCCGGCCTACACGGTGCTCCCCCAGCGGGCGAGGAAGGAACGCGCCGCGCACGGGCCGGACGCGGACTGACGCCGGCCGTCAGCCGCGTGGCGAGCCCTCAGGGGTGTCGGGGGTCTCGCCGGGTCCGCTGCCGCACCAGGGCTCCATGCCGTCGGAGGGCCGCAGGACCTCGTTGCCGTGTCCGCCGAGCTGGTGCGGTGTGAGCCGCTGCCCGTCGTCCGGGAACTCGTCCAAGGGCGGCACGCTGCCCTCGGCACGGGTGGTCCTGGCCGGCCGGTGCGGCTGCTCGGACGGGCGCGGGGGAGCGGTTTGACGGCCGCGCAGTCGTTCACCCGGACGCCGGCCGAGCGGGCGGGAGCGCGCGTTTGGCGCGGTAGGTGCCGGGCACACGGGTTTGGTACTTCGGACAGCCGGATCCGGCGGACCGGTGTCCGCGTCCGTGCGCCGTGCCCGGCTCGTTCTTACGCAAGGTGAAACGCAGTGGACCGTATAAAGCCCGACGACAAGAAGCCCAGCGCCACGAAGTCCAGCGCCACGAAGTCCAGCGTCACGAAGTCCGACGCCAAGACCCGGGTGACCGTCCTGGTGGCGCTGGCGGCGAATCTCGTGATCGCCGCGGCCAAAGCCGTCGGCGGTCTGCTCACGGGCTCCCCGGCGCTCCTCTCCGAGGCCGCGCACTCGGTCGCCGACAGCGTGAACGAGGTGTTCCTGCTCGCCTCCCTGCACCGCAGCCGCCGCCCCGCCGACGAGCGGCATCCCTTCGGCTACGGCAAGGAGCGCTACTTCTGGGCCCTGCTCGCGGCCGTCGGAATCTTTGTCATGGGAGGCTGCTTCTCCTTCTTCCAGGGCTTCGAGGCGCTGGGCTCGGACGAGCAGGAGTCGCCCAGCGGGTACGCGATCGGACTGACCGTTCTCGGTGTCGCACTGCTCGCCGAGGGCAGCTCGCTGGTCCGCGCCCTGCTCCAGGTGCGTGGCGAGAAGGAGGGGGTCCGCGATCCCGCCCTCCGTACCGTCATCGCGGAGGACTCGACCGCCGTGTTCGGCGTGCTCCTCGCCATGGCCGGCATGGCGCTCCACCTGATCACCGGAAACATCGTCTGGGAGGCCGGCGCGTCCTTCGCGATCGGGCTCCTCCTCGTCTACATCGCCTACCGTCTCGGCGCCGAGGCCCGTGGCCAGCTGGTCGGCGAGGCGATCGACCCCGAACTGCGCGGCCGTCTCCGCGCGCTGCTGGACGCCCAGCCCGAGATCGACAATGTGGCCACCCTGCTGACGATGAAGCTCGGCCTCGACTCGACGCTGGTGGCGGCTCGTATCGATCTGGTGCCCGGCCTCGACAGCGAGACCGTCGAGCTGGTCTGCGTACGGATCAAGAAGTCCGTGACAGGCATCTGGCCGGAGGCCGACCATGTCTTTCTCGACATCACGGAAGCACCCGCCGACGACTGATCACGGCGCCCGGAACCGGGCCGGCCGCCGGTCCCGACGGAATTCTCAAAAGTTTCCGAACCCGGGTGCATACATCCGCGCGGCGGGGGCAGGCGAGCCGCCAGCAGACCCGACCCAGAAGGTGATGACGTGATGATCTCTACGCGCCCCGCCGGAACGTCCGTACAGCCGACGACCGGAGAAGGCCCGGCGCAGTTGGCCCAGGGCGATACCTTCGTGGGTGAGCTGCCGTGGATCGAGGACGCGGGGAAGGTCGCCCCGAAGGACGCGCGTGCGCTGTCGAAGGTGTTCTTCGATCAGCTCCAGGTCCTGGAAGAGGGCACGCACGAGTACCAGTACGCGCGCAACACGCTCATCGAGATGAACCAGTCGCTGGTCCGCTTCGCGGCGAGCCGCTTCCGCAACCGGGGCGCCGACGAGATGGAGGACATCCTCCAGGTCGGCACGATCGGCCTGATCAAGGCGATCGACCGGTTCGATCTGTCCCGCGAGGTCGAGTTCACCTCCTTCGCGGTCCCCTACATCGTGGGCGAGATCAAGCGCTTCTTCCGTGACACCACCTGGGCCGTCCATGTCCCGCGCCGCCTCCAGGAGCTGCGCGTCGAGCTGGCCAAGGCCAAGGAACAGCTCGCCCTCCTGCTCGACCGCGAGCCCACCGTGGCGGAGCTCGCCGGGCACCTGGAGCTGAGCGAGGAGGAAATCATCGAAGGGCTCGTCGCCGCCAACGGCTACAGCGCGGGTTCCCTCGACGCGCCCAGCGACAGCAGCGACGAGGGCCAGACCGGCAAGAGCGGCCGCACCTACGCCGATACGCTCGGCGGCTGCGACCCCGCCATGGAACTCGTCGAGGACTTCCGGACCCTCGCCCCGCTCCTGGGCCAACTCGACGACCGCGAGCGCCACATCATCGAAATGCGCTTCGGCCAGGAGCTGACCCAGTCCGAGATCGGCGAGCGGCTCGGCGTCTCCCAGATGCATGTCTCCCGGCTGCTCTCGCGCACGCTGACCCGGCTCCGTACCGGCATGCTCACCGATCGGTGAGCATGCCGCGGCCGGCCCCGCCCACCCCGTCGGACCGCTGAAAAGAGGCCCGCTGAGCGGTCGGCCGGGACCGGCCGCGCCGCGCTCCGGCTACCCGTGGTTGTGCATGACGGGGAATGATGAGGTAGACACCTTTCCAGCGGGTCGATCGGCATTCAGGCCGCGCGGCCGCTCGACTCTCCGAACGGTTGTGCATGCCTTCCTCACCGTCCCGCCAGGATCCGATGCAGGGACCGAACGCCGGCGCCGCGCCGAACGCGCGTCCGCAGCACCGTGACATCTTCCTGGAGCCGCGCTACACCGTCGAACTGCCGCCCCTGCAGGACGGCGAGGGCGACGACGACGTCTCCATGGACAGCGTTTTCGACCGGGCCCCGACGCGCCGCCGCACGCCCACGCCGCGCCGAGGATAGGAGAGCGTTCACCATGGCCGGTGAGGAGACGGACCGCCCTCTGCTGGAGGGGCTCACGGTGGACGACCGGCGCCCCGAGCAGCCGGTTCTGCTCGACCAGGAGGGGCGGCCCATCCGGACATGGCGCGAGAACTACCCGTACGACCGCAAGGTCCGGCGGCGGGAGTACGAACGGCGCAAGCGGGTTCTGCAGATCGAACTCCTCAAGCTCCAGCGCTGGGTCAAGCACACCGGGCAGCGGCTGGTCGTGGTGTGCGAAGGGCGTGACGCGGCGGGCAAGGGCGGCACGATCCAGCGGTTCACCGAGCGGCTCAATCCGCGCGGTGCCCGGGTGGTCGCCCTGGAGAAGCCGACGGAACGAGAAGCCGGTCAGTGGTACTTCCAGCGGTACGTCGCCCACCTCCCGTCCGCCGGGGAGATCGTCTTCTTCGACCGGTCCTGGTACAACCGGGCCGGGGTGGAGCGGGTGATGGGGTTCTGCACGCCGGACCAGTACCAGCACTTTCTCCACCAGGCCCCGCTGTTCGAGCAGATGCTCACCGAGGACGGCCTCCTGCTGGTGAAGTTCTGGTTCTCCGTCTCCCGCGCCGAGCAGCGCACCCGGTTCGCGATCCGGCAGATCGATCCGGTGCGGCAGTGGAAGCTCTCCCCGACCGATCTGGCCTCGCTGGATCTGTGGGACGCGTACACCGCCGCCAAGATCGATATGTTCCGGGCCACGGACACCTCGGCCGCGCCCTGGACCGTCGTCAAGACCAATGACAAGAGGCGGGGCCGGCTGGAGGCGATGCGCAGCCTGTTGTGGCGCTTCGACTACGACAACAAGGACGACATGGTCATCGGCGAGCCCGATCCGCTGATCGTGGGTCCGGCGGACACCCTCCTGGAACCGGGGGAGGAGAGCGCGGACCTCTCTCCCACGCCGCTCGCGGACCGGCGCGAGGGCCCGGGCGATCACCCGCCCGGCTGACGCGCCGGAACCCGCCAGCACACGCTCTAGCGGCCGGGGGCCGTCGTGTCGTCGTCCGTGTCGTCGTCGGGCCATACGATCCGGAAGTACTTCAGCCGCTCGTCCTGCGCGACGAGCAGCATGCCGGCCGCGCTCATGACGTGCTGGGACGCGATGTTGTCGTGATCGGCGTCGCCCTCGACACAGGTGATGCCGCTCGCCCGCGAGAACCGCAGCAGCTCACGGAGCGCCTCGCTGGCGTATCCCTTGCCGTGCGCCGACGGGATCAGGCCGTAGCCGATGGTCACCTTGAGGTTCTCGTCCGGGGCGCCGTGGAAGCCGACACCGCCGATCGCCCGGCCGTCCTCGCGGCGGCGGATCTCGTACGCGCCGAAGGGCTGGGGGTCACCGGTGATGGAACAGGTCGTCAGAAAGCGCCTGGCCACCACCATGTCACTGTCGGCGGGATATCCGGGAGCCCACCGCTCCTCGCCGTCCGGCTCGCCCGACGCCACCCGTTCGGCTTCTATGACACTCATCGGATGCAGCACGAGCCGCTCTGTCACAAGATCGTCCATGACAGGGACAGCTATCACGAGTGGGGGCCGTGCCACAGCGGATTTACCCGACTGTGCATCGAGCGTTCGCCGGGGAGCCGGCAGGGGCGCGTCAAGACACCGCCCATCCCGGGCCCGGCAGGCCCGGCGGGTGGACCATGGAGGTGTGGGCGCCCGACGGGGGCGCCGATTCCGAGGGTCCGACGTACGAGGTACGGCGAGGTGGACCATGAGATACCCGCTGCGTGATCGCGTCGCCCTGGGCGTCGCCGTGGCCGCGCCTCTCGCGGTCGCCCTGCTGCTGGTGCCGTTCCGTACGGACCTGGCGAGCACCAACCTCGCGCTGATCCTCGTCGTGGTCGTCGTGGCCGTCGCCGCCCTGGGGAACCGCGTCGCCGGCGCCCTCGCGGCGCTGTCGTCGGCCGTGTGGTTCGACTTCTTCCTCGCCCGGCCGTTCCAGCAATTCGCCATCACCGACGCGAAGGACATCGAGACGGCCGTCCTGCTGCTGGCCGTGGGTCTCGCCGTGTCGCAGATAGCGGCCCGCGCACGGCGGCTGCATGTCATCACCGTGACCGACGCCGGCCTCCTCGCCCGGGTCCACGACACGGCCCGGCTGGTGCAGGCCGCCGGCTCCCCCGACGCGGTCGTCAGCCAGGTCAGAGGGCAGCTCGCCGACATACTGCGGCTGCGCGGCTGCCGCTTCGAGTACGGCAGCCTCCTCGGCCATCCGGCGCGGCTGGAGCAGGACGGCACCGTCGTCGTGAACCGTAAGCCCTGGGATCTCGAACGGCTCGGCTGGCCGGAGGGCGAGATCGAACTCCGCGCCGCCGCCAACGGCCGCTACTTCGGCCGGTTCATGCTCCTGCCCGCTCCCGGGTCCGTCCCGTCCCGGCAGACGCGGCTGGTCGCCGTGACGCTGGCCGACGACGCGGCGGCGGCGCTGGACACCGCCGGCCCGGCGCTGGACGGCTGACGGGCCGCGGAGGCGGACCACAGGCCCTGTGGACGAGGACATGCCATGGGTCAATCCTGGAGGCGTACGGCGGGCGCGGTCATCGCGCCCGCCGGCTGTACGGCACCGCCATGCCTCTCGTACGACAGGAGCCGCGCCCGTCATGAAGATCACCGCAGCCGACGTCATCGTCACCAGCCCCGGCCGTAACTTCGTCACCCTGCGTATCACCACCGAGGACGGCCTCACCGGACTGGGCGACGGCACCCTCAACGGGCGGGAGCTGGCCGTCGAGAGCTATCTGCGCAGCCATGTGGTGCCCCTGCTGATCGGCCGCGACGCCGCGCGGATCGAGGACACCTGGCAGTACCTGTACCGCGGCGCCGACTGGCGCCGCGGCCCGGTGACGATGGCAGCCGTCGCGGCGGTCGACACCGCCCTGTGGGACATCAAGGCCAAGGCCGCCGGCATGCCGCTCTACCAGCTGCTCGGCGGAGCCTCCCGCACCGGCGCCCTCGCCTACGGCCATGCCTCCGGGCGCGACATCGCGGAAATCCTGGACTCCGTACGCGCGCATCTGGCCCAGGGGTACCGGGCGATCCGCATCCAGTCCGGGATCCCCGGGCTGGAGTCGGTGTACGGCGTGGCCGCGTCCACCGCGGCGGCCGGTGACCGCTACGACGACGAACCGGCCCGCCGTGGCGCGGACGGGCCGCCGCGCCCCGTCGAGGAGGCCTGGGACACCCGCGCGTACCTGCGCCACATGCCCCGCGTCTTCGAGGCGGTCCGCGAGGAGTTCGGCCCGGAACTGCCGCTGCTCCACGACGCCCATCACCGCATGACCCCCATCCAGGCCGCCAAACTCGGCAAGGAACTCGAGCCGTACGACCTGTTCTGGCTGGAGGACGCCACGCCCGCCGAGGACCCCACCGCCCTGCGGCTCATCCGGCAGCACACCACCACCCCGCTGGCCATCGGTGAGGTCTTCAACTCCCTGCACGACTACGGAGCTCTGCTGAGTGAGCGGCTGATCGACTACGTACGGTCGGCGGTCACGCACGTCGGGGGCGTGACGGCGATGCGCAAGCTGCTCGACCTCGCCGCCGTGTACGGCATCAAGTCAGGCATCCACGGGCCCACCGACATCTCGCCCGTCGGTATGGCCGCGGCGCTCCATCTCGACCTCGCCGTACACAACTTCGGCATTCAGGAGTACATGAAGCACACGGACAGCACCCTGGAGGTCTTCAGGACCTCCTACCGCTTCACCGACGGTCTGCTGCATCCGTCCGCCCAGCCGGGCCTCGGGGTGGAACTCGACGAGGCGGCCGCCGCGCGCTTCCCGTACGAAGCGGCCTACCTGCCGGTCAACCGCCTCACGGACGGAACGGTGCACGACTGGTAGCCCCCGCCGCGACCGCCGTGACGAGCGCCGCGTGGTCGGCCGCGTTGCGGGCGGTGTAGCGCAGCGCGAAATCGGCGACGGCCCGGTCGAAGGTGTCGGAGCCGCCCAGGTAGGCCGCTATGGCGATGCGGTCGCCCGAGCGGGCGTGCGCGCGGGCCAGGGCCGTACCGCACAGCTTCGCGTAGTCGTGCAGCAGCGACGGCGACATGTCGTCGACGCCGGCGGAGGTCTTCATGTCACGCACCTGACGCCAGTAGAAGTGCCGGCCCTCAGGGCCGGTGACCCAGCCGAGGAAGAGGTCGCCCGCCGCCTGGAGCAGCCGCTGCCCCGTCACCACCCGCCGGCCCTGGTGGGGGTACGCGCTCTGCTGCAGATGGGGTTCGAGCACGGACGTCTCGGCCTCCTTGATCTGGAGGAACAGCGGGTCCTCGGCGTTCCAACCCTCCAGCAGCACCAGGTAGCAGCGCGCGCCGACACTCCCGATCCCCGTGGCCTTCCGGGCCGCGTCGACGAAACGGAACCGGTCCAGGAGCATGCGCCGCTCCTCGGGAAGCGTGGACCGGTAGCCGATGAAGATCCGGCGCAGCGCGGCCGTGTCGAGTCTTCCGAGCGGTTCGAGCAGCGGCGGGTCGGGGGTGATCCGGCGCTGTCCTTCCACCACGTCGGTCAGCTTCTCCAGCGCCCGCAGGCTCGTCCGCCGCCCGGCCCGCGACGGGTCCTCCACCGCCCGTTCGCGATGGCCCGCCCGTATGAGGGGAAGGAGGTCGGCGGTGTCGATCCGCTCGTACCAGACGTCGAGTTCACCGAGGGCGGCCAGCCGCCGCATCGCCGTGCGGTACGCCTCGACCGCGGCGCACACCGCGCGCCGCGCCTGGGCCTCGGACTGGCCGTTGTCGCTCGCGGCCACCGCGATGCTGGTGGCGAGACGCTTCACATCCCATTCGAAGGGCCCCGGCAGGGTCTCGTCGAAGTCGGTGAGGTCGAAGAGCAGGGCGCGCTCGGGTGAGGCGAAGACGCCGAAGTTCAGCAGATGCGCGTCCCCGCAGAGCTGTACGGTCAGCCCGGTGCGGGGCTGTGTGGCCAGATCGGCGGCCATGACGGCGGCCGCGCCGCGCAGGAAGGCGTACGGGGAGGCGGCCATCCGTTCGTAGCGCGGCGGCAGCAGCTCGGGGATCCGGGTGGCGGTCTGCCGCGCCAGTACGGTCAGTGGATCGAGACGGTCGGCGCTCGGTATCCACAGTCCGTGCGAGGACCGGGACGCCCGCTTGCGAGCGGCCCGGCCGCGCTCCGCCCGCGCGGCGGGAGTGACGGACGTGGTGTAGGCGGCGTACGTGGCGGGAGTGGTCATACGGCCCCTCCCGCTCCGATCGTTCAACGCCGTGTCACAGCTGCTGACCACGAGCATCGCGCCCCCGCGGCCGACCGGCCCGGCGTGGCGGGCATACGGGTGGTGCCGGTCGGATGGCGCCGGTTTCCCGCAGCGGATGGGCGGATCGAACGACCGCCGGCCCCGCGGACGTGGTGGCGTGAGATCGGCGGGAACTCGGCGGGAACCCGGCTCCGACGCGCTGAACAGGCAACGCGCGGGCCTCGCCGCCCGCGTCCGCCTCCCGTGGCGCTAGCCTGAGTGCACGATGAACCGGTTGACGACACCCTGGGGCGAGTTCGGCCTCACCCGATTTCCCGAGCATCCCCGCGACACGCTGCGCGCGTGGGACAGCGCCGACGAATATCTGCTGCGGCACCTCGACGGAATCGACGCCGAGCCGACGGACCTGTCGGGCACGGTGGTCGTCGTCGGCGACCGGTGGGGGGCGCTGACCACGGCGCTCGCCGGCCACCGGCTCGAACGGCTCGTCACGGGCCCTCTCGTACAGATCACCGACTCCTATCTCACCCAGCAGGCGACGCGCGCGAATCTGCGGCGCGGCGGCGCCGACGCCGTCCAACTGCTGTCCGCCAGGGACACCCCGCCGGAGCGGATCGACGTCCTGCTGATCCGTGTCCCCAAGAGCCTCGCGCTCCTGGAGGACCAGCTGCACCGCCTCGCGCCGGCCGTCCACCCGGGGACCGTCGTCATCGGTACGGGACGGGTCACCGAGATCCACACCTCGACGCTGAAACTGTTCGAGCAGATCCTCGGCCCGACCAGGACCTCGCTCGCGGACAAGAAGGCGCGGCTGATCTTCTGCGCGCCCGCCTCGGGACGCGTACGGACCCCCAGCCCCTGGCCGCACAGTTACGCGCTGCCCGACGGGCTCGGAGCCGTATCGGGCCGTACGGTCGTCAACCACGCGGGCATCTTCTGCGCGGAACGGCTCGACATCGGCACGCGGTTCCTGCTGCGCCACCTCCCGCGGCGCCGCGGCGCCGAGCACGTGGTCGACCTCGGCTGCGGCAACGGCGTGGTGGGGACGGCCGCGGCCCTGGACAACCCGGCGGCCAGGGTGACCTTCATCGACGAGTCCTTCTCGGCGGTGGCCTCGGCCGAGGCCACCTTCCGCCGGAACGCCGACGCCGGCACCCCGGCGGAGTTCGTCCTCGGCGACGGGCTGACCGAGGTACCGGCGGGGACGGTCGACCTGGTGCTGAACAACCCGCCGTTCCACACCCATCAGGCGACGACCGACGCGACGGCCTGGCGCATGTTCACCGGATCACGCGCGGCGCTGCGCCCCGGCGGCGAACTGTGGGTCATCGGCAACCGGCACCTCGGGTATCACATCAAGCTCCGGCGGCTCTTCGGCAACTGCGAGATCGTGACGAGCGACCCGAAGTTCGTCATCCTGCGGTCCGTCAAAAGCTGACCCACGCGCGGGCACCGCGCTCAGGCGGTGGCGAGCGAGATCTCCGATCCCCAGCTCCTCGACCGCCTCCAGCGTGATGGCGGCGGTGATCTCCTGACCACCGTCCAGCCGCACCTTGACGGCGGCCATGACCTCGCCGCGGGTGACATCGGTGACGGTGCCACCTGGTGTGGCGGTCCGCTCGATGGGGCGGCCGGTTCATGGTGCTGGATCTTCCTCCAGGCGACCTCGCATCTGCTATGGACCATTGTCCAGAGAGTTGTGAATGCGAGGGAAAACGCCCTACGGTGTCGCACATGCAGTCCTACACGATCGGTCAGGCGGCCCGGCTTCTCGGCGTGAGTCCCGACACCGCGCGCCGCTGGGCCGACGCCGGCCGGGTCGCGACGCATCGCGACGACGGCGGGCGCCGGCTCATCGACGGCCGAGCTCTCGCGGCGTTCTCCGTCGAGGTCGCCCAGGGCGCCGCCGGTGAGGAAGAGGTCTCGTACACCTCGGCCCGTAACGCGTTCCCGGGCATCGTCACCGCCGTCAAGCTCGGTGATGTCGCGGCCCAGGTGGAGATCCAGGCGGGACCGCACCGGCTGGTCTCCCTGCTGACCAGGGAAGCCGTCGAGGAACTGGGACTGGAGGTCGGCATGCAGGCCACCGCCCGCGTGAAGTCCACCAGCGTGCACATCGACCGCGTCTGACCGCTCGCGCGCCCTCCCCGGGCCCGCACTGCCAAGGAGTCCACCCTGATGTCTTCCGCCTTCACCCGCCGCCGCGCCGCCGCCGCGCTCGTGACCGCAGCTCTTCTTGTGCCGCTGGCCGCCTGCGGCGGCAACGACGACAGCGAGAAGGTGACCGGCTCCCCGAGCGGGTCGGCGAGTGCCACCAAGGCGAACCTGACCGTGCTGGCCGCCTCGTCGCTGACCGATGTGTTCACGACGGCGGGCGCCGCCTACGAGAAGGAGAACCCCGGCACGAAGCTGACGTTCTCCTTCGCCGGTTCGCAGGAGCTGGCCGCGCAGGTCGAGCAGGGCGCCCCCGCCGACGCGCTGGTCACCGCCGACACCAAGACCATGGACGGGCTGAAGGCCGACACCGGCACCCCGACGATTATCGCCAAGAACCGTCTGGTGATCGCCACCGGTGAGGGCAACCCGGACAAGATCGAGAACCTCAAGGACCTCGCCGATCCGGATCTGAAGGTCGTGCTGGCAGCGCCCGAGGTGCCCGTCGGCCGCTACAGCAGGCAGGTGCTGGACGCGCAGAAGATCAATGTGAAGCCGGTGTCCGAGGAGCCGAACGTCCGCGCCGTACTGAGCAAGGTCGAGCTGGGCGAGGCCGACGCGGGCATCGTCTACGAGACCGACGCCGAGAGCGCTCCTGACAAGGTCGACGCCGTCGAGATCCCCGACGCGCAGAACGCCATCGCCGCCTACCCGGCCGCCACCCTGAAGTCGTCCAAGAACACCGACGCCGCCGCGGCCTTCGTGGCCTGGCTCAGCGGCCCCGAGGCGCAGAAGATCCTGCAGGCCGCGGGATTCCAGCAGCCGTAACACCCCCGGTGCGACGCAGGGGGCCGGCCGGGTCGCAGGACCGGACAGCCCCCATCCGCACCGCCGTCCTGATCCGCCCGCGCCCCGGACTGCCGAGCCCAGGAACCCCAGATGAGACGCTCTCGCATCCGCACCGGCAGGACCGGCGCTCCCGTCGCCCTGGTGCTGCCCGCCCTGCTCGCCATCGCGTTTCTGCTGCTGCCCCTGATCGGCATCCTCGCCCGTACGTCCTGGGGCAACCTCGGCGCGGATCTCACCGACCCCGCCGTCGTCGAGGCGCTGAAACTGTCGCTCCTGGTCTCCTTCTGGGCGCTCGGCCTCTCCCTGCTGTTCGGGGTGCCGCTGGCCTGGCTGCTGGCCCGCGTCCGGTTCCCCGGCAAGACCCTCGTGCGCTCGCTGGTCCTGCTGCCGATGGTGCTGCCGCCCACCGTCGGCGGAGTCGCGCTGCTGCTCGGCTTCGGCCGTCGCGGGCTGCTCGGCCCCTGGCTGGAGAACACCTTCGGCATCACCCTGCCGTTCCACACCTCGGGCGCCGTGGTCGCGGCCACCTTCGTCGCGATGCCCTTCCTCATCATCAGCCTCGAAGGAACCCTCGCCGGACTGCGGCCCGCCTACGAGGAGACCGCCGCCTCGCTCGGCGCCTCTCCGCTCCGGGTGTTCCTCACCGTCACCCTCCCCATGGTCGCCCCCGGGCTGGCCGCCGGCGCCGCGCTGACCTGGGCGCGCGCCCTCGGTGAGTTCGGCGCCACGATCACCTTCGCCGGCAATCTCCCCGGCACCACCCAGACCCTGCCGCTCCAGGTCTACCTGCTGCTCCAGAACTCGCCGGAGGCCGCCACCTCCGTCTCGCTGCTGCTGCTCGCCATCGCCATGGCCGTACTGATCGCCCTGCGTGGCCGCTGGACCAGCGGGCCCGTCGGCAGCGCAGGCCGCCCACCGGACGCCGGCCATCCGCCGGACGATCCCGAGACGGCGTCGGCCGCCCGGGCCGTGACTGTCGCCGGCACCGGCACCGGCCAGGCCGGACCCCCGGCCGCGCCGGAGCGCTGGCGGCTGCACGCCGAGGTCACCGGCTTCAACCGGCTCACCCTGGACGCCGAACCAGGCACCACCATCGCCGTCGTGGGCCCCAACGGCGCGGGAAAGACCACCCTGCTGCGCGCCCTCCTCGGCCTGACCCCCCGCGCCCACGCCGACCTCCGCCTCGGCGACCTGGATGTCACCTCCCTCCCTCCGCACCGCCGCGGCGTCGCCTGGGTTCCGCAGAACGGCGCGCTCTTCCCGCATCTCAGCGCCCTCTCCAACACCGCCTACGGACTGCGCGCCCACGGCGTCAGGCGCGGCGAGGCCCGTCGTACCGCACAGGAGTGGCTCGACCGGCTGGGCGTCGGCCATCTCGCCCACCGCAAGCCGCACCAGGTCTCCGGCGGCCAGGCGCAGCGTGTCGCGCTGGCCCGCGCGCTCGCCGCCCGGCCGCGGCTGCTGCTCCTGGACGAGCCCCTGGCCGCCCTCGACCAGACCACCCGCGCCCAGGTACGGCACACCCTGCGCGGCCATCTGGACAGCTTCGGCGGTGTCTGTCTGATCGTCACCCACGACCCGGTCGAGGCCATCTCCCTGGCCGACCGGGTTCTCGTACTCGACGACGGCCGCGCCCTCCAGGACGCCCCGCCCGCCGAAGTGACCCGCAACCCGCGCTCCCCGTGGGTGGCCCGGATGCTCGGCCGCAACGCCTGGCCCGGCACATTCGGCCCCGACGGGCTCGACCTCACCGCGGGCGGGCGGCTGGTCGTCGCGGAGCCGTCGGCCGACGGCTCCGCGGCCCTCGCGATCATCGCGCCGGAGGCCGTGTCCGTACACCGGGACCGGCCCGGCGGCAGCCCCCGTAATGTCTGGCGGGGAACGGTCCGGGAGATCACCGCCCTCGGCAGCCGGCTGCGCGTCCTGATCACCTCGGACGAGGCGCCCGACCTGGTCGCCGAGATCACGCCCGAGGCCGCCGCCGAACTCGGCCTGGCCGACGGCGTGTCCGTCTGGACCAGCGTCAAGGCCACCGAGGTCACCCTCGTCGCCCTGTGAGACCCGTACCGGAAGATCCACCGGTGCCACGGGCCCGACCAGGGCCAGGAGGCAGACAGAGCAGGGGAGCACACGATGTTGCTGCGTCAGCTGGAGTACCTGGTCGCGCTCGCCAGGGAACGGCACTTCGCCAGGGCCGCGGCGTCCTGCTACGTGTCGCAGCCGTCGCTCTCCGCGGCGATACGCAAACTGGAACACGAGCTGGACGTCCCCATCGTCCGGCGCGGCCGCCGCTTCGAAGGGCTGACGCCCGAGGGCGAACGGGTGCTGCTGTGGGCGCACCGCATCCTCGCCGAGCGCGACGCGCTGCGCCATGAACTCTCCGCGATGCGCGACGGTCTCGCCGGCACCCTGCGGCTCGGTGCCATCCCCACCGCGCTCACCGCCGCCTCGCTGCTCACCACACCGTTCGTCGAACGGCACCCGCGGGCGCGCGTCTCGCTGGAGTCCCTCTCCTCGCGCGAGATCACCCAGCGGCTGGCCGCGTTCGAACTCGACATCGCGCTCACCTACCTGGACGACCAGAGCCTGGGCCAGGTCCGCAGGACCCCGCTGTACGAAGAGCGCTATCTGCTGCTCACCCCGCACGACGGTCCGATGGCCGGACAGCCGGTGGCCCGCTGGGCGCGGATCGCGGCGCTGCCGCTGTGCCTGCTGTCGCCGCAAATGCGCAACCGCCGTATTATGGACGAGTATTTCGCCGCGGACGGAGTGGCCGCCGTGACCCCGGCCATCGAGACCGACTCCGTCGCCGGCCTGTACGCGCATCTGACCGCGGGCCACTGGTCGAGCGTGATCTCGCATGCCTGGCTGCATATGTTCGGCGTCCCCGACGGTATGCGTGTGGTCCCGCTGGAGAATCCGGCGCACGGGCCGCGGGTGGGCCTGGTCATCGCCGACCGCAGTCCCGAACCCGTGCTGGCCAGAGCCCTGTTGGAGATCGCCAGGGAAGCGGGCGTACGGGAAGCGCTCGACCAGCTCCTGGCCGCATATCTGCACCCGGTGGCCCCGCCGGGCGCTCGCGGATAGCCGGGCTCTATCCCGACATAGAAAGGTTCATTTTGACCACGGGCACCGGCCCCGAGGACCGTGGAGGCACCTTCCCGCAGTAACGGATGAGGAGCCGCAGTCATGGCAAAGGTGCTGTGTGTGCTGTACGACGACCCGGTGGACGGGTACCCGAAGTCCTACGCCCGTGACGACCTTCCACGTATCGACCACTACCCGGGCGGCCAGACCACCCCGACCCCGCAGGGGACCGACTTCACGCCCGGGCATCTGCTGGGCAGTGTCTCCGGTGAACTGGGCCTGCGTGACTTCCTGGAGTCCCGCGGCCACACCCTGGTCGTCACCTCCGACAAGGACCGGGACGGATCGGTCTTCGACCGGGAGCTGGTGGACGCCGATGTGGTCATCTCGCAGCCGTTCTGGCCGGCCTATCTGACGGCCGAGCGCATCGCGAAGGCCGAGAACCTGAAGCTCGCCATCACCGCGGGCATCGGGTCCGACCATGTCGACCTGGACGCCGCCATCGCCAAGGGCGTCACCGTCGCCGAGGTCACGTACTGCAACAGCATCAGCGTCGCCGAGCATGTCGTGATGATGACGCTGTCGCTGGTACGGAACTACCTCCCCTCGCACCAGTGGGTCCTGGACGGCGGCTGGAACATCGCCGACTGTGTCTCCCGCTCGTACGACCTGGAGGGCATGCAGGTCGGCACGGTCGCTGCGGGCCGTATCGGCCTCGCCGTCCTGCGCCGTCTCGCCCCCTTCGACGTGGGGCTCCACTACACCGACCGGCACCGGCTCCCCGAGTCCGTCGAGCAGGAGCTCGGGCTCACCTGGCACGCCAGTACGGCCGAGATGGTCCCGCACTGCGACGTGGTCACCATCAACGCGCCCCTCCACCCCGAGACGGAGGGACTCTTCGGCGACGAGCTGCTCGCCACCATGAAGCGCGGCGCCTATCTCATCAACACCGCCCGCGCGAAGATCTGCGACCGCGACGCCATCGACCGCGCCCTGCGCAGCGGACAGCTCGCCGGCTACGCGGGCGATGTCTGGTACCCGCAGCCCGCACCCGCCGACCACCCCTGGCGGACCATGCCGCACCACGGGATGACCCCGCACATCTCCGGTTCCTCGCTCTCGGCCCAGGCCCGCTACGCCGCGGGAACCCGCGAGATACTGGAGTCCTGGTTCGCCGGCACCCCCCTGCGCGACGAGTACCTGATCGTCGACAAGGGCGCACTGGCCGGGGTGGGAGCTCACTCCTACTCCGTATCCAAGACCTGACAGAGGTTCAGATCTGCCTGTCGGGTGCGTATATGACAGGTGTGTATATGACAGGACATCAGCTGCCCCGGCGCTCGATCATGGCCGGGGCAGCTGTGTTCTGTCCGGGCATCCGTTCGGCACACTGGTGCCGTGTCTTCACTTCCTCACCAACTACCCCACGGCTTTCCGGCGGGCCACATGGTCGTCTGCGGCGACGACACGCTGGCCCACCGGCTGGCGGGCGAGCTGCGCGACGTCTACGGCGAACAGGTCGTGCTGGTCGTGCCGCCCGTACGCGCCTCCCGCCTGCCGCCCGCACCGCTCGCAGGACGGGGCAGGGCCTCCACCTTCCTGGGACGGATGTCCGCCGCCATGGTCCGTACGGCCATCGCCTCGCCGGGCCCGGCCGGTGAAGGGCCGGGGAGAGCGGACGGCCCGCGCGTCCTGGAGGCACTCGAACTCGACGAGGACGTGCTCGTGGACGCGGGGGTGGCGGAGGCGGCCGCGCTCGCCCTCGTCCATGACGACGATGACATCAACATCCGGGCCGCACTCGCCGCCCGCCGGCTCAATCCCCAGTTGCGCCTGGTCATCCGGCTCTACAACCGCAAACTCGGCCAGCATCTGGAGGAGCTGCTCGACCAGGCCGCCGCCGTCGCCGTCCCCGGGCTCGACACGGCGGCCCTGGACGCCTCCACCACCGTCCTCTCGGACGCAGACACCGCGGCCCCGGCGCTCGCCGCCACCGCCGTCGCCGGTACCAGCAAGGTGGTCAGGGCCGACGGCCTGCTGCTGCGGGCCGTCGAACGCAACCCGCCAGGACCCGGCGAGGTGGCCGACCCCGGGCTGTGCACCCTCGCCCTGCTCTCGGCCACCACCAACGACCCGGCGGGCGAGGAGGGTTCGGACAACAGCGGGCAGGACGGGCCGCGACTGCTGCCCGACGAGGCGAGCGCGGCCGCCGCCACCGGGCGGGGCACGGTGGTCCTGGAGGCCGTGTCCCACGCGGGGCCCGATCTGCCGCTGGGCCGGCTGGCCGGCCGCGGCGCCCCGCTGGGCTCGCTGTTCTCCCGCCGGCTGCGCTGGTCGTTCGCCGGGATCCTCGCGGCCGTGTTCGCCCTGGCCGTCGCCGCCACGCTCGCCACCGACGCCGGTCCGCTCCGTGCCACGTACCTCACGCTGCTCGACCTCTTCGGCATCGGCGATCCGGCGGTCGGCGAGCCCGCCGGCCGGCAGATCCTGCAACTCCTCTCCGGAGTCGCCGGACTTCTGCTGCTGCCCGTGGTGCTCGCGGCCGTCCTGGAGGCCCTCGGGACCTTCCGTACGGCGTCGGCGCTGCGCAGGCCGCCGCGCGGTCTTTCCGGCCATGTCGTGCTGCTCGGACTCGGCAAGATCGGCAGTCGGGTGCTGGTGCGGCTGCGTGAGCTGGGCATCCCCGTGGTCTGTGTGGAGGAGGACCCCGACGCGCGCGGTATCGCGCTCGCGCGCAGCCTGCGGGTGCCGACCGTCCTGGGCGATGTCACCCAGGAGGGCGTGCTGGAGGCCGCCAAGATCGAGCGGGCGCACGCGCTGCTCGCCCTCACCAGCGTCGACACCACCAATCTCGAAGCCGCGCTGTACGCGCGCTCCGTCGCTCCCGGGCTGCGGGTGGCGCTGCGGGTGTACGACGACGACTTCGCGACCGCCGTCTACCGCACCCTGCGCGCCGCTCACCCCGGGGCGCTCACCCGCAGCCGCAGCGTGTCCACCCTGGCGGCCCCGGCCTTCGCCATCGCCATGATGGGGCGTCAGATCCTCGGGGCCATCCCGGTGGAGCGCAAGGTGCTGCTGGTCGCCGCCATCGATGTGGCGGGCCATCCGCGGCTCGAAGGGCGCACGATCGCGGAGGTGTTCCGCCCCGGCGCCTGGCGGGTCATCGCGCTGGACACCGCGGGCCCGGGGGAGCGGGTGCCCGATCTGGCGGACACCCGGCTGGACCGCGAGGAGCGGCGGCCCGCGGGGCTCGTATGGGATCTGCACCCCGGCTATGTCCTGCATCCCCGGGACCGGGTGGTGCTGGCGGCCACCCGGCGGGGCCTCGCCGAACTCCTCGGACGGCAGTCCGCCTCCCGGCTCCGCCCCTCCCCGGACCCCGGCTGACCAGGTGTGGCGTACCGGCGGGTAACGGCCGGGAGGTCGGGCGGGCGCGGCATACAGCGGATGCGGCGGCGGTGGGCGGGAACGAGAATGGCGAACACCGGACGAACGAGGAGGCGGCATGAACGCACAGTCCGATGCGCGGCCGGAGCGCGAGAACGTGACCCCGGACCGGCTGCTGCACACCGGCGCATATGACGAGGTCACGGCCGAGGATCTCGCGCTGGCCTCAGGCCGCGATCTCACTCCGGACACCATCGAGTGGGCCCGGCGGCGACTGGCCGAGCGGGGCCGCGCGGCCATCGAGGAACAGCTTCCGTAGAGCACCGCTGTAGGCCGTGTCCGCAAAGTTTCGCCTGGCCGACGACGCCCGGCACGCACGCTCGCCGCGTTGTCGGAATCATCCGAGTACATCCAGTACACGAATG
>NZ_JBHVVP010000011.1:0-218094 GCF_042882605.1 Streptomyces sp. NPDC058198
TGCCTCGGTCACCCCCGTCTCCACCGGACCCAGAAATCTGGGATCGGGGCGCAGCACGGCGTCGAGCGTCCCCTTGCCGGCGGCGAACATCTCCCGGATCCCGCCGTAGTACCAGGTCACGTCGTGCGGCTCGGCGACCCCGACGCCGTACGACTCGACCCCCGCCGCCCGGCAGAGCGCCACCGCGCGCCGGACATGGAACCCCTGCGTCACCAGAACCGCACGCTCGACCCCGAATATCTTCCTGGCCCGTACGCAGGAGTCCCACGTGTCGAACCCGGCGTAGTCGCTGACGATCCGTCCGTCCGGCACGCCGCGTTCGACGAGATACGTCCGCATCGCGTCCGGCTCGTCGTACTCCACCCGGCTGTTGTCCCCGGTGACCAGGACGACCGTCACCTTGCCCGCGCGATACAGCTCGGCGGCCGCGTCGAGGCGGTGCGCGAGATACGGCGTCGGCCGTCCTGACCGCAGTCCCGCGCCGAAGACCACGGCGACGTCCCCGGCCGGGACGTCGGCGACCGTACGGATACGGCTGTCGGCGACCGCGTGCATCCAGGTCGCGGGCGTCAGCGCGAGCACGCACCCCAGCACGACGGCCTGTACGGCGCGGCGCTGCCCGCGCCGGGTGCGCGGCAGTCGTGGCAGACGCAGACGCAGGCGCAGACCCGGGCTTAGACGCGGGCGCGACAGCTTCAACTTCGGTAGCGGCATGGTCCCCCCTGGCGGGATCGTGGTTCCCCGTTCATCTCCCTGTACGACGATCGGCGGGGCCGATCAGTTCACGGATATGTCCGGCGAGGACCAGGCCGCCAGCAGCAGCGATTCGGCCGCCGCCGACGCGTAGACCGCCGCGGCCAGCCAGGCCAGCGCGAAGCCCTCGGGATCGGCGGGCAGCAGTCGGCCCAGGACATCGTGGCGGCGGTCCGCGGCGGCCTCCGCCAGTGCCTGGACCCGCTGTGCGCCGGTGGTGAGGCCCACGGCCCGCAGCCGGCGCGGGAGTTCGCCGTCCGCCGACGCCGCGGACACCGGGCGGCCTCCCGCGACGGCGCGATCCACCGTCCGGCGCAGAAGATCCAGCTCGATGGGGAGCGCGGGCGGCGCGGCGGCCACCGGCAGGGCCGGCGCCCCCGCCGGAACGGCCGGTATGTGCGCGCGGTTGAGCCGCCGCAGGCCCAGATCCGCGCGGACCGGCTCGCCGTCATGGCCCGTCCAGGACGCGGCGAGCGCCTGGACACGGTCGGGACGGTCGGGGACGACCCGCGCGATCAGCCGCAGCGCGAGCCCGGGGCGGCCGGCGAGCAGCTGGAGGTTCTCGCTGTAGGGGAGTTCGGGCCGTTCGTCCGGCGCCGACAGCCGCAGTGTGGGGCCCGCGGTGACGGCGAAGCCCGCGCCGGTGACCGTGCCGTCGAGGAAGAGCAGATCGCCACCCGCCGTACGGGCGTCGGCCGGCTCGGCCAACCAGCTGAGCGCCGAGGCCAGTTGGGCGGCGGGTGGCCGCTCCCAGAGGGCGGCGAGCGGCGGTTCGTGCCACCCCGCGCCCGTGGCCCGTACGGACCGGACCTGACCGCCGCCACCGATCCGGCCGTCCGGCGAGACGGTCGGCGCGGTGAGGACGACCCCGCCGCCGTCGCCCAACTCACGCAGCGGAAGGGCGCAGCCGCCCGGCACCGGGGTGCCCGAAGCCTGGAGCGCGCGGTCCGGTCCACCGGGAGCGACATCCGACAGCGTGCGGAGCGTGTGGTCGGGGGCGAGGGCGTACGCGGTGGCTCCCGCGTATCCGGACGCGGTCACCACCGGTTCGGTGAACAGGCCGTACAGCCGGAGCGGCCCTTCCGGCCGGTAGGCGCGGCGGGCGGGGGAGAGGGCCTCGGCCGGGCGCCGTACCAGATCGAGCAGCTCCGCCAGCCCGGCCGAGAGGTCGGACAGCCGGAACCCCGGGTCGTCGGAACGGGCCTCGCCCAGCTGCCGGGCGATCCGCACGGCGGTGGCGGCGGGGCGGTGCAGCCCGGCCAGCCGCGCGGAGTGCGCGGCATGGAGCAGCTCCGCCCGGTGGACGGCCCCGGAACCGGAGACACCCGCTACCAGGACGGCCGTCACGGCGTCCCGCAGGGCGCCGAGGGCGAGGGACTGCGCGGGAGTGGGCTGTCCGGGGGCGACGGGTGCGGGGGACTCGTCCCCGCCCGACGGCGCCCCGGGCTCTTCTTCTTCTGCTTCTCCTTCTCGTTCGTCTTCCTGCTCCACCGCGAGTGGTGCGCTCGACAGAACGGCCGCGCGGTGCAGGCAGGCCGGTGCCAGCAGACAGCCGCACACGGCGTCGTCCGCGGTGGCGACGATCCCGGCCGTGACCTTCAAGGTCACCGCCGTGTCCTCCGCGACACGGACCAGGACCCCGTCCGCGGTGGCCTCCACCGGCCAGCCGGCGGCCTTCGCCACCGCCCCGTCCACGCGTTTGCGCAGCCGGGCGGGGAGCAGATCGAGCGCGGCGGCCGCCACCTCGGCGGTCACCGGCGGCAGTACCGGAGCGGAGTCCGTCATCGGTGTGCACCTCCTACGCGTTCGCCGACCCAACGGGCCAGCTCCAGAGGGCTCAGCGCCGCGACCGGCATGCCCGCCCCCACCAACTGGCCCGCCACGCCGACCGAATAGCGGGGCCGTCCCTCGTCGTCCAGCGAGGCGCAGCCCAGGACGTGACACCCCGCGTCGACCAGCGCCCGTACCTCCGTGAGCAACGGGGAGACCGGGCCGCCCTCCTCGAAGTCGCTGATCAGCACGACCAGCGTGCGGGACGGCACCGTCACCAGCTCACGGGCGTGGCGCAGCCCGCGCGCGATGTTCGTACCGCCGCCGACCCGGACCTCCAGCAGCAGGCTCAGCGGATCCTCGACCTGATCGGTGAGGTCGAGCACCTCGGTCGAGAACGCGACGAAGTGCGTGCTCACCGCCGGGACACCGGCCAGTACGGAGGCGGTGAGCGCCGCCCAGACCGTCGAGGCCTCCATCGAGCCCGAGACATCCACGACCAGGACCAGCCGCCAGTCGGCGGCCTTGCGAGCGCGCGTGCGGAAGACGGGCCGCTCGGGCAGGACCGTCACGGCGCCCGTGTCCGGATCGCGGCGGGCGGTCGCCAGATTCGCGCGCAGCGTACGGGCGAGATCCAGCGGGCCGCCGGGGCGGCGGGTCGGGCGCGGATGGGAGAGCCCGGTCAGCGCGGGGCGCATCCGGTTGGCGAGCGCCTCGGTCAACTCGGCCACCAGTCGTGCCACCAGGGGCCGCAGCCGGGCGAGTTGCTGCTCGGGGAGGCCGCCGGCGTACGACAGGACGGTACGGAGCAGCTCCACGGACGGCCGCGCCGACGCCGGGTCGAGCTCCAGGGCGGCGTCGAACCGGCCCGCGTCGGCGGCTGCGGCGAGCACCTCTTCGCGTACGCCGGGTCCGAAGAGGGCGGACAACTCCTCGGACCAGGAACGGACATCGGGATACGACGCGCCGTCCCCGCCCCGGGAACCTCCGCCGGCCCCCTCCTCGCCCCGGGCGCCCTCGCCCCGCCCGTATCCGTACAGCTCGTCGAGCGCGCCGGCGATCCGGGCGGCGCCTCCGGTGAGCCCCCGCCCCCGCCCGAGCAGCAGCCGCCACCGCTCGCCGGGTGTGAGATCCCGCCCTGCCACGGGCACGGCCGCCCGAACCGCGAGCCCACCGCCGGCCAGCGGTGCGTGTCCCTGCCCCGGCAGCCCGCCGGGCGGCGCCTCCAACTGGTCCCGCGGCTGCTCCCGCGACGCCGTCCCCCCGTCCAGTCCCCTCGCCGCCAGTGCCTCCCGGCCCGCCAGATCCGCCGCGGCCAGCAGGGCCAGGGCCGTGGGGTCGTTCAGCGGTCCCGGGAGGGTGCCCGTGGCGAGGCCCGTGCGGTCCTCGACCGTGGCGAGCAGCCGGGCACGGGCCGCGGGGGACAGCGTGTCGAAACCCCCTCGCAGCGTGGGCAGCCGGTCCAGGAAGTC
Organism: Streptomyces sp. NPDC058198; assembly: GCF_042882605.1. Taxonomy (NCBI): domain Bacteria; kingdom Bacillati; phylum Actinomycetota; class Actinomycetes; order Kitasatosporales; family Streptomycetaceae; genus Streptomyces; species Streptomyces sp. NPDC058198. The sequence goes on from NZ_JBHVVP010000011.1 coordinate 3,996, forward strand.
GCGGTCGGACAGGGCCTCGATCCGCTCCAACAGCGGATCCAGCGCGTGGCCCGTCTCCAGCAGCGGGCCCGCCGCCAGCAGTGCCCCGCGCAGGAATCCGGCCAGATCGGCACGGAGCGCGGGCGTTGTCGCGCTGTCCACGCGGGACGCCAGGCGGGTGCCGAACTCCGTCGCGTCCCGCTGCCCCAGCAGCACCCGGGCCGCCCCCGCCGCGCCCCGGATCAGCGGGGTGGCCTCTGCATCCAGCCGGGCCAGCACGGCGTCGAGCCGCAGGCCGCCGCCGAGCGCCGCGGCCGCCCGGTCGGCCAGCGAGACCAGCGCACGCGCGTCGGCGGGGTCGGTGGACCCCGCCAGCCCGTCCAGCGCGCGGACCCCGGCGGCGGCCAGTGACTCGTACGCCGCGCCGAGCGCGTCCCGTTCCCACATCGCCGGGAGGCCCGGCAGATGACCGGATGCGAGCCGGTCCACCAGGGCGATCCCGCCCAGCAGTTCCGGCAGGGTGCCGGACGCGGGCAGCAGTTCTGCGGTCTCCGACAGCCGTTCCACGGCGAGCGCGGGCAGCCCGCAGCGCGCCGCCTCCTCCAGACCGGCGAGCACCTCGGCCGCGGTCGGCCCGCCGACCCGGAGCTCGGCCGCACGCCGCTGCCGCAGCATCCCGGCCGCCGCCTGATCGAGCGTCACCCCGTGCACGCCCGCCACATCGAGCATCGCGGTGGTCGAAGGGGACCAGGCCACGGCCCAGCGCGTGGTCAGCGGGGCGGCGTCGCCCAGGCCCGCCACGTCGCCCTCCTCCCCGTACGGAACACGGCAGACCGCGAGCCGACGCAGACACACCTCACGGCGCCGGTCCAGATCGCCGCGGTGCGCGTCGAGGCGGAGTTCCCGGCGGGCGGGAGCCGTCGGCGTGGGCAGCGACAGCTCGCCGAGCAGCGCCTCGACGGCCGGTCCCAGGCCCGAACGGGGCGTCCCGGGGGCGAGCCGCCCCTGCCGTACGCCGACGAGGACCTTCTCCATGGCGGCGGCCACGACCCGGCCCCGGCCGAACAACTGCCCCTGGGTGAGGACGGTCTGCGCCGCCTCCGCGAGCTCCCCGCGCCCTGCGGCGGGCAGCCCGCGCAGCGTCGCCAGATCCCGGGCGACCCGGACCACCTCACGGGCGTCGGCCGGCCCGCTGGGATGTCCGGCGTCCCGTACGGCGGCACAGATCCGGACGGCGGTCGCCGTCAGCAGATCGTCCAGCAGCGCGGGATCGCCGCCGGCCCGATGCACCCCGCGCTGCCACTCCGGATCCCTGATCCCGGCCGGGTAGCCGGACCGCTCGTCCAGCAGCGCGTACGAGTACGGCACGAGCGAGGTGACGACGGACGCGCCCGCGCGGGACGGCGTACCGCCCGGCGTGGCGGCCGTGGCACCGGCCGGCCCGCCCGCGACGCATGGCTCCGCCGCCCCCGGCAGCAGCGCGGGCGCGTGGAACGCGCCGATCACCGCCGCCGCACGCCGGCCCTCGTGCTCGGCCAGCCGGCGCCGCATGTTCGCCTCGCGCCGCAGGTCGTACGGGTCGATCGCGCCCGAATCCGACCGCAGGGCCCAGCCGACCAGCAGCGCCGCCCGCCGCAGCGCCTCGGCGCCGGAGCCGGGGGCCGTCGCCTCGACGAGCCGGTCCCACAGATCGTCCCCGGGCCGTCCCCCCGCGCGCGCCCGCAGCGCGGCGGTGAGCGTCCCGCCCGCCGTAGCCGTAGCCGTAGCCGGATCTGGATCTGGATCTGGATCCGCGCCCGGGATCGGAACCGGCTCAACAGCCGGTTCAGGGCCGTCGTCCCGCTCCCTCGCCGCCAGCGGCAGGTCGAACGGAACGACCTCCACCCCCGTGTCCCGCGCCCAGCGGATCGCCGCCAGCTCCGGGGAGAACTCCGCGAACGGCAGGAACACCAGGCCGCCCGACGCGTCGCCCCGGCTGCCCGCCAGAGCGACCGGAGGCACCGTCGCCGGGTCGGCGAGATACGGCAGCCAGCCGGCGAACTCCTCCGGCAGCTCGACGAACAGCACCTCCGGCGCCGCCTCCGCCAGCATCGCCGGTACGGCCGCGGCCAGCGCGGGGGAGTGATGCCGTACGCCGATCAGATACGGCTCCCGGCATCCGGCGAGTGCGGCCAGCGCGGCCGGCGGAGACCCCTCGCCCGGCCCGGCCCCCGGCTCATCCCAGCTCATCGCGCAGCTCCCACAGCGTCCGCCAGAGCGGCGCACCGGCCTCCGCCCGGCGGCGTACCGGACCGTCCCAGTACCCCAGCAGGCGTGCGTGGTCGGCCGGGTCGTCCTTGCGTACGGTGCCGAGCAGATGGCCCGGCAGCGTGCGGACGACATCACGGCCGTCGCCGAGATACGCCGCGCCGAGCCCCATCGAGGTGGCCACATGGACCGCTTCCGCCGTCGACATGACCGTCGAGGGGCGCTCGATCTCCCAGCCCTCCGCACTGCGCCCGGTCCGCAGATCCCGGAACGCGGTGACGAGGGCTTCGAGCACCGTGTCGTCGACCGAGAACGTCGCCCCGCCGCGCACCAGCGCCGCCGTCGCCTGAGCGCGCACCAGTTCCGTCTCCGCGTCGAGGTCGCCGATCGGGCCGACCGTCTCGAAGTTGAACCGCCGCTTCAGGGCGGCGGACATCTCGGAGACGCCCTTGTCCCGGAGGTTGGCGGTGGCGATCAGGGTGAAGCCGGGCACGGCGTGCACCGTGCCGTCACCGCTGTCCCCGCCCGCCAGTTCCGGCACGGACATCCGGCGCTCCGACAGGAGCGAGACCAGCGAGTCCTGCACCTCGGGCAGACAGCGGGTGACCTCCTCGACGCGGGCGACCGCGCCGCGCGTCATGGCCGTGAGGACGGGGGAGGGCACCAGGGCCTCCCGGCTCGGCCCCTTGGCCAGGAGCATCGCGTAGTTCCAGCCGTAGCGCAGCTGGTCCTCCGTGGTGCCCGCCGTGCCCTGCACGGTGAGGGTGCTGCTGCCGCACACCGCGGCCGACAGCAGCTCGGAGAGCATCGACTTGGCCGTGCCCGGCTCGCCGACGAGCAGCAGCCCGCGCTCCCCCGCCAGCGTCACCACGCACCGCTCCACCAGGGCGCGGTCGCCGACGAACTTCCGTGACACGACGAGCTGTCCGCCGTCCGCCGAGCGCAGCGGCTGACCGTCCGAGCCGCAGACGAACAGCACCACCGCACGCGGTGTCAGCCGCCAGCTCGGCGGCCGCGGTCCTTCGTCGTACGACGCCAGGAACGCCAGCTCCGCCGCATACCGGTCCTCCGGCAGCTCCATCTGCCGCCCGGACCCCGTCCGCGCTTCCATGCCGCTGCCCGTGTCCATGCCCGTCTCCGCGTCCGTCCCCGTCACCGTCATCGTCTGCCTCCCCGGCCGCCGCGGCGGCCCTGGAACTCCTCGAACCCCGGCGCGTCGCCGTCGACGACCCGCCGCCACGCGGCCTCGTACACCTCGGGCACCGGCCGGTCGGGCACCACGAAGCCCGGCAGCTCCCACGGCAGCAGCGCCGTCTTCCAGCTCTCCGACGGCAGCCGTGGTGTCGGCTGCTCCAGCCAGCCGCCGGGCAGGAAGAGCGACCGTCCCGCCCGCGCCCGCCTGGCCTCCACCACCAGGTCGGTGGCGGCCAGTTCCGTACGGGCCTTCTTCAGCCGGGCCGGCTTCCAGCCCGTCCACTCGGTCTGGTGACGGTCCGTCGGGTCGGGCAGCGCGAGCAGCATCAGATAGAGCGCCGCCGCGTCCTCGGAGAGCCCGAACCGCTCCACCGCCAGGCCCACCAGCTCCGGCACGCTGTGCTGCGGGTTCTGCTGCGCCCCCGGCGGGCCGTCGGCCGAGACCAGCTCCATGAACTCCTCGCTCAGCAGCGCCCGCAGCGCCGCCAGCGCGGGCGCCGCGCCCGCCGTCGCCGCCAGCAGCTTCAGGTCGGGATGATCGGGACCGCCCTCACCCCGGTCCCCGGTCCCCGCCCCGGCCCCGTCCTCGGCCCACGCCGCAGGCAGCACGGCCGCCGGCCGCACCCACACCTCGTCCCAGTCCCGTCCGTACCGCGTCGGGGCCAGCACCAGCGCCGCCGACAACTCGAACAACTCCTTCTCGTCGCCGCCGCGTCGGGGCGCCAGGCCATGGGCCTCGCGCAGCCGCGGGGACACGGCGTCGTAGCCGGAGTCCCGGTCCACGCCCAGGTCCAGCAGCAGACCGGGGTCGGCGAGCCGCTCCCGCAGCATCCGCGCGGTCACCGGCAGGACCGCCCGCAGCGGATCCCCGTACGGCAGCCGGTACGCGAGCCAGCGCAGCGCGTCGACCGTGGCCTGCAGCGAGGACCCGGTCAGCAGCAGACGCGGCTCGGCCGGTTCCAGCGTTCCGTCGGCCATCCGCTGTTCGGTACGGCCCCCGAGCCGCTCCTGCCACTCGGGGTTGAGGGCGTCGCTCACGGCGGTGCCGCCGCCTATTTCGGCCACCATCCTTCTGATCAGGGCGGGCGGTGTGGGCCGTCGCCTGCCGCGCGCCGCGATCCACGCGCCCGCCAACGGCTCCGAGGCGAAACCGGTGGTCCACAGATCCGCCACCCGCTCCGGCTCGGCGGGGAGCAGGAGGCCGGTGAACGTCCGCCGTTCCCCGATGCTCAGCGCGGCCATCGTTCCGACCGCCACCTGCGCCTCGGCGCTCTTCGCACCCAGCGGCTCCAGATACTCGGCGGGCAGCGCCTGCTGGCTCCGGTAGCTGTTCAGCCCGGGGGAACCGAGCTGGAGCAGCGCGCCCGCCGCCGGCGTGACTCCCACCCGCTCCGCGAAGTCCACAGCCTGCTCCGGGCGGTAGGGCAGTGGGCCGTGCTCGCGCACGAGCTCCAGCAGCCGCCGCACCGCGGGCGCCCGCACCGGGTCGTCCGCCGCGCCCAGCACCTCGGACGAGATGAGCGTGCAGCCGTCCCAGCCGCCGAAGGCCCCGGCCGGGTCGTACTCGACGCAGTGCCAGTACGCGTCCTTCTCCTCCGTCCGCAGTCGGCCGAGGAACAACAGCCGCCGGGCACCGGCGTGCCGCATCTCGCCGGCGTACTTGTCCTCGTTGGAGGCTCCGGGGATCCGCAGCTCCACGGCCCGCAGCCGGCCGCGCGGGTCGATCAGCGGCGCGTCACCGTCGCCCCCGCCGGCCGGTGCGGCGCCCCGCACGGCCAGCGCCGTGTCGAGGAACTCCAGCAGGGCCGCGCGATGCTCCTCCGAGGTCACGGGCGAGGCGGCGCGCAGAGCGAGCGCCACCATCCCGGCGCCGCACAGCGTCACCCACCCCTCGCTCGGTCCGCGCAGCGCCGTCCGCCCCGGGACCGCGGCGGGCGCCAGCAGCTGCGGCAGCACCCGGATCTGGTCGAGGACCGACGCGCTGCTCCGGGGCCGGTGCTGGTAGAAGTACCGGTACGTCGGCTCGGCGAAGCCCTGGAACGCCTCGCTCAGGACACCGTCGAAGGCGTACCGGACCTTCGGCTCCTCCGGATCGCCGGAGTCCTGTTCCTCCGTGGCCCGTTCGGCGAGGGTTTCGAGGCGCCTGCCGTGGCGAACCGCCTCGTCCAGCAGTCCGGCCACGCCCGCCACCAGAGCCGGGTGGGTGACCTCCGGCAGCAGCCGCCGCACAGCCGCCTCCGGCTTCGTGTCGCCGGCGACGGCCGCCAGCAGCGCCCGCGCGTCCGCCTCCGTCACCGCGCGCAGCGCCGCGGAGCCGCGTTCGTCACGCGGCAGCAGCGCGTGCCAGTACGCCACGGGCGGCACGATCACGGTGCCCGCGGCGTACACGCCGCCCCGCTCGCCCTCGGCCATCCGCGCGAGATGGACGCCGTCGGCGTCGTAGAGATCGATCCGCGCGTCGAATCCGTTCGACTCACGCGGATGCAGTACGGCCCCGCCGGGCAGCCGCAGCGGCGGCACGGGAATGCCGTGGGTCAGGTGCTGGACGCGGGAGCGGGGCGGCATGGGGACAGCGGGGCTGCGGCTGCCGTCCACCGAGCAGGCCGTCAGCGTCCGCTCCGCCGGGTCGTACGTGACCCACCAGCCCAGCAGGCCGTCCTTCGTGCCGAACGGCGAGGATTCCAGGCCGGGTTGTACGGGAAGCAGCCGGCAGGCCCGCTCCAGCAGCTGTCCGCCGCCCTCGGCCAGCGCGGAGTCGAAGAAGGCGGGCACCGACACCCGGCCCCTGCGGGCGGACTCGGGGTCGTACTCCCACCACTGGTTCTCGTGCAGGACCCATACGGAGATGCCGTCCGAGACGACCGGGCGGCGCTCCGCCGCGAAGGAGGTGTCGCCCGCGTGCACCGGCCGGCCGCCGTAGCAGCGACCGCCGTCGGGCAGGGCGAACGAGGGCGTCCGGGCCTCGGTCCAGTGGTCGTTCAGCTCGCCCGCGGGCTTGAACACCTCGGCGGGGCGGCCCGACCAGACGGCCCGCCGGTCGTCGCCGTAACCGTTGGCGATCAGCCACTGGCCTTCCACATGGCGGACCGTCACTGCGTCCCGGTGGGCCGGCGCGGTCGTCGGCAGGCTGAGGACACGCTGGTCGAGCACGCTCGTCGGCCCCACCGCCGCGACCTGGGTGCCGACCCGGACCAGCAGCGCGGGCCAGGCGTCGGTGAGTTGGTACCACTTGTCGGCGTTGTAGCCGTAGCGCGTCCCCGAGACCTTCGCGTCGACCGTGCCGAGCCCTGGCAGCGCCTCTTCCAGGGCGGGCCAGACCAGCTCGTCGAGGATGCCCGCCCGCAACGTCCTCGCCAGGGCCGAAGCGGGCGAGACCGCGGTGATCCGCCGCACCGCGTCCGGCGCCGTGGCCAGCACGGACCGCGAAGCGAACCGGGTCAGCCGCCGCAACTGGGCGTCCAGCTCGGGCAGTCCGAAGGGCCGCGACAGATCGTCCGCCCGCTCACCGAGCCAGCCCACGAGTACGGTACGCAGCGCGGGATGGCCGACGACCTTTTCGAGCCGTGCCGGGGCGTCGTCGTTCTCGCCCAGCTGCTCCACGCCCGCGCGCAGCAGCCGGGTGAACCGGGGGTCGGCCGTCAGCGCGGCCAGATCCCTGCGGCCCGCGCGCTCGTCGAACAGCCAGTCGGCCAGATCCAGCCTCCAGCCGTCCTCCGAGGGACCGGCGACCGGCACCCCCCAGGCCAGACAGGCGTCCAGCAGATCCAGGTCCACCGTGACGCGCCTGCCGTAGCCGCCGAGCAGCCGTACGGGCGTGCCGTCGGCCACCAGCCGGTCCACCAGCCGCTCGGTCAGGGCCAGTTCGGCGGCCAGCCGCTTGGTCGGCCGCCAGCCGCGCTGCCGGTGCCTGGCCCAGGACGACAGCCACTCCGCGGCCGGAACTGTCCCGTCCACCAGCAGGGCGACCGCCCCGCACCGGTCCAGCAGGGCGAGCCAGGAGGCGTCGAACTCCTCGGGGCTGTCACCACCCGTGGCGGGCAGCAGCGTCAGCAGCCGCTCACGCACCGCGCGGTCCTCGGCCGCCACGGCGGCCAGGGCCGGCAGCGCGGACTTCCAGAAGCTCGCCGCCGCGCGGTTCATCGGGCCGGTGTGGATGATCTCCGCGAGCAGCGACCGCTCCTCGGCGTCCGCGTCCAGGGCCGCGCCCTTCGCGAGGCGCCGCAGATCCTCCAGCATGCCCGCGTACGGGGCGAGTCCGGCCGCGCACCGCTCCAGCGAGACCGCCTTGAACTGGCCGTACGCCTCGGTCGCCGACAGCCGGACCGTCAGTGCCTTGGCGTGCTCGCGCAGGGCCTTGCCGCTCAGCGCACCGGCCCCGGCGAACTCCAGGAAGACCTCGCGCAGCCGCTCCTCGTCCACCTCCAGGGCATGGCGCTGCTCCGCCGCCCGCGCCTTGCCGAAGAACGTCGAGGCGTACTGGCGCGACTCGGCGGCCAGGAAGTGCCGTGCCACCTGCTCGTAGAAGGTGGGCAGGAAGTGCGGTACGGACCGGTCGAGCCGCTCGCCGATCTCGTCGAACCCCTCCTTCGCCAGCCCTGGCTTCGTGGCGACGAGCCGGGTGAGTCGCTCCATCTCCTTGACCACGGCGAGCGCGTGATGGCCGTTGCCCGGGTCGTGCACGAGCGCCCAGGCGGGGAAGCCCAGCGACTGCTGCTTGACCCGGCCGACCTCGCCGACCTCGGCCGCGCCGAATCCCAGGTACTCCAGGGCGAGATCCTCGGCGGCCCCGATCGCCCCGGGCACCAGCCGTACCACCGCGCGCCCGTCCAGTGCGGGATGGCCGTACGCCCGCGCGGTCAGCACATCGCCCTCGGCGCCGCCGAGCGGCAGCACCGCGCCGGCGTCCAGCAGGTCCTTCTCCGGCGATGTCCCGGCCGCTGTCTTCTTGTTGGCCGGCGTCTTCTTGTCCGCCGCCGTCTTCTGGTCGGCCGGCGTCCCGCCCGGCCCTCGCACGTCGCTCACAGCGCCCCCTCCTCGTCACTCACGACCACACGGCCCGCGTACACCAGCGCGGCCATCCGCTCACCCTCCGACCAGGCGACCGGCCCCACCTCCGCGAGCGGCAGCCGCCGCCCGGCCGCGTCACGCCACTCCAGCGAGCCGGTCAGCGTCTCCGTGTCGGGATAGTCGTCCCCCAGCCAGTACGCCGCCTCCAGCGGCCGCCCGTCCTCCACCAGGGGGCAGACCACCTGGCCGCCGCGCACCCGGTAGCCGAGCGAGACCGCACGCGCGGTGGCGTGCCGCAGCTGCTCGAACTTCCCGTTGGCGTACGCACGCCAGTCCTGCGCCGTACCAGCCGTGCCGGCCGTACTACCGGCGTCGGCGGGGTCGTCGGACGGCTCCGGCCGCCGCCACACCTCGCGGAACAGCTGCTCCGCGCCCTGCTCGACCCCCAGCTCCGCGGCGAACTCCCGCAGCTCCGCCAGCTCTTCGAGCAGCACCGGATGCGGAATCAGCACCGTCGCCACCCGCGCCGGGTCCAGTCGCACCGAGTCCCCGTCCAGATCGACGATCCCCAGCCCCCGCACCGGATCCGCGTCCCGCAGAAATCCCGCACGCGCCGTGTCGGCCGAGCCGTCCGCGGCCACCGGCGCCACCACGAGATCGCGCAGCGCCGACTGCCAGGCCGCATCCGGCCACACCCGCGCCAGCAGGGCCACCGGAACCGGCAGCGAACGCACCAGCCAGGCGTCCACCTGCTCCCGGCACTCCCGCTCGTGCCGCTCCAGCCACTCGGCCAGCTGCCGCAGCCGTACCACCTCGGCGTCATCCTTGAGCTTCGCCGGCACCTGTTTCAGTGCCCGGCCCGCGGCATTGCGGCACAGCACCCGTGTGCCGTCCAGCGTGACGGCATAGCCGCCCGACGTCTCGATCCAGCCCATGGCAGGACCCCTCCCCGACCTTCTGGTTCCGAACGATCTTCACAGTAGGTGAGGGGTCTGACAACGAGCCGACGGTGCCCGCCGAGGGTGCCCGCCGACCGTGCCCACGACGCCCCGCGCCACGGTCCGCCGCCACCTCGCCTCGGCCCGGGACAGCCGCTCCGGTTACCTTCGGTGCATGGCAGGCACCACCGGCATCACCACACCGCACCCCTCAGAACCGGCGGGCGCGTACGACGACGCGGCCACCGAGCGCTGGGCCACCGAGCCCGACAAGCGCCCGGGACGCACCGCTTTCCAGCGTGACCGCGCGCGCGTGCTGCACTCCAGCGCGCTGCGCCGGCTCGCCGGCAAGACCCAGGTGGTGACCCCGGGATCCCGCAGCCAGGAGTGGGACGCCAGCGCTCGCACCCGGCTGACCCACTCCCTGGAGTGCGCGCAGGTGGGGCGCGAACTGGGCGCGGCGCTCGGCTGCGACCCGGATCTCGTCGAGGCCGCGTGTCTCTCCCACGACATGGGCCACCCGCCCTTCGGCCACAACGGCGAGCAGGCGCTCAACGACTTCGCCCGGGACTGCGGCGGCTTCGAGGGCAACGCCCAGTCGCTGCGGCTGCTGACCAGGATCGAGCCGAAGCGCTTCGTACGGTCCCAGGAAGCCCAGGAAGCCCAGGCGTCTCCAGCATCCCGAGCCGCCCAGGAGTCCCGAGCCGCCCAGGAGTCCCGAGCCGCCCAGGAGTCCCAGGGCGGAGACGATCTGGTCAGCGTCGGCCTCAACCTCACCCGCGCCGCCCTGGACGCCGCCACCAAATACCCATGGCCGCGCGGCGCCCACCCCACCGAGCCCGGCTCGCCGAAGTTCGGGGTGTACGAGGACGACCTGCCGGTCTTCTCCTGGGTCCGCCGGGGCGCACCGGCGGACCGTACCTGCTTCGAGGCGCAGGTCATGGACTGGTCCGACGACGTGGCGTACTCCGTCCACGACTTCGAGGACGGTCTGCACGCCGGCCATGTCGACCCCGCCGCGCTCTCCTCCGAGACCGAGCGGCGCGGGATCTGGGCGGTGGCGATCGGCAGGTACGTACCGGCGGACACCGACCCGCAGGAGCTGTCGGCCGCACTCGACCGGCTCATGCGGCAGGAGTGGTGGCCGCACGGCTACGACGGCTCCGCCGTGGCGCAGGGCCGGCTCAAGGACGCGACCAGCGAGCTCATCGGACGCTTCTGCCTGGCCGCCGAGGGCGCCACCCGCCGGGCGTACGGCACGGGCCCGCTCACCCGGTACGCCGCCGAGCTGGTCGTCCCGCGCGCGGCCCGCCACGAATGCGCGGTGCTCAAGGCCGTCGCCGACCGCTATGTCATGCAGCGCGCCGAACAGGAGGCGCTCCGCGCCGACCAGCGGATCGTCCTGGCCGAGCTGGCCGAGGCGCTCACGGCCCGCGCCCCGGAGGGGCTGGATCCGCAGTTCCGCGCGCTGTTCGCCACGGCCCCCGACGACCGGGCGCGCAAGCGCGTCATCGTCGACCAGATCGCCTCGCTCACCGACGCGGCGGCCCGCTCCCTGCACGCAGGACTCACCAGCCGCCCCTGACACACGGACGCCACCGGCCGTGCCGCGCCGCCACGCGCGGCACGTTCAGATCGGCGGTGGTGAAATGGATGCGTAGCACGCGCCCCTCAAGCCTCACGGCTCCTGATGCACGCTGGGTACGAGAGTAGCCAGATCACTGCGGTGAGACACGTCCGTGGAGCGCTCCCTCTTTCGCCATCACGCTCCGTACGGGACGCTCGCAGATGGCGGCAGCGCGAAGAGGAGGCATCAAGTGGTCGACGCACATCGGACATTTGTCATCGTCGGGGGCGGGCTGGCCGGGGCGAAGGCCGCGGAAACCCTGCGCGCGGAGGGCTTCACCGGCCGAGTGATCCTCATCGGCGACGAGCGCGACCACCCCTATGAACGGCCGCCCCTGTCCAAGGGCTATCTGCTCGGCAAGGCGGAACGGGACAGCGTCTTCGTGCACGCGTCCGGCTGGTACGCCCAGGCCGAGATCGAGCTGCATCTCGGCCAGACCGTCACCTCCATCGACCGGGACGCCCGGTGCGTGCATCTCGGCGACGGCACCTCCGTGCGGTACGACAAACTCCTGCTGGCCACCGGCGCCGAACCGCGCCGCCTCGACATCCCCGGTACGGATCTGGTGGGCGTCCACCATCTGCGCCGGCTCGCCCACGCGGACCGGCTGCGCCAGGTACTGACCGCCCTCGGCCGCGACAACGGCCATCTGGTCATCGCCGGTGCGGGATGGATCGGCCTGGAGGTCGCGGCCGCCGCGCGTGGGTACGGCGCGGAGGTCACCGTCATCGAGTCCGCCCCGACCCCGCTCCACCACGTGCTCGGCCCCGAGCTGGGCCAGCTCTTCACCGACCTGCACCGCGAGCACGGCGTCCGCTTCCACTTCGGCGCGCGGCTCACCGGGATCACCGGACAGGACGGCATGGTCCTGGCGGCCCGTACGGACGACGGCGAGGAGCACCCGGCCCACGATGTGCTCGCCGCGATCGGTGCCGCCCCGCGCACGGCCCTCGCCGAGGCCGCCGGTCTGGAGCTCGCCGACCGGGACCAGGGCGGCGGCGTCGCCGTCGACGCCGGTCTGCGCACCTCCGACCCCGACATCTTCGCGACGGGCGATGTGGCCGCCTTCCCGCTGCCTGACTGGAGCGGCACGCTGCCCGCCGGCCGGGTACGCGTCGAGCACTGGGCCAACGCGCTCAACGGCGGCCCGGCCGCCGCCCGCGCCATGCTCGGCCAGGACGTCACCTACGACCGCGTCCCGTATTTCTTCTCCGACCAGTACGACCTGGGTCTTGAGTACTCGGGCTGGGCGCCGCCCGGCTCGTACGACCAGGTGGTCGTACGGGGCGACGCCGGAAAGCGGGAGTTCGTCGCCTTCTGGCTGAAGGACCGCAAGGTGCTCGCCGGGATGAACGTCAATGTGTGGGACGTCACCGAAGACATCCAGCGCCTGATCCGCTCCGCCGAGCCGCAGGATCTGGAGGCCCTCGCCGACCCGGGTGTCCCGCTGGGCGCCCTCCGCACCTGACGCGTACAGGACTCCCGGCACCGCACCGGATCCCCGGGGCCGGACAGGACTGTCCGCGCGTCCCCGTAGGATTCACGCGTGGCAGGCAGGATCAACGATGACGACGTGAAGGCGGTACGGGACGCGGTCCCGATCGACGCCGTCGTGTCCGAGTACCTCCAGCTGCGCAACGCGGGCGGCGGCAATCTGAAGGGGCTCTGTCCCTTCCACGACGAGAAGTCCCCCTCCTTCCAGGTCAGTCCGAGCAAGGGTCTCTTCCACTGCTTCGGCTGCCAGGAGGGCGGGGACACCATCGCCTTCGTGATGAAGATCGACCATCTCTCCTTCTCCGAGACGGTCGAGCGGCTCGCCGCCCAGGCGGGCATCACCCTGCGGTACGAAGAGGGCGGGTACAACCCGTCGAGCCAGCGCGGCGAGCGCACCCGGCTGGTCGAGGCGCACAAGATCGCCGCGCAGTTCTACGCCGAGCAGCTGTCAGGCGCCGAGGCCGAGACGGGCCGTACGTTCCTCGCCGAGCGCGGCTTCGACCAGGCAGCAGCCGAGCACTTCGGCGTCGGCTACAGCCCGGTCGGCTGGGACCACCTCACCCGCTATCTGCGCGGCCAAGGCTTCAGCGACAAGGAGCTGCTGCTCTCCGGGCTCTCCCAGGACGGCCGCCGCGGCCCGATCGACCGCTTCCGCGGCCGGCTGATGTGGCCCATCCGCGACATCTCCGGCGAGGTCGTCGGCTTCGGCGCGCGCAAGCTCCGGGACGACGACAACGGGCCGAAGTACCTCAACACCCCCGAGACCGCGATCTACAAGAAGTCCCAGGTGCTGTACGGCGTCGACCTGGCCAAGAAGGACATCGCCAAGGCCAGCCGGGCCGTCGTCGTCGAGGGCTACACCGATGTGATGGCCTGCCATCTGGCCGGGGTCACCACCGCCATCGCCACCTGCGGCACCGCCTTCGGCGGCGACCACATCAAGATCCTCCGGCGGCTGCTGATGGACAACGGCAGCGCGCGGGTGATCTTCACCTTCGACGGGGACGCGGCCGGTCAGAAGGCCGCGCTGCGCGCCTTCGAGGACGACCAGAAGTTCGCCGCCGAGACCTATATCGCCATCGCCCCCGACAATATGGACCCGTGCGAGCTGCGCCTCGCCAAGGGCGACGAAGCCGTCCAGGACCTGGTCGAACCCCGCACGCCGCTCTTCGAGTTCGCGATCCGCCAGATCGTCTCGCGGTACGCCCTGGAGACCCCGGCGGGCCGCGCCGCGGCGCTCGACGAGGCCGCCCCGATCGTCGCCCGGATCAAGAACGGCTCCTCGCAGCACGAGGTCGCGGTCCAGCTCGCCGGCATCCTCGGCATCCTCGACACCCAGTTCGTGGTCAAGCGCGTCGCGCAGGTGGCGCGCTGGGCCCGCGACCGCGGCGGCCGCGGCCCGGCGGAGGTGCCGGAGCGCCGCTCGCAGCAGTCGTACGAGACCCAGACGCAGGGCCCCTCAGGACCCGCGCTCAACCTCCGCAGCCCCGCCCACCGCACCGAGCGTGAGCTGCTCAAACTCGCCCTCCAGCGGCCCGAGCTGGTCTCCCCGGCCTTCGACGCCTACGGGACGGACGAGTTCACCGCCCCGCCGTACGCCGCCGTGCGCCGCGCCATAGAGGACGCGGGCGGCGCCGAGTCGGGCCTGCGCTCGGCCCCCGAGTATCTGGCCCGGGTCCGCGAGGCCGCGCCGAACGACGTGGTGCGCGCGCTGGTCACCGAGCTGGCGGTGGAGGTGTTCCACGGCAAGACCATCGACGAGACCTACGCCGGGGAGCAGCTCGTCCAGGTCAGGCTGCGCGCCGTCGACCGCCGGGTCCGCGATGTCACCGGCACCCTGACCCGGCTCGGCACCCAGGCGGAACCGGACCATTACGCGGCCGTACAGAACGAGCTGTGGGTGCTCCAGCAGTACGGCCGGTCCCTGCGCAACCGCGGCGCCGACGCCCTGTAGAGCGGCCCGCGCCTCTCCGTGGAGCGGTCCGCGCCCCGCCGTAGAGCGGCCCGCGCCTCTCCCTTCCGTAACAGCGGGGTTACGTACCGGACTCAGAAAGTCACCGCACGCCCCTCGTGGCGGCGATGTGTCGTACCCCACACTGGGGTGCGGTGCCTGAGTCCTCGGAGCGCGGCCTGCCCACCGGCGAGTGGGCGCCTCACCCCCGCGGATCCGCTCATCGTGTACGGGACGGAAAGCGGCCCGGCTGCCTCCGTCCCGCTGCCGCACGCCCCCGAACCGGCAGCGATCACCCTGGAGGTCGCCCCCCGTGCAGACCCGGACCCAGACGTTGACCCAGCCCTTGCCCCAGTCCTTGACCCGGACGCTGCCCCAGGCGTCGGCCGAGACGGTGACCGAGCCGGTCATGGAGACCCTCACCGAGAACCCCGTGGAGATCCCCATCGTTCCCGTGCCCCCGGGCCGGCGCGGCAGCCGTGCCGACAGCGACGGGCCCTCCTCCGATCTCTTCCGCCAGTACCTGCGGGAGATCGGCCGCGTCCCGCTGCTCACCGCCGTCGAGGAAGTGGACCTGGCCCGCCGCGTCGAAGCTGGCCTCTTCGCCGAGGAGAAGCTGAGCAGCGCCCCTGATCTGGACTCCCGGCTCGCCCTGGATCTCGACAGGCTCGTGGTCCTGGGCCGGATGGCCAAGCGCCGGCTGATCGAGGCCAATCTGCGGCTCGTCGTCTCCGTGGCCAAGCGCTACGTCGGCCGCGGACTGACCATGCTCGATCTCGTCCAGGAGGGAAACCTCGGCCTGATCAGGGCCGTTGAGAAGTTCGACTACGCCCGCGGCTACAAGTTCTCGACGTACGCGACCTGGTGGATCCGCCAGGCCATGTCCCGCGCGCTGGCCGACCAGGCCCGTACCATCCGCGTCCCGGTCCATGTGGTCGAGCTGATCAACCGCGTCGTACGGGTCCAGCGCAGAATGCTCCAGGAACGCGGGTACGAGCCCACCCCCGAGGAGGTCGGCGCCCAGCTGGAACTGCCCCCGGAGCGGGTCAGCGAGGTGCTGCGGCTCGCCCAGGAGCCGGTCTCCCTGCATGCCCCGGTGGGGGAGGAGGACGATGTCGCGCTCGGCGATCTGATCGAGGACCGCGACGCCGCGTCCCCCGTCGAGTCCGCGGCCTTCCTGCTGCTGCGCGAACATCTGGAGGCGGTGCTCTCCACCCTCGGCGAGCGCGAACGCAAGGTCGTCCAGCTGCGCTACGGGCTGGCCGACGGCCGGCCCAGGACGCTGGAGGAGATCGGCCGGATCTTCGGCGTGACCCGCGAGCGCATACGCCAGATCGAGTCCAAGACGCTGAACAAGCTGCGCGTCCACGCCTCCGCGGAGCAGCTGCGCGGCTACCTCGACTGACCCGGCGCCGCGCCCCCCGCCCGGCTGGGCGGTACGGGCGCGGCGCCGGGATCCGGTCAAGCCGCCGGGGTTCGAACGCCCCCCAGGTCAGTCCACTTCGGCGACCGCCTGCGCGAACTGGGCCGCGTACAGCCGTGCGTACGCGCCCTGCGCCGCCAGCAGCTCGTCGTGCGTGCCCTGTTCGACGATCGCGCCGTCCTCCATCACCAGGATCACGTCCGCGTCCCGGATCGTGGAGAGCCGGTGCGCGATCACAAAGCTCGTACGACCGTGGGCCAGCCGCGCCATCGCCTTCTGGATCAGCACCTCGGTCCTGGTGTCCACCGAGCTGGTCGCCTCGTCCAGCACCAGGATCACCGGCTCGGACAGGAACGCCCGAGCGATGGTGATCAGCTGCTTCTCGCCGGCGCTGACCCCCGAGCCCTCGTCGTCGATCACCGTGTCGTAGCCGTCGGGGAGCGTACGGACGAAACGGTCGGCGTGGGCCGCTCGGGCCGCCTCCTCTATCTCCTCCCGGGTGACCTCGCGCGAAGCGCCGTACGCGATGTTCTCCGCTATCGTCCCGCCGAAGAGCCAGGTGTCCTGGAGGACCATGCCTATCCCGGACCGCAGTTCCTCGCGCGAGATCTTCGCGACGTCCATGCCGTCCAGGGTGATCCGGCCGTCCGTCACCTCGTAGAACCGCATCAGCAGATTGACGAGCGTGGTCTTGCCCGCACCTGTCGGGCCGACGATCGCGACCGTCTGTCCCGGGTCCACCGAGAGCGACAGATTGTCGATCAGCGGCTTGTCGGGGGAGTACCGGAACGACACGTTCTCCAGCGCCACCCGTCCCTTCAGCTCCCGCAGCCGCTCCACCGAAGGCGCGTCGGGCTCCTGCTCCTCGGCGTCCAGCAGCTCGAAGATCCGCTCGGCGGAAGCGACCCCTGACTGCACCAGGTTGGCCATCGAGGCGACCTGGGTCAGCGGCATCGAGAACTGCCGTGAGTACTGGATGAACGCCTGCACATCACCGATCGACAGCGTGCCCGAGGCGACCCGGAGTCCGCCGACGACCGCGATCAGCACATAGTTGAGATTGGATATGAAGAGCATCAGCGGCTGCATGATCCCGCTGTTGAACTGCGCCTTGAAGCCCGCCTCGTAGAGGTCGTCGTTCTGCTCCCGGAACGCCTCCGCCGACTCGTGCTGCCGTCCGAAGACCTTCACCAGGGCGTGCCCGGTGTACATCTCCTCGACATGGGCGTTGAGCGTGCCGGTGACCTTCCACTGCTGCACGAACTGCGGCTGCGACCGCTTGCCGACCTTCGCCGCCACGAGCACCGACAGCGGCACCGTCACCAGGGCCACCAGCGCGAGCAGCGGCGAGATCCAGAACATCATCCCCAGCACACCGACGATCGTCAGCACCGAGTTGATCAGCTGCCCCATCGTCTGCTGCATGGTCTGCGAGATGTTGTCGACATCGTTCGTCGCCCGGCTGAGCACCTCGCCGCGCTGCTGCTGGTCGAAGTACGACAGCGGCAGCCGCGACAGCTTCGCCTCGACGTCCTCCCGCATCCGGAACACCGTGCGGTTGATGACCCGGATGGAGAGCCGCGTCGACACCAGCATCAGCAGGCCGGCGGCCAGATACACCACCAGTACCACCAGCAGGACATCGCCCACCGCGCCGAAGTCGATGCCGCTGCCCGGGGTGAAGTCCACCCCGGAGAGCAGGTCGGCGAGCTGATCGTCGCCCTTCTCCCGCAGACCGGCGAGGGTCTGCGCCTTGGTGACACCTTCCTGGGTCTGCCGGCCGATGACCCCCGCGAAGATCAGGTCCGTGGCCCGGCCGAGGATCTTCGGGCCCACCACCGACAGCGCCACGCTCAGCACACCGGCGCCGAGCATCCACCAGAGCGTGGACTTCTCCACGATCAGCAGCCGTAGCAGCCGCTTGCCCGACCCCTTGAAGTCCATCGACCGCTGCGTGGGGCCGGCCATCATCATGCGTCCGCCTGGACCGCTCATCAGGCAGCCTCCGCCTCGGTCAGCTGGGAGAGAACAATCTCCCGGTATGTCGCGTTCCCCGCCATCAGCTCCTGATGGCGGCCCGTCCCGACGACCCTGCCCTCGTCCAGCACCACGATCCGGTCGGCGTCACGGATGGTGGAGACCCGCTGGGCGACGATCACGACGGTCGCCTCCGCGGTCTCGGCCGCCAGCGCGCGCCGCAGCGCCGCGTCCGTGGCGTAGTCCAGTGCGGAGAACGAGTCGTCGAACAGATAGATCTCCGGCCGCTGCACCAGCGTCCGCGCGATGGCGAGCCGCTGCCGCTGCCCGCCGGAGACATTCGTGCCGCCCTGCGCGACGGGCGCGTTCAGCCCGCCCTCCAGGGTGGTGACGAACTCCTTCGCCTGCGCCACCTCCAGCGCGTGCCACAGCTCCTCGTCGGTCGCGTCGGGGTTGCCGTACCGCAGATTCGTCGCGACCGTCCCTGAGAAGAGATACGGCTTCTGCGGCACCAGGCTCACGGTCTTCGCCAGCAGCGTCGGATCGAGCCCGCGGACGTCCTGGCCGTCGACGAGCACCTCCCCGCCGGTCGCGTCGAACAGCCGCGGTACGAGCCCGAGCAGCGTCGACTTGCCGCTGCCCGTCGATCCGATGACCGCGGTCGTCTCACCGGGCCGTGCGATCAACGACACGTCCCGCAGCACCGGCTCCTCGGCCCCGGGGAAGCGGAATTCAGCATTCCGCACCTCCAGATGCCCGTGCCGCCGCAGCTCCCGCACCGGGTTCTCCGGCGGTACGACACTCGACCTGGTGTCCAGCACCTCTTCGATGCGCTCGGCGCACACCTCGGCGCGCGGCACCATCATGAACATGAAGGTGGCCATCATCACGGCCATCACGATCTGCATCAGATACGCGAGGAACGCGGTCAGCGCGCCGATCTGCATATGGCCGCTGTCGATGCGGTGCGCGCCGAACCAGACGACGGCGACCGAGGACACATTCACGACCGTCATCACGGTCGGGAACATCAGCGCCATCAGCCGGCCGGTGCCCAGCGCCACGTCGGTCAGCTCGGTGTTGGCTCCCCGGAAGCGCTCCTTCTCGTACTCGTCCCGGACGAACGCCCTGATCACGCGGTTGCCGGTGATCTGCTCGCGCAGGATCCGGTTCACCGTGTCCAGCCGCGTCTGCATGGTCCGGAACAGCGGCCGCATCTTCCTGACGATGAGGCTCACGGCGATGCCGAGCACCGGCACGACCGCCAGCAGCACCCCCGACAGCGGAATGTCCTGGCCGAGCGCCATCACGACGCCGCCGACACACATGATGGGCGCGGACACCATCAGCGTGAACGACATCAGGACCAGCATCTGCACCTGCTGGACGTCATTGGTGGTGCGGGTGATGAGCGAGGGGGCGCCGAAGTGGCCCATCTCGCGGGCGGAGAAACTCTGCACCCGCTCGAAGATCGCGGCCCGCACATCCCGGCCGAGGGCCGAGGCGGTCCGTGCGCCGTAGTACACGGCGCCGATGTTGCAGATCACCTGGACGACGCTGACGGCGATCATGATGCCGCCGAATTCCAGGATGTAGCCCGTGTCCCCCTTCACGACACCTTCGTCGATGATGTCGGCGTTGAGGGTGGGCAGATAGAGGGTGGCGGACGTCTGCAACAGCTGGAGCGCCACCAGCAGGGCTATCGGTCTCTTGTACGGAGCGAGATGGGCTCGCAGAAGACGTAGGAGCACGCGAAGTCTCTCGGAGTCGGCAAAGGTGGAGGGGTCGACCCCATCTTGCGGCACTCCGGCCGCTGAGCCCCAAGGGTTTATGTCCAAGGACGGGTCAAGAACCGCCCCCCGGGCGACACCCCGCGCAGGCCCCCGGGCGGAGCCGCGCTCAGCCCCCGGGCGGAGCCGCCCGCAGACCGCGGGCGGAGCCGCGCTCAGGCCCCCGTGCCGAATGCTCCCGGGTGGATCTCCTCCCGCGTCGCCATGTACTGCTGCCGCACCGCGGTCCCCACGGCCGCGTCCTCACCCGGCTCGAAGACCTGGGCGGCCGCGCCCTGCCAGGCCGGCGGGGAGTGCCGGGCGAGCGACCCCCGCGAGACCCCGAGCGCCCAGGCCGCCTGCCGCGCCGCGCCGAGCGCCGTGTAGTCCGCGGGCTGCGGTACGACCACCTGCGCCCCGAAGATCGCCGGCGCCAGCGCCTGCACGGCGGTCAGCTCGGCGGCCGCCCCCAGCAGGAACACCCGCCGCACCTCCACCCCGCGCCCGCGCAGCACGTCCATCGCGTCGGCTAGTGAGCAGAGCATCCCCTCGAACGCGGCCCGTGCCAGATGCTCCGGCTTCATCGACTCACGCCGCAGCCCGGTCAGCGTGCCCGCCGTGTGCGGCAGCTGCGGGGTCCGCTCGCCCTCCAGATAGGGCAGGAACACCAGACCCGAGGAGCCCGGCGTGGACTTGAGCGCCAGCGCGGACAGCTCGTCCAGATCCTCCGTACCCAGCAGTTCCGCCGTGCCGCGCAGCGCCCGTACGGCGTTCAGGGTGTGGACGACCGGCAGATGCATCCCGGTGGCGTCCGCGAAGGAGGTGATCATTCCGGTGGGATCGGCGAGCGCCTCGTGGTGCACGGCCATCACCGAGCCCGACGCTCCCAGCGACACCACGGCGTCCCCGACGGCCACGCCGAGCCCGAAGGCGGCGGCCATGGTCTCGCCGGTGCCGGCGGAGATCAGCAGCCCTTCGGGAGTGGTCCCCGCGGCGTCGGCGGGACCGAGCACCTCGGGCAGCGCGGCCTGGTGGCCGAGCGCCAGCTCCACCAGGTCCGGCCGGTACGTCCCCGTCCGCGCGGACCAGTAGCCGGTCCCGGACGCCGCGCCCCGGTCGGTGGTTCTGCGCGCCGGGCGGCCCAGCAGCTGCCAGACCAGCCAGTCGTGCGGCTGCATGATCAGTGCGGTGCGCCGCGCCGCCTCCGGCTCGGCCCGCGCCATCCAGCGCAGCTTGGCCACGAGCTGCGCCGACTGCGGTACGGATCCGACGGCCTCGGCCCACGCCTGTCGGCCGCCCAGCGCGTCCACCAGATCGGCGGCGGCGACCTGCGCCCGCTTGTCGTTGCCGAGCAGCGCGGGGCGTACGAGATTGCCCTGCCGGTCCAGCGCCACCATGCCGTGCTGCTGCGCGGCGACGCCGATGGCCTGCACGCCCTCCAGCAGACCGCCGCTCGCGGCCTCGCCGAGCGAGAGCAGCCAGACCTGCGGATCGACCTCGGTGGCCTTCGCCTCGACCGGATGCGGCGCGTACCCCTGCCGCAGCACGGCACCCGTGTCCGCGTCACAGACGACGATGCGTGTGAACCCGGACGAACTGTCCAACCCGGCGACTATTCCCATGCCACCCGATTCTGCCGCACGCGCGGCGCGGCGAGGGCTGCCGGGAGGGTCCGGGTCCGTGGGACCGGGTTTTTCAGGTGTTGCTGGTTCCCCAGTCGTCCCGGCCGTTCTGGCTGCGCTCCCGCAGCGAGCGCACGCGCTGGGCCACGGAGTGCGGCATCTTGTCCCCGACCTTGTCGCCGACCACGCCGCTCACCGAGTGGTACGCCTTGCCCGCGACCTCCCGGCCGGTCTGCGCGGCGGACTCGGCCGCGTTGCGCACCGCCGGATTCTGCGAGACCTGGCGTGCCGACTTCTTCAGCTGCTCGTAGCGCTCGCGTCCGGCGCGGGTTCCGAGAACGTATCCGCAAGCCAGTCCCGCGATGAACGTGAGGCGGTACCGCATGGCTGCCACCCTTCCCTAAGCGTCGGAGTCCCCAGCGTCAGCGTCGGACCGTCGGTCTGTGCTCTTCGCCTACCCCGTAGTGGCCCGGGATCACCCGACGTGACCGGGGTGGATACCGATTGGCGAAGCACCCCCCTGCTTGCGCTAATGTATGTGTCGCAGCGAACGTGCGCCGCCCGGGACGACCGGGGTAGGTACGTTCGGTGCACACGCAGCAATCCCCTGTAGCTCAATTGGCAGAGCAGCCGGCTGTTAACCGGCAGGTTACTGGTTCGAGTCCAGTCGGGGGAGCGCGGTCCCCTGTAGCTCAATTGGCAGAGCATTCGGCTGTTAACCGGAGGGTTGCTGGTTCGAGTCCAGCCGGGGGAGCACAAACGAGGAGGACCCTTCGGGGTCCTTTTTCGTATGCCCAGGACCCCTGGCGGGTACGCCTCCCGTCCCTCCAACGGCTGTAGTTGGAGGTTCCCGGAACCACGCACTGCACGGTGCGGTCCTCAAGGTCAAACGATGCCGCCCATCCGAGGCAGGAGATCGTATGAGCGGCTATGCTGCGGCAGACGGGCGCGCACAAATGTGCGCGACGCGCCGTTAGGGGCGGTAGCTCAGCCGGTTAGAGCAGCGGACTCATAATCCGTCGGCCGTGGGTTCGAGTCCCACCCGCCCCACCGGGCCCCCAGGGAAGAATCGTTCTGACCTGGGGCTTTTTCATGTCCGGGCGGAGCGGGGGAGCCGGCGGGGGCGGGCGGCGGTGCTAGATCTTTTCGCCCGTACGGCAGTACCCCCACTCGGCCCAGGGGGAGCCGGACGTGGAGCCCCCGCGGAGCGTCACCTCTCGGCGTGTTCGGCCGGGCGTTCGACGGTCCGTCCACTCCGCCGCACGAGCCGATACAGAGCGTCAGGAGCCTCATGTCCACCGTCCCGCCGCGCGTCCTCTATGTCACCGATCTCGCCTACGAGGCCAAGGGGCGCAGGTACTGCGACGAGGACATCCAGCTGTCGTCGCGGCTGCGGCGGGACTTCGCCGTCGCCCTGTGCCATCCTCTCGACGCCGAGGGGCTCATGGGGTCCTTCGACGCCGTCGTGGTGCGCAACAGCGGGCCCGTGCTGCACTACCAGGAGCAGTACGACGCCTTCCGCGACCGGGCGCGAGCGGCCGGGGTCCGGGTGTACAACCCGCTGACCGGGCGGGCCGACATGGTGGGCAAGCGGTATCTGGCGGAGCTGAGCGCCGCCGGGTATCCGGTCATCCCGACCGTCGACCGCGCCGAGGACCTGGGGCGGCTGCCGCGGGCCGACACGTATGTCGTCAAGCCCATGGTCGGCGCGGATTCGATAGGGATGGAGTTCGTCCCCGGGGACCGGCTCGCGGACCTCGCCCTCGGCGACGTACTGGTCCAGCCGCTGATCCCATTCCGCTACGAGGTCTCGTTCTACTTCGTCGACCGTGACTTCCAGTACGCCCTGTACGCGCCGGACCCGGCGCGGCGCTGGGAGCTGGTGCCGTACGAGGCCGGGGCCGCGGATCTGGCGTTCGCGCGGCGGTTCATCGACTGGAACGCGCTGGAGCACGGGATCCAGCGGGTGGACGCGTGCCGCGCCCCGGACGGGGAGCTGCTGCTCGTCGAGCTGGAGGACCTCAATCCGTATCTCTCCCTGGAGTCGGTGGACGCCAGGACCCGCGAGACCTTCGCCGCGCGGATGGCGGCGTCGCTCCACGATCTGCTGCGCTGAGACGCCCGGGCTCCTGCCGCGCTGAGACGCCCCGGCTCCTGCCACGCCGGGATGTCCCTGACTCGTATACGGGACTGTCGCGCGGAGACGGGACCGGGCCCGCGCAGCATTTGTTTTCTCACTCGACCATGTCCCGGGCGTGCCCGGTGGCCGTGCCGTTCCCGTGCGGGCCCGCCGGAAACCCTGCTGCTCAAGGGCCGTTCGGGCCATCTGTGGCATGGCTCACACCGCCCGACCGCCCCGGCGGAGACGTCCGTCGAGGATTTGAACATGACCTTGACAAATTAATTCTGTGTTGCCAGCATCACATCGCTCACCGCGGAAACCAGAGACTCCCACCCCATGCAGGGACCTCTGCCCCGACCGCAAAGCGCGACGGCGCGCGCCTTGCCTGACGTTCCCCCCACCGCAAGTCAGGAAGGAAGCTCTCGATGCCCCTACGCCCTCCAGCGTGGTCCAGACTCCTCACAGCGCTCGCGCTCGCGCTCACCGGCACGGTCGCCGTCGGTGCGGCGGCGACCGGAGCACCGGCCGAGATACCCGCCTCCGACTACCAGCAGGTACAACTCGCCTCCGGCGCGGCCGAGTTGGGTGAGGCGATGTCGCTCGCCGTACTGCCCGACCGGTCGGTGGTGCACACGGCCAGGGACGGCAGCGTGCGGCTGACCGATGCCGCGGGCAACACGAAGCTCGCGGGCAAGCTGAACACCTACACCCATGACGAGGAAGGTCTCCAGGGAGTCGCGGCGGACCCCGGGTTCGCGACCAACCGCTATCTGTACCTGTACTACTCGCCCGCACTGAACACCCCGCCGGGGGACGCCCCCGTCAGCGGCAGCGCCGCGGACTTCGAGCCGTTCAAGGGCCATCTGAATCTCTCGCGGTTCACCCTGAAGACCGACGGCACCCTCGACATGGCCAGCGAGAAGGTCGTCCTCGAAGTGGCGAACGACCGCGGCCAGTGCTGCCACGTCGGCGGGGACATCGACTTCGACGCGCAGGGCAATCTCTATCTGTCCACCGGTGACGACACGAACCCGTTCGAGTCGCAGGGGTACGCGCCGATCGACGAACGGACCGACCGCAACCCGCAGTTCGACGCCCAGCGCTCCTCCGGCAACACCAACGACCTGCGCGGCAAGGTCCTCAGGATCAAGCCGACCGCCGAGGGCGGCTACACCGTCCCGGGCGGCAATCTCTTCGCCCCGGGCACCGCGGACACCCGTCCCGAGATCTACGCGATGGGCTTCCGTAACCCCTTCCGTATCGCCGTCGACAAGCCGACCGGCGTCGTCTACGTGGGCGACTACGGCCCGGACGCCGGGGTCTCCGACCCGAACCGCGGCCCCAGCGGCCAGGTCGAGTTCGACCGGATCACCGCGCCGGGCAACTTCGGCTGGCCGTACTGCACGGGCACCAACACCGCCGCAGAGGCGTACAGCGAGTTCACCTTCCCCAGTGGTCCTTCGGGCGCGAAGTACGACTGCGCGGGCGGCCCCACCAACAACTCGCCGCACAACACCGGCCTCGACAAGCTGCCGGCCGCGCAGTCCAGCTGGATCAGGTACGGCGGCGACGCGGGCACTCCCCCCGAGTTCGGCGGCGGCTCCGAGTCGCCGATGGGCGGCCCCGTCTACCACTTCGACGCGAACCTCGACTCCGATGTGAAGTTCCCCGAGTCGCTCGACGGACTGTTCTTCGCCGCCGAGTACGGCCGTAAGTGGATCAAGCCCATCGAGGTGAAGGCCGACGGCAGCCCCGGCGTCATCGAGAGCTTCCCGTGGACCGGCACCCAGGTCATGGACCAGGCCTTCGGCCCCGACGGCGCGCTGTACGTCCTCGACTACGGCACCGGCTCCGACAACCAGGCGCTCTACCGCGTCGAATACGTCGCCGGCAGCAACCGCAACCCGGTGGCCCAGGCCGTCGCAGACAAGAGCTCGGGACAGGCACCCCTCGCGGTGGCCTTCTCCTCCGCGGGCAGCTCCGACCCCGAGGGCGGGGCGCTCAGCTACTCCTGGGACTTCGGTGACGGCGCCGGCTCCACCGACGCCAACCCGAGCCACACCTACACCGCGACGGGCACCTTCCAGCCCACCCTCACGGTCAAGGACCCGGAGGGGCTGACCGGCACCATCAGCCTGGTGGTGACGGTGGGCAACACCGCACCGACCGTGAAGCTGACCACGCCCGCCAACGGCGAGCTGTTCTCCTTCGGCGACACCGTGCCGTTCACCGTCGAGGGCAGCGACCCCGAGGACGGGCCCATCGACTGCGCCAAGGTCAAGGTCACCTATCTGCTGGGACATGACAGCCACGAGCACCAGATCACCTCGGCCGACGGCTGCGACGGGACTCTCACGGTCCCGGCCGACGGTGAGCACGACAGCGCCGCCAACCTCTACGGGGTCTTCGACGCGGAGTACACCGACGCCGGCGGTCTGACGTCGCACAGCAGCAGCGTCCTCCAGCCCCGCCACCGGCAGGCCGAGCACTTCTCGGACCAGTCCGGGATCGAGGTGGCGGGCCATGGCGCCGCCGAGGGCGGCAGCACGGTCGGCTTCACGGACGACGGCGACTGGATCTCCTTCACGCCGTACGCCGTGGACAACGCCACCCAGCTCTCGGCGCGGGTCTCGTCCGCGGGCCCCGGCGGCACCATCGAGGTACGGGCGGGTTCGGCCACCGGCACCCTGCTGGGCACGGCGACCGTGGCACCGACCGGTGACTGGGAGCAGTTCGCCGATGTGACGGCGGGCCTCTCCAACGCGCCGGCCGGCACCACCGAGCTGTTCCTCGTCTTCAAGGGACCGTCCGGCCAGGGCAACCTGTTCGACGTGGACGCCTTCACCTTCACCACGGCGGCGCAGGGGGCGAAGCGATGAAGCGTCACCTCACCCGTCGCGCACGGCAGCTGTCCTGCGTCCTCGCTGTCGCGCTCGGCGCCGCCTTCCTGGCGCCCGGCGGGACGGCGCAGGCCGCCGCCGACCCCTACCAGGTGCTCGTCTTCTCCAAGACCGCCGGTTTCCGGCACGACTCGATCCCGGCGGGCATCGCGGAGATCCAGGCGCTCGGCGCGGCGAACGACTTCACCGTCACGGCCACCGAGGACAGCGCGGCCTTCACCCCGGGGAATCTCGCCGGGTACGAGGCCGTGGTGTTCCTGAGCACCACCGGTGACATCCTCGACAACGCCCAGCAGGACGCCCTGCAGGCGTATGTCGACGGGGGCGGCGGCTATGTCGGGATCCACGCCGCCGCCGACACCGAGTACGAGTGGCCGGCGTACGAGCGGCTCGTCGGCACCTGGTTCAAGAGCCACCCGGCGATCCAGCAGGCCACGGTCGTCAACGAGGACCGGACCCATCCGGCGACCTCGCATCTGGGCGCGACCTGGTCCAGGACCGACGAGTGGTACAACTACCGCACCAATCCCCGGGCCGGCGTGCGGGTGCTCCAGAGCCTGGACGAGGGCAGCTACACCGGCGGCGAGATGAGCGGCGACCACCCCATCACCTGGTGCCATCCGCAGGGCGAGGGGCGGTCGTTCTACACCGGGCTCGGTCACACCGCCGAGTCGTACGCGGATCCCGCCTTCCAGCGGGAGCTGCTCGGCGGAATCCAGTACGCGGCCGGGGCGGCGACCGCGGACTGCACCCCCCAGGGTGACGGGGGCGATGACGGCGGCGGTGACGGACCGGGCGCCGTCGAAGCGGAGTCGTACAGCTCCTCCTCCGGCGTGGAAGCGGCGGGCCACGCCGGGGCCGGGGGCGGCAGGACGCTCGGCTACATCGACAACGGTGACTGGGCCGGATACGCGTCGGTGGACACCACGGGCGTCACGTCCTTCTCGGCCCGGGTGTCCTCGGCCGGCGCGGGCGGCACCATCGAGATCCGCTCGGGCTCGGCCACCGGCACGCTGCTCGGCTCGGTGGCTGTCGCGCCCACCGGCGGCTGGGAGACCTTCACCACGGTCTCCACGACGCTGACGGGCTCGGGCTCGGGACCGCTCTTCCTGAGCTTCACCGGCGGCTCGGGGTCGCTGTTCGACATCGACAGCTTCACCCTGACCAGCTGACCGCGCCGCGGTGGTGGTGCCCCTCACCCGGGGCACCGCCACCGCGGTGTTCCTCCTAGCGCGGCGACTCCCAGGTCACCGTCGTGCCCCGCTCGGCGTTCGCGTTCTGTGTGTCGTCCTGGGCGCCGCGCCGTCCGCCGCCCTCGGGCAGGCCGTCGTCCGTGACCACCAGCCGTACCCCGTCCTGTCCGTCCGGCAGCCGGGCCGCCGCGTCGACCTGCACCGCGATCGTCGTCACGCCCTCCCGCCGGTGCGCCGCCGCGAGGGCGCCGCGCAGCGCGGCCAGCAGCGCGCGGCCCGCCGGTTCGCCCACCAGCGTGTCCACCGGTCCGTTGAAGTGCACGGACGGCCGGAAGCCCAGCAGGACCGCCGCGCCGGCCGTCTCGCGCAGCACCTTTCCGCGCACGCTCGTCGGGGCGTCCGCCGGGGGCTGCTGGAGCGCGAAGATCGTGGTCCGCACCTCCTGGATCGTGGAGTCCAGTTCGTCGACGGCCCGGCCCAGCAGCTCGTCCAGGCCCGTCGCGGCCGCCCGTCGCCGGGTCGACTCCAGCATCATTTCCGTGGCGAACAGCCGCTGGACGACCAGATCGTGCAGATCGCGGGCGATCCGGTCGCGGTCCTCGTACACCGCGAGCTGCTCCCGGTCGTGCTGGGAGTCCGCCAGCACCAGCGCGAGCGCGGCCTGTGAGGCGAACTGCGTGGCCAGCAGCCGGTCCACCGCGCTGTACGGGCGGCCGCCGCGCCGCCGCGGCAGGGCGAGCGTACCGATCAGCTTGCCGCCGCTCTGGAGCGGCAGCATCATGCTCGGCCCGAAGCGCGCCCGTACATGCGTGGTCATCCGGGGATCGGTCGACGAGTCCTCGATGAAGACCGGTTCCCCGCCGAGCAGCTGGACGAGCACGGGGGAGCCGGGTTCGATGGTGGTGCCGACGATGTCGCCGGGATCGTCGACCGCGGACGCGGCGACGATCTCCATGCCGCCCTCCTCGGTGGGCTGGAGCACCACGCCCGCGTAGGCGTCGGCGAGGACCCGGGCCGACTCGGCCACGGTCATCAGCGCGTCGTGGGGGGTCTGCCCGGTCAGCAGGGCGGTGGTGACGGCGGCGGCCCCCTCGATCCACCGCTCACGCTGCAGCGCCGTCCCGTACAGCCGGGCGTTGGCGATGGAGATACCCGCCTGCGAGGCCAGCACGAGCAGCAGGGCCTGGTCCTGTTCGGTGAAGAGACCGGTCCGCTTGTCCGTCAGATAGACGCTGCCGAAGACGTCGGTGTCCACCTGGATCGGGACGCCGAGGAAGGAGCGCATCCCGGGGTGGCCGGGCGGCACGCCCGAGGACCTGGGGTCGGCCGTCAGATCGTCGAGCCGCAGTGGCCGGGGGTCCCGGACGAGGGCCCCGAGGATACCGGTGTGGCCGTCGGGCAGCCGTCCGATCCGCTGCCGGTCGGCGTCGCTCATGCCGGCGGTGAACAGCTCGGTGAGCCGGCCGCGTTCGGGGTCGATCACACCGAGCGCGCCGTACCGCGCGCCGATGAGTTCGGTGGCGGTGTCGACGATGTGCTGGAGCGTGGTGCGCAGTTCGAGGTCCGTGCCGATGCCGAGTACGGCCTCCAGCAGCATGGGCAGCCGGGGCGCCGGTGCCGCGTCGCCGGAGGCACCGGGGGTCTCGCCGGCCCCGCGGTCCTCGTCGCTCATCGCACCGCACGCCCCGCCCTCAGGTGGATTGGGAGAGCGGGTTCAGGACCATCGGCTGGACCTGTCCCTCCAGCATCGCGCCGAGGCCGAGCACGGCACAGACATCGGGACGCTCGGCGATGGTCACCGGCATGCCCGTCGCGTCGCGCAGCATCGTGTCGAGGCCGGGCAGCAGCGCGCTGCCGCCGACCATCATGATCCCGCGGTCGGCGAGGTCGGCCACCAGATCGGGCGGGCAGTCCCGGAGCACCTTGCCGATGCCGTCGAGGACAGCGGTCAGCGGGGTGTAGATCGCGTCCCGTACGGCCGCGGTGTTCACGAGCACCGAACGGGCGATGCCGGTGGCCACGTCCCGGCCGTGGATCTCGGTGGTGGCGGGACCGTGCGGGCTGAGGCCGTTGTTGCTGAGCGCGAGCTGCAGGGGGCGTACGGCATGGCTGGGCAGCAGCAGTTCGTGCTGGTGGCGCAGGTGCTGGATCACCGCGTGGTCGATGGCGTTGCCGCCGACCGGGATCCGCAGGGCGGTGACGATCGACCCGAGCGAGAGCACCGCGACCTGGGTGGTCGCCGCGCCGCACACCAGGATCATGGTTGCGGTGGGCTGCTCCACCGGCAGCCCGCAGCCGACGGCCGCCGCGATCAGCGTGTCGACCAGTTCGACCCGGCGCGCGCCGAGGCCGACCAGGGTCTCCACGGCGGCGCGCTGGGCGAGCGGGTCGCTGTCGTGCGGGGTGGTGGCGGCGGCGCGCAGCCGGGGTTTACGGCGCAGCTGACGGCGGAGCTTGTCGCCGAGGAGAAGGCGGAGCATCCGCTGAGCCATCTCGATGTCCACGACGGTGCCGCCGGTGACCGGACGGGCGACGCGGATGTAGTCGGGGGTACGGCCGGTCATCTGCTCGGCGAGGGAGCCGACGGCGATGAGCGCGCCGGTGCGGGTGTTCACGGCGGCGGCGCTCGGCTCGTCGACGACGAGTCCGGCGCCCTTCACAAAGACCCGGGTCCTGGCGGCCCCCAGGTCGACGGCGATATGGCAACGGCGCAATTGGTCAATGCTGACGGTCACGGCAGGTTCTCCCGAGAGCGCTGATGTGGTTCACCGGCGGCCGCCGGCCCTGTTCGCATCGTGCGCGGACGAGGCCCGCCGCGCGCGCTGGGCTACGCCGGTCGGGCGTATTGAGCTGACGGTGCGTCAGAAACCGTCCTCGCGGACCTGCGAACTCGGCTCCGGGCCGGACCAGCGCTGCAGCAGCCCCCAGGTGAACTCCGCGACGCGGGGCTCGCCGTCGGGGAGGGTGAACGCCAGCCCCATCCGGGTCGGGGCGGTGCCCTCCGTCGGCCGGGCGGGCGGGAAGGCCCGCGCGACCTCGTCCACGGTGTACGCCCACGGGCGCAGGTCCTCGGCCGTACGCAGCTCGGGGCTCGCCGCCCCCGGCGCGCGGACCAGCCATTCGTTCCATACGGCCCCGCCGGGCGCGGCCATCACCTCGAAGCGCAGATCGGGCCAGAGCGGTACGGGCCACAGCAGGGCGTCGCACTCCAGATCGCCGATCACCCGCCGGAACGTCAGCTCCGGGGCGCCGAGCACGGAGCGGTAGCGGGCCAGCGTGCCGCGGGCCCGTGGCGAGCGCGCCATCGCCTGCCAGCGGCGGTTGGCCTCGCGCATCTCGGCCAGGGACACGCCCAGTTCACGCCGCGCCTCATCGACCAGCTCCGGCTGGTGATCGGCCATCCGGCGCAGCAGTACGAGCTGGAAGTCGAGCGGCCCGAACGGCCCATTGGTGGTCATACCGCCATCCTGCCCGCCGCGCCCCGCGCGGGACGACACACACGGAAGCCAGCGTTCCACACACGATCCTCACAGTCTCGGCTATCCGCGTTGCGCCGCCGCCGCATACTCTGCGGGCGCCATGGACTACTGCTACCAGTGCCGACGGCACCTCAACGGCGCGCTGACCTGCGCCGGATGCGGAACCCCCGCCGAGGAGCTGCGGCAGCGAACCTCTGTCCCGCCCGGGTCGCACCACAGCCGCCACCCGGGCCAGGACAACCGGGGCGACCGCGATCACGACGAGTACGAGGGAGCGCCGGAGGGTGACTTCGGCCTGATCGGTCACCACCCGGAGCGCGACCCGTCCCAGGGGCGTGCGGCCGCGCGCCGTAAGAACGCGCGCCGTAAGTCGGCACGCCGTACCCGGCCGCGCCGGGCGCGCAGCAAGCGGGGCCGCCGGATACTCATCGGCACGCTCGGTGTGGTGCTCGCGGCGGCCGTGCTGAGCCTGGCCGAGCTGGCCCTGGAAGCGCCGCGCAAGAACCAGGCCACCTCCGTGAAGGAGGAGACGCCCGTCGACTTCGACGGCGGACCGCAGGACACGGAACGCCCCGTCGCCCCCGACGATCCCGGCCCCGTGGCGACGCCCAGCCCCGGTGCGAGCGGATCGGCGAGCCCGGCCGCCACCGGCGAGCCGGGTTCCGGCGGGTCGGGCCCCCCGGCGGCGTCCGCGTCGTCCTCCGCCGGCCCGAGCGCCAGTGCTACGGCGTCGGACTCGCCGGGGCCCGGCGACCCCAGCTCGGGGACGACCGGTCCCGCCGACCCGACGGGGCAGCCCACGCCGGGCGCCCCGACCCCGGCGGAGCCCCCGCCACCCCCGCCCCCGCCCGCGCCGGAGCCGACCGAGACCTGCACCTTCATCTTCTTCTGCTGGTGACCCGGGGCCCTGAGCCCCAGCCCCGTCGGTGTCGGCCGGGCGCTACGCCAGGCTCTCGCCCAGCATCCGCTTGAGCAGATCGCGCAGCACTTGGCGCTCTTCCACGGACAACTCGGCCAGTGGCTCGCGGGCGAAGCCCAGCGCGTCCCGCAGCAGCGCGGCGGTCGCGAGGCCCTTCTCGGTGGGCGCGGCCAGTTTCACCCGGCGGTCGGCCGGGTCGGGGCGCCGCTCCACCAGGTCGCGCGCTTCGAGCCGGTCCACGATGCCGGTGACATTGGACGGCTCGCACTTCAACTTCCGCGCGATCCGGCGCATGGGCATAGGTTCTACGGAGAGCAGCCCCAGCACGCGCGCCTGAGCGCCCGTGAGGGAGTGCTCCGCCGCGGCCTGCTCGTACTCCTCGTAATAGCGGGCCACGACGGTGCCGATGAGTTCGACGACCTCGAGGGTCAGGGGGTCCGTGCGCGAAGTGGCCATGGGCGCCAGCGTACCCAGTTACTTGACAACATGAAATATCTAGGAGCATGGTTGTTTCAGGCAGTGAAGCTTTTTCTCGTGGCTCACCGCCGAAGGACTATCTGAGGAGGCTCCGCACCATGACCGCACTTCCCGCGTCCGGCCGTGCCTGGCATCTCGCCGCCCGCCCGCACGGCTGGCCCGAGCCGGGAGACGTCGCTCTGCGCGAGGTCCCGGTGACCGAGCCGGGCGAGGGCCGGATCCTGGTCCGCAATCTGCACTTCTCGGTCGACCCCTATATGCGGGGCCGGATGAACGACGTGAAGTCGTACGCACCCCCCTACGTGCTGAACCAGCCCATGGACGGCGGCGCGGTCGGCGAGGTCATCGCCTCGCGCGCCGAGGGCTTCGAGGTCGGGGACCACGTCCTGCACGGGCTTGGCTGGCGTGAGTACGCCGAGTTCCCGGCCGGCCGTGGCACGAAGGTCGACGCCTCGCTCGCGCCGCTCTCCGCGTACCTCGGTGTGCTCGGTATGACCGGCCTCACCGCCTACGCGGGGCTCTTCGAGGTCGCCTCCTTCAAGGAGGGGGACGCGGTCTTCGTCTCCGGCGCGGCCGGAGCCGTCGGCAGCCAGGTCGGCCAGCTGGCCAGGATCAAGGGCGCCTCCCGGGTGATCGGCTCGGCCGGCTCCGACGAGAAGGTCAAGCTGCTCGTCGAGGAGTACGGCTTCGACGCCGCCTTCAACTACAAGAACGGGTCCGTCAAGGATCAGCTCAAGGAGGCGGCGCCCGACGGCATCGACGTCTACTTCGACAATGTCGGCGGTGACCATCTGGAGGCCGCGCTCTCTTCGTTCAACCTTTATGGCCGGGCCACCATCTGCGGCATGATCGCGCAGTACAACAGCACCGAGCCGTCCCCGGCCCCGCGCAATCTCGCCCTGGTCATAGGCAAGCGGCTGCGTCTGCAGGGCATGCTCGTCGGCGATCACTTCGCGCTCCAGCCGCAGTTCGTCAAGGACGTCGCGGGCTGGCTCGCCTCCGGCGAGCTCAAGTACCACGAGACCGTGGTCGAGGGCATCGAGAACGGCTTCGACGCCTTCCTCGGGGTCCTGCGCGGCGAGAACACCGGAAAGATGATCGTTACGCTCAACGGCTAGATCCGGACAACAGCCGGGTCCGGACAACAGCCGGACCCGGACAGGGCATTGGGATATCGCTTAGGCTCGACGCCAGGCCGCTGCGGTCCGTGGGCGCGAACCGCGGCGTACAACAGGAGGAATGCACCGCATGACCATCCAGAAGATCGATGTCATCTACACCGCCGTCGCCACCGCCGAGAACGGCCGTGACGGCCGCGTCTCCAGCGACGACGGCAAGCTCGACGTAGTCGTCAACCCGCCCAAGGAGATGGGTGGCAGCGGCGCCGGGACCAACCCGGAGCAGCTGTTCGCCGCCGGTTACAGCGCCTGCTTCCAGGGTGCGCTCGGTGTCGTCGCCCGCCAGGCGAAGGCCGACATCTCCGGCTCGACCGTGACCGCCAAGGTCGGCTTCGGCAAGTCCGAGGCCGGCGGCTTCGGACTGGAGGTCGAGCTCTCGGCCTCCATCCCGAACGTGGACGCGGCGACCGCCAAGGAGCTGCTGGAGAAGGCGCACCAGGTGTGCCCGTACTCCAACGCGACCCGCGGCAACATCAAGGTCGAGCTCTCCGTCGTCTGACCGCCCGCACCGCTGAGCATGACCGAGGGCCGGACCCCACGCGGGGTCCGGCCCTCGGGTTTTCGCTTCTACGGGCGATCAGTTACGTGGCTGAGCCGAGCAGCTACTTGGCGGAACCGAGCAGTGCGCGTCCCAGCTGCGCGAACGCCCCCTTGGGGTGGTCACGGAAGAGCGGCTCCGTGCCGAACAGCACCACCGGCGTGCCCTGCGCGGACGTACCGCTGACGATCGAGGGCTTGCCCGCGGCGTCCGCCGGGCCGCCCGAGCCGTTCTCGTTCGCCCGCCAGTGGCCCGAGACCAGCGGATTGCCGGTGCCGTACGACTGCTCCACCCGCACTCCGGTACCCAGACCGGTGAACCACAGCGGCGAGTAGACGAAGGTGTGCGCCGGGGCGCCACCCGTGATCCGGCCGCCGGCGTTGGCCACCCGCACCACGCCGTTGGCGTCGCCGTTGCCCGCCACCGGCGTGGCGGCGAGCAGTCCGGCGGCGGTGTTGAAGGCCGCTCCGGCGGAACCGAGCGCGACCAGTCCCGCGCCCCCGTCGAGGAATCCGTCCAGGGCCTCGCGGGCGGCCGGGTTCAGACCGCCGTACTGGAGACCGGAGGAGACGTACAGCACGTCCGCCGCCGACCAGTCGAAGCCCGCGTTCAGCGTCGCGGTCGACACCGGCAGCACCTCGAAGCCCATCTCGCGCAGCGCGAACTGCTCGCCCGCGGTCACCGCGGCCGCGACGCGCGTCCGGTGCAGCGACCCGGTCCCCTTCTCCTTCGTGGCGGCGAAGACGACGCCGTAACGGTCGGCGAGGACACGGGCCTGACGGCGGGCCGAGGACGGCACGATCGCCGCGCCGTCCGCCGCCCGGCGTACCTTCGCGCCCTGGCCGAGCAGGGAGTTGAGAGCGGCCAGCTCCTTGGGGTCGTCGAGGCGCAGACGCAGATCGCCGTGGCCCGCCACGGATCCGGTGGGCGAGGCCGCCTGGACCGTACGGCCCGCGATGTCCAGCCCGCCGGTGACCTTCTGCACCGTGTCGACGCTCGCGCCCCACAGCAGCCCCAGGCTCCAGCCCGAGATGTCGTACATCGTGGAGACGTCCGCGCTGATGTCACGGCCCGCGGCCAGGATCACGTTGGCCACACCGCGCTTGGGCTGGTGCATGTCGACGACGTACGAGCCCGCCGGGTACGAACGTCCCGCGAGCCGGAAGCCGCTGCGCGCCTGCTCCACCCGTACGTCATTGGCGATCAGATGGTCCACCAGCCGGGCCGCCGCCGGCGCCGAGCGCTGTCCGCCGCCGGCCGGGATCACATACGCCCGCGGGAATTCCGTGGTGTACACATCCTCGGGACCGATGCCCGGTACACCCGGCACGGTCTCCTCGGACACCGGGCGCTGGGCCTCGCCCGCCGCGCCGCGCCGGAACGTCTCGATCTGATCGGCGATCACCGACGCGCGGTGGTCCAGCGTGTAGCCGAGCGCCGCGCGCATCGCGGCGCCCGCGATGTCGGTGT
The DNA here is from genome assembly GCF_042882605.1 of Streptomyces sp. NPDC058198. Lineage (NCBI taxonomy): Bacteria > Bacillati > Actinomycetota > Actinomycetes > Kitasatosporales > Streptomycetaceae > Streptomyces > Streptomyces sp. NPDC058198. Next base: position 39,500 of record NZ_JBHVVP010000011.1, read on the forward strand.
TGATCGCCGACCTGCGGCGCAGCTCCTCGACCGGCAGATTGGTGTAGTCGGTGCCGTTGACCCTCAGCGGGATCTCGATGGTGTGCGTGGCCACCGCGCCCTGGAACGCCATGTACTGCGGGGTGAAGATCGGCGGCCAGTCGTCCCAGCCCTCCTGCTGGTCGCGGAAGGGGATGACGGGCGGCCGGACGCCGTCCTTCGCGGGCGTGTAGCCGAGATCGTTCACCGCCTTCTCCATGCCGAGGGCGTTGGCGTACGAGTTCTTGAGGAAGAGGTCGTACTCGTAGTTCTCGCCGTGCGGCGGGGTCGTCGGCTCGATCAGCGTGCCGTTGACATAGCCGTGCAGGTCGAGCATGACGGCAGGCTGCTTGTCGATGGCGATCTGCCGGACGGCGCGCGTCTCGGGCTGCGAGGCGGTGATGAAGTCGCGGTTGAGGTCGAAGCCACTGGCGTTGGGGCGGGTTCCGGCGATCCGGCCGTCCGGGTTGGACGTGACATTGAGATAGATCCGGTTCTTGGCCAGCAGGTCCTTTGTCCTGTTGTCCTTCGCCTTCGCCAGCTCCTCGATGAGCTTCAGCGCGGCGTCGGTGCCCTCCCACTCATTGCCGTGGATGTTGTTGTTGATGAACACCGGCGTCTTGTAGCCGGACTTGATACCGCGGTCCTTGGCGGCGGCCGCGGGGGAGTCCTCGATCCGCTCGCGCATCCGGTCCTGCTCGCGGGCCTCCCGCTCGGTCTCGGGCGCCGTGACGGTGACGAGATAGAGGTCATGCCCGCCGGCGGAGCGTCCCGCCACCTCCACGCTGACGCGGTTGCCCAGCTCCTGGAGGGCGTTGAGGCGCGGGGCGAGTGCGTGATACGGAGTCAGACCGAGCTTGATCGACTTGTCGGCGGGGTTCTCGGGCGGCGCTTCGAGGACCGTACGGCGGGGGTAGCCGCCGTCCTTGCGCAGCACGGGACCGGGTGTGCCGAGCGCGGCGAGGGGGGCGGCGGCGGACGCCTGGCCGGTCCTGCCGGCCGCGGAGTCCTGGGCCCCGCTGTCACGGACGTGATGCGGCCGGGGGTCGGCACGGCCGGGAACGGCGGACGCGGGGAGCGGGGCGAGCAGCAGCGCCCCCGCTGTGACGGCGGTGGTGAGCAGAACAGGTCTGGGTATCCCCATGCGTGGTACCTCCGGGATGGCGGAACTGATCAAAAATGATCGGTGGCGATCGACGGTGATCGGCGGAGATCGGTAAGCAGGGTCTACAGGTTGTGCTCCCCGACTTCAAGAGGCGTCGGCGATCGGCCGGTAGGGTGAACCCCATGCGTGATCTCGGAACGGGCTTCGGCTACTTGATGAAGGGCCAGCGCTGGGTCGTCGGCCGCGGCCGCTGGTTCGGATTCGGGCTGCTGCCCGGTCTGGTCACGCTGGTGCTGTACGCGGGCGCGCTGATCGGTCTCTTCTACGGCGCCGACGATCTGACGGCCTGGGCGACGCCGTTCGCCGACGACTGGTCCTCGCCCTGGCTCGGTCTGTTCCGCGGCTTCCTCACGGCGCTGCTCTTCGTCCTCGGGCTCTTTCTCGCGGTCATCACCTTCACCGCCGTGACCCTGCTGGTCGGCCAGCCCTTCTACGAGTCGCTCTCGGAGGAGGTCGACCGCTCCGAGGGCGGCGACGTCCCCGAGTCGGGACTGTCGTTCTGGCGGGAGCTGTGGATCTCCGCCCGGGACAGCCTGCGGATCCTCGCGCGGGTGGCGCTGTACGGCGTCCTGCTCTTCGCGCTCGGCTTCATACCGGTCGTCGGCCAGACCGTCGTCCCCGTGCTCGGCTTCTGCGTCTCCGGCTTCTTCCTGACGGAGGAGCTGACGGCGGTGGCGCTCCAGCGGCGCCGGATCGAACTGAAGGAGCGCCTCGTCCTGCTCAGGGGCCGCCGCATGCTCGCCCTCGGCTTCGGTGTCCCGCTGACCCTCGCCTTTCTCGTGCCGCTCGTGGCGGTCTTCCTGATGCCGGGCGCGGTGGCGGGCGCGACGCTGATGGCCCGCGATCTGGTGGCGCCGGAGGAGGACCGGGACGACGAGGACGGCCCCCGCCCGCCGGGAGCGACGCTCTCCCTGGGCAAGAGCGGGCAGCAGTAGGTCCAGGACATGACGCCGCCGCCGGAGCCGTATCGGATCCGGCGGCGGTGTCGTTTCCTCAGGAGGCTTCCGCCGCCACGGTGATGATCGACCGGAGCTGGGCGATGATGTCCAGCCGGTTCTGTACGAACGCCGGATCCGTCACGGTCCCGGTCGCCGGGTCGGTGTTCCCCGCCCCGAACTCCAGCACCGGCGTGTGCACATGGCCGCCCGGGATGTCCCGGCCCAGCCGGTCGCGGAGCAGGGTCGCCCGGTAGGCGATCTCATTGGAGAGATAGTCCCCGCCGCCGCCCGCACGGGCCGCCGAACCGGGCGTGGGGCCGTCCGGCCGTACCACCGGAGCGGTCGCGCCCGCCGGGACCTCGGTCACCGACGTGTTGTCGTACACCGGGAACCGGCCGGTGTCCGCCGCCACGATCGCGGGATACGGCAGGCTGGTCACCGTCCACTGCGGCTGCGACGCCGGATCACCGACCGGCACGAGCCCGGTCTCCGAGACATTGTCGTTGTCCCCGAACCCGCCGCGCCAGGCGCCGTTGAACCGCTCCACATCGATCCGGCCGACCCGGCCCTGGCTGACCGTCGTGAACAGGTCGGCCTGGGACAGCGGCCGGCGCAGGGCCTGTTCCACCGTGCCGTCGGCGAAGTCCTGCCAGCGGACCGGGAAGACGGCCGTCTCGATCCGGGCCGGCCCGTCGGCGGTCCTGATGACCGTGCCGTCCAGCGCCAGCGCCGTCGCCCCCGACGGATTGCTGATCCGGATGTCGCGGTCCAGCGTGAACGGGTCGAAGCCCGTCACCACGATCCGCTTGATGCCACGGTCGTGGCCGCCACCGCGCGCCGGGAAGGTCAGCGAGTCCTGGCCGCGCGACGAGCGCTCCAGCTTCCCGAGCAGACCCGCCCGCGCGGACTCGGACAGCCCGAACCCCGGCTCCCACGCACGCAGTTCACGGGTCATCGCGAGCCGCGCCCAGTACAGCGGCCGGTCGTCGTCCCGGCTCAGATCGCCGCCTGCGGGGCCCCGCCCCTGCGCCCGGTCCACCGCCCGCTGCCACAGCCGCCCGCCCTGCCGTACGACAGCCCGCTCGGCCTCGGCGTACGAGTCCGCGCTCCGCAGTGACCTGACGAAGTCCGGTGCCACCGCGTCGAAGCCGCTGCGCCGCAGGATCTCCTGCGGCACGGCCCGGTCGAGGCGCTGCTCCTCGACGGTGAACGCCGCGGCCGAGGGCCCCGGTTGGGCGGTGGCGAGCGGCGGTGGCGCCGCGAGGGTGAGAGCGGCGGAGGTGAGCAGGACGAGTCCGAGCAGGTCCGGGCGTACACGTATCCGGCCCTTGGTCCTCATGAGTCTCACGGGATTCCTTCCGTCGGGTGGCGGAAGTATCGCCTCCGGAGGGGGTGGATGACCATGGCGCCCAGATCCTGTCCATGTCACCATTCACCGGTACTCGACGAGGAGGTACGGCTGTGGCAGGCGCATCCGACACCCGGGCCGATCAGGCCCGCGACGCCGCTGTCGAGGCGGCGCTCGGCAAGCTGGACCTGGACGCCAAGGCCCGGCTGCTGGCCGGCCAGGACATGTGGTCCCTGCCTGAACTCCCCGAGATCGGGCTGGCGTCGCTGGTCATGTCCGACGGGCCGATCGGGGTCCGCGGAGTCCGCTGGACCGCCGACGACCCCTCCGTCGCCCTGCCGTCGCCGACCGCGCTCGCCGCCTCCTGGGATCCCGGTCTGGCCCGCCGGGCCGGCCGGCTGCTCGCGCAGGAGGCCCGCCGCAAGGGCGTGCACGTCCTGCTGGCGCCGACCGTGAATCTGCACCGCTCGCCGCTCGGCGGCCGTCACTTCGAGGCGTACAGCGAGGACCCGTACCTCACCGGCGAGATCGGCACCGGATATGTCCTGGGCGTCCAGGACGGCGGCGTCGGCACCACCGTCAAGCACTTCGTCGCCAACGACGCCGAGACCGACCGCTTCACCGTCGACAACATCGTCGCCCCGCGCCCGCTGCGCGAGCTGTATCTCGCCCCGTTCGAGACCATCGTCGCCAACGCCCACCCGTGGGGCATCATGGCCGCGTACAACCAGGTCAACGGCTCGACGATGACCGAACACCGCTATCTGCAGAACGACGTCCTGCGCGGCGAGTGGGGCTTCGACGGCTACATCGTCTCCGACTGGCTGGCCGCCCGCTCCACCGTCGGCGCCCTGCTCGGCGGCCTCGATGTCGCGATGCCGGGACCGCGGACCGTGTACGGCGAGGCGCTCGCCGCCGCCGTGCGGGCCGGCGAGGCGGCGGAGTCCGCCGTCGACGAGGCCGTACGCAATGTGCTGCGGCTCGCCGCCCGGGTGGGCATCCTGGACGGCGCCCCCGCCGCCGTCACCGAACCTCCCGCGCCCGTCGACGGCGAGGCCCTGGCCCGCGAGATCGCCCGCCGCTCCTTCGTCCTCGTACGCAACGAGGTACGCGACGGGCACCCCGCACTCCCGATCGACCCGGAGAGGACCGGCACGGTCGCGCTCATCGGCGCCGCGGCCCGCGACGCCCGGGTCCTCGGCGGCGGCTCCGCGGTGGTCTTCCCGGACCACATCGTCTCGCCGCTCGACGGCCTCACCGCGGCCCTGCCCGAGGGCGCCCTGACCTACTCCATCGGCGCCGACCCCAGCGGTGAGGTCGGCCCCGCGGAGAAGGGGTTCGAGCTCAGCGCCGTCTGCCGCGCCGCGGACGGACGGGTCCTCGGGACCGCCTCGGTCCCCGGCGGCAGGGTGCAGTGGGCCGGCAGCGACCTGCCCGACGGCGTCACCCACGACGAGCTGCACACCATCGAGCTGACGGGGAGCTTCACCCCGCGCGAGAGCGGCGAGCACACCTTCGGCACCCGGGGTCTGGGCGGCTTCGTCCTCACCGTCGGCGGCGAGGTCCTCTTCGACGGCTCCGAGGAGCCCCGCGCGGCCGGCGACCCGTTCGAGGCGTTCTTCGGCACCCCGGTGGAGCGCGCCCGCGCCGAACTCGTCGAGGGCGAGCGCGTCGAGGTCTCCCTCCTCCACACCGTCCACAAAATGCCGGACGCCCCGATCAAGGCCGTCGCCCTCTCCCTCCTCCACCTCGGCCCGCGGCACGACCCCGACGAGCTGATCGCGGAGGCCGTCGAGGCCGCCCGTACCGCGGGCACCGCGGTCGTCGTGGTGGCCACCACCGAGAGCGTCGAGTCCGAGGGCTTCGACCGCGAGAACCTGAAGCTTCCCGGCCGGCAGGACGATCTCGTACGGGCCGTCGCCGCGGTCAACCCGAACACGGTCGTGGTCGTCAACACCGGCTCCCCGGTGGAGCTGCCGTGGCGCGAGGACGTGGCCGCGGTGCTCCTCAGCTGGTTCCCCGGCCAGGAGGGCGGGGCCGCCCTCGCCGATGTCCTGCTCGGCGCGGCGGAGCCCGGCGGCCGGCTGCCCACCACCTGGCCGGTCGCCCTGGCGGACGTGCCGGTCTCGGCGACCACCCCGGCCGACGGTGAACTCCACTACGCCGAGGGCGTGTTCATCGGCTACCGGGCCTGGGAGCGGGCCGGCGCGAGCCCCGCGTACCCCTTCGGCCACGGCCTCGGCTACACCGACTGGGAGTACGAGACGATCGCGGCCACGACGTCCGACGCCCGGGTGCGGCTGCGGAACGCCGGTGTCCGTACGGGCCGCGAGGTCGTCCAGATCTATCTGGCGCCGGTGGACGACACGGTGGACGGCGCGGTGGAGCGCCCGGCCCGGTGGCTGGCCGGCTTCGCCTCGGTCGAGGCGGGCCCGGGGGAGACCGTCGAGGTGCGGATCCCGCTGCGGCGGCGGGCCTTCGAGATCTGGGACGAGGAGTCGGGCTCCTGGTCGTTCGTCCCCGGCGCGTACGAGGTCCAGGCCGGCCGCTCGGTCGCCGACCGCCGGCTGAGCGCCACGGTCGACGCGCGGGCGTAGCGAAACGTACGGCCCCGATGCGGACCTGACGCCGCGCCGGGGCCGTACGCACGTACCGCGCGTCCCTGTCAGCGCACGCCGAATCCGTACGTCGTGGTCGACACGTACACCTCACCGGGCCGCAGCACCGTGCTCGGGAAGGCGGGCCGGTTCGGGGAGTCCGGGAAGTGCTGGGTCTCCAGCGCGATGCCGGCGCCGGGGCCGTACGGCTTTCCGTCGAAGTGGTCGCCGGTGTAGAGCTGCATTCCCGGCTCCGTCGTCGTGACCGTCAGGACCCGGCCCGAGACCGGGTCGTACAGCTCGGCCGCCGGCGGCTCCCCGGCCCGTCCCGGCGCGTCCAGGACGAAGTTGTGGTCGTAGCCGAGGCCCACCGGACGCGGCTCGCGGAAGTCGAAGCGCGTGCCGTCGACCGGCGTCAGCTCACCGGTCGGCAGGGCGGCGCCGTCCACCGGGGTGATCCGGCCGGCCGCGATCCGCAGTTCGTGCCCGGTCGCGCTGCCACTGCCCGCGCCGCCCAGATTCCAGTACGTGTGGTTCGTCAGATTGACGGGCGTCGGGGTGTCCGTCACCGCGCGGTAGTCGATCCGCAGCGCGCCGTCCGCCTCCAGCGCGTACGTCGCCGAGACATCGAGGCGGCCCGGGAAGCCCTCCTCACCGTCCGGGCTGATCCGTGACAGGCGCACCCCGTGGTCGCCGTCCGGCTCCGCGTCCCACACCCGCCGGTCGAAGCCCCGCTCGCCGCCGTGCAGGCTGTTCGGCCCGTCGTTGCGCGCGAGCCGGTGGGTGGTGCCGTCCAGCGTGAAGGCGGCGCCCGCGATGCGATTGGCGTAACGGCCGACCAGCGCTCCGAAGTACGGCCCCCGGGAGCCGAGATAGCCCTCCACATCGGGGAAGCCGAGCGCGACATTGTCGACGGTCCCGTCCCGGTCGGGCACCTCGACCGACTGCACGACGCCGCCGTACGTCAGCAGACGTAGCCGGGTACCGGCCCGTTCGAGGGTCCATCGGTGGACGGGTGTACCCTCAGCGGTCACCCCAACGCGTTCCGTGTTCATGACAGTCACGGCAAGCACCTTACGCCCCGTCACGAAGGGGGCGCCGCCGCGGTGACATTGCGGTACGCGATCTCAGCCAGCCGGCCCTGCCCGTTCTTGCTGGGGTGGAACCAGTCCCAGTGGCTCAGCTGTTCGCCGGTGAACCGGAAGTCGAAGACCGCCCCGCCGTCGTACCGGCAGCGCGGGTCCTTCGCGCACACGTCCTTGAGCGCGTCGTTGTACGCCACGATCCGGTCATACACCATGTTCCGCCGCTTCTGCGCCCGCTCGCTCATGTTCTGCGCGTCCCCGAGCATCGTCGCGCAGATCCCCAGCTTCCAGATCTGCCGGCCCAGCGGATTGGCCCGCCCGGTCGACCAGAGCCGTTTGAGGTCCGGCACGCTCGACACGTACACCTGCGCCTTGGGCGCCCCGGCCCGCAGCTGACGCATCGACGCCACGAACGACGCCCGGAACGAGGCGACCGGCGTCATCTGCTCCGCGGTGTCTTGACAGGCGTCGTTGGCGCCCACCATCACCGTGACCAGCTCGGGGTCGCGCTGCGCGGCCTGCGCCATCTGGCCCGGCAGATCGGACATCTGCGCCCCGGACTCGGCGTGGTTCCAGCTGCGCTCCGCCACCGCGGGCGCGCCGAGGAGCCGGAGCGCGAGGCTGCGCACCGTGCTGTCCGTACCGGTCGACCAGGACACCTCCGGGCAGTCCGCGAGCACCGCGCAGGCGTCGAAGCCACGGGTGATCGAGTCACCCACCGCGGCCACCGAGGCCGGGCTGCGGTCCCAGTCGGGCGTGGGGCGCGGGGACGGGCCCGCCCGCTTCGCCGCCGAGTCCGCGGATCCGGCCGAGTCGCAGCCGGCCAGGGCGCCGGCCCCGGCGAGCACCACCGCCGTCACCGCCGCGACGCCGGCACGGGACCGGCGGCTCCGGTTCCGGCCAGGATTCCGGCTTCCGCTGCGGCGGCTCTCCCGCATCACGACCCTCCCCATTGGTGTCCTCTGACGAAGTGTGGCGTCTTCAGGCATCCGGCGGCGTCCTGGCGAGTGAAAGCTTCGCGCATATCGGCGCCGGGACCGACGGTACGTCACCCCGGGCCCCCCGGCGCACGGTAGCTTTTCCCACGTCGAACCAGAGGCGCCTGATCCCCTCGACTCCGGTAAATTACATCACGTCACATGCTGTCCCTTTTGCGGAGTTTCTCTCCCGATGCTGTTTACTGAGGCCGCTGGGAAAGGCGAACCTCGTCCCACACTGGAGGTCCCGGTGACGACACGTGGAGTTCTGTACGTTCACTCCGCACCCCGAGCGATGTGCCCGCACGTCGAATGGGCGGTGGCAGGCGTGCTCGGCCTGCGGGTCCAGCTCGACTGGATCCGGCAGCCCGCCGCGCCCGGCACCTGGCGGGCCGAGGTGTCCTGGAAGGCCCAGCCGGGCACCGCTTCCAAACTCGCCTCCGCCCTGCGCGGCTGGCAGATGCTGCGCTTCGAGGTGACCGCCGAGCCCTGCCCCACCGCCGAGGGCGAGCGGTACAGCGCCACGCCCGACCTGGGTATCTTTCACGCCGTCACCGGAATGCACGGCGACATCCTGATCCCCGAGGACCGGCTGCGCGCCGCTCTGGCGCGGTCCCAGCAGGGCGAGACCCAGTTGGAGGCGGAGGTCGCCAAGCTGCTCGGCAAGCCGTGGGACGACGAACTGGAGCCCTTCCGGTACGCGGGCGAGGGCGCCCCGGTCCGCTGGTTGCACCAAGTCGTCTGAGCGCACCGGGCCACGGCGTCCTACCGTGGTCCCATGGCTGATCAACTCACCGTAGCTGTCCTCGGCACCGGCATTATGGGCGCCGGGATGGCCCGTAACCTCTGCCGCGCCGGACACCACGTCCGCGTCTGGAACCGCACTCCCGCCAAGGCCGAACCCCTCGCCGCCGACGGCGCGCAGGTCGCCGGCACCCCCGCCGAGGCCGTGACCGGCGCCGATGTCGTCCTCACCATGCTGTACGACGGGCCGGCCGCCCTGGAGGTCATGGAGGCCGCAGGACCCGCCCTGCGCCCCGGTGCCTTCTGGCTCCAGTCGACGACCGCGGGCGTCGAGGCCGTCGCCTCCATGGCCGATCTCGCCCGTCAGCAGGGGCTGGTCTTCATCGACGCGCCCGTACTCGGCACGAGGGCCCCGGCCGAGAGCGGCGAGCTCATGGTGCTGGCCGCGGGCCCCGAGGAGGCGCATGCCCCGCTCGCCCCCGTACTCGACGCCATCGGCCGGCACACCGTCTGGCTCGGCGAGGACGCCGCCTCGGGCGCCGCCACCCGCCTCAAACTCGTCTGCAACAGCTGGGTCCTGGTCCTCAACCACGGCACGGCCGAGGCCCTCTCCCTGGCCAAGGGCCTGGGCGTGGACCCGCAGCACTTCCTGGAGGCCATCACCGGCCCCCTGGACTGCGGCTACATGCGCACCAAGTCCGCCGCCATCCTCAACGACGACTACGCCCCGAGCTTCTCGGTCACCACAGCGGGCAAGGACGCCCGCCTGATCGTGCAGGCCGGCGCGGACGCGGGCGTACGCATGGACCTCGCGGCCGCCGGCGCGGAACGCTTCCACCGCGCCGAGGCCCAGGGCCACGGCGACGAGGACATGGCGGCGTCCTACTTCGCGAGCTTCGACAGCTGACGGAGTGACCGCCGGTCCCGACCGGGCGTGTCGCCGCGGCACTTCGCGGCGCGGGAACGCGCCGTACGCCCGCCTACCCGCAGAACGCATGTCCACATCCGGTGGCGGGTCGTCCACGTACAACGCCCGGCCGGGGGAGACCCTGGCCGGGCGTTGTACGTGGTGGGACGAGCTGGTGGCGGTGGGTCAGATCGTGCGGAGTGCCAGGACCACGTTGTGGCCGCCGAAGCCGAACGAGTTGTTGATCGCCGAGATCGTGCCGCTCGGGAGCGCGCGCGGTTCGCCGCGTACGACATCCGCATCGACCTCGTCGTCGAGGTCGTCGAGGTTGATGGTCGGCGGGGCCGTGCGGTGGTACAGCGCGAGGGCCGAGGCCACGGTCTCGATACCGCCCGCGCCGCCCAGCAGATGACCGGTCATCGACTTCGTGGCGGAGACGGCGACATGGTCCAGATCGTCGCCCAGGACCCGGCGCAGCGCCTTGATCTCGGCGACGTCGCCCTGCGGGGTGGACGTGGCGTGCGCGTTGAGGTGCATGATCTCGGCGGGCTTGAGGTCCGTCGAGTCCAGCAGGTTCTGGAGCGCCTTGGCGATGCCGCGGCCGGTGGGCTCGGGCTGCGCGATGTGGTGGGCGTCGGACGACAGGCCCTGGCCCAGCACCTCGCAGTAGACCCGCGCGCCGCGCGCCGCCGCGTGCTCGGCCGACTCCAGGACGAGGATGCCCGCGCCCTCACCCATGACGAAGCCGTCGCGGCCCTTGTCGTACGGGCGGGAGGCCTTGGCGGGCTCGTCGTTGTTCTTGGACATCGCCATCATGTTGGCGAACGCCGCCATGGGCAGCGGATGGATGGCCGCTTCCGTACCGCCGGCGACGACCACATCGGCGCGGCCGGTACGGATCATCTCCACGGCGTAGCCGACGGCTTCGGCGCCCGACGCGCAGGCGGAGACCGGGGTGTGCACGCCCGCGCGGGCGCCCACCTCCAGGCTGACATTGGCCGCGGCGCTGTTCGGCATCAGCATCGGCACGGTGTGCGGGGAGACGCGGCGTTCGCCCCGCTCCTTCAGCACGTCGTACTGGTCGAGCAGGGTGGTCACGCCGCCGATGCCGGAGGCGATCACGGTCCCGAGCCGGTCGGCGTCGACAGAGGTGTCTTCGCCGGCCCTGGCGGTGTAACCCGCGTCCGCCCAGGCCTCCCGGGCCGCGATCAGCGCGAACTGCGCCGAGCGGTCCAGCCTGCGGGCGAGCGGACGAGGCAGTACATCGCCCGGGTCGACCGCCGCGACGGCAGCGATACGGACCGGCAGGCTGGCGAAGCGCTCGCCCTCCAGGGGCCGCACGCCGGAACGGCCCGCGAGCAGACCTTCCCAGGTCGATGCGCTGTCGCCACCCAGCGGTGTGGTTGCGCCGATACCGGTGACGACCACGGTGCGATTGGTCGAGCTCACTGGAATTCTTTCTCCACGTGTAGAGGGTGCTGAATTTTTACGGCGCCACCACCGGGTGGCGTCAGCCGCGCGATCCGGTCAGGCCTGGTGCTTGGCGATGTAGTCGGCGGCGTCGCCGACCGTCTTCAGGTTCTTGACGTCGTCGTCCGGGATCTTGACGTCGAAGCGCTCTTCGGCGGCGACGACGACCTCGACCATGGACAGCGAGTCGACGTCCAGGTCATCGGTGAAGGACTTGTCCAGCTTGACGTCCTCGACCGGGATACCGGCGATCTCGTTCACGATCTCGGCGAGACCGGTGACGATCTCTTCCTGGGTGGCGGCCATGTTGGCGCTCCTTCGATGGTGTGCAGAGGGATATATCGGAACACGCTCCGGAAAGATCCGGTGTGCCTAGGGGAGGGTAACGACCGTCGCGGCGTAGACGAGACCCGCCCCGAAGCCGATGACGAGCGCGGTGTCGCCGCTCTTCGCCTGTCCGGTCGCCAGAAGCCGCTCCATCGCGAGCGGGATCGAGGCGGCCGAGGTGTTGCCGGTGGTTTCGACGTCACGGGCGACCGTGACGCTGTCCGGCAGCTTCAGAGTCTTCACCATCGAGTCGATGATCCGCATATTGGCCTGGTGCGGAATGAAGACGTCCAGGTCCGCCGAACTGATCCCGGCCGCGTCCAGCGCCTGCTGGGCGACCTTCGCCATCTCGAAGACGGCCCAGCGGAAGACGGCCTGGCCCTCCTGCGTGATGGCCGGGAACTTGTCCACCGTGCCGTTACGGTAATCGTCCCACGGCACGGTCTGCTTGATGGTGTCCGACTTGTCGCCTTCCGAGCCCCAGACCGTCGGTCCGATCATCGGCTCCTTGGCGGGGCCGACGATGACCGCGCCCGCGCCGTCGCCGAACAGGAAGGCCGTCGCGCGGTCCTCCAGGTCGGTCAGGTCGGACAGCCGTTCCACGCCGATCACCAGTACGTACTCCGCCGAGCCCTCGACGATCATGCCCTTGGCCAGGGTCAGTGCGTAACCGAAGCCGGCGCAGCCCGCGGAGATGTCGAACGCGGCCGGCCTGCCCGCGCCGATCTTGTCCGCGATCTCGGTCGCGATGGCCGGGGTCTGCTTGAAGTGCGAGACGGTGGAGACGACCACGGCGCCGATCTGCGCCGGGGTGATCCCGGCGTCGGCGATGGCCTTGCCGGACGCCTCGATGGACATCGCGGCGACGGTCTCCTCGGGGGAGGCCCAGTGACGGGTCGCGATTCCGGAGCGGGAGCGGATCCACTCGTCCGACGAGTCGATCGTCTCGAGGATCACCTCGTTGGGCACGACACGGGTCGGGCGGTAACCGCCCACACCCATGATCCGTGCGTACGGGGCGCCCTTGCTGGGCTTGATCTTCGACATGCTCTCTGGCTCCTATTCAGCCGTGGAGGAGTGCTCGGCGATCAGCGTGCGGGCCGCGTCGAGGTCGTCGGGGGTCTTGAGCGCCAGCGTCTTCACGCCGGGCATCGCGCGCTTGGCGAGGCCGGTCAGGGTGCCACCGGGGCACAGCTCGATCAGCGCGGTCGCGCCCCGCTCCGTGAAGGTCTCCATGCACAGGTCCCAGCGGACCGGGTTGGCGACCTGGCCGACCAGCCGCGTCAGGATCCCGGAGCCGGTGGCGACCGTCCGGCCGTCCTTGTTCGAGACGTACGGTACGGCCGGGTCGGCTGCGTCGGTGCCGAGGGAGCCGGCTGCCGCTTCGAGTGTCGCGACCGCGGGCGCCATGTGGTGCGTGTGGAACGCCCCGGCGACCTTGAGTGCCACCACGCGGCGTACGCCCTCGGGCTTGTCCGCCTCCAGCGCCGCGAGCTGTTCGAGCGTGCCCGCGGCCACGATCTGGCCCGAGCCGTTCACATTCGCCGGCGTCAGACCGAGCTTCTCCAGGTGCGCGACGGTGGTCTCGTGGTCGCCGCCCAGCAGCGCGGCCATGCCGGTCTCGGTGATGGCCGCGGCCTCGGCCATGGCCAGACCACGGGCCCGTACGAGCCTCATGGCCGCGTCGTCGGTGACGACACCGGCCAGCGCCGTGGCGGCCAGTTCGCCGACGCTGTGCCCCGCCGTGGCGCCGACGTCACGGGCCACCGCCCCGGTGTCCGGGAAGAGCTGACGGGCCGACAGCAGCGCGGCCGCCACCAACAGGGGCTGGGCGACCGAGGTGTCACGGATCTCGTCCGCGTCGGCCTTCGTACCGTAGTGGACCAGATCCAGGTCGATGGCGGCCGACCAGCTCCGCAGCCGGTCTTCGGCGCCGGGCAGATCGAGCCAGGGAGTCAGGAAGCCGGGCGTCTGAGCGCCTTGGCCGGGAGCGACGAGTACGAGCACCCTCACACTCTCTCTTGCGGACGGGCCTCACCGCCCGTGGGGACAGGGACGAAGAACCGTCAGGGGAATTGTTGGAGTACGACAAAAGTCTAGGACTGCGGATCCCCGTCGGCCAGACGCCCCAGGATCAGGGCGATTCGCAGCGTGAACGCGGAGCGGACATCGGAGGGTGACCAGCCGGTGACGTCAGTCACACGTCGGAGCCGGTAGCGCACGGTGTTGGGGTGAACGAAAAGCATCCGGGCGGCGCCCTCCAGGCTGCTCGCCTGCTCCAGATAGACACTCAGAGTCTCCAGCAGCGCCGACCCGGCCTCTTCCAGCGGTCTGTAGATCTCCTCCACCAACTGCTCGCGCGCCGCAGGGTCGGAGGCAATCGCGCGCTCCGGCAGCAGATCGTCCGCGAGGACGGGGCGGGGCGCGTCCTGCCAGGCGGAGCAGGCCTTGAGCCCGGCGGCCGCGGCCTGCGCCGACTTCGTGGCGGCCTGCAGATCGGGTACGACAGGACCCGCGACGACGGGCCCCGCCGCGTACGGGCCGATCAGTGCCTTGGCGACCTGGAGGGGGTTGTCGCTGCCGCCGGCGATCACCACGAGCCGGTCGCCGAGCACCCCGGTGAGGACCTGGAGTTTGGCGTGCCTGGCGGCCCGGCGGATCGCCTCCACGGTCAGCTCGCTGTCCCCGTCGGGGGCGGTGCCGAGCAGCACACAGACATGCTCGGGGGAGTTCCAGCCGAGGGCGGCGGCCCGCGAGACGGCGCCCTCGTCGGCCTCCCCGGAGAGCACGGCGTTCACGACGAGGGACTCGAGGCGTGCGTCCCACGCGCCACGGGCCTCGGCGGCCTGCGCGTACACCTGCGCGGTCGCGAAGGCGATCTCGCGGGCGTAGACGAGCAGCGCCTCGCGGAGTATCGCCTCGTCGCCCGGCGCCGCGACCTCCTCGATCGCGCTCTCCATGACCTCGATCGTGGTCCGTACCATCTCGACGGTCTGGCGCAGGGTGATCGCCCGTGTCAGCTCGCGCGGGGCGGTGCCGAAGACATCGGTGGAGATGGCCTGCGGAGTCTCCGGGTGCCGGAACCACTCGGTGAACGCGGCGATGCCGGCCTGTGCGACCAGCCCGATCCAGGAACGGTTCTCCGGCGGCATCGCGCGGTACCACGACAGCGTCCCGTCCATACGGGCGATGGCGTTCGCGGCGAGCCGTCCCGAGGACTGCTCCAGCCGACGCAGCGTCGCGGGATGGGGGTGGGCTTCGTTCGTGGGTTCTGGCACGTGGACAAGACTGCCTTATCTGGGCGGGTGCTCCGAGGGCCGGGGCTACCGTGGACCTGTGATTCTCGTACGGCACGCGGCAGAGCGTTACCTCGGCGGCGATCCGGCCGCCGGCATCGAGTCCCTGCACGCCTTCTCCTTCGGGCGCTTCTACGATCCCGGCAACCTCCGCTTCGGCGCGGTCCTCGCCTGTAACGAGGAGCGGCTCGCGCCGGGCGCGGGCTTCGACGAACACCCGCACAGCCATACGGAGATCGTCACCTGGGTCGTCGAGGGCGAGCTGACGCACCGCGACTCGGCCGGGCACGCGACGGTCGTCAGGGCGGGGGACGTCCAGCGGCTCAGCTCGGCCGCCGGGGTGCGGCATGTGGAGCGCAACGACGGCGAGCGGCCGCTGATCTTCGTACAGATGTGGCTGGCGCCGCTGGAGCCGGGCGGTGAGCCCGGGTACGAGATCGTGCGGGGCATCGCCGACTCCACGCCGTACGCCCTGCCGCAGGCCGGGGCCATGCTGCACGTACGGCGCCTCCAGGACGGCGAACGCTCCGCCGTGCCGGACGCGCCGTCCGTGTATGTCCATGTGGTCCGCGGCGGGGTACGGCTGGACGGCGTGGAACTGGGCCCCGGCGACTCGGCGCGGATCACGGACGCCGAGGGACTGGAACTGGCCGCGGGCCCGGCGGCGGAGGTGCTGGTCTGGGAGATGCCGGGCTGAGAGCCCGACCGGCCCTGAGCGCGGTCCGCCCGCCGGGGCGGCATCGGTTCAGGCAGCGCGCAGCTCCGCCAGTACGGCGTCGGTGAAGGGCGGCCAGGACTCGACCGCCCAGGAGCCGAAGGGCCGGTCGGCCAGCGCCACACAGGCCGCCCGCGCGTCCGGGTCGACCCACAGGAACGTACCGGACTGGCCGAAGTGCCCGAAGGTGCGCGGCGAGGACGAAGCGCCCGTCCAGTGCGGGGACTTGGTGTCCCGGATCTCGAAGCCGAGGCCCCAGTCGTTGTTCTTCTGATGACCGTAGCCGGGCAGGACGCCCGACAGCCCGGGATGGACCACCGTCATCGCCTCCAGCACCGTGCGCGGGTCGAGCAGCTGGGGCGCCTGGAGCTCCGCGGCGAACCGCACCAGATCGTCGACGGTCGAGACCCCGTCCCTGGCCGGTGACCCTTCCAGGAAGGTCGACGCCATGCCCAGCGGTTCGAGCACCGCCTCGCGGAGATAGTCGGCGAACGGGATGTCGGTGGCCTTGGCGACATGGTCGCCGAGCACCTCGAAGCCCGCGTTGGAGTAGAGCCGGCGGGTGCCGGGCGCGCTGGTCGCGCGGTGTTCGTCGAAGGCCAGACCGCTCGTGTGCGCGAGCAGATGACGGACCGTGGAGCCCTCGGGTCCGGCCGGCTCGTCCAGCTCGATCGCGCCCTCCTCGTACGCCACGAGCACCGCGTACGCGGCGAGCGGCTTGGTCACGGAGGCGAGCGGAAAGGAGTGCGCCGTGGGCCCGTGCGACCCGACGACCGTCCCGTCCTCTCGTACGACGGCGGCCGCGGCGGTCGTCACCGGCCAGTTCTCGATCATCGCCAGGCTCTGCATGGCTACGACTCTAGAGCGTCGGCCGCAGCACGGGGCGGGAGGTACGGGGCCGGGGGTACGGGGGTGTGGGAGGCTCCTGCGCCGCGCCACCAAACTCGTATCCGTTTCCGCTTGCTTCGAGTGCACTCCAAGGATCTAGCGTTGAAGGTATGACGCTGATCGAGAGCAGGCCCGCACGGACGGATCGCGTAGATGTCTGCGCCGCGCCGCCCCGTGCGCATCCGCGGCCCGACGGCGACGACCGCTACACCATCAGTGAGGTCGCCGCCTTCACCGGGCTCACCGCGCACACCCTGCGCTGGTACGAGCGGATCGGCCTGATGCCGCACGTCGACCGGTCGCACACCGGCCAGCGCCGCTTCAGCAACCAGGACCTGGACTGGCTGGCCTTCGTCGGGAAGCTGCGGCTGACCGGGATGCCGGTCGCGGACATGGTCCGCTACGCCGAGCTGATCCGGGTAGGCGAGGAGACGTTCGAGGAGCGGCAGGAGCTGCTGGCGCGGACGCGCCGCGATGTGCTCAGCAGGATCGCGGAGCTCCAGGACACGATCGCCGTACTCGACCACAAGATCAGCTTTTACGCGGGCGCCCGTGGGGCGCCGGAGAGGGTCTGACCCGATGAGTGATAGCAAGATCACACAGATACGGCTCGGGACCGGCGGACCGGAGGTCGGCGCCCAGGGCCTCGGCTGCATGGGCATGAGTTTCGCGTACGGACCGACGGACGCCGACGAGGCGCGGGCCACCCTGGAGCGCGCCCTCGAGCTGGGCGTGACGCTGTACGACACGGCGGACGTGTACGGGAACGGGGAGAACGAGAAGTTCATCTCGCCGTTCGTCCGGGCGCACCGCGACGAGATCGTCGTCGCCACGAAGTTCGCGCTGGGGATCGACCCGGCCGAGCCCACCAAGCGGGTCATCCGCAATGACCGGGCCTATCTCCGCGACTGCGTCGAGGGAAGCCTGCGGCGCCTCGGCGTGGACGAGATCGACCTCTACTACATGCACCGGCGCGACGTGAACGTCCCCATCGAGGAGACGGTCGGCGCCATGGCCGAACTGGTGGCCGAGGGCAAGGTCAAGCACCTGGGGCTGAGCGAGGTCACCGCCGGTGAGCTGCGCGCCGCGCAGGCCGTCCACCCGATCGCCGCCCTGCAGTCCGAGTGGTCACTTTTCAGCCGCGACATCGAGGCCACCGTCGTACCGGCCGCCGCCGAGCTCGGCGTCGCGCTCGTGCCGTACTCGCCGCTCGGCCGTGGCTTCCTGACCGGCGCGTTCGTCAACGCCGAGCAGGAACTGAGCGCCGGTGACTTCCGCCGTCAGCAGCCCCGCTTCACCGGCGACAACGCCGCCGCGAACGCCGCGCTGCTCGGCCCGGTGCGCAAGATCGCCGAGGGGCGGAACGCCACGCCCGGGCAGGTCGCGCTCGCCTGGGTGCAGCAGCAGGCGGGGGTGCACGGACTGGCTGTCGTACCGATCCCGGGGACGCGCAAGCGCAGCCGGGTCGAGGAGAACACCGGGGCGACGCACCTCATCCTCACCGAGAGCGAGCTGGAGCTGCTGGAGCCGATCGCGGGCCAGGTGGCCGGGGCCCGGTACGCGGACATGACCTTCACCTCGGCCGGCCGCGCGTAGGGCCGGCCGCGCAAGCAGCGCACCCGGCTCACGCCAGCCCCAGCGCGAACACCGCGAAGCCCGCCGCGAGCAGCCCCGCTGCCGCGCGGCGGGCGTGTGCCGCGCGCGTCCCGGTCTGCCAGGGCGCGTCGAATCCGCGCGCGTACCGCCCGATCAGGACGAGCAGGACGGCGAAGAGCGGCATCCAGGTCAGCCGGGCGAGAATCCAGCCGAGGGAGTCGGGGGAGGCCGTCAGGCCCGGCACCGCACCGGCGAAGGAGCCGGGCACCGCGGCGGCGAGCATCGCCGTCTGGTGCCAGCACAGGACCGTCATCGCGGAGAGATTGATGACGACGACCGGCGCCCAGAGGGCGGGCTTCCTCAGGAGGCGTGCGATCCGGTCCCGCAGCAGGATCGCCGCGCCGCTCTGCGCGGCGGCGAGGGCGAGGACCAGCAGGGACGGTGGATGCGAGTTGGTGCGGGCCTCGCCGGGGACACCCACCATCGACGCCGGGTAGTGGAAGACGACCAGCAGCGCGGCGAAGAGGAGCGTGCCGCCGATGAGCAGAGCGCGCGCCCCGCGGCTGCCGATCTTTCCCTCGGCCCAGGAGACCCCGAGCTGATACGCGAAGAGCCAGCCAGGCAGGATGTTCACCATGCTCAGCCACGAGGGCATGGTGTCCGCAGCGGGTCCGTAGGGCAGGAAGTCGACGGCGGCGACGGTCACCAGCAGGGGAGCGGCGGCCCACGCGCCCAGCGTGTGTGCGGCGCGCACACAGTACGGCGTCAGCGCGGTCACCACGGTGTAGACGCCCACGAACCACAGCGGCTGGATCACCAGCGTCGACCCGGTGCGCAGGGTGGCGCCCGGCACGCCGAGCGCGTACAGCACCGGGATCAGCACCGCCCAGACGGCCGTCACGCCGAGGACGGGCCTGCCCAGCCGCGCCACGCGCTGCCGCAGCCAGGCGGCGGTCGTGGACTTCCTCCCACGGTACGAGAGCACGGAGGCATACCCGCCGACCAGGAAGAAGATGCCCAGCATCTGCAGCACCCAGCTCACGGGCGCGAACCCGCCGAAGGCGGCGAGCGGACTCGCGTTGTGCAGCGCGCCGTCGCCGTCCAGGGTGAAGCCGCCGAGCAGCCAGTGCCCGGTCGGCACGGCGAGCAGCGCGAGGGCGCGCAGGCCGTCGATCGCGCGGTCACGGTGGGCGGGGGTCCGCGCCTCGATCTTCCCGATGGTCCCGGCGAGTGTCATCGCACCTCTCCCCGCGTGACTTCTCCCCGCGTGATCTCTCCGGCCGCGATGGCGGCGAAGGTACGGAGCGATTCGGTGCCGGGCGCGAAGTAGCCGGTGTGGCCCCGGGCGTCCCCGGCGGACACCCGGCGGGCGCCGAACTCCGGGTCGGTCGGGTCCTTGCCGTGGCCCAGGCCCGCGAACTCGACGTTCGGGACCTTGGAGATCCAGTCGGAGGGGTCCTTGGCGGCCCAGACACGCGCGTCTGTATGGAGATCCGCCACATCATCGGCGCGCATACCGGGCGAGCCGAACACCACAATGTCGGAGGCGTTCACCTCATGAGCGGCGAGACCGCATACGACGGAGCCGTAGCTGTGGCAGAACAGCACGGGCTCCTTCACCCCGGCGGCCGCGAGCCCCCGGGTGAACCGGGCCAGCCGTCCGGCCCCTGCCTGGGCGAGATCACCGGTGGCCGCGTCCGGACCGACCCCGACGGGAGTGGTGTAGCCGGCCCAGGCGATGACGGCGGTACGGTCCCCCGTCGCGGCCCGCAGCGAGGCGGCCATGCCGGCGGGGGCGCCGTACGGATCCTTCGTACGGTCGAAGGTCGCCGCGTCGATGTCCGAGCCCGGTACGACGACGGACACCCGGCGCGCGGTCGTCAGATCGCCGTACACCTCGGCGACCTGGCCACGGCCGCGCGGATCGAAGGCGAGGATCTGCCGGCCGGGCTCCGCCAGCCGCTCATACCGGGGGTTGTGCTCGGCCCGTACGGCAAGGGCGTTGGCCTCGTACCGCAGCGCGACCGGCACACCGTCGAGATTGCCGACGACGAGGGGGTGACGGCGGATCAGGTCCTGCCGCTGACGGGACGGCAAGGCGGCGAAGAACCGGGCCACCCGGGCGGGCGAGGCCGTCGCCGGATCGGGCAGCGCCCGGCCGAGCGAACCGTCCGCCCGCCACGCGGCGCTCCCGGCGGGCGGCCCCGTCACGGCCCGCTGCGCACTGCCGGAGGCCCAGCCCGCCGTTCCCGTGACCACGGTGGTCGCCAGTGCGGCGGCGGCCAGGGTCCTCTTGTAGCGGCGCATGTACGTCTCCTTCTGCTGCTCGTCCATGGAGGTGGCGAGCAGGAAGGTAAGGAGACGGTGTACGGCGGGACGTCACCCCGGGGAGCCAACCAGCGGGTGATACCTGGGCAGGGGAGGTACCCCGTGGTGGTGGGTTTCCGTACCGCTGCGGGAGCCCGGGAGCCCGGGAGCCCGGCAGCCCGGGCCCCCGGGCTCAGGCGGCTCAGGCGGACGCGTCGCCGGGGGTGACGAGACCCGACTCGTACGCGAAGATCACGGCCTGCGCGCGGTCGCGCAGAGCGAGCTTGGACAGGATGCGACCGATATGGGTCTTCACCGTCTGTTCGGCGACCACCAGCTGGTCCGCGATCTCCTGGTTGGACAGACCGTGGGCGATCAGTTCGAGCACCTCGGTCTCCCGGGGTGTGAGACCGCGCAGCCGCAGGGCACGGTTCCTGCGCGGGGCGGGCCGCTGCTGGGCGAAGTCCGCGATCAGCCGCCGGGTCACGGACGGCGCGAGCAGCGCCTCGCCGGCCGCGACGATCCGTACCGCCGCGATCAGATCGGCCGGGGGCGCGTCCTTGAGCAGAAAGCCCGACGCCCCGGCGCGCAGCGCCTCGTACACGTAGTCGTCCACGTCGAAGGTGGTCAGCATCAGCACCTTCGGCCGGTGGACGACCCCCACCGGCTGGCTCAACAGCTCCCGGGCGGCGGCCAGTCCGTCCATCTCCGGCATCCGGACGTCCATCAGGACCACGTCAGGATGGACGGAACGGCTCACCCGCACGCCCTCGCGGCCGTCCGGCGCCTCACCCACCACATCGATGTCGGCCTGGGCCGACAGCAGCGCCGCGAACCCCGCGCGCACCATGGCCTGGTCGTCGACGATGATCACGCGGATGGTCAAGGGACGTCCTTAGCAAGGGGTTTGAGCCCGGGGTGGGGGTCGGGACCGGGGTCGGTCAGGGGGAGCCGCGCGGCGACCCGGAAGCCGCCGTCGGGCAGCGGCCCGGTGTCGAGCGTGCCGCCGGTCAACCGTACGCGCTCGCGCATACCGACCAGGCCGTGGCCGGTTCCTGAGGTCTCCAGCGGTGAAGTACGTCCCGTCGCGGGGCCGTTGACGACCAGCACGGTCAGCCGGTCGCCGTCGGGGACCACCGACACCCGCGTCCGCGCGCCGGGCGCGTGGCGCACCACATTGGCGAGGGCCTCCTGCACGATGCGGTACGCGGAGAGGTCCACGGTCGCCGGAACGTGTCCGAGGCCGGCCGGCAGGGACAGCTCGGCGGGCACTCCGGCCCGTACCGTCGCCTCCACCAGCTGCTGCACCCGGTCCAGACCCGGCTGCGGCCCCCGCTCACCGGCCGCGTCCTCCCGGCGCAGCACCATCAGCAGCCGCCGCATCTCCGCCAGGGACTCACGCGCGCTCGCCGCGATCGACCCGAACTCCTCCCGTGCCTGGGGGGACAGGCCCTGGAGCCGGTACGGCGCCGAGTCGGCCTGCACGGTGATCACCGACATGTGGTGCGCGACGACATCGTGGAGTTCGCGAGCGATCCGGGTCCGCTCCTCCAGCAGCGTCCGCCGGGCGCGCTCCGCCTCGCTGATGGTCTCCTGCTCGACCAGCCGCCGCTGCGCCTCACCGCGCTCGCGCACGGCCACCCCGATCAGCAGCACGACACCGCCGAGCACGAACAGCAGCAGCGCGCTCGCGTTGTCGCGACCGGGGGCGAGGGAGTCCAGGCCGAGGCCCGCCGCACCCGTCAGGAGCCATACGGCGACCACGGTCCGCCGGGTCTCGCGCAGAGCGAGCGCGAGCAGCAGGAAGAGGTAACCGATGATGACCGGTGGGGTCCACGGCCAGATGTTGTACGGGTGGAGGGACTGGGTCAGCAGCGTCACGGCGCCGAGGACATCCGCGGAGAAGATGATCCACCAGGCTTGCAGCGGCCGGTGCGCCAGCATGAGCAGGGGCGCCGCCTGTGCGACGCCGAGCGTGCCCGCCAGGCCGCCGTTCAGACCGTACTGGCTGGTCAGGACCGTGATGGTGACCGGGATGAACGTGGCGGCGAGCGCCAGCACGACGACGTGGGGAAGCAGCCGCTGCCACTGCTTCGGCGCGTGCGCGAGCAGGGGCGTCGGCGGGTGGGAGGGATGGGTCAGGCCATGGGCGAGCTCGCGCAGATTGCGCCGCGCGGCGCTCAGCGGACCGTCGGCCTGCGGTGGCGTACGGGGCGGAAGCGCGGGCGGAGGCGGGTGAGGCGGTGGCGTATGGGACATGGCCCGCTCAGCGTAGGTACCCCGGCCCGGCTCCCGCGTCATACCCAGGAGCCGGTCCGAACGTCATACCGAGGTATGACGCCCGGCCCCCGATGTCCTGCCCCCCACGCCCCGGACCCGACGCCCGGACCCGACGCCCGGCCCCCGATGTCCTGCCCCGACGCCCGACGCCCGACGCCCGAAGCCCGGCCTCGAAGCCCGCCCCGGCGCCCCGCCCCGGCGCCCCGGCCCGGGCGTCACAACTCCGCGAGCAGCTCCGCCTTCTTCGCGGTGAATTCCTCGTCGGTCACCAGGCCCGCCTGATGCAGCTCGCCGAGATGCCGGATCCGGTCCGCGACATCGGCCGGGTCGCGGCGGCCGGACACCACCGCCGGGACCGGGACCGCCGCGCGGCTCGATGACGCGCCCTGGACCGCCTGCAGGACCGCCGCCGCGAAGGGCAGCGACTCGTGCACCGGCCCGTAGCCGAGCCCGAAGACGACGGCCGCCGGATCGTGGTCCACCTGGGACGGCTGGGGGAGTCCCGCGCTGTGGCCGTCGCGCCGCAGCAGCCGCAGATAGCCGTCGAAGACCTCGGGCGAGCGCCACTCGACCCCGTGCAGCTCCCCGACCGGGAAACCCTGGTCGCCCGCCTTCCACTTGGCGGAGGACGCGCCCGTCCAGAACCAGCGGAAGGACACCCGGTCGCCGTCGAAGGACGCCTTGCCGTCGTACGCCTTGAAGTGCAGGGGAGGTTCGGGCGCGGTCACCAGATAGCGCTCGGCCGGCTCCTGCCCGTCCCGTACGTCCCAGGGGCGGCGGGCACCGTCCCGGATCAGCGCGGCCCGCAACTCGTCGGCGTAGTACTCCGCGAGGGTCTCGCGCTCGGCCGGCAGCACCAGCCGGTACGGATCGCCGCTCTGTTTGAGCTGCCCGGCCGCGGCCTCCATCAGCGGGTCCGCGCCGGCTCTCGGCACAGCGTGCAGCACCACCGTCCCGCGCTTTCCGGGGGAGAGCGTCACCGATGACAACGCCTCGTGGGGGATGCGGCGTTCACGTAGCGCCTGGAAGAGCTTCGGCGTCCGTATCCCCCGTTCGAAGCGGATGAGCACGGAGTCGCTTTCGAACTCCCAGGTGGCATGAATCCCCGCAAGCACATCACCCATGCGCCTCATCGTAGGGCGCGGGCGCCCGTGCGTCGCCTGCCGAAGCAGACGAATTCTACGCGCGTCCGAACTCACCCACCCCGGTCTCACCCGACCCGGCGATTCCGCTCCTGCAGGCGGCATCGCCGTCGGCACAGCTCACCGCGTCGTACGAACCGACCCCGATGTCCGCGAAGTTGTCGAGGCTCTCCGTACCCGGCTGGAAGTATCCGCTGTGCCCGAGCGCGCCGGCCGCCGAGAGCACCCGTGACCCGAAGCCCCGGGACACCGGGTCCGCGCCGTGCCCGAGTCCGCCGACCGCCAGGTACGGGACGTCCTGGATCCAGTCGTCACGGTCCCGCATGGCCCACACATGGGCGTCGGTGCTCAGTTGGTCCGCGTTCCCGACCCGCATTCCGGGGCTGCCCGCGACCGCCACGTCCGTGACCCTGGCCGGCAGAGCGGCGGCGGCGACCCCGCAGACCACGGAGCCGTAGCTGTGGCAGAACAGGGAGACCCGCGACGCCCCCGGCAGCGCGGCGGTGAGCGCGGAGAGCCGTACGGCACCGTCCTCGGCGAGCTTGCCGATCGCCGCGTCCACCCCGAGACCGGCGGGCGAGGTGTAGTCGGCCCAGGCGATGACGGCGGTTCTGGTGTCCGGGTCGGTGGCTCGCTCGGCGTCGTACAGCGACGCGGCCATGCCCACCGGCGCCGTATACCTGCGCTCGGTCCTCTCGAACGTCAGCACATTGGTGTCCACACCGGGCACCACGACCGACACGCGCTGCGCGTGGTCGAGGTCGCCGAAGACCTCGGCGGCCCGGCCCTTCCCCGACGGGTCGAAGGCGAGGATCTGCCGGCCGTCGCTCAGCATCGACGCGTAGCGGTGCATCCGGCGGCCCGCCTGCTCCCGGCCGTCAC
Organism: Streptomyces sp. NPDC058198; assembly: GCF_042882605.1. Classification (NCBI taxonomy): domain Bacteria; kingdom Bacillati; phylum Actinomycetota; class Actinomycetes; order Kitasatosporales; family Streptomycetaceae; genus Streptomyces; species Streptomyces sp. NPDC058198. The sequence goes on from NZ_JBHVVP010000011.1 coordinate 64,182, forward strand.
CCGAAAGTCTGGTGTCGGTCATCCGGCGGTGCTCCACATCACGCGCCTGGGTGAGAGCCAGCCGGTTGGCCCGGTAGCGCAGTGTGACGGGGGCGCCGTTGAGATTGCCGACGACGAGCGGGTACGCCGTTGCGAGCCCGATCCGCTGACCGGCCGTCAGGGAGGCGAAGAAGGACGTCAGCAGTTTCGGCGGCCCCTTCGGGTCCGGCAGGTGACGGACACCTATCCGGCCCCGCTCCCAGGCGGTGAAGGCGACCCGCAGAGGCTCGCCCGGACTGTGCTGATGGCGTACGGCGGTCCATCCCGTGGTCGCCAGCATCACCAGCACGACCGCGAGAGCCAGCAGGGTGCGCCATGCGGTGAGGGAGGGAGAGGAGTCGAAGGAAGTCACTGCGGAACACCCTAGGACGCGGGTGGGGGGCCTCATGACGAGGGTGAGGCAGATCACGGGCGACGGAGGGTTGAACTGGCGGTAACTTCACCCTGCGTGCGCGGGGCGCGCACGCTCCGGCGCATTACGGGGCGTACGGGACGCGGAACCGGATGCCCGTACGGACCTCACGACCGCTGGCGCGCCCCGGTCGACCAGCTCTCGGCGAGCGCCGGGCCCAGGTGGTCGAGATAGCTCTCGGACAGCGCGCGGTGCGCCTCCAGGCTCATGTTCTGCCCCTGCCCCCACAGCCGGCCGGTCACCCGTATCACGCTGGTGAACGCGGCGACCGCCACCCGGGGCCGCGGATCGGTGTCCACGTCGAGACCCTCGCGGCCGGCGATCAGCCGCGCGACGGCTTCCTCCAACTCGGCGGAGCGGCGCAGATGGACGGCGAGCAGGGCCGGGGTCGATTCGATCATTTGATACGTCCGCATATACAGCCCGACCGGAACGGCGGCCTCGATCGCCTCACCGATCGTGTCCCAGGCGGCGGCGACGGCGTTACGCATCGCCTCGAACGGGAACTCGGCGGCGGGCCGCACGCGCAGCGCCTCGACGAACCTTTCCTCGACCATGTCCACCACGGCGAAGGCGACCTCTTCCTTGCTGGCGAAGTAGCGGAAGAAGGTGCGCTGGGAGACCTCCACGGCGTCCGTGATCTCGTCGACGGTCGTCCGGTCGTACCCCTGGGTGGTGAACAGTTCGAGCGCCACGCGCAGCAGGGCGTCCCTGGTGCGCTGCTTCTTGCGGGCGCGCAGCCCTGTCGGCTGTTCAGCCGCTGTTCCCTGTCCGGTGGTTGTGTCCTTCCGGAAGGAACACCGATCGGTCCTCATTCCACCGCTTTCGATACTTTTGCCCTGCTCGGTGTTCTGTGAGCTACCTGACAGTTACCAACTTGTGAATTGGTTAGTCAAATGTCAGCGGCTGACACTAGCGTGGCCGATATGACTAGTCAGACCACCGTCGACATGGCGAAGAGCCCGGAATCCCCGGCGCCGGCGTCGCCCAAGGGGCTGCGCGGCCACCCCTGGTTGACGCTCTTCAGCGTGGCCATCGGCGTGATGATGGTGGCGCTCGACGGCACCATTGTCGCGATCGCCAATCCAGCCATCAAGAACGACCTCGGCGCGAGCCTCGCCGATGTCCAGTGGATCACCAACGGTTACTTCCTCGCCCTCGCCGTGGCGCTGATCACCGCGGGCAAGCTCGGTGACCGCTTCGGCCACCGGCAGACCTTCCTCATCGGCGTCACCGGCTTCGCCGTGGCCTCGGGGGCCATCGGTCTCTCCCACAGCATCGCCCTCGTGGTCACCTTCCGGGTGCTCCAGGGGCTCTTCGGCGCCCTGCTGATGCCGGCCGCGCTCGGCCTGCTGCGCGCCAGCTTCCCCGCCGAGAAGCTCAACATGGCCATCGGCATCTGGGGCATGGTCATCGGCGCCTCGACGGCCGGCGGCCCCATCATCGGCGGTCTGCTGGTCGAACATGTCAGCTGGCAGTCGGTCTTCTTCGTCAATGTGCCGGTGGGCGTGGTGGCGCTGGTGGTCGGCGCGGTGATCCTCCGGGACCACCGGGCGGAGAATGCCCCGAAGTCCTTCGACATCCTCGGCATCCTGCTGCTCTCCGCGGCCATGTTCTGTCTGGTCTGGGCGATCATCCAGGCCCCGACCTGGGGCTGGGGCTCCGGTCTCACCTGGCTGTTCATCATCGGCTCGCTGGTCTGCTTCGGGCTCTTCGCCTTCTGGGAGACGAAGGTCAAGGAACCCCTCGTACCGCTGGGGCTGTTCCGCTCCGTGCCGTTGTCCGCCGGCGTGATCCTGATGGCGCTGATGGCCATCGCCTTCCTCGGCGGCATCTTCTTCATCACCTTCTACCTGCAGAACGTGCACGGCATGAGCCCGGTCGACGCCGGTCTGCATCTGCTGCCGCTCACCGGCATGATGATCGTCGCCTCGCCGCTGGCGGGTTGGGCGATCACCAAGGTGGGCCCCCGTATCCCGCTGGCCGGCGGCATGGTCTTCACGGCGGTCGCCATGTTCGGCATGTCGACCCTGGCCACGGACACCAGCAGCTTCACCATGTCGATCTGGTTCGCCCTGCTCGGCTTCGGCCTCGCCCCGGTCATGGTGGGCGCCACCGAGGTCATCGTGGGCAACGCCCCGATGGAGTTGTCCGGTGTGGCCGGTGGTCTCCAGCAGGCCTCCATGCAGATCGGCGGCAGCCTCGGTACGGCCGTGCTCGGCGCGATCATGGCCTCGAAGGTCTCCAGCGACCTGCCGGGGAACTGGACCGCGGCCGGTCTGCCGCCGCTCACCGGGGCGCAGGCGGACGCGGCCACCGAAGCCGTTCAGGTCGGCGTGCCGCCGGTGGCGCCGGGCACCCCCGCCGCCATCGCGGAGAAGATCACGAGCGTCACCTACGACACGTTCGTGGCCGGCATGGGGCTGGCCTGTCTGGTCGCGGCCGGTGTCGCGGCCGTGGCGGTCTTCGTCGCTCTGCTGACGAAGCGTGGCGCCAACGCGGACGCGGCGGGCGGAGGGGTGCACGTCTGACGTCAGCCCCCGGCTGACCCGACGTCAACTCCGCGCCTGTGACAGCCCCGCCGGAACCTTCCGGCGGGGCTGTCGCCTATCCGGGTGGAGGGCGCCCCCGCCCCTTCCGCGGGCCGCGCGCCGCGGGTCAGGGTACGGAGGACCGATTCGTACGACACGGGGGCTGATCCACATGCGCACGACCCTGCGTAAAACCACGTCCAAAGCCAGGTCCGAAGCCGGGCTCACGACCGCGCCGAAGATCCTGGCCGTCGGAGCACTGGCCGTCGCCGCGCTGCTGCCGCAGACCCTCGACGCCGCCGCCGCTCCACCGCGTCTAGGGGAGTGCGCGTCGGGCGAGCTCTGCTTCTGGGAGAAGGACGACTTCAAGGGCGTACGACGGACCCATGAGCTGTCCGGTACCGAGGTCGGGAGCTGCGTGCCGCTCCCGCGAGGCGCCACCGTCCACTCGCTCGCGAACCGCACCGGGCGGCCCGTGACCACCTATCAGTCCGAAGAGTGCGCGGAGACCGGCGAGTTCCAGACCTACCCGGGAGACGGCACCTGGCTCCCCCGATCGCCGTACCGCGTACGGGCCTTCAAGGTCTGGGAGCACTGAGCGGTCAGCGACGGGCCGGCCGGTACGCCGAAGGGCGGCGCAACCCGTGGGTTCCGCCGCCCTTCGACCTCGTCCTACAGTTCCGTCACCGCGGTCACGCGTCGCCGCCCGCCGCGCCCGGGTCCGCCGCCGAGGTGTCCAGCAGCTGGTAGCGGTCCACCGCCTGCTTCAGCACCGAACGGTCGACCTTGCCCTCCCTGGCCAGCTCGGTGAGGACACCGAGCACGATCGACTGCGCGTCGATGTGGAAGAAGCGACGGGCCGCGCCACGCGTGTCCGCGAAGCCGAAACCGTCCGCCCCAAGCGACTGGTACGTGCCGGGTACCCAGCGCGCGATCTGGTCGGGTACGGAACGCATCCAGTCGGAGACCGCCACGAACGGGCCCTCCGCGCCGGACAGCTTCTGGGTCACATACGGAACGCGCTGCTCCTCCTCCGGGTGCAGCAGATTGTGCTGCTCCACCTCGACGGCCTCACGGCGCAGCTCGTTCCAGGACGTCGCCGACCAGACGTCGGCCTTGACGTTCCACTCCTCGGCGAGCATCCGCTGCGCCTCGACCGCCCACGGCACGGCCACACCGGACGCCATGATCTGCGCCGGGATCGAGCCCTGCTCGCCCCGCCGGTAGCGGTGGATGCCCTTCAGGATGCCCTCGACGTCCACGTCGGCCGGCTCGGCGGGATGCTGGATCGGCTCGTTGTAGACGGTGAGGTAGTAGAAGATGTCCTCGCTGTCCGGGCCGTACATCCGGCGCAGACCGTCCTTGACGATATGCGCGATCTCGAAGCCGTAGGCGGGGTCGTAGGCGACACAGGCCGGGTTGGTCGAGGCCAGCAGATGCGAATGGCCGTCCGCGTGCTGAAGCCCCTCGCCGGTCAGCGTCGTACGTCCGGCGGTCGCACCCAGCACGAAGCCGCGCGCGAGCTGGTCGGCCATCTGCCAGAACTGGTCGCCGGTCCGCTGGAAACCGAACATCGAGTAGAAGACATAGACCGGGATCAGCGGCTCGCCGTGCGTGGCGTACGCGGAGCCCGCCGCGATCAGCGAGGCGGTGCAGCCCGCCTCGGAGATGCCGTCGTGCAGCATCTGCCCGGTCGGCGACTCCTTGTACGCGAGCAGCAGCTCACGGTCCACGGACTCGTACTGCTGGCCCAGCGGGTTGTAGATCTTCGCGCTCGGGAAGAACGAGTCCATTCCGAACGTGCGGTACTCGTCGGGGGCGATCAGCACGAAGCGCTTGCCGATCTCCTTGTCCCGCATCAGGTCCTTGAGCAGCCGGACGAACGCCATGGTGGTGGCGATCGACTGCTGGCCGGACCCCTTCTTCACCGCCGCGTAGACCTTGTCCTCGGGGAGGTTCAGCGGCTTCGCCCGCACGATCCGCGTCGGCACGTACCCGCCCAGCGACTTGCGGCGGTCGTGCATGTACTGGATCTCTTCCGAGTCCTTGCCGGGGTGGTAGTACGGCGGTGCGCCGTCCTCCAGCTCCTGGTCCGTGATCGGCAGGTGCAGCCGGTCGCGGAAGCCCTTGAGGTCGGAGACGGTCAGCTTCTTCATCTGGTGGGTCGCGTTGCGGCCCTCGAAGTTCGGCCCGAGCGTCCAGCCCTTGACCGTCTGCGCCAGGATCACCGTCGGCTGGCCCTTGTGGGCCTTGGCCGCCGCGTACGCCGCGTACACCTTCTGGTGGTCGTGACCGCCGCGGCCCAGATGCAGGATCTGGTCGTCCGACATGTTCTCGACCATGGCGCGCAGCCGCTGGTCGTCACCGAAGAAGTGCTCACGGATGTACGAGCCGGTCTCGGTGGCGTACGTCTGGAACTGCCCGTCCGGCGTGGTGTTCAGCCGGTTGACCAGGACGCCGTCCCTGTCCTGGGCGAGCAGCGGATCCCAGGAGCGGTCCCAGACCAGCTTGATGACATTCCAGCCGGCGCCGCGGAACTGCGACTCCAGCTCCTGGATGATCTTGCCGTTGCCGCGCACCGGGCCGTCGAGGCGCTGCAGATTGCAGTTGACGACGAAAGTCAGGTTGTCCAGGCCCTCGCGGGCGGCGATGGACAGCTGGCCCAGCGACTCGGGCTCGTCCATCTCGCCGTCGCCGAGATACGCCCAGACATGCGAGTCGGAGGTGTCGGCGATGCCGCGCGCCTCCATGTAGCGGTTCATCCTGGCCTGGTAGATCGCGCCGAGGGGGCCGAGGCCCATCGAGACGGTCGGGAACTCCCAGAAGTCCGGCATCAGCCGCGGGTGCGGATAGCTGGACAGGCCGTACGGGGCCTTCGACTTCTCCTGGCGGAACGCGTCGAGCTGCGTCTCGCTCAGCCGGTCGAGCAGAAAGGCGCGGGCGTAGATGCCGGGGGAGGCATGGCCCTGGAAGAAGATCTGGTCGCCGCCCTTGCCGTCGTCCTTGCCCCGGAAGAAGTGGTTGAAGCCCACGTCGTACAGGGAGGCGGAGGAGGCGAAGGTGGCGATGTGGCCACCGACACCGATACCCGGGCGCTGCGCGCGCGACACCATCACGGCCGCGTTCCAGCGGGTCGCGTTGAGGATCTTGCGCTCGATCTCCTCGTTGCCGGGGAAGAACGGCTCGTCCTTGGTGGCGATGGTGTTGACGTAGTCCGTGCTGCGCATCTCGGGCACAGCCACGCGCTTCTCGCGCGCGCGCTCGATCAGCCGGAGCATCAGATAACGGGCGCGCTCACGGCCTCGCTCGTCGACAGCGGCGTCGAGCGAGTCGAGCCACTCCTGGGTCTCTTCGGGATCAAAGTCCGGGACCTGGCTGGGAAGGCCGCCAATGATGATCGGGTTGCGATCGGATCCGGAAGCCACGCTTGTCCTTCGCTGTTTGGTCGTGTCGTGCCCCTGCACGCGATCGATGCAGTGCACGCCGTCGGGATACTGCTTCTACGCGGGCCCGGGGCCCGCGGGTGACCCCGCGGAGCGGCCCAGGGCATGGGCACGTACGCCGCCTCCATCGTGTACCGCGACGGCGGAAACGTCATCTCTACTGAGGGGTAACCAGTGGTCTCCGGGAAATCCCGCTCCGAAGCCGGTCCCCACGTCGGTCAAATCGCAACCTTACGCCCAACCCGTCTATGCGTTTCGTTCGGCCGTTCGGACCCGATTGGCGTACGGAAGCGGCATAACATTGCAAAGTGGGAGGAAATATATGGGGTGTGTCACAGGAGGCGGTGCCGAAGTGGCAGGAGATGCGATGAAGCGGCCCGGATCGTCACCGTTTCGGCGGTCTCGGCGGTCGGGTACTTGCGCGATCCGTCCCGTCCGTGTGGACTACGGCCAATGCCTCGCGCACGCGCGTGGCTGAAGCATTTTCCGAAACATGATCAGGAGGCAATCCGTGAGCGCGACCGCGGACCACGCGGAGGAACGGACCAACCAGGCAGCACGGCTGGGGTTCGAACCCGGACAGGTGGTCCAGGAGATCGGCTACGACGACGACGTCGAGCAGGAGCTCCGCGAGTCCATCGAGGCCGTCATCGGCCAGGAGCTCGTCGACGAGGACTACGAGGACGTGGCTGACGCCGTCCTGCTGTGGTTCCGTGACGAGGACGGCGACCTTACGGACGCGCTGGTGGACGCCATCGGTCTGATCGAGGAGGGCGGAGCGGTCTGGCTGCTGACGCCCAAGACCGGCCGGGATGGCTACGTCGAACCGAGCGACATCAACGAGGCCGCCCAGACCGCTGGCCTGTCGCAGACCAAGAGCGTCAACGCCGGCAAGGACTGGACCGGCAGCCGGCTCGTCACTCCCAAGGCGGCGAAGTCCAAGCGCTGACTCCGAGCGCCGCATCGAGCGCGCAAGACGCAGCCGGTAACAAGCAGCCTTGAGGGCCCCCGCCGATCTCTGTCGGCGGGGGCCCGTGCGTAGGCTGGAGGGTGTCTGACGGCATGTGACGGCATCCGCGGAACCCTGTGAAAGGACGTGCTCCATGGCGATCGAGGTCGGCGCCCCCGCCCCGGACTTCGCACTGAAGGACAACCACGGCCGGACCGTGCGGCTGTCCGACTACCGCGGACCCGACGGCGCGAAGAACGTGGTGCTCCTCTTCTACCCCTTCGCCTTCACCGGTGTGTGCACGGGCGAGCTGTGCGCCCTCCGCGACGAGCTGCCCTCGTTCGTCAACGACGACACGCAGCTGCTCGCCCTCTCGAACGACTCCATCCACACCCTGCGCGTCTTCGCCGAGCAGGAGGGCCTGGAGTACCCGCTGCTGTCGGACTTCTGGCCGCACGGCGAGGTGTCGCGCGCGTACGGCGTCTTCGACGAGGAAAAGGGGTGCGCCGTGCGCGGCACCTTCATCATCGACAAGGAGGGCATCGTGCGCTGGACCGTGATCAACGGTCTGCCGGACGCCAGGGACCTCGACGAGTACGTCAAGGCGCTCGCCACTCTCTGAATGCGCCCCGGACGCTCTGAATGCGCCCCGGCCGCCCCGAAATCGCACAGCGACGGGGAACCGGTCACTAGGATCCAGTCGTTCATCCGATGCCAACGCTTCAGGGGCGCGACCCGCGGCGGCAGCCGCCGATCACGGTCGCCGGCCCCGAGAAACCATAGGGAGGACTCGTGGGAGTCAGCCTCAGCAAGGGCGGAAACGTCTCGCTGACCAAGGCCGCGCCCAACCTGACCGCGGTCACCGTGGGTCTGGGCTGGGACGTCCGTACAACCACCGGCAGCGACTTCGACCTCGACGCCAGCGCCCTGCTGACGAACGCCGAGGGCAAGGTCGCCGTCGACGGGAACTTCATCTTCTTCAACAACCTCAAGAGCCCCGACGGCTCCGTCGAGCACACCGGTGACAACCTCACCGGTGAGGGCGAGGGCGACGACGAGGCCATCAAGGTCAACCTGGCGACAGTCCCCGCCGACGTCGAGAAGATCGTCTTCCCTGTCTCGATCTACGAGGCGGAGAGCCGCCAGCAGTCCTTCGGCCAGGTCCGCAACGCCTTCATCCGCGTCGTCAACCAGGCCGACAACAACGAACTGGCGCGGTACGACCTGAGTGAGGACGCCTCGACCGAGACCGCGATGGTCTTCGGCGAGCTGTACCGCAATGGCGCGGAGTGGAAGTTCCGTGCCATCGGCCAGGGGTACGCCTCGGGACTGCGCGGCATCGCGCAGGACTTCGGCGTCAACGTCTGAGCCGACAGGACCTGGTCCTTCCGTGTCCGGCGCCGCACACTCCGTGCGGCGCCGGACGCGCATCGGTACGGGAACGAACGGCATGAACAGGGCTTGAACGGGCATGACGTCAGGCGCGTCTTGCCGGCAGCACGGCACCACATCACCTCGGGGAGGACTCACCATCATGGGCGTCACGCTCGCCAAGGGAGGCAATGTCTCCCTCTCCAAGGCCGCACCGAACCTCACCCAGGTGCTGGTCGGGCTCGGCTGGGATGCGCGCTCCACCACCGGAGCGCCCTTCGACCTCGACGCCAGCGCACTCCTCTGCGAGTCAGGCAGAGTGCTCGGCGACGAATGGTTCATTTTCTACAACAATCTGACGAGTCCGGACGGATCCGTCGAACATACCGGCGACAATCTGACGGGTGAGGGCGACGGCGACGACGAGTCGCTGCTCGTCGACCTCTCCAAGGTGCCGGTCACCTGCGACAAGATCGTCTTTCCGGTCTCGATTCATGAGGCCGACAATCGAGGCCAGACATTCGGGCAGGTCAGCAACGCTTTTATTCGGGTGGCCAACCAGGCCGACGGACAGGAGCTCGCGCGCTACGACCTCAGTGAGGACGCCTCCACCGAAACCGCGATGATCTTCGGCGAGCTGTACCGCTATGGCGGCGAGTGGAAGTTCCGGGCGGTGGGACAGGGGTACGCGTCGGGGCTTCGGGGCATCGCTCTAGACTTCGGGGTCAACGTTTCGTAAAGCAGCATGCTGCGCGGGGGAAAACCCGTTAATCACCAGATGGGGTAGCCAGTGATCCTGAAAACCTTCGGCTGGTCGTTCGCCATCACGGCGGTCGGCCTCGCCTTCGCGGCCTGGCAGTGGGGGTGGGAGGCGTTCGGGATCGTACTGATCCTGTCGATCCTTGAGATCTCGCTGTCGTTCGACAACGCGGTCGTCAACGCCGGGGTCCTGAAGAAGATGAATGCCTTCTGGCAGAAGATCTTCCTCACCATCGGCATCCTCATCGCGGTGTTCGGCATGCGGCTGGTCTTCCCCGTCGTCATCGTCGCGATCAGCGCCAAGGTCGGGCCCATCGAAGCGGTCCAGATCGCGCTCGACAACCCCGACCGGTACGAAGCCCTGGTCACCGACGCCCACCCGGGCATCGCCGCCTTCGGCGGTATGTTCCTGCTGATGATCTTCCTCGACTTCATCTTCGAGGAGCGGGACATCAAGTGGCTGAGCTGGCTGGAGCGCCCGCTGGCCAAGCTCGGCAAGGTCGACATGCTGTCGGTCTGCATCGCGCTGATCGTTCTCCTTGTCACCGCGCTGACCTTCGCCACCCACGCCCACACCAGCACGGGCTATCAGGACAAGTCGGCCACCGTGCTGCTCGCCGGCGTCGCGGGTCTGATCACGTATCTCATCGTCGGCGGCCTCTCCGGCTTCTTCGAGAACCGGCTCGAGGAGCAGGAGGAGCAGGAGCACGAGGAGGAGGAGAAGGCCAAGGCGGAGGGCAAGCCGGTCTCTGCCATCGGCCTGGCCGGCAAGGCCGCGTTCTTCCTCTTCCTCTACCTGGAGGTCCTGGACGCGTCCTTCTCCTTCGACGGTGTCATCGGCGCCTTCGCCATCACCAACCAGATCTTCTGGATGGCGCTCGGCCTCGGTATCGGCGCCATGTACGTCCGGTCGCTCACGGTCTACCTGGTCCGCCAGGGCACCCTGGACGACTACGTCTACCTGGAGCACGGCGCGCACTACGCGATCGGTGCGCTCGCCGTGATCCTGCTGGTCACCATCGAGCACTCGATCAACGAGGTCATCACCGGTCTGGTCGGAATCATCCTGATCGCTGCCTCGTTCTGGTCCTCGGTGCGCCGTAACAAGGCACTGCAGGCGGAAGGCGGCGACAAGGACGCCGACGGCGACAAGGCGGCAGTGCACGTCTGAGCCGTGCTCCGGTGAGCCCTCCGGTGAGCCGGTCTCCGGGGTGTGACCCGGACAGGAATCAGGGAACGCTCTGAACGGGGCGGCCGACAGGCGGAAGCCTCTCGGCCGCCCCGTTGTTCCGTGTGGTGGTGGCGAGTTGACGACAGAGGAGGGGTGGGCATGGCCTTCTGGGACAACCTGTGGCAAGGGCAAAGGGCATCGCAATTCGATTCGGGCAGTGCCGCGTCCAACTCCATCGAGCTGACCAAGCGGCGGCCGACGGTCTCGCTCTCCAAGCAGGGAGCGGCCACCGGCAATCTGCGGGTGAACCTCTCCTGGCAGATGCGTACGTCCGACATCGAAGGACGGTCCAAGCAGAGCGGCCGGCTGCTGGGCAACCCCCTCAAGCTCTTCAAGCCCGAGGTGGTGCAGGCCCATACCCAGGGCATGGTCAATGTGGACCTGGACCTCGGCTGCATGTACGAGCTGACCGACGGCAGCAAGGGCGTGGTGCAGCCGCTGGGCAACTTCTTCGGGGACCTCAACGGGCCGCCGTACGTCAAGCTCAGCGGCGACGACCGGTTCGGCGCCGCCTCGGGCGAGACGATCTTCATCAACCTGGACCACCAGGAGGAGATCAAGCGGCTGCTGGTCTTCGTCTACATCTACGACCAGACGCCGGCCTTCGACCGCACGCACGCCACCGTGACGCTGTACCCGAGCAACGGCCCGCGTATCGAGATCGAACTCGACGAGCACGCCCCGCAGGCCCGGTCCTGCGCGGTGTTCTCGATGGAGAGCGTCAAGGGCGAGCTGACGGTGCGCCGTGAGGTGAAGTTCGTCTACGGCTTCCAGGCGGAGCTGGACCGGCTGTTCGGCTGGGGCCTGCAGTGGGGGCGCGGCTACAAGACGAAGACCTGAGGCGGCCTTGACCGCGGACGCCCGCGGCGGTGCCCCGGGCGTCCGCAGCCTAGGGGCGGATGAACTGCGGGCCCATCGGCGGGAGCCGGAAATTCGGGTCGGGCGCGGGCGCCGCCGCGGCGGCCGGCTGCGGATAGCCGTACGCGGGCTGCGGCGCCGACACCGGCTGCGGATAGCCGTATGTGGGCGGGGCCGACGGCAGGGCGGGCTGCGGATATCCGTACGCCGGCTGTGCGAACGGCTGGGTGGGCGGCTGGGCCGGCTGAGGCGGCAGCTGTACGGACGTCTCGGCGGCCTGCGACGGGTCGGGAGCGGTCGCGGACAGCGGGTCGTCGGCGGCCCCTTCCGTCTCGTCCACCGAGATGCCGAACGCCGTGGCCAGACCGACGAGGCCGGTCGGATACCCCTGCCCCACCGCGCGGAACTTCCACGCGTCCCCGCGCCGGTAGAGCTCGCCGCAGATGATCGCGGTCTCCTCGCCGGTCTCCGGCCTGACATCGAAGACGGCCAGCGGTTCGCCGTCGGCCGCGGCAGCGTCGTACAGAAGTATCCGGAGATCGTTCACATGCTGGAAACTCGCGCCGTCCGAGGAGGCCGCGAGCACCACCTGCTCGACCGAGGGGTCGAGCGCGGTGAGATCGGCCTCGACCGTATCGGTCAGCTGCTCACCGACCTGCTTCTTGGGCAGCCGCCGTACCACCCCCGACGGATGCCGCGGCTGGTTGTAGAACACGAAGTCCTCGTCGGAACGCACCCGGCCCCCGGCGCCGAGCAGCAGGGCGGAGGCGTCCACGTCAGGGATCCCGGGCCCTGGGGACCAGCGCAGCACGGCTCGTACAGCCATGGCGTCGAGGGGGACGTTCGAGCCCTTCAGCATCGCGTGCGTCATGCCGGTCATCCTGCCTTCCCACCGCCCGCGCGGACAACGTGGGGCTGGTTCACGACGTCACAGGACACGCGCGCGAAGCGGACGAGTTACCAGGATTTCATGCGGCGTGGGAACTCTTGACACCCGTCCGTACGTACTATTACCGGCCACATGACCATACGGCCACATCGGCAGTACGGGGGATCCACATGCGTCATTTCGGGCATATCCCGGCCGCCGCCCGGCAGCGGCTGTTCCATCAGGAGCCGTGCGAGTTCACCGCCGACTCCCCGGCCGTCCTGCTGTCGGCCGCTCTCGGCGCCACCCTCTACAGCCCGGCCACCCGGCCGCGGCTCGCCGACGATGTGGTGAAACTGGTCGGTCGCGGGGTCGTCTCCATGGTGCTGTGCCTGGAGGACTCCATCGACGACTCCGAGGTCGAGGCGGCCGAGGACAATCTGATCCGGCAGTTCGAGGACCTCGACGAGCGGGGCGACGAGACGCCGCTGCTCTTCATCCGCGTCCGGGAGCCCGATCAGATTCCGGACCTGGTGCGGCGCCTCGGTGCCTCCATTCGGCTGCTGTCCGGATTCGTACTCCCCAAATTCACCGAGGAGCGCGGGACGCTTTTCCTGGAGGCGCTCGCGGAGGCGGAAAACACGAGCGGCCGCAGGCTGTACGCGATGCCCGTGCTCGAATCGCCCGAGCTGCTGCACCTGGAGACGCGGACCGCGACGCTCACCGGGATCGCCAACGTCGTCGACAAGTACCGCGACCGGGTGCTCGCGCTGCGCCTGGGTGTCACCGACTTCTGCTCGGCGTACGGGCTGCGGCGGGCCCCCGACATGACGGCGTACGACGTACGGATCGTGGCCGGGGTCATCGCCGACGTGGTGAACGTACTGGGACGCGCCGACGGCACGGGCTTCACGATCACCGGTCCCGTCTGGGAGTACTTCCGTCTGCAGGAGCGGATGTTCAAACCGCAGCTGCGGCGCAGCCCGTTCCTCGAAGGCCGGGCCGAGGAGCTCCGTACGGCCCTGATCGAGCACGACCTCGACGGGCTGCTGCGCGAGATAGAGCTCGACCGCGCCAATGGGCTCCAGGGCAAGACCTGCATCCATCCCTCGCATGTCCCGCCCGTCCACGCGCTGTCGGTCGTCAGCCATGAGGAATTCAGCGACGCCCAGGACATCCTGCGGCCCGAGCGGGGCGGGGGCGGTGTGCTGCGCTCGGCATACACGAACAAGATGAACGAGGTGAAGCCGCACCGCGCCTGGGCCGTACGTACCCTCCATCGCGCCGAGGTCTTCGGTGTCGCGCGGGAGGACATCGGTTTCGTGGAGCTGCTCACCGCCGGCCTCGCCGAGTGACGAAGAAAGAGATCGCCAATATGACGTGGTCGGGGACATGGGTCGCTGAGCGGCTGGGAGTCGAACTCGCGGGTGGGGAGGGACTGCGGGATCTGCTCGGTCTGGCGCTGCGCCGCAACCCCAAGCGGGCCCATCTCCTTGTCTCGAATGTGCTGGGCAAGCATGTGCCGCAGCGCCCCCGGGTCGTATACGGAACAGGGGTCGAGCTCGGCGAACGCGTACGGGATCTGCTGGGCGCGGACGTGGAGCGGGCGGTGGTGCTCGGCTACGCGGAGACCGCGACCGGCCTCGGCCACTCGGTCGCCGACGGGGTGGGCCGCGCCCCGTACCTCCACTCCACGCGCCGCCCGGTCACGGGTGTCGCGGGGGCGGGAGGCTTCGAGGAGGCGCACTCGCACGCCACCTCGCATCTGCTGCTGCCGGAGGATCCCGGGCTGCTCGCCGGGGACGGCCCGCTCGTCCTCGTCGACGACGAGTTCTCCACGGGCAACACCGTCCTCAACACCATCAGCTCCCTCCACGAGCGCTATCCGCGCGCGTGGTACGTGATCGTCGCCCTGGTCGACATGCGCTCGGCGGCCGATCAGGGGCGGCTCGCGGAGTTCGCCCAGGAGATCGGGGCCCGCGTCGATCTGGTCGCCCTGGCCTCGGGCACGGTCCGGCTGCCGGACGGGGTCCTGGAGAAGGGCCAGGCGCTCGTGGCCGAGCATGAGGCGCCGGTTCTGGCAGCGGCTCCGGCGTCGGCCCAGGCACCTGCCCAGGCTGCGGCGTCGGTCCAGGCCCAGGCTGCGGCCCAGGCCCCGGCTCTTGGCGCGGTTCCGGTGCTGGAAAGCGCGGGGCCTGCGGTGCGGGATGTGATGCCGGACGGGGCGCGGGTGGCCCGGGTGGCGCTCGACTGGCCGGCCGGGCTGCCGGACGGCGGCCGCCACGGCTTCACCCCCGCCCACCGGGCCCGGCTGGAGTCCGCGCTGCCCGCCATGGCGGCCGCCGTCACCGACGAGCTGGGCGACGCCCGGCGCGTCCTGGTGCTCGGCTTCGAAGAGCTGATGTACGCCCCGCTGCGGCTGGCCGAGGAGCTGGAGCGGACCGTCGGCGCGGAGGTGCGGTACTCCACCACGACCCGGTCGCCGGTGCTGGCCGTGGACGACCCCGGATACGCGATCCGCAGCCGTCTCGTCTTCCCCGCGCACGACACCGCGGCCTTCCCGGACGGTGACGGCGCCGGCGACCGGTACGCGTACAACGTCGCGGGCGCCGGCTTCGACGCCGTGGTCGCCGTCGTGGACTCCGTGGCCGACTCCGCCGAGCTGCACGCCCCCGACGGACTGCTGGCGCAGCTCGGCGCGCACATACCGCGCATTGTGCTGACCGTCGTGCCCTCGTACCTCCCCGGGCCCTCGACTACCCCCGCATCCACGCCCGCGACCGCCTCCGCGTCCACGCCCTCGTCAACGTCTACGGCCACGCCCTCGCGTGAACCTGAACGGCAGGAACCCTCCATGCTGCCCGAACCCCTGCGCGGCCCCGCCTTCTCCTCGTACGCGCCCGACGATGTGGGCTGGCTCCTCCAGGACCTGTCCGATGTGGAGCTGGAGGCCCCGACGGAGGAGCGCGAGGAGGCGATTCAGAGCGGCGGCGCGCACTACGCCGAATCCCTTCCGGTCGAGTACCAGCCGAGCGCTCAGTACCAGCAGCTCTTCAAGTCCGCCCTGGACACCTCGGCAGCCCGTATCGCCCGGGCCGTCGGCACCGTCACCGAGACTGTGCTCGCCGAGCGGTCACCCCGCCCCGTCCTCGTCTCCCTGGCCCGCGCCGGCACGCCCGTCGGCGTCCTGATGCGGCGCTGGGCCCAGCAGCGGCGCGGACTGGACCTGCCGCACTACGCCGTCTCCATCGTGCGCGGCCGTGGTATCGACACCAACGCCCTGCGCTGGCTGGCCGCCCACCACGATCCCGCCGATGTCGTCTTCGTCGACGGCTGGACCGGCAAGGGCGCCATCACCCGCGAACTGGCCCAGGCCCTCGCCGCGTTCGACGGCTTCAACCCCGAGATCGCGGTCCTCGCCGACCCGGGCGGCTGCGTACGGACCTATGGCACCCGCGAGGACTTCCTCATCCCGTCCGCCTGTCTCAACTCGACGGTCTCCGGGCTGATTTCCCGTACCGTCCTGCGCTCCGACCTGGTCGGCCCCCATGACTTCCACGGGGCGAAGCACTACCGCGAACTGGCCGGTGCGGATGTCTCCGGCCACTTCCTGGACACCGTCGCGGCCCGCTTCGACGAGGTCGCGGACGCCGTGGACGCCGAGGTCAAGGAGCTGCTCTCGGCGGACCGCGCGCCCACCTGGGAGGGCTGGGCGGCGGTCGAGCGGATCAGCGAGGAGTACGGCATCCACGATGTGAACCTCGTCAAGCCGGGGGTGGGCGAGACGACCCGCGTCCTGCTGCGCCGGGTTCCCTGGAAGATCCTCGCCCAGCGCGACGCGGGCGCCGACCTCGACCATGTGCGGCTGCTGGCCGAACAGCGCGGAGTGCCCGTGGAGGAGGTCGACGGCCTTCCGTACACCTGTGTGGGGCTGATCCACCCCCGGTACACGCGCGGTGCGACCGGCGCCGACGGCAAGGCGGTGGCCACGCCGTGAACGCTTCCTTGCGCACTTCCCTGAACACTTCTCTGACGCCGCCGGCCCTGGTGGCCAGCGACCTCGACCGCACCCTCATCTATTCGACCGGGGCGCTCCAGCTTCCGATGCCGGACGCCGAGGCGCCACGTCTGCTCTGTGTCGAGGTGTACGAGAGCAGACCACTGTCGTATCTGACGGAGACGGCTGCCGGACTGCTCGACCGACTCGCCCGCACGACCGTCTTCGTACCGACGACCACCCGCACCCGCGAGCAGTACGGCCGGATTCATCTCCCGGGCCCCGCACCGCGGTTCGCGATCTGCGCCAACGGCGGCCATCTGCTGGTCGACGGGGTGTCCGATCCCGACTGGCACGCGCAGGTGACCGGCCGGCTGACCGACGAGTGCGCCACCCTCGCGGAAGTCCGCGCCCATCTGCTCTCCGCCGCCGACCCCGCGTGGCTCCTCAAGGAGCGGATCGCCGAGGACCTCTTCGCCTACCTCGTCGTCGACCGCGCTCTGCTGCCCGAGGGCTGGGTGAAGGAACTCGCCGAGTGGGCCGGGGGGCGCGGCTGGACCGTCTCCCTGCAGGGCCGCAAGATCTACGCCGTACCGCGGCCGCTCACCAAGAGCGCCGCGATGCGCGAGGTGGCCCGCAGGACGGGCGCCGAACTCACCCTGGCCGCGGGGGACTCGCTTCTCGACGCCGATCTGCTGCTGGCCGCCGACCGCGGCTGCCGGCCGGGCCACGGCGAACTCGCCGACACCGGCTGGAGCGCCCCGCATGTGGACGCGCTCCCGCATACGGGCGTGGCGGCGGGCGAGGAGATCCTGCGTCGCCTCACGCTCGCCGCTGACCCGCACGGCCCGGACCCGCTCGGCTGACCGCTCCCGTCGGCCGGTCGGTCAGCCGCAGCAGCCACCGCCGCAGCAGCCTCCGCCACCACCGGCCGACGGGGCGGGGCCCGGGGCGCCGCCCTTGGCCGTACCACCCACCGCCACGGTGGACAGCAGCTTCACGGTGTCGTCATGACCCACGGGACAGGACGCGGGGGCAGCGGACTCCGACATGGGGCGGCTGAGCTCAAAGGTGTCACCACAGGAGCGGCAGCGGTACTCGTAGCGAGGCATGGGCCCA
The DNA here is from genome assembly GCF_042882605.1 of Streptomyces sp. NPDC058198. Taxonomy (NCBI): domain Bacteria; kingdom Bacillati; phylum Actinomycetota; class Actinomycetes; order Kitasatosporales; family Streptomycetaceae; genus Streptomyces; species Streptomyces sp. NPDC058198. Next base: position 81,759 of record NZ_JBHVVP010000011.1, read on the forward strand.
GGCTATCCGGGTCCTGGCTTTCTGCGGGGCCGTCCGCCTTCCGGCTATCCGACGCCCAGGCGGCCCCTGCCGCCCTTGGCCCTGAGGCGCTGCTCGTGCTCGGCCTGCTCCGGGTGGCGGGAGCGCCAGTACGGATTGTCGTGCGGCAACCCGCCGCTCACTCTCCCGTACATCCCGAAGAACATCAGCATCACGCCCACCACAAAGCTGAACAGCACATTCTGGATATGGAAGGCGAGGAAATTGTAGGGGGTTTCCAGTAGAGCGAGATTGATGAAGCCGCTGGCGATGAAAAGGACGCCGAGGACCATATTCAGGGTCGAGGCGGTGTTTTTTCCGATGACCATGCCGATGAGGAGCAGCAGGCCCACACAGATGGAGATCACGCTCAGCGTGCCGTTGGTATTCAGGCCCGCGACCGTGGCCCCGCCGGTGTCGAAGAAGCCGATCTTGTCGATCAGCCCGAGAATCCCGAAAGCGATGAGAATCAGGCCGGTCACTCCGGCCCCGATGCGGTAGACCTGGTTGAGCCGGTGATCGACGGGCAGATGCTCGTCGAGCATGACATGTCGCCGGGTCTGGCGACGGAGCGCTTGGGTGGCCATGGACGGCCTCCTTTGGCGATACATACGTACACCCAGCATCCGCCCGCCACGCACGGGGGACAAATCAGCCGCCAGGCCCGGACCAACGCGGGAAGCGGGCCCGCGCCGGGAGCGGATCACTCGCGCGCCCGGGGTAGTCGCCGGGCCGATCAGCGCCGGGCCTGGGTAGTCGCCGTGCCCGGGTCAGCGCCGGCCCGGAGTAGTCGCCTTACCCGGGTCAGCCGCGTGCCCGGGGCAGCCGCCGACTCGGATCAGCGCCGGGCCGGGGCAGTCGCCGGGCCTGGATCAGTCGCCGTACCCGGGTCAGCCGTCCGCCTGGATCAGTCGCCGACTCGGATCAGCGCCGGGCCGGGGCGGTCGCCGTACCCGGGTCAGCGCCGGGCCGGGTAGGCCGTCGGGCCGGGCCCGGGTCAGCCGCCGTGTCCCGCCCCGCGCGCCTCGCGGATCTCCGAGACCACATGGGCGACGGCCTGCCGCACCGCCTCGGTCTCCGTCAGGAAGTGCCAGTAGTCGGGATGGCGGCCCTCCAGCGCGGCCACCGCCCGGTCCAGCCTTGCCACGGAGTCGTCCAGCGGGCGGGCATGGCGGGGCTCGGGCGTATTCCGGCCGGCCATGGCCAGCCGCTGGGCGTCCCGGATCGCGAACCGCGTGCGCTCGATCTCCTGCTGGGGATCCTTCGACACGGCGTTCAGCCGCTGGAGCCGGTCACCGGCCGCGGACACCGCCTCGTCGGTGCTGTTCAGCAGGGCCCGCGCCGTGCTGAGCAGCGCCGTGGCGTCCGCCCACCGCTGCTCCTCGCGCGCCGTGCCCGCTTCCTTCAGCTTCTCCTCGGCCTGGCGGACGCTGCCCGCCGCATCGTCGGGGACATGCTGAAGATCCTGCCAGCAGGCCGCGGTGAAGCGGCGGCGCAGCTCGCTGAGCACGGGCTCGACGGAGCCCGCGCGGTTCGTCAGGGCCTGGGCGCGGGTGCGCAGCGACACCAGCCGCCGGTCTATCTCCTGGGCGCGCTCGGGCAGCCGCTCCGCCTCGACCCGTACAGCCTCGGCGTCACGCAGCACCCGGTCGGCGCGCTGGAGTGTCTCCGGCACGCCATGCTGCCCAGCGCCCTGGTTGAGCTTGGTCAGCTCGGGACCGAGAGCGGCGAGCCGGGCGGCGAGATCGTCCGCTCGCAGTCCGGAGCCGCGCACCGCGTCGAGAGCATTAGTCGCGGAGAGGAGCGCCTGCCGCGCCCGCTCCACGGCCGGTGCGAGCCGCGCCAGTTGCGTCTCCGCCTTGTCGAGCAGCGGCCCCAGCCCCTGCTCGAAGCGGTCCAGCTCGCCCTTGATCCGGTTCAGCTCGTCCTTGGCCTTCGTCAGCTCACCGCGCGCCGTGGACATGGCAGAGGGCTCGAGGTCGTCGCGGTCCAGGTCGTGCGCGTCCACCGCGTTGATATAGCGGCTGCTCGCCTCGTCGATCCGCTGCCCCAGAGCCGCGAAACCGTCCACAGCCCGGCGGGCCCCCGGCGAGCTGTCCACCGCCGTGATGGTCTCGATCGAGATCCGCAGATCGCGCTGGGCGGTGTCCAGCTCGTAGAACGCGGCGGCCGCCGCGTCCTTCGCGGCCTGGGCATCGGCTCGCCGGCTCTCCCCGCGGCCGCCGAACCAGCGCCTCGTACCCCCGCCGGCGTAGGCCGCCGGCAGCACGGCCAGGACCAGCGGCACCGGGAGCAGCATCAGCGTGAGGAAGTCACGGACGGCACTCGCTTTCGCTTTTGCGTGCGGCTGCGCGTGTGTCGCCGTCACATCCCTCTCCCGTGCCGAGTTCGCCCTGCCTGGTTCATTCTCCCACCAGGTAGTGACGAACACACGGGCCGGTTAGTTCGCGCTTCGGATGGTGATCTTTCCGTTGTCGGTACGCGCCTTCAGCACATGGGCGCTGCTGTCGTCGGTCGGCACGTCCACGTTCACCTTGCCGTTGTCGCTCGACGCCGACACGGCGTAGGACGTTCCCGAGCCCGGCAGATCGATCGTGACCTGTCCGTTGTCCGTGCTGGTGTCCACGCTGTCGGGCACCACGGCGAGTCCGATCCGTACGGCTCCGTTGTTCGATGTCGCGGACACGGTCCTGGCGGAGATGCCCTCCGCCGTGATCGCCCCGTTGTCGCTGTCCAGGTCGAGCGGCCCGCTGGAGTCCCGTACCGTCACCGAGCCGTTGTCCGAATTGATCCGCAGCGCGGTGTCGAACCCGGAAGCGGTCACGCTCCCGTTGTCCCCCTTCACCGTCACCGCCACCCCGCGCGGCACCTTCACCTGATTCCGCGACGTACAGTCGCTCGCCACCGCGTCGCACTCGACCGCGAGCCTGAGCGTGGAGTCCGTCATCTTCCACCTGGCGTCGGGCCCGGTCCCCATGAACACCCACCCGTCGACCCGCCGGGTCACCTCGACGTCCTTCACATCGGCGGGCACCAGCTCGACCGACGCGTTCTCGGCCTCGATCGTCAGCGTCTTCCCACCGAGGGGAAACGCCCGTTTCTCGGCGGGCGCGTCCGAGGTGTCCGCGCCGCCGCACCCACTGACGCCGAGCACGATGACCACGGCCCCGCCCACGGCGAGAAGCGTACGACTGCGGTTACGGCTTGCGGCCACGGTGATCGTCCCCCAGAGAGTCGAGTCTTGACGCCCCCACCGTACGAACAGAACCCACCGAGTCCGATCCGGCGGCCCACCGTCTCCATGGTGGGGATACCCCCCGCACACCCCGTCACGACCGCCCCTCGCCCACCCCGGGATCATGAGTTTGCGGCGCTGCCCCCTCGGCCATGTACGCTGTTGCCTCATTCACGGGTGCGTAGCTCAGGGGTAGAGCGCTGCTCTTACAAAGCAGATGTCGGCGGTTCGAAACCGTCCGCGCCCACCAGTGGAAAGGCCCCCAGCCGATCATGGCTGGGGGCCTTTGACATCCACTTCTGACATCAACGGGCGCGGTCACCCACGGTCGGGACGCTGCCGCTTCAGCATGCGGTCCAGGTGACTCACGGCCTCGCGCTGCGTGTCCTGGACGACGTGGGCGTAGATGTTCATCGTCACCGCGATCTGACTGTGCCCGAGGATCTCCATCACGACGCGGGGCGCGACGCCGGCCGCGGTCAGCAGCGTCGCGCATCCGTGCCGGGCATCGTGCAGCCGGATGACACGGAGTCCGGCCGTTCCCGCGACGCGGGTGAACGAGCGATACAGGTTGCGGGGTTCGATCGGCCGGCCGGTCCGAGTGGTGAAGACGTAGCCGGTCTCCTCCCACTGGTCACCCGCGGCTTCGCGCAGGGCAGTTTGCCGCAGCCGTTCCCAGCGGAGCGGGGCGACGCAGAGGGCGGGCAGGGGGAGTGTCTGCTTCCTGCGGCGCCCCTTGGGATCATCCTCGTACGCCTCACCGCGGACACGCTGCCGCTGAGTACGGACCCGGATCTCCCGTTTGTCGAGGTCCACGTTCTCCCACCGCAGGCCGACAATCTCACCGCGACGGAAGCCGAGCGCGATGGCGAGGACGAAGGCCGCGTAGAGCGGGTCCTTTCGCGCGGCGGTGAGGAAGGCCAGGGTCTCATCGAGCGACCAGGGCGACAGATCCCGGGGCGTGGCGGACGGAGGCTCCACCAGGGTGGCCACGTTCCGCATGACCAATTCCTCACGGCAGGCGGCGGTCAGAGCCGTACGCAGTACGCGGTGAGACTCCTTGGCGGTAGCCGCGGTGGTCTTCTCCTCCAGGCGGACGAGGAAGCGCCGGACATCAGCGACGCTCAGCGATTCGAGCCGCTTCGAGCCGAGCATGGGCACGAGGTAGAGGCGGATATGCGTCTCGTACTTGGCGTAGGTCGTGCGCTTGCGGCGCGGCTTGATGATGTTCTCCAGCCAGTACGGCAGCCACTCGGAAAGCTTCGCCGACCGCGTGGGCACGGGCACGCCCTGGTCCACCTTGGCGAGCAGTTCGCGGCGCTTGGTGTCGCACTCGGCCCAGGTCTTGCCGTAGGCGAACTTGCGGGCCCGGGTGCCGTCAGGCTGGAGGACGTAGACAGCGGCTTGGTAGCGGCCGTCTTTGCGCTTGGTGATGGTGCCGGCGCCGTTGGGGTTGCGCTTGCGCTGGGGAGGCATCAGGCAGCCGCCTTGATCTCGTTGACGATGAAGTCCCGCACGGCGTCAGCGGGGATACGACGCGATCGGCCGATGGTGATCGAGACGAGCCGATGGGAGCGGATCAGGTCGTAGACCGCGGAACGTCCGAGCTTGAGCCGCGCCATGACCTCCGGCACGGTAAGCAGTTCGGCGGTGGCAGTGCTCATGCGTCGGCTCCTTCCAGAGCAAGTTGGTCCACGAGTTCGGCGCGGTGTTCGCGGGCGTGTTCGCGGTTGTGTTGGATGTCGCGGTGGATGTTGGCCGCGAGCCAGGATTCGCCGGGGGTGTGGCCGTGGCCGGCGTAGGCCCAGTGGGCGACCGTGAGGGTGGTGGCGTCGGGGTGGTCGTCCGGATTCGGCAGGCCGAGTGCTTCGCGTTGCTGGTTGGCGCGGTAGTCGGCGCGGACCTGTCGGAGGGCGCCGAGGGTGGTGGAGTAGCGGCGGGATTTGGTGGAGAAGTGGCCGCGAAAGCCGAGCATGTGGGCCCAGGCCCACAGGCGCCGGTCTGGGTAGGCGTCGTCCAGGTCTTTACAGGCGCGGATGAGGTGGCGGGTGTGGTCGGGCAGGTCGGGCAGCTTGTCGAGTTCGGCCATTTCCCCGATGCGCCGGTCCACGGTCCCGGTCGTCTCTGCTGCCTTGGTCGCGTATTTGGCGACGTAGGAGGCAACCGCCTGCTCGGTCAGGTCTTCACCGCTGCCGAAGGCGCCGATGGGCTGGACGTCGAGCTGTGTGCCCCAGCGCAGGACCCGGGCGGGGTGCTCACCGGTGGCGGGCAGGGTGACTTCGGCGCGGGCGGCGGCAGCCCGTAACGCGTCGGTGAGCAGGTCGTGCGTCGCCCAAGGCGGGGGCGGGGAGTCAGGGCCGTCGGGTCCGTCAAAGCGGATTACGGCGTGGAAGTGGATGGCGCCGCGTTTTTGGTACTCGGCAACCTTGCCGTAGGAGACGCGGAGCTGTTCCTTCAGTTCGCGTTGGGTGATGCCGGTGCGGGCGGCCAGCTCACGGGGGAGGTAGATGGTGACGTAGCGCCACAGGTGTCCGGCGTGGTTGTTCCACAGGACCGACCCTGCGTAGTCGTAGGTGTCCGGGTCGAGGGCGGTGTCGAGTTCGGGCGCGTCTTCGGCGTGGCGGGTGCCGCAGTGGCAGGGGCGGGGGCCGGGGCGGTTGTGGACGGGGCCGAAGCTGGGGGCGGTGAGGGTGGCGAAGACGCGGGGGTGTTCGCGCACGGTGTGTGGGGTGCCCTTGTTGGGGTCGCCGGTGAGGCCCGCGCGGATGAGGTGGTAGGTGTCGCCGGCGTAGGTCCAGGCGCAGGAGGGGCAGCGCGAGGCGCGGCGGTTGCCGCAGGCGACGCGGAGCCGTCCGCCGGGTTCGGTGTCGGTGGTGAAGGCGTGGAGGACGGTGCCGGTGGCGGGGTCGATGGTCTTGGTCCCGCCGGACAGGTGGATGGGGTCTGCGCATCCGCCGGTGCGGCGGATCTGGTCTTGCCAGCGGTCGAAGCCGGGGGCCCCGGCCACCCGGAGGAGGTCCCCCAGGGTGGTCGGGTCCAGGCCCGCCAGGGCGGCGGTGTCGTTCATCGGCGGCCACCGCAGGTGTTCTTGTGGTTGGTGTATTGGTCGACCAGGGCGGCGACGTTGTTGCGGCCGGTGGCGTTGGCGGTTTCTCCGCAGCCGCAGGCGTAGGAGGCGTTCGGGGTGTCGCCGTTGCGGTTGGACCAGCGGGCCGGGTCGTCGTGGTAGCGGTAGGGGGACGGGGCGTAGATGCGGATGCCGGGTGCGTCCGGGGTGGGGCTCAGGTCGGTCATGGCGGTCACCGGCCGGCGCGGACGAGGGCGGCGGCGGGGAGGGTGTGGCCGGTGCCGTTGCAGGTGCGGCAGGTGGCCGTGATGGTCTGGCGCCGGCCATCGGGAGTGTGCTGTCCGGTGGTGATGGCCACGGCGGGGAAGCCGTCGCAGTCGGGGCAGATGCGCGTCCGGGCAGGGGTGTGCTGGGGCATGATGGGGGTCTCCCTTTCGGGTCTGCGTGATCTGGAGTGGGTTGGGCGCCCGGGGCGGCGGATGTTTGGCGACGGATGCCGCCCCGGGTGTTACTTGCTGCGGTGGGGGCGCTTGAGGGTGAGGCCCACGCCGCCGGTGGCCGAGAGGACAGTGACTGTCGCGGCGGCGGCGACGTGGAGGGTGACGGCGATCATCAGGACGATGAGGGCGATGCCGCCGGTGATCGTGACGGTCAGCAGGATGGGGCCGGTGTAGTTGCGGGGCGCGGCCTGGACGATGACGATCTGTTTCGGGTCGGTGCCGGGCGGGAGCTGAGCAAGCAGGTCAGCGGGGATGTGTCCGGCGTTGAGCTGGTCTTCGGGGTAGCGCATGGGGGTCACCTCCTGTCGGGTGTGCAGCGGTGAGTACGGGCGGCGAGTTCGGCGGCGGAGCGGTCCAGGTAGTCGGCGGAGAACCCGCAGCCGGGGGCGGTGCACGCGGCGGTGTGTTTGGTGCGGCCCCGGCCGTCGTGATGGGTGCCGACCTGGACCGGACCGATACGGATCACGTCACGGAAGCGATTCGGACGCGGCATCGTCAGTCCTTCCGGGGTCGGCCGGCGGGGAAGTTCCGCATGACGAGGGCGTTCTCCTCCGGGGTGTTGCCGCAGTGGTACTCGGCTTCCTCTGCCAGGAGCGAGGCGAGCCCGGGGTGTCCGGCGTCGCGTTCCTCCTGCGCCGCTTTGAGGTACTCGGCGCGGGTGTCGAAGGTTCGAGGGTTCATCAGTCAACGTCCCTTCCAGCTAGGTGAGTTGGGCTGCGATTGCGTCTGCGAGCTGGGGCGAGACACCGAGCCGGGCCCGAAGCGTTCCGGGCTCGATCTCGTTGCCGGTTGCCGCGCGGTGGGTGTCAGCGATCTTCCGGGCGTGGTCGAGCAGAGCCGGGGGCACCGAAGGAGCGGCGATGGGCAACGGAGCCGCAGGCAATTCCGGGACTGCCGAGGCAGGCTCGGGGACGCGCTCCACGTCGATCTCGGTCACCGGGTTCAGGGCAGGTTCCGGGACCGTTTCCGGTTCGGCCGGCGGGGCGGGGTGGATGTCGTCTGCGGGTGTGGCGACGAGGTTGTGTACCTGGCGCATGAGCGCGCCGAAGGCGAGGAGCGCGGCGGAGGGGGGTACGGCGGCGACGACGTAGTGGAGTCGTGGTGCTCCGGCGCCGACGCCGGCGACGTTGAGGCCGATGGAGCCCAGTGACCCGGCGACGGTCAGGCCGATGGCCCACCAGTCCGTCACGCCCCGCAGAGCGGCCCGGAACATCAGGACTTCACCGGCGACGATGAACAGATCCAGGGTCGCGGGCCAGGCCCATGTACGGGCGTTGGAGGCGGCGAGGCCGTTGACCCGGGCCACGTCCGCGAGATGGGCGTAGGAGAGCCAAAACGCGACCGCTGTCAGGGCGAGGATCACCACTCCGGCGGTGAGGATCGCGGTCCGTTCGGCGTCCTGTTTCGTCATCACGGAGTCCTTTTCGGTCAGGAGTTGCCGGCAGCGGTGCCGGTGCCGAAGCAGGCCAGGCAGAACCCGTCCTGTTCCCCGACCGGGCGATGCCGGCGGCCAACGCGGACAGTGACGGAGACCTGTCCCGAGCCCTTGCACACCTCGCACGCGGCGGGCCGGGCGGGTGCCGTCTTCGAGGCGGTGCGAGGGGTGATGGTCTTCCGGGCCATGGCGGTGATTCCTTCCGGTTCCAGGCATGGGCGGGGTAGGGACCTGGCGCGAGACGGTCACGCCGACCGGTAGAGCGAGGAGGGTGTTACTCGGCCACCGGGACCGGTGTGACCAGCGGCGGAACCGTCACCGGGGCCGATTCGACGGGCAGGGCCGGGCGGTACGGCGCGAGAGCGGCGATACGGGGAGTGAGATGGGCGTACTGGCGGCAGATCGCCGTAGCTTCGGCCGGCGTCATCTCGGGCGTGCGGATACGGGACCAGCCACCGGAGGAGTCACCAGCCACCGCGACCCCGGGACGATCGGCCGGGATGAGAGTGACAGCGGCAACCGCGTCGGGCGCGATGTCGCCCAAGCCCATGTCGGCGGTCTGCTTGTCGTTGACGCGATGCACCACACGCCCCGTGAGCTGGGCACGGAGCATCGTGGCGCCCTTGCCCAGTTCCGAGCCGAAGCGCTGCCCGCAGATCTCCAGATAGATACCGACCGCGCGGGCCATCTGCGCGAGCCGCACCATCTGCTGGACCATCCGGTCCCGGCGTTCCTCATCCTTCTTCGCGGACGTGAGGAACAGCTCCGCAGCCTCATCCACCACGGTCACCACCGGCACCGGCCGCACATCCTCCGGCAGGTCCCACAGGTCGGAGACGCCATGCTCACTCAGGAGGTCGAAGCGGGAATCCATCAGGTCCACCAGCACATCCAGCAGCCCGGACGCCTCATCGGGAGTCGTCGCCAGGGCCGACAGGCGGGGCGCGTAAGAGCGCTGTTCCACCCCGCGTTTGCAGTCGATCCCGACCACGGCGACCGGCAGTTTCGCCAGGCCCGCTATCAGATTGCGCTGATACATCGACTTGCCCGACTGATTCGCCCCCAAAGTCAGAGCGTGAGGCACCTTCTGGTAGTCACGGACGAAGACCGAGCCGTCCTCGCGCACCGCCACCGGCACCACCATCGGGCCGGACGGGACCCGGCGCGGCATCCGCACCCGGCGCAGCACGTCATACCCGGTCATCCGCAGTTCCACGAACCCGGGCTTGGTCTCTGCCACGGTCACGGAGTGGACGCCCCAGGCGTGCCGCAACCGCTGCGAGGCGGCAGCCACGTCGGCGGGCTCCAGGCCGGCGGGAAGCCGCAGCGTCACCCGCATCCCCGTCGAGGAACCCCGCACCCGGCGGACCTTCGGCGGGACCGGCTGCACATCCTGCCGGCGGGCCACGGTACGGACCATGAACGCCCGCAGGCGAGACGGCTGCACCGTCAACCCACACACATCCATCGTCGACCGATACGTAGCCTGAAAACGCACCCGAGCAACCGGCAGACCTACCAGCGACCAGTACACACGCGGGGCGCGCACCTTCGCGTAGCCGAGACCACCAGCAGCCGCTAACGCCCCAGTCGCCTCCACCACCGTCACCAGATCCGACATCGTCAGACCCCCGACGTGATCGCGACCGCACGGAAGCTGATCCCGTGCCGCGCCTGACCATTGAACGTGTTCTCCCAGTCCCGCGCCCGCAGGCCGATCACCGACACCGGCGTCCCCGGCACCAGATCCGCCGGGAGACCCGTCTCCGGCACCGTCACCTGGTAGAGATTCCCCTCACCCTCATCCGAGATCAGCAGACCCACCGTCGACAGAGCCGCACCGGTCTCCCGGTCCATCGCCCGCTCACCGGTCTGCTTGTTCGCAAGCTTGGGCGCCGGCGCAGTCGCCACGAACACCACAGCAGTCGAGACATCAATCTTGAAGGACGGCATTCCATCTCCTCTAAAAGAGATCCGCTCCTGCACTCATGTACAGGAGTGATAGTTAGAAGAGTGCCTGACTCCTGTACATGAGTCAACCCGCCACCAGAAAGAATCTTGTGACGGGTTGTCGGAACTGACTTGCCGTCAATCTCCGGCAGGGAACCGGTAGTCCAAAACGAACTGGTCAGCGGCCATGATCGTGTCGCAGACCTCAACGACTCGGCCTGAGTCTGTGATCGCGTCTCGTACGAGATGAATCACTGGCGAACCAGGACTCAGCGCCAGGGCGGAAACCTCGGGCTTGCTGGCCAGTCTTGCCCGTACGGTCTCCGTGAACTCAGCGAGGCGATGCCCGTGATCTTCTAGCCGAGCGTAGATCCCCCCGCCGCCCGGGTTCTCTGCGAACGTCTCAGGAATGTCCTTCACGACGTCCCAGGGGAGGTACGAAGTCGCCTCCTCAGTGGGGACACCGTCACGGAAGTACCGGCGCTTGCGTGCGAGGACCTGAGCCCCAGCAACGACCTGGAGCCGTTCCGCGATCTCCGGAGGCGCTTCAACGGGCCCAATGAACAGGATCGTCACGGACGGCTTACCCCCGGACTGCTCAGCTTCCGCCAGATAGGCGGCCTTCCCGGCCTTCCGGTGGGAGCGGCGGAAACGGTCCGAAGACTTCCGCTGCACAGGAGGACGCGAGCGAACGAACGAGCCTCGCCCGTGATGCGTCTCAATGAGCTGGGTCGTACGCAGCTCTGCGACCGCCTTGCGCACGGTGCCCGAAGCAACGCTGTAGCGCTCCATCAGGTCCGCTTCGCTCGGCACAGCGTCTCCAGGAGCGAGCGCGCCCGTCCGGATCTGCGCTGCCAGGTCGTCCGCGATCTGGAGATACTTCGCCTTGGCCGTCGAGGCCACCTCAGTACTCGCCATAGTCCTTCTCAGTCTCCTATTCTCATGTACATGAGTAACAGTCGCCGGGAGACCACGTCAACGCCGCTCCACTCCGTATCCGTAGCGGGAGTGGTGGTGCGTGGGGACGGGCGCGTTCTGACGATTCAGCGAGCTGACAACAGGACGTGGGAGCCGCCGGGGGGTGTGCTCGAACTGTCGGAGGCTCCCGAGGACGGTGTACGACGTGAGGTCTACGAAGAGACCGGGATCAAGGTTCAGGTGGAGCGGCTGACCGGCGTCTACAAGAACACAACCCGAGGAGTCGTCGCACTGGTCTTCCGCTGTCACCCCGAAGGCGGTCAGGAGCAGCTCTCCGACGAGTCCACGGCTGTCGAGTGGTGGACCCCCGCCGAGGTCGCCGACCGAATGGCCGAGGTCTTCGCCGTACGAGTCACCGATGCCCTACGGGACGATGCTCCCCACGTGCGCTCCCATGATGGCCGCAAGGTCATTGCCAGCGTCTGAGGCATCCCGGGCTGTTACAGGTTTCTCTACCTCATCAAGCCCCACCCTTCGGGCGGGGAGGGGAAGGGAGGGGGAGTTCTCGGACTCCCGCGTGAGGAGGGCCGCTACTTCCGGAACCTGTCGGGCAAGGTGGCACCCCTTCGGGGAGGTTCCGGCAGGGGCAGCGGTGGAGCGCGGTTGCCGGCGGCCGTTCCGGTGCATCGGGGAAGCCCTTCGGCCGGCGGGGGTGTTCGGCGGGTGGCGTTGCTTCATCGGCTCGGTGTCTCTTGCCCTTTCGGGCATCCGGCGCGGTTGGGCAATCGGCATGCTGCCGCCGCTACGGATCACACCCCACCGGCCCGCCACGCGGGCCGGCGCGGGCACGGGGACTCGGGCGCCGCTCCTGCCTCCGGCCCGCTCCGCCCGGCCCCCGGCCCCGCGCCACCAGTAGATGCCACGGGGCTATCCGCTTCACGCTTTGCCCCGCCCTCCACACCACCGGACCGAGGACGACCACCGGCCGACAGCAGAGCCACAACCACCCCACCAGCCAGACACCCCAACATCGACACACCCACAGTCCGGCGAACCACAAGCCCAGGCCCACCACCCGACAACCAGCCCCAGAACCCGCAAGGCGAGGTGGAGATCAGGACGGAGGGGGGAGGGAAAGTGCGGGTCAGGGAGTGATGCCTCCGGCGGGGGATCGGCCGGCACCGGGGGGAGAGGGGGATCCGTTGCCGGGTGCGGGTTGGATCGGGTGAGGTGGCGGCTCCCATCCCGTCCACCGTCGACCCAGGCAGAGCCGAGCAGACGCGGCCCAGGGCGTCAAGGTCGTTCGTACAGTTGCGCGCTCCACCTTGACGCCCTGAACCACGCCCGCTCCACGATGTGTGGGTCGACGGCGGACGGGATGGGAGCCGGGGTGAGTGGTGGGTTGGGGCGGGTGATGAAGGATGGACGTCAGGCAAGATGGCGTGTCTCTCTGCCCCTACCATGCCAACATGGATGCGGGGAACGTGGCTCTGATCGGTGCGATAGCAGCAGTCCTGGGTGCGGCGACCGGTGCTGCAGGCGCAATCGGTGCAGCCGCGGTGAGCGGCCGGAAGCAAGCAGCAGCGCAGCATGGCCATTGGCGTCGACAGCTCCGCCGTGAGGCCTACGCCAATCTTCTGACGCAGGCACTCAGTAAACGCTCACAGGTCAGCAGCGTGGAGACCTCCTTCATTCGGGGAAACCCGGAACACGCGGTATCAGCGCTCGCCTCTGCTGTACAATTGGACGCTTTGCATGAGGCTTTCACCATTGTGTCGCTTGAAGGGCCCGAAGAAGCATCACAATCTGCGCTTGAGTTGGTTACCGCCGTCAGCGGTCAGGTCGGTCTCCTGCTGGTCGCCGCGCAGTCCGGCACTGCGGGTGGCGCAGGTGATCCCCTCCGCATTGAGATGGAGCAGCGCCACCGCGAAGCGAGCGAGGCAATGGAAGCCTTCAAGGCCCTAGCTCGGCGACTCCTCGACTAAGGGTGGCCCTGTCCTACCTGGAGAAGCACCCTCCCGGGCCGTCTCGGGGCCGTGAAAGGGTGCTCAAGGGTGACCAACGCTGACACCGATGACGGCTCGATCCCAGGTCACAGCGTTGATCGGTTACATAGGGGCAGGTCGAAAAATCAGCGGATCACTTCCTGCGCAACTAGTCGACCTGTCAGCAGACGCCGACGCCTCCGACTTGAAGGCTCGTCAGGACGAAGCGGTGGCCGATCATGCCTCTTTACCCTGCCCGTACCCCGAGGGGCTGTCAGTGCAGCCGCCTAGGGTACTCAGATCAACGAATCGTCCTGGGGAATACATGGCTACCTGGCTCCTGAGCTGCAACCCGAAGAAGTTCGACCTTGACGGGCACCGCCGTGACGGTCACGTTCTGGACTCATGGACCGTCGTGCGCTTCGTGGGCGAAGTGGCGGCCGGCGACGAGTTCGTGTTGTGGGTAGGCGGTCAGAACGCTGGTGTGGTTGCCAACGGCCACTTCACCGGGGCCGCCGAGTACGGACAGCCTGACCTCCGCTACTGGGCCGAAGATCCCGGGCCGCGGCACTTCGTCCCGTTGGTGGTCGACAAGTGGTTGGACCTGCGAGTCCCGAAGCAGCGGCTCTTTCACGACCCGCGCATGGCCAACGCCACGATCCGCCGGCAGCCGTTTGCCGGCAGTCCTCATCGGCTGACTGATGAAGAATGGCGCGCCGTACGCGACGCCATCGACGTGTCACAGGGCGCGGATCCAGATTGGGACCTGGTTCCGGGAGACGAGATCCGCAGAGTCGACCTCCACGCGAAGTACGGGGGAAGCAGCCAGAATGGCATCTCTCCGTGCAGCACCTCAGACAACATCTTGATCTTCACCGCGCCGAGTTCAGGTCACCAGCACGGTTACTACGACACCTGGAATGAGGACGGCACTTTCCACTACACCGGGGAAGGTCAGACGGGCAACCAAAGAATGATCCGGGGCAACAGGGCGATCCTGGACCACAGCCAGACCGGCAAGCGTCTGCGTCTGTTCGATGGAGCCCGAGGCACGGTGCGCTACCTCGGTGAGTGGACGCTCGACGCCGAGGATCCGTACACGGAAGACGAGGCGCCGGCCACCGGTGGTGGTGGGCTCCGGAAAGTCATCCGCTTCCACATGGTGCCGATCAAGGCCACCATTACCGCGCCCGAAGTCAAGATCGGGCAGGACTACGTGGCGCCAGACGAAAACGTCGCGCCGGCACCGGCCACACCGAGCGCACCGGATCCCGACCTCGTGGGACGCAACTTGTCAACCCACCGGAGGCTGCAAAACCTGCTGGCCGCCGAGGCGCAGAGCCGCGGGTACGTTGCGCTGTCTCCCGATGTCTCCGATCCCGACTTCGACCTTGCATGGCGGGAAAGTGAGGGCCGCTTGACCGTATGCGAGGTCAAGTCGCTGACACCGTCGAACGAGGCCCGTCAGCTTCGTGCGGGGCTTGGTCAGGTACTCGACTATCAAGATCAGCTCCGAGAGAGGGCACCGGAGATTTCGGCGGTCTTGTGGGTGGAGCGCGAGCCGTCTGAGCGGCGGTGGATCAACTTGTGCCAGCGGGTCGGCGTGACGCTTGCGTGGCCGGGTGAGGAGGAGTCGGCGTTCCGCCCGACCGGGACTGACATCCACCGCTGACATCAACGGCGGTGGACGCAAGCAGTTCTCGGCGTACCGTCGGGACTGCGTCGCCGTCCTTGGGCAGGTACACCCCGGACAACCGATCGAACTTACAAAGCAGATGTCGGCGGTTCGAAACCGTCCGCGCCCACCAGTAGGAATTCGCAGGTGAGAGCCTGAATACGGCCCCCCGGCCAAGATCGGCCGGGGGGCCGTTTCCATGGCCGATGCCACATGGAGTCCGCGTCCCCATGTGACTGATGTTCAAGTCACTCGGCCGAGGGGCTGAATGTGCGCCTGAGACACGTGCGCCGCGATCAGGCCGCTGGGATGCCGCCCATCCCGACCGCCTCCCACGGCGCCGCGCCATTGGTGAGCAGGTCCGTGCGGCCCGCATTCACGCCCGGCGAGTCGAGTCACTCCATCGTTGCGGTGCGTTGGCGAGGGACCTCTGAGCCAATGCAGTACGTTGCGTAACGCTTCGTAGTCACTCAGGCGCGAAGTGTGATTGCTTCGAAATGGAGGAGTCCTTCATGCGCATTCGATCTGCCTGCGCCCTGATCGCCGTAGCGTTCAGTGCGACCGTAGTCGGGGTGGGCACCGCCGACGCGACCGGGCCGCTGAGCGGCACCAAGGTCCGCAACTGGCAGACCGGCTTCGTCCTTGGCGTCGCCGGTAGCTCGACGGTCGGCGGCGCCGAGGTCCAGTACCAGGCCGACACCGGCGACCTGGCCCAGAAGTGGGCCGTCGACCCGGTCACCAGCAGCACCTTCCTGCTGCGTAATCTCAACAGTGACATGTGCGTCACCGCGGTGGGCGGCGGCGACCTGGAAGCCCTCCAGCAGCGCCCGTGTGACTCCCGGTGGGACGAGCAGATCTTCTCCATGGAGGTCGCCAGCAAGCCCAATCGGTACCAGCTGAAGAGTCAGGCCCACAGCAAGTGCCTGGTCCCTTACGCCGGCACCGCCCCCACCTACGCCAGGGTTGCCGCCTGTAGCCCCACGAACGGGTACATGACCCACTCGTTCGACGTCCGCTGACGCCTTCAGGCCGGCCGGGCGCACCGGTATGAAGCAGCATGACGAAACCGCCCCCTGCACTGGCCGTAGCCGGAACAGGGGGCGTGGTGCGTCCGGCGGAAAGTCGTAAGCTGCGGTGACCGCCCACACCGCGGCGAGCGCCTCGTACGGCATCCGCAGCCGGACGATTAGGCGCTTGGACATGACGAAAGCGTCCTGCCTCCCGGAGGAGAGCGGGGTGCGATGTGTCACTGATCGATGAGGTGCTGGTCGCCAGGGTCGAATTCGGGGACCGGGGAGCCCGGACAGACCGAGGCGCAAGGGGATAGCCTCGCCATGACAGGGCCGGTCGTCGGCGGCGTATCACCGGCGACTGGCAGCCACGGAATCTCGCGCAGAGCCGCTCGCGCGGTGCAATTCATTCGCAATCCATGCCGGTCCTCAGTCAACTTGCGCTCGCCGCTTGGGAGACCTTCTCCGTGTTGCCTCCCGACTGAGGGGCACCATCGCCAGTGAACAACAGGTGCTCCTCCTGGCCGCCAGCTGCACGGAGCGGGCACTGAAGCGACGGCAGCAACTGACGGCAACAGATGTCGGCGGTTCGAAACCGTCCGCACCCATTTGAGACGACACCAGCTGTCTTGATGAGGAGCGTCACCAGAGCGCGGCATTTCGCCGGGGGAGTTGACGCACATCACCGCTGAACGAGAGCCAAGCTCAGATGGTCCTCAAGACCTTCCGATTCTGGTCCCACGAGCACGGACGGGATGCCATGTTCATCTCCACGCGGGAACACGATCGTGTCTCTGCGGGGCTACTGCCATCAGCCAGCAAAGGAGACGGACGTGTTTGGAGCAATGGACCTGGGGACCGAGATCGCCGTAGCGGTCACGATCATTGCCGCCGCGGGGCTCGCCATAGCTGCGGTCCGGTGGTTCAGGACACAGGAGCGGTAGTCCGGCCGGCGCCGCTGGGGTCGGCGCGTCGCCGCCGGGGGCTGCCGGTGAAAGGGGCGCGCTCAGGGGCGCTTGGTGCGCCACAGCCAGCCGGAGCCGACCACCGTCAGGACGAACACCAGGGCGACGGCCGTCCAGCGCCACGCCTCGGTCGCGGCGCTGTCGTCGGGGACGACGAAGAGGAAGTACCAGGCGACGTGAAGGGCCACAGGGAGGAGGACGGCAAGTGTGAGGCCGATCCACTTCTGGGCCGCCCTCCAGCGGCGGGAGCGGCACACCATCACGATGGCGGTGATCTTGATGATGACGCTGATCCAGTCCCAGAGGACGATGTCTCCCGCATAGGGCAGGACATCGCTGACCAGCAGGAGCAGAATCGGTAGCCATGCCGGGGAGCGGCGGCGGGGCTTGTGGACGCGTGTGTCGGGGGTGTGGCCGAGCTCTTGGAGTGCTGTGGCGGCGATCGTGCGCGGGTCGCCCACCTCGTGGAGGATCTCGCGGATGCCGCCGGGCCGTTCGGCGAGCGCGACCTGAATGTGCTCGCCCAGGTCGGCCATGAGTTCCTGGCGGGCGGCCGGGGGCAGCGCCGCGCTCTCGCGTTCGACGGCCGCGAGGTAGTCCTCGACGAGGGTGTCGTCGGTCTTCATGGGTGTGCCTTTCCAGGGTCGCGCCGATGCCCGGCGATCGGCGTGAGGAGGTGGTCGACGGCGTCGCGGAATCCTGGCCAGATCCCGGCGAACTCCGTGAGTGCCGCATGCCCGGCCTCGGTCAGTTCGTAGTACCGCCGTGGCGGACCGGATGTGGACTCCTGCCAGGTGGTGACGACGAGCTCGTCCCGCCGCAACCGTGACAGCAGCGGGTAGACCGTGCCCTGACTGGTCGCCATGGTGCCGGTGTCCTGCAACTCGCTCAGCAGCTCAACCCCGTACTTGGGCCCGTCACGCAGCAGAGCCAGGACGCAGTACTCCAGAACCCCTTTGCGGAGCTGGCTCTCGACCTTCTCCGGCGCCTGGCGACTTGCCTTACCGCGTTCCATGCATAGCAATGTACCTGGCGGCTCGCACTACACCGCAAGCAGGGTGACTGTGTGGCCACCAGGGCTGGGGAGACATGCCGCAGCACCCGTACAGCCAGTGCTGGCCGCGGCCCGCGAGAGGTCCAAACCGGAGCAGGTTCTCCTCCACCTGCTCGCGCAGCTGCGCCGGTCCCGCGGCTGCTGCGAAGCCGCGCGACGCGTCGCGGACCACGCGGACCTTGGTAGCGATGTCCAGACTGTCGCGTCAGCGCGAGCTTGGGGTGCCGGAGGCTTTCGAGTGGCTGGCCGAGGTGACGCCGTCGCTGCGCGGCCGCATCGAAGAGGCGGGCCTCCTGGTGGCCGAACGCCCGCTGATGGTCCTGGACCCGCACCATCCGCTGCCCCCGCAGCGCCTTCCCCATGGCGTCACGATCCGCGCCCTGGACGCCGGCGACCCAGCCCTGCCCGCCGTGCTCGCCCTTCCCGGACTGGCGTTCGCGGACGAGAGCACAGCAGTGGGGCCGACGGGCCGCGTGGAGTTGGAGGCGGCGGCCGAAAAGCTCATGGCGGACGGCGCGGTGGCAACGATCCGCCCCTCCCTCCGAGCCGGCCACAAAACGCTCGCCGCTGCCTTCGGTCCCGACGGCACTCCGCTTGCCGTGGGCCACTACCACCCCGCGAACGGCACCACGGAGATCGGCGGAATCGGCACCCTCCCCGCCGCCCGCCGTCAGGGTCTCGGCTCCGCCGTCATGGCAGCGCTGGCCGCCCATGCCCGGGACCATGGGGTACGCACCGTCTTCCTCGCCTACGCGCAGGAGGCCGTCGCCCGTATCTACGCCCGCCTGGGATTCCGCCCCGCCGGCACCACTCTGCTGATCGCCAACCAGCCCGCCCGCGGTCAGTAGAAGCGGGAGCTGGAGACGGAGCGTCCGCCAGGGTGCCTGACCGCGGGGGAACCTCGCCGGGCCACTGCTGTCATTGCGTGACCTGAGGAACCATCAGTCTCTTCACGCTTTGGTCACAGATACGTCACCAAAACCGCACGCGCCCCTACCGGCATCTACTGCCCCGCTACGGTCATCCCTCTCGAACCACCTCAGGGGGGCACATGTCGTATCAGCAGCCGCAGCAGCCGAGTTGGGGACCGCAGCAGGCTGGTTGGGGCCCGCAGCCGCCGGCGCCGAAGAAGTCGAGCGCGGGCAAGATCGTCGGCTTCAGCTGCCTCGGAATCGTCGGGCTCTTCGTCCTCATCGGCGTCCTCGCCGCACTCGTCGGCGGCGGGGACGAGGACACGTCGTCGCGCGGCAGCAACCCTGCGGCCACCCAGGACGCCGCCGCCAAGCCGGACAAGGCCGGTGACACCAAGGCCGACGACGCGAAAGCCGACGACGCCAAGGAAGAGCCGGCCCCCGATGCGCCCGTGAAGGTCGTGGCCAAGAAGACGCCGTTCAAGGCGGGCATCCTCGCCGACGGCACCGACTACACCAGCGTTCAGGTCACCATCGCGAACGACAGCGACAAGGAGATCAGCGTTAACCCGCTGTACTTCACCATCACCGACACCAACGGCAGCAAGCACGCCGCCGAGTTGGCCGCGGATGAGAACCAGATCGACACCGTTGACCTGGCGCCCGGCGAGAACGTGACCGGCACCGTCACCGGCAAGGGCGACTTCACCCCGAAGTACGTCACCTACACCGACGGCCTGATCGGTGACAGTGTCCGGGGATATGTCTCCTGAGTTGCGCTGCCCCACAGGTTTCAGGTCCCGCCTCTGAGCCGTCCGTGACACCGCCGCCCCCGACGCCGCGCAGTGCGGTGTCGGGGGCGGCGGCGGTCCGGATCAGAACCCCATGAAACGCAGGCAGCCCTTGCGCTTGGACTTGACCGAGTCGTACTCCGTGATCCCCATCGGACCGCCGAGGTTCTCGTAGTGCACGCTGGAACTCTTCTCCGAGAAGCGGGCCTTGCCGCTCTTCCCGTGGTGGCCGTCGTCGGCCGAAGCGGAGACGGCGCCGCCCATGACGGTGGCGACAGCGAGGGCGCCGGCAACAAGCGCAGTGCGAAGACGCATCAAAACTCCCGAATAGTCAGTTATGCGGACAAGTAATACATACTGACTATTACGCGCTTCGAGAAGCACCCCGCCCTCTTTTCGCCCGATCGGACGCACCCCGGCCCCACCCGCCTCGCCCGTCCAGGTGCGGCAGCTACGGGCGGGAGAAGTCCATGCGCTGCGGGCCCGAGACCGACAGCTTGCGGAGCGCTTCCTCGGAGGGCGAGCCCGATTCCGCGGTGTAGACGACCACGTGCTGATCCACGTCGGGGATGGCGAGGACGTCACAGTTGAGGATGAGCTCGCCGACCACGGGGTGCCGCATCGTCTTGCGCAGGTGCTGCTCCTCCCGTACGTCGTGGGACTCCCACAACCGGGTGAACCGCGCGCTGCCGTCCACGAGTTCCGCGACGAGAGCGCGGGTCGAGGTGTCGTCCGGGTAGCGGGCGAGGACGGTGCGCAGGTGGCCGGCGGCGAAGGCTCCGAAGGCGTGGTCATCGGTCATGCCGTAGTGCGGACGCCCGTTGTGCGGCCCCAGGAAGTGGCGGCGGATGAGATTGCGGTCGCGCGGGGGCAGAGTGGAGAAGTCCTCGAGAAGCGCCGCGGCCAGCGGGTTCCAGGCGATCACGTTGTACGTCGCGTCGAGCACGAGCACGGCGGATCCGGGCATACGGTTGATGAGGTCCACGATGCTCTGCCGGACCTCCCTCGGCGGTCCCGGCGGCGGTCCGGGGGACTCGCCGGCGAGGGCGTACAGATAATCGCGTTCGGCGTCCGAGAGCCGTAGCGCGCGGGCGAGTCCCGCCAGGACCCGGCGGGACGAGCGGGGGCCCCGGGACTGTTCGAGCTGGGTGTAGTACTCCGTCGAGATGTACGCGAGCTCAGCGACCTCTTCCCGCCGCAGGCCCGGTGTACGGCGCCCGGACCCGGCGATCAGGCCCACGTCCGCGGGCCGGAGCCGCTCGCGCCTGCTGCGGAGGAAGGCCGCCAGTTCCTGTCTGTCCACCTTTCCAATGTATTCCAGCGACACCGCGCGTCTTCGTCCTGTCCTGGAGCCCACTTGGCGCGGATTGTCCAGGTACCCGCACTGCCTGGATGGCCCGGTGCGACCGTCACAGACTGAGGTCATGAGCACTTCGACGACATCGACCCCCATGGGCCTACTCACCGACAAGATCGCACTCGTGACCGGCGCGGGCCGGGGCATCGGCGCCGCTTCGGCCAGGCTCTTCGCCGCCGAAGGCGCGAAGGTCGTGCTGACAGCGCGTACGGAAACGGAGCTGCGGGCCGTGACCGAGGAGATACGGGCCGAGGGCGGCACCGCCGATTACGTGGTGTGCGACCTCGCCGACGCCGCGAGTGTCCGTGGCGCCGTCGACACCGTACTGAGTCTGCACGGCCGGTTGGACATCGCCTTCAACAACGCGGCGGTGTCCGTGCCGCCCGCTCCCCTCGCCGATGTGCCGGAGGCGGACTTCGATCTGATCCTCTCGGTCAACCTCAAGGGCTGCTGGCTGGCGATGGCGGCCGAGATAGCGGCGATCCGCTCGACCGCCGGGTCCGGCGCCATCGTCAACAACAGCAGCGTCGGCAGCCTGCGCGGCAACCCGACCCTGCCGGCGTACGGCGCGGCCAAGCGCGCGGTGAACAGCCTCACCGAGTCCGCCGCTGTCTCTTACGGCCCGGAGGGGATCCGCGTCAACGCCGTCGCCCCCGGCACCACCATGACCGAGATGATCAAGCGATGGGTCGCCTACGAGCCCGACCTCCTCACGCGGCTCAACGCCAAGACCCCGCTTCGGCGCCCCGCGGAGCCGTACGAGGTGGCCGAGGCGGCAGCGTGGCTGCTCAGTGACCGGGCGTCGTATGTCAGTGGCGTGGTGCTGTCGGTCGACGGCGGCATGCAGGCGTAAGGGGGCAGGGTGATGCCCCCACCCGTACGGATCCTCGCCGTGATCGTTTCCTCGCCGTGAAGACCTCCGCGCCGTGAACGCCCTCATGGCGGCCCGTCGCCCCGGGCACGTTCCTGGCGCAGCAGTTCCTCGCGATCCGTGAGGCGGTCCAGGCCCAGGACCGCGCGGGTCATCCGCGGGTTGTGCCGCAGGCTCGCGCGGTGCCGGTCCAGGAAGGCCCAGTACCCGGCCGTGTACGGGCAGGCGCGTTCGCCCACGCGCTCGGTGGGCCGGTAGGCGCAAAGGCCGCAGAGGTCGCTCATGCGGTTCACATAGGCGCCGCCCGAGGTGTACGGCTTCGTGGTCATCCGGCCCCCGTCGGCGTACTGGGACATGCCGATGACGTTCGGCAGCATGACCCAGTCATAGCCGTCCACGAAGCAGCGGTGGAACCAGTCCGTGACGGCCGCCGGATCCCAGCCGCGCTGGAGCGCGTGGCTGCCGAGGATCATCAGCCGGGGGATGTGATGGGTCCACCCCGTGTCGCGCACCTGCGCCAGTACCGTCGACAGACAGCGCGCCGTGACGGCGTCGGCGTCCAGATCGAGAAACCAGTCGGGCAGGGGCGCCCGGTGCCGCAGGGCGTTGTGATGCCGGTAGTCCTCGCCGAAGTACCAGTACAGCTGCCATACGTACTCGCGCCAGCCGGCGATCTGACGGACGAATCCCTCCGCGCTGTTCAGCGGCGCCTCCCCCGCACGCCAGGCGGCCTCCGCGCGCGCCACGCATTCGGCGGGGTCGAGCAGGCCCAGATTGAGGGAGGACGAGAGCAGGCTGTGGCTCATCACCGGGTCGTCCGCCAGCATCGCGTCCTCGTACGGGCCGAAGGCGCCGAGGCGGTGCGTGATGAAGCGGCGGAGCGCGGTCAGGGCCTCGCGGCGGGTCGCGGGGAACAGCCGGGGGCTGTCACGCCCCACGAACGAGACATCGCCGTCCCGTTCCCAGCGGTCGAGATCACGGCGCACCTCGTCGTCGATCCCGTCCTCGCGCGGCCGGTAGGGGGCGGGGACATCCAGGGTCCGCGCTCCGCGGGGCGGTGGCTCGCGGTTGTCCTGGTCGAGGTTCCACCGTCCGCCGGCCGGGCGGTCTCCGTCGATGAGCAGATCGTGGCCGCGTCGCACCCAGCGGTAGAAGTCCTCCTGCCGAAGCCGGTGGCCGTGCCGGCCGTCCGCCCAGGCCCGGAAGTCGTCGTGCGGGACGAGGAAGCCGCGGGCGGGCAGCACGGTGACATTCGGCAGTGAACGGACCAGGCTCAGGGCGGCCCACGAGGTCGGGTGATGGACCGTCACCTTGTCGTCCCCGACCGCCTGCCGCAGCCCCTCGCGGTAGGTGTCGGCGCGGATGTACCGCACACGTTCGCCGAGTTCGGCGGCGCGGTGGCGCATCGCGGAGAGCACGAGATGGGCTTTGGCCCGGTGGAAGCGACGCCGTCGGAAGACCGACCGCGACTCGATCACCACCAGCGGCGCGTCTTGGGCGGGCCCGCCCTCCCGTTCGCCGCGACCGGGTTCGATGAAGTGCGGGCCGAGCTGGTCGCCGAAGAGCCAGTGCGCTGTGCTCATGGTCGTAGCCTGGCTCATCGGGCGGCCGGCGCCGTGGAGCGCGGCGCATCGCCGTGTCTCTCGCGGCGCCGCCGACGGCGACGCGGGCGTCGTACGTCAGTGGCCTGGTGCTGTCGGTCGACGGCGGCATGCAGGCAACCAGGCACAGGGTGCCCAACCGGCGGTTGCCCGGAGCGTCGCGGAGAGGGGCGGGCGACGCCAATGCCGTCCGATCGGACGACCCGGGCCGGCGCGGCGTCCCGGGCCTCGTGGATCGCGCGCGGAAATCCGCTCGCTCGCGGCGCGGTACGGAGGGCAGCATGCGGGCATGAAATATTCCGGACCGCCGCGTTCCGAGGTGCGCGTACCCGCGCCGATTGCTGCCGTAGCCGGGGATCGGCCGCTTCTGCCCGTGTGGCAGAACGAGTTGGGTGGCTTGACCTTCCAGATCGGTAGCGGGGAGGGGCGGCTGTTCGCCAAGTGGGCGCCGGCGGGCTCGGGGCTGGACCTGGCCGCCGAGGATGCGCGCCTGCGCTGGGCCGGGCGTTTCGCGGCGGTGCCCCGTGTGCGGGACTACGGAGCTGACGAGGGGGGAGCCTGGCTTGTCACTCATGGGCTTCCTGGGGAGAGCGCCGTCAGTCCTCGGTGGAAGGCGGATCCGAGTCAGGCCGTTCGTGCGCTGGGGGCAGGGCTGCGGGCTCTGCACGAGCGGCTGCCCGTGGCCGACTGTCCTTTCAGCTGGTCTGTCGATCACCGCTTGGAACGCGCCCGGCGCGCGGGTGTCGAGGTGCCCGCGGACCTGTCTCCGTACCCGCCGATCGACCACCTGGTCGTGTGTCACGGCGACCCCTGCGCGCCCAACACGCTGTTGCACGAGGATGGTTCCTGGTCCGGACATGTGGACATGGGTGCCCTCGGCGTCGCCGACCGATGGGCCGATCTGGCCGTTGCCACTTGGAACACCGGGTGGAATTACGGCCCGGGCTGGGAGGACGCCCTTCTCGACGCCTACGGCATCGCTCCCGACCCGTACCGGATGGACTTCTACCGACGTTTGTGGAACGCGACGTGAGCACCCCGGGAGGGCGTGTGTCGTCGGTAGTCCTTCTCGGTGCTCCGCGAGCGCTCGTGCGCGGGGGTGGCGGGGGGCCGGGGGATGGAGGCGCACACTGAGGGCATGAGCAACTACCAAGGTCCCGCGACGCTTGTCGCCGGCGAATCCGAGATCGAAGTCCACGCCACGCTGAGCGCGAGTCTGTCCGGGGCGGTACGGCAGTGGGGTGGCAGCGTGCAGACCTCGGACGCGGGGGAGGCCTTCTACGCGGCCTTGGACAGCGACGATGTGAAGATCCGCTTCCCCGACGGCCGGGAGGGGACGGTCGTGGCCACGCACACCGCCATCGGCAGCGGACGGCTACGGGTGTCGGGGAGCGGCACGATTCCCTTCTAGGCTTGTCGTCGCATTCCATCAGTCGTTCAGTTGTACGAGAGCCTCGCCCGGGCCCTGAACCAGCGAGGCGCCGCGCACCGGTAGGTCAGGCCTCCGGAGGCAGGAGTTCGCCCAGCAGCGCCTGCACGCGCGTGACGAGGCGCGGAGGCGGGGAGACGCAGGTCACATCCGTCCATGTCACAGGGGGTCGGGCTACCCCGTCTCAAGAGGTGTAGCCACTGACGACCACGGAGGACACACCATGGACGCGCGACTGAACTTCTTCGCCGGACCGACCGCCGGCAAGGTCCTCAAGCACCTCATGTCGGCGGGCAAGGTGATCAAGGACTCACCGCTGCCGGCCGCGACGCAGGAGCTGGTGGCGCTGCGCGTGAGCCAGATCAACGGCTGCGCCGTCTGCATCGACATGCACACCAAGGAGGCCGCCGCCGCCGGCGAGACCTCGGTGCGGCTGAACCTGGTGGCAGCGTGGCGGGAGGCCACGGTCTTCACCGAGGCCGAGCGCGCCGCGCTGGAGTTGGCGGAGGAGGGAACCCGGGTCGCGGATGCGGCCGGCGGGGTCAGCGACGCGGTGTGGGCGGATGCCGCCAAGCACTACGACGAGGAGCAGCTCACCGCCCTGGTGGTCCTGGTCTCCTTCATGAACATGGTGAACCGGTTGAACGTCATCACCCAGCAGCCGGCCGGCGACTACGAGCCCGGGCAGTTCCACTGAGCGCCAGAGGGGGTCAGCGGGAGGGGGCAGCGTGAGCAAGGTCGAGGACTTCGAGGAGCTGCGGCCGCTGCTGTTTTCGATCGCCTACCGGATTCTGGGCAGTGTGAGTGAGGCCGAGGACGCGGTGCAGGAGACGTGGCTGCGCTTTGACGGCTCGGCGACCCGGCCCACGTCGACCAAGGCTTTTCTGTCGGCCACGGTGACACGGATCTCGATCGATGTGCTGCGTTCCGCGCGGGTACGGCGGGAGGAGTACGTCGGGCCGTGGTTTCCCGAGCCGCTGCTGAGCGATCCGTATCAGGATCCGGCGCGGTCGGCGGAGCTGGCCGACTCCGTGTCGATGGCGGCGCTGCTGCTGCTGGAGCGGCTCAGCCCGCTGGAGCGGGCAGTTTTCTTGCTGCGGGAGGTGTTCGCCTTCGGATTCGACGAGGTTGCCGCGGCGGTGGGGCGTTCGGAGGCGGCATGCCGGCAGCTGCTGGTGCGGGCACGGCGGCACATGGAGGCCGGGCGGCCGCGGTTCGCAGCGGACCGTCAGGAGCGGCAGAGGCTGGCGGCGCGGTTCTTCGACGCGCTGGAGAACGGCGATGTGGGCGGGCTGCGGAAGCTGCTGGCCGCCGACGTGCAGCTGGCCGGGGACGGCGGCGGCAAGGCCCCGCAGCTGGCCAAGGCCGTCATGGGCGCGGACAACGTGGCCCGGGTGCTGGGCTCGGTCTTCCCCTGGCTGATGCGGATCGGCGTGACGTTCGAGCCGCACGAGGTCAACGGCCAGCCCGGCGCGACCTTCCGCGACCGGGACGGCAAGATCCTGTACACCCTGGTCCTCGAGGTGCTCGACGGGCGGATTCAGACCATCCGTGGGGTGATCAATCCCGACAAGCTCGGCCACCTCGGGCCGGTCGCCGACGCCTGGGCCATCGACCGAGAGATGAAGCAGGCCCGCCGGCGGATGAACTGACCTCGACCGTGGTGCGGACAGGGCCGCTGCCCTGGAGAGCTCCTGCCCGTCGAGCAGGGTGGGGGCCGGTGGGCTGCCGGGTTGCGGCAACCGCACCGGGGCGCGTCAGTGGTGGATCGACAGTTCCGTACGGGTCAGCCGCTCACCCGTGCCGCCCCATCTCAGCGCGATGATCTCGGCCATGATCGCCACCGCCGTCTCCTCGGGGGTGCGGGCGCCGAGGTCCAGGCCGATCGGGGCGGAGAGCCGGGCGAGGGCGCTCTCGCTCACCCCCGCCTCGCGCAGCCGGGTCAACCGGTCCTCGTGGGTGCGGCGGCTGCCCATGGCGCCGATGTAGCGGGCGGGGGTGCGCAGGGCTCGTTCCAGCAGCGGGACGTCGAACTTCGGGTCGTGGGTGAGGACGCAGATGACCGTGTCCTCGTCCACCGGGTGTTCTTCGAGAAAGAGATGCGGCCACTGGACGACCAGCTCATCGGCGTCGGGGAACCGCTCGCGGGTGGCGAAGACAGGGCGGGCGTCACAGACCGTGACGTGGTAGCCGAGGAACTTCCCGATCCGCGCGACCGCGCCCGCGAAGTCGATCGCGCCGAACACCAGCATCCTGGGCGGTGGCGCGAAGGACTGGACGAAGACCGCGAGCTGGTCCATGCGCTGCTCGCCGTTGCGGCCGATGTGTACGACTCCGGTGTGGCCCTGCGCGAGCATGCCACGGGCCTGTTCGGTGATCGCGGCGTCCAGCCGCGCGTTGCCGAGGGTGCCCGCCGCCCCGGCCGTGTCGGGGGCGACGACAAGGTTTCCGCCCGGGTACGCGTCGCCCGAGAGCACCGAGGCGACCGCGACCGGGCGCCCCGTGGCGATGTGGCCGAGGACGGCCGGCAGCTCGGGGAAGTGGTCGTCGTCGGCCGGACGTACGAGGATGTCGACGACCCCGCCGCAGGTCAGCCCCGCCTCCAGCGCGTCGTCATCACTCACGCCGTACGTCTTCAGCACCGCTTCGCCCGAGGCGAGGACCTCCCGGGCGACCTCGTACACCGCGCCCTCGACGCAGCCCCCGGACACGCTGCCGCGCACCTCTCCGCTCTCGGCGACCGCCATCGCGGCGCCCGGCCGCCGTGGCGCCGATTTCCAGGTCCGGACAACGGTGGCCACCGCGAAGCGCACTCCGGCGGAGTGCCAGGAGGCGAGGCCCTCGGCGATGTCCCGCATGCGCGCGCTCCCTTTCGCCGGCCGCCCCCGCCGAGCGAGAACTCGCCCACCCCCCGCCAAGCGCAGCGTGTGTATGCCGACAAACAATGTCAACAGCGACTTAAGCGACACCTTAAGTCGCTGTTGACTTTCCGCACCCCGAAGCGCCCACTGACGGTGCGTGACGGGGGCCGGTAAGCGGCGACGTCGCGAGAGCGAGAGAAGGATCGCTGATGCAGGTTCCCGCGCCATTCGAGTACGAACGCGCCACCAGCGTCGACCAGGCGATCGGGCTGCTCGACCGGCTGGGAGACACCGCGCGGCTGGTGGCCGGCGGTCACAGCCTGCTCCCGATGATGAAGCTGCGTCTCGCCAACTTCGAATACCTGATCGATATCAACGATCTCTCCGACGAGCTGGCCTATATCGCGGTCGAGCAGGACCTGATCCGGATCGGTGCGCTGACCCGCCACCGCGAGCTGCTGGAGTCCGCCGCGCTCGCCCGGACGTTCCCGATCTTCGCCGACGCGGAGCGGGTGATCGCCGATCCGGTCGTACGCAACCGTGGCACGCTCGGTGGTTCGCTCTGCCAGGCCGACCCCTCCGAGGACCTCTCCGCCGTGTGCACGACCCTCGGCGCGAGCTGCGTGATCCAGGGCGGCGACGGCAGGCGCGTGGTGACGATGGAGGAGTTCCACCGGGGACCGTACGAGACGGCCGTCGGCGACGCCGAGATGCTGGTCGAGGTCCGCTTCCCGGTCCGGCCGAACGGTTCGAGCGCGTACGAGAAGGTCGAGCGGCGCGCGGGCGACTGGGCGGTGGTCTCGGCCGGCGCGGCGGTCTGGCTGGACGGCGTGGTCATCTCCGACGCCCGCGTCGGACTGGCGGCGGTCGGGCCCAACACCACGGGGCTGCCGGAGATCTCCCGGGCGCTGCGCGCGCGGCTGCCGTCGGAGGAGCTGTACGCGCAGGCCGGCACGATCGCGGCGGCCTCCTGCGAACCGGTCACCGACCGGCGGGGCAGCGCCGAGTACAAGCGCCATCTCGCCAAGGAACTGACCGTACGCGCGCTGCGCCGCTCCGTCGCCCGCGCCAGGGCGGACCGGGCCGCCAGGGGCCCCGAAGCAGCCGAGACCCCCGAAGGACCGGGGACGGCGCCCGGCACATGGTCCGGTCCGCCGTCCAGCCCACAGTCCGGTCCGCCGTCCAGCCCGCAGTCCGGTCCGCGATCCGACGGACAGGGAGACTGATCATGCAGGTCACGATGACCGTCAACGGCGACGAGGTCACCCGTGAGATCGAGGGACGGCTGCTCCTCGTCCACTTCCTCCGTGACCATCTCGCCCTCACCGGCACCCACTGGGGCTGCGACACCAGCAACTGCGGCACCTGCGTCGTCTGGATGGACGGCGAACCGGTCAAGTCCTGCACGGTCCTGGCCGCGATGGCCGGCGGGCATGACATACGGACCGTCGAGGGCCTGGAACAGGACGGCCGGCTCGACCCCGTACAGCAGGGCTTCATGGAGTGCCACGGCCTCCAGTGCGGCTTCTGCACCCCGGGGATGATGATGGCTGCGCGTGCGCTGCTCGACCGCAACAAGGACCCGTCCGAGCAGGAGATACGGGAGGCCGTCTCCGGCCAGATCTGCCGCTGCACCGGATACACCTCCATCGTCCGCGCCATCCAGTGGGCCGCCGCGGAAGAGGCGGGCACCCGCACCACCACGGCCGCCGCCGGAGGGAGCGAGTCATGAGCACCATCGCCGGTCATCCCTCCGCTCCCCCCGCCGACCCCGTCACCGCGTTCACCGACAACGACCGGAAGCCCGTCGGCCACGGCCGGATGCTGCGCAAGGAGGACCCGCGCTTCATCCGTGGCAAGGGCCGCTATGTCGACGACGTACAGCTGCCGGGCATGCTGCATCTCGCCGTCCTGCGGTCCCCGATGGCCCACGCGCGGGTCGTGAGTGTCGATACGAGCCTGGCCGAAGCGCATCCGAAGGTGAAGCTCGTCGTCACCGGCGCGATGCTCGCCGAGAAGGGCCTCGCGTGGATGCCGACGCTCTCCAACGACGTCCAGGCCGTGCTCGCCACCGACAAGGTGCGCTTCCAGGGCCAGGAAGTCGCGTTCGTCGTCGCCGAGGACCGCTACGCGGCGCGCGACGCGCTGGAGCTGATCGACGTCGAGTACGAACAGCTCGACCCGGTCGTCGATGTCCGCCGGGCGCTGGAACCCGACGCCCCGGTCATCCGGGACGACCTCGAAGGCAAGACCGACAACCACTGCTTCGACTGGGAGACCGGCGACGAGGCGGCGACCGCCGCCGTCTTCGACCGCGCCGAGGTCGTCGTCAGCCAGGACATCGTCTATCCCCGGGTGCACCCGGCACCGATGGAGACGTGCGGCGCGGTCGCAGACTACGACGCGGTCGACGGCAAGCTCACCCTCTGGTCCACCAGCCAGGCCCCGCACGCGCACCGCACGCTGTACGCGATCGTGGCCGGGCTCCCGGAGCACAAGATCCGGGTGATCGCCCCCGACATCGGCGGCGGATTCGGCAACAAGGTGCCGATCTACCCCGGTTACGTCTGCGCGATCGTCGGTTCGCTGCTCACCGGAAAGCCGGTGAAGTGGATGGAGGACCGCTCGGAGAACCTCACCAGCACCGGCTTCGCGCGCGACTACGTCATGCGGGGCGAGATCGCGGCGACCAGGGAGGGCCGGATCCTCGCGATCCGTACGCATGTCCTCGCCGACCACGGCGCGTTCAACGGCACGGCGGCGCCGCTGAAGTATCCGGCCGGCTTCTTCGGGGTGTTCACCGGCAGCTACGACATCGAGGCCGCGTACTGCAAGATGACCGCCGTCTACACCAACAAGGCGCCGGGCGGCGTGGCGTACGCCTGTTCGTTCCGGATCACCGAGGCGGTGTATCTGGTCGAGCGGATCGTCGACTGCCTCGCGTACGAGCTGGACATGGACCCGGTGCGGCTGCGGCTGAAGAACTTCATCAGGCCCGAGCAGTTCCCGTACCGGACGAAGACGGGCTGGGTGTACGACTCCGGGAACTACGAGCCGACCATGCGGCTGTCGATGCGGCTGGCCGGGTACGACGAACTGCGCCGCGAGCAGGCCGAGAAGCGGGCCCGCGGTGAACTGATGGGCATCGGCGTCGCGTTCTTCACCGAGGCGGTGGGCGCCGGACCGCGCAAGGACATGGACATCCTCGGCCTCGGCATGGCGGACGGCTGTGAGCTGCGGGTGCATCCGACGGGCAAGGCCGTGGTGCGGCTCTCGGTCCAGACGCAGGGGCAGGGCCACGAGACGACGTTCGCGCAGATCGTCGCCGAGGAGATCGGGATTCCGCCCGCCGACATCGAGGTGGTGCACGGCGACACCGACCAGACCCCGTTCGGTCTCGGTACGTACGGCAGCCGCTCGACACCCGTCTCGGGAGCGGCGGCGGCGCTGGTGGCCCGTAAGGTGCGGGACAAGGCGCGGATCATCGCCTCCGGAATGCTGGAGGTCTCGGTGGCGGACCTGGAGTGGGAGAAGGGGTCCTTCCATGTCATGGGCGACCCGTCGAAAATGGTGACCATCCAGGACATCGCGATGCGGGCGCACGGCGCCGGCGATCTGCCCGACGGCATCGAAGGCGGGCTGGAAGCGCAGATCTGCTACAACCCGGAGAACCTCACCTATCCGCACGGCGCGTACATCTGTGTCGTGGACATCGACCCGGGGACCGCGCAGGTGAAGATCCGCCGGTTCGTCGCGGTGGACGACTGCGGTACGCGCATCAACCCGATGATCATCGAGGGGCAGGTGCACGGCGGGCTCACCGACGGCGTCGGGATGGCGCTGATGGAGATGATCGCCTTCGACGAGGACGGCAACTGCCTCGGTGGCTCGCTGATGGACTATCTGATCCCGACGGCGCTCGAAGTGCCCACGTGGGAGACCGGGTTCACGGTGACGCCCTCGCCGCACCACCCCATCGGGGCGAAGGGTGTCGGCGAGTCCGCGACGGTGGGATCCCCGCCGGCCGTGGTGAACGCGGTCGTGGACGCGCTGCGGCCGTACGGCATCCGGCACGCCGATATGCCGCTGACGCCGTCGCGGGTGTGGGACGCGATGCGGGGGCGGCCGACACCGCCGATCTGAGCGGTACGAACGGGACGAACGACGGTACGGAGGTGCCGATGACGATCACGACCACGCGGGTGGCGGCCCGCATGCGGGAGCTGACCGCCGATCGGGTGCCGTATGTGCACGCGACGGTGGTACGTGCCCAGGTGCCCAGCTCCGCCAAGGCGGGCGACGAGGCGATCGTCATGCGGGACGGGTCGATCGACGGCTTCGTGGGCGGTGTGTGCGCCGAGGAGTCTGTCCGTACAGCCGCGCTCGGTGTCCTCGACGGCGACGGGCCCGTACTACTGCGGGTGCTGCCGGAGGGCGAGCCCGGCTTTCCCGAGTCACCGGGCGCGCGGGTCGTGGTGAACCCGTGTCTGTCCGGAGGCGCGCTGGAGATCTTCCTGGAGCCGCGACTGCCGCCGCCGCTGCTCGAGATCGTCGGCCGGACACCGGTCGCGGAGTCGCTCGTCGCGATGGCGGAGCTGCTCGGATACGCGACGGCCCGGTCCCTGCCCGGCGGGCTGTCGGACCACACGGACGCGGTGATCGTCGCCAGCCACGGCCGGGACGAGGACGCGTCGCTGCGCGCCGCGCTGGACGCGGGGGTCGGCTATATCGCGCTGGTCGCGAGCCGTCGGCGGGGCACGGCGGTCCTCGACGAGCTGGGGCTGACCGGCGAGGCACGGGAGCGGATCAGCACCCCGGCCGGGCTCGACATCGGAGCCAGGACGGGTCCGGAGGTGGCGCTGTCGATCCTGGCGGAGGTCATCAGCAGGAACAGCAAGGCCATCCGTGGGAACAGCGAGGCCAGGAACAGCAAGGCCATCGGCGGGAACAGGGAGATTTTCAGCGGCGGGACCGACCGGTGAACGCCGTGTTCGCGGACGCCGACGACGTACGGCGCCGTCTCGACGGCGTGGACTATCTGGTCGACGAGGGCACCGCCACCGCGCTGTTCCTCGCCCTGACCCTCGACCGGCCGCTGCTGGTCGAGGGGGAGCCCGGAGTAGGCAAGACCACATCCGCGAAGGCGCTGGCCGAGGCGATGGGCGCCCCGCTCATCCGCCTGCAGTGCTACGAGGGACTGACAGCCGCCGAGGCGCTCTACGAGTGGAACTACCAGCGGCAGCTGCTCGCCATCCGGCTCGCCGAGTCGCGCGAAGAACGGCTCACCGACGCCGATCTGTTCACCGAGGAGTTTCTCCAGGACCGGCCCATTCTGCGGGCGATCCGCCACAAAGGGCCCGTACCGCCGGTCCTGCTGATCGACGAGATAGACCGAGCCGACGACGAGTTCGAGGCGCTGCTGTTCGAGTTCCTCGGCGAGGCCGCGATCACCATCCCCGAGCTGGGCACGTTCGCGGCGGCCCGGCGTCCGGTGGTGGTCCTGACCTCCAACCGGAGCCGCGAGCTGCACGATGCGCTGCGCCGACGCTGTCTGTACCACTGGATCGCCTTTCCGGCGGCCGGACGGGCGGCGGAGATCCTGCGCCGGTCGGTGCCCGCCGCGAACGAGCCGCTGATCGCCTCGGCCGCCGATTTCGTCGGCCGGGTCAGACGGCTCGACCTCGACAAGGCGCCGGGCATGGCGGAGACCATCGACTGGGTCTCCGCGCTGTCGGTGCTGGGGGCCTCGGAACTGGTACGCGCCGACATCGTGCGCACCCTCAGCGCCCTCGCCAAGAGCCCGGACGACCACACCACGATCGTGGACGCGCTGGACGAACTGGGCTACGCGGAGCCTGCCTCGGCGTAACGCGCGCCCCGGCCGACCAGGGAGGAACCTATGAAGATCGACAACGAGTTCACCGTCGGGGTGCCCATCGACCGGGCCTGGGAGGCGCTCACCGACCTGGAGGGCATCGCGCCCTGTATGCCGGGCGCGCAGCTGACGGGTGTCGACGGGGACGTCTACAGCGGCAACGTGAAGATCAAGGTGGGCCCGGTGATCAGTCAGTACGCGGGGACCGCGCAGCTCGTCGAGAAGGACGAGGCGGCGCACCGCGCCGTGATCCGGGCCAGGGGGAAGGACTCCCGGGGCGCGGGGAACGCGACGGCGCTGATCGACGCGGTGCTGCACGCGGAGGGCGCGGGGACGGTGGTCACCGTCGCGACCGATCTGAACGTCACGGGCAAGATCGCCCAGTTCGGCAGCGGGATGATCCAGGAAGTGTCGGTGAAGCTGCTGGGCCAGTTCGTCCAGAACCTGGAAGCGGAACTGCACGTGGCGCCCGGTGCGGCTGCTGCTCCTACTCCTGCTCCTGCTCCGGGGCCGGCGGCCCGGCCCGAGACCGGCACGGCGGCAGGCACGGCGGCCGGTACGACGAGAGGCCACAGCGCGGTGGCCCGTACGGCGAGGGGCCGTAGCGCGAGCCATGGCGCCGGAATCGTCGAAAGCGCGGCACCCGCCTCCGCATCGGTACGGGCGTCCGCATCGGCCCCCGCCGGCGCGACCCCGACCGCCGCGGACAGAATCGAGCAGCAGCGGCAACGACAGCAGCACGCCCCGCACGACCTGCACGATCAGCAGGGCCAGCAGGGCCAACAGGAGCCCCAGCCGCTCGATCTGATGACTCTCGCGGGCAGCTCCATGTACAAGCGGTTCATCCCCATCATCGCCGCCGTGCTGGTGGCGGCCGCTCTGATCGTCTACTTCGTTGCCCGCTGATCCGGCCGCGCCGCCGCTGCTGCGGGGCGTCGACCGGGCCGCCTTCGCCGTGGCCTTCGCCACGCGGCTGCGCTCGCGCGGTCTGCCCGTGGGGTTCACCCCGGTCGAGGACTTCGTACGGGCACTGGGCGCCGCGCCCCCGCGCTCGCGCGGCCGGCTGTACTGGACCGCCCGGATCACTCTCGTACGCGACCACGCCGGCCTGGCCGTCTTCGACGCCGTATTCGCCGCCGTGTTCGAGGACGCGGTCCTCGCGACGGACCCGAACGCCCGCCGCCGTGGACCCGCCGGCTCTCCGGCCGACGACGAACGCCGCGGCTCCCTGCCGACGGCGGCGCCCGAGGACAGCCCGCCGGGCTCGGGCGGGCTGCCGTGGGTGACGCTGCCACGGGCGGTGGCCGACGACGAGGACTCCGACGGCGTGCTCACCACGCCTCAGCGGCTGCCGAGCGAGCTGGCGGGACTCGTCGACGTACCGTTCGAGCTGCTCGGTCCCGAGGAGACCGCGCTGCTCGGCCGGTGGCTGGAGTCGGCCGTACGGACCTGGCCCACCCGGCGGTCGCGACGGTTCGCTCCGGGGCGGGGCCGCGGCCGGATCGCGCTCCGGCCGACCCTCGCGCGCTCCCGGCGCACCGGCTGGGAGCCGATGGAGCCCGTACGGGTCACCCCCGTCGACACCCCGCGCCGCGTCGTCATGCTGTGTGATGTCAGCCGGTCCATGCAGGCCCAGGCCGTCGCGTATCTCCATCTCATGCGGGCGCTCGCGCTGACCGCGGACGCCGAGGTCTTCGCCTTCGCCACCTCGCTCACCCGGCTGACCGCCGTTCTCCGCCACCGCTCGGCCGAGGTCGCGATCGACGGCGCGACGTCGCAGGTCACCGACCGCTTCGGCGGCACCAGGATCGCGACCTGCCTCGGGACGCTGCTCGCCTCGCACCACGGCGGTGCGCTGCGCGGCGCCATCGTGATCATCGGTTCTGACGGCTGGGACGGGGACCGCCCGGAACAGCTCGCCACGGCGATGGCCAGACTGCGCCGACGCGCCTACCGGGTGATCTGGATGAACCCCCGTGCCTCGGCCCCCGGCTTCGAGCCGCGTGTCGCCACGATGGCCGCGGCGCTGCCGTACTGCGACGCGCTGCTGCCCGCGGACAGCTTCCGCTCGCTCGCGCGGGTGATCGGCGAGATCTCACGGTGCGTGAGCCGTACGAGCGCTGTACGGAACAGTCGTGTCGGGGACAGCGGCCGCGTCAGCTCCACAACGTCACATGGACCGCGGGGCGGAACCGTCCCGCCGTGACCCCCGAGCCCCGCAGCATCGCCTGGATCGCGCGGGGCGTGGCGACGAAGCGGATCAGCTCGGCCGCGGCGGGCGGCGCGCTCCGCCCCGCGAGCGCGAGGATGCTCCAGGAGCCCTTGGCGGGCAGCGGCGGCCCCGACAGCTGAGTGAGATCTCCGGTGGCGAGATCCTGCGCGACCGCGAAGGACAGCGCCAGCGCCACCCCCTTGCCGTGCTTGGCCTCCTCCAGCGCCGCGGCGTGGCTCTGGAAGATCCGCTGGTGCTCCTCGTCCACCATGAGCTGCCGCAGGACCGTGGGGACGAGCCCGATCCGGCCGGCCGCCGAAGGACCGAGCAGCCAGGTCTGCTGCCGCAGTTCGCTCGCGCTCGCCCGCTTCGTGGCGAGCGGATGGTGCGGTCCGACGACCCCCATGATCTGGTAATTGAGGAACGGCGTGCTGGAGACCGCCTCGTCCACGTCCGCGGGCCGGGGGCCGAGGGCGACATCGACCGCGCGGTTCAGCAGGAGCGCGTTGAACCGCTGCGGGCTGTGCACGCTCAGCTCGACGTCCAGATCGTCGGCCCGGCTCGCGAACAGGTCGATGAGGCCGGGCGCCGCGTGCTCCGCGAAGAGACTCGACGCGGCGACGCGCAGCAGCCGGCGTCCCGAGCCCGCCTGGCTGACCTCCAGGACGGTGCGGTCCTGGAGCCCGAGCAGCTCCGCCGCCCGGCTGGCCAGCCGCAGGCCACCGGGGGTGAAGGCCAGCCCGGCACCCGTCCGCGTGAACAGCTGGTCCCCGAGCTCCTTGCGCAGATGCGCGACATGCAGGGAGACCGCGGCCTCGGACACCGACAGATCCGCCGCGGCCGCCTTGACCGAGCCGAGGCGGACGACCGCCGCGAAGGCACGCAGCTGAGTAGGCGTCATAGCTGCCTCCCAGCGAGCCGAGCCGACGGTCTGCCACGGCGGCCACGGCCATGGCGACTGTGGCGACCATGGCGCCGTGCCTCAAATTATCCCCTGTCCTGGCGGGCGGCCACAGGACGTCATTCCCCACCCGCCCCGGTGACGGTGAACCGGGCGTGCAGCTCGCGGGTGTGGTCCACCTGCCGTACCGGCCCGGTCAGCACGGCTCCGGCGGTGAGCCGGATGTCGGTGCTGGAGGCCGCCAGGCACAGCTCCAGCTCTCCCGGCTCGACGACGCGCAGCCCGTCGCGGCCGGTGAAGGAGGCGAGATCGGCGGGTACGGTCACCCCGACCCTGACCCGCTCGTCCGGTTCCAGGGGGAGCCGGACGTACCCGACCAGGCGCCGCACCGGCTGGACGACCGAGGCGACCGGGTCGCGCAGATACAGCTGGACCACTTCGACGCCCGACCGGCTCCCGGTGTTGCGGACGGTGAAGGACAGCCGTACGGAACCGTCCGTACCGGTCTCCAGCAAGTCACCGGTCTCCCGCGAGTCACCCGTCTCCAGGTCCGACCAGACGAACGAGGTGTACGTCAGCCCGTGCCCGAAGCCGAAGGCGGCCGTGGGGTCGATGCTGGAGACCTCGCTGACCTGGGCCAGCGTGGCCGCCAGATAGGTGGAAGGCTGGGCGCCGGGGAGCCGCGGGACGCTCACGGGAAGCCGCCCCGACGGGTTGATCCGTCCGCTCAGCACTCCGGCGAGTGCCGGGGTGCCCTCCTGCCCGGGGAAGAAGGACTGCACGATCGCGCCCGCTTCCGTGGCGGCGCGGCCGAGGGCGTACGGGCGTCCCGCCAGCAGTGTCACCACCACCGGCGTACCGGTGTCGAGCAGGGCGTCCAGCAGCTGCCGCTGTACGCCGGGCAGGTCGAGGGTCTCCGCGTCGCAGCCCTCGCCGCTGGTGCCGCGGCCGAAGAGCCCCGCCCGGTCGCCCAGGGCCGCGACGACCACGTCCGCGTCGCGGGCCACCCGTACGGCCAGGGCGAACCCGTCGGTGCCGGTGGAGTCGACTCCCGCTCCCGGCGCGGTCACGATCTCGCTGTCCGGGAACTCCGCGGCCAGGGCCTGCCGCAGCGTGGGCAGTTCGACGCCGGCCTCGGTGCCCGGGTGCTGGGCACCGACATGGACCGGGAAGGAGTAGCAGCCCAGGACGGCCGTCGGGGTGTCGGCCTGTGGACCGATGAGCGCGATCCTGCGCGGCCTGTCCAGCGGGAGCATCCCGTCGTTGCTCAGCAGGATCACCGACTGCTCGGCGAGACGGCGGGAGATGGCGCGGTGCGCGGGGGAGTCGAGGCCGACCGTGCCCCGCAGCCGCTGTGGATCATGGAGCGCGGCGTCGGCCAGGGCCGGCGGCACCGGGCTCCAGCCAGGGTCGAGCAGCCCCAGCCGCGCCTTCTGCGCCAGGACCCGGCGCAGCGCGCGGTCGATCACCTCTTCCGGCAGCCGTCCGGCGGCGACCTCGTCGCGCAGCGGCTGTCCGAAGGTCTTCACGGTGGGCAGTTCCACATCGACCCCGGCGGTCAGGGCCGCGGCCGCCGCCCCGCCCCAGTCGGCGGCCACGCCGTGCAGGGTCTTGAGGAAGGCGATGCCGAAGTAGTCGGCCACCACCGTGCCTTCGAAGCCCCAGGTGTCGCGGAGCAGACCGGTCAGCAGGTCCTCGTCGGCGGCGCAGGGCACCCCGTCGGTGTCGGTGTAGGCGTGCATGACCGACCGTACGCCGCTCTCCCGCACCGCCATCTCGAACGGCGGGAGCATGACATCGGCGCGCTCCCTGGCGCCCATGCTCACCGGTGCGAGGTTGCGCCCGCCACGGGAGGCCGAATAGCCCACGAAGTGCTTGAGGGTGGCCACGATCCCGGCGGACTCCAGGCCCTGGATGTAGGCGGTGGCGATCGTGCCGACGAGATAGGGGTCCTCGCCGATGGTCTCCTCGACCCGGCCCCAGCGCGCGTCGCGCACCACGTCGAGCACCGGGGCGAGGCCCTGGTGGAGGCCCACCGACCGCATGTCGTGGCCGATCGCGCCCGCCATCTCCCGGACCAGACCGGGGTTGAACGCCGCGCCCCATGACAGCGGGACGGGGTAGGTGGTGGCGCCCCAGGCGGTGAAGCCGGCCAGGCACTCGTCGTGCGCCATGGCGGGAATGCCGAAGCGGTTGGCCGCCACGACGCGCTCCTGGGTGCGCATCAGGGACAGCGCGCCCAGAGCCGGGTCCACCGGGACCGTGCCGAACGGCCGGGTCAGCTGGCCGAGCCCGTGCGGGAGGAGTTCGTCGAGGGTGGGCGGCCGGTCCATGTCGTGCTGGTGCGGGGCGACTTCGGCGCCGTCGTTGGAGGCCCCGGCCCACAGCCCGTACAGCTGCGCGAGTTTCTCCTCCAGGGTCATGGCGGAGATCAGCTTCTCGACCCGTGCCGCGCGCTGATCCTGAAGGTCGTGCGTCGAGGTACCGGAGCGGATGTCGGCGGTCACGTTGTCGGTCACTTTCCTCCGACGCCCATCAGCCCCTGGACCAGGGCGCGGCGGGCGAACAGGTAGACGAGCAGGACGGGCAGCGTGGACAGGACCACGGCTGCCAGCAGGCCGGGGATGTTGATCCCGTACTGGGTCTGGAAGTTGTAGAGCCCGAGGGTGAGCACCTTGGTGTTCTCGGACTGGGTCAGCACGAGGGGGAAGAGGAAGCCGTTCCACGCCTGGAGGGCGGAGAAGACCACGATGGTCGCCAGCCCGCTCCTGGACAGCGGGACGACGAGCTGGAAGAAGACCCGCCGGGTGTCGGCCCCGTCGATGGCCATGGCCTCGAAGAGCTCGTCGGTGATGTCACGCATGGTGCCGGTGAGGATGAGCGCGCAGACCGGCAGGCAGAACGCGGCGGTGGGCAGGATGACACCGATGAGGTTGTCGTAGAGACCCGCCTGGCTGATCACGTAGAACATGGGGACGATCACCGCCTGGGCGGGAATCGCCAGCCCCAGCAGGAAGAGCCGGAAGACGCGTGAGGTGGCCCGCCCTCGGTTCCGTACGATCGAGAAGGCCAGCGGCGGTACGAGAATCAGCACGATCGCCACGACACTCGTCGTGACGATCACGGTATTGAGGAAGTACCGGCCGAAGCCGTTGGAGAAGTCCTGGATGTAGTTGGACAGGGTGAAGCTGTCGGGGAACGACAGCGGACCGTTGGCGCTGTAGTCCGCGCGGGACTGGACGGTCGCGCCGAGCATCACATAGATCGGCAGGCCGACCAGGCACAGCCAGACCAGGACGCCCAGGCCCGCGAGGTAGTTGGGGCGGCCGCGCATCACAGTCCTTCCTTCGTGCCGGCCATCTTGTCGAAGCCGGAGATCCGCACCACGACCAGCGAGATGACCGTGGCCACGACGACCAGCAGCAGCGCGATGGCCGCGCCCGCGCCGAAGTCGAAGCCCTTGAACGCCTTTTGGTACATGTAGAAGGCGCTGATGGTGGTGTCGGTGCCCGGGCCGCCCTGGGTGAGGATCAGTACGGTGTCGAAGGTGGTGAGCCCGCCGACCACCATGAGGATCACCGACGTGATGATCGAGTTGCGCAGCTGCGGCAGCGTGATGTGGAAGAACCGCCGTACGGTCCCGGCGCCGTCGATGGCGGCCGCCTGGTAGAGGACCGTGGGGATCGCCCGCGTCGCGCCTTGGTAGATCAGCGCGTGCAGCGGGGTGAACTGCCAGGTGCTCACCAGGACGAGGACGCCGATGGCCCCGGTGCGTGAGCCCAGGAGATTGCCGTCCCCGAAGAGCCAGCGCGCCTGCGCGGGCACCCCGAAGTTGGGGTCGAGCAGCGCGCGCCACAGCACGGACACCGCCGTGGCGGACAGCAGCAGCGGGATGAAGAAGACCGCCGACAGCACGGCGCGGTTGCGCTGGGGGCCGGCGGCCCAGACGCCGAGCAGGATGCTCAGGGGCGTCTGGACCAGCACGCCCAGCGCGGTGAGCAGCACACTCAGCCAGAGGCTTTTGATCATCACCGGGTCGTGGAACAGCGCGGTCCAGTTGTCGAGACCCGCGAAGGCCGGCGACCCCAGACCGTTCCAGCTGGTGAAGGACAGCACGGCGACCAGCACCAGCGGAACGATCGCGAAGAGGGCGAAGAACAGGGTGGCCGGCAGGGCCCAGCCCAGGCCGGGGCGGGCGACTCCGGGACCGGCCGGGCCCGGCGCCCGCGACCGCCCGCCCTTCACCGGGGAGGCGAGGGAAACCATGTCGGATGTCACTCCCACTTCTCCGTTCCTGGTTCTCGGCTCACAGCTCACAACTCAGCTCACAGCTCTTGGCTCACCGCTCTCAGGCGGTGGTCAGGGCCTGCATGGACGCGATGAAACCGGCCGCGTCGAGCTGCCCGTTGAAGAACTGCTGGACCGCCACGTAGATGGGCGTCATGTTCGCCGGCGGATACGCCTGGTCCCACGACAACTGGAACGCGGGCGCCTTGTCGACCAGGCCGAACTGGTACTTCAGATACTCCGGGTTGTCCGCGGAGTCCAGGAACGTGTCGGTGTTCGTGGTGGTGGGCAGATTGCCGATGGCCAGCTGGGCCTTCACGAACTCGTCCGAGTACATCAGCTTGAGGAACTTCGCGATGGCATCGGCGTGCTGGGTGCCCTTGCGCACCGAGTAGAAGTTGTTCGTGTTGCCGACGAGGTCGGCCGCGTCGCCCTTGCCGCCCGCGACGCTGGGGAAGGTGGTGTAGCCCAGGTCGTCCTTGGCGAAGTCGGGGTTCGCGTCCTGCTGGGTTGAGTACGCCCAGGAGCCCATCAGCTCGAAGCCCGCCTTGCCGCCGGCCAGCAGGGCCGGGGAGCCGCCGTCGGTGAACTTCACGGAGTCGTAGTTGGTGCCGAACGCGCCCGTGTCGATGAGCTCCTTGAGCATGCTCAGCGCCTTCTTGCTGTCGGCGCTCTCCCACACGCTCTTGTCGCCCGACAGGGCCTTCTCGAACAGCCCGGGGCCCGCGACGCGGTCGTAGAGATACTCGAACCACATCAGGGTGGGCCACTTGTCGCCGCCGCCGAGCGCGATCGGTGTGACGCCCTTCGCCTTCAGCTTCTTCACCGCGGCCAGCAGCTCGTCCCAGGTCTTGGGCTCCGCCACGCCGGCGTCCGCGAGCACCTCGCGGTTGTTGAACAGCAGGACCGGCTGGGTGCCGCGCATGGGCACCCCGTACGCCTTGCCGTCGACCACGGCGGTGTTGAAGACCGACGGCAGGAAGTTGGACTTGAGCCCCGGGTCCTTCTTGATCAGGTCGTCGAGCGGCATCAGGAGATCCGCCTTCACGAACGGCTGGATGCTGCCGCCGCCCCAGTTGAAGAAGACGTCGGGAGCCTGCGCGGTGCCGATGACGGTCTGGAGCTTCTGCTGGTAGTCCGCGCCGGGGACGGTGTCCAGGACGGCCTTGACTTCGGAGGTCTTGTTGAACGTCGCGACGATCTGCTTCTCGACCTTGTTCGCGGCGTCGCCGTAGACGAGTACGTGGAACTCGTCGGCGCTCGAAGAGGGGCCGCTGTTGCCGCAGGCCGCCAGGGACAGAGTCAGGACGAGCGCCGCGCCACCGGCGACGGCTCGGGGAAACCGTGCGCGTGTTGTCATCGATCGACCTCTCGAAAGTATCGGCCACTTTGCCGAAAGTCTCTGTCGAGCGACCGTAGGGTTCCCTCTCGGGAGGGTCAACAGCGGGGTCGCCGCGCTATCAAACCGTTACCAAGCGCCGGTGCCCTATCCTTCAACGCATGCGTGATGACAGGAGTGCGGGCCGAGTGACCCTGGCCCAGGTGGCTTCGCAAGCCGGCGTATCCCTTTCGACAGTTTCGAAAGTCCTCAACGGGCGGCCCGATGTCTCCGCTCCGACCCGCGTGAAGGTCGAAGAGCTGCTGGAAGAGCACGGATACCGGCGCTCCGCGACCACTCCGCCCGAGTCACCGCTCATCGAGATCGTCTTCCACGAGCTGGACAGCACGTGGTCGATGGAGCTGATCAGGGGCGTACAGAACGTCGCCAAGGCGACCGGGATGAGCGTGGTGCTCACCGAGACCGGCACCCGCCACTCCCCGGGAGCCGACTGGGTCGAAGGAGTGCTGCGCCGCCGCCCGCTCGGGGTGGTCCTGGTCTTCTCCACCCTCCCCGACGACCTCAAGAAGAAGCTGTGGTCCCGGGCCATCCCGTTCGTCATCATCGACCCGGCCGGCGACCCGGAACCCGATGTGCCCTCCGTGGGGTCCGCCAACTGGGCCGGCGGGCTCGCCGCCACCCGTCATCTCATCGAGCTCGGTCACCGCAGGATCGCCGTCATCACCGGCCCCGAGGACATGCTGTGCTCCCTGGCGCGGCTCGACGGCTTCCGCTCGGCCATGGGCATGGCCGGACTCGACACCGACCCCGCACTGGTGAGATTCGGCGACTTCCACGTCCGGTCCGGCCATACGCACGCCCTGGAGCTGCTCCGGGATCCCGACCGGCCGACCGCGATCTTCGCGGGCAGCGACCTCCAGGCGCTCGGGGTGCTGGAGGCGGCCCGGGTACTGGGGTTGCAGGTGCCCGAAGACCTGTCGGTCGTGGGATACGACGACATCCCGCTCGCCCAGTGGTCGAGCCCGGCCCTGACGACCGTGCATCAGCCGCTCGAACAGATGGCCGAGGAGGCCGCGCGGATTCTGCTGCGGCTGCGGAGCTCGGACCAGGCGGACGCCCGTATCGAGTTCGGAACCCGGCTGGTCGTCAGGAACAGCACGGCGGCGGTGGAGGACGGGGCGGCGGTGGACGGCGCGGCGGTTGAGGAAGACGGGGCCGGGCGGTAGCGCGTCCGTCATCCGGCCCGGGTGCCGGTTCCTTTCCGAACCGGCCGCGCCTCGGTCACACTGGAGGCATGTGCCGCAGCATCAAGACCCTCCGTCCGCCCGTACTCCCCGAAGAGGCCACCGAGGAGGACATCCGGGCCGCCGCCCTGCAGTACGTACGCAAGGTCTCCGGCTTCCGTGAGCCCGCCGCGCACAATCGCGAGGTGTTCGAGCGGGCCGTCGACGAGATCGCCGAGTCGACCGCGAAACTGCTCCAGGGCATCGAGGTACGGGGCTCGGCGCGCACGCCGCAGCCGCAGCCGCAGAGTGCCTAAGCGGCCGGAGCAGGGGCCGCGACGGCGGCCGGCGCCGGGCGCCGTATGACGTACGCGGCCAGCGTGCCCGCCGCGAACAGCGCCAGTACGGACACGGCCGCGCCCACCCAGCTCCCACCGAGCCACTGGCCGCCGAAGTAGCCGAGGCCCGCGCTGTACCCCGTCCATGCCACGCCGGCCAGCGCCGACCAGGGCAGGAACTCCTTCACCTTGCGGTGTGCCGCGCCCGCGCCGATGGACACGACCGAGCGGCCGGCCGGCGCGAAACGGGCTATGACGACAAGGATCCCGCCGCCACGGCTGAGCGCACCGCCCAGCCGTTCCTGCGCGGTGGTCAGCCTGCGGGAGCGGGCGATGGCGCGGTCGAGACGTTCGCCGCCGCGCCGGGCGAGCCGGAAGGCGACGAGATCGCCGAGCACGGACGCACCTGCCGCGCAGAGCATCAGAATCAGCAGGGACGGCACCTCGTGCGGCACCTGCGCCACCTTGCCGGCCGCGCCCGCGACGGTGGTCGAGCCCGCGGCCGCCGCCGTGGCGGCCGTGATCACCAGCACCCCGCTGGGCAGCACGGGTAGAAACACATCGAGCAGCACGGAGAGGGCGACGACCGCGTAAATCCATGGGCTGCCGGTCAGCGACCCCAGACTCTCCAGCACCTTTTGACTCCCCCGCCCGTCCCGTTGCGACGCCGGATGTCGCAGGGGAGCGGCAGCGGCGGCTGCAGCCATACAGCGTACGCCTGTGCGGTACGGAGAGTTAACCCGGGTTATCAAAAGGTGACACCCGGACCCTGGTCGCGGGTCCGGGCGCCGTCTCATCGGTCGTACGGATCAATCGGTCCTACGGATCGGTCGGTGCCAAGGCTCAGGCGGTCCTACGGGCTCAGGCGGTCCCGAGGATCAGGCGGCCACGGCCGTACGGTGCTCCCGCCGCTCCTCCTCGCCGTCGCCGCGGGAGGTGAACAGCCGGTCCAGGGCCAGCGCCCCGGGGCCCGTGAAGACGATCAGCAGGAACGTCCAGGCGAAGATCGCCGCCGGTTCACCGCCGTTCTGCATCGGGAAGAGCCCATCGGGCTGGTGGACGTTGAAGTACGCGTACGCCATGGAGCCGGAGGCCACCAGAGCGGCTATCCGCGTCCCGAGGCCGAGCAGCACCAGGGTGCCGCCGACGAGTTGGATG
The DNA here is from genome assembly GCF_042882605.1 of Streptomyces sp. NPDC058198. Lineage (NCBI taxonomy): Bacteria > Bacillati > Actinomycetota > Actinomycetes > Kitasatosporales > Streptomycetaceae > Streptomyces > Streptomyces sp. NPDC058198. The sequence goes on from NZ_JBHVVP010000011.1 coordinate 126,725, forward strand.
GCGGCGGCGTACCAGCCGGGCCACATCCCCGCGGCAACGGTGTCCTTGCCGAAGAAACCGAAGAGCGAAGCGGCTCCGTGGCAGGCGAAGAGCAGCCCGACGACGATACGGAACAGGGCGAGTGCGTAGGGCTGCGCGTGATTGAGGCGTGTATTCATGGGGGGTTGTACTCCTTCGATCTATTGGTCTGGACCGATGAGAAGCTCCCCTCACGTTAGGCAGACCTAATCAATGCTTGCAAGTTCAACATTTTGTCGGGGAACAATTCGCGCCGCGTATTCCGCTTCTCCGATGGCCGGCGTTCGCAAGGTGGCACGTGCCACTGCGTCGGTGTCCGAGAGCATCACCGAGTCGACCCCGGGCCGGGCGCCCGCCGCGGTCACCCAGTGCACCCCTTCCGTGGGCACGCCGAGCGCGAACCTCCTTGGGTGAACATCCCCCTGACGGCCTATCAGGCGATATGGACGGCGGGTTACATCCACCCCTCCGGTTTCGTAACCGTCGACGGTGTGCGGCCGGCACTGACCGGTCTTCAGGAGTCGCGAGAGCAACGGATCGCAACTGCGCCGAAGGTCCGGTTCCGGCAGCCGGGCCTCCACGAGGGTGGTCGCGCGGACCAGGGATCCCGGCACCTCGGGGGACTCGGCGGTGAACACCCCGTCCCGCGTCCGCACGGTCGTCCGCGGGCCGATCACATCCAGCACCCCCGCCTCGATCAGGGCCGCCATCTCCTCGATGCGGCGGCGCGGCGGGCCGATGGAGAGGAAGGCGTTCAACGGCGTGTACCAGCGGTCGAGATGGTCGCGCCGGGAGGTGCCCGAGAGGCCGGAGTGGTCCACGATCTGCCGCAGCTCATTGCGGAGATCGCGCAGCACGTCCAGCGCCGCCTTGACCGGACCCGCCACATTGCCGAGCGCGGCCTGCGCCGCGTCCTGCCGCAGATGTGCCAGCAACCAGGCACGATGATCGGCCGGATCGCGGAAGGTCTCCCCGTCGTAGGGGCGCGAGATCCGGTCCCAGGACCAGCGGTCCGCCGCCCCGATCCCCGCTTCGTCCAGCACCGCGGTCTCCCGCGCGCTGCCGTGCGGCGCCGCGAGGAAGCGGTCGACGAACCGGTCGCGGCTGCCCTGCGGGCGGCCGCCGGCCGCCAGCGCCGCGTCGTAGAAGACCGCCTCCACCTCCTTGGCGACCAACGGCCAGATCTCTTCGAGGAAGTCCGGCGGGTCGCCCTCGTCCGCGCGCTTGCGGAACAGCGAGATCACATCCGGGGTGAGCACCAGCGGGAGATGACGTCCTGACGGGCCCTTCGCGTTGTCCCCGCGTGCCTGGTACGGGACACCGCGCCGCGACCCCGCGTACAACTGCGGCTCCCGCCCCGACGGGTGGTATACGAGAACGCCGTCGAGGCCCCGGGTGAAGAGACCGCCGCGACCCGCCGTCAGCAGCGCCATGTGGTCGAAGAAATTGAGGCCGAGCCCGCGCAGCAGAATCGGTTCGCCCGGGGCGACCGCGGAGAGGTCGACATCGGCCGGGTTGGCGGGCGGCAGATAGCGCAGCCGGTGGCGTTCCGCGTACTCCGAAAGCGTCGCCTGGGTCTGTCCGGAAACCACCGGAAGATGGCCCTGCGCGAGTACGACGGCGGAGAGGCCGGAAATCGTCGTGCCATTGTCGAGGGTGAGCGTCTGCGTGGGGCGGTACGGGAGGGACGCACCGGGCGCATCGGGTGAAACGGGCGTGGTGGACGGGGCCTTCGGGCCGACGGTGGCGCTGTCGGGGTCGTCATCGAGACGGATCGCCCGGGCGCGGTGCACCTCGACCGTCACATTCTCCGGGGCGCCGGCCACCGTCCTGCGGAAGGCCCACTCCAGATAGCGGCCGTAGGCGGCACGGCTCGGGTAGTCGTCGGGGCCGAGCCGCTCTCCCGGGCGGGTCGCCGCCCACTCGTACAGACTCGGCCCCGGGTGTATCGGGCCCTCGCACTCGACGCTGTCGTCGGTGAAGACGGTCACCTGCGAGGCCACGGTGTTCATCAGGAGCTCGGCCGACTGGTCGGTGCGCCAGACGCGCCCGGCGCCGGGCGGCGCGGGATCCACGAGATGCACGGTCAGCGGTAGGTCCGGGGCCAGTTCGGGCACGGACGCGCAGAGTCTTTCGAGGACAGAGGTGCCGCGGGGGCCGGCGCCGACTACGGCCAGGGAGCGGGGCAGGGGCTGCCGTACATCGGACAAAGCGGTGACTCCGGGGCATGTGGGGTGCGGGAAGGGAACGATCCGCTTCGGGAAGCGGATGGCCTGCCTCATCATGCCGCTGGTGCCGCGGGTGTCGAACCCTTGGGTGAAGGATCACGCCTTGTGGGAAGGATCACGGACGCCGCGGCGAGGCATCACGGACGCCGCGTCAACGGATCGCGGACGCCGTGGCGAGGCATCACGGACCCGCTGTCAGGCTTCTTTCCTCCACGGTCACCAGCTCCGTGCCGCTGTCCGTGGTGCGGGCGTGGTCCAGTCTGAGATCGGCGGAACGGCCGTGCAGGGTCAGGGTCATCAGCTGATTGCCGAACCAAGGCCCACCCGTTTTGCGCCAGTTGACCGCCGACGGGGTGACTCGTCCGTGTCGGGTCAGGCCATGGCCAAGACCCCGGGCCAGCCGGCTCCAGCCGAAGCGGAAGCCGAGCTTTATCGACGCCGGGATGGAGTTGTGCACCGGGGAGCAGGTCAGCTGGACGACCTTCGCGTCCGGGTCACCGCTCGTCCACGAGGGCTCGGCGACATACGCGTGGTGCACGTCGCCCGACAGCACACACACCGTCGCCGGGGCCCCGGGCCCGCTGCCGGCCTCCGAGATCAGCGCCGACAGCTTCTCGAAGGAGTCGGGGAAGGCCGCCCAGTGCTCCAGGTCGGCCGCTCTGCGCAGCCATTCGCCGAAACGCGCCCAGCGCGCGCCGCGTTCACCGCCGCACAGCGCGGAGTCCCAGGACTCCACGTCATGGATGAAGGGCGGCAGCAGCCAGGGCAGTGAGGTGCCGACGAGGAGATGGTCGTACGAACCCCGCCCGTCCAGCGCCTGCTCGCGCACCCAGCGCGCCTCGCCGTCGTCGAGCATCGCGCGGTGCTGCTCCTCCAGCACGCGGGCGGCGCGGGAGTCTACCATCAGCAGCCGGGTACGGCCGAAGTCGCGCCGGTAGCTCCAGCGCGCGCACGCCGGATCGCGGTCCGCCTCGGAGGCGAACCGCCGCAGCAGGTCGGTGCCGTCGGGCGCCGCGCGTACGGCCGCGTACAGCTCGTCCGTCGCCAGCTCGGCGGGGGAGAGATTGCCGAGGTGCTGATAGACCCAGTACGACATCAGCCCGCTGAGCACCCGCTCCTGCCACCAGGGTGTCGCGCGCACGTCGGCCAGCCAGGCGGCGCTGGTGTTCCAGTCGTCGATCACATCGTGATCGTCGAAGATCATGCAGCTGGGGACGGTGGAGAGCAGCCAGCGCACCACGGGGTCGCGCCAGGACTCGTCGTAGAGGTGGGTGTACTCCTCGTAGTCGGCGACCTCCGCGCCCGGCGGCTCGCTCAGATCCCGGCGCTCCGCCAGCCAGCGCCTGGTCGCCTGCGAGGTCTCGTCCGCGTACACCTGGTCGCCGAGGAGCAGCAGGACGTCGGGGCGTTCGGCGCCGGGATCGTGGGCGATGCGTGTCGCGAGGGTGTCGAGGGCGTCGGGTCCGACCGGGTCCTGCTCGCCGTGGGCCGGTGACGCCCAGCGGCAGGAGCCGAAGGAGACGCGCAGCCCGGCCGAGGTCGCGCCGGGGCCGGCGGGGGTACGGATCGTGCTCGGCGGGAAGCGGGAGTCCTCGGGCGGCCAGACGCGCCGGTCGTCGAGCAGCACCTCGTACGCGGTGGCGGTGCCCGGCGTCAGGCCGGTCACCGGTATCAGCGCGTAGTGGTGGCCGGCGATCTGGAACGTACGCGTGGTGCCGTACGCCCCGTCCTCGCAGCGGACCTCCGCCGTGCACGGCCGGTCGGCCTCGACCCAGACGGTCGCCGTGCCGCCGGCGTCCCAGTCGACGTACCGCAGCAGTGGTCCCAGGCGCAGCCCGGTCATAGGTGCCCTCCTCCGTCGTTCCGTACGGTACGGAACGACGGAGGGGAGCGGGGAGGGGGGCCCGGATTGAGCGGGGCCCGGACGTGCTGGGTCAGCAGCCGTTCAGGACGCTGGAGAGCGCGCTCTTCTCGGCGGAGTCGACGCTCAGGTTGTAGTAGTACTTCACCTGCACCCAGGCGCGGGTGTACGTGCAGCGGTACGAGGTGACCGGCGGCAGCCACTCCGCCGGGTCGCGGTCGCTCTTCGACTGGTTCACGTTGTCCGTGACGGCGATCAGCTGCGGGCGGGTCAGGTCGTTCGCGAAGGACTGCCGCTGCGCGGTGCTCCAGCTGCTGGCGCCCGAGGTCCAGGCCTCGGCGAGCGGCACCATGTGGTCGATGTCCACGTCGGACGCGGCGGTCCAGGTGGCGCCGTCGTACACCGAGTACCAACTGCCGCTGGTGGCGGCACAGGTGGAGCTCTGCACGACGTTCGTGCCGTCGCGCTTGAGGACGACCTCACGGGTGTCACAGGAGCCGGACTGGGTGATCCAGTGCGGGAACAGGTCGCGGCTGTAACCGCTGGTGGAACCTTCCGCCTTCACGGTCAGCTGGCTCAGGTAGGAGCGCGCGGTGGACGCGCTGACCGGGGTGGGCATGGCTGCCTGCGCGGCGGGGGCGGTGAGCAGCGTGGTTGCGGTGGCGAGCGCGGCCGAGGCGGCGAGGACGGCTATGCGGGGCATGCGACGCGCGTAGATACCTGACATGCGAACTCCCTTGAAGTGGGGGGACCTGACCGGACCGTGCGGGGGCACGGGGCCCGGTGGTGCGGGGTGGTGAGCCCGGCCGCCATCGTGACGGCGGCGGGTTTCCGGGGGGTGGGCTTCAGGTAACAGGGTGGCGACATGGGCACGTCACATCAAGAGGAAAAGGGTGACGATGTTGTTGTGATGGGGCGGCAATTCGGGCGCCAAGGCACAAGGTTGGCGCCGGACGTCAGGGCCGGGCCTCAGTGCTTGGCGTCAGGGCTGGGCGCGGCCGGGCGCATTCGGGTGAGTTCGGGTGCGTTCGGGTGCGGCATAGGGTGGGCGCGTGCTGCTGCGTGTCGATGTCACGTTCGGGGTCGTCCTCGGCCTGCTGCTGATCGTCGCCGTGACCGTGGCCGCGCTCGCTCACCTGGGGCGGGCCCGCGAGATCGCTGTCGCGGGGGTGCGGGCGGCGGTCCAACTCGGCGCGGTCTCCCTGGTGATCGGGTGGGTGGTCGGGGCCGTACCGCCGCTGCTCGGCTTTGTCGCGCTGATGTACGCGGTCGCGGTGTGGACGGCGGGACGACGTGTCACCGGGAACGGGACCTGGTGGTGGGCGGCCGTACCGATCGGCGCGGGGGTCGGGCCGGTCATCGGCCTGCTGCTGCTCACCGGAGTCGTACCGGTCAAGGGCATCGCCCTGATCCCGGTGACCGGCATCCTCATCGGCGGCGCGCTCACCGCGACCGTACTGGGCGGGCGGCGGGCGCTCGACGAGCTGCACGCGCGAAAGGGCGAGGTCGAGGCGGGGCTCGCGCTCGGGCTGCTGGACCGTGACGCCCGTATGGAGATCGCCAGGCCCGCCGCGGCGGACGCGTTGCTCCCGGGCCTCGACCAGACGAGGACGGTGGGACTCGTGACGCTGCCGGGCGCGTTCGTGGGAATGCTGCTGGGCGGAGCGTCCCCGGTCCTGGCGGGCGCGGTGCAGCTGTTCGTACTGGTGGCGCTGATGGCGGTACAGGCGGTGGCGGTGAGCGTGGTGCTGGAACTGGTGACCCGGGGCCGGCTGAACAGGGACGGCTGAGCGGGCCGGTTGAGCGGGCCGGTTGAGATGGCCGGTTGAGCCGGGCCGGTTGAGCCGAGCCGTCCCTGCGGAGCCGGCCGGCCGGGTCCGGCCTCAGCCGATGTGCAGGCGGATGTCGCCGTTCGGGAGGGGCTCCACGCGCAGGTGCGTGAGGTCGTGGATGTGGGCGTCCGGCGACTGGGCCGCGGCCCGGGGGCCCACGCCCACCACGCGCATGCCCGCCGCCCGGGCCGCCGTGATGCCGGCCTCGGAGTCTTCGAAGGCCACGCAGTCCTCCGGGGCGAAGCCCAGTTCGGCGGCGCCTCGGAGGAAGCCCTCCGGGTGGGGCTTGCTGGCGGTCACGCTCTCGGCCGTCACGCGGATCTTCGGCATCGGGAGGGCCGCCGCCGTCATACGGGCGTCCGCCAGGGCCACGTCCGCCGAGGTGACCAGGGCGTGCGGGAGGGTGGCGATGGCCGCCATGAAGGCCGGGGCGCCGGGGATCGGGACGACGCCGTCCGTGTCGGCCGTCTCCCGGGCCAGCAGCACGAGGTTGTCGGCGTGGTTCTGCTCCACGGGGCGGTCCGGGAGCAGTACGGCCATCGTGGCGTATCCCTGACGGCCGTGGACGACCTTCAGTACCGCCTCGGGATCGAGGCCGTGCTCGGTCGCCCAGCCGCGCCAGCAGCGCTCCACGGACGCGTCGGAGTTGACGAGGGTGCCGTCCATGTCGAGCAGGAGGGCACGAGCGGTCAGGACGGACGTCGTGGTGGAAGCGGTGGCCGGCATCGGCGGACTCCAGAGGGCGGGAGCAGAGAGAAGTGGCCCCGCCCGCCGGTCAGGGAGTACGGACGGAGCCACTTTGTTTCGTCATTATACAAAGCGGCTCAGTGCCGGCGACCCCGGCCCTGGCTCTCTGCTTCCAGCGCGCGCCGGGTGTTCGGTCCGTAGACGCCCTGGGGGTCGCCCTCGATGTTCTTGTACGACTGATAGACGCGTACGGCGCCCTCGACGCGTTCGTCGTACCGACCGTCCGAAGCCCCGCGGAACAGCCAGATCTCCGCCAGCCGGTTCTGCAGCTCGACAACCTCGGGGCCGGAGTCCCCACGGCTGAGCGAGGCACCCGGCGGAGCCTGGAGCGGCTGCTCCGGAGCCGGGGGCGTGGGCTTCGCCGGAGCCGACGACCGTGGCGCCTCGGGAGAGGTCGAGCGCGGCGCGCTCGGGGTCGCGCGGGGCGAGGGCGCCGTGACCGACGGGGTCGCCGACGCGGAGGGCGACGGCGAAGGCGACGCGGACGCGTCCCGCTCCGGGGCGCTCGCCGTCGGCGGACCCGGGTACGTCTCCTCGGGCATCGCCCGTTGGTGTCCGCTCCCCGAGAACAGGCCCCCGGCGAACGCCGCTGTCCCGATCACCGCCACGGCGGCCGCGCCGATCGCCACCGCGCGGAACGGCGCGCGGCGGGCCGGCGGCGGCGACGGATAGAGCTCCGCGGCCGGCGGCCTGGCGGAGCTGGTCTTCACCGCGAGGGGCGGAAGTGGGCCCGCCGTACGGAATGCCGTCGGTGCCGCCTTCTCCGTATCGAGCGTCACATACGGACGGATGCGCAGCGGATCGAAGTCCTCCGACGCCGCGACCTCCTCGGAGCGCCCGGCCTGAACGGCCCGTACCGCTCGCTCCGCGCAATCGCAGTCGGGTCTGCCTTCCGCGGCGCGCGGCGTACCGCATGCGGGACAGAGCTGTCCGGTCAACGTGGGTTCCCCTCCCCTTGAACTGCCGCCGATTATGCAGGCCGTTTTCGAACGCTGTGCCACGCCCGGGGGCCGGGCCGGACGCTCGGCAGGCCATAACGGGACAGAACGGCCAGGATGGAGTTCGGCGGACCCCGAGGAGATGTCCCATGGCTCAGGAAGCGACCCTGCCGGCCGTGAGCCCGGCCCCCGGCGAGGGCCAGAACCCGCGCACCGTACTGGTCGCCATCGGCGCCCTGCTGATGGGCCTGCTGCTCGCCGCGCTCGACCAGACCATCGTGTCCACCGCCCTGCCGACCATCGTCAGCGACCTCGGCGGTCTGGAGCATCTGTCCTGGGTCGTCACCGCCTATCTGCTGGCGTCGACCGCGGCCACCCCGCTGTGGGGCAAGCTCGGTGACCAGTACGGCCGCAAGAAGCTCTTCCAGACCGCCATCGTCATCTTCCTCATCGGCTCCGCCCTCTGCGGAATCGCCCAGAACATGCCGCAGCTCATCGGCTTCCGCGCGCTCCAGGGACTGGGCGGCGGCGGTCTGATCGTGCTGTCGATGGCGATCGTCGGCGATATCGTCTCGCCGCGCGAACGCGGCAAGTACCAGGGTCTGTTCGGCGCCGTCTTCGGCGCGACCAGCGTCCTCGGACCGCTGCTCGGCGGGTTCTTCACCGAGCAGCTCAGCTGGCGCTGGGTCTTCTACATCAATCTGCCCATCGGCGTCGTCGCCCTGCTCGTCATCGCCGCCGTCCTGCACATTCCGGTACGCGCGGCCAAGCACACCATCGACTACCTCGGCACCTTCCTGATCGCGTCCGTCGCCACCTGTCTGGTGCTCGTCGCCTCGCTCGGCGGGACGACGTGGGCCTGGGGCTCGGGCCAGATCATCGGCCTCGCCATCCTCGGCGTCGTCCTGCTCGCCGTCTTCATCCGGGTCGAGGGGCGCGCGGCCGAGCCGGTCCTGCCCCTGCGGCTCTTCCGGCTCAGAACCTTCACGCTGATCGCGCTCATCAGCTTCATCGTCGGCTTCGCGTTGTTCGGCGCGATGACCTATCTGCCGACGTTCCTACAGGTGGCGCAGGGCGTGACCCCCACCATGTCCGGGGTTCGCCTGCTGCCGATGGTGCTCGGTCTGCTGATCACATCCACCGTGTCCGGGCAGCTCGTCAGCCGTACCGGCCGCTGGAAAGTCTTCCCCATCCTCGGCACCGGCATCACCGCCGTCGGACTGCTGCTGCTCCATCAGCTCACGGCGACCACCGGCGTCTGGGAGATGAGCGGCTACCTCTTCGTCTTCGGCGCGGGCCTCGGGCTGGTCATGCAGGTCCTGGTGCTGGTCGTACAGAACGCCGTCAGCTACCAGGACCTCGGCGTCGCCACCTCGGGCGCCACCTTCTTCCGCTCCATCGGGGCGTCCTTCGGCGTCGCCGTCTTCGGCACGATCTTCACCAACCTGCTCGGAGAGAAGCTCGTCAGAGCCCTGGCCGGCCGGGTGCTGCCGCCCGGTGTGAGCCCCGGCCGGCTGTCCGCCGACCCACGGGACATCGGCCGGCTGCCGCCCGCGCTGCGACCCCCCGTACTGAACGCGTACGCGACGTCCATCACCGATGTCTTCCTGTACGCCGTACCGGTCGTGCTGCTCGCCTTCGCCGTCGCGTGGTTCCTCAAGGAGGACACGCTGCGCGGCTCGGTGACCGCCCCGGAGATCACCGAGACCCTGGCGTCCAACCCGGTCGAGCGCTCCTCGCGCGACGAAGTGGCCCGCGCCCTGTCGGTCCTCGGCACGCGCGAGGGCCGCCGCGAGATCTATGTGACGATCACCGCGAAGGCGGGGTACGACCTGCTCCCGGCGGCCAGTTGGCTGCTGCTGCACATCAGACGCCACGGCTCCGTCCAGCCGGCCGTGCTCGCGGAGACCTCGCCCGTACCGATCAGGACGGTCACCGACGCGTCCCGGCAGGTGGAGGAGCGCGGGCTCGCCCGCCGCGAGGGTCTGGAACTGATGCTCACCGACCGAGGCGCGCGGACGGCGGAAGTGCTGGCGAAGCTCCGCGAGGAGTCCTTGGCGGAGCTGCTGGGCGACTGGTGGGGGCCCGACCGGCCGACCGATCTGGTGCGGCTGGTGCGGGAGCTGAACAGCGAGCTGTGCGGCTCCGAGAGCGAACGGCCGCGCGCCCCGGAACCGCCCAGGGACCACGCGGCCTGAGAGGCCCCGGCCGCCCTAAGTCCTGGCGGGCGCGGTGAGTTCCTTGCCGTACCAGATCTCGCTGTACGGGCCTTGCTCGCCGTACGCCGGGATCTCCTGGAAGCCGTGCTTGGCGTACAGCCCGCGCGCCTCGACCAGATCGAGCCGGGTGTCGAGCACGAGCCTGCCGGCCCCGAGCCGCCGCGCGGCCTCCTCCAGGGCGGTCAGCAGCGCCCCGCCGCCCCCGGTGCCGCGTGCGGCGGGGGACACGTACACCCGCGTCAGCTCGGCCGTCCCCGCGTCCAGCACGCGCAGCCCGCCGCAGGACGCGGCCTCGCCGCCGTACCGTCCGACGACGAACTCTCCGGTGGGGCGGACGAGGTGATCGGGCGGATCGCCGGCCAGCCCCTCGTCGATCTCCGCCGCCGTCGCGGGGCGGCCCCAATAGCGGCTCGCGACCTCGTCGTAGTAGGCGCGGCGCAGCCGGGTGGCGTCGGGGGTGCCGAAGGACTCGGGACGGACGGACCAGTTCATGGTTATTTCTGTACCCGAGCGCGGGACCGTTTGGCCACCGGATTCCGGGCAACCCGACTCGGAGAACGACCCGTTACGAGCAGTACCGAAACGAGTACGAGCCGAGACGAGCCGAGAACCAGGAAGGCAACCATGTCCACAGTCCTGATCGTCGTCGCTCTGATCGTGGTGTTTGTGATCATTGTGGCCGCGGTCCTGTACCTCGGGCCCGGCAGGGGAAGCGGGCGAAGCGGACTGAAGCGCCGGTTCGGACCGGAGTACGACCGTGTCGTCGCCCGCCATGACGGTGACGCCAAGGCCGCCGAGCGCGAGCTGACGGACCGGGTCCGGCGCCATGGCGACCTGCGGCCCGAGCCCCTGCCCGCGGACCAGCGCGAACAGTACGTGGCCCAGTGGGCCGGACTCCAGGAGCGCTTCGTCGACTCCCCGCAGGACGCGGTGGCCGAGGCGGAAAAGCTGCTGGCCCGGCTCGCGGGGGAGCGCGGCTACCCCGCGAGCGCGCGGTACGACGACCAGCTCGACGCCCTCTCCGTACACCACGCCCACCAGGTGGACGGCTACCGCAGGGTGCATCACGTGGCCTCCGACGACGGCCGCGGCGCGAGCACGGAAGAGCTGCGCGAGGCGATGGTCGGCGCGCGCGAGCTCTTTGAGCAACTGATCCTCGCCCACCCGGAGGAGAGCGGAAAGAACCGCCCCGGGAGCGCCGGCCGGAACCGGAACTTCTCACTGCGGCCCAAAGGGAGTGGTGCGTAATGACGTACGACCCGAAGAGTGACCAGAAGCATGAGGAAATACCCGAGGCGGCGCAGGCCCCCAAGGCCCCGCAGGCCGCTCCGGCGCCCAGGACCGGGCAGACAGGGCACACCGCCAGGACCGGGCAGGAGCGGGCCGTCATGACCCCTGAGGCCCGCGAGGTCCGTGAGCTCCGCGAGGAGCCCGCGACGTCGGGGACGAGCGAGGCCGTCAAGCCCCTGCACACCCGGCAGTCCCACGACACGCACGAGGTCCGCGAGCCGGCCATGCCGACGCGTGCCCCGGACGCGGTCCCGGGCGGAACGGCCGACAAGGCCCGCGCCACGACCCCCGGCACAACCGCCGGAAAGGCTTCCGGCAAGGCTCCTGGGCATGCGACGGACGGCGCGAATCCGCGGCTGTTCCCCCAGGACGAGAGCGACAAGCTGACCCTGCGTCTGCAGGAGGCCCTCAACACCTTCGTCGACGGGCCGCGGCGCTCCGTCGAGGAAGCCGCCGGTGTGCTGGAGGAGGCCGCCGAGCGACTCACGAGCGCGCTCGCCGAACGGCCCCGTTCGCTGCGCGCCAGCTGGGACGGGACCTCCGCGGGCGACAAGAACCGCTCGGCGGACGGCTCCGACACGGAGGACCTGCGGCTCGCGCTGCAGAGCTACCGCGAAGTGACGGAACGGCTGCTGCGGATCTGACACCGCGCCCACGCGGTGACGAACTCGGAGGCGACGGGCAAGGGACGGCCCGCCGCCTCCGTTCGCGTGTCGCCTTAGTTGGAGATCTCGATGTCGTCGATGAACGCGTTGAAGTCGCCCGCCGTGCCGCTCCGGTCGTAACCGACGAGGATCTTGGTGATGGTCTTCCCGTTCAGCCAGGTCCCGATGTCGCTCCGGATCTTCGTCCAGCTGCCGACCGTGCCCTTCGCGGCACCCGGATGCATGTCCACCCCGGTCGTGGTGGTCGCGGCGCTGTCCCTCAGCGTCGTCCCGTCGCTCAGGATCAGATCGACGGACACACTGCGGCCGCCCGCGTCCTTCGGCAGGAAGCCGTACGTCAGCTTGGTCGTCGCGGCGACCGGGATGCTGACGTCGAACGCCTGGAAGTACACGTACGAGTGGGCCGTCGACGGCGTACGGCCCTGGGCGCGCAGCGCGGACTGGCCGAGCTGATGGTCAGCGCCGGTGACGACGCCGAGGGTGGGGGCTCCGGTGCCACCGGGCCCCGTCACATTGAGCGTGCCGCCGCCGACCGGGGTGTTGGTCCAGGTCGGCTGGGCGTCGGCGTCCTTCTCCAGGCTCGTACGGAGGTAGACGGGGCCGGCCGAGAGCGGGATCGGCACCGTGGTGGAGAGCGGGTCCTGACCGGTGATCATGCGCGTCGCCTTGGCGGCCAGCCGCAGATAAAAGTCCGAGGAGACGAACTTGCCGTCGGCGCTGGTCGTCAGGAAGTACTGGTTGGTCGGGACCATCGAGGAGTCCTCGGCGGCCGGCGCGATGGCCGTGCCCTCGTCGTACTCGTCGAACATCGCGATGAACGCCTGCCCGACCCCGGCCTTGCGTACGTTGGCGGCCTGCTGCCAGAGGAAGTCACCGCCCTTACGCGGGATCTGGTTGCGCGAGCCGCCGTTCCAGTTGGACCACGCGAAGCCCGGGTAGATGACGGGCTGGTAGTCCTGTCCGTTCGCGTTCATCGCGTCCCGGTCGGCGGCCAGTTGGGGCGCGGTGTCCCCGATGGAGCCGACCATCCACGGCGAGAGCATGTTGAAGGCTTTGTAGACCGCGCCGAATCCGGGCTTGGCGTCGGTGTCGGTGCGCCAGCCGCGCGGGACGCCGCCGATCACGTAAAGGCCCTGGTCCTTGAACCACTTGACGATGCGCTCCGCCTGCGCGGCTGAGCCGGGGCGGTCGGCGAAGCCGAAGCCCCACAGCTCGACGACCGGCTTGCCGCCCTCCCTGGCGTAGGCGGGGGAGTCGGTGATCTTCATCGAGCCGTTGAGCGTATTGGTCCAGTCGTCCTTGAGGACCTGTTCCACATTGGCGTCGGTCAGCCCGCTGACGTCGTACTCGACGTAGAAGCCGCGGCCGTACTTCTCGGCGGCGGTCCGCACCTTGGTGGTGATGGCGTTGCGCTGGGCCGTGCGCGGCGAGGCGGGGTCCGCGATCTCGTTGCCGAAGCGCTGGAGCGCGGCGCCGTCGATTCCGTACTGCTGCATCCAGCTGAAGTGCTTGTCCACCACATCGGTGGGATACGAGGAGAAGAGCGTCGCGGGGCTGCCGTTGCCGAGCGGGGCGTACCCGGTCTGGAACGACGACGACGCGGCGTACTGGCGCATGTCGGGGTACAGCTCGAAGGACTGGTTGCCCGGGGACGGCTGCCTGCCGCCGGCCCAGTGTGTCCACTGATTGACGGGGGAGCCGTCGCCGGGGGCGGCGAACCAGCCCTGATAGCCCGCGTAGACCTTGTTCTTGACGCTGGGGGGAGCGAGGGCGGCGGCGTCGGCCTGGGGGACGTTGGCGGTGCCTGCCCAGAGGAGGCCTGAGACCACGGAGAGGGCGAGGGCGGTACGGAGGAATATCTTCCGGCGTCTGAGCACGATGCTCCCTTGGTTGGGGAGTGGGGGGACGCGGCGACAGTGCCCGCGCGCGACGCGAACGCGTCAGCATTTGTCAACGACACTCACAAATGCCGGAGTTGATGTCAATACTTCTGACGCCGACGCCCCCCCGGTGCCTGGTGTGCCGCGTGTGTCTCTGGGGCGGCGCGGGTGGTGCGGGTGGTGCGGGTGGTGTGTCTCTGGGGTGGTGCGGGGGGGGGTGATGCGGGCGGTGTGGGTGGTTCGGGTGGTTCGGGTTGTACGGGCGGCGCGGGTGGTGCTCGGTGTGTCAGGCGAGTACGCGGGCGAGCGCGAAGCCGTCGTACCCCTTGCTGCCCACCGTCTGCACCGCGGTCGCGGACAGCCGCGGATTGGCCGACATCAGCTCGATCATGCGCTGCGTGCCCCGCACCGCGGGCTCGGTGCTCGCCGCGTCGGCGACCGCCCCGCCCCGTACGACGTTGTCGACGATGATCACACTGCCCGGGCGTGTGAGCTTCAGCGCCCACTCCAGATAGTGCGGGTTGTTCGGCTTGTCGGCGTCGACGAAGACGAGATCGAAGGGGCCCGCCCCCTCTTCGGCGAGGCGTGGCAGGGTCTCCAGCGCGGCCCCCGTCCTGACCTCGGCGATCTTGTCGAGTCCGGCACGCGCCAGATTGGCACGGGCCACGTCGGCGTGGGCGGGGTCGTACTCCAGGGAGATCAGCCTGCCGTCCTCGGGCAGCGCCCGGCCCAGCCAGATGGTGCTGTAGCCGCCGAGGGTGCCGATCTCCAGGATCGTACGGGCGCCCTGGATGCCGGCCAGCAGATGGAGCAGCTTGCCCTGGTTCGGGGCGACGTTGATGGCGGGCAGGCCGGCCGCGTCGCTGGCGGCGAGGGCCGCCGAGAGCGCTTCGTCGCGGGGACGAGCTGATCGGTGAAGTAACGGTCGACCGCGTTCCACTGCTCCTGGGACATGAGGGCCTCTCATCGGTGGCGGAGTACCGGGTGCCGGGATACCGGGATACCGGGGTGCCGGGAACCGGGAAACCTGAGTTAGTTCCCGCCTGGAACATATCGCAGAGGGTAGGTGGGGTAGGTGGTGGTTCCCAGCCTGTTGTCACCGAAAGTCCGGAAGTCATGGGCGTTGAGACAAAACAGGGATGACAGTCAGGCGAAGAGGGGGTTGCCTGAGTCTTCTCGACGGGGCAGTGCGAGGCTCTATGCCCCAAGGACGGCGTTTTCGGACGGAGGGTCGGCGCGGCGTGGTGAATGCAGAGCACAGCGTGCACGGCGGTGCGGCGGCGGGTACTGCGGGAACCGGGCTCGGCAGGGCCCGGGCAGTTCTCTGGCTGGTCGCCGCCGTACTGGCGGTGAGACAGGCGGCGGCGGTGCTACGGCAGCCGCCCGGTGAACGGCTGACCGATCTGGGGACCTGGATCGGTGACAACGGTGTGCTGCATGTGACGGGTTCGCTGTACGACACCGGACAGTTCACCGGCACACCGTTCGCCGGCCTCGTCCTCAAACCGCTGGCACGCTCGGCCGAGCGGAGCCTCGGCATCGCGTGGACCTTCGGCACCCTGCTGCTCGTCGTCGCCCTCGGACTCGTCGTGGCCCGTGCCCTCCCGGGCCGCGTTTCGCGCCGTACCGGACTGCTGGCGGCGCCGGTCGCGATCAGCCTGCTCATGCTGTCCCTGCCGGTACGCAACAGCTTCTATCTCGGCCAGACCAGCATCATCCCCGTCCTGTTGGTGCTGCTCGGCTGCTTCGTCGTACGCGGTGAGCGAAGCTCCGGCGTCCTCATCGGCGTCGGCGCGGCCCTCCAGCCCGCCGTACTGCTCTTCGCGCCGCTGCTGTGGCTGACCGGCCGGAAGAAGGCCGCCGTCACCACCGCGGGCACCTTCGCCGGTGCCACGGCCCTCGCGTGGGCGGCCATGCCGGCGGACTCCTGGACGTACTGGGTACACCACGTGGCGGGCGCGGGCCTCGGCGAACGCCCGGACAACCTCGCCAACCAGTCCCTGCACGGCGCGCTGCTCAGGATCGGCCTCGAAGGGCCCCTGGAAGTCGCGCTCTTCGTCGTCCTGGCGGCGGTCGTCATCGCGCTCGGCCTGCGGCGCGCGGTCCGCTACGCCCGGGACGGACAGCTGCTGCTCGCCGTCGCGCTGACCGGCTGCGTGGCGGTCGCCGTCTCACCGACGGCCTGGCAGCACCAGCTGCTGTGGATCCTGCTGGCGCTCGTCGGCCGGGTCGGGACGCGGGCCGGGGACCGGCTGGTCTGGCCGGCGGTGGTGGTGCTGCTGATGACGCTGCCGGGGAAGATGATGCTGCCCAACATGGCGCCGCTGCACCCGATACGGGAGAACGTGCCGCTGATCGCGGCGCTGGCGGCGGCATGCGCGGTGCCGTTCCTGACGCGTACCTCGCCGTATTTCGAGAGACCGGTGCCGACCGAATACGCGCGGCCGGTGCCCGCGCGCTGGAGCCGTGTCCCGCTGGCACCGTTCTGGCGCCGGCTGCTCAGCCGCCCGAACCTGCTGCTCGAACTGCTCGTCATACGTGTCGGATACTCGGCCTACTCCCATATCCGCCTCGCCGCGACGGGCGGCCGCACGGCCGCCGAGGAGCACGGCCGTCAGATCATCTCGATCGAGCGGGCGCTCGGGATCGACATCGAGCACTGGGTCAACCACGCGGTCGTGAACGCGAAGTGGGCCGAAAGTTTCTTCAACTTCTACTACACGTCCTTCCACTTCGTGGTGCCGCTGTCGATCCTTGCTGTGCTGTACGTACGCCGCCCCGCGGACTACCGCTGGGCGCGCTCCTCACTCGGCTTCGCCACGGTCCTGGCGCTGATCGGCTTCTGGTTCTACCCGCTGGCCCCGCCGCGGCTGATGCCGGGGCTCGGCTTCATTGACACCGTGCACGGCCCGCAGGACCTCGCGAACCCGGACTACGGGGCGATGACGGCGGTCACCAACCAGTACGCGGCGATGCCCTCGCTGCACTTCGGATGGTCGCTGTGGTGCGGTGTGGTGATCGTGATCCTGGCGCCGAAGCTGTGGATGAAGCTGCTCGGTCTGCTGCACCCGCTCTTCACGGTGTGCGCGATCGTCGCCACGGCCAACCACTGGGTGCTGGACGCGGTGGGCGGCGCGGCTGTGGTGGGCACGGGCTTCGCGCTGACGTACGTACTGGCGGGCCGACGAGAGCTGCTGCCGGAGCTACGGTCGTCGGGGGATGGGGACGGGGATCGAGCGCGGACAGGGGCGCGGGGGCAGGCAGAGTCGCGGGCGAAGGCGGACCCGTTCCCGGAGGGGAAGCGGGCGACCGGCGGTGAGTCCGTCCCGGCGGGGTAGGGGCGGGGTTGTTGTCTGCGGGTGAGGGCCGAGGGGTATTCGGGGTGGGTCGGGTTGTGTGGTGTCGGGTGGGGCCGCCCCTTTCTGTGTGAGTGTCGCGGTTGCGGGTCGGGCGTCAAGGGCGCTCCTGCGTCGCGTCGGCTACGCCGATTCCGCTGCGCTCCACCCGTGACCCCCGTCCCTCCACCGCAAGTGACTCTTTGAGGGGGGCGGCCGGGGGAGGGTTCCCCGGGGAAGATCCGCTGTTTCCTGGGGCCCGTTCCCGGCCGCCAGGCCGGTGGGTGGTCTGCGCGGCAGTGGAATGGGGCGGCCCGGCAAGGCTTAGCGACCGACCACCGTCCGTGGCCGAGGCGCAAGCTGGTGTCTGAGCTCTGTGACCGCATGACACCTCAGAGGCGGGTACGAGAGACGCTCGATGCCCTGATATACACCCATTTGACCGGCCGATTGGATCCCCCGTCGGTCGGTCATGCGTCAGGGGGTGCGATTACGGGCTCTCCCGCGATTGGTCGTGAGGCGTGTTGGCCTGGAGGCTGGTGGTTGGTTCAGCAGGTCATCGGCAGACGGGCACGAGTTCGGTGCTCGTCCGGCGCTGGGTGGTGCGGTCGGAGACCGGGCCGGTGATCGCTCCACTGGCGGTGTTCGGCGTTGGCGTGTTCGACGCAGTTCCGGCGTGAGGACTGGTAAATCCGGGTGTCCCCCTACAGCCACTGCGCCGCCCCAAGCACCTGTACGCCGACCGAGGCTATGACCACGAGGTTTACCGGGACAAGGTCCGCCGGTTCCAGATCACCCCGCACATCGCCCGGCGCGGCACCGGGCACGGCTCCGGCCTGGGCGTCTACCGCTGGGAGATCCGCGACTCCACCACGCGTTCGTCACCCTCGGCTGCGCGGTCATCTGCTTTGTCGGGAATAAGGGCAGGCGATGCACCCCAGGAGATGGCCTGCTCGATGTGCCAGAACGCACTCATAGCAGCGGGCCCGCGCAGCCTCACATCCGGGATCTCAGCACGTCGACCTCACAGCCCGCCATGAACGGGTCGAAGCCGTGCTCGACCAGCCAGTGAACCACCAGCAGGCTTCGTAACGACCACCACGCGCGGATCACGTCGAGGTCGACGTCGGTGCCATAGCCGGCGACGACGTCACCGAGGTGCTCCTCGTGTCCGAGCGTGAGGGTGGCGAGGTCGTACAGGGGATCGCCCTGGCCTGCCTCGGACCAGTCGATGATGCCGGTGATCTCGTCGTCTTCGGTGAAGACGTGAGTGATCTGCAGGTCGCCGTGCGTGAACATCGGAGTCCACGGCCGGAGCGCGGCCTCGGCGACCTGGCGATTGCGGGTGACCAGGTCGGCGGGCAGGACGCCGTTCGTCACGAGCCGCTCGCACTCGCCGTCGAGATCCGCCGCGAGTGCGTCGAGGTCCCGGCCGGCCCCGCCGGGCCAGGGCGGCAACGGCGCGTCGTGCAACTTCCGGATGGCGGCACCCGCCGCGGCCCACGCCGCCGGGGACGCGGTCGACGGCTCGCCGAGGCGGCCGAGTGCCGTCCCCGGGACCGCGGCAATCGCGAGCACGGGCGGCTTGCGCCACAGGACCTCCGGGGTCGGGACCGGCGCCAGGGCCATCGCCTCGACCTCGACGTCGATGCGCGCCTGATCGGCATCCACCTTCAGGAACACATCGCCGACGCGCAGGGTCGCGCGCTCGGAATGGGCGACGACAACTTTGACCTCATCCATGGGCGACCAGTATCCCGGGGATGACCGTCTGCGTCGCAGGGTTTATCGCGTGCGATTGCGCGGCTACCCGGCGGCCTCATGCACGACACCGACCGCTGCCCGGGTCCTAATATTCCAGCTGTAGATCGTGATCTTGCTGGTCGGGGCCAGTGCGGATACGGGTGCAGCCACCGTTGATCATCGTGAGTTGTGTGGACTGACGATGAGACGGTGGCCGCAGGTCAAAGCATAGATACAGGCCGTTGGCGGCACGCGTTCGAGGCGGCCATGGGCCGTATTGCGGGCCGCTTCGCCCGGGTCGAACCCCGGCTGCGGGCCGGACGTTTGATGCTGGGGCTGCTGTTGGACCTGCCCCGCAAGAACTGCTGGACGATCGACGAGTGGGCGGGGGAAAAGTCCCCGCACGGCATGCGGCATCTGCTGTGCAGGGCGTCGTGGGACGCCGATGCGGTGCGTGACGATGTACGCGAGTACGTCGTGGAACATCTCCACGACGAGGAGGCGATCCTGGTCGTGGACGAGACCGGCGACGTGAAGAAGGGCACCCGTACCGTAGGGGTCCAGCGCCAGTACACCGGAACCGCCGGCCGGATTGAGAACTCCCAGGTCGCCGTCTATCTCGTCTCCGCCGGGGCACGGGGACACGCGGCCGTGGACCGGGAGCTGTACGTCCCCCGCTCATGGACCTCGGACCCGGACCGCTGTCGGGCGGCCGGGCTGGCCGAGGACACCGTCTTCGCGACCAAGTCGGAGCTGGCCCGCACTGTGATCGAACGGTTCCTGGACGCCGGGCATCGTATCGACTGGGTGACGGGCGATGAAGTTTACGGCGGCAACCCGAAACTGCGGGCGGCCCTGGAGGAACGCGGTCTGGGCTATGTCCTCGCGGTTGCCTGCTCGGCCGAAGTAGCCACCTCGCCTACTACCGCTGCCATTCCACCGGGCCGGCTCCGTTGCGCACCCTGGTCAGGACGGCGGGATCCAGATGGCGGGTGGAGGAAACCTTCCAGTCCGGGAAGGGGCTGGCCGGACTCGATGAACACCAGGTCTGCCGCTACCGTCCTGGAGCCGCTGGGTCACCCTCGCCATGCTCGCTCACGCCTTCCTCGCCGTCGTCCGCGCAGACGAGCATGCACGGCGCACTGGTTCGGACGACCCGGCCCCGCTGACTTGCAACGAGATCCAGCACCTGTTCCTCACCATCGTCGTCCGGCCACTGAACGACCTCGCTCACCGGATCGGCTGGTCCGACTGGCGACGCCGCCATCAGGCACGATCACAGGCCAGCCATTACCGTCGACAAGCCGCAGCCCAGACATAAAGATCACGATCTACACCCGGAGCACTAACCGATCTCGGCATGCATGGCGCTCCGCCGGAGCTCACTCGATCATGTGGAACATGAAGCCCCGGGAGCGTGCTCTCACGTCACGGCAACGAGCGTGTGAGCCAGACGACTTCACCGTTGTCTTCCGTGGAAACGTGATCCCGCTCGAACCCGAGCTTCTCAAGGACGCGGAGCGACGGTGTGTTCCACGCACCGACGGTCGACCAGAGCCGCTTCCGCCCGGTCGCGATAGCGGCATCGAGCACCGCGCCGGCCGCCTCGGTGGCGTAGCCACGCCCATGCGCGCGCTGGAACAGCTCATACGCGATTTCAGGCTCCTCTACGGTGGAGCGGCCGATGATCAGCCCGCAGTAGCCGATGAAGTCGCCTTCGTCACGGCGCTGGATGGGCAACAGGGCGATCCCCGTAGTCGCCGTCGCAGTGAGCAGCTCCGCGATGGACGTCTGGATGCGCTCAACCGTGGGGGTTCCCTTGCCGCGTTCGGAGAGGAGGACGCAGAACTCAGCGGCGTCCGACTCGGCCCATGGCCGCAGTATCAGCCGCTCGGTCTCAAGGTGGAACGGCATCGTCTCGTACGTAGTCATGCCCCCACTTTGCCCCACTGATCATCACGAACTACAGCTGGAGTACTAAGGGCTATTACTGGCGCGGCTCCGCGTAGCGGGCCCTTGCCTCAGGAGCCAGGCCAACACGCCTCACGACCAATTGCGGGAGAGCCCGTTGGGGCCCGTCTGGCGGATCATGGACGGGGCGTCTGGCGATCAGCTTTGTCCGTGCCGTACGGATCCAGGCTGGGCTCGCATGACCCACATGTAGCCGGCCAGACCAATCGATCCGCGCACCATGGCGTCAGCCCACGCCGGCAGGATGCTGCCCCAGGCGTTCCATCCCAGGCTCCAGAAGAGGAGCAGACTCAGTGCGCTTGCTACTACGACCGCGCTCCCGTACTTGACCAGTGTCGTGCGGCGTCTGCCCAGCCAGGCTCCCAAAAGCCCAGCCGGGATCTGCACCATCACATGGAAGCTTGCGCATGCCATCGGCACAACGAGGAGGAGGACCAAGGGAGAGTCCGCGGTGGGATCTCCTGGCGGGGTTGCGTAGGCGGCGTCCAGCATCCACAACGGCGGCACCAGGAACGTGAGCAGGAGTATGGCTCCGCTCAGATGCATAGCGCCGAGGTGCCGCAGTGCGGAATGTGAAGCCCTGACGCTTCGCCCTCTGACGCCATCGGTTCTCTCGCTCATATTTCCTCTCCCGTCGCCGTATGCATGGTAATCAGGCGGTTGCCCCGTCCTCGCACGGCCTAGCACGTCCCGCAGGGGAGTCGTCATGATCCGCCGCCTGTCGATTCGCGTTTCTGACTCACTCTGCTGCTGTAATGCGTGTCAGCAGATTCGAAAATCGAACCAACTTGGCCGGCGGGACAGGAGACCGACATGACGTCCGTGCTCATCACCGGCGCCTCCAGGGGCATCGGTCGGGCCATCGCGATCGAACTCGCCGCCCGCGGCCACAGGGTCGTCGCCACCGCCCGCCGGCCCGAAGACCTCGACGATCTCCCCGTCGACCAGCGTCTGCGCCTCGATGTCACCGATCAGAAGAGTGTGGATGAGGCCCTCCGTGCCGCCGGAGAGATCGACGTGCTCGTCAGCAACGCCGGCGCGACGGTCCGCGCGTCCCTGGAGAATGTGCCCATCTCCGAGGTCGAAGCCCTCTTCCAGCTCAACACCTTCGGCCCCCTGCGGGTGGTGCAGGGTGTGCTGCCCGCCATGCGCGAACGAGGCGCGGGCCGACTGGTTTTCGTCTCCAGCATCCAGGGCCGACTCGTGGTGCCGATCATCGGCCCCTACGCCGCCAGCAAGTGGGCATTGGAGGCGTTCGCCGAGACGCTGGCCGTCGAGGCAGGCCACTTCGGCGTCAAGGTGAGCATCCTCCAGCCGGGCTCCGTCTCCTCCGGCGCAGTCGAGCGCGCCAAGTCCTTCTTCACGGAGAACGACCCCTACACCCCCCTGTTCAAACAATTCGGCCCTCTGCGCGGCACGTCCATCTTCGAGACCATCACCCCCGAGGAAGTGGCCGCCGCGGTCGCCGACACGATCGAACAGCCCGATCCTCCGCTCCGCGTCCCGGTGGGCGCGCCCGCCAGGACCGCTCTGGAGGCCCGCAAAGCAGCACCGGAGGACGCTCCCTTCGTACCGATCGCACTCGACTGGTAGCCGCATTGCGATGCGTCAGAGGCGCCTCGCTGACGCGCCAACTTCCGCCCGCGCCTTGGGTCGGCTGCGCCGAGCACGCCAGCTCCACACCGTGTGCCCCACGGGAGCCACGGCGACAACGGCTGTAACGACGCGAATCGCGTTCCAGGTTATAGCGACAATCAGCCCTTGCGAGTCCGCCTCCGTGCTCAACCGCTCAGAGGTCTCAATGAAAGCGATCAACGGCACAAGCAGGCGGAACGGAAGGCCGGCGATACCGGGCGTTCGCGCCAGGTTTCCCACGAGCCCCACAGGCGCACCGAAGGCGAAAGCTGCTATTCCCCAGACCAGGATACTGGAAGCGAGGCCCTCCCCGGACCCGCCAGAGATAACGCGTCCGATCGGAGCAGCGGGGCTCAGAAACTTGAAGAGGTAGTACACGACCACGCCGATGGCCAACGCCGAAGAAGGCAGCAGTGCCGACTCAATCTTGGACCGGCGGGAATAACCCACCAGAAAGGCGAAACACGCCCACGACCATCCCCCGGAAAAGACAAGGGCCACGGCATGGCAAATCGGGTTATCGAATTTGCCTGCGAGCGGGCCAATTACACCAAGCGCCGCGCCCAGCCCGAGAGCTACCGCGACAGGCACGACAAGATCTCCTGTACTTCCGCGTCCGCCCACACCGTTGGGCAGTGATCCCGATCGGTGTATGAGCTTCGCCGAACGGCGGAGATGGCGTCAATACCGCTATCATCCAGGCGACTTGGCGTGATGGCGAGCACAACCGACATGGACGCGGCCAAGGACGCGCGCGGAACCTTTGCCCCGGCGGGTGAGATGTGCCGTGCATGAAGCCGATCAAGCCATCTAGTGCCGCACTAGTGCTCCAGCCGTAGATCGTGATCTCGATGGTGAGGGGCGCCGAGGCGACAGGTGGCCAGCGTCGATCATCTCGCCCGAGATCGCCCACGCCGTCGCGGGCGTCGGCTCCTTCTCCGTCTACCCGAGTTCACCGAGACGGAGGGCGTCCCTTATCTCGCTGAGCTTCGCGGTCGTTGCCGGGGTCCGCTCCTGCGCTTGTTCAGCGAGTTGTAGGGCATCGTCAATCTCGCTGAGCTTCACGGAGGACAGGACGGCCGCCCGCTCTATCAGGTCGTCCCGGGACACAGTGGTCAGCCACGTGCAAGGGGTGAAGCCTGGACGCGGGAACGCGAGCCGCAGCACGCCTTCGAACGGCAGACCTTCACTGGCGCCGACCATCACTTCGATGCCCAGACCGCTGATGTCGACGCCCGCCGGAGCGACGACCTGCATCACCCGGATACCGGACGTGTCGTCTCCCGACAGCAGTACGACCAGCCTCCGCTCGTCGAACTGGACCCACCAGACTTCGCCACGTTGCACAAGTCCTCCAGACATAGGATGGCAGGCAGACGCTGCGCGAGCCTGACGCGCTGTGGAGACGGGTGCGGCCACCGTTGATCATCGGTGTGTGAAGACTGAAGATCATGCGGTGGCCGCAGGTCACAGCGTAAACCCTGCCCGCTGGCAGGAGGCGTTCGAGGGCCTGATGAGCCGGATAGCGGGACAGTTCACGCGGGTCGAATCCCGGCGCCGGGCCCGGAAGTTGGTACTCGGCCTGCTGTCGGACCTGCCGCGCAAGAACTGCTGGACCATCGCCGAGTGGGCCGGAGACAGGACCCCGGACGGCATGCAGCACCTGCTCGGGCGGGCCAAGTGGGACGCCGACCAGGTCCGCGACGACGTAAGTGACTACGTGGTGGAGCATCTGCACGACGACGAGGCGGTGCTGGTGGTCGACGAGACCGGCGACGTGAAGAGAGGCACCGACACCGTCGGTGTCCAGCGCCAGTACACCGGCACCGCAGGCAGGATCGAGAACGCCCAGGTCGCCGTCTACCTGGTCTACGCCGGCCGCCGCGGGCACGCCGCGGTAAACCGGGAACTCTATGTTCCGCGTTCCTGGACCTCCGATCCCGACCGCTGCCGGGCCGCCGGCCTCGGTGACAATACGGAGTTCGCGACCAAGCCGGAGCTGGCCGCTCGCATGGTCACCTGATTCCTCGACGCCGGCCATCGGGCCGCCTGGGTCGCGGGAGACGAGGTCTACGGCGGCAACCCGAGGCTGCGCACCGCGCTGGAGGAACGCGGCACCGGCTACGTCCTCGCGGTGGCCTGCTCGCACGAAGTCACCACAGGCGCCGGGAGGTTTCGCGCCGACATGTTGGCCAGGAAGGTGCCCAAGAGGGCCTGGCAGAAGCTGTCCTCAGGGGTCGGAGCCAAGGGCCACCGCTTCTACGACTGGGCCGTCATCGACCTCACCGATCCCCGGCCCGGGAGCCGGCAGTTGCTGATCCGCCGCAACCGCAGCACCGGCGAACTCGCGTACTACCGCTGCTACTCGCCGGCCGCAGTGCCGCTGACCACCTTGGTGCGCGTCGCTGGATCAAGGTGGCGGGTCGAGGAGTTTTTCCAGTCAGGCAATGGCTTGGCGGCCTTGGACGAGCACCAGGTCCGCCGCTACCCGTCCTGGTCCCGCTGGGTCACCCTGGCCATGCTCGCGCATGCCTTCCTCGCTGTCCTCCGCGCGAACGATCACGAGGGTCATCCCTCGCCCGACGAGCTGATACCGCTCACTTGTGACGAGATCCAACGACTGTTCATCACGCTCGTCAACCGGACCGTCTTTGACCCTGTCCGCCGACTTCGCTGGTCCGTCTGGCGACGCCGCCACCAGGCCCGATCCCAGACCAGCCACTACCGGCGTCAAGCCGCTCAAGCATGAAGATCACGATCTACGGCTGGAGTACTGGGCAACGTTCGCCCTGTTGGCAGGCGATGGGTCGCCAAGACAGACTGCCCGGCATGGAGTTGATCGCACGGGGGCGGGACGCTGATGTGTTTGCCCTGGATGAGTCCAGGGTGCTGCGACGGTATCGGCACGAGGGGCGGCCGACCGATCTGGAGTCGCGCTTGATGACTCACCTGACTGCGTGTGGGTATCCGGTGCCGAAGGTGTACGAGGTCACCGATACCGACATGGTTCTTGAGCGGCTGACCGGACCGACGCTGCAGGAAGCGTTGGCCCGGCGCCCGTGGCGGGTGCGTGACCTCGGTCGAATGCTGGGCGGCCTCCACGATCGACTTCATGGGCTGTCGGCACCGGCATGGCTGCCCAAGCGGTTCGGCACTGCGGGTGATGACCGGGTGCTGCACTTGGATTTGCATCCGGGCAACGTCATTCTGACCGGGCGCGGCCCCGTGGTAATCGACTGGAGCAATGCGGGCGCTGGTGATCCCGCTGCCGATGTGGCGATGACCATGGTGACCGTCGGCAGCGCCGATGTCCCCGGGCTTGCCGCACGTCTGGGACGGGGTCTGCTTCTGCGAGCTGTCCAGGGCGGCTGCGGAACTGATCCCACCCCGCGGGTTCAGGAGGCGGTCAACGCCAAGCTGGCCGACCCGAATCTCACCATCACAGAGGTGGCGTGGTTGCGGAACCGTGCTGCTGTCTCTGCCGGTCCCTGAAACCGACGCGGACACGGGCAGTGGACCAGATCGCCGTGTCCTGCGCTGACGCGATGACTTGCCCACGGAGGGCCTGCGCAGGGTCGTCGACAGGGCGAACGTTGGGACACGTAACGCCCTGATATGTACCTATTTGCCCGGCTGATTGGATCCCCCAGCGGTCGGTCGTGCGTCAGGGGGTGTGTTAAACGGATCCTCGGGCACAAACGAGCCCTCACCGGCCCACTTTCGTCCCACATGTCACACCCACCCCACCACCCACCCGGCTCAGACACCAGCTTGCGCCTCAGCAACGGACGGTGGTCGGTCGCTAAGCCCTGCCGGGCCGCCCCATTCCACTGCCGCGCAGACCACCCACCGACGCGAGGTCGGCAAAGGACCCGGGCCCAGAACTGAGCCCCCCGGGGAACCCTCCCCCCGGCCGCCCCCCACTTCCTTCACTTGCGGTGGAGGGGCGGGGGTCAAGGGTGGAGCGGAGCGGAATCGGCGTAGCCGACGCGACGGAGGAGCGCTCTTGATGCCCGGCCCGGAGCCGCGACACTCACACAAGAAGGGGCGGCCCCGCCCGTCATTGAACGGCCCGGCCCGCCTCGGGTACCCCTCGGTCCTGAGCCGCAGACGGCAGCTCCCCGCCGTTGAGGACCGGGTCCTCGAAGGTGGCCTCCGCGTCGAACGCGGCCCGTCGGGTGGCCCGGCGTAGTGCCTTGAGCACCGTGGCGCCGATGGTGAGGGTCAGTACGACCGTGAGCACGGCCCGCCCCAGGTCCCAGCCGAACGAGGTCGCCGCGCAGTACGCCAGGAAGCGGACCACGTTGTCGTGGACCGGATTTCCGGGATGGAAGGAGATACCGGTCGAGAGCCCGCCGATATACGTCCACCCCTGCAGATTCATGATCGTGCCGTACGCGAACGCCGCGCACGCCCCGTACAGCGCGAGCATCAGCAGCTCGCCGCGGCCACGCAGCCGGTCCGGCCCCGGCAACAGTCCGGCGCCCATCGTGAACCAGCCCATGGACAGCATCTGGAACGGCATCCATGGCCCGACCCCGCCGGTCAGCAGCGCCGACGCGAACATCGTGACCGAGCCGAGGACGAAGCCGAACCCCGGCCCCAGGACCCGGCCGCTCAGCACCATCAGGAAGAACATGGGTTCCAGTCCCGCCGTGCCCGCCCCCAGTGGTCGCAGCGCCGCCCCGACGGCGGCCAGTACCCCCAGCATCGCGACCGCCTTGGCGTCCAGCCCGGAATCGGCGATGGTCGCGACCACGACGGCCACCAGCAGGGGGAGCAGCGCGGCGAAGAGCCAGGGCGCGTCCTGGGAGTGCGCGAGACCGGACGGGGAAGCGGCGAGCAGCGGCCAGCCGAAGGCGATGATCCCGATCGCGCTGACCAGGGTGAGGGCGGCGACGGAGCGCGGACCGAGCCGTACGGCGCGAGCCTGCGGTACGCCCACGTCGGCAGCGTCGGCAGCGTCGGCAGCGTCGGCAGCGTCGCCCGCGTCGCCCGCGTCGCCCGCGTCGCCCGCGTCGCCCGCGTCGGCAGCGCCGCCCATGTCGCTCGCGCCGTCCGTCCTCATCGCGACTCCTCCGCCACGGCGAGCGCCGTACGGACCTGAGTCACCGTCAGCCACTCCTGCGGGGCCATGATCTTCGCGACCTGCGGCGCGAAGGCCGGGGACGACACCACCACCCGGTGCGTCGGGCCGTCCGCCACGATCTCGCCGTCGGCCAGGATCACCACCCGGTGTGCCAGCTCCGCGGCCAGTTCGACGTCATGCGTCGCCAGGACGATCGCGTGCCCCTCGGCCGCCAGCGCCCGCAGCACCCCGACGAGACGGCCCTTCGCCGCGTAGTCCAGGCCGCGCGTCGGCTCGTCGAGGAGCAGCAGCGGAGGCCGTCCGGTCAGGACGACAGCGAGCGCCAGCGCCAGCCGCTGTCCCTCGGACAGATCGCGCGGATGCGTCGTGTCCCGTACATCGGGCAGCAGCTCGCCCACCAGCGCCCGGCAACTGCCGGGCGCCGCGCCCGCGTCGCCGTCCGCCGCCGCGCACTCGGCGGCGACCGTGTCGGCGTACAGCAGATCGCGCGGCTCCTGCGGTACGAGACCGACCTGACGGATCAGCTCGCGCGGCTGCGTACGGTGCGGGGTGCGGCCGCCGACGACCACCGTGCCGGAGGCGGGCTCGACCATCCCGACCAGGGTGCTCAGCAGGGTGGACTTGCCCGCCCCGTTACGGCCCATCAACGCGATCGTCTCGCCCGGCGCGACGGTGAGCGAGACCCGGCGCAGCGCCTCGATCCGGTCGCGCCGTACGCCGAGGTCCTTGACGACGGCGAGAAACTCGGGGTCGCCGGATACCGGGACGGCCTCGCGGCGGCGCAGCAGCCTGGCGAGCGAGCCCCGGGGTGCCGGCCCCCCAGCGCCTGTATTGATGCTGCTACGAGCGCCCGCACCACCGCCGGCCACCAGCAGTGGTTCTGTCACCGCCAGCCGCTCCCGCAGCTCCGCCGCCCCGCGCCTGGCATCCCGTACGGACAGCGGCAGCGGCTGCCAGCCGGCCAGCCGGCCCAGCGCCACCACCGGCGGATACACCGGCGACACCGCCATGATCCGTTCCGGATCCCCGACCACCGGCGGCTCCCCGGGGCCGGGGAGCAGGATGACCTGGTCCGCGTACTGCACCACCCGTTCGAGCCGGTGCTCGGCCAGCAGGACGGTCGTGCCGAGGTCGTGCACCAGCCGTTGCAGTACCGCGAGCACCTCCTCGGCCGCCGCCGGGTCGAGCGCCGAGGTCGGCTCGTCCAGCACCAGCACCTTGGGGTGCGGAGTCAGTACGGAACCGATCGCGACCCGCTGCCGCTGACCGCCCGAGAGCGTGGCGATCGGCCGGTCGCGCAGCTCGGCCAGCCCCAGCAGATCGAGCGTCTCCTCGACCCTGCGCCGCATTACGTCGGGGGCGAGACCCAGCGACTCCATGCCGTACGCCAACTCGTCCTCGACGACGTCGGTGACGAAGTGAGCGAGCGGGTCCTGCCCCACCGTGCCCACGAGGTCGGCGAGTTCGCGCGGCTTGTGGGTACGGGTGTCGCGGCCGTCGACGGTGACGCGGCCGCGCAGTCTGCCGCCGGTGAAGTGCGGGACGAGGCCGGAGACCGTACCGAGCAGCGTCGACTTGCCGACCCCGGACGGCCCGACGAGCAGTACGAGTTCGCCCTCGGGCACGGTGAGGTCGACCCCGCTGATCGCGGGCGCCGGGGCATCGCCGTACGTCACCGACACCTGCTCGAACCGGATCACGGGGTCGTCTCCTTCGACGCGGAAGCCTGCGGGGGCGCCGTGGGCGCCGTGGGCGCCGGGCGCGTCGACGGCGCCGTGGGCGCTGCGGGCTTCGTCGGGGCCGTGGGCTTCGTCGGCGCGCTCGGCACGGGCGCGATGAACGCGGGCAGCAGACCGATCAGCGCCCCCGCCGCCGGCCACAGCGGCAGCGTCGGCGCCACCAGAGGTACGACACCGGGGTGCAGCGCCTCCGGATCCACGGCGCCCGCCCGGATCATCAGCGCCGCGACGGCCGCGCCCGAACCGGCCACCAGCCAGGCGCGGACGCCCCAGCGGTCGGGACGGTAGCGGGTACGGACGGAGCGCCGGCCGCCGAGCCGCAGCCCGGCCAGCGCCGCGGCGAGCCCGGCGGCCAGCAGGGGCAGCCCGTATCCGGCGCCCTGTGCGGCGAGCAGTCCGTACGATCCGGCGCACACCCCCAACAGCCCGCCGAGCGTGAGCGCGGTGGTGGTATGCCGTACGGCGGGCGGGACCTGGGCCGTACGTCCGTATCCGCGGGCGTCCATCGAGGCGGCGACGGCGACCGACCGTTCCAACGCGCCTTCCAGGACCGGCAGTCCGATCTGCAGGATCGCCCGCACCCCGCCGGTGGGACGGCCGCGCAGCCTGCGGGCGGTGCGCAGCCGCAGCACATCGGCGACCATGTTCGGCGCGAAGGTCATCGCCACGACGACGGCGACCCCGGCCTCGTACAGCGCGCCCGGCAGCGACTTGAGCAGCCGGGCCGGGTTGGCGAGCGCGTTCGCCGCGCCCACGCAGATCAGCAGTGTGGCGAGCTTCGCGCCGTCGTACAGCGCGAAGACCAGCTGCTCGGCCGTCACCCGGCCGCCGATCCGTACGCCCCGCGCCCAGTCGGGCAGCGGCAGTTCGGGGAGGGTGACCAGTACGTGCGAGCCGGGGATCGGCGAACCGAGGAAGGCCGAGAACAGCAGCCGGATGACGATGACGGCCAGGCCGAGCTTGACGAACGCGCCGTACGAACGGGCCCAGGGCGCGTCGGTACGGCGAGCCGCCACCACATAGCCCGCGACGCCGACCAGCAACCCGAGCAGCAGCGGGTTGCTCGTACGGGAGGCGGCGGCGGCCAGCCCGAGCGCCCACAGCCACCAGGCCCCGGCGTGCAGGGCGTTGGAGCGGTTCGCCTCGGGCGCGCGGAGCGCGGAAGAGCGGTTCGCGGTATGGGGTTTCGCGGTGCGGCGGCTTACGGAACGGCGGCTTACGGTCCTGCTCATCGCGTCCGGCTCAGCCGCGCCGGCGGCGGGCCTGCCAGAACCCGGCGGCGGCGAGGACGATCACGGCGGCGAGGCCGCCGAAGACGCCGACGAAGGGGCCGCCGCCGTTACTTCCGCCGTCGCTTCCGCCA
Organism: Streptomyces sp. NPDC058198; assembly: GCF_042882605.1. NCBI lineage: Bacteria > Bacillati > Actinomycetota > Actinomycetes > Kitasatosporales > Streptomycetaceae > Streptomyces > Streptomyces sp. NPDC058198. The sequence goes on from NZ_JBHVVP010000011.1 coordinate 157,278, forward strand.
CCGTCCGCACGAGCGGAGCCGGAGGGCTCGGACGCGGCCGAATCCGCGGTCGTCGGCGTGGCCTTCGAAGCGGGCTCCGAGCCCCCGTCTCCACCTGGCACCGACACCTGATCCCCGCAGCCCGAGGCCGGGTAGCCGGAGATCGCGCAGAGCAGCGCGGCGCTGTTGTAGCGCAGCGGCTTCGCCACCACCGCGAGGGCATCCGCGGCGGTCGCGTCCTCGCCGACCCGGGCGCACCCGGCCCGGAGAGCGGGCGGAGTCTCCCCGTCCGGGGCGTCGGCCGGCGTACCGGAGTCGATGACGACCGCGATCCGCTTGCGGCCGTCCTCGGCCGGGGTGTCACCGCAGACCGCCTCGAAGTCGGGGGTTCTGCGTGGCTTGGCCGCGTCCCCGCTGTCCTCGCTCACCGAGAAGCGGAAGCCGCGGACAGCGCCGTCGGCGGGCCGCGCCGTCGCGGGCCCCTGGGTGGCGTAGGTCCACTTCCCGCCGCCGCTCTCCCAGAACGACCAGTAGCGGTAGCCGGCCGCTTGCGCGTTCCCGGCGCCGAACGTGAGGACGGCGGCGAAAGAAAGGAGGAGGACACAAAGGGCACAGACGAAAGCGGACGGAGCGGACGGAGCGAACGGAGGCCGGATCCGGGTGCGGATCACGGCTGCTGGGTCTTCCTGCGGCTGTTGATCACAAAGCCGATCGCGACGCAGCAGACGATCAGACCGATCCCGATGCCCCACAGCGTGCCGCGTCCGGCCCCCGCACCGGTCCCGCTCTCGGCGGTGGCCGGTGCCGTCGCGGCCACCACGGCCTTCGGCGCGGGACCGGTCGCGTTCAGCCGCTGTACGAGGTCGATGCCGCCGAAGTTGTGCGGGTCCGTGTCCGTCGCATGGGCGGCGAAGATCAGCTGGGCGTAGGCGGCCGGCCCGTTCTCCTGTGCCCAGGCACCGGAGTTCTCCTTCAGCCACTCCAGGGCGCCGGTCGCCTGGTCCCCGTATCCGGAGGCCATCAGGGCGACGACGGCGTCCGCCGTGTTCCCGACGTCGGGCAGCGGTGCGCTGTCGTCGGCGCCGGGCATCGGCGGCAGATCGAGATGGCCGGTCGCCGCGAGCGCGGACGCCAGATAGGCGGCGCCGTTGCGGGCCGCCCGCTCGGGCGCGAGGTCCGCGGTCTTCTCGCAGGACGGCGCCGGGCCCGCCTCCACCGGCGCGGTCACCATCCGCTTGCCGACCCCGCCGAGCACGGCCGCCGCGGTGGCGTCGTCATTGGCGCTCAGCTTCCCGGCGGCGTCCGGCTGGTACGCGAAGGCTCCGGCGTCCGCTCCCGGATCGCAGGGGATCGAGAAGCTCACCAGCGCGTCGTAGGCGTTCCTGCCCTCCGGCGACCGTATCGAGCTGGGGCGTATGCCGGCGACGGTCAGCGCGCCTATCACGAGGGAGGTGGAGTTCGCGTCGCTCGGCGTACCGGGGCTGTAGCTCCAGCCGCCGTCCTTGTTCTGTACGGACCTCAGCCAGTTCATCGCCTTGTCCATGGGAGCCCGTTGGCCGCCGAGCGTGGAGAGCGCCTGGACGGCGGCCGCGGTGGCGTTGGAGTCGACCATGGTCGTGGCGTCGCACGGTGTGGTGGGGTCGGCGCGGTACGCGGGGAAGGCGCCGTTGGCGCACTGCTGTCCCTTCAGCCAGGCAACGGCCTGGTTCGCGGGCCGGACGCCCGCCGCGAACTGTCCCAGCATCGCCAGCGACTGCCGCCACACACCGTCGTACGTGGGGTCCTTGTCGCCGTACAGCCCCGGCGGGATCACGACCGGCGGGGGCGAGGAGGGCGAGGCGGAAGGAGCGTCGGACGCGGCCGGCGAGGGGGAGGCGGAGGAGGACGGCGAGCCGGCGGGATTCACATCGCCCCCCGCGACAGCGGCCGGAGCGACGGCCACGCAGAGCACGGCGGATGCGGCGAACGCGGCCGAGCTGCGGCGAACGGTGGTCATGGCGGGGTGGGCCTCTCCTGCGGGAGCCGGGCGCAGGCACACTCAGGCACCAGACTCCGGCCTCGTATACCTCGACGATGCCGGCCACCGGCGGTTTCCGATGGCACGAGCCGGTCACGACCGCGTACGGGGCATTCCGGCTCCCCGCCTGCGAGGGCGGGCTCACGGCTGCGGGTCAGCGCCGGATTCGCACCGGCTTCCCCCCGTACGGACATGATGACGACGCGCTCACTCTACCGGCCCGTACCAGACCGCTCCCCTGGGCGGGCGGCCCGAGGCGGACGGGGGTACGGGCGGGTGCTTAACTCGCCTACTGAGCAGGGAGGTTGTGGGCCGGCGAAGGAGATAACGATCAGTGGGTCCATCGCCCCGCCACCCGGCAACCTGGTTAAATCCGGCGAACGGTTGGTAAACACTTGTGCTTTGGGTCGTACCGCCTCTTGTTGGAGCCCGGTCTACGCGCGTATCTTGAGCCGACTTTCAGGCTTCGCGCACCTCTCCTCCACGCCGCGTCCACATGAATCACGTGCGGGAACACACGGGGAACGCACGGGGAGCGCGTGAGAGAACACGCGACAGATCACGCGACACAACATGCGACGCAACACGCAACACGCGACAGAACGCACAAGAAGGACCAGAAGAAGGACCAGAAGAAGTCCCGCACGCAGGTCCGCAGGCTGGTCCGCAGGCTGGTCCGCAACACGTCCCGCAAGAGAAAGAGCTCACCGTGCCCCCTTCCATACCCCCGGCCCTGCGCGGTCGGCGCGGCAGATTCATCGCGCTGGCGCTCCCCGTCGGCCTGGCCGGATCGTTCGTCGTGCTCCCCTTCACCGCACAGGCGGCCCCGTCCCCGGACGCGGTGATCGCCGAGGTCTACGGCGGCGGTGGCAACTCAGGTGCCACCCTCACCAGCGACTTCATCGAGCTGGGCAACTCCGGTGACGGTCCCTTCGACCTCACCGGCTGGTCCGTGCAATACCTCAGCGGCGCGCCCACCCAGAGCTCCAAGTGGCAGGTCACCGAGATCACCGGTGCCATCCCGGCGGGCGGCAGCTACCTCGTCGAGGAGGCCAAGGGCACCGGCGGCGACACCGCCCTGCCCACCCCGGACGCGACCGGCGCCATCGCGATGTCGGCGAGCAGCGGCACCATCGCGCTCGTCCACTCGACCGCCCCGCTGACCTGCGTCACCGCCGCCGACTGCGCGGCGGACGGCAGCATCAAGGACCTGGTCGGCTTCGGCACCGCCCTGGTACGGGAGACCTCGCCCGCCACCGGCGCGGGCAACACCACCTCGGTCGCCAGGAACGGCGCCCTCGCCGACACGGACAACAACTCCACCGACTTCGTCGGCGGCACCCCGAGCCCCCGCAACAGCGGAGGCACGGGCGGCGGCGGCGAACCGTCGCCCACCCCTTCGCCCACCGACACCACCCCCGGTGAGCTGCGCATCCACGACATCCAGGGTGCCACCCGGATCTCCCCGCAGGCGGGCAACACCGTCACCAACGTCCCCGGCGTGGTGACCGCCGTACGCTCCACCGGCTCCTCGCGCGGCTTCTGGTTCCAGGACACCACCCCGGACAAGGACCCGGCCACCAGCGAGGGCGTCTTCGTCTTCACCGGCTCGGCCACCCCGCTGGTGCGGGTCGGCGACTCGGTCCTGGTCTCCGCGAAGGTCACCGAGTACTACCCGGGCGGCGCGAGCGCCGGCGGGCAGTCCGTCACCGAGCTGACCGGCCCGACGACCACCGTGCTGTCCTCCAGCAACGCGGTGCCCGCGGCCGAGCTGATCGACTCCAAGACGCTCGCCGAGTCCTACGCCCCGAAGGTGCAGGGGCTCAACATCGAGCCGCTCACGCTGAAGCCCGCCAAGTTCGCCATGGACTGGCTGGAGTCCCGCGAGGGCACGCTGGTACGGATCGGCGACAGCCGCGTGGTCGGCGCCTCGAACTCGTACGGCGAGACCTGGATCACCACCAAGCCCAAGCAGAACCCGACGCCCCGCGGCGGCACGATCTACACCTCGTACAACGACGTGAACTCGGGCCGTCTCCTGGTCGCCTCGCTGACCGGCGACAGCCTCGCGGCCAACGTGGGTGACACCCTCGCCGGCCTGACCGCCGGCCCGCTGGACTTCGCCAACTACGGTGGCTACAACATCCAGGCGACCGTCATGGGCAAGGTCACGTCGGGCGGGCTCAAGCCGGAGGTGGCGAAGAAGGCCAAGTCCGACGAGCTCTCGGTGGCCACGTACAACGTGGAGAACCTCGACCCGACCGACCCGCAGGCCAAGTTCGACCGGCTGGCCGAGGGCGTCGTCACCAACCTCGCCACGCCGGACATCCTGAGCCTGGAGGAGATCCAGGACAACAACGGCGCCAAGGACGACGGTACGGTCGCAGCAGACCAGACCCTCGCCCAGTTCATCGAGGCCATCAAGAAGGCCGGCGGCCCGACGTACGACTGGCGCTCCGTCGACCCGACGGACAAGGCCGACGGCGGTGAGCCGGGCGGCAACATCCGTAACGTCCTCCTCTTCAACCCGAAGCGGGTCAGCTTCGTGGACCGCCCGGGTGGCGACGCCACCACCGGCGTCAAGGTCGTCACCAGCGGCAAGCACGGCAAGGACATCTCCCTGTCCGCCTCCCCGGGCCGCATCAACCCCACCTCGGACGCCTGGACGAACAGCCGCAAGCCGCTGGTCGGTGAGTTCACCTTCCGCGGCGAGCAGGTCTTCGTCATCGGCAACCACTTCAACTCCAAGGGCGGTGACCAGCCGGTCCACGGCCGGTTCCAGCCCCCGACGCTGAGCTCCGAGACCCAGCGCCTGGCCCAGTCCAAGGAGGTCCACAGCTTCGTCGCCGGGCTGCTCCTCAAGGACATGAAGGCCAAGGTCGTCGTCCTCGGTGACATGAACGACTACCAGTTCTCCAAGCCGCTGACCGCCCTCACCAAGGGCAAGGTCCTCATCGACCTGATCAACACGCTGCCGGAGAACGAGCGCTACAGCTACGTCTACGACGGCAACTCGCAGACCCTGGACCACATCCTGGTCAGCCCGGCCATCAAGAAGCCCGGGTACGACGTCGTCCACATCAACTCGGAGTTCTCCGACCAGACGAGCGACCACGACCCCCAGGTGGTCACCATCCGCTGACCCCTCGCACGCGTACGGTGTGCGCGCCCCCACCCCGGGGGCGCGCACACCGCCGCATGGGGCCACGCCTGAGCACCGGCTGGGCCCTGTCCGGGCGTCGCGGGCCCGCGAAGATCGACCGGACAGGGCCTAGGATCACCCTCCATGGACTGGGTCGAGCGGATCTCCCGTATGCGTCGTTGGGCGCGTCAAGGCGAACGCGCCCCGCACAAGCCGCTGCTGCTCCTCTACGCCCTCGGCCGCTACCAACGGGACCGGACCGTCGGGCTGCGCTTCACCGACACCGAGGCGGATCTCGCCCGTCTGCTGGCCGAGTACGGCCCGCCCCGCACCACCAGCCCCGGCTACCCGTTCCACCACCTCACGAGCGACGGCTTCTGGCACGTCAGCACGGAGGACGGCGGCGCCAGCCCCGGACCCGGCCTCGGACGGCTGAGGGCCACCGGCGCGACGGGCTCGCTCAGCCCCGAACTACGCGCCGACCTGGACGCGGACCCGGGACTTCTGGCCCGCATGGCCCGGCTGCTCCTGGACACCAACTTCGCGCCCTCGCTGCACGCCGACATCCGCGCGGACACGGGCCTCGACATCGACGGAGCCGAGCCCGACAGCGGTCACATGCCGCGCGTTCTCATCCCGGCACCCCGCCGACGCGATCCGGCCCTGCGTGAGCTGGTGCTGACCGCGTACGAGTACCGGTGCGCCTTCTGCGGCTACGACGGCCTGCTGAGCCGAGTCCCGGTCGGACTCGAGGCAGCACACGTGCGGTGGTGGGCCTTTGAGGGCCCGGACACCCTGAGCAACGCCCTCTGTCTCTGCTCCCTGCACCACAAACTCTTCGACAAGGGCGTACTGGGCCTCACCGCCGACCGCGACATCACCGTCTCCCGCAGCTTCGTCGGCCGCAGCGACGCCGCCCGCCAGTTCGTCACCGACCTCGTGGGCCGCCCCCTCCTCGCCCCCCAACCGGGCTCCCCCGACGTAGCGCCGGACCACATCGCCTGGCACTCCACCCAAGTCTTCCGAGGCACCGCCCGCACCCCCGCGTAAGCGCGTGTGCTCCTCCGGACCCGCCGTTCATCCGAGGAACGGCGCCTCCGGGAAGCGGTGTTGGCTCACAGCCGAGCTGAGCGTTAGTCATATGATCGGTGTGTGGGAATTGCTGACGTCACCCGTGACGATGTGCTGCGGACACTGGCCGAGTACGACGACCTCGGCGGGGAGAAGTTCCTCGCGGACCACGGGTTCAAGCCCGCTCGAAGTTACGTGCTCCTTCACGACGGCCGTCGATACGACTCCAAGGCCATCGTCGGTGTGGCCCACCGTCATGTGAACGGTCAGGTTTTAGGATCCGGCGACTTTTCCGGAGGTGCCGCGACTGTCGTTCCCGTGCTCACCCGGCTCGGATTCCATGTTGAGGTGTCCTCGGCGGGGGACGGACCCACCGACCCGGGCCTCACGGCCCGCTTGCTGGTCTCCCCGGCGTTCGGCAGTGCCGAGTCACGTCGGCACTGGGAGGACACGCTGGACCGGACGGTGCCGTTCACCGAGGCTCAGTACGCAGACAAGTTGACGGCCGATCAGTTGCGCCGCCTCAACGAGCTCCACCCCGACGGGCGGTCCCGCTTCTGGGGTGCCACGTCGGGCCACGACGGCAAGATGGCGGACGTCACCACTGGGGACGTCGTGTTGTTCACGGGGAAGAATCACGTCCGGGCCGTCGGAGAGGTCGGGGCGATCTTCCGGAACAGCTCCTTCGCCGACGTGATGTGGCCACCGAAGGACGGTGGCGAGAGCTGGCACACGGTGTACAGCTTGCGGCAGTTCGCGCCGGCCGAGATCCCGTACGCGACATTGAGTGAACTCCTCGGCTACAAGCCGAACTTCCAGTACCCCGGGCAGTTGGTGCTTTCCGGTGAGCGGGCCAGAGCAGGGATCGACGGGCTGCTCATCACCACCAGCACCGCCCTGGAGGAGGCCGGTGCCGAGACGCCGCCCGGCGTGGTGCGGGAGATGCCGGTGGAGCGCCAGCACACGCGGTCAACGACGGTGGAGCGCGTCGCTCAACAGCTGCTCTTCAACCGGGACGAGTCGGCGTTGGTGATCGAATTCTGCGGCAGCCTCACCGGCGTGACGGTGAATCGCTTCTCGAGTGCGGCGGGCATCTGCGACATCTATCTGAACGGCCCCGGCGGACGTGAGCTCATAGAGGCAAAGGGCCGTGTCGAGCGCGGCTACGTACGCGAAGCGCTGGCCCAGCTGCTCGACTACGTCCGCTACGCTCCGGACCCGGTCGGCCGCCTCGCCGGGCTGTTTCCGCAGCCCCTCGCGCCGAAAGAGCGCGACCTGCTGCACCACTACGGCATCGACGTCATCCATCGGGTCGCACCGGGCGCCTTCGAACGCCTCCCGGCTCCCGATGGTGCTCGGGAGCGCGCGCGTGGTCTGTGGGAGGGCGGCGAGCGGTAATCGCCCTTCGTTCACGGCTCGCTCGCCGCGTGAGTGGTGTCAGTCGGGTGGGGGGAGTGGGTTGTCGGTGGGGGTTGTCAGGTCGATCAGGCGGCAGGCCGTTTCGATGTCGGCCTTTACCTGGGCGATCGAGGCGCGGCCCGAGAGCCAGGTGATCAGGGCCGCGTGCCAGGTGTGTTCGATGACGCGGACCGCGGAGAGCTGTTCGGGTGTGGGGCCCTCCTGGGCGATGGCCCGGCCCATCGCGTCGAGGATGATCGCCGTCGTCTGGCGGGAGACCGTGTCGACCTCCCGGCTCACGCCGCGGTCCGCGAAGGTCAGCGCCCGGACCATCGCGTCCGCGAGGTGCGGGTCGCGCTGGAGGGAGCGGAAGGCGCGCAGCAGGGTCTCGGCGACCCGTTCGGCCGGGCTGTCGCTGGCGGGGGGCCGCTTGCGCAGGGTGGTGTGGAGGTGCTCCAGCTGGTCCTGCATCGTGGCGACCAGCAGATGGATCTTCGAGGGGAAGTAGCGGTAGAGCGTGCCGAGGGCGACGCCGGCCTCCTCGGCGACCTCGCGCATCTGTACGGCGTCGAAACCGCCCCGGCCCGCCAGCCGGGCGGTGGCGTACAGGATGCGGCGGCGCCGTGCCTCCTGGCGTTCCGTCAGCGGGGGCGGCGCTGACACCGGGTTGACTCTCGCGGCCATATGTCCCACTCCATGCCCTTCGCTCAGCGCGCTGCCCCAGGAGGGCTCCGGACCCTCCGGGATCGAGGGTGGCGCCTCCGGACCGCACAGCATGGCAGACCTGCCGTGGCGCGAATCACCTGATCCGGCCCGTACAGCGACGCTACCTGCCGGTAGATTCGGAGGCTGTGAGCGGCCGATCGGGCGATCAAGGCGCGTCAACCGGCGGTCGATCACGGCCGGCTCCCCCCGGGAGCGGCGGCCGGGCCCCCGGCCGACAAGAACTTGTTCTAGATTGGCGCCAGCGGTTACGCTCCGGCGAAAACGCGGAAGAGCGCAGTGAGAAGGGGGCCGAGAGTGACCGCTGAGGCCATAGAGGCGGGCACGGGAGCGGGGCCCCGGGGCGAGAGTGACCGCCCGCTGCGTATCGCACTCCTCAGCTACAAGGGCAACCCGTTCTGCGGCGGCCAGGGCGTCTATGTCCGGCATCTCTCCCGCGAACTCGCCCGCCTCGGGCACAGCGTCGAGGTCATCGGCGCCCAGCCCTATCCCGTACTCGACGCGGGCGTCCCGCTCACCGAACTGCCCAGCCTCGATCTCTACCGGCACCCCGACCCCTTCCGCACGCCGAAGCGCGACGAGTTCCGCGACTGGATCGACGCTCTCGAGGTCGCGACCATGTGGACGGGCGGCTTCCCCGAGCCGCTGACCTTCTCGCTGCGCGCCCGCCGTCATCTGGCCTCCCGCGTGGGCGAGTTCGATGTCGTCCACGACAATCAGACGCTCGGGTACGGACTCCTCGGCGACCTCGGCGCGCCCCTGGTCACCACCATCCACCACCCCATCACCGTCGACCGGCGGCTGGAGCTGGACGCCGCGGAGCACTGGCGCAAACGTGCCTCCGTCCGCCGCTGGTACGGCTTCACCCGGATGCAGAAGCGCGTCGCGCGCCGGCTGCCGTCCGTGCTCACCGTCTCCGGCACCTCGAAGCGGGAGATCACCGACCATCTCGGCGTACCGGCCGACCGTATCGACGTCGTGCACATCGGCGCCGACACGGAGCTGTTCTCGCCGGACCCGGCCGTGCCCGAGATCCCGGGCCGGATCGTCACGACCTCCAGCGCGGACGTGCCCCTCAAGGGCCTGGTCCATCTGGTCGAGGCCCTCGCCAAGCTCCGTACCGAACACCCCGCCGCGCACCTCGTCGTCGTCGGCAAGCGGGCCGAGGACGGCCCCGTCGCACAGGCCCTGGAGCGGTACGGACTCGAAGGCGCCGTCGAGTTCGTCAAGGGCATCTCCGACGCGGAACTGGTCGATCTGGTCCGCGGCGCGCAAGTCGCCTGCGTGCCGTCCCTGTACGAGGGCTTCTCGCTGCCCGCCGCCGAGGCGATGGCCACGGGCACGCCGCTCGTCGCCACCACCGGCGGTGCGATCCCCGAGGTCGCGGGCGCCGACGGCGCCACCTGTCTGGCCGTCCCGCCGGGCGACGCGGGCGCGCTGGCCGCCGCCCTCGGACGGCTGCTCGGCGACGCGGAGCTGCGCGCCCGGCTGGGCGCGGCGGGCCGCGAACGGGTGCTGGCCCGCTTCACCTGGGCCAGAGCGGCCCAGGGCACCGCCGAGCTGTATCGCGCCGCGATCGTCGCGCGGGCCGGCTCCCGAGAGGCCGGCGCCCGGCAGCGGGGCCGTACCACGGCGGCGGCCCGTGGCGGCACCGACTGATGCCCTGCCCGCTCCTGCCGTACCCGCTCGCCTCGCACCCGCCGGGCCCGCACCGACTCGGCCCGCACCCGCTCGGCTCGCGTCCGTACGTCCGTCTCCGTACGGCGGCGCCCCCCGCCCCCGCACGCCCCCGCCTCCTCCGCCCCCTCGACCGCGAAAGCAGGACCCAGTGCTGACCGTGGACTTCACCCGCTTCCCGCTCGCCGCGGGCGACCGCGTGCTCGACCTGGGATGCGGCGCGGGCCGCCACGCCTTCGAGTGCTACCGGCGCGGCGCCCAGGTCGTGGCCCTCGACCGGAACGGCGAGGAGATCCGCGAGGTGGCCAAGTGGTTCGCCGCGATGAGGGAAGCCGGGGAGGCCCCGGTGGGCGCCACCGCCACCGCTATGGAGGGCGACGCGCTCAATCTGCCCTTCCCCGACGAGTCGTTCGACGTCGTGATCATCTCCGAGGTCATGGAGCACATCCCCGACGACAAGGGTGTGCTCGCGGAGATGGTCCGCGTGCTCAGGCCCGGCGGACGGATCGCCGTCACCGTCCCGCGGTACGGCCCCGAGAAGGTGTGCTGGGCGCTCTCCGACGCGTACCACGAGGTCGAGGGCGGCCATATCCGGATCTACAAGGCCGACGAACTGCTCGGCAGGATGCGGGAGGCCGGGCTCAAGCCGTACGGCACGCATCACGCGCACGCCCTGCACGCGCCGTACTGGTGGCTCAAGTGCGCCTTCGGCGTGGACAACGACAAGGCGCTGCCCGTCCGCGCGTACCACAAGCTGCTGGTCTGGGACATCATGAAGAAGCCCGCCGTCACCCGGGTCACCGAGCAGCTCCTGAACCCCGTGGTCGGCAAGAGCTTCGTCGCCTACGCGACCAAGCCGCACCGCGCCGTTGCGGCTGCCAAGTGACCTTGGCCGGCCGTGGCCCCGACGCCACGGAACACCTCGTCCTGCCCGGTGTGCTCACCGCCGAGCAGGCCACCGAGACAGTGGCGAGTGTGCTCGCCGTACAGCGCCCGGACGGATCCATTCCGTGGTTCCGCGGGCACCATCTCGACCCCTGGGACCATGTCGAGGCGGCCATGGCGCTGGACGCCGCGGGCGAACACGACGCGGCGGCGCGGGCGTACGAGTGGCTGGCCCGGCAGCAGAACGAGGACGGGTCCTGGTACGCCGCGTACGAGGACACCGCCCACGACGAGAAGGGGGACGAGGCCGGGGACGCGGCTCGCCCCAGCGACCGGGCGCGGGAGACCAACTTCTGCGCGTACGCGGCCGTCGGCATCTGGCACCACTACCTGGCCACCGGCGACGACGGGTTCCTCGACCGGATGTGGCCGGTCGTCCACGCGGCGATCGAATTCGTCCTCGTGCTCCAGCAGCCGGGCGGACAGATCGGCTGGAAGCGCGAGGCGGACGGCACGGCCGTCGACGACGCGCTGCTGACCGGGTGTTCGTCGATATACCAGGCGCTGCGCTGTGCGCTCGCGATTGCCGAGGAACGCGAAGAGCCGCAGCCCGACTGGGAGCTGGCGGCCGGCGCGCTCGCGCACGCGATCCGCAGCCACCCGGAGCGGTTCCTCGACAAGAGCCACTACTCGATGGACTGGTACTACCCCGTACTCGGCGGGGCGGTGACCGGAGCGCAGGCGAAGGAGCGGATCGAGGCGGGCTGGGACAGCTTCGTCGTCCCCGGACTCGGGGTGCGCTGTGTCCTGCCCAACCCCTGGGTGACGGGCGGCGAGAGCTGTGAACTCGCCCTGGCGCTATGGGTGATGGGGGAGTCGGACCGGGCGCTGGAGGTCCTTCAGTCCATCCAGCATCTGCGGGCCGACGGCGGTTTGTACTGGACGGGGTACGTCTTCGAGGGCAACCGTGCCGTCTGGCCGGAGGAACTCACCACCTGGACCGCGGGTTCGCTGCTGCTGGCGGTGGCCGCCCTGGGGGGAGATGAGGCGACCACCGCCGTGTTCAGCGGCGAACGTCTGCCGCGCGGACTGGAGCCCGACTGCTGCGGCTGAGCTGTGGACGAGCCCGTGACCGCGGTCGGCGTGAACGGTCACGGGGTCGGCCGGGTCAGATCCGGCGCAGGCGGTTGGCCAGCCCGTGGCCGATGAGCAGGTAGACGACCGCGGCGAGACCGTAGCCGCAGACCACACGGGCCCAAGCCTCGTCGAAGGTGAACAGGTCATAGGACCAGCCGGCGAGCCAGCGGGCCGCGTCCTGGATGAAGTTGACCAGGTCGTTGGCGCGGTTGGCGTCCAGCAGGTACATCAAAATCCAGAGGCCCAGTATGAAGGCCATGATGTCCGCGATGACGATGATGATCGTCGCCGCGGAGCCACTTCCACTGCGATGACGTGAGGACATGCCGAACGTGTTGCCGCTTGTGAGCGGGTGAAACCCGTACGGCCGGGCCAGCCCATAGGGTGCAGCGCATGACGCTTCTGGGGCATGACCGTTACTGCGACCAAATCATTGAGCAGACCGACCGGTTGAGGGCGGTACTGGTCGGCGCCGACCTCTCGGTATCCGTGCCGAGCTGTCCCGACTGGACACTGGGGCAGCTCGCGCGGCATGTGGGCGGCGCGCACCGCTGGGCCGAGACGATCGTACGGACCCGGGCCGAGGAGGCGGTCCCCGACGACCAGGTCCCGGATGCCGAGGGCCCCGGCGACGCCGAGCCGGCCGCGCTGGACGCCTGGCTCGCGGAGGGTGCGGAGAAGGCCGCCGCGACTCTGCGGGCAGCCGGTCCCGACGCCCCGGTGTGGAGCTGGGGCTGGGACCGCTCCGCCGGCTTCTGGGCGCGGCGGATGACCCACGAGACGGTCGTTCACCGCGCGGACGCGGCGCTGGCCGCCGGGATCGCCTACGAGGCCGAGCCGGAGGTCGCCGCGGACACGATCGACGAATGGCTCCAGTGCGTGGCCTTCGCGCAGGCCCACGGTGACGCGGAAGCCGCCGAGCTGCGCGGCGGGGGACGCAGCATCCACCTCCACGCCACGGACGCCCCGGACGGGCTGGACGCCGAGTGGCTGATCGAGTTCGGCGAGGACGGCTTCAGCTGGCGGCGCGGGCACGAGAAGGCGACCGTCGCGCTGCGCGGCCCGCTCACCGACGTGCTGCGGGTCTTCTACCGGCGGCTGCCGGCGGACAGCGACCGGGTCGAGGTGCTGGGGGACGCGAAGCTGCTGGACTTCTGGCTGGAGCGGGCGTCGTTCGGATGACGGACGGGTGACGGACGGGTACGACCGCGGCCCCCGCCCAGGAAGGGCGGGGGCCGCAGGCCGTGCTGTGGTGACGCGGTGTCAGCCGCGCCGGATCCCGCGCGGTGTCAGCCGCGCTGGATCCCGGTGGTGTCCTGCAGGACACCGCGGCGGCCGTCCTGCGTCTGGGCCACCAGGCTGGACCCGCGCTGCTCGACCGCGAGATACCAGGTGCCGGGCGCCAGCTCGGCGATCGGGGACGGCGAGCCGTCCTCCCCGTACAGCGGACGGGCCACCGGCACCGCGAACCAGAACGGCGTGAAGTCGCCCGCGGGCGCGGCGCCGCCCTGCGACGGCTGTCCCTGCTGCGGCCGGCCCGCCTGGGGCTGGCCCGCCTGGGGCTGACCCTGCTGGGCACCGTACGGCTGGGGCTGTCCGCCCTGGGCACCCTGGGCGCCGTACGGCTGACCCTGCTGCGCACCGTACTGCTGCTGGCCGCCCGGGTAGCCGTACCCGTGGCCGGGGCCGCCCGGCTGTCCGCCGTACGGCTGCGGGGTCTGCGGCTTCGGGGCGCCGACGAGCGCGACCTTCAGGGCCGGGACGAGCGGCGTGGCGACGGCGCCGGCCGCGAGGAGCAGGGCGGCGATGAAGCCGAGGATCAGGCCGCTGCCCGCGCTGAGACCGTTCAGGCCGATCAGGGACCAGAGCGCCGTCCACGCCGCGAAGACCGCCAGCGCGATGCCGAACTGACCGAGGTCGAGCCCCGCGATCTTCCGCGGCTGCGGCAGCGCGCGGGAGGTGACGATCAGTGCCGCGGCGATGACGCCGGCCAGGTGGATGCTCATCACGGTGCCCAGCGAGTCCCAGGCGTTCGGGGCGTTCTCGGACCCGAAGGCACTGGACTCGTAGAGATTGAGGAACGAGGCGATGAACAGCAACACCGCTGCTCCGATCACCACGCCGTCGCCTCGAGTGAGGGAGCGGATGTTCACGTGAAAAGTCCTTCGTCAGTCGTCTCGTCGGGGCGGTCGACGCGGCCGCCTGTGCGGCGGTGCGCGGTGCGAAGCTCGGGGGCGGCTCCCTATCGTAAGGATGAATGTATCGTCTGCCCGATCGGGACGTCTGCCGGGTATCAGGCCCGGTATCGGGCTGTTACGCGGCCTCAGTTGCGCAGAAAACCGCTGATGCCGTCGGCCAGCCCCCGCGCCGCCCGCTGCCGCCATTCGGCGTCCGTGAGCAGGGCGGCGTCCTGCGCGTCGCGCATGTTCCCGCATTCGACGAAGACCTTCGGCACGGTCGACAGGTTCAGCCCGCCGAGATCCTCGCGTACGTCCAACCCCGTACCGCCGCCCACGTAGTTGGAGGGTGCGCTTCCGGTGACGCGTACGAAATTGCCCGCGATGCGTTCGCCGAGTTCGCGCGAGGGGCCGACAATTGCCGTGGTGTCCGCGCCGTCTCCCTTGACCAGGGCGGGGAGGATGACATGGAAGCCGCGATTGCCCGCTCCCGAGCCGTCCGCGTGGACGGAGACGACGGCATCGGCCTTCGCCTTGTTGCCGATACGGGCGCGCTCGTCCACGCACGGGCCGTACGCGCGGTTGTCGTCGTGGGTGAGCGTGACCGTCGCGCCCTGCTTCTGGAGCAGTGTGCGCAGGCGGTGGGAGACATCGAGGGTGAACGCGGCCTCGGCGTAACCGGCGTTGGTGGCGGTGCCGGTGGTGTCGCATTCCTTGCTGCCCGTGCCGATGTGCACGGGCCTGTTGATCTCGGCGGTGTGATCGCGGTTGCGGGGGTTGTGGCCCGGGTCGATGACCACGACCTTGCCCGCGAGCGGTCCCGCCGGGGCGGGGGACGGTGTCGGCGAGGCGGATCGCGCGGTGGGCGTGGGGGCGGCCGCGGAGGGGGGTACGGAGGTGGCGCCGGCCGCCGCCGCGGCGGGCGGCCCGCCGTCCCCCGGCCCGCTCATCCCCTGCCAGACGAGCCACCCCGCCAGCATGGCCGGCACCAGTGCGGCGAAGGCGAGGGTGACAGTGTTCCGGCCGAAGCGGCGGCTGGCGTGGGGCTGGCTCTCGTCGTACGACACCTCAGCGATGCTAGTGCCCCTCCCGGCACTGGACCGGTCATCCGCCGGTCCGGGGAGAAGTGGTCAGATGCCCGGTGCCGTACGGCGCAGCACCCGCAGCGAGCCGGTCACCGAGATCTCGGTGAAGGCGCCGGACGCGAGGGCCCGGAGGTAGACGCGGTACGGCGCCTGGCCGCCGTCCGCCGGGTCGGGGAAGACGTCGTGGATGACGAGCAGCCCGTCCTCCGCGAGATGCGGGGCCCAGCCCTCGTAGTCGCCGTTGGCGTGTTCGTCGGTGTGACCGCCGTCGATGAAGACCAGTCCGATCCTGCCGCCCCAGACCCGGGCGACCTGCGGCGAACGGCCGACGACCGCGATCACATGGTCCTCCAGCCCTGCCTGGTGGAGGGTACGGCGGAAGGTCGGGAGCGTGTCCATCCGGCCGGTCTCCGGATCGACCACGGTCGGGTCGTGGTACTCCCAGCCGGGCTGCTGCTCCTCGCTGCCGCGGTGGTGGTCGACGGTGACGGCGACCGTCCCGGCCTCCCGGGCGGCGTCGGCGAGCAGCACGGTGGAGCGCCCGCAGTAGGTGCCGACCTCCAGGAGCGGCAGTCCGAGCGCGCCTGCTTCGGTGGCCGCCGCGTACAGGGCGAGCCCCTCATGGACGGGCATGAACCCCTTGGCGGCCTCGAAGGCGGCGAGGACATCGGCCTTGGGTCCGGTGCCGGTGGGCATGCGCTACTCCTCGTGCCGGCTCCCGCTGGTACGGAGCGTGGGCGCCCATGCTGCCGTACGCCCCCGGCAGTGCGGGTGCCGGGGGTAAGAGATCGGGGGTAAAGCCCGGGGGTAAGAAACCCGGCCGCCGTGACCGGGCGTAAAAGACCGGGCGTAAGAGACCGGCGGTAAAAGATGAGGACGCGGAGGACCGCCGGTCAGGACGGGACCGCGGCTCGGCGCTCCGGTGCGTGCTCCGGCAGGACCAGATCGACATCGACCGGCAGGCCGCCGCCGGGATACACCGCCGGGCTCGCGTGCGGTGCGTATCCCGTGGCCGTTCCGGCCAGCACATAGGACCCGGCGGCCGGCGGCAGCAGCGTGTAGCGGCCGTCCTCGTCGGCGGTGGTCAGGCCCGCCTGCCGGCCCCGCGGGTCGATCAGCGTGATGTTCGCCCGCGCGACCGGCGCACCGTCGGCGTCCAGCACCCGTCCCCGGAATCCGCCGGAGCCGGCGATGAGGGTCGGCTGCCGGCCCTTCTCCTCGTTGCCGGTCAGTGACGCGGCCCGCAGCGCGGTCCGCTGCGACGGCAGGAACGCCGCCAGCACCAGGCCGACGACCACCGCGCCCGTGGCGATGACGAACGAGATACGGAAGCCGTGCAGGGTGGGCACCGCCACCCCGCCCGCCTGGACCGAGGTGTGGGCCAGCACCATGCCGATCACCGCGCTCGACACCGACGTACCGATGGAGCGCATCAGGGTGTTCAGACCGTTGGCCGCGCCGGTCTCCGACGGGTCGACGGCGCCGATGATCAGGGCGGGGAGCGAGGAGTACGCGAGGCCGATGCCCGCGCCCACCACCACCGAGATGACGATGGTCTGCCATGCCGCGCTCATCAGGCCGAGGCCCGCTCCGTAGCCGATCGCGATGATCAGCATGCCGAGCATCAGCGAGACCTTGGGGCCGCGCCTGGCCGAGATGCGGGCGTAGAGGGGCGCCGTGAACATCATCGTCAGGCCGAGGGGGGCCACGCACAGGCCCGCCACCAGCATCGACTGGCCCAGGCCGTACCCGGTCGAGGCGGGCAGCTGGAGCAGCTGGGGCAGGACGAGCGAGATCGCGTAGAAGGCGACCCCGAGCATGATCGAGGCGAGGTTGGTGAGCAGCACCTCACGGCGTGCGGTGGTCCGCAGGTCGACCAGCGGGGCGGAGCTCCTCAGCTCCATGACGCCCCACAGCAGGAGGATGGTGACGGCCACGCCGAACAGCCCGAGGGTGGTGGGCGAACCCCAGCCCCAGTCGCTGCCCTTGGTGATCGGCAGCAGCAGCGAGACGAGCCCGGCGGACAGCCCGATCGCGCCGCGCCAGTCGAAGGTGCCGGCGGCGCGTGACGACGACTCGGGTACGAAGAGGACGGTGAGCAGGATCGCCAGCGCGCCGAGCCCGGCCGCGCCGAAGAAGAGCGCGTGCCAGTCGGCGTTCTGCGCGATCAGGGCCGCGGCGGGCAGGGCGAGTCCGCCGCCCACGCCGATGGAGGAGCTCATCAGCGCCATCGCCGAGCCGAGCCGCTCGCGCGGCAGCTCGTCGCGCATGATGCCGATGCCGAGGGGTATCGCGCCCATCGCGAAGCCCTGGAGCGACCTGCCGACGATCATGATGACCAGGTCGTCGGTGAATCCGCAGACCAGGGAGCCGACCACCATGACGGCGAGGCTGGCGAGCAGCATCCGCCGCTTGCCGAAGAGATCGCCGAGCCGCCCCATGATCGGGGTGGAGACGGCGCCGGCGAGCAGCGTCGCCGTCATGACCCAGGTGGCGTTGGCGGGCGCCGTGTGGAGGAGGGTGGGCAGATCCTTGATGACGGGAACGAGCAGGGTCTGCATCACCGCGACGGTGATGCCCGCGAAGGCGAGGACGGGAACGACCCCGCCGGTCTTGCGTTCTCGTGGATCCGGGAGAGCCCCGGCGTGCTGATCGGTCGTCGCCTGTTGCATACGTGCGGCCTCCGGGCAGGAAGAGAATAACGGGAAGAATGGGGTGGAAAGGGATATCTGGGCAGGCGTCAGCGCACCGTCCTGACAGCCGTGACCACCAAGTCGATGCAGTATGAACCTTCCCTGTCGTCGCGATATTCCGGCGAACACGGTACGAACGGAGCCGGGCGCTCGCGGTCTTTTTTCCTGATGTGCCGTCAGGCGTGGGCAGTTGGTCGTATGTCCAGCTGCCGATGTACGGACCGCTCGGCGGCTGCGACCATGACGGCCATGGTCCGAGCCCCGTCAGAAAACGAAGCCGCGCATATATCCGCGCCCGCCGGATCCCCCCGCATCTGGGTGGTGATCCTCGCCGCCTGCGCCGGTCAGTTCCTCGTCATGCTCGACGTGTCCGTGGTCAATGTCGCACTGCCCTCGATGCGCGCCGACCTCGGGCTCTCCACCACCGGTCTGCAGTGGGTCCTCAACGCCTACTCGATCGCCTTCGCGGGCTTCATGCTGCTCGGCGGAGGGGCCGCGGATCTCTTCGGCCGCAAGCTGATGTTCCTGGCCGGGCTCGCGGTGTTCACCCTGGCGTCCGTCGCGGGCGGACTCGCCCAGGAGGGCTGGCAGTTGCTCGCCGCGCGCGCCGCACAAGGTCTCGGCGCGGCCGTGCTGGCCCCCGCGTCGCTCGCCATCGTGACCTCGGCCGTACCGGCGGGAGCCGCCAGGACCCGGGCCATCGGCACCTGGTCGGCGGTCGGCGCGGGCGGCGGCGCGGCCGGCGGTCTGGTCGGCGGGCTCCTCAC
The DNA here is from genome assembly GCF_042882605.1 of Streptomyces sp. NPDC058198. NCBI lineage: Bacteria > Bacillati > Actinomycetota > Actinomycetes > Kitasatosporales > Streptomycetaceae > Streptomyces > Streptomyces sp. NPDC058198. The sequence continues at coordinate 176,029 of NZ_JBHVVP010000011.1, forward strand.
CGATCTGCTGTCCTGGCGCTGGGTGCTGCTGATCAATGTGCCGGTCGGTGCGCTGGTCCTGGCCGGCGCCGCGCTGTGGCTGACCGAGAGCCGTACGGACCAGGGCCGGCGCCTCGACCTGCCCGGCGCGGTGCTGGTCACGGCCGGGCTCGCCGCCGTCGCGTACGGCGTCGTGCAGACGGAGCAGCGGGGCTGGGGCGCCGCGGCGACGCTGCTGCCGCTGTGCGCCGGACTGCTGCTGCTCGGTGTGTTCGTGGCGGTGGAGGCGCGGGCGAAGGCGCCGCTGATACCGCTCGGTCTCTTCCGGGTGCGGGCCGTGTCCGCGGCGAACGCGGCGATGTTCGTCTGCGGTGCGTCCTCCTTCGGCATGTGGTTCTTCATGACGGTCTACGCGCAGAACGTGCTGGGCTACGCGCCGTTGAAGGCCGGCCTGGCGCTCATCCCCACCTCCCTGAGCGTCGTGTTCGGCTCCAAGCTGGCGCCCCGGCTGATGGTCCGGGTCGGTGCCCGCAATCTGGCGGTGACGGGGGCGCTGGTGGCCGCGGCCGGCTTCGGCTGGCAGTCCACGATGACCGCCGACGGAACATATCTCTCGTCGATCCTCGGCCCCGGCGTCCTGATGATGGCCGGCATCGGCCTGGCCTCCACCCCGCTGACCGCGCTGGCCACGGCGGGCGCGGCGCCCGGTGACGCCGGACTGGTCTCGGGCCTGGTCAACACCTCCCGCACGATGGGCGGCGCGCTGGGACTCGCGGTCCTCTCCACGGTCGCCGCGTCCCGTACGGCGGGCGGCACGAGCCCGGAAGCGCTCACGGAGGGATACGCGCTGGCCTTCAGGACAGGCGGCGGGGTGCTGCTGACGGGGGTCCTGCTGATGCTGCTGTGGCTGCCGCGTGATACCTCGGACGCGTAGCGGTTCATGGGGAGTTCATGAGAAATTCATACGGAGGGGATGGCGTGGGCGGTTACAGCCAGCCTTGTCTGCGGGCCGCGCGCACCGCCTCCATACGGTTGCGGGTGCCGGTCTTGCCGATGGCCGAGGAGAGGTAGTTCCGTACGGTCGACTCGGACAGATGCAGCTTCGCCGCGATGTCGGCGACCGTCGCGCCGTCCACGGACGCGTTGAGCGCGTCCCGCTCCCTCGCCGTGATCGGGCTCGGACCGGCGCTCAGCGCGGCCGCGGCCAGGGCGGGATCGATGACGGTCTCGCCGGTCAGCACCCGGCGGATGGCGGCCGCCAGCTCTTCCACCGGACCGTCCTTGACCAGAAAGCCCGCGGCCCCCGCCTCCATGGCCCGCCGCAGATAACCGGGCCGGCCGAAGGTGGTCAGGATCAGGACCCGGCAGTCGGGGACCTCGTCCCGCAGCAGTACGGCGGCGTCGAGTCCGCTGATCCCGGGCAGCTCGATGTCCAGCAGCGCCACATCGGGCCGCGAGGTGAGCGCGGCGCCCACGATCGCGTCGCCGGTGCCCACCTGCGCGACCACCTCGATGTCCGCCTCCATACCGAGCAGCAGTGCGAGCGCGCCTCGCATCATGCCCTGGTCCTCGGCGAGGAGGACGCGTACACACGGGGCCGGCCGGTGGTCCTGGGGCATCTCCGTCACGCCCCAAGAGTAGGGCGGCCCACTGGTTCGGGAGCGGTGCACTCGTCCGGGAGGTGTCGGCCGCGTCAGCCGTCCCGGCTCGGCGCGCTCCCCGCGCTGATCGCGTTGAGGGCCGTGACGATGCGCTTCTCCTCGTATACGAAGTGCGACTCCAGCAGGGCGGCCAGACCGTCCAGCTCGGCCGCCACGCGCCGCGCCCCGCCCGGCTCGAAGCCGTCGAGCAACTCCTCCACGCTCCGCAGGATCCCGCTCACCACCTCGTGGTCGTGGGTCAACTGCTCCAGTACGGGACGGAGTTCGGGATAGCGATCCGCCAGGACGGGGAACGTCCCGTCGTCCTCGTCGGTGTGATGCCGGCTCAACGCCGAGCAGAAGGTCAGGCAGTGCGCCCGTAGCTCGCGCGTCTTCCGTGGATCCCGTAGGCCGCGTGGGTCCTGTGGGTCCGGTGGCTCGTCGGCGGCGAGATCCTCACGGAGCCGGGCCAGCTCCTCGCGGAGCCACATATGGGTTTCGATCAGCTGGGTGCCGAACGCCGTCAGGCGGTCGTCCGGTCCGGGGGGCAGGTCCATGGGTGTCCCATGATTCGGCGCCTCCATGCCCACGGCGGTCTCTTCGCCGGATGCACCGCGACGCTGAGGCGGAATTCCATCACCCGGCGGGCGGAGCGTCAAGCACGTGTCCGGTGACCGCCGGGGAATCCACCGGCAGTACGGCGGTCACCCGGAAGCCCTTGCCCGCCGGCCCCGCTTCGAGGGCGCCGCCCGCCGCCGCGAGCCGTTCGGTGAGGCCCTTCAGGCCCGTACCCCCGTAGGTACCCCCGGTGGATATCGCCTGCTCGGGTCCTACTGACACGCCGACGCCTGCGCCGACGCCGTCGTCGGTCACCGTCAGCCGGACCCGCTCCGGCGAGCCGTCCACCGTGATCGTGCAGTGCGTCGCGGCACTGTGCCGTACGGCATTGGTCACCGCCTCCCGCACCACCCAGCCGAGCAGTACCTCGGTCTGCGGCTCCAGCGGCGGCCCCGACTGCCGTACCACCGGTTCGATCCCGGCGGCGGACAGCGCGGAGCGCGCCCGGTCCAGATCCGTGGAGAGGCTGCCCTCGCGGTATCCGGTGACGGCCTCCCTGATCTCGGTCAGGGCCTGCCTGCCGACGGACTCGATGTCCGAGACCTGGGTCAGGGCCGCGTCCGGATCGCGCGGCGCCAGCCTGCGCGCGGCCTCCGCCTTGACCACGATCACGGACAGGGTGTGGCCCAGCAGATCGTGCAGATCGCGGGAGAACCGCAGCCGTTCCTGCTCCACGGCCGAACGGGCCAGCTCCTGGCGGGTGTCGCGCAGTTCCACGACCGTCTCGGAGAGGGTGAGGAGGGCAGCGGTCACCATCATGGAGATCAAGGTGCCGTACGCGATCGGGATCGCGCCCCAGCCGTCGTGGTACGCCGCGACGGCCCCGGCGGCGGCGCTCAGCGGGAGCCCCACCCAGCCGAGCGCGCGGCCGCGCAGCACACTGCCGCACGCGAGTCCGAAGAGCGGCAGGAACAGCAGCCAGTTGCCGCCGTAGACGCCGCTGAGCCCGAAGGTCACCAGGCCCATGGCGACGAGTGTCCACCGGGTGGCGCGGCTGTCCCGCGCCGCCCGGTTGAAGGACCGGAACACCACGGAGACATAGAGGGAGTTGAAGACCAGCAGACCGATGCCGCCGAACCAGGGGTTGGGCGTCCTGCCCTGCACGATATTGGAGAAGGAGCCGAGGCCCAGCAGCAGCCAGGGCAGCAGCGCGTAGCCGCTGGGCGGCCCCGGCCGCCCCGGTCCCCGGCACCCGCGCCGCTTCTTCGGTGCCTGAGGTGCCTGAGGTGCTTGCGGTGCTTGCGGTGTCTTTGGTGTCTTCGGTGCTCGCGTCGACGTCATAGGGTCCTCGCTGACCTGCGGTACGAGCTCACAGCGTACGAACCGAACACCAGCAGCCAGCCGGCCAGCACCACGACGGTGGTGGCGCTGGGCGCGGTGCCCGCCGTGGTGGACCAGCCCAGATCGGCGAAGCGGTTGGCCGGGGTGTACCGGGCGAGCGAGGCCAGCCAGCCGGGGAACGCCTCGACCGGGAACCAGAGCCCGCCGATCACGGACATGCCCATCAGACAGCCCACGTTCACCACGCCGGTCGTCTGGGCGGAGAGCCGGTAGCCGTTGCCGATGCCGAGCAGGGTGAAGGGGAGCGCGCCCGCCCACAGCAGCACGGTCAGCGCGGCCCACTGCCAGAGGGCGAGCCGTACGCCGTTGACCAGACCGCCCGCGACGAGAACGGCCAGCAGCGCGGGCAGAACCGTCACCGAGCTGCTGATCGCCCGGCCCAGCACCACCCGGCGGGGTGACATCGGGGTGATCCGCAGCTGGCGGAGCCAGCCGAGTGACTTGTCCTCGGCGATGCCGGTACCGGTACCGACGGCCGCGCCCAGCGCGCCGTACGCGGCCATGCCGACCATGGAGGCGGTCCTCCACTCGGCGGCGTCGGCGCCGGCCCCGCCGATGTTGGTGAACAGCAGATACATCAGGACCGGCATCCCGGCGCCGAAGATGACGAAACCGGGGTCGCGCAGCGTCCGGCGCACTTCGAGCGTGATGTACTCCCGCATCACACCGCCTCCTTGGTGAGGGCCAGAAAGGCTTCTTCGAGCGTCGCCGGGGCGACTTCGAGCCGGCGGATCGCGTCGAGTCCGGCCAGGGCGACGACCGTGGCGTCGGAGTCGTCCGTACGGAGCCGGGCGCGGCGCCCGCGTATCTCGACGGAGATGACGCCGGGCAGCAGCCCGAGCCGCTCCTCCGTGCCGAGGCCCGCCCCCTGACCCGCCCCCTGACTCGCCGGCTGCCCCGCCGGCTCGGCCGGCTCACCCGCGAGGTCGTCCGGCAGGTCGAAGGAGACGAGATGGCCGCCGACCGAGCCCTTGATCAGCTCACTGGTGCCGTCGGCGACGATCCGGCCGTGGTCGATGACGACGATCCGGTCGGCGTTGGTGTCGGCCTCCTCCAGATAGTGCGTGGAGAAGAGCACGGTGTTGCCGCGCTCGGCGTAGGCGCGCATGGAGCCCCAGAAGGAGCGGCGGGCCTCCACGTCGAGCGCGGCGGTGGGTTCGTCGAGGACGATCAGCTCCGGGCCGCCGGCCAGCGCGACCGCGAACCTGACTCGTTGCAGCTGGCCGCCGGAGAGCTTGTCGATACGGCGGTCGGCGACGTCCGTGAGCCCGGCGAGGCCGAGCGCCTCGGCGACGGGCAGCGGGTCCGGGAAGGTGGACGCCACGAACGCGACCAGCTCCCGCACCGTCACCCGGCGGATCGGCCGGCCGTCCTGAAGCATCGCCCCGACCCGCCCGGCCGCGACGGCGCGCGAGGGCGGTCCGCCGAAGAGCCGTACGGTCCCGGCGTCCGGCTCGTCGAGCCCGAGGAGCAGCCCGATGGTGGTCGACTTGCCCGCGCCGTTGCGTCCGAGCAGCGCGACGGTCTCCCCGCGCGGGATGTCGAGGCCGATCCCGTCCACGGCCCGGACCGCTCCGAAGCTCTTGGCCACGTCGGTGAAGCTCACCGCGGCCGAGGTGTCTGTTGTCTGCGTCATGCCAATTGACGCTACGGGGCCCAGCCGTTGCCCCGGCAGAGGCGCGTGTACGGACTTGCCCGGTACAAATGTCCCACCGCCCGCCCGCGGTGATAGGCGACCGCGAGCGCACCGAACATGCTCCGCGGGCCTGCCGGTTGGCCCGGGGGAGACGGAGAGGCCACCGCGTGATCGCCGCGCGGTGGCCTCTCCTCGTACGTGTCGACCCGTCAGGCCGCGTTGCCGCCTTCTGCCGGACGGCGGTGGCGGCCATAGGCGGGAGACACCGAATCCTCCGTCGGTGCCGCACCCCCTCGGTGTTTTCCGAAGCCGCCGGCGTCGTCACGGTTGAGGGCCGTGGCCTGCGGGCGCTGCTGGGTCGGGTCGATTCGGGCTTCTGACATGTGGGAAGTCACCCCGTCGTGATCGCTTCGTGTGTGGCGCGGGGGCCCCGGCCGTCCCCGTACCACCCGGGCCGCGACACGGTCACTGTCCACATCACAGTCACCGACGGCGACCGGCCGGTACGGCTGCGTAGCCCCGCGAAAAGTCTAGCCACCCGCCTCGCGGCCGGTGAGCGGTGCCTGCTGCAAGGGCACCGGCCTGCACATCACAGGAGTGCGTGGAGCGGCCGATGGTTCCGTGCAGGCGGACTCCATCTGCGCCGGATCCGTGATCAGCCCGGCTCCGGCCGCGCAGGCCCCCGCGCCTGCCCCCGACCCGGATTCCGCCCCGGACCCGGATGAGGGAAGGAGTCCGTCGGCCGGGGCCTCCATCCGTGCCACCCCGCACGGCACCGTCGCCGTCGCGTACGGCAGTCGCAGCACACCCTCCCGGGTCCACAGCCCGGCCCCCGCCAGCCACCCCTCGGGCGCGGCCAGTTGACGCAGCCGCCGGCCCGCCGGCCGCCACATCCCCACCCGGCTGCCCGCCGCCCCGTCGATCCGGAACGCCACCGCGCAGCTTTCCGGCATCAGCACCTGCCCCGGCTGGACGGCGAACGGCGTCACCGCGCAGTCCGCCGGCCGCAGGCACTCGGGAAAGCGCACCGGCCGCAGACTCCCCAGGACGCCCCAGCCCAGCCGGTCATGGCCCGGCGCGTCCGAGCGGATCAGCAGCAGCCCGCTGTCGGGGTCGGCCAGCAGCAGCCGGTCGTTGCTCTCCTCCGTGATCTGCAGCAGCGGTGTCACCTCGCCGCCGCGCTCCAGGTCGACGGCGACGGCCTTCACCACGCCGTCCGTCTCCCGGTCCAGGGCCAGCAGCCGCCCCGTACGGTCCAGCCACACGCCGCCCGAGCAGCGGCCGGGCACCTCCGCGATCCGCTCGGGGCCGAACGCGCCGCCCGCCACCAGCCAGAGCGTGGTGGAGCGGGCGCCGGGCGTCAGGGCGTACACGCACCGGCCGTCCGGTGACGGCGGCAGCAGCGTCAGCTCCGCGCGGGCGACCGCGCCCACCGGCAGCTGGCCCGTGCCCGGTCCCGTCGGATAGAGCAGGGAGAAGTCATGGCGGTCCGCCACCCGGCGGCGGATGAGCACCCGTCCGTCGCTCAGGGGCAGCACCTCGGTGTCGGGCTCCTCGGGCTGATCGAGGGGGAGGGGTACGGCGTACGGCTCCGGCCCGTCGAGGGTCCACCGCTCCGGGAACCACGCGTCCCCGCTCCCCGTCGCGCCCAGCGTCAACCGTGCGGCGTACGCCCCGTCCGCCGTGATCGCGAACCCCGTACTCCGTACCGCCCCGTCCTTCGCAGCCGTCGTCTCGATGGCACAGACCGTCATCGGTTCGTCACCTCCGGCGACGAAGCTAGTTTTCGCACTTCCTCTCGAACGGCACAAGGCCCCTCACTTCACACATAAGGGTGGCCGGGGCGGGATTCGCCTGAGAGCGCGGGGGCGGGTGTGCTGGCCGCGAGGGCGGTGGCTAAGGTAAGGCACGCCTAAGTAACCAGGTGAGCACCGCCCCTGCACCGCTCTTCTCCGCTCTGCACGCCTTGCTCGACCCTTTTTCCCCACCCCCAGGAGCATTGAAGATGTCCATACGACGCCGTGGCGCAGCCGCCGTAGTCGCTCTCGCCGCCACGCTCTCCCTCGCGGCCTGCGGCAGCGGCGACTCTTCCGACAGCGGCTCCGCCGCCTCCGACGGCGGAAGCGGCAAGAAGGCCGCCGTCGCCACGGGCGGCAAGGACTTCGCCGACGCGGCCAAGAAGACGGCCTCGTACGGGACCGACGCCCAGCCGGGCCAGTTCCCGCGCACGATCACGCACGCCCTGGGCAAGACGGAGCTGAAGGCCCGCCCCCAGCGGGTCGTCGTACTGGACGTCGGTGAGTTCGACAATGTCGTCTCGCTCGGCGTCCAGCCGGTCGGATACGCCCCCACGGAGGGCGACGACGGCATCCCCAGCTACCTGAAGAAGGGCGCGGGCACCCCGAAGAGCGTCGGGACGATCAACAACCTCAACCTTGAGGCCGTCGCGGCCCTCCGCCCCGACCTCATCCTCGGCAGCCAGCTGCGCGCGGCGGACAAGTACCAGGAGCTTTCGAAGATCGCTCCGACGGTCTTCTCCATCCGGCCGGGCTTCACCTGGAAGGAGAACTACCTCCTCAACGCCCAGGCGCTGGACCGTACCGCCGAGGCGAAGGCCGAGCTCGACGCGTACGGCAAGAGGGCAGCCGACCTCGGCGCCGCGATCGGCCCCGACAAGCCGACCGTCTCGATGGTCCGCTACATGCCCGACCGGCTGCGGCTGTACGCGAAGGCGTCCTTCATCGGCACGATCCTCGATGACACCGGTCTGCCGCGGCCCGAGAACCAGCAGATCAACGATCTCGCCGTGGAGATCAGCCCGGAGAAGATCGACGACGCGGACGCCGACTGGATCTTCACCGGTGTGTACGGAGACCCGGGCAAGACCGACCGTGACACCGCGCGTTCCAACCCGCTGTGGAAGAACCTGAAGGCGGTCAAGGCCGGCCAGGCCAAGGACGTCCAGGACGAGACCTGGTACCTGGGCCTGGGCGTCACGGCGGCCAACCTGGTCCTCGACGACCTCCGCGGCTACCTCGTCAAGTAGCGGCTGCCGCGTCGGGCGGGGGAGCGCGGCCCCGCAGCGGCGCCCGGCGGCCAGGCGCGGCTGCGGGCTCCGGCCGGTCGCCGGGTGCCGTACGGGGTCCGGCTGGTTGCCGTACGGGGTCCGCCCGGTCGCCGGGTGCCGTACGGGCTCCGCCCGCCCCGGTGGCCGCCGGAGCCAGGGCCGCCGGGGTACGCGGGGCAGGTAGCCTTTCCCCCGTGCCCCGTCTGTCCGAAGTCCTCGCCGCGCTCGATGCCCTCTGGCCCCCTGAGCGGGCCGAACAGTGGGATGCCGTCGGCACGGTCTGTGGTGATCCCGAGGCCACGGTGACCCGTGTCCTGTTCGCGGTCGACCCCGTCCAGGACATCGCCGAGGAAGCCGTGCGGCTCGGCGCCGAGCTGATCGTCACCCACCACCCGCTCTATCTGCGCGGTACGACGACGGTCGCGGCCTCCACCTTCAAGGGCCGGGTGGTGCACACCCTCATCAAGCACGACATCGCGCTGCACGTGGCCCACACCAACGCCGACACCGCCGACCCCGGCGTCTCCGACGCCCTCGCGGGCGCGCTGGACCTGCGGATCGTGGGGCCCCTCGTACCCGATCCCACCGACCCCGCCGGCCGACGGGGTCTTGGCCGGATCTGCGAGCTCGATCACCCCGCCACGCTCCGCGACGTCGCGGCCCGCGTCGCGCACCGGCTGCCCGCCACCGCGCAGGGCGTCCGTATCGCCGGCGACCCGGACGCCGTCGTCCGTACGGTCGCGGTCAGCGGCGGCTCAGGCGACGGCCTCTTCGACCAGGTCAGAGCCGCGGGCGTGGACGTGTTCCTCACCGCCGACCTGCGCCACCACCCCGTCTCCGAGGCCACCCAGCACAGCGCGCTCGGGCTGATCGACGCCGCGCACTGGGCCACCGAGTGGCCCTGGTGCGAGCAGGCCGCCGCCCAGCTCGACGAGATTTCCGACCGCCATGGCTGGGACCTGCGGGTCCATGTCTCGAAGACGGTCACCGACCCCTGGTCCGCCCATCTCGCCCCCGCCCTTCCAACGAGCGCTTCGCGCGCCCCTGCCGATCCCCCAGGAGCCCCCAACTGAACGCCGCGCCCGCCGACCAGATCCGACTTCTCGACGTCCAGGCCCTCGACGTACGGCTGTCGCAGCTCGACCACAAGCGCTCGTCCCTGCCCGAGCACGCCGAGATCGAGTCGCTCACCAAGGACCTCGCCCAGCTGCGGGACCTGCTCGTCGCCGCGACGACCGAGGAGAGCGACACCGCCCGCGAGCAGATCAAGGCGGAGCAGGACGTCGACCAGGTGCGCCAGCGCGCCGTCCGTGACCAGCAGCGTCTGGACTCCGGCGCGGTCACCTCGCCCAAGGACCTGGAGAACCTCCAGCGCGAGATCGTCTCGCTCGCCAAGCGCCAGGGCGACCTGGAGGACGTCGTCCTCGAAGTCATGGAGCGCCGCGAGTCCGCGCAGGAGCGGGTCACCGAGCTGACGGAACGCGTCTCCTCCGTCCAGTCCAAGACCGACGACGCGGTCGCGCGCCGCGACGCCGCCTTCGAGGAGTTCGACGGCGAGACCGCGACCGTGACCAAGGAGCGCGAGGTCATCGCCGGGTCCGTCCCCGCCGATCTGCTCAAGCTGTACGAGAAGCTGCGCGGCCAGCAGGGCGGGGTGGGCGCGGCCCGCCTGTTCCGCCGCCGCTGCGAGGGCTGCCAGCTGGAGCTGAACATCACCGAGGTCAACGACGTCAGGGCCGCGCCCGCCGACACCGTGCTGCGGTGCGAGAACTGCCGCCGCATCCTGGTCCGTACCGCCGATTCGGGTCTGTAGCCGATGGCGACGCCGCCGACGCCGCCCACGCCGTCGACGTCTGAGCGGCCGCCTCGGCGGACGCCGAAGTTTGTCGTCGAGGCGGACGGCGGCTCCCGGGGCAATCCGGGGCCCGCCGGGTACGGCGCGGTCGTCCTCGACCCACGGAGCGGAGAGCCGCTCGCGGAGGCCGCGGAGTACATCGGCGTCGCCACGAACAATGTCGCCGAGTACAAGGGCCTGATCGCCGGGCTGAAGGCCGCGAAGGCCCTCGACCCGGCCGCCGGGGTCCATGTCCGGATGGACTCCAAGCTCGTCGTCGAGCAGATGTCGGGACGCTGGAAGATCAAGCACCCCGACATGAAACCGCTGGCGGCGGAGGCCGCGCGGATCTTCCCGGCGGGGCAGGTCACGTACGAGTGGATCCCGCGCGAGAAGAACAAGCACGCGGACCGGCTCGCCAACGAGGCGATGGACGCGGGCAAGAAGGGCAGGCAGTGGGAGCCTTCGGCGTCCACGGCCGCGCTGGACGCGTCAGCGGCGCGCGCGGCCGCCGCTGTGGAGTCCGGGCCGCCGGGTGACGCCGTGGCGGGTGCGGCCAAGGCGCGGGCGGCGATGGCGGGGTCCGGGGCCGGCAAGGCCGTGGGGCGCGCGGCTCAGACCGAGCTGTCCCTGTCGGAGACGGCTTCGCCGGTGGTGCCTACCGCTTCATCTGCGACCGGTACGGCCTCCGCGACCGATACGGCCTCCGGGGTCGCCCCGGCCGTCGGCTGGGGTGCCCCCGCCGACCTCGGCGCCCCCGCCACCTTCGTACTGCTGCGGCACGGCGAGACCGCCCTCACCCCCGAGAAGCGATTCTCGGGCAGCGGCGGCAGCGACCCGGAGCTGTCGGCGGCCGGCCGCCGACAGGCCGAGGCCGTCGCCGGGGCGCTGGCCGCGCGCGGCACCGTCCAGGAGATCGTCTCCTCACCGCTCAGGCGCTGCCGCGAGACCGCGGGAGCCGTCGCCGCCCGGCTCGGCCTGGACGTCACCGTTGAAGACGGCCTGCGGGAGACGGACTTCGGCGCGTGGGAAGGCCTGACCTTCGCCGAGGTACGGGAGCGGTACCCCGACGACCTGAACGCCTGGCTCGCCTCGCCCGCCGTCGCGCCCACCGGCGGCGGCGAGAGCTTCGACACGGTCGGCCGCCGGGTCGCGGCCGCCCGCGACCGGCTGCTCGACCGGTACCAGGGCAGAACGGTCCTCCTGGTCACGCATGTCACCCCGGTGAAGACGCTGGTACGGCTGGCCCTGGGCGCGCCGCCGGAGTCCCTGTTCCGGATGGAGCTGTCGGCGGCCTCGCTGTCGGCCGTGGCGTACTACGCGGACGGCAATGCCTCGGTGCGGCTCCTCAACGACACGTCCCATCTGCGCTGACAGGACCGGCCCCAAAAGCGGGTGCGGCGGGGGCGGTGGCGTAGGACCATCGGGTATGACCTGGCAACTGACCGAGGACGTGGCGGAGTTCCGCCGCGTGGCTGATCCCTACCTGGCGGCGGATCCGGCGCGCAACACGGTGCTGCTGACCGTCAGCGAGTCGGTACGCCGTGACGGCGCGGTCGGTGTCGCTGGTACGGCCGCTTCAGCGCGGTTCGGCTGGTGGCGGGAGAGTGAAAGCGCCCCGGTGACCGGAGCGTTCGTCCAGACCCCGCCGCGGCCGCCGTCCCTCGGGCCGATGGACACCCGGGCGGCGCGGGAGCTGGCTCGCGTGCTGCGGGCGAGCGGGCCTCCGGTGTCGGGCGTACGGGGCGAGAAGGAGAGCGCGACGGCCTTCGCCCAGGAGCTGACCGGGGGAGCGGACGGGCGCTGGGACTCCCAGGGGATGCGGCTCTTCCGCCTCGGCGACCTGACTCCGCGACTGCCCGCGCCCGCGGGCCGGGCGCGACTCGCGGGCGCCGGGGACGTACCGTTGGCCGTGGAGTGGATGGACGCGTTCGCCGCGGACATCGGGGAGCCGGCCGGGACGGATTACACGGCCGCGACGGTCCGCAGGATCGAGGACGGGCGGCTGCTGTTCTGGGAGTCGGCCCCCGGCGTGCCGGTGTCGATGGCGGGCCGTACGCCGCTGGTGGCGGGGCAGATCCGGGTCGCGCCGGTCTACACCCCGCCGCAGCTGCGCGGCCATGGGTATGCGGCGGCGGTGACGGCGGCGGTGAGCGGGGCCGCGCGGGAGGCGGGCGCGGACGAGGTGCTGCTCTTCACGGACACGGCGAACCCGACGACCAACGCGCTCTATCCGCGCCTGGGTTACCGGCCGGTGGCGGAGTACGTCTCGCTGGACTTCCTGGACTCCCCGGACTTCCTGGACTTCGGCGGTCGGTGAGGGAGCCGGGCGGCCGGGGAGGGACCGGGCCCGTACGGAGGTCAGGACCGGCGCGACAGGCTCAGCGTCGACGCCTCGCGGGCCAGGGACTCCACCCGGTCCCAGTCCTTCGCCGCCAGCGCGTCCGGCGGCAGCATCCACGTACCGCCGACGCAGCCGACGTTCGGCAGGGACAGGTACGACGGGGCCGATTCCGCCGTGATCCCGCCCGTGGGGCAGAAGCGCGCCCGGGGGAGCGGGCCCGCCAGGGACTTCAGGTAGGCCGTGCCGCCCGCCGCCTCCGCCGGGAAGAACTTCATCTCCGTCACCCCGCGCTCCAGCAGCGCCACGACCTCCGACGCCGTCGACACCCCCGGCAGGAACGGGACGCCCGAGACCTGCATCGCGCGCAGGAGCGCGTCCGTCCACCCCGGGCTGACCAGGAAGCGCGCGCCCGCCTTCACCGAGTCGATGACCGCGTCGGCCGTCAGCACCGTGCCCGCACCGATCATGGCGTCCGGCACCTCCGCCGCGATGGCGCGGATCGCGTCGAGGGCGGCCGGCGTCCGCAGCGTCACCTCGATCGCGGGCAGCCCGCCCGCGACCAGGGCGCGGGCGAGAGGTACGGCGTCGGCGGCATCGTCGAGGACGACGACAGGGATGACGGGAGCGAGGTCGAGCACGGAGGTCATGGACTCATCCTGCCGTGCGTGCGCCACTGTGCGCAATGAGCGTTGCGCAGGGTGCAATGAGGCGTGCGATCGGGCATGTGATGGGGCGTGCGACGGCGCTCAGTGGATCTCCGTGACCACCACATCAAGCGCCCATGGCCGGCTGTCCTTGGCCGGTGCCGCCGCCTCCACCACGTACCCCAGCGCCCGCAGCGCCTCCACCAGCTCCGCCGGGTTCTTCGGCTTGACGCCCGCCGTCAGCAGATCCCGTACCAGCCGGCCCTTCGTCGCCTTGTTGAAGTGGCTCACCACCGAGCGCTTCTCCGCTCCGGTCGCGGGGTCGATCCGCGCGTGCAGCACCCGCACCGTCGCCGTACGCCCCGCGAGCTCACCCTTCGGCTTCCATGCCGCCGCGTACGCGGACGAGCGCAGGTCCAGCACGAGCCCGGTGCCCGCCGCCTCCGGCAGGGCCGACTCCATCGGCGTACGCCAGTACGCGCCCAGCGCGCCGAGTCCCGGCAGCCTGACCCCCATCGAGCAGCGGTACGAGGGGATCCGGTCGCCCACCCGTACCGCGCCCCACAGCCCGGAGAAGACCAGCAGCGACTTTCCGGCGCGGCGCTTCGCGGCGGTGTCCAGGGTGGCCAGGTCCAGCGCGTCGTACAGCACACCGGTGTAGATCTCCCCGGCCGGACGCGTGCCCGCCGTCCGCAGGTCCACGTTCTTCGCGACCTCGCCGCGCAGCCCCTCGCTCAGGCCCAGTACCTCGCGGGCCTTCTCCTCGTCGGCCGCGCACAGCTCGACGAGCTCGTCCAGCACGGCGGCCCTGGCCCCGGCCAGCCCCGGCAGGGAGAGGGACTCCGGCTTCAGCGGAGTGCCGCGCCCGGAAGCGGCCTTTCCTTCCGACGGCGGCAACAGCACGAGCACGGTGGTTCTCCTCAGGGAAGCGGCGGGGCGGGGGTGCGGTCCCCGCGCCAGGGTAGGTGACCGCGCGCCCGCGCGAACGCCCGCACCAGCGCCTCCGGCTCGTCCGCGTGGAACCGGATCACCCGGGCCCGCCCGCGCCGCCCCAGGGGCCGTACGAACGTGACGGGCGCGGTCAGCTCCACCCGTACGGTCGTCTGACTGCCCACCACAAGATCCAGGATCCCGTCGTCGGCCGGGTCGAACCGGATCAGCCCGCCGTCCGGGTAGCGGCGTTCCACCCGTACGGCGGCGATCGTCGCCCCGGCGATACGCAGGTCGAAGAGCGCGCCGTAGCGGATCCTCAACGACCCGTCCGCGCCCACCACATGGGGCCGGGTCACACAGCCCGCGTGCAGGGCCAGCACCATCAGCACCGTGTACGCGTCCAGCACCAGCACGATCCCGTGCACCAGCGGCCACGGGATCAGCACGGCCAGCGCGACCGTCTCGACGACGGCGACGAAGAGCAGCCCGTACATCATCGCCGTCTGCGGGCCGGTGTACGGAGCCGCGTGATCGCCCTCCCGTACCCCGTGCCGGCGGCCGGCCACCCACCGCCCGAGGCTGCCCGGGGCCCGCATCTCGTGGGCGATCAGTCCGCGTACGGTGCGCTTCATGCCGGTCCCCGCTCTGTCAGTGCTTCCAGCATCTGTCGTACGACCTCGGCCTGCGCCGGGGGGAAGTCGGCGAGCAGCGCCGCACCGAGCCCCGCCGCCACCGGCCGTCCTTCCGTCGGGAGCGCGGCCAGCACCTCGGCCGGCACGGCCGCCGCCAGCTCCTGGGCGAGGGGCGCGGTCCGGGGGTCGCCGGCTGCCGCGTCGACGAGTTCGTCCAGCCGCCGGTAGAGGGCGAGTATGTCCATGTCCCGCGTCAGCGGGCGCAGCGCGGCGTAGATCCGGTCGCCGTCGCCGGTGGTGTCGATCAGGGTCAGCAACTCGCGGTCCTTGGCGGCCGTCGGCGAGTCGGTGACGGGGAGGGAACCCAGCAGCCGGCTCAACGCGGGGGAGACCGGCGCCTCGGCGGACGGCGGGCTCTCCCTCAGCTCGGCGAGCCTGCGACGCCGGGCGCCGATCTCCGCCTCCTGCCGGGCCAGATCGGCGTCCAGCTCGTCGAGCACCTCGGCGAGTTCGCGTCCCGCGTCGTCGGCGAGCACGTCCCGCACCTCGTCGAGACCGAGCCCCAGCTCGGTCAGCCGCCTGATCCTGGCGAGCAGGACGGCGTCCCGTACCGAGTAGTGGCGATAGCCGTTGGCCCGCCGCGTGGGCTCGGGCAGCAGGCCCCGGTGGTGGTAGTGCCGTACCGCTCGCGAGGTGAGCCCGACGAGCGCGGCGATCTCTCCGATCCGCATGGACCCAGTACAGACCCTGACGCAGCGGCAAGGTCAAGCCCCGATCCCCGGCCGAGCCGCCGGCCGATCTTGGGGCGTGGCCAGGAACCCGGCCCGCGCGGGTAGAATGACCGACACGGCAGACGAGCCGGGCGGACGGCCGCGTCAAGATCTTCGATCTTGCCGAGGAACGTCCGGGCTCCACAGGGCAGGGTGGTGGGTAACGCCCACCCGGGGTGACCCGCGGGACAGTGCCACAGAAAACAGACCGCCGGGGACCTCGGTCCCCGGTAAGGGTGAAACGGTGGTGTAAGAGACCACCAGCGTCCGAGGTGACTCGGACGGCTAGGTAAACCCCACCCGGAGCAAGGTCAAGAAGGGCCATCGGCTGATGGCCCTGCGCGGACGACCGAGGGCTGCCCGCCCGAGTCCGCGGGTAGACCGCACGAGACCGGCGGCAACGCCGGTCCTAGATGGATGGCCGTCTCCCCGGCCGCCGCGAGGCGCCCGGGCGACAGAACCCGGCGTACAGCCCGACTCGTCTGCCGCCACCTGCGGCTTTGCCTTGGAAAGGGCCTCTGACCTGTGTCGGAGGCCCCTTCCGATCTTTCAGGGGCTTGCCGCGTCAGGCGGCGAAACGTCTCTCGGAAGTCCCTCGGACAGGGCTGAAAGTCCCTGAGAGGTCCCTGAAGCGGAGGGGCACACGAGGCCCGGAGCATCTGGACCGGGCGGGGATTGCCGCATCGATCGGATCGATCGGCGACGCCTACGACAACGCCCTGATGGAATCGACGATCGGCCTGTCTCTACCGAACCCGGGGCGGTTCAGTTGCCGAGGGGCGATGCCCTGTTCCGAGGATCCTTGCCAGCCGGAGTGACGGGCGTCAGTTCGTGGTGACGAGCTCGTCGAGCAGCTGCTCCAACAGATTGTTGTCACCGAGGAAGCTCTTCACCGAGGCGTCCTCGTTGCGTTGAGGGTCCATGCCCGACCAGTTCAGGGCGTATCCCGCGTCGGCGCTGAGTTGGGCAAGGAACGCCCGCTGGGCACGGCCGTTGCCCTCGCGGAACGGGTGGAGGATGTTCAGGTCGCCGTAGAACGTGGCCAGTTGGATGACGAATTCCTGCCGGGGGAGATTCCGCAGATGACCGGAGGAGGCGAGACGACCGAAGACCTCTCCGGCGTAGGCCACCAGGTTTCTCGCCGGGCAGAACGGTGTGCGCTTGGCGATGTTCACGGTGCGTAACTCGCCTGCCCACGGATAGATGTCACCGAAAATCGCGGCATGGAACGCTTGGAGATGGCCGAGGTCGTATGCGCCGGGTAGGGGGCGTTCGGCGAGCATGACGAGGCGAGCCCGGGTGATGTCCGCCTCCGCTGCCGCGAGCAGCTGATTGTCGGTGATGCCGAGCTTGTTGCGCAGCACGCCGTTGGGCATGGCGTACGGATCGTTCACCCTGCCCGCCGCTCCGAAGTCTGTCGGTGGCGGGCGATCGCGCGGGCGACAAGGGTGTCCGCGTCGAGGTCGCCATTCACGTACGCCTCGGTGTCGCGGTCGGAGGCCTTGGAAGCCTTGAGCCCCTCGGCCTCGATGGAGCCGGTGGCCGAGGCGACGGCCGCACGTCGTGCCGCTCGGCCGCTCAGCGCCTCGAAGGCCTCGACGGACAGGAGGACGCCCTGGGGCTTGCGGTGGGCGCCGATCAGGACCGGGTCGGCATCCGCGCCCGACTCCGACAGGTCGGTCAGGATCCGCGACAGTCTCGCGCGCGCGTCGCTGACGGTCACGACCTCAGGGATCTCCATGCTGTCACCGTACCCATACAGAGGCTTGATTCTGTACAGATTCTAGTACGGATTCTGGTGAGTGTCCCGCCCGGGGCGGCCCTGGAGGTAAGGGGTCGCCCCGGGTGAGCCGAGCTCGGTGATCGCGAAGGAGTTACGGGTCAGCATCCGGACGGCGGGTTCAGCCTTGCCGCCACAGCTGAGCGAGGCACAATCCGCCGTGCTGGAAGCGGAGCCGGCCAAGGGACCGGGCAGGTGCCGAAACGAACCGAGCCGAGACCGCGAGGTCCTCGCCGATGCCGGCGGGGTTGAACCGGACCACCAGCACATCGCGCCGGTTGAGTTCGGTGATCACCATGTCGGCGGTGATGTCGTCCGCCTCGGTGGATACCAGAACCGGCCTCTCCGAGAACGACTAAGCCCCCGTCCGGACCGTTCCAGCGCGGAGCGCCTCCTTACGTAGCCATCAAGGTAGCCACGGAAACGCCCGACCTGCACGTTTGTGCAGGTCATAGCGTTGCGGTGACTCTCCCCGGCGTACAGCCCGACTCGTCTGCCGCTCACGAGAGAAGAGCCCCTGCCCTGGTGTTCCGCCAGGGCAGGGGCTCTGCGACCTTCATCGAGGGGTGCGGTTCCCCCAGATGGAACCGCACCCGTTCCTCTTCTCGGCCGGCAGGCTGAGGCTGAGGTCAGCCGATGGTCTGCCGAGTCTTCCACCAGCTGTAGGTTCCGATGATTTCGCTGCCGTTGCCGGAGAGCGCGGTCCTGCTGCCGAGATAGAGGCGTACGGATCCGTTGGACGGGACGGTCCAGATGTCGGGGATGGAGTCGCCGTTGGTGTCGGGGGTGCCCAGGATGTGCGGGACGGCGGTGCTCGACCATCCGGAAGCTCCGTACGGGGTGTCGAGTCCTCCCGCTGAATTCGCCGCCGCAGCCAGTGTGTTGAAGTCGACACCGCCGGATGCTGCCTTGATGCCGGTTCGGAGCAGCAGCCGTCCGGTCACGTCGGTTCGGTAGAGCAGATCGGTGACGCCGTCGCCGGTGATGTCCTGGGCGGTGACGATGTCCCGTTCGGTCCATGAGCTGGAGGAGAGTCGCGTGGCCTGTTCGATGGTCGCGCCGTTGTAGCCGGTGAGGACCCACAGCGCGTCGCCGACGGTGACGAAGAAGTCGGCTTTGCTGTCGCCAGTCGCGTCACCTGCGGAAACGATCTGGCTGAAGGTGCTGGGGTCGGGGGCTTCGGCCGGGAGCAGGATCTCGCGGCGCTTGTCGATGTTCACGGCGCCGTAGCCGTCGCCGGGGTAGACCCACAGTTTGCCGTCGACGCGGGCAACGAGGTCCTGAAGCCCGTCGCCGCCGTAGATGTCTCCATTGTGGGTGATCAGTGCGCCGTCGAAGTGTCCGGAGGGGGCGGCGGTGTAGGCGGGGAGGTCGTCTCCGTTGGGATCTTTATCGGGGTTGTCGCGGTAGGCGCCGGACATGGCGAAGTCCAGGTCACCACTGCCCTTGGTGAGGTCGTTGGTCGTCGCCTGCGAGGGATAGAGCGAGAGGTTGCCGCCCTCGGTGACGGTCAGAAGATCGGGCATTCCGTCACCGGTGAAGTCGCCAGGGGCGTCGGCCTGGTCGCGCGGGGTGACGTAGAAGAAGTATTTGGTCGGGTCGGAGGCGTTGCCGGCACCGTCGACGGTCCGTACGTACAGCACGTTGGGGCCGGCGGTCGGCGGTTTGGCGTTGGCGATCGTGGCGCTGGTCGTGGTCGCGGTGCCGGAGGTGCGGGGCAGGGAGAACGAGTAGGAGGGGGAGTTGAAGCCGTACTCGTAGCGCACGACGTCGGTGTTCAGGGCGCGGACGGTGAAGGAGCCGGCGGTGCCGAATTTGAGGGTGCTCCAGATGGCGTCCTCGGGCTGGGTGCTGAAGCCGTTCTCGCTGCCGTCGGCGTTGGGGAAGTCGGTGGAGGAGACCTTGGGGGGCTTGGGTGCGGCGGTGTCCAGGATGAACCGGCAGGGTGTTGTCTTCGGGGAGTAGCCGGAGCTGGAGCCCGCGTCGTCGAAGGACCTCACGCGCCATGAGTACAGCGTGTTGTTGGTCAGTTTGCTGGTGGAGAAGGCGTCGGTAGTGACGCGGGCACTGCTGCGGTTTCCGCCCACGGACTTCTTGCCGGTGGTTTTGAGCAGATCCCCGATGGTGTCCCACTTACCGGTGGGCCACAGGTCGAAGTCGAGGTAGTCGAGGTTCTTGTCCTTGTCGGCGGCCGAGGCAGTGAAGGTGATTTCTCCCGCGCCCATCCGGACGTACGGCTCGGTGGTGGTGCATTTGGCCTCGGGCCCGAGGTCGAGGGAGGTGGGGGCGTCGGGGCGGCGGTTGTAAACGAGTTCGAGGACGGGTGCGTTGTCGCCGTTGGCGGTGAACTTTTTCCAGGAGTACTGGGAATCCTCGTTCACGGCGCGCATGCCGAAGGTGATGGTGTCGACACCCTTGTCCGCGGCCTTCTGGGCTGCCTTCTTGACATCGAACACCTCGTACGCGTCGCGGCAGCCGGATTTGTAGCCGTGCGCGAAGCTCCTCGTGGTGATCTTGTTGCCGTTATGGAGCTGGGGGGCGTTCTTCCAGTTGGTCTTGGAGTCGATGCTGTCCGTGAGGTGCACGCTCATGGCCCGGTCGCTGCATGACCAGGAGTAGGTCTCCAGCACGTGCAGCTTGGCGTTGGTGATGACCGCGCCCTTCAGGGACTTGTCGAAGTCGATGTTGAAGAAGGAGCGTGAGGTACCCCAGGTATCGGATTCGAAGCCGACCCGCGCCTCGTGGGTTCCGCCCTTGTTGAAGCCTTTGCCGTTGTAGAAAGTGGCCTTGGGGTAGCGGTTGTAGACGGTGGTCCAGTTCTGGATGTGCTTCTTGACCGAGGGGTCGATGAAGACCGGGAAGACGGTTGAGGGGTCGGACAGCAGGTCCGCGTCCGGGGTGATGATCCAGTTGGTGCCCGAGAGGTCGGCGTCGACCAGTGCCCCGTGGGAGTCGGGGGACGGGCCGTCGAGCGCGGGCAGGGAGAGGGTGGCGGCCGCACCTGACTGTGAGGGCGCGGGGGTCGGCTCGGCGGGTGCCGAAGGCAGCGGCGATTCGGGAGCAGGCGGGACGGATTCGTCGCTGGCGGACGGCAGCACCTCGGCGTACGGGTCGCTCTGCTCGTCGGACTCGGCATCGGCGTCGGAATTTGGCGCGGTCGAGGGCGTCTCGTCAGGACTCGCGCTCTCCGACGGGAGGTCCTCGGGTGCGGTGGGCTGTGAGCTGGCTCCGACCCCACCGTCGGTGACGGCCGGAGCGCCGGCGTTGTCCCACATCACCGGGGAGGGTGACATCGCTACTTCGTCGCCGTAGGCGTTCTCGGCGCTGACGATGTCGGACGCCGGGTCGAGCCGGAACGTGAGGGTGGGCGAGGTCAGACCGTAGGAGAGCTGGGCGACGCGGGGATCGGCGGCGGCCGCGCGGTTCTTCACCACGAGGAGCTGGGCGAAGCCGTCGTCGTCCGCGGTGAGCACGAGATCCGCACCAGGGATGATCTCTGGGTACAGTGCCCGGTTGGTGTCGATGACCGGCTGCGGGATGGGACCGGGCCAGGTGAGCTGGATGTCGTGACCGTCGGAGTGCAGAGTGACCAGCGTGCTCGCGGCCTCGCCCGCTTCCGCGGCCACGCCCTTGAGGAGCGAGACACGGCGGGGCGTGGAGCGCGACGCGCGTTTGCCGCGGTTTCCGTCGTCCGTCGACCCGGCGGAGAACACCATTCCGGTGTTGGTTGCCCTGGGCTCCCAGCCTCGGTCGGTGCGGTGCAGCGACCGATCGATGGGTTTCCATGCGCCGTCGACCTTGGCGCGGATCGGTGAGACGTGGATCTGGCGGGACATCAGGCCGTCGGGGCGTGCCCAGGTGGTGGACTCGGGCGTACGCAGGGAGGTCGCTTCCACGGGTTTGCCGGTCTTCGCCGCCCGGGCAATGGCATCGGCCTCGCTCACCGCCGAAGCAGCTGACGGCGCCGGTGACTTGGCATCCGGCGCGGTATCGGTGAGCCGTAGCCCGGCGTAGGTCAGTCCGGTCGCGGCGATGGCGGCCGCGCAGGCCATGGCGATGGTGCGCTGGCCCGGCAGGCGGTTCCGGCGTGGTGACATGAGTGAGACCCCTCCCCTTCGGCCCCGGCACACGGCGAATCGCCAACCGGAGATACGAAGCCCGCCGCGCGGGCCTCAGCACACGGGACGAGCGAGCAGATCATGACCCATGAGTAGCCGGTCGTCACCCTGTGAGAGCCCCCGGGAGCTCCGGCGTGGGACGACGTCCGGGGGGATCTCCTCACTCCCGACGCCCTCGCAGCGACCCTTCGGTCTCTGACGGAGCGGCAGAAACGGCCGAATTCGCCCATCCGCTGGGGAGAATTGGGGGTCAAAGGATCTGTGCGGGCGCTAGATCCTTTTGCTTCCCGACATGCCGTGTTGGCCCCATCTCATTGTGTAGGCGATGCTTCCTCAACTCTAGTGATCAATTGGCGCGTTCTGTGACGTGACCATGATCACTTGGTCATGATTTCTCTAGCCTTCCCTCACAAGTCCCCCACAGAATCAGCGCGTTCTTGTATGACGTCCCGTGCGGCCCACCCTGGTTCCGCGCTCACTGGTCCGGGGGGATCCTGGCGTGTCTCGTCTGTCTGAAACTCGCCGTCGCCGACGCCGTGTCCGCCACACCGTGGTGCCCGCCCTGGGCCTCGCCCTGCTGGTGACGCTGCTGCCCACGCAGGCGCTGGCCATCCCGCCTGATCCAGGCAAGGCCGGTCGCGAAGGACTCGTCCTGGAGAAACTCGCCCAGGACCAGCCCGTGTCGGGCAGGAACGTCAACAAGAACCTCGACAGTCTGAAGACCGAAACGCCGGAGGATCTCGGCCAGGCTCCGGCGGGCACGACCACCGTCCCGCGCGCCGAGACCGGCGTGATCAACTTCGATTCGGGCATGACGCCGGCGTCCGCGCGTACGGGCGGTGCGGTACAGGCGGCCACCACTCCGGTCGAGAACCTGCCGGTGAGTCTGGGGCAGGCTCAGGGACAGGCGGCGCCGACCGGTACCTGGCAGGTCACGGTCGCCGGGCGGCCGGAGACGGTGGCACAGGGCGTGGACGGTGCGGTGGTCACAGTGCAGGCTCCGCCCACCGGAGCGGTGCCGGTGTCGGTGCGGTTCGACTACGAGAAGTTCAAGAATCTCTACGGCGCGGACTGGGCCTCGCGTCTGCGCTTTGTGCAATTTCCCGAGTGCTATCTGACCACGCCCGATGTTGAGGAATGCCAGGCGTACGAGGAGCTGGAGACAGCCAACGACACCAGCTCCGCGACGGTCACCGCGACGGTGGATCCGGCCGCGGACGGCACGGTCACCCCCGCCTCCGCACCGTCGACTCAGGACGGCAGCGGCCCGGCCGTCCTGCGGGCCGGATACGGCAGCCGGGCGGCGGCAGCGGCTGGTGGCGACACCGCGGTCCTGGGCGTTACCGACTCCGGTGCGGGCAGTGGTGGTTCATTCAAGGCGACCCCACTGGCATCCAGCGGAAAATGGGCGGCCGGTGGCTCCTCCGGCTCCTTCTCCTGGTCCTACCCACTGACTGTTCCCCCGGCCCCCGCCGGCCCGTCCCCCAACATTTCTTTCGAGTACGACTCGCAGGAGGTGGACGGCAGGACGGCTGTCTCGTCGCCGCAGGCGTCGTGGATCGGCGAGGGGTGGAACTACGAGCCCGGCCACATCGAGCGGCGCTACCGCTCCTGCAAGGACGACACCAAGACTCTCAAGGCAGGGACGCCGAACAACACCGCCAAGAAGGACAAGACGTCAGATCTGTGCTGGGTCTCGTACAACGCGGTGATGTCACTGAACGGCAGGACCACCGAGCTGGTCCGGGTGGGCACGACCGACGTATACCGTCCGCAGAATGACGACGGCACCCGCGTCGAACTGAAGACCGGCGCCTCCAATGACGACAACAACGGCGAGCACTGGATAGTCACCACCGCCGACGGCACGACGTACTTCTACGGCCTGAACGCCGTCGGCGGCGGCCATGCGAACACCGGTTCGGTCTCCACCGTTCCCGTGTACGGCAACCACACCGGTGAGCCCTGCCACACAGCCGATTTCGCCGGCTCCCGCTGCGGCGCGGGTGAGCAGCAGGCGTGGCAGTGGGGCATGGACAAAGTTGTTGACGTCCATGGCAACGCGATGGTCGTCAACTGGAAACAGGAGACCAACTACTACTCGGTCAACGAAAAGTTCAAGTCGCCGGAGAGCTACGACCGGGCCGCCTACCCCCTCTCCATCGAGTACGGCATGCGTGCCGATCTGACCAAGCCGTCGGCCACCGTCGACTTCGGGGTCAAGCAGCGCTGCCTGAAGGATGAATCCGCCTGCGACGCGGCGAACTTCGCCAAGACCGACGACCCCGGCGCCTACCGCCCCTGGTGGGACACCCCCGGCAACCTCAACTGCAAGTCCACCTCCAAACTGTGCCCCACCTTCCCGTCGTTCTGGACCCAGCTGCGCCTGGACACGGTAACGACGAAGGCCGCCCGCGCCGGCCAGACCGGGCTGGGCAAGGTTGATACCTACACCCTTCACCAGTCCTTCCCCGCCGACTGGTACGACACATCACCCGGCCTGTGGCTCAACTCCCTGACGCGTCGGGGCTTCGCCCCCGGCGACACGACAGGAACCCTCCAGTCCAAGGACGGGGTCAGCTTCGCCCACTACACGGTCGGTTCCTCTTCGCCGCTGAGAGCGAGGCTGAAGGACCGCCAGCTGCCCAACCTCGTGCCGTCCGGCGCCGACGACAAGCGTCCCGGCTTCACCCGCCCTCGCATCGGCACGGTCGCCACCGAGAACGGGGGCGACATCGAGGTGGAGTACACCGGCGGCTGCTCCGCCGAGCCCTCCACAGACAGGGGCAAGGACAACACCACCTGCTACCCGGTGCGCTGGTCCCCCGACGGCGAGGAGAAGACCCCAGCGAAGGCGTGGTTCAACAAGTACGTCGTCGATTCGGTCATCGAGACGGACAGGGTCACCACGCACAGCAAGCCGGTCGTGACCTCGTACACGTATTCCTCCCCGGCCTGGGACAAGACCGACGACGAGTTCGGCCGCCCCTCGCTGCGCACCTACAGCGTGTGGCGCGGTTACCGGCAGGTCGCCACCACCAAGGGCAGCAAGTCCAGCTCCCAGCAGGGCGACCCCGAATCCCAGTCCTACTCCGTCACCCGCTTCTTCCAGGGCACGGGCGGCGCGGTGAAGGACTCCAAAGGGGCGGTGGAACTCGTCGCGGATGACGCGTTGCAGTTCGCCGGCATGGCCGCGGAGACCCTCACCTACGAGCACTCCGAGGGCCGTCTGCTCAAGCGTGCCCTGACCTTCCCCAAGTCCAAGCAGACTGCCTCCCGTGCCCGTGAGGCCGAGGACGGCACCGATCTCGACGCTCTGCTCGCCCACCGCACCTGGGTGGCACGCTCCGACGCCATCCAGACGGTCGACACCAGCTGGCAGGCGGTCCGCACCGAGACCACGGTGGACGACACGTACGGGCTGCCCACCCAGCTGGAGATGTCGGTCGTCAAACCCAATGGCACCGGCGAGACCCTCAGCAACCAGGTCTGCATGCGGTCGTCGTACCTCCACAACACCGCCGACTGGATCATCGGGAAGACCAAGGAAGCCCGCTCCACCGCTACGCCCTGTTCCGGCTTTGACACCGCGGACACGCGCACGCAACTGCTCAGCTCGGTGCGTACCTCCTACGACGGCCAGGCATGGGGCGTCGCCCCGACCAAGGGGCTCGAGACCTCGGTGGCGGACATCAACGGCGAGGGCACATCCCACTCCGTGGTGACCACCACCACGTACGACCCTCTGGGCCGTGTCAGGAAGGTCACCGCGCCACTGACCGGTACGTCCGAAACGGTCTATACCCCCGATGACACCGGCGGACCGGTCACCTCGGTCAAGACCATCAATCCCAAGGGCCATACCTCCCTCACCGTCTACGATCCAGGCCGTGCCCTGCCCCTGACCGTCACCGACACCAACGGCCGGGTCACCCGTACCGAATACGACGCGCTCGGCCGCCTGATCAAGGGCTGGTCTCCGTCCCGCTCATCGGGCGGGAAGTCCCCGGACACCGAGATCTCCTACCGGACGGCCATCGCGACGGACGACGAGACCACGCCGGCCGCCATCACGGTGAAAACCCTCAAGGACGACGGCGGCTACGACCGCCAGGTCACGCTCTACGACGGCCTGATGCGCGAGGTGCAGACCCAGAGTGAGGCCCATGGGGCGGGCCGGATCATTACCGACACCAAGTACGACGACCACGGCCTGGTCTGGGAGCAGACCAGCGGCTACCTCGCCAAGGGCGATCCGGAAACCAAGCTGTTCGCCCGTATATCCGACTCTCTGGTACCGAACAAGACCAGGACACGGTACGACGGTCTGGAACGTACCGTCCGCGCATCGGTCTACTACGGGGGCGACTACAAGTACGCCACGTACACCTCTTACAGCGACACCTCCGTATACGTCGACCCGCCCGGCTCCACCGCCCCGGCCACCAAGAGCTACACCGACGCGCTGGGCCGGGTCACCTCGGTCCGGCACTACACCACCCCCGAAGGCACCGGGACCTGGCGGACGACGGATTACGCCTACGACGCGCGGGGCAACCGCAGCAAGGTCACAGACCCGGCCGGCAACATCTGGACCTACGCGTACGACGTCCGCGGCCGCCTGACGGATTCGACCGACCCCGACACCGGTACATCCACGATCGGTTACGACGACGCCGACCGCGCGATCAGAACCACCGACGCGCTCGGCAAGGCCGTCTACACCGACTATGACCAGCTGAGCCGCCCCGCCGCGGTCCGCGAGGGCTCCGCCACCGCCGCGCCGGTCAAGGAATTCACCTACGACAGCCTGCCCGGCGCGGTCGGCCTGCCCGTCGCCTCGATCCGTCACGACGCATCGGGCGACTACATCAACCGGATCACCGGCTACGACAGCGACTACCGGCCCACCGGCCGTGAATCGGTCATCCCCGCCCACGCGATGACCGCCGGGTTGTCCGGTACCTATGCCTATTCCTATGCCTACACCCCCACGGGGAAGCCGCTGTCGGTGACACTCCCGGCCAAGGGCGGCTTGGCGCGCGAAAAGGTCGTCACCCGCTATGACGCCGACGGCCTGGCGGAATCCACCTCCGGCCTCAGCTGGTACACCTCCGACGTCACCTACTCCCCCTACGGCGAAGCACTGCGCACCGTCAGCGGATCGCAGCCCTCCCGGGTGTGGACGACCAACTTCGTAGACCAGCACTCCGGAAGCCTTCAGCGCACCGTGACCGACGGTGAGACAGCGGCCAGTCACCGGATCTCCGACAGCTACTACTCCTACAACACCGCGGGCACCGTCACCTCCAACGCCCGCAAGCTCACCGACGCCACCGGCTCCACCTGGGACAACCAGTGCTACACCTATGACGCGTTGGGCGAACTGGTCCACGCCTGGACCTCGAACATCACCCCCAACAACTCGGGAACCGGCTGCCGCTCGTCGAGCGGCAGCGCCTGGGGCTACCGCACCGACGGCGAGCCCTCCAGCGGCCCGGTCGCCGACGCCACCGACGCGGCTGCTGACACCACCAGCCCCGATGCGGGACTGACCGCCTCGCTGGCCGCCGCCGCTCCGAGCACCGGGACGGTCTCCACCGGCGCCACCGCCTACCGCCAGTCCTTCACCTTCGACTGGATCGGCAACCGCGCCACCCTCACTGAACACAACACCGCTGACGCCGCCAAGAACGTCACCTACACGTACGGATATGGCCGCCAGGTGGCCGGCAAGGGCCTCACCCAGCCGCACACGCTTTCCGCGATCAGCTCCACCCCCGCCGGGCAAGGCAGCGTCTACACGAACGACGCGGTCGGCAACACCACCGTCAGAGACCTCGCCACCACCACCCAGAAACTGGACTGGAGCGCGGAGAACAAGCTCGACACGATCACCGACGACGGCGTCAAGACGCACTACATCTACGACGCCGACGGCAATCGCATCCTGGAGAACTCACCCACAGGTTCCACGCTGTACCTGGGCGAGACCGAGCTGACCACCGACTCCACCGGCAAGATCACCCGCGCCTCCCGCGCGTACGCCCAGGACGGTGCCCCGCCCGTCGTCCGCACCGCCACCAACGGCGCGAGCACGGGCCACAAACTCAACGTCCTCATCACCGACCAGCTCGGCACCGCCAACACGACCGTCGAACTCGGCGGCACCCAGACCGTCACCCGACGCGCCTTCAAGCCGTACGGCGAGGCCCGCGGCCCCAAGCCGTCGACCTGGCCGAACAAGCGCAGCTATCTCGGCGTCGGCATAGACGACGCCGCCACGGGCCTCACCCACATCGGGGCCCGCGAATACGATCAGGCAGCCGGCCGGTTCCTCTCCGCCGACCCGGTCATCGACATCACCCAACCGCTCCAGATGAACGGCTACGCCTACGCGGGCAACAGCCCTATCAGCACGAGCGACCCGACGGGGCTCTGCCCGGGGGAAATCTGCGGCACCGGGTCCGCGAACCCTTCCCAGCACTACGGCGGAGGCGGGGCGTCCTCGCCTGCGCCACCCTCCCAAGGCACTACGGCCACGGTCACCTACACCATCACCAAGACCGTCACGGTGACCAAGCCCGCCCCCTGCGACTGGTGGTGCAAAGCCAAGGGCTGGATGCAGAAACACTCCGAGGTCATCACCATCGTCACCGAGGTCGTCGTCGGTGTGACCTGCGGCGCCGTGGCTGTTGGGGCAGGCGCGGCCACTGCGGGAGTAGGCGCCGTGGCCGTCGGAGCGGCCTGCGGAGCCATCGCCGGCGCGGCCGCCGGAGCGGTCGGCAACGCTCTCAACCCGAAAGCCGACCACAGCCTCGGCGGCTACGCCTCCGCCGCCGGCAAGGGAGCCGCCGTAGGAGCGGTGGCCTCGGTCGTCGGCGGGGCCGTGGCCAAGGTCGCCGCCAAGGGTGTCAAAGCCGTCGGCTCCAAGATCCTCAGCAAAATTGGTGGAGCCAAACAGGGGCCAAGGTGCTTCCTGGCCGGCACCCCGGTCCTCCTCGCCGACGGCACCTCGAAGAACATCGAGGACATCGAAGTCGGCGACGAGGTCCTCGCCACCAACCCGACGACCGGCGAGACAAGCGCCCAGCCCGTCACCGAACTGCTTCCGTCCGAAGGCGACAAAGAGCTCAACGAGCTCACCATCACCACCGCCGACGGAAAGGAGAAAATAACTGCCACAGCAGAGCACCCCTTCTGGGTGCCCAAGGAAAACGCCTGGGTCAACGCCGCCGATCTCAAGCCGGGCACGACCCTCAGCACCCCCAACGGCACCACCGCCAAGATCGCCGGCAACCGCGCCTACAAGGCCCACGTCCGCACCTACAACTTCAGCGTCGCCAAACTCCACACGTACTATGTACTCGCCGGGTCGGTGCCGGTCCTCGTCCATAACACCTGTGGCGACGTTGGACAGCAAGTCGAGCACGGTTCAACTGAGCTGAGTCGCGCTACGGCGTTCCAGCGCCTGCTTGACAATAACCGGGGAAATTTGTACGGGGCGGCGAGGCTCCGAAATGGAAATATCCTCGCGGCTCACTCTGATGATGCGGGTCACGCTGAAGAGTACCTTCTGCAACAAGCAGGGGGTGGAAGCAACATTGCTGAGATGTATACCGAGTACGGAATGTGCCCAAGGTGTCAAGGGCCCGGCGGGAAGCGCGCTGTTCTTCCTTCGCTTCCTGGCGATGTACAGTTGACCTATTCAATCCCGTTCGCCGATCCGGCTAGTCGGCCAGCGGCAAGGGCTGCCCTGCGAGGGGTAATTAAATCGATTTTCGGATAAGAAGGGCTGTGATGTTTGTGGCGTCGCACCTTGAATTCTCTAAGTATCCTGGCGGCGTTCCGTCAGTGGTGGCGCCCGAGGTGCGGCGCTTTTTGGAAGATCATGGGGTTCCGCGAGCTGTCCTCACTATCTTTCGCGCAGTTGAAGAGCCGTTTGTTCCGTCATGTGCGGAGCTTGCGTATAGCGTCAACGGCGTCGCTATCGGCTATTCTCGTGAAGATGATGAAATCTGCATCAGTTCAGACACCGGGCAGGTATTGATTTTGGCCTCCTGGAGCCCGGCGGCACCTCTGGTAGTAAATCGAGACATTGCCGCTTTTGTCGATTCCTTGATCATGCTGAATGGAATGCTTCCGCTGTATGGGGTCGATAGGGATCTGGATGTATCTGAAGCGGCGGCAGATCGGCTCCGCTTCGAGCTCCAACGCCTTGATGTGACTTCCACGGAAGATCCGAACAGTTTTTGGAGCGCTTTCCTTGATGATGTGGCAGTCGGTGACTACCCGGGCAAGTGACGGTGTCCCTTTCCGTGTCGCAGGCTGGGGGCCAGTGGAGATCTCAGCGATCCTTAAAATTGCTGGTTCGATGCAAGTCGCGAGGGCGAATAGTCTCCGCAGTCGAGCTATCTTGGCTTGATTTCCAAATGGCCATCGCGTCATGTGAAGAGGCCCCACTGGATGCATTCCGGTGGGGCCTCTGGGCAAGGCTTCGGCATAGTCGCGGGCTGTCCGGTTCACGCGGATTTGCCACGTGGCTTCGAACGAGTCTGTTGGCCCCACGGGAACGACTGGTCGGGGGCCGTTCACCTGGCGGTGGGTGTGGGATTTGAACTCACGGTGGCATCGCTGCCACGACGGTTTTCAAGATTGTCACCGTGAGCGGGCCGCATCGCGCGCCCCAATGATGAGAGTTTGCGCGTCCATGACCACATCACGGAGGCGTCCCGGCTGCACGCCTTCGCGTGCCATCCACTCATCGAGGCGGGGATGGAGGTAACTGACCGCCCACGGCCCGGGGCGCCTCAGCATTGAGCGGCTGACCGAGATCTCTTCCTGGATCTCCCGACGCAGCTCGTCTGTCCAACCCTGCTCGCGATCAGCACTTCTCAGCGGAGCTTTTAGGGCGACCACGGCCTTGCCGAGGGACTCTCGCAGATCCATGGGGGGCTCTCCAATCTATGCATCCCGAACCGTGAGCTATCGCGCCTCTCGGTTCTAGCAGCACCGACGTTGGCGTACAGCAGCGGAGTACCACAGCAACCCTCCCCGTCCGCTACTGGTGATCTTCGAGTGGAGTCGCCCGTAGAACGGACATCGCCGCAGCGCCAGGGGCTGTAGAGAGCGACATCACGCAGCGAATCTCAGTAGTCCTCTGCAGAACCGACGGTCGACCAGGGTCTTCGCTCTGCCGGTTTGACGGCCTCTGGCGAGAGAACAGGCACGGGCTTCCAAGATCATGGAGTTCTCTACGCCCCGTGACCTGCCTGGAAGACCGTGCCTGCCGACGCATCATCGCACCGGCCCTTGACCAGCTCCGCGCGCGGCCCCAGGTTGTGCCAGGGGAGGTGCCGAGCCTGCTGGAACGGCTGGCCGAGGTGCCAGATCCTCGCGACCCGCGCGGGGTGCGGCACGCCTTGGCCGTCGTGCTCGCGCTGGCCGCGTGTGCGGTGTTGGCCGGGGCAACCTCACTGCTCGCGGTCGGCGAGTGGATCGTGGACGCACCACCGCAGGTGCTGGAACGGCTCGGCGTGCAGCCTGATCCGGTACTGCCGCGGCGGCTGGTGCCGGCGGAGGCGACGGTCCGCCGGCTGCTGGCCCGCATCGACGGCGACGCTCTGGACCGGGCCGTGGGCGGCTGGCTCGCCGACCGCCGCCCCGAGAGTTCCGGATTGCGCGGGCTGTCCGTGGACGGGAAGAGCCTGCGCGGCACGGCCAAGGCCAGCGGCCACAAGGTCCACCTGCTCGCCGCCCTGGAGCACACGTCCGGCTTGGTCGTGGCCCAGCTCGACGTGGGCGAGAAGACCGGCGAGACCACCTGCTTCCAGCCGCTGTTGGACACTGTCGCCAACCTGGCCGGAACCGTGGTCACCAGCGACGCGCTCCACACCCAGCGCGAGCATGCCCGATACCTCCTGGACTGCCGGGCCCACTACATCGCGATCGTCAAGGGCAACCAGAAGAAGCTGCGCAAGCAGCTCAAGTCCTTGCCCTGGAAGGAAATTCCGCTCCAGAGCCGCACGAGGGACAGCGGCCACGGCCGCTCCGAGATCCGCCGAATCAAGGTCGCCACCGTCAGTAACCTGCTCTTCCCCGGCGCCCGCCAGGCGGTCCAGATCAAGCGCCGCCGCACCGACCGCAAGACCGGCAAGGTCACCATCGCCACCGTCTATGCGGTCACCAGCCTGACCGCCGAGCAGGCCACCCCGCCCCAGCTCGCGAAGCTGATCCGGGACCACTGAAAGATCGAGGCCCTGCACCACGTCCGCGATACCACCTTCACCGAGGACGCCTCGCAGCTGCGGACCGGGAACGCTCCCCGGGCCATGGCGACCTGGCGCAACCTCGCCATAGGCACCCTCCGGCTGGGCGGCGTCAGGAACATCGCCGCCGCCCTCCGCCACAACGCACGTGACGCCCGCCGGCCTCTCGCGCTCCTCGGCCTCGCATGATCACGAAACGGACGTCAGCCGACTACGACGAAGCCCTGGGCGTGGGGGGTGTTTGACGGCAGTAGTTGACGGCAACGTCAGCGGACGGGTGCTGCACAGAGCGGCGGGTCGTCGCCGTCGTCGGGCTCGGCGAAGGGCTGGGCGAGTCCGCCGACTGCGTGGCCGAGGAGGTCGATGGCCTGGCGCTGGAGGCGGAGCCGGACGTGGGCGTACACCGTCGCGGTCACGCCGATGCGGGCGTGACCCAACAGCTCCTTGATGACGGCCAGTTCGACGCCCTGCCCCAGAAGAAGCGTCGCCGTCGAGTGGCGGAGGTCGTGGAAGCGGATGCGGCGGAGTGTGGCCCGGCGGAGCAGGGTGTTGAAGTGCCGGGTGAGTGTGGCCCCCTCGATCGGAGAGCCGTCGGGCCGTGTGAAGACGTAGCCGCTCGCCTTCCAGCCCGTCCCCGCCGCTTCGCGCTCCTGGCGCTGCCGGTCACGGTGCTGTTCGAAAGAGCGCAGGCACGGTGCCGGCAGGGCGATCCTTCGCTCCGAGCTCTGGGTCTTGGTCGGCAGGGCGGTCAGGCCGCGCCGGCTAGGTTCAGGTCCTCCCAGTGCAGACCAAGGAGTTCGCCCTTGCGCAGTCCCGTGCGCAGGGCGAGTTCGAACAGGGCGCTCGGCCGGTGCCCATGGGTGGCGGTCAGGAACTCACGCGCCTCTTCGGCGGTGAGGGGTTCGAAGCGGCGGGGTCGGGGGGTGCCCATGCGGACGTTGCGGGCGACGTTGCGGGGGATCTCCTCTTCGCGGACGGCGTGCTCCAGGGCGGACTTGAGCACGGAGTGGATGTAGGCCAGAGTCAGCGGGGAGAGCCGCTTGTGGCAGCACTTCCCGGCCGCGCAGCACTGGGGCTGGTCGCGGTTGGTGTCGAGGCCGCGTGAGCAGCACTGGCAGGTGGTGCGGAGGTGGTCGAGCCAGGTGCGGACGTCCTTGGCGGTGAGTTTGGCGAGCGTCTTCCGGCCGAGGCCGGGGAGCAGGTAGAGCCGGACGCAGGCGGTGTAGCGGGTGTGGGTGGTCTCCCCGGAGCCGGTGCACGGCGACGGTCTCCAGCCAGTACGTCAGGTATGCGGCCACACTGCCCTGCGCGGAGGGCACGGCGATGCCGCGGTTGCTGGCGGCGATCTTCTCGGTGAGCTTGGCCATGGCCTCTTTGCGGGTGGTGCCGTAGACGCGGATGCGGCGGCGGGTGGTGCCGGGGGCCGGCACATATCCGGCGGTTTCCCACCGTCCGTCCTTGCGCTGGTAGATGGTGCCTTTGGTGCGGGTACGGGAGCGGCGGAACGAAGCGGGGCGGGGCGTGGTTATCAGGCTGCTTCCTGTTTGAGGCGGGTGCGGATGAAGTCGGTGAGGGCGTGTGTGGGGATGCAGCGTGCGCTGCGGCCGAGGGTGGTCGAGGCGAGTTGGCTGGAGCGGAGCAGGTCGTAGACGGCCGAGCGGCCGAGTTGGAGGAGCCCTCCGCCGTGCTCGGCCCCCAGATCGGGCTCGGTGGGCTGGTGCGTGGTCATCAGCAGCCCCCTTCGGTCGCGAACTGCCGTTCCAGTTTCTTGCGGTGCGAGAGGTGGGCGGCGAGGAGTGCGGCGCCGGGGCTGTATCCCGAGCCCTGGTAGTTCCCGTGGCTGACAACGAGGGCGGTGCCGGGTGGGGCTCGGGCGGGCCGGGCGGGCCGGTTGCCCTTTCGCGGGCAGCGGGTAGTGCGCCCGGCCGTCTTCGACGAGGTGGCGCGGCGCTGCTCGCGCTCGGGCCCGCCATCACGGCACAGCGCCCCCGAGGCTCGTGGCGACAGCGCGTAAGGCCGGGCGAAGCCGGCCTCGGTCAGCGCGGGTCCGCTCGCCAGGACAGTCCTGAAATGCCCGGCGAAGGGGTCGTACGGGCAGCCCGAACGGGCCGGCACCGTCTGATCGCGGCGGTGTGCCCGCTCGGGAGCTGCCGTCATCGCGTATACGCCCAACGCGAGCAGCGTCGCCGGCGTGAAGCGCATCCCGCATCGGTCAAGTACGGTTAACGGCCGACCACTGCGACCCGACATTTGACGAAAGAGACAGGGCCCTCCGAGGGGCCTGAGTGCGTGTCAGGGGTCGTCGTCATCCCAGATGGTGAGGTCCTGTGAGACGCGGGTATGACCCGGGTCGTTCGCGGTTCACCAAGGAGTACGACGATCCGGTCTTACTCAGCCCTTACCTTCGAGGCGAGCGGTGGTGGCAGTGGGCCGTCGCCCGCACAGAGAGGCAATCCCGTCATGGGGAACGGAGATACGCGGGTGCGGGGCATCGCCGCCCGGGCCGGCGGCTGGAGCGCTCGGCACAGGTGGGCCGCCGTCGGCATCTGGGTGCTGTTCGTCGTCCTGGCCACGGGCATCGGCACGGCGGTCGGCCGCGTCGACGTCAAGGGCAGCGACGAAATCAAGGGCGAGACATACAGCGCCCCTAAGATCATTGAGGACGCCGGGATCAAGGAACCGGCGGGCGAGACCGTCCTGATCCAGGCCAAGGACGGCGGCATCACAGCCACCGACCCGCAGTTCCGCACCGCCGTCACCGCGGTCATACAGGCCGTTGAGGACACCGGCCAGGTGACGGCGGTGACCTCACCCTACGACACGAAGACGATCTCGAAGGACGGCCGCAGCGCGCTCGTGCAGTTCGGCGTGAGCGGCGACGCGGACACCGCGGGCGAGCGGGTCGAGCCGATACTGAAGGCCGTTGCCGGGGTCCAGAAGGAGCACCCGCAGCTGCGGATCGGGGAGATCGGCACCGCCAGCATGCAGAAGACGTTCTCCGACGCGTTCGGCGACGACTTCAAGCAGGCCGAGCTCTTCGCGGTGCCGGTGGCCCTCGGTATCCTGCTGATCGCCTTCGGCGCGCTGGTCGCGGCGCTGCTGCCGGTCGCGCTCGCCGTCACCGCGATCATCGCCACCATGGGCCTGATGAGCATCGTCAGCCATATCCAGCCGATGAACGACACCGCCAACTCCATGATGCTGCTGGTCGGCCTGGCCGTCGGCGTCGACTACTGCCTGTTCTACCTGCGCCGCGAGCGCGAGGAGCGCGCCGCCGGCCGGGATCCGGAGACCGCGCTGCGCATCGCCGCCGCGACCAGCGGCCACGCCGTGATCGTCTCCGGTGTCACCGTGTGCGTCGCGATGGCGGGCATGCTGTTCACCGGAATCGCCACGTTCGAGGCGATGGGCCTGGCCTCGCTGATGGTGGTGGCGGTGGCCATGGTCGGCTCGGTGACCGTGCTGCCCGCGATGATGTCGCTGCTGGGCAAGCGGGTGGAGACGGGGCGCCTCCCGTTCCTGCACCCGGAGAAGCGGCGGGCGCGCACCGACCGGTCCGCCGATGAGGGCAGCCGGCTGTGGGCGGCCGTCCTCAAGGTCGTCCTCGCCAAGCCCGCCGCCGCCCTGGTGGTCGCGGCCGGCGTGCTGCTGGCGATTGCCGCGCCCGCGCTCGGTATGAAGACCCAGAACCTGACCCTGGACCAGGAGTTCGGCGACACGGTGCCGATCGTCGCCACGTACAAGCGGGTCAATGAGGCCTTCCCCGGCGGCCCCGAGCCCGCCCAGGTCGTCGTCAAGGCGAAGGACATCAACGCACCCGAGGTGCAGACCGCGCTCGCCGACTTCCGTGCGCAGGCGGTGAGTTCGGGCGCCTCGCGCGGCCCGGTCGACGTCAAACTGCACGACGCCCAGAACGTGGCCGTCATCTCCGTACCCCTCGTCGGCGGCTCCGACCTGGACAAGGCCGGCAAAAACCTCGAACTGCTGCGCGACAAGATCCGGCCCGACACGCTCGGCAAGGTCGACGGCGTGCAGGCGCCGATCACCGGGCAGGTCGCCGGCTCGCACGACTTCAACGAGAAGCTCGTCGGCTCGGTGGCCCCGGTCTTCGCGTTCGTCGTGGTCTTCGCCTTCCTCCTGATGCTGCTGTCGTTCCGCTCGCTGACGATCGCGATCACCTCGATCGTCCTGAACCTGCTGTCGGTCGGCGCGGCCTACGGCATCCTGGTCGCCGTCTTCCAGCACGGCTGGGGCGCGTCACTCGTGGGCGCCCACGGCGTGGGGGCCATCGTCACCTGGCTGCCGCTCTTCCTCTTCGTCATCCTGTTCGGGCTCTCGATGGACTACCACGTGTTCGTGGTCTCCCGGATCCGTGAGGCCCGTATGCGGGGCCGTACGACGAAGGAGGCGATCACGCACGGCGTGGTGACCACGGCCGGCGTCGTCACCAGTGCCGCGGTCATCATGGTCGCCGTCTTCGCGATCTTCGGCACGCTGTCCATGCAGTCCATGAAGCAGATGGGCGTGGGCCTCTCCGCCGCGGTCCTCATCGACGCGACGGTCATCCGGGGCGTGCTGCTCCCGGCGGTGATGGCCCTGCTCGGCGAGCGCAACTGGTACCTGCCGAAGTGGCTCGACCGGATGCCCGACTTCACACACGACGAGTCACCGCAGGAGCCGGCTCCTGCGGTACGGGACAAGAGCGAGCCGCTGGGAGTCTGATCACCCCTTGCGATGAGGGCCCGTTGGCGACCAGTAGCCAACGGGCCCTCACCGTGTGCGGACATCCCGCGGCCCCGACCTCGTCTTCTGCCGGAGCGGAAACCCTGGACGGGTGCCGGCTCAAGCTCGGCGACCTCACCATTGACTGTCATCCCGGCCCTTGTCTTCGTGTGCGCTTCAACTCCTAGCGTGTCGCTCCATGGACGCCATACAGAACAGGACGCTGGGACACAGCGGAATCGCCGTGAGCGCACTCGGCTTCGGCTGCTGGGCGATCGGCGGTGAGTGGCAGGACAAGGACGGCAATCCGCTCGGCTGGGGCGCGGTCGACGACGAGGAGTCAGTCGCCGCGATCCGGCGGGCGCTCGACCTCGGGATCACCTTCTTCGACACGGCCGATGTGTACGGCACGGGCCACAGCGAACGAGTGCTCGGGCGGGCCCTTCAGGGGCGGCGGGACGACGTCGTGATCGCGACCAAATGGGGCAATACATTCGACGAGACGACCAGGACCCACACGGGCCCCAACGCCTCGACCGCGTACGCCCGGCGGGCGCTGACCGCTTCGCTGCGCCGGCTCGGCACCGACCACATCGACCTCTATCAGCTGCATCTGGGCGAGGCGACGCTCGACGAGGCCGCCGAGCTCCGCGACGTGTGCGAGGAGTTCGTGGGCGAGGGGCTGATCCGTGCGTACGCGTGGAGTACCGACGATCCCGAGCGCGCGGCCTTCTTCGCCGGGGGGGAGCACTGCGCGGCCGTACAGCACGCCTGCAACGTGCTTCAGGACGCGCCGGAGATGTTCGCCCTCTGCGCGGAGCGCGGCCTCGCGAGCGTCAACCGCAGCCCGCTGGCGATGGGTCTGCTCACCGGGAAGTACGCGCCCGGCGGGCGGGGCACGGCCGGTGACATCCGGACGGTGCCGCCGACATGGCTCCAGTGGTTCGGTGCGGGCGGGGTGCCGTCGCCCGAGTGGGCGGCGCGGGTCGAGGCCGTACGGGACGTCCTCACCGGCGAGGGCCGTACCCTCGCGCAGGGCGCGCTCGCCTGGCTGTGGGCGCGCAGCCCGCACACGGTGCCGATCCCGGGCTTCCGCTCGGTCGCCCAGGCCGAGGAGAACGCGGGCGCCCTCGCGTACGGTCCGCTGCGCGCCGGGCAGCTGACGGAGATCGACGCCCTGCTGGTTGCCTAGAGGCGTAGTTCGTCAGGTCCTGTCCGATTGGGCAGGACCTGGGCGGAGGAGAGCGAGGGGCTCGACAGCCCTTAGCTTCCGGTTCGTTTCACGTCAATGCCGAGTCCTGCCCACAGCTCCTGCTCGACCTGGCTCGGCGGGGTCGTGCAGCGCCGCTCCGGGTGGCCGTCCGGGGGCCCCTGGGTCCGGCCGCCGTCTCCGCCCGGGCCGTCCGTGGCTTCCGGCGGCCGGGCCTCCTGCGGAGTGTGGTCGGGGTCGGGGCCGGGGTCGGGATAGTGGAAACCGGGCAGCGGTCCGACGGTGAAGGCACCGAGCTGGACGAGCAGGTTCACCGCCCCGGCGCCGGCCCTGCCGAGCCAGAACCTCAGCCCCATGCCGCCCCTCTTCTCTTCTCCCAAGCTGGTCCCGGGGCCGTCCTGAGACGGCCCCCGTCGGCGCCCATGGTCACCGCTCGGCCTGAAGCCTCGCTTAAAGCGCGTCGCGGAACGCCGTGACCATGAAAATTTCACACCCCGGGGGAGATAAATTCCCGATCGAAATCATGATCGGCTAAGTGTCGTCGTAGGCGACAACGTGCCAGTGTGCCGGTAGGCGGAAGGAGCAGTGGCATGGAGATCGGGGTTCTCGGGCCGCTCGTGGTAAGCATCGACGGCACCTCCGTGGTGCCGAGCGCGGCCAAACCGCGGCAGCTGCTCGCGCTGCTGGCGGTCAACGCGGGTGGGGACGTGAATGTGACGGCCCTGACGGAGGAGCTGTGGGACTCAAGTCCCCCCAGCGGGCCCGCAGGTGTTGTACAGACCTATGTCAAGCAGCTGCGCCGGGCCATCGCCGTCGCTCTGGGACCGGAGCACGAGCGTGCGCCGAAAGAGGTGCTGAGCCGAAGCTATGCCGGGTACGCGCTGAACATGCCGGCGCCCGTCATGGAGGCCGACGTCTTCCAGCAGCTCACCGGTCGCGGGTTGCGGGCCCTGGCCGTCGGCGACGACGAGACCGCGTCGAGGGTGCTGGGTGAGGCGCTGGCCATGTGGCGCGGGCCGGTTCTCGCCGACGTACGCATCGGACCCGCGCTCCGCGTCGAGTTGCTACGGCTGGAGGAGGCACGGCGCTCCGCGCTGGAGGGGTGGATCACCGCGGACCTGCGGCTCGGCCGGCATGCCGAAGTGATCGGCGAACTCCTCGCGCTCACCGAGCGGTTCCCGCTTCAGGAGAGTCTGCACTGGCTGCTGATGCTGGCGCTCTACCGATGCGGACGTTCGTGGCAGGCGCTCGAAGTTTTTCGAAAGCTACGCGCGTCGACCGCCCAGGAGCTGGGCATAGAGCCTTCGCTGCGCGTCCAGAAGCTGCATCGGGCGATCCTGGCGGCCGACCCTCAGCTCGACCTCACCGCGCCGAGTTTGGCGGCCTTTTAGCGGTCCCGGGCACCGTGGGGGCCGCGTCGGCCGGGACCGCCCCACCTGTCGACGTACCACGGACCCGGCCAGCCCGCTCACCCCCTGGACTGAACCGAGACGGAGCAACATGACGCGATACCTGTCCCGGAAGCGCTCCGGCGACGAACCGGGCCCTGTGACACGGCTGTTCTGCTTTCCGTACGCGGGCGGCGGCGCCTCGGCGTACCGGCGATGGCAGCGTGGCCTCGACGCCCATGACGCCGGAGTACGGGTGATGCCCGTACAACTGCCCGGCCGCGAGGAACGGTTCGACGAACCCAGGTTCACCGATCTGGCCGCCCTCATCGACGACATGGACGCACAGCTCGACGAGGAGCTGGCCGAGCCCCACATCTTCTACGGACACAGCATGGGCGCGCTCATCGCGTACTCGCTCGCCCGGCGGCGGCAGGCGCGCGGCGCGGCCCTGCCCCAGGCACTCGTGCTGAGCGCATACCGGGCCCCGCACCTGCCCGCCCCGGCGATTGCCGACCCGGACGCCGGGGACGACGAACTCGTCGCCGGCCTGGTGGCACTCGGCGGTATCCCGCAGATGCTGCTCGACCATCCCGAGTTCCTCTCCGCGCTGCTTCCGGTGGCCCGCGACGACCTCCGGCTGTGCCTCGGCACCACCGCGGCGCCCGCCGACCCGCTGCGGGTACCGCTGCACCTGTACGCCGGACGCGGGGACCGGCTGGTCACCGTGTCCGAGATGCTCTCCTGGCGGCGGCACGCGGGGCACGGATGCGAGGTGCGGACGATGCCCGGCGGGCACTTCTTCATCAGGTCGGACGAAGGCGCCTTCCTGCGTGAACTCGCCTCCCTGACGCGCCGGTACGCCACGGAGCGGGCCGCGTCCTCCCTCTGGCAGTCCGAGCCCATGGCGGCATTCCCGCCCGCTTCCGGTTCGCCGGCGCCGAACGGGGAACGGCAGGCCTTCCGGCCCGCCCACGACCACCGCCGCGCGGCCGCCGCGCCGCCGTCGTGCCGCCCCCGGGCCTTTACGGATCCATTGTGAAAGGAACAATTCCCGTGACGCACGACGCCGGGGAAGGCGCCACCAGGAGCTCGGCCTCACCGCAGGTCCGCGCTGCCTGGGGGCTGCTGTTCGTCCTCCTGCTGATCTGGGCGGTGTTCGAGGCGGCGAAGTACGGCGGATGGGTGATCGTCGCGGCGGTCGCCGGTTTCATCGCACCCGACCTGTCGTTCCTCGTCGGCATCTCCGGCCCGCACCAGCACCAGCACGGCCGGCTGCCCCGCAGGGCCGTTCCCGTCTACAACCTTCTGCACCGGCCCGTCGTCGCCGTCGTCGTCATGCTTGCCTGCCTGATCCCCGACTCCTCGGCCGTCGCCGTCGCCGTGTTCAACTTCGGTCTGGCCTGGCTGGTGCACATCGCCGCCGACCGGGCCCTCGGGTACGGCCTGCGCACCGCCGAGGGCTGGCAGCGCTGACACGCTCTGGGACGCTTTGGCCCCGCGCAAGCCCTCGCTGCGAGGCTCGTCCAGGTCCCCGACCGCGCCTCTTGCCGCGCGTCGGTCACTCGAACCACCGCACAAGTAACCGCTGAGCACCTGTTGCCGGAGGAAACGCATGGAAACGACGGACACGACGCACGGCGGGCCGGAGAGCGGCCAACCTCTACTGGAGTACCCGTTCCACCGCCCTTCGGCCATCGAAGTGCCTCCCGTCTACGAGGAGTTGCGGGCCAAGTGCCCCGTCGCCCATGTCCGGCTGCCCAGCGGTGACGAGGGCTACGTGGTGAGCCGCTACGACGACGTGCGCACCGTGCTCGCCGACGCCAGGTTCAGCCGGGCCGCCACCATCAACCCCGAGGCACCGCAGCTCACCACCACGCCTCCCGTGCCGGGCAGCCTGTTCACCACGGACGCGCCCGAGCACACCCGGCTGCGCAGGCTCGTCTCCCGGGAGTTCACCGCCCGCCGCGTGCAGAACATGCGTCCCCGGATCCAGGAGCTGACCGACGGGCTTCTGGACGAGATGGAGAAGCTCGAAGGGCCGGTCGACCTCAACACGGCACTGGCCTTCCCGCTGCCGGTGATGGTGATCTGCGAACTGCTCGGCGTGCCTTTCGAGGACCGCGACCGCTTCCGCGAGTGGTCGGACGCCTTCGTCTCGCTGACCGCGCACACCGCGGAGGAGACCGCCGCCCAGCGCCAGGAGATGATCGGGTACCTGGGGGCACTCGTCAAGCTCAAGCGGGAGGAGCCGACGGACGACCTGATGGGGGCGCTCGTCACCGCCCACGACGAAGAGGGCAGCCTCAACGAGTACGAGCTGATCGTCATGGCGGCGACCATCCTCGTCGCCGGTCACGAGACCACCGTCAGCATGATCGGCAAGCTCGTCCTGACCCTGCTGCGCCACCCCGAGCACATGGCCACGCTGCGCGAACACCCCGAGATGATCGACCACGCCATCGAGGAGCTGCTGCGCGTCAACCCGATCGGTGACGGCGGCCCGCTGCGGATCACCCTGGAGGACGTGGAGGTCGGCGGCACCGTCATCCCCAAGGGCAGCGCGGTCCTGGCGGCGGTCTGCTCCG
This sequence comes from Streptomyces sp. NPDC058198, assembly GCF_042882605.1. Classification (NCBI taxonomy): domain Bacteria; kingdom Bacillati; phylum Actinomycetota; class Actinomycetes; order Kitasatosporales; family Streptomycetaceae; genus Streptomyces; species Streptomyces sp. NPDC058198. Next base: position 217,541 of record NZ_JBHVVP010000011.1, read on the forward strand.
CCAATCAGGACCCCGCGCGCTTCCCCGGTGCGCAGGCGGACGAGTTCGACCCCACCCGGCCCGAGGCCGTCCACCACGTCGCGTTCGGCCACGGCCCGCACTTCTGCGTGGGCGCCGCGCTGGCCAGGGCGGAGCTGCAGATCGTCATCTCCTCGCTGCTGAACCGCTTCCCCGGTCTGCAGCTCGCGGAGGAGGTCGAGTCCCTGGAGCTGACGACCGGGATGATGGTGCACGGCCTGAGCCGGCTGCCCGTCACCTGGTGACGGACCCGGCGGAGCGCCCCCCGGCCGTCACCCGTTGACGGCCGGGCAGCGGCGGCACGACCGGCCGGTCCGGTACGGCCCGCCCCGGCAACCGCGCTTCTCCGGCACAGCGGCCGGTCCGGCGGGCGCGCAGGACAAAGCCCCGGCGGGCGCGCACGACAAAAGCCCCGGCCCGCACGGAAACGTGCGGGCCGGGGCCTAGGTCGTGTCCGCAAAGTAGCGCCGTCCGCCCGGAGGGCGGGGCCGGCGGCGTTCGGTGCGTGCGATCGCAAGGCGGAGGATCATTCGTGT